>NZ_JBYUNP010000002.1:0-1367237 GCF_058133635.1 Rhodococcus sp. Z6_132
CAGCGCCGATGGTACTGCACCCGACAGGGTGTGGGAGAGTAGGACGCCGCCGAACATCATTTGCACCACCACGAAAGGGGACCCCATAACCGGGGTCCCCTTTCGTGCGTTCACGACCCTCATCTGCACAGCGCATGCTTCACAGTCAGGAAGGAATCCCTCGTGGGAAACACGCCCGACAGCTCGGGACGCCGCTCGTTCGACGGCCCGCGGGGAGGTCGTGACCGGTCCACGTCCGGCCGGCCCACCGGTTCAGGCGGCGCCCGCCACGACCGGGGCGCCCGTCCACGCCCGGGATCGGGCTCCGACGAGCGCCGCACCCCCCGTCCCCCCGAGCCTCCGCTGCCCGAGGACGTCGACGTGAAGCTGCTCGACCCCGACGTGCGCCGCGACCTGCTCAGCCTGGACAAGTCCAACGCGGAGAAGGTCGCCATGCACCTGGTGATGGCAGGCACGCTCGTGGACGAGGATCCCGAGCGAGCCCTGCTGCACGCCCGCGCCGCGCGCGGCCGGGCCGGCCGCGTGGCCGTGGTGCGGGAGGCCGCCGGCATCGCCGCGTACCACGCGGGGGAGTGGGCCGAGGCGATCGCCGAGCTGCGCGCCGCCCGACGCATGGCTGGTGGGCCCGGCTTGGTGGCCGTCCTCGCCGACTGCGAGCGTGCCCTGGGACGTCCCGAGCGTGCACTGGAGCTGGCCCGCTCCGACGAGGCCCGTCAGCTGACCGGGGAGGCCGCCGAGGAGCTGCGCATCGTGGCCGCCGGTGCCCGTCGTGACCTGGGTCAGCTCGACGCCGCGGTGGTGATGCTGCAGACCCCGGAGCTTGATCCCACCCGCACGGGTTCGGCCGCGGCGCGGTTGTTCTACGCCTACGCCGACGCGCTGCTGGCTGCCGGTCGCACCGACGACGCCATCCGCTGGTTCATGCAGGCGGCCACCGCGGACGAGGACGGCGAGACCGATGCCGAGGACCGCGCGGCTGCGCTGGGCGCGGGCGGCGAGGGCGCCGGATCTGGGGAGAAGATCGGGGACCTGGAGGGGGACGAGGACCAGTGAGCACCCTGCGGGCGGGTTTCGACGCCCTGCTGGTCGACCTGGACGGCACGGTCTACGCCGGACCCACCGCCATTCCGGGCGCGGTGGACGCGCTGAGCAAGAGCGAGCAGCGAGTCCTCTACGTCACCAACAACGCCAGCCGGGCTCCGGGCGACGTGGCTGAGCACCTGCGCGAGCTGGGCCTGCCCGCCGAGGACGCCGACGTGGTGACCAGCGCGCAGGCCTCGGCCGGTCTGCTCGCCGAGCAGCTGCCCGCCGGTGCCGCCGTGCTGGTGGTGGGCACCGAGGCACTGGCCGCGGAGATCCGCGAGCGGGGGTTGGTACCCGTGCGCGAGCTGGCCGCCGGCCCCGCAGCCGTGGTGCAAGGGCACTCCCCGGAGACCGCCTGGCCGATCCTGGCCGAGGCGGCGCTGGCCATCCGGGGCGGCGCGGTGTGGGTGGCTGCCAACCTCGACCCCACGCTGCCCTCCGACCGCGGCCTGCTGCCCGGCAACGGCTCGATGGTCGCGGTGCTGCGCTCGGCCACCGACACCGAGCCCCAGGTGGCGGGCAAGCCTGCCCCGCCGATCATGCGCGACGCGGTGGCACGTGCCCGTGCCCAGCACCCCCTGGTGATCGGCGACCGGCTGGACACCGACATCGCCGGCGGGCGCGCCGCCGAGCTGCCCACCCTGCTGGTGATGACCGGGGTGAGCACCGCGCTGGACGTGCTGCGCGCCGACGCCACGGAACGCCCGGACTACCTCGCCGGTGACCTGTCCGCGCTGGACCGTCCGGCCACCGACGCGGCCATCGGCCCGGTCGACGGCTGGGCTGCCCGCCTCGAGGGCGACTCCCTCGTCGTGGCCTGCGACGACCCCGCCGCCAACCCCTGGGACGGGCTCCGCGCGGCGTGCCCGGTGGCCTGGCAGGGTGGCGCGGTCGTCACCGTCACTGCCGAGGGAGCCGGCGCCGAGGCAGCGCTGCGAGCGTGGGGCGTCACCACCGCCTAGCCCGTCGGCGGTCAGAGCCATCCGATAGCGTGGACGCGGTGAACAGCACGGCTCCACGCCCCGGTCCGAGCCGGGTAGACCCCGCAGCCATCACGGCGGACGTGGATGCGGTGCTCGCCTCCCAGCCTCGCCCGGACGGGCCGCACGCACCCGAGGATTCCTCGCCCGCGGCGGCGCAGCTGCACGAGCTGGAGGCTTTGCACCAGCGCCTCGCCGCCGCCCTCGCCACGATCGACAAGGCCTGACGTGGCCCGGCGCGCCCGAGTGGACGCCGAACTGGTACGGCGCGGTCTGGCCCGCTCCCGCGAGCACGCGGTGGAGCTGATCAACGCCGGCCGGGTCCGCATCTCCGGCACCGTGGCCACCAAGCCCGCCACCGCCGTGGAGGCGGGCACCCCGCTGCTGGTCACCGAGGTGGCCGACGAGCAGCAGTGGGCCTCCCGTGGTGCGCACAAGCTGCTCGGTGCGCTGGAGGCGTTCACCCCCGCCGGCTTGACCATCGAGGGTCGCCGCTGCCTGGACGCCGGGGCCTCCACCGGGGGGTTCACCGACGTGCTGCTGCAGCGCGGCGCCCGCGAGGTGGTCGCCGTCGACGTCGGTTACGGCCAGCTGGTGTGGCGGCTGCAGAGCGACGACCGCGTGCACGTGCACGACCGGACCAACGTCCGCAGCCTCACCCCCGACCAGATCGGCGGCGGCGTGGACCTGGTGGTGGCTGACCTGTCCTTCATCTCGCTCAAGCTGGTGCTGCCCGCGCTGGTCGCCTGCGTGCACCCCGGCGCTGACCTGCTGCCCATGGTCAAGCCCCAGTTCGAGGTGGGCAAGGACCGGGTGGGTGCCGGTGGGGTGGTGCGCGATCCTGAGCTGCGCACCGAGGCGGTGCTGGACGTGGCACGCACGGCCGCCGGCCTCGGGCTGCAGACCAAGGGAGTGGTGGCCAGCCCCCTGCCCGGGCCGTCGGGAAACGTGGAGTTCTTCCTGTGGTTGCATGCCGCTTGCACCGATGCTGCCACCACCGTCGATACTGACGCGGTGGAAACCATGGTGCGACAGGCTGTAGCGGCAGGCCCCCAGTGAGCACCTCCCCAGCGAGCACCTCGGCGGTGCGGACGGTGGAGGGTGCCGCGCAGCTGCGGCCGGAGCCGGCCGCGGAGCGCGAGGTGCTGCTGGTGGTGCACACCGGCCGCGCCGAGACCACCGGCCCCGCCGAGCGGGTGGCAGCCCGGCTGACCGAGGCCGGCATCCACATCCGCGTGCTGGTGGAGGAGACCGAGGACCTGGCGCTGCCCAGCGTGCTCGGCGCCCACGCCGTCGCCGCGGGGGAGACCGCCGCCGCCGGGGTGGAGCTGGTGCTGGTGCTCGGCGGTGACGGCACCATCCTGCGCGCCGCGGAGCTGGCCCGGTCGGTGGGCGTGCCCGTGCTGGGCATCAACCTCGGCCGCGTCGGCTTCCTCGCCGAGGCCGACCCCGATGACCTGGAGACCGCGCTGGACGCGGTGGTCTCCCGCAGCTACCGCGTGGAGGAGCGGATGACCCTCGACGCCGCCGTCATCGTGGAGGGCGTCGTGGTCAGCCGCAGCTGGGCGCTGAACGAGGCCAGCGTGGAGAAGACCACCCGCGGCGGCATCCTGGACGTGGTCCTGGAGGTGGACGACCGTCCGGTGTCCGGCTTCGGCTGCGACGGCGTGCTCTTCTCCACCCCCACCGGCTCCACCGCCTACGCCTTCTCCGCCGGCGGCCCGGTGATGTGGCCGGACGTGGAGGCGCTGCTGGTGGTGCCCAGCAACGCCCATGCCCTGTTCGCCCGGCCGCTGGTGGTCAGCCCCACCTCGGTGGTGGCCCTGGAGGTCGACGCCGGCGGTCCGCCCGCGGTGCTGTGCTTCGACAGCCGCCGCATCCTGCCGCTGCCCGCCGGTGCGCGGGTGGAGGTGGTGCGCGGCGAGCGCCCGCTGCGACTGGTCCGCTTCGACGACGCCTCGTTCACCGACCGCCTGGTGCACAAGTTCAGCCTGCCGGTGCAGAGCTGGCGCGGACGTCACCAGGGCTGAGCTGTCGGTGCCGCGGGCTAGGGTGGGCGCGTGCTGGCGGAGATGCGTATCCAGGGCCTTGGCGTCATCGCCGAGGCCAGCGTGGAGCTGCACCCGGGTTTGACGGTGCTCACCGGTGAGACCGGGGCCGGCAAGACGATGGTGGTCACCGGGCTGCACCTGCTCAGCGGTGCCCGCGCCGATCCCTCCCGGGTGCGCACCGACACGCCCAAGGCGGTGGTGGAGGGCCGCTTCCTGCTCACCGAGGCCGCCGGAGCCGCTGCCGCCGAGGTCGCCGAGGGCGCCGGGGCCGACTCCGACGACGACGGCAGCGTGATCGCGGTGCGCACGGTCAGTGCCGACGGCCGCTCCCGCGCCCACCTCGGCGGGCGCAGCGTGCCCGCCGGGGTGCTCAGCTCCTTCACCGAGCCGCTGCTGGCGGTGCACGGGCAGAACGACCAGCTGCGGCTGCAGCGCAGCGACCAGCAGCGCGCCGCCCTGGACCGATCGGCGGAGAGCACGGTGGCACCGCTGCTCAAGACCTACCGGGCGCTGCGCACCGAGTGGCTGCAGGTGAGCAGCGAGCTGGCCGAGCGCACCAGCCGCTCCCGCGAGCTCGCCCGCGAGGCCGACCAGCTGCGGATGGGCCTGGCCGAGATCGCCGACGTCGCGCCCAGCCCCGGCGAGGACGTCGAGCTCAGCCGCGCGGTGCGCCGCCTGGGCGACCTGGACGTGCTCCGGGAGGGCTCGGCCGACGCGCAGGCGGCACTGATGGGCAGCGACGACGGCGAGTCCGGCGGTGCCCTGGGCCTGATCGGGCAGGCCCGCGCCCGGATGGCCGCGTGCGAGGACGAGGTGCTGCAGGCCCAGGCCCAGCGGCTGGACGCGGTGCAGGCCGTGCTCACCGACATCGGCGGCGAGCTCAGCGCCTACCTGGCCGAGCTGCCCGCCGACCCCGGCGAGCTGGACACGGTGCTCACCCGCCAGGCCCAGCTCAAGGCGCTCACCCGCAAGTACGCCGCCGACGTGGACGGGGTGCTGGAGTGGGCCGAGCAGGCCACCCGGCGGCTGTCGGAGGTGGACGTCTCCGAGGACACCCTCATCGAGCTGGCGCGGCGCCGGGACGAGCTGGCCGCGGAGGTGACCGCTGCGGCGGCCAAGCTCAGCGCCGCCCGCCGCAAGGCCGCCACCAAGCTGGCCAAGGCGGTCTCCACCGAGCTCACCGGGCTGGCGATGGGTCAGGCCGAGCTGCACGTGCACGTCGGGGTGCGCCCCGCCGCCGACAACGACCCGGCCGCGCTGGTGGTGGACGGGGCCCGGGTGCACGCCGGGGACTCGGGCGTGGACGAGGTGGAGCTGCGGCTGGCCGCCCACCAGGGCGCCCCCGCGCTGCCCATCGGGCGCAGCGCCTCCGGCGGCGAGCTCTCCCGGGTGATGCTGGCCCTGGAGGTGGTGCTGGCCAAGGCCGACACCACCGCCACCCTGGTCTTCGACGAGGTGGACGCCGGCGTCGGTGGCCGCGCCGCGGTGGAGGTGGGCAAGCGGCTGGCCCGCCTGGCCCGCACCCACCAGGTGATCGTGGTGACCCACCTGCCGCAGGTGGCCGCCTTCGCCGACCGGCACCTGGTGGTGGACAAGCTGACCAGGGGCGGCACCGTCACCGTCAGCGGAGTGCGCACCCTCGACCAGCCGGAGCGGGTGGCCGAGCTGGCGAGAATGCTTGCCGGGCTTGAGGACACCGAGACCGGCAAGGCACACGCGGAGGAGCTGCTGGCCACCGCGGCCGCGGCCCGCGACGCCTGAGAACCGCCGGTCGGGCGGGGCCTGCCGCTGCGGCGCGCCTCCACCGGCAGGCCATAGTGGCCAGTCATCATCAAGGTCATGAAGATCACCGGCCTGCTCAGTCGCTCCCAGGAGGTCCTACCGGGCGTCGAAGGAGTGGCCAGGATCGACCGAAACACCCCGCGGCTGCTGCGTCGGATCGGACCGGGTGACATCGCTGTCCTCGACGAGATGGACCTGGACCGGGCCACCGCTGACGCGCTGGTCAACGCCGAGGTCGCCGGGGTGGTCAACGCCGCGCCCTCCATCTCCGGCCGCTACCCCAACCTCGGGCCCGAGGTGCTGGTGGGGGCGGGCATCCCGCTCGTGGACAGCGTGGGCGGCGAGGTGTTCCGGCGGGTCAAGGACGGCGCCAAGCTGCGCCTGAACGAGGGCTCGCTCTACGCCGGCGAGAAGGAGCTGGCGCAGGGCTCCGAGCAGAGCCAGGAGTCGGTGGCCGACCTGATGGTCGAGGCCAAGACCGGCCTGGTCGACCAGCTGGAGGCGTTCTCCGGCAACACCATCGAGTTCATCCGCCGGGAGAGCTCGCTGCTGCTGGACGGCGTCGGTGTGCCCGAGATCCAGGTGGAGATGCGTGACCGGCACGTGGTGGTGGTCAGCAACGGCTACGACCACGCCGAGGACCTCAAGCGGCTCAAGCCGTTCATCAAGGAGTACGGCCCCATCCTGGTGGGCGTGGACGGCGGGGCCGACGCGCTGGTGGCCGCCGGCTACACCCCGGACCTCATCGTGGGCGACCCCGACGGCATCGGCACCGAGACCCTCAAGTGCGGCGCCCAGGTGGTGCTGCCCGCGCACTCCGACGGCCACGCCCCCGGCCTGGAGCGCATCCAGGACCTGGGCATCGGCGCCATGACCTTCCCGGCCTCGGGCTCCAGCGAGGACCTCGCGCTGCTGCTGGCCGAGCACAACAACGCCTCGCTGATCGTCAGCGTCGGCTCGCCGGCCACCCTGCACGAGTTCCTGGACAGCGGCCGCCGCGACTCCAACCCCTCCACGTTCCTCACCCGCCTGAAGGTCGGCTCCAAGCTGGTCGACGGCAAGGCGGTGGCCACGCTGTACCGCAGCCGGGTCTCGGCCGGCACGGTGCTGCTGCTGGTGCTCGCCGCGCTCGCCGCCATCGTGGTGGCGCTGCTGGTGTCCGACGCCGGCCAGGTGTACCTCGACAACGCGGTGGACCTCTGGGACCGCTTCTACGACTGGGTCAAGGGGCTGCGCGAATGATCACCCTGCGTCACCACATCATCTCGATCGCCGCCGTGTTCCTGGCCCTGGCGCTGGGCCTGGTGCTGGGCTCCACCTCGGTGTCCAACGGGCTGCTCTCCGGGCTGCGCGACGACAAGAGCGGGCTGCAGCAGAACGTCCGGGCCCTGGAGACCGAGCGCAACGCCCTGCGCGAGCAGCTCAACGCCGCCAACGGCTTCGACACCGCGGTGGCGCCGCTGGCGCTGCGCTCGGTGCTCACCCAGCGCAGCGTGGTCATCTTCACCGCACCCGACGCCAGCTCCGCCGACCGGGACGCGCTGGTGCGCCTCATCGCCGACGCCGGCGGCTCGGTGGCCGGCCAGGTGGCCCTCACCCCGGCGTTCGTGAACCCGGCCAACGCCGACCAGGTGCGCTCCACCATCACCAACGTCATCCCGGCCGGGGTGCAGCTGCCCACCGGCTCGGTGGACTCCGGCAGCCTGGCCGGCTCGCTGCTGGGCTCGGTGCTGCTGCTGGACGCCACCACCGCCAAGCCGCGCACCACCCCCGCCGAGCTGGCCGTGGCCGTGCAGGCCCTGCAGGCCGCCGGGTTCGTCGGCAACGGCGGACCCACCCCCACCGCCGGACAGCTCGGCCTGGTGCTCACCGGGGGAGCGGTCACCGGCGACGGCGCCGGGGACCGCGCCTCCACCATCGCCCGCTTCGCCGCCGCGCTGGACCGCAGCAGCGCCGGCGTGGTGCTGGCCGGGCGCACCGGCTCGGCCGAGGGCAACGGCCCCCTGGGGGTGGCCCGCGCCGACGTCGACGTGACCGCCGCGCTGACCACCGTGGACAACGTGGACACCGCCGCCGGACAGATCACCGCCGTGCTGGGGCTGCAGGAGCAGCTGGACGGCCGCGCGGGCCGCTACGGCACCGCGGGCAACGCCCAGGGCATGACGGTGCCCACCCAGGGCTGAGCCGCCCCGCCCAGAACCACCGCCGCCGCCCCCTCGAGTGATCATCTCGAGGGGGCGGCGGCGGCACGTGGGGGCCCGCGCGTGTTAGCGTGGGGTTCCGTGAGTCACGGCCGTTTCTTGCCGGCACCGAGTGACACCGCACCTCATCTCACGGGAGCCTCTTTGCCTCAGTCACGTCAGAACGCCCACCACGCAAAGCACATCTTCGTCACCGGCGGTGTTGCTTCCTCACTGGGCAAGGGTCTGACCGCCTCCAGCCTGGGGCAGCTCCTCACGTCGCGCGGCCTGCGCGTGACGATGCAGAAGCTGGACCCCTACCTGAACGTCGACCCCGGCACCATGAACCCGTTCCAGCACGGTGAGGTCTTCGTCACCGAGGACGGCGCCGAGACCGACCTCGACGTCGGCCACTACGAGCGCTTCCTGGACCGGGACCTGCCCAGCTGGGCCAACGTCACCACCGGCCAGGTGTACTCCAGCGTCATCGCCAAGGAGCGTCGCGGGGAGTACCTGGGCGACACCGTCCAGGTCATCCCGCACATCACCGACGAGATCAAGTCCCGGATCACCGCCATGAGCGGCCCGGACCTGCAGGGTCACACCCCGGACGTGGTGATCACCGAGATCGGTGGCACCGTCGGCGACATCGAGTCGCTGCCCTTCCTGGAGGCGGCCCGCCAGGTCCGCCACGAGGTGGGCCGGGACAACGTGTTCTTCCTGCACGTCTCGCTGATCCCCTACCTGGCGCCCTCCGGCGAGCTCAAGACCAAGCCCACCCAGCACTCGGTGGCGTCGCTGCGCAACATCGGCATCCAGCCCGACGCGCTGGTGCTGCGCGCCGACCGGGAGATCCCGGACGGCCTCAAGCGCAAGATCTCGCTGATGTGCGACGTGGACCAGGACGGCGTGGTCTCCTGCCCCGACGCGCCCTCCATCTACGACATCCCCAAGGTGCTGCACACCGAGGGCCTGGACGCCTACGTGGTGCGCCGGCTGGGCCTGCCCTTCCGCGACGTGGACTGGACGGTGTGGTCGGACCTGCTCAAGCGGGTGCACGAGCCCGAGGAGCACGTCCGCATCGCGGTGGTGGGCAAGTACATCGACCTGCCCGACGCCTACCTGTCGGTCACCGAGGCGCTGCGCGCCGGCGGCTTCGCCCACCGCGCGAAGGTGAAGATCGTCTGGGTGCCCTCCGACGACTGCCAGACCGAGGCCGGTGCCTCCGCCGCGCTGTCACAGGTCGACGGGGTGCTGGTGCCTGGCGGCTTCGGCGTGCGGGGTATCGAGGGCAAGCTCGGCGCCATCCGCTACGCCCGCACCCGGGGTATCCCGCTGCTGGGGCTGTGCCTGGGCCTGCAGTGTGTGGTGATCGAGGCCGCGCGCAACCTGGCCGGCCTGGACGACGCCAACTCCAGCGAGTTCGACCCGGACACCACGCACCCGGTGATCTCCACCATGGCCGACCAGACCGAGATCGTGGCCGGCGAGGCGGACATGGGCGGCAGCATGCGCCTGGGCGCCTACCCGGCCAAGCTGGACAAGGGCTCGGTGGTGGCCGCGGCGTACGGCAGCACCGAGGTCTCCGAGCGGCACCGCCACCGCTACGAGGTGAACAACGCCTACCGCAAGCAGCTGGCCAAGGCCGGGCTGCGCTTCAGCGGCACCTCCCCGGAGGGCACCCTGGTGGAGTTCGTCGAGCTGCCCGCCGAGGTGCACCCGTTCTTCGTGGCCACCCAGGCGCACCCGGAGCTGAAGAGCCGGCCCACCCGGCCGCACCCGCTGTTCGCGGCGTTCATCCGCGCGGCCATCGACTACGAGGCGGCCGAGCGGCTGCCGGTCGAGCTGACGCACCGCGAGTCGGCCACCTCGGCGTCCTGAGGTGAGCGAGCCGGGAGCCCACGACTTCAGCGTGGCCGACAGCCAGGTGGTGTACCGCGGGGCCATCCTGGCGCTGCGTGCCGACCAGGTGCGCATGCCGGGCGGGGACACCTCCACCCGCGAGGTGGTGGAGCACCACGCCAGCGTGGCCGTGGTGGCGCTCGACGACGCCGACCAGGTGGTGCTCATCCACCAGTACCGGCACCCGCTGGGCCGGCGGCTGTGGGAGCTGCCCGCCGGCCTGCTGGACGTGGTGGACGAGGAGCCGCTGCCCGCGGCCCAGCGCGAGCTGGCCGAGGAGGTGGGCCTGGCTGCGCAGCGCTGGTCGGTGCTGGTGGACATCGACCCGTCGCCGGGCTTCTGCGACGAGTCCATGCGGGTGTACCTGGCTGAGGGGCTCAGCGAGGTGGACCGCCCGGACCCGGAGCACGAGGAGGCCGACCTGGTGGTGCAGCGGGTCCCGCTGGTTGATGCCGTGCGCCGGGTGCTCTCCGGCGACATCGTGAACTGCGCGGCGGTCAGCGGGTTGCTGGCGCTGTCGGCGGCCCGGGCCACCGGCACGCCGCTGCGCACGCCGGACGCGGAGTGGACCGACCAGTCGTTCGCGCTGCTCCGCCGGGGCGAGGCCGCGCACAGCTAGAACCTGGGTGCACAGCTAGACCCTGGGTGCTGCCCGCCCGTCAGCGACGACCCCGCTGGCGGGCGTGCAGGGCCCGGACCTGCTCGGCGAGCGAGGCGACCGGGCCCGCCACCGGCAGCCCCGGAACCACCGTGGTGATCGGCAGCGGGGCGACCGGGGCGGCCGGCTCCGCCCACTCGGTGAGCCAGTCCGACAGCTGGGCGGAGCTGGCGGCGAAGACGATTCGCCCCAGCCCCACCCACCCGTGCGCCCCCGCACACATCGGGCAGTGCTCGCCGGAGGTGTAGACGGTGCAGCCGGCGCGCTCCTGCGGGCTCAGGTGCGCGGCTGCCCACCGCGCGATCTCGATCTCCGGGTGCCGGGTGGCGTCGCCGCCGCCCACCCGGTTGCGGTCCTCGAAGCGCACGCGGCCCTCGCCGTCGACGAGCACCGACCCGAACGGCTCGTCGCCGTCGGCGAGTGCCTCGGTGGCCAGCTCGACGCAGCGCTGCAGGTGCACGAGCTCGACGGGGGACGGGTCGTAGAGCTGGGTCATGTGGCTGACCCTAGCGAGGGCACCTGCGGGCGCTGGCCCACGGCGCGGGCGACCACCGGGACGACGGTCAGCAGCGGGATGAGCAGCACCGCCGCGCTCAGCGCGCCGTAGGTGGCCAGGTCCACCGGCGGCACCGCCGGGCCCAGCAGTCCGACGCTGACACCCAGGACCGCGGGGAGCACGGTGGCCGTGCCGATCAGCCACGCCACCACCCCGGTGACCAGCGCCTCCACCCCGGCCATCGCGACCAGCTGTCGGCGGGTGGCGCCGGTGCGCCACAGCAGCACCAGCTCGGCCCGCCGCCCAGCGGTGGTGAGCACCAGGGCGTTGGCGGCGGCCACGCCCACGAAGGCCAGCAGCAGGAGCAGCAGCATCGTGGACAGCTCGCGCTGGCCGCCACCGGCGGCCACCACGGCGTCCACGTGCTCCTGCTCGCCCTGCACGGTCAGCCCGAGGCCGGCGACGGCGGGCCCGACGCCGGCGTCGCTGGTGCGCAGCAGCACCGTGTCCGGCGGGACGTCCACGCCGTGCGAGGCGGGGGTGCCCTGGCCGGTGAGGTAGTCGCCGAAGCCCAGGCCACGGTCGTACACCGCGACCACGGTGGCCACCGTGAGCTCACCACCGGCCCACCGGATCGCGATGGTGTCGCCGAGGCCCTTGCCGGTGTCCAGGCGGGCGTCGCGGCTGATGGCGACGGTGTCGGTGCGGTCCAGGCCGGCCAGGTCGCCGTCCACCACCCCGGGGTCGAGCGTCGCCGCGACGCCGCCGGCAGGCAGGGCCCGCACCGGCACGGGCTCCCAGCCCAGGGCGCCGAGCCACCCGCTCTCGTCGTCGGTGCGCACCTGGGCGGGCACGGAGGCCAGCGGGGTGGCCACCTCCACGCCCGGCACGGCGGTGAGCTGGTGTCGCTCGAGGTCCGTGCCGGTGACCACCAGGTCCGCGTGCAGCCCGTCGGCGAGCTGCTGGGCGCCCGCGACCACCATGGTGTCGTCGATGGTGGCCTGCACGGTGCCGACCCCCAGGGCCAGCGCCAGCGGCACCACCACCGTGGTCAGCCGCCGGGAGAAGCCGCGGGTGTTGGCCAGCGCCAGCTGCGTGGCCGGTCCGCCGCGGCGACCGATGCGGTGCAGCACCCACGCCACCAGCACCGGACCGGCCAGCGCCGCTGCCCCGATGAGCAGGAACGCCGAGACCGCGGCCGTGGCGCTGCCCAGGGCGCCGGGCACGGCCACCGGGCTCAGCGCTGCGGCCAGGCCCACCGCCGCCACGACGATCGCGCTGGTCCGACGAATGCGGCCGATGCCGACC
Organism: Rhodococcus sp. Z6_132; assembly: GCF_058133635.1. Lineage (NCBI taxonomy): Bacteria > Bacillati > Actinomycetota > Actinomycetes > Mycobacteriales > Nocardiaceae > Rhodococcus > Rhodococcus sp. Z6_132. Next base: position 12,441 of record NZ_JBYUNP010000002.1, read on the forward strand.
GGCTCGACGACGCTGTCGCCGATGGCCGCCGTGGGTGCGGCACGCAGGGTGCCGCGGGTGGCCAGCCGCGCGGCGAGCCAGGCCACCGGCAACAGGAACACGAGGGCCCCGAGCACCGGCAGGGGGGAGAGCGTCAGCTGGAAGTCCGGGTCGACCATCTGGGACGAGGCCAGCAGCGGGGTCAGGGAACGCACCGCGACCAGGCCGACCAGCGCGCCCACCGGTGCTGCCACCAGCGTGACCAGACCGGTCTCCCGGCTGACCAGGCTGCGGATCTGCCCCCGCGTCGCCCCCACCGCGCGCAGCAGCGCGAAGTCCCGCTGGCGCTGGCGCAGGGCGAGGGAGACGGTGGCGGCGACCACGAAGACCACCAGCACGGTCGCGGTCCCGGTGAACGAGCTGGCCAGGACGACGAGGAACCCGGCGTCGCCGCCGGAGCGGAGACCGGACTCGATCAGCACGCCGGTGCCGGAGAGCAGGACCCCGGCCAGGGCCAGCACCACGAACGGTCCAACCAGGCTCGGCAGGTGCGCGGCGGCACCGGAGCGGGCGAGGCGCCACATCGCGCTCACCGCTCCAGCCCGAGCATGCGCTCGGCGACCGTCTTGGCCGTCGGATTGGCGAGCTGGTCGACCAGGCGTCCGTCGGAGAGGAACAGCACCTGCTCGGCGGTGGCGGCCACTGCGGCGTCGTGCGTCACCACCACCACGGTCTGCCCGAGCTGGTGGGCGGTGTCGCGGAGCAGCGTCAGCACCGCGGTACCGGTGCGGGTGTCCAGCGCACCGGTGGGCTCGTCGGCGAAGACGACCGTCGGCCGGGAGAACAGGGCCCGGGCGATGGCGACCCGTTGGGCCTGTCCGCCGGAGAGCTCACCCGGGCGGCGGTCGGCCATCCCGGCCAGGCCGACGGCGTCCAGCAGCTCCGCCTGCCAGTCGCGGTCTGGCTCGCGCCCGGCCAGCATCACCGGCAGCTGGATGTTGTCGGCCACGCTGAGGTGTGGCACGAGGTTGTAGGCCTGGAAGACGAAGCCGACGTGGTCGCGGCGGAACCGGGTGAGCGCGTCGGGGGCGAGGGCGCTGATGTCGCGCTCACCGACGGTGACCCGGCCGCGGGTCGGGACGTCGAGCCCGGCGGCGCAGTGCAGCAGGGTGGACTTGCCCGACCCCGAGGGGCCCATCACGGCGGTGAAGGAGCCAGCGTCCAGGGTGAGCGAGACACCGCGCAGGGCGTGCACCGCCCCCGAGGCACCGGTGTGCTGCTTGTGGACGTCGACGAGCCGCAGCGCGGCGGCGGTGATGCGGTCCGGCAGTGGTTGCCGGGCGGTGGTGGAGGCGGTCATCGCAGGTCTCCTCGGTCGCAGGATGGGCACCTGTCGAACCTAGGAATTCCTGCGCGGCGTCTCGAGCGCCGTGGGAGGGGGATCGCGACGTTGCATCCTTCGATGCAAGCGCTCACTCGGGGACGGCCACGACCTTGTTCTGGTAGGCCCACACCGCGGCCTGCAGGCGGGAGCGGACGCCGAGCTTGGGCATCATCCGGGCCAGGTGGGACTTCACCGTGGAGGTCTCCAGCACCAGGGTGGCGGCGATCTCGTCGTTGGACAACCCCTGGGCGAGCAGCAACAGGATGTCCAGCTCGCGGGCGGTGAGCAGCTCCGAGGCGCGTCCGGCGGTGACGGGGACGATCTCGCGGCGGGTGACCACCTCGCGCAGCACCCGCTTGGTGAGGCTGTCGTCGAGGGTGCCGTTGCCGCGCGCGACCGACCGCACCGCGGCGACCAGCACCTCCGGCTCGGCGTCCTTGAGCAGGAAGCCCGATGCCCCGGCCTCCAGCGCCCCGAAGAGGTACTCGTCCACGTCGAAGGTGGTGAGCACCAGCACCGGCACCGGGTGGGCCACCCCGGGCCCGCACAGCTCTCGGGTGGCGCTGATGCCGTCCTGGCCGGGCATCCGGATGTCCATGCAGACCACGTCCGGGCGCAGCGCGCGGGCGGCGTCCACCGCCTCGTGGCCGTCCGCGGCGACGGCGACGACCTCGAGGTCGGCCTCGGCGTCCAGCAGGGTCCGCAACCCGGCGCGCACCAGCGCCTGGTCGTCGGCGATCACCACCCGGATCATGCGTCCTCCGCCGCGAGCGCGTCCGCCCGGTGCGGCTCCCGGGGCATCCGGAGGCTCACCTGCCACCCACCGTCGGCGGTGGCGCCGACGTCGAGGCTCGCCCCGGTGAGCTCGGCGCGCTCCCGCATCCCGACGATGCCGAACCCGGCACGCCGCCCGTCGGCCGGGGCCGGGGCCGGGCCTGCCGGGCCGTTGTGCGCCGTCACCAGCACGGCGTCGGGGTCGCGGTTGTCGATGGTGACCTCGGTGCGTGCACCGGGGGCGTGCCGCGCGGCGTTGGCGAGGGCCTCCTGCGCCATCCGGTAGGCCCCCAGCTGGGCGAGCGGGCCGACGCCCTCACCCAGCGGCCGCGTCCCGGCCAGCACCGTCAGTCCCACGTCCCGGCCCGCGGTGGTGACGTCGTCGACGAGCGCGGCGATGCCCGCCAGCGACTCGGGCCGCACTCGGCCGGGGTCGGCTGCGGGGGCATCGTCCTCGCGGAGCAGGCCGACCAGGCTGCGCAGGTCCCGCAGCACGGCGGTGCTCTGCGCCCGCACCTGCGCCACCGCGGCCTTGGCGCCAGCGGGGTCGGAGTCGATCTGGGTGCCGATCGCCGCGGTCATGACGGCGATGCCGGAGAGGTGGTGGGCGGCGATGTCGTGCAGCTCGCGGGCCATCGCCGTGCGCTCGCGGGCGACGGCAGCCTGCACCAGCGCGCCGTGCTCCCGCTCGAGGGCGGCCGCCCGGCTCTCCCGGGCCAGGCGAGCCTCGCGGCGCGCCGCCACCACCACCGCCACCCCCAGGGGGAGGGCCACGGTGCTGAGGCCCTGCAGCAGCCCCAGGCCCACCGACGGCGCCACCGGCTCGCCGCTGCCCAGGCTGCTGGCCAGCGTGCCGGCACCGGCGAGCAGCGCCGCCGCGACGAAGGTGGGCCAGGACCGGGACAGCGGCTGGGCGAGCCCGAGGGTGTAGGCCGCGACCAGGGTGGCCAGCTGGGCCAGCCCGACCGCGTCACCGAGGCCGCAGAGCCCGCACAGCACCATCCCGAGGGCGACGACGAGCAGGATGGCTCGCGGTGCCACCTGACGCCACAGCAGCGCGGTGGCCTGCAGCGCCAGCGTGACCGCACCCAGCAACCACGCGGTGGTCGACGGAACGGGCAGCACCACGCCGGCCTCGGGGGCGACGGTGGTGGCGACGGCAGCAGCGACCAGCGCGGTGAGCGCGAGCGCCCCGGTGCCCAGCGCGACCCGCCGGTCGAGGGTGGCACTGCCTCGGCGACTCACGAGCGGCACGCTACCGCGAGGACCAGCCGACCTGGCCCTGCCTAGCGCAGCGGACGGCCGCGGCGGTCGGAGACGAACCCGGTGAGCATGAGGATGCCGTCGATGACGCCCCACAAGATGACCAGCGGCGCCAGGGTGCCCTGCGACAGCACCGTGATGAGCAGCTGGGCCGTGCCCACGCCGTAGTGGCCGGTGTAGAAGCGGCCGATGCCCAGGCAGCCCAGCACGATCTGCAGCGTTCCCGCCGTCACCCGCACCTTGTCGGAGCAGGGGCGGCCGGTGCGCGGGTCCACGCCGTAGGGGGCACTGGGCTGTCCGCCGTGGCCCGGCGCGGGGTACCCGTAGGCGCCGCTTCCCGCCGGGGGCGCCGCGAAGCCGGGGAAGCGCGGTGGCGCAGGGGGTGCGGGCGCGGCGGCAGGGGCGCCCCAGTACGGCGGCGCGAGCTCGCCGTGGCCCAGGTGGTCCGGCCCGCCGAGCGCGCCGAGCACCCGCGGGTGTGGCTGGGGCAGGTCGGAGAACAGCTCCCACAGGTCCTTGCGGGTGCGTGCAGCGGTGGCGGCGTTGAGCCGGTCCTGGTACTCCGCGTAGTCCAGCCGGCCGGCGACGAAGTGCTGGCCGAGCACCTGCTGGGCGTCGTGGCGCTCGGCGTCGTCCGTGCGCATGAGCCCGGGGTCCGGCGAAGCACTCATGCCTGCACTCTAGGCGCGCCGACAAGCCCAGGCCGGTCAGCGGCTCAGCCGCGCAGCGGGCGTCCCTGCGGGTCGGTGACCTTGCCGGTGAGCATCAGGATGCCGTCGACCAGGCTCCAGACGCCGCAGCCGCCGCAGGTGAGCAGCTGGGCCACCGCGATGCCGGTGTGGCCGGTGTAGAAGCGGCCCACGCCGAAGCCGCCCAGGAACAGCTGGAGCAGGCCGGCGGTGAGCTTCTCCTTGTCGGAGAACGGCACTCCGCTGAGCGGATCGACGCCGTAGGGGGCGCCCGCCGCGGGTCGCGGGTAGCCGGCCGGTGCCGGCTGGCCGTAGGGGCCGGGCTGGCCGTAGGCACCGGGCTGGCCGTAGGGGCCCGGCTGGGCCGGACCGGGCTGGCCGTAAGGGCCCGGCTGGGCCGGACCGGGCTGGCCGTAGGGACCCGGTTGCGCCGGACCGGGCTTGTTGTAGGGGCCGGGCTGGGCAGGTCCCGGCTGACCAGGTCCCGGCTGGCCGGGGGAGTGCTGGCCGCCCAGGGAGATCGGGTAGGGGTGCGGCAGGTCGTTGAACAGCTCCCGCAGCTCGTCCACCGTGGCCGCGGTGGCGGCGGTGCCCATCCGGTCGGAGTACTGGTCGGCGGTCATCCGTCCCTGGGCGTAGTGCTGGCCCAGCAGGGCGCGCGTCTCGTCTCGCTGGTTGTTGGTGACTGGGGATGAACCGTCGTTGCCTGGCTGGGTCATGTGCGCACAATATCGTGGTCAAAGCCACTGAGGGGGTTGCAGTTCCGACGCGCGCAGGGTGGGTCGCCCCAGGTGAGCCAGGTGGAGAGGATGCTGAGCGCCGTGCCCGAACCGTCCGCTCCCCTCACCGTCCAGGTGCAGACCTACCTGGACCACCTGGCGGTGGAGCGCGGCAGCGCCCGCAACACCTTGGAGTCCTACCGCCGCGACCTGCGCCGGTACTGCCAGCACCTGGCCAACCGCGACGTCACCGACCTCGCCGCGGTGCAGGAGCAGGACGTCACCGCCTTCGTCCGCGCGCTGCGCACCGGCGACGCCGAGCACGGGGTGCCGCCGCTGGCCGCCTCCTCCGCCGCCCGGGCGCTGGTGGCCGCCCGGGGGCTGCACCGCTTCGCCGCCAGCGAGGGCATCACCACCGTGGACGTGGCCCGGGAGGTGCGCCCGCCCAGCGGGCCGAAGCGGCTGCCCAAGGCGCTGGCGGTGGACCAGGTGCTGGCCCTGCTGGACGCCGCGAGTGGCTCGGGGGAGGCGGCCGGACCCCGCCAGCTGCGCGACCGGGCGCTGCTGGAGCTGCTGTACTCCACCGGCGCCCGCATCTCCGAGGCGGTGGGCCTGGACGTGGACGACGTGGACACCGAGTCGCGCACCGTGGTGCTGGCGGGCAAGGGCGGCAAGCAGCGGCTGGTGCCGGTGGGCCGCCCTGCCCTGGACGCGCTGCAGTCCTACCTGGTGCGGGGGCGCCCGGCGCTGGTCTCCCGGGCCGGGCCCGCGCTGTTCCTCAACGCCCGCGGCGGCCGGCTGTCCCGGCAGAGCGCGTGGCAGGTGCTGCAGACCGCCGCCGAGCGCGCCGGCATCACCACCGACGTCTCCCCGCACACCCTGCGGCACTCCTTCGCCACCCACCTGCTCGACGGCGGCGCCGACGTCCGGGTGGTGCAGGAGCTGCTGGGTCACGCCTCGGTGACCACCACGCAGGTGTACACGATGGTGACGGTGGACGGGCTGCGCGAGGTGTGGGCCGGCGCGCACCCCCGCGCCCGCTAGGCCCGGCAGGGGAGCCCGCAGCCTCCGCCAGGGGCCCAGAGCGCGGTGTACCGGCACGAATGCAGCGTCTCGTGGGCGGGGCGCGTTGCTTGCGCACACCATCGACTCCTAGGCTCGTGCCGGCAACAACGCCGCACTGCAACAGCGAAGGGCAGGCACCCCACCGTGTCGACACCGCAGGCCAACCCCCCGGGGGCAGCTCCTCAGGCGTCCGACGCGACGGGCGCCGACGTCCCGCTCGGCCCCACCGGCCGCCCGCGCCGCGAGATCCCCGAGCCGCCGCCGCTGAGCAGCCACGGCCCGGCCACCGTGCTGGCCATGTGCAACCAGAAGGGTGGCGTCGGCAAGACCACGTCCACCATCAACCTGGGTGCTGCGCTGGCGGAGTGCGGCCGCAAGGTGCTGCTGGTGGACCTCGACCCGCAGGGCGCGCTGTCGGCCGGCCTCGGCCTGGCCCACCACGACCTCGACCTCACCGTGCACAACCTGCTGGTGGAGCCGCGCGCCGCCGTGGACGACGTGCTGGTGCAGACCAAGATCGAGGGCGTCGACCTGCTGCCCAGCAACATCGACCTCTCCGCCGCGGAGATCCAGCTGGTCAACGAGGTGGGCCGCGAGCAGACCCTGGGCCGCGTGATGCGCCAGGTGGTCGACCGCTACGACTACATCCTCATCGACTGCCAGCCCTCGCTGGGCCTGCTCACCGTGAACGCGCTGGCCTGCGCCGACGGCGTGGTCATCCCGATGGAGTGCGCGTACTTCAGCCTGCGCGGGCTGGCGCTGCTCAACGACACCATGGAGAAGGTCCGCGACCGGCTCAACCCGCGGCTGGTGCTGTCCGGGATCTTGGTGACCATGTTCGACGCCCGCACCCTGCACGCCCGGGAGATCATGTCCCGCGTGGTGGAGGTGTTCGGCGACACCGTCTACGACACGGTGATCAACCGGACGGTGAAGTTCCCGGAGACCTCGGTGGCGGGGGAGTCCATCCTCACCTGGGCCTCCAGCTCGCCCGGCGCGGCGGCCTACCGCCAGCTGGCCCGCGAGGTCATCGCTCGGTGAGACCGTGAGCACCGACCTCGGGCAGCTGCGGGACGTGGCGCCCGAGCCCGGCGTCGGTGCTCGGCCCGGCTCCACCGCCCCGTTCACGGTGCGGCTGACCAACTTCGAGGGCCCGTTCGACCTGCTGCTGCAGCTGATCACGCAGCGGCGGATGGACGTCACCGAGGTGGCGCTGCACCAGGTGACCGACGACTTCATCGCCCACACCCGGCTGCTCGGCGAGCGGGCCGGGCTGGAGGAGACCACCGAGTTCCTGGTGGTGGCCGCGACGCTGCTGGACCTCAAGACCGCCCGGCTGCTGCCCGCCGGTGACGTGGAGAACGCCGAGGACCTGGCCCTGCTGGAGGCCCGCGACCTGATCTTCGCCCGGCTGCTGCAGTACCGCGCCTACAAGCAGGTCGCCGCGATGTTCGCCGAGCTGGAGCGGGCCGCGCTGCGCCGCTACCCCCGCTCGGTGGCGCTGGAGGACCGCTTCTCGGCGCTGCTGCCGGAGGTGCTGCTGGGCGTGGACCCGCAGCGCTTCGCCGAGGTGGCCGCCGCGGTGTTCCGCCCCGCACCACCGCCGCCGGAGGTCAGCCTGGCGCACCTGCACACCCCGCAGGTGTCGGTGCCCGAGCAGGCGGCGCTGCTGCTGGAGCGCCTGCGCGCGGCGGGCGGGCAGCGGTGGACGGCGTTCGGGGAGCTGGTGGCCGACTGCGAGTCCACGGTGCAGGTGGTGGCCCGGTTCCTGGCGCTGCTGGAGCTGTACCGGGAGGCGGCGGTGATCTTCGACCAGGACGAGGCGCTGGGCCCGCTGCTGGTGCAGTGGTCGGGGCAGGCCGTGGTGACCGTGGACGAGCTGGGAGAGGACTACGGGTGAGCACCCCCGAGCACGAGCAGGATCTGGACGAACAGGGCCTGGACGAGCAGGAGCTGGAGTCGGCGCTGGAGGCGCTGCTGCTGGTGGTGGACGCCCCGGCGTCGGAGCAGGTGCTGGCCTCGGCGGTGCAGGAGCCGGCCGAGCGGGTGCGCGCCAGCCTGGAGCGGATGGCGGCGGCGCTCACCGCGCGGGGCAGCGGGATGGACCTCCGTAGAATCGGAGACGGATGGCGACTGTTCACCCGCGACGTGCACGCCCCCTACGTGGAGCGGCTGCTGCTCGACGGTGCCCGCAGCCGCCTGACCCGAGCGGCTTTGGAGACCTTGGCAGTGGTGGCATACCGTCAACCCCTGACCCGTGCCCGCATCGCTGCGGTACGGGGGGTGAACGTGGACGGTGTGGTACGCACCTTGCTGGCGCGCGGTCTGCTGACCGAGGCCGGCATCGACGCGGACACCCACGCGACCCTGTACTCGACGACCGAGCTGTTCCTGGAGCGACTCGGGCTGTCGTCGCTGGCGGAGCTGCCTCCGCTGGCGCCATTGCTTCCCGAAGTGGACCTGATCGACATGGATGAGAATGCCTGAGCACGAGAACGACCAGATCGACCCCCGCGGCATCCGGCTGCAGAAGGTGCTGGCCCAGGCCGGTATTGCCTCCCGACGCGCGGCCGAGGAGATGATCGCCGAGGGGCGCGTCGAGGTCGACGGCAAGACCGTGACCACGCAGGGCCGCCGCATCGATCCCCGCAACGCCATCGTCAAGGTGGACGGCGAGCGGGTGATGGTCACCGAGGACCTGGTGCACCTGGCGCTGAACAAGCCCAAGGGCATGCAGTCGACCATGAGCGACGACCTGGGCCGCCCCTGCGTGGGCGACCTGGTGGCCGAGCGGGTGGCCGCCGGGCAGCGGCTGTTCCACGTCGGGCGCCTGGACGCCGACACCGAGGGCCTGCTGCTGCTCACCAACGACGGTGACCTTGCGCACAGGCTGATGCACCCGTCCTACGAGGTGCCCAAGACCTACCTGGCCGACATCGACGCCCCCATCGCCAAGGACGTGGGCAAGCGCCTGCGCGAGGGCGTGGAGCTGGAGGACGGCCCGGCCAAGGTCGACTACTTCGGCGTGGTGGACGTGTGGGAGGGCAAGGCTCTGGTGAAGGTGGTCCTGCACGAGGGCCGCAAGCACATCGTCCGCAACATGCTGGAGGCCGTGGGCCACCCGGTGCGCCGCCTGGTGCGCACCGACATCGGCCCGCTCAAGCTGGGTGAGCAGCGCCCCGGCTCGCTGCGCGTGCTCAACCGCGGCGAGGTCGCCGGCCTGTACAAGGTGGTCGGCCTGTGAGCGGTCCCGTCATCGCCATGGACGGCCCCTCCGGCACCGGCAAGTCCACCGTGGCGCGGCGCCTGGCCACCGACCTGGGTGCGCAGTACCTGGACACCGGCGCGATGTACCGCACGGCCACCCTGCAGGTGCTGCGCGCGCACGTCGACCTGGGTGACCCGGACGCCATCGACGCCGCCACCACCACGCTGGCGCTGCGCTCGGGCACCGACCCCGCCCACCCCACGGTGCAGCTCGGTGACGAGGACGTGTCCGCGGAGATCCGCGGTGCCGCCGTGACGCAGGCGGTGTCGGCGGTCTCCGCCGTGCCCGCGCTGCGCGTGCGGCTGGTGGCGCTGCAGCGGGAGATCGTCCGCCAGGCCCCGCGCGGCATGGTGGTGGAGGGCCGCGACATCGGCACCGTGGTGCTGCCCGACGCCGACCTGAAGGTGTACCTGACCGCCTCGGCGGAGGACCGCGCGCAGCGCCGGGCCACGCAGGACGCCGCCGAGGGCCGGCCCAGCGACTACGAGGCGGTGCTGGCCGACGTCCAGCGCCGCGACCACCTGGACTCCACCCGGGCCACGTCGCCGCTGCGTCCCGCAGAGGACGCCGTCACCGTGGACACCAGTGGACACAGCATCGACGAGGTACTCACCCGGCTCCGTGCCCTGGTGGCATCGACGAGCCGAACAGAAGGAGCAACACAGTGAGCGAGGAGGGCCTGGTCTCCGGAGACGGCATCTGGCTGGACGAGACCGACTGGGAGGTGGCCGCCGAGGACTTCGGCGACGAGCACGGCCCAGACGAGGCAGTCCCCACCCTGGCGGTGGTCGGACGGCCGAACGTCGGCAAGTCGACGCTGGTCAACCGCATCATCGGCCGCCGCGAGGCCGTGGTGCAGGACGTCCCCGGCGTCACCCGCGACCGGGTGTCCTACGACGCCAGCTGGAACGGTCGGCGCTTCACCGTGCAGGACACCGGCGGCTGGGAGCCCGACGCCAAGGGGCTGCAGAAGTCGGTGGCCGCGCAGGCCGAGATGGCGATGAAGACCGCCGACGCGGTGCTGCTGGTGGTGGACGCCGTGGTCGGCGCCACCGCCACCGACGAGGCCGTGGCCCGGGTGCTGCGGCGCGGCAAGATCCCCGTGCTGCTGGCCGCCAACAAGGTGGACGACGAGCGCACCGAGAGCGAGGCGGCCGCACTGTGGTCGCTGGGGCTGGGCCAGCCGTACCCGGTGAGCGCCACGCACGGCCGCGGCACCGGTGACCTGCTGGACGAGATCCTGGCGGTGCTGCCGCACACCCCGCGGGAGAGCGACCCCGTGGTGGGCCCGCGTCGGGTGGCGCTGGTGGGCAAGCCCAACGTGGGCAAGTCCAGCCTGATCAACAAGCTCTCCGGCGACGAGCGCTCGGTGGTGCACGACGTCGCCGGCACCACGGTGGACCCGGTGGACTCCCTGGTGGAGCTGGGCGGGCAGGTGTGGCGCTTCGTGGACACCGCGGGGCTGCGCAAGCGCGTGAGCCACGCCAGCGGCGCGGAGTTCTACGCCTCGCTGCGCACCCGCTCGGCCATCGAGGCCGCCGAGGTGGCGGTGCTGCTGATCGACGCCTCCGAGCCCATCAGCGAGCAGGACCTGCGGGTGCTGAGCATGGTGGCCGACGCCGGGCGCGCGCTGGTGCTGGCGTTCAACAAGTGGGACCTGGTGGACGAGGACCGCCGGCACATGCTGGAGCGGGAGATCGACCGCGACCTGGCCCGGGTGCCGTGGGCGCAGCGGGTGAACATCTCCGCGATGACCGGGCGCAGCATCGCCAAGCTGGTGCCGGCGCTGCGGCAGTCGCTGGAGTCGTGGGACAAGCGCATCCCCACCGGGCAGCTGAACACGTGGCTGTCGGAGGTGGTGGCCGCGACGCCGCCGCCGATGCGCGGGGGACGGCTGCCCCGGGTGCTGTTCGCGACGCAGGCGGCCACCCGGCCGCCGACGTTCGTGCTGTTCACCACGGGCTTCCTGGAGGCCGGCTACCGCCGCTTCCTGGAGCGCAAGCTGCGCGAGACGTTCGACTTCACCGGTAGCCCGGTGCGGGTGAACGTGCGGGTGCGGGAGAAGCGCGACCGCAAGAAGCGCTGATCTCGCTGGTTGACCCTGTTGCTGGCCCGTGCTGCTTCGACCTGACTACAGGCCGGAGCTGGTGCGGGCCAGCAGCTCGCCCAGCAGGGTGTAGTCGACGTCGTCGCCCTGGTGGATCTCCGTGGCCTTGCGCTCGCCGCTGCCCAGCGGCTGGGTGACTCCCTCGATGACCTCCACGTCCTGGGCGTTGTAGAGGGTGAAGCGCACCGCATCGGCACAAGCCTCGATGTCGGCGGCCTCCCAGCCGTTCTTGATGTAGTACGGCTTGCCGTGCCAGAGGCGCTCCTCCGCCTGCGGGATGACCTCCTGCACGAGGTAGCGCAGGCGCTCGCAGATCTCGGACTGCCAGGCCGCCCGCTGCTGGACGTACTCGGTGACCTCGGGGTTCATCCCGACCTCTCTTCCGCTGTCGCACAATGGCTTTGCTCGCAGTGACGAGTGCGACGGATCGTAAGGCGGTTGACGACGCGGTGGTGAACAACTACGCAGCGCTACCTTCTGGGCGCATCCTGGGGCCGCCCGCGAGCCTCTGACCAGCCGGTTCGTTGTCTGGGGGAGGGCTGCGGTAACCTCTTCCATGGCGCTCGCGAGAGCGTGTTCGGGCTGTGGCGCAGCTTGGTAGCGCACTTGACTGGGGGTCAAGGGGTCGCAGGTTCAAATCCTGTCAGCCCGACAAATTTCAGGCTCGGAGACTGCGGTCTCCGAGCCTGAAATCGTTCGCGCTGAGTGCGGGTGCATGAGTTCTGTGGGCGCCCGCAGACCTCGATTGTTGCCCCCGGTGCCGAAGACGAGTTCCAGAGCCTGCTACGGGCTTGCCGCTGCTTCCGGCTTTCGTGTCGGATTCGCAATTGCAGATGATATCGGCAGCTGACGTGGATCGCACGGTGCTGAGTCACGACCGCGCTAACCTGGCGGTGGCGCCGAATCGCCTGCCACCAGAACACTCAGTGTGCACTTCAGCGCTAGGCTCGCGGAACCCCCGTGGTCGCACAGTAGTCTGGGGTCTGCATCCAACCCCGAACACAACTACGCGAGGCACGATGGCCCACATTGAACGAATCCAGGTTGAAACTGAGGGTTTCCTCGCCGGCCTAGACGTGACGTTTGCACCAGGCCTCAATGTCATTATCGGCGCGCGAGGCACGGGGAAGACCTCGATCGTCGAGTTGATCCGCTACGCCATCGGCGCCGGCTCGTTCAGTGAAGACGTCGCCCGGCGCGGGAACCAGCAGGCAGTAGCGATCCTCGACGGCGGGGCGGTAACAATTACCATCGCGGACGGGGATGAAAAGTTTACCGTTACCCGTTCGGCCTCTGGGCAGGTGACTCGGTCGGCACCAGGTGATGTCTCCTGCACCGTGTTAGCCCAAAATGAGGTTGAGTCTGTTGGCGCTAAGGCATCGGGGCGCCTTCATCTGATTGATCGATTCCGAACTAAGCGAGCTACAGACGAGCGGGAGCTAAACGGGCTGCGGCTATCCTTGCGTAGCTTAACGGTCGAACTAGAGAGTATCATAACTGAAGGCCGTTCCCTTAATGAATCAATAGAGGCCCTCCGGGGAGTGACGGAAGAACTAGTCGAGGCCAACGCCGTTCAAAGGAGCCTTCTCAGCGCATCCGAAGCGTCCGTAGAACAGCAGAAAAATCTTGAGCGACTGCAGGCCGCTAGTCAATTGATTGCGCATCGCAGCTCCACCTTAACTGGAGACAGCGCAGCTATCGAGCGGTTCCGTCAGAGTGCGCGACGGCTTGCGTCCGAGGCGCCCACGTTGCTCTCGGAATGGCCAGATGGCGCCGGCGAAGATCCGCTGGAGAGCGATCGAATACGGCTTGGCAATCTCAAGTCACAACTTCTCCAGATCGAAACCGACGTTGCAAGTGTCCAAGATCGCGTCCAATTTGCGCAGGCCGAGACCGAGGCGCTTAGGTCTGCCGTCGATACTGATAGCCGCCAACTTCGGCAGAGGCTGGAGATGGCGACTACTGGCATTAGCCGCGCAGCCCGGACGGTCGCAGAACTCGAGGAGCGGCATGGTCAATTGCAGGCTCTCCGTGCGACCCGAGACGCCCGACGATCCCAATACTTGAAGCTCGCGGGCGAGCGGGACGAACTGTTCGCTCGGCTCGACCGCGTGTTGGAGAGAGTTTTCCAAGATCGACAAAGTGTTGTCGACGAACTGAACCGAGGTTTGGGTCCGAATATTCGAATCAGGCTAACAAAATCGGGCGAGGTAAGTGATTACCAATCAGCGATAGTCGCTGGACTTAGGGGTAGTGGACTCCACTACAATCAGTTGGCTCCAAATATTGCCCGGATGGTTAGCCCTATTGAACTAGTGACCTGGGTCGAAACTGGTGATGCGGCCGAGTTGGGGCAAACGATTGGCATCACCGAAGATCGAGCCCGTGCAGTAGTGGGTGCCTTGCAAGCGAGTGGCACGGCAGAGATCATCGCATCGATTACAGACGATGGGGCTGTAATCGACCTGCTCGATGGCACCGAGTACAAGCCTACGAGCCGCTTGTCGATCGGACAACGTTGTACTGTGGTTCTTCCCCTTCTCTTACGCCATCGAGGTGACCCGCTGGTGATGGACCAACCCGAGGATCACTTGGACAACGCCTTCATTGCGTCGACCCTTGTACCTGCGCTTCGTCAGCGAGGAGTGCACGACCAGTACATTGTTACGTCACATAACGCCAATATCCCTGTGCTCGGAAACGCCGACCGCGTGGTGGTGATGCACTCAGACGGCGAGCGCGGGTTCGCGCAGCATCAGGGCCCACTGGACGATCCCGAAAGCGTGGCTGCGGTTTCCGGGATCCTTGAGGGAGGGGCTGAGGCTTTCGCTGAACGCGCCAGTTTCTATAGATCTGGAGGGGTTTAACGAATGGTAGTAAAGGACGATCCGTTTACTCTTCTTGGGTCAGATAGCGCGGTGGATCGTCTACGAGGAGCCCGGGGGCTAACGGGCCTGGCTCAACCTGGAGATATCACTCGATTGCGAGATCTACGTGCGCGGGAGGTGGATTCGTGGGTCCAGGGAGCGTTAGACCGTGTGATCAGCTCTCTCTCGCTACCCGCGCCGACTGCTATGGAACCAGATGTGTGGTTTCCAGTTCCTAACGCGCAACTCAACGACGACATCCGTGCAGAGGCAATTCAGTACGTGTCGAGAGTTATGCTGCATGAGTTGCGGCCCCTGGCAGGCTCAATTTTCCGCGCGACCAGGGACTGCATGGGCGATGAGGAGTTTTTCGAGTCGCCGGCTCGTGTAGCGATAGATCGCCTTAAAGATTTTCTGGCAACAATGGAACGCCTCCACGCGGCTGCGGGCGCGCCGCGGATTACTCAGTTCGACCTCGTGCAACTCTTGGCGGATGAGACGTCGGCCGGGGGGTACGGGCCTTCTGAGGCCGTCTTGTCTCGATCCGACACACTTGTTGTACTTGGAGATCCACAACTGTTGCGATTTGCGGTGCAAAATTGCCTACGGAACGCGGTTGAGGCCTCGCCCGAGGATACTGCTCCAGTCGTGCTTACTTGCGGCGCCAATCAGACGGGTACCTGGGTTGCAATACTCGATGAAGGGATAGGGCTGCCGGAAGGCAAGGAAAATTTGTTGAATCCAGGAGTCTCGATGAAATCCAAAGATGAACACTTTGGTATGGGTCTTGCCATCGCCCAGCGCGCGATGAAATCATTCGGAGGTTCGGTGCAACTCGCTCCACGGGACCCCCGTGGAGTGGCCTGTGAGTTGCGTTGGCCTATACAGGAAGTTGCAGATTGAGAATCCTCCTCGTCGAAGATGAAGACCGAAGTGTTCGAGCTGCGCGTGACTCCATTGGAAGGGAGGTTCTAGACGCGGAAGTCTTAGTGGCTCAGTCGCGGGACGACGCGCTGGCGGTCATCCGGGCCGAGTCGTGTGATCTGGTCCTTTGCGATGTGCGGTTGCCTCCCCACGCGGGGAGTGCGGACGTGCAGGAGGCGCATGGTCTAGCGGTGCATGCAGCCTGCCGGCAGCATTGGCCCGGTACTCCACTGATATTCCTGACGGGGTTCGCCACCGGCCGTGACACGAGAGCGCAGTTGTCCTTGGGCGGCGTAACCACCATCTATGGGGTTGGGCAGCAACCGCTAGTCACGCTAGTCGATAAGGACGATCCTTTGGCGTTGGAGAGTCGGCTGAGAGTGCTAAATGCCGGCTTTCAGCAGGTTCTGGCCATCTCGGTTGCTGGGGCCGAACACGAGTTTTTCCGCCGCGCTGTGGGTTCATATGCGCTAAGCATTGGACAAACCCATGCCGAGGTAAGCCTCAGTTCGGGACTTTCGGGTGCAATTGTGGGACGGGTGGTTCTCACCGGTGAGGACCAGACTCCGGCGACCATCTTCTTGAAGTGCGCACCGCACTTAGATGCGGCCGACGAGTATAGGCGGTACAAGAAGTACGTAGCCAACCGCCTCGCACCGGGTTACTTCGCGCCGACCCACGAGCCAATGTCAGGCGGCCTGGGTAGGTTCTCGGCAATTGTCTCGACAGTGGCGGACAGGACGCAGCCGCTATTTGATATTGTTGAACAGTCGCCCGAATCTGGCGCCGATGTCGTGCGCCGGCTACGTGAGGGATTCGAGCCCTGGACAACGCCGCTATTGGGCCACCAAACACGTACGCTGGGCGAGCTCCGTAGGCGAGGCCTATCCGATACAGGTCTTGCCCTGTCGACCGACGCTGTGGCTCTCGCTTCCTCTGTCGAGGAAACTGAGGTTGTTATGGGCGAAGTGATATGCCACGGAGACCTTCACGGGGAAAACGTCCTGGTTGACTTGGATGGCCGTCCGGTGTTAATCGACTTCGGTGATGCGGGTCCGGGGCCGTCGCCTCTCGATCCTGTGACGCTAGAGCTCAGCGTCCTGTTCCATACTAATGGGCCTGCACGCACACTGCCAGAACTGAGCAAATTAAATTGGGCTGAGTGGCAGGACGTCGACCGCTTTGCGGCAGGTTCCCGCTTCCAGCCGTTTATTGTTGCGGTTAGGCAATGGGCATACGACCTGGCCACCCACAAGGAGGTGATGGCCATTGCCTATGCTCACGCGATGCGGCAAATCAAGTACTCCGATGTTGAGAATGGTCTCGCACTGGCCGTGGCCAGGGCGGCTGCCCGCGCCGTTATCCGATGATGTCTTTGAGGATTGCGCCGGGCGCGGGGTTCCCGTATTCGAAAACTGTTGGCAGTCAGAAGCCCCCCGAGCCGCCCCCCAGTAGACCTGTGGCGTTTGTTCAATCGCCGCGCGTGTCCGCCCCGGCCTAGATTTCATTTCCTGAACGCCACGTCGACCTTCAGAGCCTCCGACTGGACCCCGGCAGAGTCTCCGGCGCAGGTGGGCGGGGTGCGTACGCGGGGGAACCGGCCTGCGCACATGCCTCGTCCTTCGAGGGAGGCTCGTCGGGCGGTCGTCGCCTGGTCCCTAAACGCCGGCACCGACCACGGCGGACACACCGTGCTCGAGGCCGTGCAAAGGGGTTGGGGGTCGCCCCAGGGCACTCGACCTCGGGCACGGGGTGTTCACCCACTGCTCGGACCCGCTACGCCAAGCATCTGGTGTTCGTCCAACACTTTGGGAACGCCGAGCTCGCCGATATGACGGGCACGAACGCATTGCCGTCGATGCCGGCCGGCATCCGGGTACGACCTCGCTCCGTGGGGGAGTCAGGCACGCGGCATGCCCGATCGGGATCGCCCGAGTGGCGGACGACCTCGTGCGCAGTCCTGCTCCGGAGTCTGCAGCACTCCGGTCGGGGTCTCACTCACCAGAGAGGAGGGTGAGAAGGCCCAGTTAAGTGCGCATTCAGGTCGGGTGGCTGCCGGATAGCTGGGCTTTAGTGGTAGTAGAGACCATCCTTCATTGCGTCGCCCGCGACGGTGCGATCAATGATCTCGTAGCCCCGCCCCGGCGTCCTAGACTGGCTGCGCGGTCTCTCTCGTGGGCAACGAGGACAGCTGAGTGCCGTGACCACATCTCTCGACGAGCTGCCGATGACGCTGCGCGCAGCGGTTCTCTGGGAGCTGCGCGCGGCCGTGCGCAGGCCCTTCACCATCCCCCTGGTCGTGTCGTTCAACGCCCTCCTCATGGCCGGCGCCTGGTTCCTGCTCCCGGCGTCATGGCAGGGCTGGCTGTTCACCCTGCACGGCCCGACGGCGTTCGCGATGGTGCTGGCCTTCTGGATGTTCGCCGATGTCCCGGCGACCAACGTGCTCGCGCCGGACCGGGCACGGGTGCTGGCGTCGCTCGACGAGCCCGCGATGCTGCGTCGGCTGCTGCATGCCAAGAGCATCGCCCTGTGGTGCTTCGTGGTGCCCTTCTGTGTGGTGGTGGCGATCGTGACAGCCTTCCTCGCCCACGACTGGGCGCCGCTCTCGGTCAGCCTGACTGCCATCGCCATCGCCCCGTTCGGTGTCCTCGGGATCGCGGGATGGGTGGGCATCCTCTGGCCCTATCACCCCCGCAACCTCCGGTTCCGGTGGGAGAACCGCCGCCTGTGGTTCCCCGTGATCGTGCGCTGGATGACCCTCGTGTTGCTCCCCTACGGGGTCGTCCCCGCGCTGGGCCTGCTCGTCATCGCCCCCAGCCTCCTGCTGTGGTCGATGCTGTCGCGCGACGGACTGCACAGTCGCCCTGGCCGCGGTGGTCTCGATCGGGTTGTTCTACGCCGGGTCGCACGGCGGCATCCGCATGATCCGGCGGCGTCGAGAGCTCCTGCACGCCAACCTCAGTGACCTGGATCGAGGCTGACCTCTGTGCTCGGCCGGTAGGTCTGTACTCGGCCTGCGCCGCGGCGTCGCGGACCTGTTCCACTGCCGCACATGGCCGGTAGCCTGCAGCCCGTGACCGACGCTGAACACGTTCGCCATCGCGACCGCGTCGCAGTGCGGTTCCTCGCGTTCGTCCTCGTGAACCTGCTCTGCGTCTGGTTCTGCGTCAGGCTCGGCGTGGAGATCGTGGACGGCCTGCGAGCGGATGCGAGCGTGGTCGGCACCTTTGACGACCCGGGGTCCCGCTGCCCCAGCCGAGTCACGTACGTGGTTGACGGTGTCCGCTACGCGCTCGACACCGGCGACAGGGGCTGGTGCAGTCGCGAGAACGGCGACGCGACGTCACCGCAGCTGGTCTTCTACGACTCCGACGACCCGGACGTGGCGATCTTCGCTGACCCCGGCGGTCCCACGGCTGTGTTGATCGTGAACGCGATCGGCTTTGCGTTGCTGGCGGCACTGACCGTCTGGCTGTGGTGGGCCTTGTGGCGATGGACAAAGGCGTTGCTGCGCACAGGTCGCCGCGCTGACACGTAGTGGGGATCTGCGGACGGCTCACCTGGCGGGAGGCGTCGCCCTGGCGGCGGTGGTCTCGGCGCCCACCTGAGTGACGTGGATCGAGGCTGACGTCCGAGCTGACCGTCCCGCTACCCGGCCCGTCTGGGCCTCGGCTCGGCCATCGGCGACGGCCGCTGCCAACGCTGCGTGGAACCGACTGGGCACGACCGGGGGCTCGCTGCGAGGGACGCTTCGTCGGTCGGCGGGCTAACACAGGCGCGTGTCATCTACCCGGCGGTCTCACCTGAGCAGGGCAGCCACCTGTTCGTCCGAGGCCGCAAGCGCTGCGCGATCGTAGGTAGAGCCGGTGACCAGCAGCTCGTCGGCACCGGTGCGCTCCGCCAGCTGCTCCAGCCTTCCGCGCACGGTCGCGGGAGCACCGGCAACCACGCGGTCGAGTCCGCGTTCCACCCGCTTGGCGTCCTGACCGTCACGGAGCTGGTCGCGGATGGCCTTGACCGGCTCCAGCGCGGCGAAGGCGCCGGTCCGCCGCGACTGCACCATCGCCCACACCTCCGGCAGCGCCAGCTCGCGCGCCTCGGCGTCGGTGTCGGCCACCAGCACGTCCAGCGAGACGATCACGTACGGCTGGCTGCCAGCGTGCGGGCGGAAGTCGCGGCGGTACGCGGCCAACAGCTCACCTAGCTCCGGCTGGTCGAGCACCGGACCGCCCAGCACCACCGGCAACCCCAGCTCGGCCGCCACCGTGATCCCACGTCCGGTGGCGAGCACGAACAGCGGCACCGCCCGCTCCGTCACCGGATGGGCGGTCACCGGCGCGGTGCGGTCGAGGTAGCTGCGCAGCTCGGCGATGTCACCGGCGAAGGTGTCGGGCTCGGTGCCGGTGCGCCGCAGCGCCCGCCGCACCGGAGCGGTGAAGCCCAGCGAGCGGCCCACCCCCAGGTCGACACGGCCCGGGTGCAGCGCGTCGAGCATGAGGAACTGCTCGGCGACGATCAGCGGCTGGTGGTTGGGCAGCATCACCCCGCCCGAGCCGAGCCGGATGGTCGTGGTGTGCGCGCCGACCGCCGCCAGCAGCACCGCGGGTGCGCCCGAGGCGATGCCCGCAACGCCGTGGTGCTCGGCCACCCAGAACCGGTGGTAATCCAGCCGCTCCGCGTTGATCGCCCGTTCCACGGTGTGCGCCAACGCATCCCCCTCGGCGTGGCCGGAACGGGTGCGGGAGCGGTCGAGCAGGGAGAGCCTCACGCTCCACTGAACGTCGGGTGACCGGCGCCGCTTCCCGCCCCCGCCGCGGATCGGACCACCGGTCGAAGCAACTACGTTGGATCGTGCCGCGGCACGCCGTCCCCGCGGCCAGGAAGGCAAGGACCGTGCCGGCTCAGCAGCCCGTGTGGGCAGATGCGTACCAACCCGGAGTGCCGCTGCACCTGGACTACGGCGACACCACCGTGCTCGACCTGTGGGAGGACGCCGCACGGCAGTTCCCCGACCGGCCGGCGCTGGACTTCCTGGGCCGCGAGTCCAGCTACGCCCAGGTGGCCGAGCAGGTGAATCGGGTGGCCGGGGGCCTGCACCGTCTCGGTGTGCGCCCCGGCGACAACGTCGCGGTCCTGCTGCCCAACTGTCCGCAGAGCATCGTCGCGTTCTTCGCGGTGCTGCGCCTCGGCGCGACCGTGGTGGAGCACAACCCGCTGTACACCGCCTCCGAGCTGCGCCACCCCTTCGCCGACCACGGGGCCCGGGTGGCGATCGTCTGGGACAAGGCGGTCCCGGTGGTGGAGGACCTGCGCGCCGACTCGGCGCTGGAGCACGTGGTGGCCGTGGACATGACCACCGAGCTGCCGTGGACCAAGCGGCTGGCCCTGCGGCTGCCGATCAGCAAGGCCCGCAATTCTCGTGCGCAGCTGACCTCCCCGGCGCCGGGTGCGATGCCGTGGTCGGCGCTGGCCTCCGGGCAGTCCCTGGACGAGGCGCACCCGCGCCCCAGCACCGACGACGTCGCGCTGCTGCTCTACACGTCCGGGACCACCGGCGTGCCCAAGGGCGTGCCGCTGCGCCACCGCAACCTGGCCGCCAACGTCCGCCAGGGGCGGGCCTGGGTGCCGGGCCTGAAAGAGGGCAGCGAGTCGGTCCTGGTGGCGTTGCCGTTGTTCCACGCCTACGGGGTCACCGTCAGCGTGCTGCTGGGGGTGGCGCTCGCCGCCAAGCTGGTGCTGCTGCCCAAGCCTGAGATCGGGCTGATTATGGACGCCGTCAGGCGCGAGGTGCCGGGCTTCGTGCCTGCCGTCCCGCCGCTCTACCAGCGCATCGTGGACGAGGCCGAGCGCCGCAACGTCTCCATCCAGGGCATCCGCTTCGCCATGTCCGGGGCGATGCCCCTGCCGAGCGCGCTGGTGGAGCGCTGGGAGGCTGCCACCGGCGGGCTGCTGGTGGAGGGCTACGGGCTCACCGAGACCTCCCCGGTGATCGTCGGCAACCCGCTGACCACCGCGCGCCGGCCGGGCTCCATCGGGGTGCCGTTCCCGGACACCGAGATCCGCATCGCCGACCCGGACAACCTGGACCGCGACATGCCCCAGGGCGAGCGCGGCGAGCTGCTGGTGCGTGGCCCCCAGGTGTTCTCCGGCTACCGGGGTGCGCCCGAGGAGACGGCGGCCGCCTTCCACGACGGCTGGTTCCGCACCGGGGACATGGTGACCATGGCCCCCGACGGGTTCCTCACCGTGGTGGACCGGCTCAAGGAGGTCATCATCACCGGCGGGTTCAACGTCTACCCGTCGGAGGTGGAGGCGATGATCCGCACCCACGGCGGAGTCCTGGACGTCGCCGTGGTGGGCCTGCCGCAGGGCAACGGGGGCGAGGAGGTGGTGGCCGCGGTGGTCCTGGTCGACGGTGTCCCGGTGCTGCCCGAGGAGCTGCAGGCGCACGCGCGCCAGGGTCTGACGCCCTACAAGGTGCCGCGGCGCATCGTCTTCGTCGACGAGCTGCCCACCAACCCGATGGGCAAGGTCCTGCGCCGCGAGGTCTCGGTGCAGATCCAGGAGCGCTGACCCCGGGCTAGCTTCCTGGCACGGCGGGGTGATCAGGGCGGCAGTTAAAGGCCTTCGTGGTCAGTGGTGCCGGTCCGACGCATCTGGCTGGAGTAGGCGGCGAGGATTTGCCTCGCGCTGGTGCGGATCGAGCCGATGGTCGTGGGAGACGTGGTCGCGCTTGCTCCAGGGGCTGCCGGTGCGGGAGTCATGCTGGTCGGACCAGTTGATGACAGCGCTGCGTGCGCCGCGAACCGTGATGCAGTGGCCGGGGAGTGTGCCGAACAGGCGGAGCCCACCAGTGCGGTGATCGCACGCTGCAAGTCAAGTGTGGGCGCGTGCTTTCCTGAGCGGACCATGCCGTCGTTGTCGACCGTCACGTAGCCCCGTTCGAAGAGCGCATCACACCCCAGCACGCAAGCGAGCATCGCAGCTGACTGGAAGTCGCGGCGTTCGTCATCGCTGCTCATTCCTCGCGGAACGATGTGCGCCGCTACCAGCAGCTCTGCGGGAAGATCTCTGCCGCAGAGGTCGCACTCCGCCCGGTCTCTTCCGCGCAGGAGGTGCTGGCGAAGCTTGGGCTGTTCGCGTCGCACTCCAGCGATGGCGGACGCGTCGGTCTTGTCTCCGCTCCAGAAGGCGTCGGCGAATCGGATGGGACCCACCTCACCGGCGACATCGTCGACACCGGCTTCAGCAAGTAGCGCTCTACCATCGTCGTCGCTCAGCCGTGAAAGGTACTTCCGTGTCAGATTGCCGTCGCGGGTGAGCGGACCACCGTTACCGTGCTGAATTAGCTCGGCTGTACGCCGGAGCGGGATGTCCACGGCCGTGGCGACCGGCTCGACCAGCACCAGCCAGCCCTCGTCGGGGTCATCAGGGTTAGTGCTGTCATAGCCCTCGGGCCGGGGAGCGGGTTGCCATGGTGTGGTGACCCTGCTTATTGCTTCAATACGTCGATCCCCTGAGTAGTGGAACACGTAGTCTCCGACGCTCAGCTTCTTGAGCAGGACTCGATCTGATGGCTCCCGCCGCGAGGGGCTCGGACACGACCACAGCGTTCCCTGCTGGATTGCTATCGAGTAGTTGTTCATCTGGCTCGCCCACCAGTACGCCACCGTGTGTCCTCTGCTCGCACCCACTGGACCTGTGACGTCGAACTCTATTGCTCCAGTTGATGTTTCGTCGGGAAAGGAGGAACGCCACGGGCCGTCCCACCTCAGGCGGGCGCCGGCGTCACCGGGAGATGGTGATGTTGAACGCCGCAGTCTGCAGGGCTCGGACGGTCGCGAAGAACAGCGGGGCGGCGTGCTCGGTGGCCAGCGCGGTGTCGATGCCACCCAGGTCGAGGACGGCGCGGCTGGGCCAACCCAGGTCGGCGAGCAGACCAGTGACCACTGTCTTGGCCGCCTCGTCGTCGCCGCTGACGAACACGGTCGCGTCGGGCACGGTGTCCAGCGGGTTGACCATGACAGCGAAGTTCATCGTGTTGAGCGCCTTCACCACGCGCGCCCGCGGGAAGCTCGCCTGCGCCCGCTGGGCCACGCTGGCGCCGGGGTAGGCCATGGTCATCTCCGGGGTGAAGGCGGCCGAGGGGTCCAGCACGATCTTGTCGGCCAGGACGTCCGCCCCGACGTCGCGCAGGGTGTCGACCAGTGCCGTGCCGGGGACAGCGGTGATGACCACCTCGGCGGCAGCGACGGCGTCCTGCTGGCTGAGCGTGCCCGCCTCGATCGAGGGTGTCCGTGATCCGTAGGTCACCTGGTGACCGGCGGCGGCCAGGCCTGTCCCGAGGGCGGTGCCGACCTTGCCGGTGCCGAGGACTGCGATCTTCATGGGGGTACTTCCTTCATAGGGGCTGGAGTGACCGCGAGAGTGGTTGCGGTGCTTCGCTCGATCGTGGTCGCTGCGCGGCGGGCCGTCCAAGACCGACTGGGTCGCGCCCGATACCCCGGGGGTATCGACCGAGGCCAGCCGGGGTGTCAGCTCCTCGGAGGCTCAGTGTCCCGGCCCGGCCAGGACCGCCATGGCGGTGTCTGCCGCGGCCTGGAGGGCCGCGATGGGATGCCACCGCCACGGGGCACCTCCGGGTGGTGTGGCGGTGCTGACCGGGCCCTGTCGCGTTTCTTCAATCCACGCCGACCCGTGCCTGCAACGTTTCCCGGCATGAACGCAACCTCGACCTTCACGGTCTCCGACTGGACCCCGGCCGGCTCCCCGACGCAGGTGGGCGGGCTGCCCGTGCCCGTGACGGCGGCGCCGGCCGGGTTGGCGCACCTGGTGAAGACGTTTGAGGGCGACCTCACGGGGCGGTCGGTCACCTGGTTCCTGGGCAGCCTGAACTCCGAGACTGGCCACGGCTCCTACGCCGCGCTCGAGGCGGTGCAGGGCGAGCTGGGTGGACGCCCCGGCACGTTCAACCTGGTGCATGCGGCGTCGACGCACGGCGCGGACCGCTACGACGAGCACCTGGTGATCGTTCCGGACAGCGGTACCGGCGAGCTCGGCGGAATCGCCGGCACGGGACGCATCGTCGTCGACGCCGATGGCACCCACCGCCTCGAGCTGGACTACGCCCTGGGGGAGTGAGGCGGGGTCAGGCCTTGGCGCGCATCAGGACGTAGGACTTCGACGCCGGCCTGAGTGAGGTCAGCTGCGCTGCGCCAGGGCCACGTCGATGATCTCGCGGCTGGGCACGTGCAGCGCCTCGGCTGCACTGGTGCCGGTCGCGGCGAGGTAGGCGTCGACCAGCCGGTTGCCGACGGCGTAGCCCGCCCCCGTGGGCACCCCGACCGGTGCGGCGCCGAACCGGGTGGCGGCGGCGTCGCCGTGCACCCACGCGGCGAAGTTCTGCATCCCGCCGACGTCGAGCCCCGACACCACCTTGTCGAGCACGGCGTCGTCGGCCAGGTGCGGGACGCCGATGGGGGTGTAGCCCAGCGCGTCGCCGTAGAGCTGGCGGGCGAAGGCGTCGGCCAGTCCTTCCGAGACGACCTGTTCACCCACCACCACCGACGCCGGGTCCCAGACCACCCCGCCGGGGGCGTACCGCAGGTTGTGGTTGAGCTCGTGCACGGCCGCCGCCTCCAGCCGGGCCAGGTTCTCCTCGGTCGGCCAGAGCGTGAGCGAGAGGTAGCCCGTGGCGCTGCCGTTGCCGCTGAACCCGCGCGCCGGGCCCATGAAGTACTCGTCGTCAGGGTCGCCGAGCACCAGGAGCACCGAGATGTCCGGCACCTGCACCTGTGGGGTGGCGCGGGTCTGGACGTCGACCGCCTCAGCCAGCGCCCGCTCGATCCGCCGCCACGCGTCCGCGGCCTGCAACCGGGAGAGGGCCTCCCGCACCTCGTCCCCGCGTCGATCCAGCGGGAACCCGAAGCTCATGGCGTGCATGGCCACCAGGTCGACCTCACCGGGGAAGTACCGGAACATGCCCGCCATCGGAGCCAGCGCCCTGCGCAGGAGCTCCGGGCGCGCGGACGCCTCGGCGCGCAGCACCGCCTCCATGGCCGTCGCGGTGTCCAGCACGGTGATCGTCATGCCGGGGACGGTAAGCCCTTCCGCCGCGGCACTGTCCACTGAGGTCGGACGTTCGGCAGGCATACCTGAGGCCGCACCGCTGTTGCCCGAGGTGAGAGCGGTTCTGCGGTGGACGCAGCGGGAGGTTGTCATGACGGGTGCAGCAACACCACGCGACCGGATGACGCGCGTGCTGGTGACCGGGGTGCGCGGCAAGACCGGCGTGGCGCTGGCGGAGCAGCTCGTCGCGCGCGGTGACGTCGAGGTGCTCGGCGGCAGCAGCGACCCGTCCACGGTGACCCTGCACGGGGTGCGTCCGACCGCCTTCTCCTGGGACGAGCCGGTGGGGTGGGCTGCGGCGACCGGCGGCGTCGACGCGGTGTACCTGGTGCGCCCGGACCGTGCGGACGCCCCCGAGCTGATCGGTGCGTTCCTGGCGGAGACGGTGCCCGAGACGCGGGTGGTGCTGCTGTCGGAGAAGGACGCGCCGGAGGGCTGGGCGGTGCGGGCCGAGCAGGCGGTGCGCACCAGCTCTCGCGCCTGGACGATCCTGCGGCCGAGCTGGTTCATGCAGGTGCTCACCGACTCCCGCTTCTACCTCGACCAGGTCGTCGACGCCGGCGAGCTGGCCTTCGCTAGCGGCGGGGCGAGCGTGGCCTGGATCGATGCCCGCGACATCGCCGCCGTGGCCGCGCAGGCGCTGCTCGACTCGCGGCACGCAGGGCAGGTCTACGAGCTCTCCGGCCCGGAGGCAGTCTCGTTGCCGCGCACCGCGGACCTGCTCTCCGCGGCGACCGGACGCCCGGTGACGCACCGGGAGGTGACGATCGAGGAAGCGGGGGCCGGGATGGCGGGCTTTGAGCGCGACCTCACGGCGCTGACGTTCGAGCGCGTGCAGGCCGTCACCTTCGCGGTGGTGACCGACGACGTCGCGCGGGTGACCGGCCAGCCGGCCCGGACGCTGCAGACGTTCCTCACCGACTCCAGGGCGCTGCTGCAGCACCGCAGCTAGGGAGCGGGGGTCACGCCGCTGGCTGAGCGCGCCACCGCCTGCAGCGTGAAGGAGCCGGCGGGGGAGCCCAGCCGGTGGAACAGCTCGCTGCGCAGCGCCTGCCGGCGGCCCTCCGGCTGCGCGACCAGGTAGGACCCGGCCGGCCCGATGCCCGCCATCAGCCCGGCCAGCACCTCCTCGAAGCTGGCGTACGTGGTCTGCACCGTCATGGTCTGCTCGCTGACCTGCTCGAGGCCGCGGTCCTGGAGCAGCTGCACCACCTCGCCGGGCCGGCCGAACCGCCGGGCGTAGAGCTCGGCGGGCGCCTGCGGGTCGACCGCCACCGCCGCCTCCCAGAAGGCGTGGAACAGCTGCATGCCTCGGTCGAAGTCCCACACGCACGCCGCGACCTGGCCGCCGGGCACCACCACGCGCCGCATCTCGTCGATGCCCCGTGCGGGATCGGACATGAAGTGCAGCACCAGCGAGGCCACAGCCAGGTCGACGGAGTGGTCGGCGAAGGGCAGCGCCTCCGCCCGGCCCTCGCGCACGTCCGCGCCGGGGTTGCGGTCGCGGCAGGCGGCCACGAACGGCACCGACGGGTCGCAGGCGGCCACCGAGCTGGCGCCGAGGCGGCGCACGAGCTCGGCGGTCAGCGCACCGGGGCCGCAGCCCACGTCCAGCGCCCGTTGGCCGCGGCTCACCCCGCACGCGTCGGCGAGCTGGACGGCCAGGGGGCCGGAGTAGCGGCCCATGAAGGCGTCATAGATCTCGCCGCTGACCTGGAACGTGCTGGCACCGTCGGGCTGACTCATCGCCATTCCTCCCAAAAACCTGTGCCCAGGCTACGGCCGCGGCCATGCCCTGGCAGGCCTAGCGAGAAGGGTTGGGCGTGACCAGGTCCGGCGAGATCGCGCTGGCGTGCGTGGCCCCGGTCAGGCCCATGGTCAGGTCGAGCTCGGCGACGATGTTGGCGATCACCTCCTCGACCCCCTGCTGCCCGCCGACGGCGAGGCCGTACATGTAGGGGCGGCCGAGCAGGCAGGCGTCGGCCCCGTGCGCCAGTGCGACGAAGACGTCCGCGCCGGTGCGGATGCCGCTGTCGAACAGGACCGTGGGGTCGGGACCGATGGCCTCGCGCACCGCGATGAGCGCATCCAGCGAGGCGATCGACCGGTCCACTTGCCGCCCACCGTGGTTGGACACCACGATGGCGTCCACGCCCAGCTCGACGGCACGGCGCGCGTCGTCGGGATGCAGGATGCCCTTCAGCACGATCGGCAACCGGGTGCGCTCCCGCAGGGTCGCCAGGTGGCTCCAGCTCAGGCCGGGGTTGGAGTAGATGTCCAGGAACGTCTCCACCGACGCCCGCGGCACGGCGGAGCGCAGGTTGGTCCAGAACGACCCGGGGTGCTCGCGGGTGATGGACAGCAGCGACTTGATGGCACCGAGGGTGACCTGGACGTCGGCGGAGGTGCCCAGGCGCTTGGCCGCGGCGATGCGCTCGGCGACGATCTCGCGGAACCGCGGGTCGGAGGTGTACTGGCCGATGCCCTTGCCCTGGGCGAACGGCAGCGACCCCAGGTTGAGGTCCTGGGGGCGCCAGCCCAGCAGCGTGGTGTCGAGGGTGACGACCAGCGCCTCGGCGCCGCTGGCCTCCGCGCGACCGATGAGGCTGTCCACCAGGGCCTCGTCGGTGCTCCAGTAGAGCTGCATCCAGTGCGGGGCGCCGTCCATCGCGGCCGCGGTCTCCTCCATCGGGGTGCCGCCCTGGTTGGTGAAGATGTAGGGCACTCCGGTGGCCGCGGCGGCCCGCGCGACGTGCAGGTCGCAGTCGGGGTCGATCAGCTGGCCGGCCCCGACGGGGGCCAGCAGCAGGGGCGTGGGCAGCTTCGAGCCCAGCAGGGTGACCGAGAGGTCGCGGGTCGCCTGGCCGTGCGCCATCCGCGGGACGATCGCCCAGCGGTCGAAGGCAGCCCGGTTGTTGCGCATCGTCTGACCCTCGCCCGCCCCACCGGCGACGTAGGCCCACGCCTTGGCGGAGCTGGCCTTGCGCGCTTGGCGCTCCAGCTCGGCGAAGTCGGTCGGTACCGCGGGTCGTCGCCCCAAGACACCGTCACGGTAGATCGCCGACTGCCGGGCCCGGCCGCGGCTCTCGGTCGTCGTCGGGGAGGAGGCTGCGGGCGATGGCTGCTCTGGCACGGAACCACTCTAGGCAGCAGGCGGATCGGCGCACGGCGAGATCTGGGGCGGCCCTGCGGTGGTGCCCTGTCGCACGGGGCGGAGCAGGTCCCTGAGCGACGATGCAGACACGGCTCCTAGCCTCGCGTCGTGACGGGAGACGAGGTGCTGCAGGCGTACGGGGAACGAGCGGTGGAGTACGCCGACAGGCTGGGCGCCATGGGCGCGGTGCACCCGGAGGATCGTGACCTGGTGCTGCGCTGGGCGCTGTACCGCCCCGGCCCGATCATCGACGCCGGCTGCGGACCCGGGCACTGGACCGACTTCCTCACCCGCGCGGGCGTGGAGGTGGAGGGGACCGACCTGGTGCCTGCGTTCGTGGCGCAGGCACGGGACCGCTTTCCGGCCGCGCGGTTCCGGGAGGCGGCGTCGGACGACCTCGGGGTGCCCGACGGGTCGCTGGCCGGTGTGCTCGCCTGGTACTCGACGATCCACACCCCACCCGAGCAGCTCCCGGCTGTGCTGGCGGAGCTTGCCCGGTGCCTCGCCCCGGGCGGGAGCCTGCTGCTGGGGTTCTTCGAGGGACCGGCGGTGGAGGCCTTCGCGCACGCGGTGGTCACGGCCTACCGCTGGCCGGTCGAGAGGCTGGCCGGCCACCTGCAGGATGCGGGGTTTGCGGTCCGGGAGATCCACACCCGCACCGATCCTGGTGCTCGTCCGCACGGGGCGATCGTGGCCGAGAAGCGCCAGCTCGGTGGAGACCCCTCCACCGAGCCGGCGTCCGCGCCCTGGCCCTGCTAGGAGCCGGCGCCCGCGGCCAGCACCCGGGCCGCCTCGCGGTCGGCGGCGGTGTTGGCCACCCCGGCACGCGAGCCGGCCAGCTTGGCCTGGATGTGCTCGCCCACGGTGATCGGCGGGTAGGCCGAGCCGTCCCCGACGCAGGTGGGCAGGGTGTCGATCACCGCGTCCACGTTGCCGTCGTGGAAGAACGCCGCACTGCGGCGCCGCCGGATGGTGCCGTCCACGATCGGCGGCTTCACCCGGTGCACGGTGGACATCCACCGGTCGTTGGTCCAGCGGGCCATCAGGTCACCCAGGTTGATCAGCAGCGCGCCCTCCGCCGGCATCACGTCGTTCCACGACCCGTCGTGGCCCAGCACCTGCAACCCCGCGACGCGGTCGGCCCAGAGCACGGTGACGATGCCGTAGTCGGTGTGCGCCCCCATGCCGGTCAGCTCGCCGTCGAGCTCGATGGTGCCCTCGTCCAGGGCGTAGTTGTTCATCCGCAGCACGTCCAGGCTGTGGTCGGTGTAGCGCTGGAAGAACCCGGCCGGCAGCCCGAGCGCGTCGGCGAACAGCCCGGTGAGGGTGCGGGCGACGCGCGCAGCCTCGTCGTAGTACGCCGACACCGCCGCGCTGAAGGTCACCTCCTCGGCCGGCCACACGTTCTCCGGGTAGTCGGCCAGCGGCAGGTCCAGGCCTGGGTAGTCCGAGACGGCGGCACCGACGTTGAACGCCTCGAAGAAGTCGTGCATCCGGTTGGACGGGGCCAGGCCCAGGCTGAGGCTGAGCGACTCCGTCTTGGGCGGGGCGTACCCGCGGTTGACCTCCGGCGGAGTGCGGTAGCTCTTCTTCACCTCCAGTGGCAGCCCGAAGAACCCGTCCAGCGCGGCGGCGAAGGCGTCGGTGACCTCGGTGGGCACCCCGTGCCCGGTGATCTGCACGAAGCCGACCGTGCGCGCGGCCTCGTCGAAGGCCGCGGCGGCAGCTGCGCGCTCCTGCGGCGTTCCGTCGCCCACGTAGGCGGAGATGTCGACGACCGGGACGTGGAAGCGGGGGGTGGTCATGAGGGGTCCTCCAGGGTGGTGTGGCGGTCGGGGACGCCGGCGACGACGGTGTCTGCCCGGGCGCGCAGGTCGCGCCGGTCGGACTCGTCGAGCCAGCAGGCGTCGATGGCGTTGAACGTGAGCTGGGCGAGCTGGTCACGGCCGTAGCCGAGGGCGTGGGAGAGCACCCGGAAGTCGTGCGTCGGGTCGGTGCCGAACATCGGCGGGTCGTCGGAATCGATGGTGACGCACAGCCCGGCGTCGACCATCTCGCGGATGCGGTGGTGCGTGCCGTCGCCGCTGCCGGAGTAGCGGCCGATGTCCGAGCTCACCGGGGTGCAGGTGAACGGCACCCGCTCGGCCACGCAGCGCGCGGTGATGTCGGGGTCGTCCACCACGTGGTAGCCGTGGTCGACGCGGCTGCAGCCGAGGTCGTCGAGCAGGGTGCGGATGTGCGCCGGGGGACCGGACTCCGAGTGCGCGGTGCGCTCCAGCCCGTGCCGGGCGGCCAGCCGGAAGGCCTCCACGAAGCGGCCGGGCGGGCCGTTGACCTCGGCGTAGTCCAGCCCGATGCCCACCACCTCGTCGATGCGGTGGGCCACCACCTCCTCCACCAGCGCCACCGCGTCGGCTCCGCTGCGCTCCCGGTTGATGCCCACCACCAGGCGGGAGTCGATGCCGCTGTCGGCGCGGGCCGCGCGCATGCCGGACACCACCCCGGCCAGCAGTCGCGGGTAGGGCACGTCGGGGTGCCCGGGTGGGCTGAGCTGGATCTCCCGGTAGAGCACCCCGTGCGCGGCACCGCCGGCGGTGAGCGACTCGTAGGTCACCCGGTGGAAGTCGTCGGCGTCGCGGATCACCGAGCCCACCACGTCGAGCACCCGGAGGAACTCACCGAGGTCGGCGTAGCTGTGGTGGTCGTAGAGGTCCTCGGCGGTGCGCCCCGCCAGGGACACCCCGTGCTTGGCCGCCAGCTCGACGACCGTCTGCGCCGCGACGCTGCCGATCAGGTGGCAGTGCAGGCTGACCTTGGGCAGCGCGGCCACCATCGCGTCGATGGCCGGGTCGTGCGGGGTGGGGGTGGAGAAGGCGAACGGGGCCAGCGTCATCGGCGACCCGCCTCCGTGCCGAAGCGCGCCAGCACCAGGCTCTCGACGAGCTGGGCGAGCAGGTACAGCAGCAGCGAGGCCAGCGTGATCACCACGACCAGCGCCCACACCCGGTTGATCTGCGAGCGGGCCGCGGCCGAGACGACGGCGTAGCCGATGCCCTGCCCGGTGGCGAGCCACTCCGCCAGCAGGGCACCGGTGATGGCGCCGGGCACGGAGATGCGGATGGAGGCGAACAGTGCCGGCAGCGCCGACGGGAAGGCCACCTTGCGCAGCACCGACCACGAGCTGCCGCCGTAGACCATGACGACGTCGCGCATCTGGGCGGACACCGAGCGCAGCCCGAGGACGATGCTCACCAGCGCGGGGAAGAGCACCACGATCCCGCTCATCACCGCCACCGCGGTGAACCCCCGCCCGACGAGCAGGATGATGATGGGCGCCAGCGCGATCAGCGGCACCGCACGCAGGATCATCGCCACCGGCATCACCGCGCTCTCCACGGCGCGGGAGAGCACGATGCCCGCGGCCAGGGCGACGGCGGCGAGCATGCCGGCGACGAACCCGATGGCGGAGTCGGTGAGGGTGTGGCGCAGCAGCGGCCAGATCTCGGCGCGGGCCTCGGCGGCGTCGGAGTCGGTGACCAGGTAGGCCCACACGTCGGTGGGGCCCTTGCCGACGTAGGAGGAGACGTCGAACAGGCGCAGCCCGGCGACCCAGAGCAGCAGGACCACGGCCAGCACGAACACCAGGGTGAGCACGGTGCGGCCGAGCCCGCGCAGGACGTGGGTCATTCGGGTGCTCCCTTCGACCAGGGGGTGACGAAGCGGGCGACGAGGCCGAAGGCGGCGTAGGCCGTGCCGGCGAGGACGGCGCAGCCGAAGCCCAGTCCCCAGGCCTGCTCCACGTTGATGTTCTGCTGGGAGATCTTCAGGGCCAGGCCGACTCCGCGGTCGATGCCGCCGGCGT
The DNA here is from genome assembly GCF_058133635.1 of Rhodococcus sp. Z6_132. Classification (NCBI taxonomy): domain Bacteria; kingdom Bacillati; phylum Actinomycetota; class Actinomycetes; order Mycobacteriales; family Nocardiaceae; genus Rhodococcus; species Rhodococcus sp. Z6_132. The sequence goes on from NZ_JBYUNP010000002.1 coordinate 44,627, forward strand.
ACTCGCCCAGGATCGCGCCCAGGAACGCGGCGGGGGCGGCGATCTGCAGGGAGGCGAGGACCGCGGGCAGCGCGGAGATCAGCTGCACCCGGCGCAGCCGCTGCCAGGCGCCGCCGCCGTAGACGGTGACCACGTCCAGGCTGGCCTTGTCGGCCGAGCGCAGCCCGAGCACGGTGCCCACCACGGTGGTGAAGAAGACCGAGAGGGCGGCCAGGGCCACGGCGGTGCCGGAGCGGTCACCCGGGTCGGGCACGCCGATGACGATGTAGAGCACCGGGGCGATGGCCACGATGGGGACGCAGTAGCTGATCACCGCCACCTGCATGATCACCGGCTCCGCCAGCGGCAGCAGCAGCACCAGCGAGGCCAGCACCAGCGCGGCGACGTTGCCGTAGAGGAACCCGACCGCAGCCTCCTCCAGGGTGATGCCGAAGTGCAGGGAGTAGAAGCCCCAGCCGTCGGCGCGCACCGAGCGCACCACCTCGTGCGGGGCGGGGATGCGGGCGTCGGCCAGCACCGTGACGGTGGCGATCCACCACACGGCCAGCACCGACACCAGCCCGGCCAGCCCGGTCAGCGCAGGGCGCAGCCGTTCTCGGCTCAGCACGGGATCACTGCCCGGACCCGGCGGAGTCGCCACCGAAGAGCAGCTCGGAGGCGTGGTCGTGCAGGGCGTGGAACTCCGGGGTCCGCATCATCGCGGGCAGCCGGGGGCGCGGGAGGTCGACCTCGATGATCTCCTTGATCCGTCCCGGGCGTGGGCTCATGACCGCCACCCGGTCGCTGAGGAAGATCGCCTCGGAGATGCCGTGGGTGACCATCAGCGTGGTCGCGGGCTTCTCGGTCCAGATGCGCAGCAGCTCGAGGTTCAGCCGCTGGCGGGTCATGTCGTCCAGGGCCCCGAACGGCTCGTCCAGCAGCAGCACCGACGGCTTGACCACCAGCGACCGCGCGATGGAGACCCGCTGGCGCATGCCGCCGGAGAGCTGGGCCGGCTTGGCCTTCTCGAAGCCCTGCAGCCCGACGAGGTTGATCAGCTCGGCCACCAGGGCGTCGTCCGGCTTCTGCCCGGAGACCTCGAAGGGCAGCCGGATGTTGGAGAGCACCGAGCGCCAGGGCAGCAGCGCGGAGTCCTGGAAGGCGATGCCGAGCTCGTGGTCACGGCGCAGCTCCAGCGGCGACTTGCCCTCCACCAGCGCGGTGCCCTCGGTCGGCTTCTCCAGACCGGCGAGGATGCGCAGGATGGTGGACTTGCCGCACCCGGACGGGCCGAGCAGCGACAGGAAGCTGCCCTTGTCGGTGAAGAGGGTGACGTCGTCCAGGGCGGTCACGCCCTTGCGACCGACGCGGAAGGTCTTGGTCAGGTTCTGGATCCGCACGCCGGTGCCCAGGGAGCGAGCTGCTCCCGAGGCACCGGCGGTGGTGAGGGTCTCCGACACGATTGCCCTTTCGGTGCGGGGGATGACTCAGGGCAGCTTGGCCAGCTCGGGCTTGTCCTTGAGCAGCTCGGTGAGCAGCGAGAGGTCGAAGAGCTCGTCGGCCTTGACGTTGATGTCGGCGGCGGCGAGCGTGGTGAGGGTCTGGCCGATCAGCGCGTCGGTGATGGTGAACAGCCCGTTCTTGGTCACGTCGGGGGTGACGATCAGGTCCTTCTGCACCTCCGACTGCTTGAGCTCCTTGGCCATGCTCAGGTTGAGGTCCTTGCCGTACTTCTCCACGGCCAGCCGGGCGCCCTCGGTGGGGTTGGCCAGGGCGTCCTGCCAGCCGCGGATCTCCGCCTCCAGGAACGCCTTCACCTTGGCCGGCTCCTCGGCGATCATCTTGTCGGTGGTGATGACGCTCTCCGCGACGAAGGGCAGGCCGTTGTCGGCGAAGGGCAGGTTGGTGATCTCGTGGCCAGACATCGACACCGTGAGCGACTCGTTGGTGACGTAGGCGAAGAAGCCGTCCACCTCACCGTCGATGACGGGCGACGGGTCGTACTCCACCGGCACCTTCTTGACGTCGGAGGCCTTGATGTTGTTGATCTTGAGCAGGGCGTCGAAGAGGGCCTCGTTGCCGCCGGCCTGCACGCCGATGGTCTTGCCCACCAGGTCCTGGGGCTTGGCGATGTTGGCCTTGTTCTTCAGCGAGAGAATGGTGAAGGGGTTCTTCTGGAACTTGGTGCCGACGATCTTCAGCGGCGCCTTCTCCTTCTCGATCACCTGGGCGGCCGCCACGGCGTTGCTCAGGGCGAAGTCGGCCTGGCCGGAGGCGACCATCGTCTCGATCGGACCGGGGCCCGGGTTGAGCGTCACCGAGCTGAAGCCGGCGTTGCGGTAGTGGCCGTTGGTGTCGGCGAAGTACTCGCCGGCGAACTCGGCGTTCTTCACCCAGGACAGCTGCAGGGTGATGGCGCCGTGGTCGGCTGCCCCTGAGCTGCTGGCGCCGGCGGACCCCTCGTCGTCGGAGCCGCAGGCCACCAGGCTGAGGGTGGCAGCGGCGACGAGCGCGGTGAGGCGGAGCCCGTGGCGCCGGCTTCTCGTGGGCAGCGACAGGGTCATGTGGTTCTCCTTGAATCAGTGACACAGGATGTGGTGGCACAAGACGGAATGGGCGCAGAGTGCTCGTTTTCCGAGCACGACGTGACCGTAGGAACGCCATGTTGCGAACCTGCGCGGCGCAGGTTTCGCGGGCGTTAAAACATTCGTTTCAGCACCGGACGACCGTTGCTCAGTAGTGCGTGCGGGCGACGTTGCTCAGCCAGGCGTCGAACGGGGCCACGGCGGTGGGGGTGCGCACCGCGTCCACGCGGGTGGGCCAGGTGGCGCGGTCCTGGGCGAACAGCTCGTAGAAGGCGCGGTCATCGAAGCCACCACGAGCGGCGTCGTCGCGGTCGGCGGCGTACACCACCCGGTCGACGCGCGCCCAGAGCGAGGCCGCCAGGCACAGCGGGCACGGCTCGCAGGAGGTGTAGAGAACGGCGCCGGTCAGCGCGAAGTCGCCCAGCCCGGCGCACGCGGCGCGGATGGCCTGCACCTCGGCGTGCGCGGTGGGGTCGTTGTCGCGGGTGACGCGGTTCTGGCCGGTGGCCAGCAGCTGCCCGTCCCGGACCACGAGCGCGCCGAAGGGTCCGCCGCCGGCGGCCACGTTGGCCACCGCCAGCTCCACGGCCTCGGCGAGCCAGCGCTGGTCGTGCTCGCTGGTGTCGGGCTGGCCGGTGGGGTAGATAGTCATGGGGTCTCCTCAGTGGTGAAACTGTCGTTGCGGGCCAGCCGCCAGAGACGGTCGCGGCTCATCGGGATCTCGTGGGGTCGCACGCCGAGGGCGTCGCGGACAGCGTTGGCCAGGGCCGGGGCGACGGGGTTGTACGGCGCCTCGCTCATCGACTTCGCCCCTCGTGGGCCGAGCACGTCGTAGGTGTCGGCGAAGAGCACCTCGGTGACAGGCACGTCACCCATCTGCGGCACCCGGTAGCTGCGGAAGGTGCGGGTGAGCACCTCGCCCTCGGCCAGCAGCATCTCCTCGTAGAGCGCGCTGCCGATGCCCTGCGCCACCCCGCCCTCCACCTGGCCGCGCAGCTGTTCGGGGTTGATCACCGTGCCGGCGTCGGCGGCCTGCACCGACTTGAGGATGCGGAGCTCGCCGGTGGCCGGGTTCACCGCCACCCGGAAGCCGTGCACGTTGAAGGCGACCGAGCGGCGGGCGCCGTCGTGGCTGCCGCGGGCGGTGAGCGGGGCGTGGAGCAGCTCGCACCAGGGGACGAGCGTGCCGTCGCTGCGGCGGACACCGTCCGGCTCGGTGCTCCCGCCGCCGGCGAGCTCCTCCAGCCGGGCCCGCAGGGCGGCGGCCGCCGCTGCCACCGCCACCCCGGCCACCACCGAGCCGGTGGAGCCGTAGGCGCCGGTGTCGTAGCCGACGTGGTCGGTGTCGGAGGCGCGCAGCCGCACCCGGTCGGTGCTGGTGCGCAGCTCCTCGGCGACGAGCTGCACGTGCACGGTGGCCGTGCCGTTGCCGAACTCGGCCGTGCCGCACGCGATGGTGACCGACCCGTCGGGGTCGATGGTCACCGACGCCTCGGCGTGGTGCCCGCGCGGGGGGATGGTGGCGATCATCGACAGCGCAATGCCCTCGCCGGTGCGCCACCCCCGGGGTGCCGGCTCACCGTCGCCGCCGGCCAGCGCCTTCTCCACCAGGTCCAGGCACTGGTCGGCGCCGTAGCTGCCGTACTCCAGGTCGTCGCCCGGCGGGCCGTTGACCACGAAGGCGTCACCGGGAACCACCACGTTGCGCCGCCGGATCTCGGTGGCCGACAGCCCGACCTCGCGGGCCAGCTCGTCCATCGCCGACTCGATCGCGAAGATCACCTGGCCCAGCCCGTAGCCGCGGAACGCCCCGGAGGGCACGTTGTTGGTGTAGACCGCCTCGGCGTCCACCCGCTTGTTGGGGCAGCGGTAGACCGCCACCGACTCGTGGCAGCCGTGGAACATCACGCCGGGGGCGTGGTTGCCGTAGGCACCAGTGTCGCTGAGCACGTCCACCGTCATGGCGGTCAGCACGCCGTCGGCGTCGGCGCCCAGCGTCACGCTCACCCGCATGGGGTGCCGGCACGGGACTGAGGTGAACTGCTCCTCGCGGGTGAGCTCCAGCTGCACCGGCTGCCCCAGCGCCAGCACGGCGCGGGCCACGACGTCCTCGACGAGCATCTCCTGCTTGCCGCCGAAGCCCCCGCCGACGCGGGCGGCGATCACCCGCACCCGCTCCGGCGGCAGGCCGAGGACGTGCGCGAGCTCGTCGCGGACCAGGAACGGCACCTGGGTGCTGGTGCGGATCACCAGGCGGCCGTCGTCGTCCAGCCAGCCGCGGGCGCCGTGGGTCTCCAGCGAGGCGTGCGTGACGCGGGCGGTGCGCCAGGTGCCGGACACCGTCGCGGCGGCGCCGGCCAGCCCGGCGGCGACGTCGCCGACCTCGCCGTGGGTCTGGGCGACGACGTTGCGGCCGGGCTCGGCGATGCGGGCGACGTCTGGGTCCTTGTCGCCGTGCAGCAGCGGGGCCCCGGGTGAGCGCGCCAGCTCGGGGTCGACGACGGCGGGCAGCAGCTGGTAGTCCACGCCGATCAGCCCGACTGCCTGCTCGGCCAGGGCCACCGAGTCCGCCACCACGGCGGCGATGCGCTGCCCGCGGAAGCGCACGACGTCGTCGAGCATGCGGGTGTCGTCGGGGTCGTCCAGGCGGTCCTGGTGGCGGCCGGTGGAGTAGAGCACGTCGGGGGCGTCGCGGTGGGTCAGCACGAGGTGGACCCCGGGCAGCGCCTCGGCCCGGGAGGTGTCGATGCTGGTGATCCGGGCGTGGGCGTGCGGGCTGGTGAGCAGCCGCATGTGCAGCACGCCGGCGTCGGGCAGGTCCAGCGTGTACGGCTCGGTGCCGGTGACGACGCGGGCACCGGCCGGCGCCGGCACGGAGCGGCCGAACGCCGCCGGGCCGGTGGCGTGGGTGTTGCCGCGGCCGGCGAGGGCGTCGCGGATGGAGCGGTACCCGGTGCAGCGGCACAGGTTGCCCTTGAACAACCGGCCCAGCTCCTGGTCGTCGGCGTGCACGTGCCCGTCGGCGTCGGCGAGCGCGGCGGCGGTGACCACGTAGCCGGCGGTGCAGAAGCCGCACTGGAAGCCACCGGCCGCGGTGAAGCAGCGCTGGACCGGGTGCAGCTGGTCCGGGGTGCCGAGCCCGGCCGCGGTGGTGACCTCGCGGCCCTCGCCGCGGACCGCCGGGTAGACGCAGGAGTGCACGGGTGTGCCGTCGACCAGCACCGAGCACGCCCCGCAGTCGCCGGCGTCGCAGCCCTTCTTGACGCTGAGCTCGCCCTGCTCGCGCAGGAAGGTGCGCAGGCACTGGCCCGGGCGGGGCTCGGCCGCCACCGGGGAACCGTTCACCGACATGGTCATGACGCCAGCTCCTCGCAGATCTCCGTGGCCAGGGTGGTGGTGACCGCCCGGCGCCAGTCCGCGGCGCCGTGGGCGTCGGCGTACCAGCAGTCGACGGTGCCCAGCGCACGCTCGAGCTCGCCGTCGGCAGGGACGCCGGCAAAGCGCAGCTGCACCGGTCGGCGGGTGGCCGCGGTGACCGTGAGCGTGGTGGCGCCGTCGGCGTCGCTCCGACCGATCACCAGCGCGGAGGAGCGACCGAGCGGGGCCAGCCCGATCCGGCGGAACGCGGTGCGGCTGTGCAGGTGCGCCAGCGGGACGTCGACGGCGCGCAGCACCTCACCCGGTTGCAGGGAGGAGCGGCCGGCGTCCCGGACGAACGACGCCACCGCCTCGCGCCGCGCGCCGCCGTCGGGGGTCCACACCAGCACCTCGGCGTCCAGGGCACTGGCCAGCGAGATCATCGCCCCGGCGGGCAGTGCCAGGCAGAGGTTGCCGCCCACGGTGGCCACCGACTGGATCTTGAAGGACATGAGGAACGCCTCGGCGCAGCTGCGGACCAGGCCCGCCGCGGCGCCCAGGACCTCCGCCGGTGCCGCCGCCAGCTCGGCCACCGTGCAGGTGGCGCCGATCCGCAACACCCTGGGCACCTCGGGACCCAGCTCCTCGGGAGGCAGCTCCCAGGCGGGCCAGCCCAGCGTGGTGAGGTCCACCAGGCCAGTGGTGGCGGGCTGCGGCTCGGAGAACAGCCAGGAGCCGCCGCCGAGCAGCGCCTCGCCGGGGCTGAGCCGCAGGTCGTCGCGGTGGGTGGCGCGGCGGTAGCCGGTCACGGTGTTCAGGTCCATCAGGCGGCCCTCACCGTTCGACCTCGACGAGCCGGTCGTAGGTCCGGCTGATGGCGGTGACCCGGGCGCTGCCCGGGCGGCCCAGCTCGGAGAGCACGCCGTCGGCGAGCACGCTGACCAGGCTCATCGCGGCGGCGTAGCTGTCGAAGGCGAGCAGTCCCTGCACCGGGCACTCCAGCCAGGTGCTGGCCGCGGCGGCGTGCTCGATTCCGGTGGGGTCGGCGATCAGCACCACCGTGGCGCCGGTGGCGGCGGCCTCGCGCAGGAACGCGCCGAACCCGGCCGGACGGCGGCGAAAGCCCATCACCAGCACGGCGTCGCCGGCGGCGAGGTCGGCGAGCTCCTCGCCCATCACCTGCCCCGGCAGCGGGGCCAGGCGCACGTCGCCGCGGGCGTGGGCCAGCTGCTGGCGCAGGTGCAGGGCCACCGGGTGGCTGTTGCGCCAGCCCACCACGGTCACCCGGCGGGCGGCGGCGAGGAGCCGGACCACCTCGTCCACGCCGGGCTGGGCGATGGTGCGCTGCACCGCCCGGTGCTCCTGGGTGGCGTGGGCGGCGAGGTCGGGGGTGCCGTCCACGCGGTGCGGCTCGCCGGGGGTCCGCAGGCTGCGCAGGTGGTCGCGCACCTCGTCGAAGTCGGCGTAGCCCAGGCTGCGGAACAGCCGGCTCATGGTGGCCTTGGAGACTCCGGCCAGGGCGGCGAGCTCGGAGGCGCGGTAGGTGGCGAGGTCGTCCAGGTGCTCGAGCAGGGACGCCGCGGCCTTGCGCTCCTGGGGGGACAGCTCGCCGTGGTGCTGGGCGATGCGCTCGTCGATCCTCACTGGACCACCCCCTGCTGTGTCTCGGCCACGCCCGCGTCCAGGCGGGCGGCGACGGCGAGCACGGCCTGCTCCAGGGCGTCGATGCCGTGGGCGACGTCGTCCTCGCGGACGTCCTCGGCCGGGTGGTGGCTGATGCCGTCGTGGCAGCGCAGGAACAGCATCGCCACGTCGGTGGTGGCGGCCAGCACCATCGCGTCGTGGCCCGCCCGGCTCCACAGGCCCAGCGGCTGCGAGTCACCGGTGGAGCGGATCCCGGCGACCACCGCCTGCTGCAGCCACTCCGCACACGGAGCGGCGGGGGCGCAGTGCGTCTCGACCACCTCCAGCCCCAGCCCGCGGCGCTGACAGATCGCCGCGATCTCGGTGTGCAGCACCGCCCACATGGCGTCACGCTCGGCGTCGGTGGCGGCGCGCAGGTCGAGGCTGAGCTCGGCGCGGCCGGCGATGACGTTGACCGCCCCGGGCTGCACCTCCACCCGGCCGACCGTGGCGATGCACTCCGAGGCGCGGGCGATGCGTTCGATGGTGGTGATCACCTCGCTGGCCCCGGCCAGGGCGTCGCGGCGGCGGGGGTACGGCGTGCCGCCGGCGTGCCGGGCCTGCCCGAGCACGGTGACGGTGAAGCGCCGCGCCCCGGCGATGGTGGTGACGTAGCCGAGCGCGGTGTCCGCCTCCTCCAGGTAGGGGCCCTGCTCGATGTGCGCCTCCAGGTAGCCGACGAGCTCCTCCGGCCGCCGGGTGGCCTCGGCCAACCGGTGCGGGTCCAGGCCGAACTGCTGGAACGCCTCGTGCAGCGTGGTGCCGTCGCGGTCGCGCAGCGCCCAGAACGACTCCTCCCAGCCGCCGGCCACGGCCCGGCTGCCCAGCAGCGCGGTGCCAAAGCGGGTGCCCTCCTCGTCGCTGAACCCGATCACCTCGAGCGCGAACGGCAGCTCGTGCGCCCGGTCGCGGAGCCGCTCGGCCACGGCGATGGCCATCACCACGCCGAGCATCCCGTCGTAGCTGCCGGCGTCGGGCACGGTGTCCAGGTGCGAGCCGAGCAGCAGGGCGGGCATCCCGGCCCGGCGACCCTCGACGCGTCCGCACTGGTTGCCGGCGGCGTCCTGCCACGTGCGCAGCCCGGCCTCCTGCATCCAGCGGGCGGCCAGCGCGTTGGCGCCGGCGTGCTCCGGCGACAGGTAGACCCGCTCGAGCGCCCCGCCCTGGGCGGAGAACTGGTTCAGCTCGGCGCAGCGGGCGATCACCTCGGCGGCACTGGTGCGCGCGCTCATCCGGCGTACACCTCCCGGGCCGCGCCGACGCCCCCGCCGGCGGTGACCGCCGCACCGCAGGCCCGCAGCACCTGCTCCAGGGCGGCCAGGGTGGTGAGCACCGCGTCGCGGCGGGCGTTGTAGCCCATGGTGCCGATCCGCCAGACCCGGCCGTGCAGCGGCCCGAACGACGTCCCGATCTCGATGCCGAAGTCCGCCAGCAGCGCTGCCCGCAGCCCCTCGCCGTCCACGCCGTCGGGGATCTCCACCGCCACGACGTTGTTCATCTTGTGCGCCAGGTCGCCGAAGACGCCCAGGCCCAGGCCCTGGACGCCGGCGAGCATGGCCGCCCCGTGCAGCCGGTGGCGCTCGACGGCGTTGTCGATGCCCTCCGCCACCAGCAGCCGGGCGCACTCGCGGGCGCCGTAGAGCATGGTGGTGGCCTCGGTGTGGTGGTTGAGCCGCCGCGGGCCCCAGTAGTCCATGACCATGGCCAGGTCGAAGTAGTTCGACTGGATCCGCCGGCCCCGGGGCTGGTCGCCGGCGTCCCGGATGCCCGCCTCCACGTGCCTGCGGGCCTCGATCACCGCCACCGCGCGCGGGGAGAGGGTGGTGGGTGCGCTGCCCGAGGGCCCGCCCAGGCACTTCTGCAGACCGGCCGTGGTGACGTCCACGCCCCAGGCGTCGGCGGGGTAGGGGTTGCCGCCCAGGGAGGCGGTGGCGTCGCAGTAGAGCAGCACGTCGTGGCGACGGCAGATCTCGCCGAGGTCGGCCAGCGGCTGGCACATGGTGGTGGAGGTGTCGCCCTGCACCACGGCCAGCAGCTTGGGCCGCACGGCGAGCACCGCCTCCTCCACCTGCTCCGGGCGGAAGACCTCGCCCCAGGGCACGGTGATGGTGTGCACCTCGGCGCCGCAGCGCTCCGCGATCTCCACCAGCAGGTGGCCGAAGCGGCCGAGCACCGGCACCAGCACCCGGTCGCCCGGCTCCAGCACGGAGACCAGCGCCGCCTCGATGCCGGCCCGAGAGGTGCCGTCGACCAGGAACGTCTGCTCGTTGCGCGTGCTGAACACCTCGCGGTAGAGCTCCATGGTCTCGTTCATCAGGTCCGTCATCGCGGGGTCGTACTGCCCGACGAGCTGGGCCGACATCGCACGCAGCACCCGGGGATCGGCCGTGCTCGGGCCGGGGCCCATCAGCAGCCGCGGCGGCGGGTTGATCTGGTTCATGACGGCCTTCCTGGCGGGCGGGTGAGCAGGCGGCCACGGGAGTGATCAGGGCTTGCCGCGACCACGGCGCCGGCGACCACGGTGTGCACGACGGAGCCGGCGTAGCGCAGCCCGTCGTAGGCCGAGAGGGGGTTGCGGTGGGCGAGGCGGTCCACGTCCACGTGCAGCTCGGTGGCGGTGTCGTAGACCGCGAGGTCGGCGTCGGCGCCCGGGGCGATGCGTCCCTTGCCGCCGAGGCCGACCAGCTCGGCGGTGCTGCGCGACATCCAGCGGCTCACCTCGGCCAGCCCGATGCCGCGCTGGCGGGCCTCGTGGGCCACGGCGGTGAACCCCACCTGCAGGCCGGACACCCCGCCCCAGGCCTGCTGCAGGTCACCGTCGCCGCGGAGCTTCTCCTGCGCGGTGGCGGGGGAGTGGTCGCTGACCACGACGTCGATCACGCCGTCGCACAGGGCTTGCCACAGCTGCTCGCGGTTGCCGGCGTCGCGGATCGGCGGACAGCACTTGAACTGCGGTGCGGCGTCGGGAATGGCCTCGGCGGTGAAGCAGAGGTAGTGCGGGCAGGTCTCCACGGTGATGGGCAGGCCCTCGGCGCGGGCGTCGGCGAGCAGGTCCAGGGCGCGGGCGCTGGACAGGTGCAGCACGTGCACCCGGGCGCCGGTGCGGCGGGCGCCGTCGATCACCCGGGCGATGGCGGTGGTCTCGGCGGTATCCGGGCGGGAGAGCAGGAAGTCGGCGTAGGCGCGGCTGGGTACGGCCGGGGCGGCGTCGAGCACCGCGGCGTCCTCGGCGTGCACCACCATGAGCGCGTCGATCCGGGCCACCTCGGTGAGGGCGGCGGTGAAGTCGGCGGGCGACAGCGGCGGGAACTCCTCGACGCCCGACGGCGACAGGAAGCACTTGAAGCCCAGCACCCCGGCGTCCCACAGCGGCTCGAGGTGGGCCAGGTTGCCGGGGACCGCGCCGCCCCAGAACGCCACGTCCACCGCGAGCTGACCGGCTGCGGCCTGCTGCTTGGCTCGCAGGTGCGCCACGGTGGTGGTGGGCGGCAGGGAGTTCAGCGGCATGTCGACGAGGGTGGTGACGCCGCCGAGCGCAGCTGCGGTGGTGGCGGAGGTGAACCCCTCCCACTCGGTGCGGCCGGGCTCGTTGACGTGCACGTGGGTGTCCACCACGCCGGGCAGCACGTAGGCGGTGTCGGGTGCGTCCAGGACGGTGCCGCTCAGCTGGTGGTCGAAGGGCGCGACGGTGCTGATGGTGCCGTCGGTGATGGTCACCGTGGCCGGGACGAACGCGCCGTCGACGAGGACGTGCCGTGCGCGGACGGCGTCGACGAGCATCAGCAGAACCCGGCGATGGTCGCCCATGCCCGTGGCTCCTCGGCGGCGCCCTCGCGCTGGACGGTCGCCTGGATCAGCCCGTAGGGGCGGTCGGCGGCGAAGAACACCTCGCCGGGGTTGTCCATGTCGAACGGCGCCAGGTCGACGAGGAAGTGGTGCTTGTTGGGGCAGGACAGCTTGACCTCGGCGATGCCCGGGAAGCGGGTGAGGATCGCCTTGCCCACCTCGAAGATGGTCTGCTGCAGGGCCAGGGAGTGCACGCTCGCGAAGGTCTCCAGCAGCGTGGCACGGACGGCGTCGTAGCAGGCGTTGAAGTCGTCGCTGTCCATCGAGGCCGGGTCGGTGTAGCGCCACCACGCCGTCACCGACGTGGCGAGGATCCGGTCGTCGGTCTCCCCGAGCGTGGTGAACCGGTCACGCGGGAAGCCGTGGAACTCCGACCCGGTGGACTTCAGGACGGTGCAGTCCTTGAGGCCGGCCACCACGAAGGTCTCGTCCCCGTCGCGCTGCACCACCGCGGTGCGCACCTCCTGGCCGGCCCGGACGAAGGCGTGGTCGTGGGGCGCACCGTCGGCGACGATCCGGCTCCAGCTGTGCTGCTCGGCCTCCCACCGCCCGCCGTCGACCCACTCGAAGCTGTCCACGAAGTGGCCGCCCAGGGTCAGCAGGAACTGCTCGGGCGAGCCGATGCCGTGCTCCCGGGCGAAGGCGTACACGGTGTTCTTCTGGGTGTCGGTGGCCACCACCTGGCTGTTGTCGCCGTCGGTGTGGCAAGCCACGAAGTCCCCGCGCAGCTGGGCGGTGACGGTCAGGTCCTCGATCTGGTGCACCTCGGTGTCCCGAGTGATGCGCACGAGGCGGCACTCCGCCTTGCCGTACTGGTTCGCGCCCAAGATCACGTCGCCGTTGGCCACGTCAGCTCCCTTTGTAGGTGGTGTAGGCGAACGGGCTCAGCAGCAGGGCCACGTGGTGGTGCTGCTGGCCCGCAGGCACGGTGAAGGTGAGGCGGACCTCGGGGAAGAAGGTGTCGCGCCCGGCTGCGGCGAACCACGGGCCGGTGGCGAAGGTGAGGGAGTGCGGGCCCGCGCCGAGGTCGGCGGGGAAGCGGACCCGGCCGTCGGCGTCGGTCACCGCCTCGGCGAGGGTGCCCTCCGCGGAGTCCCGCAGCGTCACCGGCAGGCCGGCCGCGGGGACGCCGAGGGCGGCGTCGAGGGCGTGCGTGGAGCAGGTGCTCATGTGAACAGCCCTTCTAGGCGCAGGACGGCGATCTCGGCGAGCTGGCCGGCGGTCACCGCCAGCTCGGTCTCCGGGTCGTGGGTCAGCCGCTCCTCGAGCAGCGCGAGGATGTCCTCGGCGCTGCGCCCGGCGGCGCGGACGAGGTAGATCCGGTCGAAGGTCTCCTCGTAGCGGCGGTTGCCCTCGGCGAGCCGACGCGCGAGGTCGGCATCGTCACCGTCCACAGTGGACTGTTCGCGCCGCGACATCGCCGCGCTGGCACCGTCGCCGGAGGGCCGCTCACCGATGCGGGGATGGTCGGCCAGCGCTGCCTGCACCTCCGCGCCGGTCCAGGTGGCGGCCTGGGCGGCCGCGCAGGCGCTGAGCTCGGCCACGCTGGCGTACGGGCGCCCCGTCACCAGCGCCTGCACCCAGCTGTCGATGGCGGCGCACGGGCGGACGGTGGCGCTCGCCGCCGCCGCGCTCATGGTGTTGAAGTCCTCGATCTGCACGTCGCCTCCTTCGGCTGCCGTTGACGTTAGGCAGCGTTTGTGAAGGGGACGGAAACGCTCGTTTCGGCGGCGTTACGGTTGTGCCAGCTCGCACGTCAGCGCCAACAGGTCCCGGTCGCGGCCAGGGGCGGCCACCAGGCAGACCCCGCACGGCAGCCCGCCGGAGGTGGTCACCGGCAGCGACACCGCCGGCAGACCGCCGATGCCGGCCAGGCAGGTGAGCTGCATGGTGGCGTCGCGCACCGCCTGCAGCCCCTCGCCGATCCGGGGCGCCACCGAGGAGGTGGCGGGCAGCACGAGCACCCGATCACCCACGAAGTCTCTGATGGTCGCCCGCGCCGCGGCGACCGTGCTCGCTGCCTGCTCCGCCTGCTCGAGCGTCACCCGGGAGGCGGCCTCGAAGCGCCCACGCACGTCGGGGTCCATCGCCTCGGCGTGCGTGCCGACCCAGCCACCGTGGCTGCGCCACGCCTCGTGCGCCTGCAGGGTCTGGAACGCCGCGAGCCAGGTGGGCAGCTGGGCGAGGTCCCAGTCCTCGGTGGACACGTCGTGCGCTCCGACCCAGCGGCGCACGGCGTCGGCGACGTCGGGCTGGGCGAGGGCCACCAGCTGCGGGACGACGACCAGCGCAGTGCGGCTGGGGGGAGCGGCCGGGGGCAGCAGCGCCTCGCCCACGCGGGCGAGCAGGGCGGCGTCGCGGGCCAGCCAGCCGACGGTGTCGAAGGACGGGGCCAGCGGCAGCACCCCGTCGAGGGGCACGGCACCGTGGGTGCTGCGCAGCCCGAAGAGTCCCTGGTAGGACGCCGGCACGCGGATCGACCCGCCAGTGTCGGTGCCCAGCCCGATGCTCGCGTGGCCGAGGGAGACCGCGCTGGCCGAGCCCGAGGTGGAGCCGCCGGAGATCCGGTGCGGCGCCCGCGGGTTCGGCGGGGTGCCGAAGTGGGCGTTGGTCCCGGCCAGGCTGTAGGCGAGCTCGTCGGTGCGGGCGATGCCGCGGACGTCGGCACCGGCGTCGAGCAGCCGGGCGACGGCGGTGGCGTGCGCGGGCTCCGGCGTCGCCGCGGCCTCCCAGGCCGGGTTGCCGGCGCCGACGCGGTGGCCCGCGACGGCGAAGAGGTCCTTGACCGCGACGCTCTCCCCGGTGAGCGGGCCGGTGTGGGGGGCGTGGACCAGCGGGTCACCGACGACGCGCCACACCCGAGTGTCCAGCGCTGGCGCCGGGAGGGAGACGTGGGCGGCGGTGACCGCCCAGCGGCCGTCGGCGCGCCGCCACAGCTGTGTCTGCTGGCCCCGCCCGCCCCGGGCGAGCTCGGTGACGGCGACGACGAGCGCGTGGTCGTCAGCGACGGTCTGCACGTGGGCCTGCACGATCCGCCGGCGCGGGGCGCCGCCACGGGCGCCGCGGAACGCGCTGATCTGCTCGTGGCCGACCAGCAGCCCGTTGGCGTCACCACGCAGGGTGTTGGGGCCGGGGGCGAAGAGCCGGTCGAGGGCGTCGAGGTCGTTGGCCATCAGCGCGCGCTCGTAGGCCCAGAACGCGTCCATCAGCCCTGCGGGCGGGTGGGTCATGGCTGCGGACGCTACGGAACGATTGTTTCGGCCGTGTTCCATTGTGCGAGAGAGGCGTGCCCCCCTTTCGACCCGCATAGGGTGCTGGAGTGCGCGAGCTCGAGGTTCAGCTGGGTCGTCGGACGGTGCTGGTGCGCGACACCGGCCCCAGCGGCGCGTCGCCGATCGTCTACTTCCACGGCACGCCGGGGTCGCGGTTGGACCTCCGCTTTGGGGACGCGGTGGCCGCGTCCCTGGGGGTCCGGGTGGTCAGCTTCGACCGCCCGGGTTACGGCCGCTCCTCGCCCGCCCCGTACAGCCTCACCAGCATCGCGCGCGACGTCGCCGCAGTGGCGGACACGCTGGACCTGGACCGGTTCGCCACGCTGGGCTGGTCCGGCGGTGGACCCTTCGCGCTGGCTGCTGCCGCCGTGCTGGGCGAGCGGGTGACCCGCGTCGGCGTGGCCGGTGGCCTCGCCCCGCCGCAGCTGATGCCCGGTGGCACGGCTGCCTTCACCGACAACGATCGCCTGGCGCTGTCCTTCCTGCCGGACGAGCCCGAACGTGCCGCAGCGCAGCTCCTCGTCGGTGGAGCGGAGATGCTGCGCGGACTGCTGTCGGTGCGGGACGACGAGGCTGCGCCGTGGATCGACTGGATGTGGGGCGAGACCGACCCGGAGGTGATCGCCGCCCCGGCGCTCCGGGCGAACCTCTTCCTGCTGCTGCACGAGGGCCTGCGTCAGGGTCCGGAGGGCATCGCCTGGGACAACGTCGCCTGGTGTGGTCCGTGGGGCGTCGACCTGGCGGCGGTCCGGTGCCCCGTCCACCTCTGGTACGGCGACCGAGACGAGATGGTGCCCCTCGCCAACGGGTCGTGGCTGCAGGAGCACCTGCCCAGCGCCGAGCTGGTGGTCTGCGGTGGGGAAGGGCACCTGGTGCCGATGCGGCACTGGCGGGAGATGGCGAGCACCCTCGCGGGCTAGACCCGGGTCGCGAGAGAGGCGCCCGCGCCGCTGGTGGATACGCTGGGCGGGTCCGCTGATCGCGGTGTCACCAAACCTGCACAGGAGTGTCCGTGGAGCAGCTCAGCGACATGAACGTGGAGGGCGTCGACCAGGCGGTCTCCACCGGTGACCTGCCCCGGCGGACGCGGGTGGCGTCGCTGGTCGCCGAGGCGCACGAGCGCTACCGGGACCACGCCGAGGGTGCCGTCGCTGACTACATCCCGATCCTGGCGGAGGCGGACCCGTGGCTGTTCGGCGTGTGCATCGCCCAGGTGGACGGTGCCATCCACGCCGCAGGCGACGTCAGCCACCAGTTCTCCATCCAGTCGATCTCCAAGGCCTTCGTCTACGCCCTCGTCGCCGACGCCCTCGGGCACGAGATCATCCGCAAGACGGTGGGCGTGAACAACACCGGCCTGGCCTTCAACTCGGTGATGGCGATCGAGCTGAACAACGGTCACCCGATGAACCCGATGGTCAACGCCGGCGCCCTGGCGACCACCGCCCTCATGCCCGGCGAGGACGCTGACCAGCAGTGGGCGGCGATCCAGGACGGGCTGTCCCGCTTCGCCGGCCGACGCCTGGAGCTGGACCAGCAGGTGTACGACTCCGAGGCGCGCACCCACCAGCGCAACCGGGCCATCGCCCGGCTGCTGGAGAGCTACGGACGCCTGGAGCTGGACCCGCTCGAGGTGGTCGACACCTACACCAAGCAGTGCGCGCTGCTGGTCAGCGCCCGCGACCTCGCCATCATGGGGGGCACCCTCGCCCACGGCGGCGTCAACCCGGTGACCGGCGAGCGCGTGGTGTCCGCCGACGTCTGCCGCGACACCCTCGCGGTGATGGCGGCCAGCGGGATGTACGAGCAGTCCGGCGAGTGGCTCTTCGAGATCGGGCTGCCGGGCAAGTCGGGGGTCAGCGGCGGCATCGTCACCATCGCCCCGGGCAAGGGCGCCCTCGGCGTCTTCTCGCCGCCGCTGGACTCGGCCGGCAACAGCGTCCGCGGGCAGCGGGCCACCGCCTATCTCTCCCGAGCGCTGGGGCTGAACATCTTCGCGTCCGAGGACCCGGCCGACGCGAGCTAGCCGGGAAGCCTCACCGCCCGTACGACGTTGTGCGGGGCATGAAGAACATCGGGTTCCTGTCCTTTGGTCACTGGACGCCCTCGCCACAGTCGCAGACCCGCTCCGCCGCCGACGCGCTGCTGCAGTCGATCGACCTGGCGGTGGCGGCGGAGGAGATCGGCGTGGACGGCGCGTACTTCCGGGTGCACCACTTCGCCCGCCAGCTGGCGTCACCGTTCCCGCTGCTCGCCGCGATCGGGGCCCGCACCAGCCGCATCGAGATCGGCACCGGCGTCATCGACATGCGCTACGAGAACCCGCTGTACATGAGCGAGGACGCCGGCGCGGCCGACCTCATCGCCGGCGGCCGGCTGCAGCTGGGCATCAGCCGGGGATCGCCGGAGCAGGTGATCGAGGGTTACCGCTACTTCGGCCACGCCCCGGCCGAGGGCTCCGACGACGCCGACATGGCCCGCGAGCACACCCGGATCTTCCTGCAGACCCTGGACGGCGAGGGCTTCGCCCAGCCCAACCCGCGGCCGATGTTCCCCAACCCGCCGGGGCTGCTGCGGCTGGAGCCGCACTCGCCTGGTCTGCGCGAGCGCATCTGGTGGGGCGCGGGCACCCGCAAGACCGCGGAGTGGACGGCCAAGCAGGGCATGAACCTGATGAGCTCCACGCTGCTCACCGAGGACACCGGCGTGCCGTTCCACGAGCTGCAGGCCGAGCAGATCCAGCGCTTCCGGGACGCCTGGAAGGTCGCCGGCCACCAGTGGGAGCCGCGAGTCTCGGTCAGCCGCAGCATCTTCCCGGTGGTCACCGACACCGACCGCGCCTACTTCGGCCGCGAGTCCGGCAGCCAGGACCAGGTCGGCCACCTCGAGGGCGGGGTGGCCCGGTTCGGCAAGACCTACGCGGGCGAGCCGGAGCGGCTGGTGGCGGAGCTGGCCCAGGACGAGGCCGTGGCCGCGGCGGACACCCTGCTGCTCACCATCCCGAACCAGCTGGGCGTGGACTACAACGTGCACGTGCTGGAGACGGTGCTGCGCGACCTGGCACCCGCCCTCGGCTGGCGCTGAGAAACACAGACCGGCCCCGTCGAGCGACCTGAGGTCGCCCGGCGGGGCCGGTGTGGTGAGCGGGAGCGGCTAGCGGGCGACCGCCACCGGCTCGTCGTGCTCGATGTGGTCCTCCGCCGCCAGGCTGGCGCGCTTGGGGATGGCCAGCGCGATGACCGCGGCCACCGCGGCCACTCCGGCCCCGATGAGCAGGCCGGTCTGGAACCCGGCCTCGCTGGGCAGCGCGCGCCCGCCGAAGTCGGTGGTCATCTGCGCCAGCACCACGCCGACCACCGCGGCCGAGACCGAGGTGCCGATGGAGCGCATCAGCGTGTTGAAGCTGTTGGCCGACCCGGTCTCCGACAGCGGGACCGAGCCCATGATCAGGGCAGGCATGGCGCCGTAGGCCATGCCGACGCCGCCGCTGATGATGCACACCGAGATCAGCAGGCCCCAGGTGGTGCCCATCATCAGCACGGCGCTGACGTAGCCGATCGCGACTACCGCGGAGCCCAGCGCCAGGGTGATCTTGGGTCCGCGCAGGTGGGACAGCTTCGCGCCCAGCGGGGAGATGGCCATCATCATGAAGCCACCCGGCAGCATCCACAGACCCATGTTCACCATGCTCTGGCCCAGGCCGTAGCCGGTCTCCCTGGGCAGCTGCAGCAGCTGCGGGATGATCAGCGACTGGGCGTACATCGCGAAGCCGATGACCACCGAGGCGAGGTTGGTCAGCAGCACCACGGGGCGGGCGGTGACGCGCAGGTCGACCAGCGGGTCGGAGCTGCGCAGCTCGAACCAGCCCCACGCCAGCAGCACGACCACTGCGGCGACCAGCAGGCCGATGGTGTTGGCGCTGTCCCAGCCCCAGTCGCCACCCTTGGAGACGCCGAGCAGCAGGCACACCAGGCCGATGCCCAGCCCGATCGCGCCCACCGGGTCGAACCGCCCGCCACCGGTGACCGGGGTGGTGGGGACGAACTTGAAGATCAGCACCGCGACCAGCGCGGCGAGGGCGGTGGCGCCCCAGAAGAGCACCCGCCAGCTGGTGTGCTCGGCCACTGCGGCCGAGATCGGCAGGCCCAGTGCGCCACCGACGCCCATGGAGGCACTCATCAGGGCGATGGACGAGCCGAGCTTCTCGCGGGGCAGCACGTCGCGCATGGCGCTGATGCCGAGCGGGATCAGGCCCATGCCGGCGCCCTGCAGGCCGCGACCGATGATCATCGGCAGGACCGCGGAGGAGAGTGCGCAGATCACCGAGCCCACCACCAGCGAGCCGGAGCAGATCAGCATGATCCGGCGCTTGCCGTAGAGGTCGCCGAGCCGGCCGCTGACCGGGGTGCAGACCGCGGCGGTCAGCAGCGTCGCGGTGATCACCCAGTAGGCGTTCGACGTGGAGGTGTGCAGCAGCGTGGGCAGGTCGCCGATGAGCGGGACCACCAGGGTCTGCATGATGGCCGCGGTGATGCCGGCGACGGCAAGCACCACGACGATCGCGTTCGAGTGGACGGGAGGCGTCGGGGCCGAGCGCGCCGAAGCGGGAGCGGAGTTGGCAGTAGGCACGAGCGGGGACTCTACTCGTTCGTATGCATCATGCATATCTCGCGCGCGTTACGATCTGCGGAGTGCAAAGATCTCCCCAAGCTGTGGTCAGAGAGGCTGGACGGGTGACGGACCCGGTCGAGGCGATCGAGCTCGAGACGATGATTCTCGGGCGCTACGTGCTGCAGCAGGCGCGCGGCGGCGCCGCCCAGGGGCAGCTCGACCGCAGCGCCTACCTGCTGCTGAGCCGGCTCGAGGCTGAGGGGCCGATGTCGATCGGCCAGCTCAGCGACGCCTTCGGCCTGGACTCCTCCACCCTGAACCGGCAGACGGCGGCCATGGTCCGCTCGGGCGTCGCCGAGCGGATCCCGGACCCCGACGGCGGCCTGGCCCGCAAGTTCCGGGTGACCGAGCTCGGCCGGCAACGCCTGGCGGTGGTGCGCGACGCCAACGTCGCGGGCCTGCGCCAGGTGATGGAGGACTGGTCCGCGGAGGACGTGGAGCTGCTGGGGACGATGCTGCGCCGGTTCAACCGCGACATCGCCGATCGCGACGGGCGGCCCTGGCCCCGAGCCTGACCCGGCACCGGCACCGATTGCCCGCGGGTACATTGCCGAGGTGTGTTCCTCCTCGAGCTGACCTACGTGGCCCCGACCGACCAGGTGGACACCGTCCGCGCCGAGCACATGGCCTGGGTGGACGCCCAGTTCCAGACCGGGGTGTTCCTGCTGTCCGGCCGCAAGCACGCGCTGGACGGTGGGGTGATCCTGGCGGCCGGCGACGACCGCGCCGCGGTCGAGGCGCTCGTCGCCAGCGACCCCTTCACCGTGGCCGGCGTCGCCGAGTACCGGGTCACCCAGTTCAGCGCCTCCCGGGCCGCCCCGAGCCTGCAGGCCGTGCTGGACCCGCCGACCGCCTAGCCCTTTTTGTCCTCCGTCCTAATACCCGCCAATGGCGAAACCGGACCATGGCACCGTGGCGCAACCACGCTGCGCGCATGTGGACACCGGCGGGTGCGTGCTGCCTCTCCCCGATGCCGAAGTGTCGTCTGCTCCAGAATGGCTTTCTCTCGGGGAGCAGGCCCTAGGCTGGTCGCGATCAACGCGCCTTCCGATCGGCAGCAGCGCACCGTCTTTCATGTCAAGAAGGGCCACCGTAATGGCAGAAAGAACGTCCGGCACGAGCGCCGCCGCAGCCACGTTTAAGACGCCTCAGGCGGATTCTTAGCATGGACCGCAGTTCGGTGGCTCGAATAGTGGGTTCAGCGGTCGCAATCGTGTTTGGTGCAGGCTCGCTCGTCCTAGGTTTGACTGGGAGTGGCCTATCTGACCTGAGCACCGCGGACGTTGTCGGTATCCTACTTGTAGTTATGGCAGTGGCTTCGTGTGTCCGCATCATAGTGTTGGAAGTCAGGAAGAATCGACGTTAGCTCGCCCCATGGGGAGCTACCGTGGTCGGCGCCGGAAAGCGGGTCTCATGCCACGGCCCCATCGGGGCAGCGCTGCTGGCGCCGCGACGACCGCAGCGCTCAACACCGTGGGATGGGTCAGGTCGCTGAGCTGAAAGACTTGCGGCACTGCGCCACCATCTCACGTACCGCGGCGGTGGGGTCCGGCCTCCACACCAGGGCCAGCACGGCGCTGACCGGGTTGTCGCTGATCGGCAGCGCATGCAGGCGGTCTTGGTAGCTGGCCGCCATGGAGGTGCTGAGGATCCCGACCCCCAAGCCCTGTGCGGCCAGGTCGGCAATGGCGTCGGCGGCCGCGGCCTGCAGGCTGACGTGCAGACGCACCCCACGGGTCGCAGCCGCCCCGTTGAGCACGGCCCGCAGCCCAGTGCCCACCGGCATGCTCAGCAGCCGGTGCTCCGCCAGCTGCGCGAGGGTGACGCTGGCGTGGAAGCGGCCCAGGGCGTCGAACAGCGGCGTGACGGTGCAGCCGTTGACCATGAGGACGCGGTGCTGGCCTACCCGCCGGGTGCGCAGACGGTGGGCTGAGCGAGGATCCGCGACCTGTGGGCCGGGGTGCTGGCGCAGCGGCCGTACTTCGAGCCTGAGCCGCCGCTGCCCAGCCTGGTCAGCGGCGACCTGGCGCTGACCTCGACCCCGCCCAAGGACGGTGCCGGCGCTCGGGCTCCGGCGGCGGGTTCCCACCCCACGGGAACCAGCCGCCACCGCCCCCTGACGGTGGATACGTTCGAGGCTCCACGAGGAACAGGAGCGCGCGGCATGAGCACAATCGCGATCGTCACCGGGGCCAGCAGGGGAATCGGCCGGGCCATGGCCCGCCGGCTCGCCGCGGAGGGAATCGCCGTGGCCGCGGTGTCGCGCACGCTGCGACCCGGCGACGGCAACCTGGAGGGCTCGCTGGAGGAGACCGTCGCCCTGATCCGCGCGGACGGCGGCACCGCGGAGCCGTTCGTGGTCGACCTGGGCGCCCCGGAGCTCGACCGCGCGGCGCTGGTGGCCGAGATCAGCGCCACGATGGGCGGACCGGTGGACATCCTGATCAACAACGCGGCCGCGGCTCGCCGCTACGAGACGCTGTTCGTGGACATGCCTCGCGAGTGGTTCCAGGACTCCGTGGAGACCAACGTGTGGAACACCTGGGACCTGATGAAGGCCGTCATCCCCGGCATGCGTGCCCAGGGCGCCGGGTGGATCCTGAACATCTCCTCCCGCCAGTCCGGTCCCCGGGTGGGCCCACCGTTCGCGCCGCACCCGCTGGCCGGCTCGGTGCTCTACGGCGGCACCAAGGCGATGATCGACCGGCTCACCACCGGCGCGGCCATGGAGCTCTACGACGACCACATCGCCGTCAACGCCCTCGCCCCCAACCGCGGGGTGGCCACCGCGCACGCCGCCGCGGCGGTGCCGGGCTGGCCGTCGGAGCCGGAGGAGACCATGGCCGAGGCGGCGCTAGTGCTGTGCACCGCCGACCCCGCCGAGATGACCGGCCGGGTGGCCTACAGCCTGCCGCTGCTCAAGGAGCTCAACCGCCCGGTGCGCACCCTCGACGGCACGCAGCTGCTGCCGGGCTGGCAGCCCGAGGACCTGGACGAGGGCGGCTTCCTGCCCGACTACCTGCGCTTCAACCCGGCACCGCCGGTGCCCGAGGGGCTGTTGTCCGCGAAGGTCTCCGGGTGATCGCCGATCTGCTCGGACTCGCCGGGCGCACCGCGCTGGTGACCGGCGGGGGCAACGGCATCGCCCGCGCCACCTGCCTGCAGCTGGCCGAGGCCGGCTGCGACGTCGCGGTGGTCGACCTGGACCTGGCCGCCGCCGAGGGCACTGCGGCCGAGGTGCGGGCGCTCGGTCGGCGCGCGGTGGCGATCGCCCGCGACCTCACCGACCGCGCCGCGCCGCGGTCGATGGTCGCCGAGGCGGTGGACGCCCTGGGGCCGATCTCGGTGGCGGTGAACGTCTGCGGCGGCACGGCCGGGGTGAACAAGCCGTTCCTGGACCTGGACGTGGCCGACTGGCAGCGGCCGATGGACCTGAACCTGGTGTCCACCTTCCTGTCCTGCCAGGCGGAGGCGATCGCCATGGTGCAGGCCGGGCTAGCCGGCGCCATCGTCAACGTGGGCTCCAGCAGCGGGATGACCGCCGCGCCCAACCTCGCCGCCTACGGAGCGGCCAACGCGGGGATCATCCACTTCACCAAGACCGCCGCCGTCGAGCTCGCCCCGTACGGTATCCGGGTCAACTGCCTGGTGCCGGGCACGCACTGGAGCAAGAAGACCCGCGAGCACGCCACCAGCCCGGACTCCCCGCCGCAGGTGCGCCAGTTCTTCGCCGACGCGGCCACGGCAACCCCGCTGGGTCGCCTGGGTGAGCCGGCAGACAGCGCCGGGGTGGCGCTGTTCCTGGCCTCGCAGCTGTCCGCCTACCTGACCGGGCACTCCGTGGTGTCCGACGGCGGGATCCTGCACACCACCGCCCGGCCGGCCTTCGGCGGGCAGCAGGTGCCGGAGGCGATCCGGTCCTGGGTGGACGGGTCAGCACGGGCCACCGGCCCACACGAGGGGACATCCGCATGAGCGAGCTGCCGATCATCGACATGCACACCCACGTGCAGCGCGACGACGCGCACGGGCACGAGATGCGCGACTACTTCCTCACCCCGCACCTGGTGAAGCCCGGGGCGCCGAACCTCGGCACCCTCCCCGAGCTGCTGGAGATGATGGACCAGGTGGGCATCAGCGCGATGAACATGCTGATGTTCACCTGGAGCGGGCGCTACCTCCGGCACGGCACCTACGTGCTGCCCGACGACGCCGCCGAGCGCGACCGCGCCAGCGCCGAGCTGCGCGCGCGGGTGACCCGCCGCGTCAGCGACAACAACACCTGGGCGTCGACGATCGCGGCGGAGAACCCCCGGGTGGGCTACTTCGCCGGGGTGAACCCGGTGGTGATGGGCGCCGAGGGGGCCGTGCAGGAGGTGGTGGCCCAGCGCGAGCGCGGGGCTCTCGGGGTGAAGCTGGTGCCCTCGGACATGGGCGTGCCGGGGGAGGACCCCGTGCTGTTCCCGCTCTACGACTACTGCGTGGAGCAGGGCATCCCGGTGCTCACCGAGACGGGCGGGCACAGCCCGCACAGCGCACCCGCGGGGTTCGCCGGCGCGCTGGCCGCGTTTCCCCAGCTGCAGCTGGTCTTCGCCCACTGCGGACACGACCGGGAGCTGGGCCACGGCCTGGACGAGCAGGTGCTGGAGCTGGCGGCGCGCTACGACGGGGTGCACGGCGACACCTCGCTGCGGCTGCACGAGGTGGCCGACGGCACCGTGGCGCCGGAGGAGATGGTCGCCTTCCTGCGCAAGATCGGCACCGAGCGGGTGATGTTCGGGACCAACTACGTCTTCTCCGACCTGCTGCCCGAGCGGCCGGGCCACCGCCCGGCACCCGAGCACGTCGACCCCCGGTTCACCCAGGTGTGGAAGTCGGTGGACGTGCTCCAGACGCTGCCGCTCTCCGACACCGAGCGCCTCGCCCTGGCGTCGGGCAACTTCACCCGCCTGACGGGGTTCGCCCCGCCCCGCTGACCCTCGCTATCGCGCTGCGGCCCCGGCCCAGTCGGGATAGAGGTTGCGGGAGATGGAGCGGGCCACCCGGTGCACCAGCGGTGCGATCCGGCTGGCCGGCAGCTCCCCGCGGGCGGCGACCGACACGGCGGCCACCAGGCCCCGCGGTCCCAGCACGGGCACGGCCAGCGAGCTGATGCCGCTGGTGCGCGACGCCGCGGTCATGGCCGCCACCCCCTGGCGTCGCCGGATGTCGGAGAGCTGCCGGTGCAGCGTGTCCATGCTGGCCCCGGCCGGGTAGGAGCCGGCCAGGGCACGGTCCACCTGCTCCGGGGTCAGGCACGCCAGCATCGCCCGCCCGCTGACGGTGTCGGGGGCGAGGATCCGCGCTCCCACCCGGGACGGCACCGATGCTGCAGCCGCACCACCGATCTTGTCCAGGTAGCGCACCACCGCGCCCTCCAGCACCGACAGGTGCACCACCGTGCGGGTGGCCAGCTGCAGCTCGGTGAGCGCGGCGCTGCCGGCCGCCCGGATCTCCTCGTAGCTGGAGTGCTGCGTGCTGAGCAGGGCGGTGCGCGGACCGAGCGAGTAGCCCTCGCCCTCGTGCTCGATCCACTGCAGGTCGACCAGCTGGCCGAGCAGGCGGAACGCCGTGGACCGGGGCAGCCCGGTGATCTGCCCGACCTGCTCCAGCTTCAGCCGGCCGGGTGCTTCGGTGAACGCGTCGAGGATGCGGATGACGCGTTCCACCACACCGCCCCGCGAGCCCCGTTCCGGGTCCTCGGTGAGCGCAGCAGGGGCGTCGGCAGTGACGGTCATGGCGGTCCTTTCCACGTCGCGGAAGCGATAGTTGACCAAACGCACGTATTAGTGCTGGAGTGACTGTAGTCACGTCAGGTGACCGGTGTCACGTGCCACCTCATCAACGAAGTTCCTGCTCAGGAGGAAACCCATGCACCTCGCGGAGACGACCGAGCAGGCGCAGCTGCGCGCCGAGCTGCGCGACTACTTCGCCGAGGTGATGACCCCGCAGATCCGGCACGACCTGCGGGAGAGCCACTACGCACCCGGCACCACCGAGGCCTACCGCGCCGTCATCCGTCGCCTCGGAGCAGACGGCTGGCTGGGCATCGGGTGGCCGCGCGACATCGGCGGGCAGGGGCTGTCCATGGTGGAGCAGGCGATCTTCAGCGACGAGGCGGCGCTGGCCGACGTGCCTACCCCGCTGCTCACCATCAACAGCGTGGGACCCGCGATCGCCGCCTACGGCACCGCCGAGCAGCGTGAGACCCTGCTGCCGGCCATCCTCCGCGGCGAGCTGCACTTCGCCATCGGCTACTCCGAGCCCGGCGCCGGCACCGACCTCGCGGCCCTGCAGACCCGGGCGGTGCGCGACGGCGACTCCTACGTCATCAACGGGCAGAAGCTGTGGACCGGGATGATGGAGGCCGCCGACTACATCTGGCTGGCCGTGCGCACCGACACCGGCGCCGCCAAGCATGCCGGCGTCTCCGTGCTGCTGGTGCCGCGGCACGCCCAGGGCATCTCCTCCACCCGGTTGGACACCCTCGGTGGGCACTCCGTGGCCGCGGTCGGCTTCGACGACGTGCGGGTGCCGCTGGAGGCCTGCATCGGCGGGGAGAACAACGGCTGGCGGGTGATCACCGGCCAGCTCAACTCCGAGCGGGTCGCGCTGGTCTCCTCGGCGCCGGTCGAGCGGGCGCTGGCGCAGGTCACCGCGTGGGCCCAGCACGCCCACCGCAGCGACGGCACCGCCGTCATCGACCAGCCCTGGGTGCGCACGCACCTGGCCCGCGTGCGCGCCGACGTGGAGTTCCTCCGGCTGCTCAACGCCAAGCTGGCCACCGAGGTGGACGCCGGCCAGCTGAAGGCGGCCGACGCCTCGGCGGCCAAGGTGTTCGGCTCCGAGCTGTTCGGTCGCTCGCGCCTGCTGCTCAACGAGGTGGTGGGGCTGGACGTGGGCCTGGACGCCGACTCGCCCGGACACGTCGCCGGTGGCGTGCTGGCCAAGGCAGCCAGCCACTCCAACGTCATGACCTTCATCGGCGGGGTCAACGAGATCCAGCGCGACATCGTCGCCCAGATGGGCCTGGGCCTGCCCCGCAGCAAGCGCTGACCAGCCCCGAGAGCTGTGCAGCCAAACCCGAACCAGAGACCGGAGACCGGAGTGGACTACGTCCTCAACGAGCAGGAGCGCGACGTGCGCGACCTCGCCGAGCAGATCATCAGCAAGCGTCGCTCAGCCCCGCCGACCGTGCTGGTGGCCCCCGAGGACTGGCTCGACCAGGCACTCTGGCAGGACCTGGCTGACGCCGGGCTGCTGGGCATCGCCGTCGGCGAGGAGCACGGCGGCAGCGGCGCCGGCTTCGTGGAGCTCTGCCTGGTGGTGGAGCAGGCCGCTCGCGCCGGCGCCCGGCTGTTCCTGCTGGAGTCGGTGGTGCACGCGGCGGGCGCGCTGGCCCGGCTGGGCACTCCCGCCCAGCAGCGGCTGCTCGCCCCGTTCTGCGCGGGCACGCTGGTGCTGTCCTCGGCGCTGCGCACCGAGCCCGGCCACGTGCCCAGCCTGCGGGTCCACCGCGACGGCGACGGCTGGCGGCTGGACGGCGGGGTGGGGCACGTGCCGCTGGCCGACGTCGCCGAGCGGGTGCTGGTGGAGGCGGTGGACGACGACGGGGGCCGGGGGCTGTTCCTGCTCGACCCCGCCGCTGCCGCGGTGCGCCGGCAGCCCCAGTCCTCCATCGACCGACGGCCGCGCTGGCACCTGCAGGTGGAGGGCTGGCGGGTGCCCGCCGACGACGTGCTGGTGGCACCGGGGGCCCACGCGGACGGGGTGCGCTGGGTGCGCGAGCGCGCCGTGGCCGCCGCCTGCATCAGCCTGCTGGGCAGCTGCGAGGCCGCGCTGGCGCTCACTGCCAGCCACGTCACCGAGCGCACCCAGTTCGGGCGGGCGCTGGGCAGCTTCCAGGCGGTGGCCCACCGGGTGGCCGACGCCTACCTGGACGCGACCGCCGTGCGGCTCACCGCCTGGCGCGCGGTGTGGCTGCTGGACCAGCAGCACGCCGACGAGCAGGAGGTGACCGAGGCGCTGGCCGTCGCCGCGTGCTGGGCCACCGAGGCGCCGCCGCGGGTGGGGGAGGCGACCATGCACCTGCACGGCGGCACCAGCGTCGACCTCGGATACCCGCTGCACGTGCACTACCTGGCGCTGCGGCAGGGCGCGCTCGCCCTCGGCGGCGGTCCACAGCGGCTGGCCGAGCTGGGCGACCTCGTGGCGGTGGCGCAGTGAGCGCGCCGGCCGTGCCCCCGCTGGTCGCGCCGCTGGCTGGTCTCCGGGTGCTGGAGTGGTCGGACTCCATCGCCGGGGCCTACGCCGGCCGGCTGCTGCGTGACGTCGGCGCGTCAGTCACCCGGGTGGGCGGTGCGGCGTCGCTGGGCAAGGGCGCCGAGATGGACCTCTTCCTGCACCACGGCAAGGACACGGCCACGGCCGAGCTCGCCGAGCTGCCCGCGCTCGCCGCCGCCCGCGGCGTCGACGTCGTCGTGCTGGAGCTGCCCGACGCCCCGGTCGGGGAGCTGCTCAGCCGGTTCGGTGACGCGGTGGTCGTGGTCATCACCCCGTGGGGACTGGACGGGCCGTGGTCGGGCACCGGGCGTCCGTGGAGCGAGTTCACCCTGCAGGTGGACTCCGGCTCGATGAGCATGCGGGGCTCGATGGCCTCGCACCCGATCATGACCGGCAGCTCCGAGCCGCTGTGGGTGGCCGGGGCGATGGCCGCCGGTGCCGCCACCGCAGCGCTGCAGGGTGGGCCGCAGGGCCGGCTGATCGACGTCTGCCTGCTCGAGGTCACCTCCTACGCGATGAACCTCTTCCAGGACATCGCCGCCGCCGTGGTGAAGACGCCGCAGGAGCCCTTCACCCACCGCGTCCGGCTCTCGCCCAGCGTGGAGCCCGCCGCGGACGGCTGGGTGGGCTTCAACCTGGCGTCGGCGCAGAACCACCAGGACTTCCTCGTGCTCATCGAGCGGCCGGAGTGGCTGGCCGACGAGCAGATGAGCACCTTCATCGGCCGCTACCTGCGCTACGACGAGTGGACCGCCGCGGTGCGCGCGTGGACGGTGCAGCACACGGTGGCCGAGATCGTGGCGCTGGCGGGGCAGTTCCGCATCCCCTGCGCTCCCGTCCACAACGGACAGACCGTGCTGGCCGACGAGCAGGTGGTGCAGCGCGGCTTCTACGCGCCGCTGCCCGGGCAGACGTTCCTGGTGCCGCAACCGCCCATGCTCTTCGGCGGGCAGCGTCCCGCCCGCAGCACCGACCCGGCCCCAGCGGCGGGGCCGGCCCCGGTGGCCATGGGCAGCGGAGCGCCGTTCGCCGGGCTGCGGGTGCTCGACCTGGGCACCTGGTGGGTGGGTGCCTACGTCGGGTCCACCCTGGGCGCGTTCGGCGCCGACGTGGTCAAGGTGGAGAGCACCCGCCGCATCGACGGCTCCCGCACCCTCGGCGGGGTGCCGCAGAGCCAGGACCACTGGTGGGAGTGCGGCAACTTCTACCTCGGCGTGAACTTCGACAAGCGCAACGTCAGCATCGACTTCTCCCACGCCGAGGGTCGCGAGCTGCTGGCGCGGCTGATCCGCGAGGCCGACGTGCTCATCGAGAACTACGCCCCGCGGGTGCTGGAGTCGGTGGGCCTGGACTGGGAGGCCGTGCACGCGCTGAACCCCCGGCTGGTGATGCTGCGGATGCCGGCCTTCGGCCTCTCCGGGCCGCGCCGCGACATGGTGGGCTACGCCCAGACGGTGGAGCAGTTCTCCGGGTTGTGCTGGCGCACCGGCTACCCCGGCGGCGACCCCACCAACCCGCAGGGTCCGGCCGATCCGATGGGCGGGGCCAGCTGCTTCTTCGCCCTGGCCGCGGCGCTGCGCCGCTCCCGCGCCACGGGGGAGGGCGTGCTGGTGGAGTCCGCGCTCGCCGAGGGGGCGCTGACCATGAGCGCCGAGCAGGTGATCCGCTGGTCGGCGCACCAGGAGCTGCTCGAGCGCCGGGGCAACCGCGCCGACGACGTCGACCTGCAGGGCCTCTTCGCCGCCCGTGGCGAGCAGCGCTGGGTGGGCGTGACGGTGAGCTCCGACGTCCAGTGGCACGCCCTGCTGGAGGTCACCGGGCTGACCGCGCTGGCCGAGGACCCACAGCTGGGCACCCGGGCCGGGCGCCAGGCCCGCGCCGAGGAGCTGGAGAAGCTGGTGGCCGGCTGGGTCGCCGACCGCGACGCCGCCGAGCTGGTGGAGCGGCTGCTGGCCCGGGGGGTGCCGGCGGCCGTGCTGCGCGACCTGCGGTTCGTGCACACGCACCCACACCTGGCCGCCCGCGGCTCCTTCGAGCTGACCGAGGTGCCGCACGCCGGCGTGGTCCCGCTGCCCACGCTGCCCTTCCGGCGCGCCGACCAGCCCAGCTGGCTCACCCGGCGGCCCCCGCTGCTGGGTGAGCACAACGAGGAGATCCTCACGGGCGAGCTGGGACTCGGGCCGACCGAGCTGGCCCGGCTGGCCGAGCTCGGCGTCATCGGCACCGCCCCGCACGGATCCTGACCACCAGAGGAGAGGAGCGCCGCACGATGACCCGCATCACCACGCTCGAGGAGTTCGAGCAGCGCTACACCGAGGGGCTGCACCAGCCGCTGCCGCTGAAGGCCTGGCGGGAGGTGACCACCGAGTGGCTGGCCCGCCACAGCGAGGGGTCCGGCGACTACAACCCGCTGCACCGCGACGCCGAGTACGCCCGCGACGCCCGCCACCACAGCCTGGTGGCCTCGCCGTCGTTCCTGTTCTCCATCGACTTCGGCGCCAACGCCTCCATCTGGGGCCACCTCCCGCAGGAGGAGGTGTCCATGAACGACCTGAGCATCCTCTACCTCGGTGCGGACGTCACCTGGCACCGGCCGGTGTGGCTGGGCGACCGGGTGCGCAGCATCCAGACCCCGGTGGGCGTGCGCCGCACCGCCAGCCGCCAGCTGGGCGAGGCGCTGGTGTGCACCGGCCGCACCGACTACTACAACCACCGCGCCGAGCTGGTCGCGTCCATGACCAACCACATGCTCCGCTTCGCCAACCCCGGACAGGGCGTGGAGTCCGCCCGCACCACCGATGCACCCCAGGTGGCCCCGGACCCGCTGGTGTGGCAGCGCACCCGTCGCGGCGCGCAGCCGCTGTGCTGGGAGGACGTCGCTGTCGGCGACGAGCTGCCCGCACTGCCCAAGGGCACCTACACCACCACCGAGCTGTATCTGTTCAGCCTGGGCACGCTGACCATGAGCCGCTCCCGGGCGGTGGACGAGGGCACCATCGACATGGGCGCCGGCGGTCGCGCCGACCCGGAGTACGCCCGCCGCAGCCGCGCCCAGTCCACGTCCTTCGACTACGGCCCGCAGCGGATCACCTGGCTGGCCCAGATCGTGGCGGACTGGATGGGCGACGCCGGCGACCTGCTGAGCATGAGCGCGCAGCTGCGCCGCCCCAACCTCATCGGCGACACCAACACCGTGGTGGGCCAGGTGCTGCGCACCTACGACCACGACGGCGAGGGACGCGTGGACGTCCGCGTCGCGGTGGTCAACCAGGACGAGCAGGAGACCGCGACCGCCAGGGCCACGGTGCGCCTGCCCCGTGCCGGCGCGACCGACCCGCACGCGGTGCTCTTCAGCCCCACCGTGCCGGACCTCGGCGCGTCCCCCTACGGCTGAGCCCGCGCCCAGCACCGACTGCGCCCCCACCCACTGCCCCGCTCACCTCTGGAGGAACTCCCATGCAGCTCAAGCCCGGACTGAAGCTGGTGTCGGCGGTCTCGTCCGCCCAGCTGATCGTGATCAGGGCACCCGGCGGTGACGTCGAGCTCGCCTGCGCCGGCGCCCCGATGACCACCGACGGTGCCAGCGGCACCAGCGCCACCGAGGGCGGCGAGGCGCTGGTGGTGGGCAAGCGCTACCGCGACGAGGCAGGCTCGGTGGAGCTGCTGTGCACGGTGGCCGGCGCGGGCCCGCTGTCGGTGGACGGGGAACCGCTGTCGGAGCAGGCGGCCAAGCCGCTGCCCTCCTCGGACTGACGGGTCGGCGACCCACGTGAACCTGCTGACGCTGCTGGACATGGTGGCCGGGGTGGACCCCGACCGCGTGGCCATCGGGGACCGCGACACAGGCCTGAGCCTGCACCAGCTGCGGACGCTGGCCGGGGGAGCGGCCACCCTGCTCGCCGACCAGCCCCACCGCCCGCTGCTGTTCGCCGGCACCGCCACCCCGGCCTTCCCGGTGGCGCTGTTCGGCGCTGCGCTGGCCGGGCGCAGCTTCGCCCCGGTCAGCTACCGGCTCGCCGCGGAGCCCTTCGCCGCGCTGGTGGCCGACCAGGCACCGAGCACGCTGCTGCACGACGAGCCCGGTGCACACCCCGCGCTGCCGGACGACGTGGCCGTCGTCGGTTCCGCGGCCTTCCTGCAAGGTGCCGGCGGAGCCGCGGAGTGGGCCGGCGAGGCCGACCAGGACCCGGAGCGGGCAGCGGTGCTGCTGCACACCAGCGGCACCACCGGCAAGCCCAAGGTGGCTGTGCTGCGCCATCGCCACCTGGTCTCCTACGTGCTCAACACCACCGAGCTGCTCTCCGCCGGGCCCGAGGAGGCCGCGCTGGTCAGCGTGCCGCCGTACCACGTGGCGGGCGTGGCCGGGCTGCTCACCGGTGTCTACTGTGGACGCCGCATCGTCCAGCTGCCCAACTTCGAGGCTGCCGCCTGGGTGGACCTGGCCCTGGCCCAGGACGTCACGCACGCCATGGTCGTGCCCACCATGCTCGCCCGAATCGTCGAGGTGCTCGAGGCGCGCGGCTCCGGCCTGCCCGCGCTGCGCCACCTCTCCTACGGCGGTGGCCGGATGCCGCGCCCGGTGATCGAGCGGGCGCTGCGCCTGCTGCCCGACGTCAGCTTCGTCAACGCCTACGGGCTCACCGAGACCACTTCCTCGGTGGCGGTGCTGGGACCGGACGACCACCGCGCCGCGCTGGCCTCGGCGGACCCCGCGGTGCGGCGGCGGCTGGAGTCGGTGGGGCGTCCGCTGCCCGGCGTGGAGATCGTGGTGCGCGACCCGCACGGGGCCCCCGTGGCCGCCACCGCCGCGGGGGAGCTGTGGGTGCGGGGCGAGCAGGTCTCCGGCGAGTACTCCGCTGCCTCGGTCACCGACGACGCGGGCTGGTTCCCCACCCGCGACGGCGGCTGGATCGACGACCAGGGCTACGTCTTCGTGGCGGGCCGCCTGGACGACGTGATCGTCCGTGGTGGGGAGAACCTCTCACCCGGGGAGATCGAGGACGTGCTGGCTCGCCACCCCGCGGTCGGGGAGGTCGCCGTCTACGGCGTCCCGGACGAGCAGTGGGGCGAGGTCCCGGTGGCAGCGGTGGTGCTGCGGGCGGGCGCGGCCCTCGACGCCGAACAGGCGCAGCGCTGGGTGGCCGAGCACCTGCGCTCCAGCCGCGTGCCCGCCCGCATCCACTTCCTGGCCGGCCTGCCCCGCAACGACATGGGCAAGCTGCTGCGCCGGGTGCTGAAGGAGGAGTCGGCTGCTCCCACTTCCGCCGCAATTACTTGACCAAACGCACGCAAGATGTAACGTCCGTCACAACCCGACCTGACCCCACGAAGGAGAACCATGGAGCTCGCTGACGCAGTCGCGCAGGCACGGGAGGTGCCGGCGCAGAAGGTGGCCTCCGGCTACTCCTGGACGGAGATCCCGCGCTGGCACGACGACACCTTCTGGTTCGGCGACATGTACAACCACCAGGTGCTCCGGCAGGGCGGCGACGGCGGCTTCGAGGTGGTACTCGACGTCAGCGACCGCAAGGCGCTCGGTGCCCAGCCCGGCGCCGGACCCGTGGACGAGGAAGTCGTCCTCGGCGGCATGGGCTGGCTGCCCGACGGGCGCCTGGTCGTCACCTCGATGTACGAGCGGGTGGTGCTGGTCTGGGACGGCCAGTCGGTGGACCTCTACGCCGACCTCCGCGAGGTCGCGGTCGGCCCGGTCAACGACATGGTCGTCGACGCCGACGGCCGTGCCTACGTCACCCAGCTGGGCTTCGACATGCTGCACGGCGAGGACGCCCGCAACAGCGCCCTGCTGGTCGTCGAGCCGGACGGGTCGGTGCGGGCGCTGTCCGAGCTCGGTGAGCTCGCATCCGGCAACGGGATCACCATCACCGCCGACGGCACCCGGGTGATCGTGGCCGAGGTGCTGGCCAACTGCCTCACGGTGCTGGACCGCGCCGTCGACGGCACGCTGAGCAACCGACGCGTGTTCGCCCCGACCCCGTGGCTGCCCGACGGCATCTGCCTGGACGCCCAGGGCGGGGTCTGGACCGGCATGCCCGGATCCGGGGTGGTCGCCCGGTTCGTGGAGGGCGGGGAGATGACCGACGTCGTCGCGCTGCCGATGGAGGAGGCCATGGGAGTGGCCTGCGTCCTCGGCGGCGCCGACCGCAGCACCCTCTACGTCTGCGCGGGCATGGAGGTCTTCGACCGGGACAAGTCCCGCGCCGAGGGCCAGGGCTCGATCTGGACCGCCGAGACCACCTATCGCGCCGGCACCAGCCGTCCGTGACCCGAGAGGAGCTAGTCGTGGACACCCTGACTTTCACCGGACGCAGCGTCATCGTCACCGGGGCGGGACGTGGCATCGGCCGGGAGTACGCCCTGCTGCTCGCCTCCCGCGGTGCCCAGGTGGCCGTGGTCGACCTGGGTGCCACCGTGGACGGGTCCGGAGTGGACGGTGACGACCCAGCCGCTGCGGTGGTCGAGGAGATCACCCGCGCCGGCGGCACCGCCATCGCCCTGCGCGAGGATGTCGCCGACGAGCAGGGCGCCGCCCGCATCGTGGACGCCGTCGCCGATGCCTTCGGTGGCGTGGACAGCGTCATCAACAACGCGGGCGTGCTGCACCTGGCGTCCTTCGAGGCGCTCACCCGCGAGGAGTACCAGCGCCACCTGGACGTGCACTTCTTCGGCTCGGTGTGGCTGGCCAGGCACGCCTGGCCGCACCTTCGCGCCAGCGGCACCGGACGCGTCGTGAACTCCATCTCCGCCGCCATGCTGGGCAACCCGCAGATGGTGCACTACGGCAGCTCCAAGGGTGCGGTGCTCGGGCTCACCCGCAACCTCGCGGTAGAGGGGGCCGCCGCCGGCATCAAGGTCAACGCGGTGGCCCCCGGCGCCGGCGGCACGCGGCTGTCCGAGGCGTCCAACGACTCGCTGGCACCGGAGGTGGTGGAGTACATGCGCACCGCCCTGCTGCCCAGCCTGGTCGCCCCGGTGGGGGCCTACCTGGTGCACCCCAGCTGCGCGGTCACCGGCGAGGTGTTCAACGTCGCGGGCGGGTTCGTCAACCGGATGGCGATCGTGAACTCCGCGGGCTTCCACGACCCCGAGCTGTCGATCGAGAGCGTCGCCGCCAACGTCGACCAGGTGATGACCCTGCCCGAGGGCTCCCTCGTGCAGACCGTGCCGGTGCCGGAGCCGGCCGCATGAGCAACCAGGAGACTCCCGTGAGCACCTCAGCTGCACCCAGCGTGCCCCTCGATTACCCGTTCGCGCCGGTCGCGGCCAGCGAGGCCGCCGAGCGCTACCGCCAGATCGCCGCCGACCGGCCGATGACC
The DNA here is from genome assembly GCF_058133635.1 of Rhodococcus sp. Z6_132. Taxonomy (NCBI): domain Bacteria; kingdom Bacillati; phylum Actinomycetota; class Actinomycetes; order Mycobacteriales; family Nocardiaceae; genus Rhodococcus; species Rhodococcus sp. Z6_132. Next base: position 79,676 of record NZ_JBYUNP010000002.1, read on the forward strand.
AAGGTGACCATGCCCTTCGGCGGCGAGGCCTGGGTCATCCACCGCACCGCGGCCGCGCGGAGCATGCTGCGCGACCGGCGCTTCGTCCGGGAGCCGTTCCGCACCGGCGAGCGGGTGGTGCCCTACTTCGTGGAGTTCCCCGACTTCCTCAAGGCGACCCTGCAGTTCGAGGACCCGCCGGAGCACACCAAGCTGCGCCGCCTGGTGCAGCAGGCCACCTCGCCGCGCGCCGTGCAGGCCATGCGCGACGCGGCCGTGGTCTACGCCAACGAGCTGATCGACACGATGGTGGCTGCGGGAACCAGCGCCAACCTGGTGCACGACTACGCGGTGCCGCTGCCCATGCAGATGCTGAGCAACCTGCTCGGCGTGCCGATGGCCGACCGGGTGAAGTTCGAGCGGTGGAGCTCGTCGATGCTCGCGGTGGCCGGCATGACCGAGGAGGAGGTGATGACCAACATGATCGAGCTCGGCGGGTACATGGCGGCGCTCATCGACACCCGCCGCAGCGACCCGGCGGAGGACCTGCTCAGCGTGCTGGCGCACGCCACCGACACCGACGACTCCCTGTCCGACCAGGAGATCCTCTCCATCGCGCTGCTGCTGATCATCGCCGGCTTCGACAACACCGCCAACTTCATCTGCCTGGGCGTGCTGTCCCTGCTCAACCACGCCGGTGCCCGCGAGCTGCTGATGACCGACGTGGACGGGCTGGCGCCCACCGCGGTGGAGGAGATCCTGCGCCGCGGCCGCTTCGAGATGGGCCTGGACGTGCCTGGCGGGGGTGGGCTGGTGCCGCTGGTGGCCACCGAGGACGTGGAGATCGACGGCCAGCTGGTGGCCCAGGGCGAGGCCGTGCTGGTGGACCCCGCAGCCACCGCCCACGACGGGATCGCGCTACCCGACCCGAGCACCTTCGACATCACCCGGGAGCACAACCCGCACCTGACGCTCAGCTACGGGCTGCACCACTGCCTGGGCGCCCCGCTGGCCCGGATGGAGATGCAGGTGGCCATCGCCGAGCTGTTCAAGCGGCTGCCGCAGCTGCGGCTGGCGGGCAGCCCGACGATCAACTACGACCACCTGAGCCAGCCGATCTCGGTGCTGCCCGTCTCCTGGTAGCGGCGCTCAGACCGCGGCGCCGTCCAGGGCAGCCTCGGGCAGGGCGGGCGTCTCGGTGAGCAGGCGCGTCACGTACCGGCTGGTGAGCGGGGTGAGGCGGGTGCGCTGGGTGTCCGACACCGGCTCCAGCACCCACCGGAACAGGCTGAGCTGGCGGCTGCGCACCCGCCGCTCCAGGTCGGCGCCGGCGGCGGAGACCTGCACCAGGTTGCTGCGCCGGTCGCGGGCGTTCACCGCGCGGGTGACCAGGCCCAGCTCGGTGAGCCGACGCGCGCGGCGGCTGGCCTGCGAGGGGTCGATGGCCATGCGCTCGGCCACGTCGATGAGGGAGAGCGGCCCGAACCGGGAGATCAGCCGCATGGTCAGGTAGTCGTGCTGGGTGATCGGGGCGTCCAGGGTGGCGAGCAGTTCGCTGTAGCCGCCGGACTGCGCCACCCAGGAGACCAGGCCGACGGTGGCGGCGAGCAGCTCCCGAGTGGCCGGTGGGTAGGCATCGGCGGAGATGAGCGAGCGCCAGTGCTCAGCGGCGTTGGAGCTGGCGACCTGGGGCAGCGACCGGGCCAGGCAGTGGTGCACCAGGCTGAACCACGCCGCCAGGTCGGTGCGGTCCGCCTCGGGCCAGTCCGCCACCGGGCGGGCGTAGTCGGCCGCCCAGGTCAGCAGCCAGCGGTCGAGGACAGCGGAGGTCTCCGCGGACAGCGCCACCAGCGTGCGTCGGCGGTCGGCCGGGTCGGCGGTGCGCACCACGTGGCCGAGGGCCTCCAGCCGGCTGGCCTGCCGGCTGGCCTGGGAGATGTCGATGCCGATCGCGGTGGCGATGCTGCTGGTGGCCACCTGTCCGCGGCCGCGCAGGTGCTCCAGGAAGCGGATGTCGGCGCTGGGCAGCACCAGGCTGGTGGCGCTGCTGAAGAGCCGGGCGTGGAAGCGGCTGCTGGAGGAGTAGGCGACCGCGTTCACCAGGCCGATGGTGATCCGCTCCAGCTCAGGTCCGTCGACGCGAGAGGGCTGGGCCACGCACGGCTCCTTCTCTGGTGGCGACGCTGCACGGGTGCAGCGCTCTGCTGTGCGCGAATTATGACAGCGCGCAGCCGCCAGGGAACGCACTGGCCACGGGGGTGGGAGTGGTCGGGCTACCGGGCGTGCGCCAGCCCGGCGTGCGAGCAGTGGTTGTGCCCGTGGTGCTCGTGCGGGTGCGCAGCGAGCGCCCGGTGCGCGTGCGCGTGCCCGTGCTGCGTGCCCGGTGCGGCGTCGAGCAGCAGGCCCAGCCCGATGCCCAGCATCCAGACGTCCTTGGCCACCGCGATCCCGTCCTGGCTGGGCCAGATGCTGTCCTCCTGGCGCAGCGCGGGGGTGCGCAGGTACATCGTCACCAGCCCGGCGGAGAACCCGGTGAGCGCCGCGCCGGCCACCGCGGCGGGCACGAACGGGGCGAGCAGCAGCCCACCCACCGCCACCTCGGCGCAGGCCAGCGCGCGGACGAACGCCGGTGCCTCCACCTTGGAGAGGAAGGGAAACGCCCCCACGGCCATCCCGTGGTAGCCCGCGGCCCCCTCGGGCGGGAGGTTCCACTTCTCCAGGCCCGAGTGGAGGATGAAACCGCCGGTGGCGAGTCGGGTGGGCAGGTTCCGCAGCTTCATGGCGCAGCTCCTCACGACGGTGGTTCTCCAGAGTAGACGCGCTCTCTCAGCAGGTCAGGGGGCTGCGGGCCAGACTGGGACCGGCGGGTGCCGCACCCGTCCACGGCCAGGGAGGGCTGAATCGTGAACCTGCACGGCAACACCATCTTCATGACCGGCGGCACCTCGGGGATCGGCCTGGGGCTTGCCCTGCGGCTGCGCGATCGTGGCAACCGGGTGATCATCAGCGGCCGCCGCCAGCACCTGCTGGACCAGCTTGCTGCGCGGCACGACGGCATCGAGACCGTTGTGCTGGACGTGCAGGACCCGGAGTCCATCCGCAGCGTCGTCGACTCGGTGACCAGGGAGCACCCGGACCTCAACGTGGTGATCACCATGGCCGGCATCATGCAGCCGGAGAACCTGCTGGACCCCGGTCACCTGGCTATCGCCGAGGCCACCGTGGCCACCAACCTGCTGGGGCCCATCCGCACGCTCACTCCGCTGATCCCGTTCCTGGCGCGTCAGGAGCAGGCCGCGATCATCACGGTGTCCTCCGGCCTCGCCTTCGTCCCGCTGCCGGCCACGCCCACCTACGACGCGACCAAGGCCGCGATGCACTCCTACACCGAGAGCCTGCGCGTGCAGCTGGCCGACACCTCCATCCAGGTGATCGAGCTGGTGCCCCCGGCGGTGCGCACCACGCTGAACGGCCAGCAGGACAGCGAGCGGGCGATGCCGCTGGAGGACTTCCTCAGCGAGACCATGCGGCTGCTGCAGGAGCAGCCCGACGCCAAGGAGATCCTGGTGGACCGGGTGAAGCCGCTGCGCTTCGCCACCCGGGACGGCCACTACGACCAGCTGCTCACCGCCATGTCCACCCGCGCCAGCTGAGGCGACCGCGCTACGGGCGCCGGAGCGTCTTGCGGGCTGGCTGGGGGCCGGTCAGCTGCTCCCGCAGCGTCGCCAGCGCGGACTTGCGCCCTGCCAGCTCCGTCGAGCCCGCCTCCTCCCACAGCTGGAGCCCCTCGCCCGAGTCGATGACGTCGAGGGCGCGGCGCTGCACCTCCTCGTCCAGGCGCCCGACCTGGTGCTGCGCGGCCGCCAGCGCCAGCCACAGCACGTGCGCCTGGTCCTGGTCGAGGTACTGGTACTCGGCGACGACCCGGCGGGTGGCCTCCTCGTCGGGAACCTCGTCCTCCAGGAGCTCGCGGTAGTCACCGCGCACGTCCGCTGCGGTGTCGTCCGAGAAGATTTCCGTTCCCCATGCGCCCATGGCGGGCCATGATGCCCGATCGCCTTGCGCCACAAGCGCTGGGGCCGCGAGCCTCAGCTGAGGTGGTGCACCGGCTGCAGGCCGAACACCGGGGTGGAGATGCCCTCCAGCCGGGCCTTGAGCTGCAGCGCGAGGTAGAGCGAGTAGTGCCGCGACTGGTGCAGGTTGCCGCCGTGGAACCACAGCGCCTCCTGCTGGGTGGGCTTCCACATGTTGCGCTGCTCGCCCTCCCACGGCCCGGGGTCCTTGGTGGTGTCCGAGCCCAGCCCCCACACCTTGCCCACCCGGTCGGCCACCTCCTGGCTGATCAGGTCGGCCGCCCAGCCGTTCATCGAGCCGTAGCCGGTGGCGTAGACGACGACGTCGGCGGGCAGCTCGGTGCCGTCGGCCAGCGCCACGGCGTCGGTGGTGAGGTGGTCCACCTGTCCCTTGGCCAGCCGCACGTCACCGTTGGCCACCAGGTCGGCCGCGCCCACGTCGATGTAGTAGCCCGAGCCGCGGCGCAGGTACTTCATGAACAGCCCCGAGCCGTCCTCGCCCCAGTCGTGGTCGAAGCCGGCGGCCTCCAGGCGGGCGTAGAAGTCCTGGTCCCGCTCGGCCATCTGCTGGTAGAGCGGGATCTGGAACTGGTGCATGATCCGGTACGGCAGCGAGGCGAAGATCAGGTCGGCCTTCTCCGTGGTGATCCCGTTGGCCAGCGCCTGCTCGGAGTACAGCGCGCCCAGGCCGATCTCCATCAGGCTGGCGCTCTTGACGATGTGGGTGGACGAGCGCTGCACCATGGTGACGTCGACGCCGTACTCCCACAGCGCCCCGCAGATGTCGAAGGCGGAGTTGTTGCTGCCGACCACCACCACCCGCTTGCCCACGAACGGGTCCGGTCCGGGGTGCGCCGAGGAGTGGTGCTGCGCGCCCCGGAAGACGTCCTGGCCCGGCAGCGTCGGGACGTTGGGCTTGCCGGACATGCCGGTGGCCAGCACCAGGTGCTTCGGGCGCAGGGTGAGCGGGGCGCCGTCGCGCTCCACCTCCACCGTCCACTCGCCGGCCTCGGGGGAGTAGGACGCGCTCAGCGCCCGGGTGCTGGTCCAGTAGGGCACCTCCATCACCCGCGTGTAGGACTCCAGCCAGTCACCGATCTTGTCCTTGGGCGCGAACACCGGCCAGCTGTCCGGGAACTTCAGGTAGGGCAGGTGGTCGTACCAGACCGGGTCGTGCAGACACAGCGACTTGTAGCGCCCGCGCCACTGGTCGCCCGGGCGGGGATGCTTGTCGATCACCAGCGCGGGCACGTCCAGGTGGCGCAGCCGCGCGCCCAAGGCGATGCCGCCCTGCCCGCCACCGACCACCAGCACGTAGGGCTGGGTGACGGTGCCCAGCTCGGCGTCCTCCTTCTGCCGCCGCTCCAGCCAGGTCAGCCGCTCCTTGTTGGCCCCGTGCTCGGCGCCCATCGGCCGCTGGGTGCCGCGCGGCTCCTCGAAGCCGGTCAGCTCGTAGAGGGTGGTGAGCAGGGTGAACGCCTTGGGCCCGTCCTCCTCCACCAGGCGCAGCAGCCCGCGGCCGCGGCCCACCGCGGTGGCGAAGGTGATCCAGGCGGTGGTGACGCCGTCGGCGTCCTCGGGCGGCTCCTCGGTGGCGAAGCCGTGCGGGTCGGTGTCCGCCAGCGTGGCGCGCAGCAGGTCGGCCACCCCGTCCGGGTTCTCCACCGTGGTGAGGTTCCAGGAGAAGGCGACGAGGTCGCGCCAGAAGCTGGTGGCGGCGAACATCCCGGCCGCCCGGTCCACGTCCCGGTCGTGCAGGGCCTGGTCGAAGTCGGCGAGCCAGGCGTCCACCCGCTGTTGCGGGTCGGTGGTGGCGGTGCCGAGCGGGGCGGTGTCGGTGCTCACGGCGTTGTCGGTGCTCATGGGGACCTCCCAGCGGGTTCAGCCCTGCGAGCATAGGACCGCCGCTGTGACTCACGCCACAAGAGCGGGACTAGTCGCCGAGGCCCGCCGTGGCGAGCTGGGCGGCCACCTCGGCCGGGGTCCAGGGCGGGCTGTCGGCGTGGTCGCGCCAGCCGAGCAGGGTCTCCGCCGGCGGGGCGAAGCGGCCCAGGTAGCAGCCAGCCGCGGAGAGCACCTCGCCGCTCACGCCGGCGGAGAGGTCGCTGGCCAGGTAGGTGTACAGCGGCGCCACGTACTCCGGTGGCGCCGGGGCCAGCGACGCCGCCAGGGTCACCTCGTCCAGCAGCCCCCGCTGGTGCAGCCGCTGCACGTGCTGGGTGTAGTCGTCGCCGGTGGACAACCGGGTGCGGGCGCCGGGGCACACGGCGTTCACCCGGATGCCGTGCTCGCGCAGCTCCCGGGCCAGGGCCAGCGTCAGGCTGTTCACCCCGCCCTTGCCCGCGGCGTAGCCGGTGCCGCCAAACATCCCGGTGAAGGCGTGCGAGCTGGTGTTCACGATGACCCCGCCACCCCGCTCCCGCAGCACCGGCGCCGCCGCGCGACAGGTGGCGAAGGTGGAGGTGAGGTGGCTGTCCAGCAGCTCCTGCCAGTCGGCGGGGGAGATGTCCAGGATGGACGAGCCCGCCGGCTCCGCGGCTCCGGCGCAGTTGACCAGCACGTCCAGCCCGCCGTGCACCGCCACCGCGGTGTCCACCAGCTGGGCGGCCACGGCGTGGTCTGCAGCCGAACCGGGCACCGCCACGGCACCGCCACCCACCTGGGCGGCAGCTCGCTCGGCGGTCGCCGCGTCGCGGCCGTTCAGCACCACTCGCGCCCCCTCGGCCGCTAGGGCGTGCGCCACCGCCAACCCGATGCCACGGCTGGAGCCGGTGACGACGGCGACCTTCCCGGCGAGCAGCTGTGCGTGGTCGGTGCTCATCGGCGTCCTCCTGGCGCGGGCGGGGCAACCCTGGTGAACCTGCCTTCGGCGCAGCGTGAGCGCAAGGTCCGCTCAGTGGAAGAAGACGCCGCACGTGGCATCGGCGCAGGTCAGCGCACCGAGCGGTGGTCCGGCCCGGTGGCCGCGCCACGCGCGCCGGGGTGCGGGCGCTGGCGGCGTGTACTTTCCGCGGGTGACGGGGAGCGCCCCCGCGGACCGCTGGAGGAGCGCATGGCCATCAGGCCGGGCAAGGACAACGCTGTGGTGCTCGACGTGGAGGGGGTGGTTGAGCACGGGGACAAGCGTGGCCGGCTGCTGGGCTTTCCCACCGCCAACGTCGCCGTGCCCGACCACGCGCTGAGCGACGGCGTGTGGGCCGGCACCGTGCAGATCGACCCGGCCAACGACGGCCCGGTGCACGTGGCCGCGGTGTCGGTGGGCCACCGCCCGACGTACTACGGCAAGGACGGCGAGCGCCTGCTGGAGGCCTTCCTGCTGGACTTCACCGGCGACCTGTACGGGGCCACCGTGCTGGTGCGCCTGCACGCCCACCTGCGGCCGCAGGTGCGCTTCGTCGGCTCCACCGAGCTCATCGAGCAGCTGCGCCTGGACGTGCTGGACGCCCGCGCCTGGGCCGCCGCGCAGGGCATCACCATCACCGAGGAGCGCTCCGCCCAGGCGGGCTGAGCCCACCCTCGCGCCACCGGCGCGACCTACGATCGAGAGGGTGCCCCGCCGCTGCGGGCCACTGGCGATCGGAGGACGCCGTGCCGCGACCACGAGACATCCTGCGGCGCTTCCAGGCGGCCGCCGCCCCCGGTGCCGCCACCGCCAGCGGAGTCCCCGCCGACCGGGCCGCCGAGATCGCCGCCGAGCTGGCGCCGGTGCTGGCCCGCCTGCAGCCGGAGCAGGAGCAGGCCGAGGCGCTGCGCCGCCAGGCTCACGAGCAGGCCGAGCAGCTGCGCACCGAGTCCGCCGAGCGCGCCCGAACCACCGCGGCCGCCGCCCAGCGCGACGCCGCTGCCGCCCGGGCCGCGGCCGTGCAGCAGGGCACCCGTCAGGCTGAGCAGGAGGCCGCCACCGCGCTGGCCGCCGCGCAGCAGCAGGCCGCCCGGATCCGTGCCACCGCCGCGCAGCGCATGCCCGAGCACGTGCACCGGGTGCTGGCGGGCACCCGCGCCGCGCTGCGGGAGCAGACCACCGGATGAGCACCGCCTGGGTGGCCGGGGTGGTGCGGGGCCGGGCGCTGGCCCAGCGGCGGCTCGGGGCCGGCGGGGCGCGGCACCTGGCCGAGCAGCCCAGCCTGGATGCCGCGCTGGGGGTGCTGCACGAGGCCTCCTACGGCCACGACGTGTCGGTGGGCCAGGACCTGCGCACCGCCCAGCGCGGGGTGGCTGCCGCGGTGCTGTGGAACCTGCGGGTGCTCGCCGGCTGGCTGCCCCGCGACGGCGCTGAGGTGGTGCGCGCCCTCGCCGGTGGCTTCGAGGTGGCCAACGCGGAGGCGCACCTGGCCCGGCTGCAGGGCTCGGCGACGGAGGTCGAGCCCTTCGCGCTGGGCACCCTGGACGTCGCCGGGCAGCGGCTGGCCGCCACCACCAGCGTGCCCGCCGCGCAGGCAGCGCTGGAGGCGTCGCCGTGGCGGGTGCGGGCCGGCGCCGCGGTGGACGAGCTGCAGCTGGCGCTGCGCCTGGCCTGGGCCGACGCGGTGGCCGCGCGGGTGCCCGAGGCGGCCACCTGGGCGCGGGCGGCGGCGGTGCTGCAGGTGCTGCGCCGCGTGGCCGTCGCGGGCGAGCCGGTGCCGCCCAGCGTGCTGACGCAGGCGTCCGCGGTGGTGAGCCCCGCGTTCGCCGCGACCGTCACCACGGCGCCGGAGGACCTGGACGCCGTGCGGGCGAGCCTGCCCAGTGCTATCGCCTGGGTGCTCGAGGGGGTGGCGGAGCCGGCTGAGCTGTGGCAGGCCGAGGCGCGCTGGTGGCTGCGGGTGGAGGACGAGGCTTTCGCGCTGCTGCGCGGCTCCGGCTACGGCCGCAGGCCGGTGGTGGGGGTGATCGGGGTGCTGTCCGTGGACGCCTGGCGGGTGCGCGCGGCCCTGGAGTGCGCCGCGCGTGGCGGCAGCGGCGCGGTGCTGGAGGCCTTCGATGCCGTCGCGTGAGCGGGTCCGGCCCCAGCGGGCGAGCGGGCAGGTGCCGGTGCGGATGGAGCGGGTGGCCCTGCTCGCTCCGCACGAGCAGCTGCCGGAGGTGCTGCTACACGTGCGGGCCGCAGGCACGGTGGAGCTGGAGCTCCCTGGGGAGGGGCGAGACGCGGGCGCGCAGGCCCAGCCCGACCTGGACACCGTGGCCGCCGGCGCGGTGCGGCGCGGGGAGGTGGACGGGTTGCTGGGCTGGATGCCGGCGGCCGCGGTGCCCGCCCTGGCCGATGACCTCGTCGACCTCGGCGGCGCCGTGGTGCCGCTGCGCCGGCCCCGCGGTGTGGACCCGCCCACCATGCTGCAGCCCGGCAGCACGGTGCGACAGTCGATGAGCCCGCTGGTGCAGGTGTACGGCACGGTGCCCTACGCCGACCTCGACCCCAGCCTGCTCGCCGGCGGTACCTACGTCTTCATGTTCGGGATGATGTTCGGCGACGTCGGCCACGGCGCGCTGCTGGTGCTCCTCGGCGTGCTGATGGCCGCCGGCAAGCCCCGTCAGCTCGCCCGCTTCCGGGTGGTGTGGCCGCTGGTGGTGGGCTGCGGCCTCGCGGCGGCGGTGTTCGGGCTGCTCTACGGGGAGTGCTTCGGCCCCACCGGCGTGGTGCCCACGCTGTGGCTGCAGCCGCTGGAGGAGCCGATCACCCTGCTGTTGGTTGCCCTGGGCATCGGCGCGGTGCTGCTGGCTGGCGCCCAGGTGCTGGGCATCGTCAACCGCTGGCGGGAGGGCGGCTGGCCGCTGGCGCTGTCCTCGGCCACCGGCATCGCCGGAGCCGCCCTGCTGGCCGGGCTCGGGCTGGTCGTGCTGGCGCTGTGGGCGGGCCTGACCTGGTTGGTGGTGGTGGGCGCGGTGGTGATCGTGGCCGGGGTGGCGCTGGCGTTCCTGGGCTTCGTGGCCACCGCGGGCGGCGGCGCCGCGGGCCTCACCCAGGCCGCGGTGGAGGTGTTCGACGCGGTGATGCGAGTGGGCACCAACCTCATCTCGTTCGCCCGGCTGGCCGCGTTCGGGCTCACCCACGCCGCGCTGGGCGAGGTGGTGTGGGACGGCGCCACCAGCCTGTGGGACCTGGGTGGGGTGGCGGTGCTCGCCGCCGTGGTCGTCTTCGCGCTGGGCAATGCGGTGGCCTTCGCCCTGGAGGCGCTGGTGGCCGGGGTGCAGGCGCTGCGGCTGGAGTACTACGAGCTGTTCTCCCGGGTGTTCACCACCGAGGGGCGACCGTTTCGTCCCTGGCGCCCGGAGCCGGGCTCCGACGGTATGGCCCGACCTACCATCGACAGGGACGCCGCCCCGCCCGCGAGCGTCTGATCGGAGGACGCCGTGCTGCGACCACCAGACCCTCGCGCATGATCGCCTGGCTGCTGGCACTGCCCGTCCTGCTCGGCGGGTTCGCCGCCACCCGGCTGCTGCTGCGCCGGCGCGGACGAGCGGCGGTGCGGGTGCTGGTGGCGGCCAACGCGGTGCTGTTCGTGCTGGGGCTGGTGGCGCTGACCGTGCTGGCCGCGATCGGACCCGGCGCCGCCGAGGCCTCCACCGTCACCGCGCAGGCCGCCGCCGACGGCGACACCTGGGCGGCCCTGCTGGGTGCCGCCATCGCGGTGGCCGGGTCGTCGCTGGGCGCCGCGGTGGCGGTGGCCTACACCGGGGCGGCGGCGCTGGCCGCGATGAGCGAGCGTCCTGAGCTGTTCGGCCGCTCCATGGTGATCGTCGGGCTGGCCGAGGGCATCGCCATCTACGGGCTGATCATCGCCATCATCCTCATCGGGCAGGCGTGAGCGGTGGGCCGCGTCGCCGTGATCGGCCAGCGCACGGCGTGCGTGGGCTACGCGCTGGCCGGCGCCACCGTGCTGGCCGCCGAGGACGACGCGGCCGTGCGGCACGCCTGGCGGCAGCTGCCCCCCGACGTGGAGCTGGTGCTGCTGACCGCGGCCGCCGCGGCCGCCCTGGGTGAGCTCCGGCCGGTGGGCCGGCCACCGCTGACGGCGGTGCTGCCAGGATGAGCACCCCGGTGCGCGACCCGCTGGAGCCGGTGCGCCGCGCGGTGCTCGACCACGCCCGTGCCGAGGCCGAGTCGCAGCTGGCCGCAGCCCGCGAGCACGCCGCGCAGGTGGACGCCCAGGCCCGTCGTGACGCCGAGGCGGTGGTGGCCGCCGCCCGCCGCGAGGGCGAGGCCGAGGCGGCGGCGCTGCAGGCCACGGCCCGCTCCCGCGCCCGGCGCGAGGCCCGCGAGGTGGTGCTCGCCGCCCGCCAGCAGGCCTACGACGACCTGCGTGCGCAGGTCCGCGCCGCGCTGCCGGCCCTGCGCGAGGACCCCGCCTACCCGGCCTGGCGGCAGCGGCTGGTCGCCCACGCCCGGCAGGTGCTCGGCGAGCACGCCCGCATCAGCGAGCCACCGGAGGGCGGGGTGCGGGCGGAGGCGGACGGTCGGCTGCTGGTGCTCACCCTGGACGACGTCGCCGCGCAGGTGCTCGAGGGCCTGGGCAGCGAGGTCGAGGGGCTGTGGGCCACGGACTCCGCTGGGGCTGGTGAATCACCGTGAGCGCAAGAGTGTTTCGGGTCGCCGGCTCGCTCGTCGGGGTGCAGGACGAGCCCGGCTCGGCGGTGGCGATGAACGAGCTGCTGCTGCTGGGGGAGCACCGGCTGCCCGGTGAGGTGGTGGCCATCGCCGACGACGAGCTCACCGTGCAGGCCTACGAGGAGACCGGCGGCCTGGGCCCGGGCGCCCCCGTGCAGCCGCAGGGCGCACCGCTGTCGGCGCGGCTCGGACCGGGGCTGCTGGGCGCGGTGCTCGACGGGCTGCTGCGCCCGCTGGCCGACGCCGGCACCTGGCTCACCCCGGGGCAGGCCAGTGCCCCGCCGCCGGCGCGCACCTGGGCGTTCACCCCCACCGTCGCGGTGGGTGACGTGGTGGGCTCCGGCGACGAGCTGGGCACCGTGGCCACCGCCGGACCGCTGCGGGTGAGCGTGCTGGCGCCTCCGGGAGTGGCGGGCACGGTGGAGCAGGTCGCCGCGCCGGGTGCGCACCCCGACGACGCGGTGCTGGCCACGGTGGCCGGGGTGGGGGTGCCGATGAGCCCGCAGTGGCCGGTGCGCCAGGCCCGCCCCTGCGCCGACCGGATCTACCACCCGGAGGCCCTGCACACCGGGCAGCGCGTGCTGGACCTGCTCTTCCCGGTCGCCCGGGGCAGCAGCGCGGCGGTGCCCGGCGGCTTCGGCACCGGCAAGACCATGCTGCTGCAGCAGGTGGCCAAGTGGTGCGACGCCGACGTCATCGTCTACGTCGGCTGCGGCGAGCGCGGCAACGAGATGGCCGACGTGGTGGCCGAGCTGTCGGCGCTGGAGGACCCGCGCACCGGGGACCGGCTGATCCTGCGCACCGTGGTCATCGCCAACACCTCCAATATGCCGATGATGGCCCGCGAGGCCAGCGTCTACAGCGGCGTCACCGTGGCGGAGTACTTCCGGGACATGGGCTACCACGTGGTGCTCATCGCCGACTCCACCTCCCGCTGGGCCGAGGCGCTGCGCGAGCTCGCCTCCCGCACCGGCGAGCTGCCCGCCGAGGAGGGTTACCCCGCGCACCTCGCCTCGGCGCTGGCCGCCTTCTACGAGCGGGCCGGGCACGTGCGCACCCTCGGCGGGCGGGCCGGGTCGGTCACCATCCTGGGCGCGGTCTCACCCGCCGGTGGGGACATGACCGAGCCGGTCACCGCGCACACCGAGCGGTTCGTGCGCGAGGTGTGGACGCTCGACCGCGACCTGGCCTACGCCCGGCACTACCCGGCGGTGGCCTGGGCGGGGTCGTTCTCCCGCGACGCCGCGGCGCTGGGCGGCTGGCACGCCGCCGGCGGTGACCCGGGCTGGGCGCAGCGCCGGGAGCGGGCGCTGGGCTACCTCGCCGACGCCGACCGCCTCACCGCCCTGGCCGAGCTGGTGGGCGCGGCCTCGCTGCCCGGGGCGGAGCGGATGGTGATGCTGGCCGGCTCGCTGCTGCGCCAGGGGGTGCTGCAGCAGAGCGCCCTCAGCCGGAACGACGCGTTCTGCTCCGCGGCCAAGGGTGCGGCGCTGCTGGCGGCGGTGCTGACGGTGGTGGACCGCTGTCTGGCGCTGGTGGCGGCCGGGGTGCCGCCGGGGCGGGTGGAGGAGCTGGACTACGGGCCGCTGCTGCGGGCGGCACAGGAAGCCGGCCCCACCGACGCCGCCGGGGTGCAGGGCCACCTGGACGCGGTGCTGGCCCGGCTGGACGGGTTGCGGCAGGACGCCGACGCATGAGCGCCGCCGAGCACGCCGCCACCGACCTGGGGACGGTGCAGTACACCGACGTCGCCGAGGTGCGTGGCCCGCTGTTGGTGGTGCGCGGCGTGCGCGGCGTCGGCTGGGACGAGGCGGCGCGGATCGAGCTGGGCAGCGGCGAGACCCGCAACGGCCTGGTGCTGGAGGTGGACCACGACCGGGTGGTGGTGCAGGTGCTCGAGGGCACCCGCGGCATCCTGCCCGGGCGCACCCGGGTGGCGTTCACCGGTGCCGCCTTCCGCATCCCGGTGGGCACCGACTGGCTGGGGCGGGTGTGCAACGGGCGCGGGCGCCCCATCGACGGCGGACCGCCCATCTTCGGCACCACCACCGCGCCCATCTCGGGGGCTCCGCTCAACCCCACGTGGCGCGACCCGCCGGCGGACGCCGTGCTCACCGGGGTCTCCGCCATCGACGCGCTGGACACCGTGGTGCGCGGGCAGAAGCTGCCGGTGTTCTCCGTGGCCGGCCTGCCGCACCTGGAGCTGGCCACCCAGATCGCCGCCCAGGCCACCGTGGGTGACGAGCCGTTCTCGGTGGTCTTCGCCGGGATGGGGCTGACCAACACCGACGCGGCCGCGGTGCGCGACGCGCTGGAGGCCCGCTCGGCGGAGAGCGAGCTGGTGCTGCTGCTCAACACCGCCGACGACCCGGTGATCGAGCGCATCCAGACCCCGCGCATCGCGCTCACCGTGGCCGAGCACCTGGCCTTCGACACCGGCCGGCACGTGCTGGTGGTGATGAGCGACATGACCGCCTACGCCGAGGCGCTGCGCGAGGTGTCGGCCGCCCGCGGGGAGATCCCTGGGCGCCGCGCCTACCCCGGCTACCTCTACAGCGACCTCGCCTCGCTGTACGAGCGCTGCGGCCGGATCCGGGGCACGGCCGGCTCGGTGACGGTGCTGCCGGTGCTGACCATGCCCGCCGGGGACATCACCCACCCCGTCGCCGACCTCACCGGCTACATCACCGAGGGCCAGGTGGTGCTCTCCCGGGAGGTCCAGGCGGCCGGGGTGTACCCGCCGGTGGACCCGCTGAGCTCGCTGTCCCGGCTGATGCGCAAGGGCGCCGGCCCCGGGCGCACCCGCGCTGACCACCTGGACGTGGCGGCGCAGGTGATGTCGGCCCTGGCCCGCGCCCGCCAGGTGCGCGAGCTGGCCGAGCTGGTGGGCGAGGACGCGCTCAGCGACACCGACCACGCCTACCTGCGCTACCAGACGCGGGTGGAGCAGCACCTGCTGAACCAGCGCCGGGACGAGGCCCGCAGCCTGGACGACACCCTGGACCGGGCCTGGGACGCACTGGGCGTGCTGCCCCGGCGGGAGCTGACCATGCTGCCGGTGGCCCTGCTGGACGAGCACTACCGACCCGCCGGCGAGCAGGGCTGAGGGGTGCCGCGGCCGGTGCGGGTGCCGCCGGGGCGGGCCGGTCGCCTGGCCCTGCAGCGGCGGCTGGGCGCGGCGCGGCAGGGTGCGCGGCTGCTGGACCAGCAGCTGCGGGTGCTGCTCACCGAGCGCGAGCGCATCGCCGCCCAGCGCGACTCCTCCGCGGCCGGCTGGGCGGAGCTGCACCGCGACGCCGAGCGGTGGCTGCTGCACGGGGTGCTGCTCAGCGGGGAGCAGGCGGTGGACGCCGCCGCGGCACCGGTGACCGCGCAGGTGACGGTGCACTGGCGCCAGCTGATGGGGGTGCGCTACCCCGACGACGCGCAGCTGCGGGTGGATGGTCCGCCCGCCGACGCGCCGCTGCCGGCCAACAGCGCGCTGGTGCTGGCCCGCCGCCGCTACCAGGACGCGCTGCGCGCGGCAGTGCGCCAGGCGGCGCTGGAGACGGCGCTGGCGGTGCTGGACGGGCGGGTGGTGGCCACCCGGCGGCGGCTGCGGGCGCTGGAGCAGGGCTGGGTGCCGCGGCTGGCGGAGGCGCTGCACGAGCTGGAGCTGGTGCTGGCCGAGCAGGAGCAGGCCGACAACGTCCGGCTGCGCTGGGCTGCAGCGCGGCGCTGATTCTAGTGTGGTCAGCACCGCAGAGCGCCACTGCTCGCCGGCCAGGAAGAGGGGCACCCCATGGGCTACGTCACCGTCGGCACCGAGAACTCCACCCCCGTCGAGCTGTACTACGAGGACCACGGCAGCGGCCAGCCCGTGGTGCTCATCCACGGCTACCCGCTGGACGGGTCGTCGTGGGAGAAGCAGGTGGAGGCCCTGCTGGCCGCCGGCTACCGCACCATCACCTACGACCGGCGTGGCTTCGGGCGCTCCAGCAAGCCCGCCACCGGCTTTGACTACGACACCTTCGCCGCCGACCTCAAGGCCGTGCTGGACGAGCTGGACCTGACCGACGTGGTGCTGGTCGGCTTCTCCATGGGCAGCGGCGAGGTGATGCGCTACCTGGGCACCCACGGGTCGGGCCGGGTGGCCAAGGCCGCGGTGCTCGGTGGGTTTGGCCCGTTCCTGCTGCAGACGCCAGACAACCCCGACGGCGTGCCGCAGTCGGTGTTCGACCCGCTGCTGGCGGGGGTGACGGCCGACCGCTACGCCTTCTTCACCCAGTTCTTCCAGGGCTTCTTCAACACCGACGAGAACCTCGGCACCCGGCTGAGCCAGGAGGCGCTGGACGCCAACACCCAGCTGGCCTACAACGCCTCCGGGCACGCCTCCATCTGGGCGCAGCCGACCTGGCTCACCGACTTCCGCGCCGACATCCCCCAGATCGACGTGCCGGTGCTGATCGTGCACGGCACCAAGGACAACATCCTGCCGATCGACAACACCGCCCGGCGGCTGCGCACCGAGCTGCCCGAGGCCACCTACGTGGAGATCGACGGTGCTCCGCACGGCATGGGCTGGACCTACGCCGAGGAGGTCAACGCCGCACTGCTGAGCTTTCTCGCTGGTTAGCGGGATTTCGCCGCCGAATCAACCCCTGGGCAGGGCCTCCGTGGGCCGCTACATTGCAGCGGACAGTGAGACGTGTATCACAGGGGGAGTCTTCGGTGACCGAGACCGTTCAGCAGATGTTGCGCCAACGCACCGAGGACGACACCCCGGGGGTGAAGTTCGGCGACCAGCAGTGGAGCTGGCGCGAGCACCTCGCCGAGGCCGCCGCCGAGGCCGCCGTGCTCATCGCCGGCGCGCAGCCCGACCGTCCGCTGCACGTGGGCACGCTGCTGGGCAACACCCCGGACATGCTGCGCGCCATGGCCGCCGCGGGCCTCGGTGGCTACGTGCTGTGCGGCATCAACAACACCCGCCGCGGTGCCGGGCTGGCGGCCGACGTGCTGCGCGCGGACTGCCAGGTGCTGCTCACCGACGCCGAGCACCGGCCGCTGCTGGCTGGGCTGGAGCTGCCCGGGGTGCAGGTGATCGACACCTCCGACCCGGAGTGGGCGCAGCGCCGCGCGGGTGCCGGAGCGCTGGTCCCGCACCGTGAGGCCGAGGCCATGGACACCTTCATGATGATCTTCACCTCCGGCACCAGCGGCGACCCCAAGGCCGTGCAGGTGCCGCACGTGATGGCCGTGTTCGCCGCGCAGACGCTGGCGGAGAAGTACGGGCTCGGCCCGGCCGACACCTGCTACCTGTCCATGCCGCTGTTCCACTCCAACGCCGTGCTCGGCGGCTGGAGCGTGGCGGTGGCCAGCGGTGCGGCGATGGCCCCGGCGAAGTTCTCCGCCTCGCACTTCCTGGCCGACCTGCGCCACTACGACGCCACCTACCTCAACTACGTGGGCAAGCCGCTGGCCTACGTGCTGGCCACCCCCGAGCAGCCCGACGACGCCGACAACCCACTGCGGGTGGCGTTCGGCAACGAGGCCAGCGACCGCGACATCGAGGACTTCAGCCGCCGCTTCGACTGCACCGTGTGGGACGGCTTCGGCTCCACCGAGAGCGCGGTGATCGTCACCCGCGAGCCGGGCACCCCCACCGGGTCGATCGGCAAGGGCTTCGAGGGGGTGGCGATCTACCACTCCGACACCGTCACCGAGTGCGCCACGGCCCGCTTCGACGACACCGGCGCGCTGGCCAACCCGGAGGAGGCGATCGGCGAGCTGGTCAACACCGCCGGTGCCGGCTTCTTCTCCGGCTACTACGGCGACGAGCAGGCCAGCGCCGAGCGGATGCGCCACGGCATGTACTGGTCCGGCGACCTCGCCTACCGGGACGCCGACGGCTGGATCTACCTGGCCGGACGCACGTCGGACTGGATGCGGGTGGACGGGGAGAACCTCGCCGCCGCACCCATCGAGCGGATCCTGCAGCGGCTGCCCGCCGCCAACCGGGTGGCGGTGTACGCGGTGCCCGACGAGCACATCGGTGACCAGGTGATGGCCGCGGTGGTGCTCGGCGACGAGGACACGCTCACCCCAGGCGGCTTGCAGGAGTTCCTCTCCGCCCAGGGCGACCTGTCCACCAAGGCGTGGCCCCGCTACGTCCGCATCGCACCAGACCTGCCCAGCACCGCCACCAACAAGATCCTCAAGCGCGAGCTGGTCAAGCAGGGCCCCACCGCCGGCGACGGCCAGCTGTGGGTGCGCGAGGCCGGTGGTCACCGCTACGTCCAGGCCACCTAGGTCCACGCCACCTAGGTCCACAGTGGCTCGAATGGCTGGCTGCGGCTGCGGTGTCTAGCGTCGTGGCTGCGTCAAGTCGAGGCGCACCACGGCACGCGTCGACAACCGCAAGAGAAGGGTGTTCATGATGTCCGCACCGCAGTCGCAAGCTCGATCGCTGGTTCAGTACGGTGCCCTCGTGGTGGGCGTGGTCTTCCTGCTCGTGGGGATCCTGGGCTTCATCCCCGGCGTCACCACCGACTACGACATGCTCGACTTCGCCGGGCACGAGTCCGGTGCCAAGCTGCTGGGGATCTTCGAGGTCTCGATCCTGCACAACATCGTGCACCTGCTGTTCGGCGTCGCCGGAGTGGCGCTGGCTCGCGCCGCCAACACCGCCAAGCTCTACCTGATCGTCGGCGGGATCATCTACCTGGTGCTGTGGATCTACGGCCTCGTCATCGACAAGGACAGCGGCGCCAACTTCATCCCGGTGAACACCGCAGATGACTGGCTGCACTTCGGCCTCGGGGTCGGCATGATCGCCCTAGGCTTCCTGCTGCCCTACCTCGACGCCAAGCGGCGCGCCGACGTGCGGACGAGCCCCACCGCCTGAGCTCCCCACTGATCCGTCCACGGGCCTGCACCTCGGTGTGGGCCCGTGGCGTGTGTGCGCAACACGTAACCCAGACGTTTCGCTGCGTAACGGGTGAGCATTCCGACGGTGACCAACCGGCAATAGTCGGGGTCTGTACTTGCCTCCAGGCCAGAGCGGATCTGGCTTCCCGCGCACCCAGGAGGCACTCGTGTCGGACATCGACCAGACCATCGCCGAGAACATGCAGCGCTCGCTGGAGGAGATCCCGCACCCGGCACTGCCCAAGGGCACCAACATCTACGGCTCCACCAAGATCTTCCCCGACTACCAGGCCGAGAACGGCGAGAGCTACTTCACCCTGGTGCACGGCATCGCCCACGAGTCCTCGGTGAGCTTCGTGGCGGTGCTGCAGGCCACCCGGGCGCTGCGCAAGGGCTTCGAGTCGGCCATCTACTTCTACGGACCGGGCGCGATGAACGCCATCGCCACCCGCGGCTTCCCCACGGCCGGCGACAGCGGCTTCCCGGGCGAGCAGAACATCAACGACGCGCTCTGCAGCTTCATCAAGGAGGGCGGCACGGTGTTCGCCTGCCGCTTCGGCCTCGCCCTGCACGGCCTGCGCGAGGAGGACCTCATCGAGGGCGTCATTCCCGCGCACCCGCTGGACGTGCAGGACGCCCTCATCCACTACGCCCGCAAGGGCGCCATCATCAACTCGACCTACATGGTCTGAGGCGGTGGCACCCCGTGAGCCTCTCCACCCGAGCTGACCTCGCCGTCCGCGGGGTCCGGCTGCTGGACGCGCCGGTGCGCCGGCGCTCCGGAGCCGGGCCCAGCGACGACGGGCACGTCCTCATCGGCGGCGTGGGCGGCACCATCCCGATCCGCTCCGACAGCCCCTACGAGGTGAGCGGCAACCGCCTGCTGCTCGACGGCACCGACATGGGCGTGGACATCACCCCCGTGCAGCGGCCGCGCTTCTACGACCTGGCCACCGCCGAGGGGGTCTCCTACGAGCAGATCGCCCGGCTGCACGGCACCAACGTGCTGGCCACCACGGTGGTGCAGACCTGCATCCGCTACGACCCGTCGCAGCGCTGCCGGTTCTGCTCCATCGAGGAGTCGCTCAACGCCGGCTCCACCATCGCGGTGAAGCGGCCGGAGCAGCTGGCCGAGGTGGCCGAGGCCGCGGTCCGCCTGGACGGGGTGCGCCAGATGATCATGACCACCGGCACCTCGGCGGCCACCGACCGCGGGGCGCGCCACCTGGCCCGCTGCGTGCGGGCGGTGAAGGCGGCGGTGCCAGACATGGCGATCCAGGTGCAGTGCGAGCCGCCGGGCGACCTGCACACCATCACCGAGCTGCACGAGGCCGGCGCGGTGTCCATCGGCATCCACGTGGAGTCCCTGGACGACGAGGTGCGCCGTCGGTGGATGCCGGGCAAGTCCACCGTGCCGCTGGCGGAGTACCGCCGGGCGTGGGCGGAGGCGGTGCGGGTGTTCGGCCGCAACCAGGTCAGCACCTACCTGCTGATCGGGCTGGGCGAGGACCCCGACGAGCTGGTGGCCGGGGCCGCCGAGCTCATCGCGCTCGGGGTGTACCCGTTCGTGGTGCCGTTCCGCCCGCTGGCCGGCACCCTCGCCGTCGCGGACGGGGCCCAGGCGCCCTCGGCCGAGCTGGTGGAGGACGTCACCCGGCGGGTGGCCAAGGAGCTGCAGGCCGCCGGGATGCTCGGGGCCGACCAAAAGGCCGGCTGCGCGGCCTGCGGGGCGTGCAGCGTGCTGCAGAACGCGGGCGGCTGAGATGACCGTGCTGGACGTGGCGCTGCTGGCCGGGGTGCAGCCCAGCCCGCTGCCGGCCTTCCTCCTCGCCCCGGCAGAGACTCCACAGGCGCTGGCCGCCTACCGGGCGCTGCGGCGGGAGACCTTCGTGGCCGAGCAGGGCCTGTTCACCGGCACCGACCGCGACGACGTGGACGACGACCCGCGCGCGGTGGTGCTGGTGGCCACCGACGGTGCGGGCCGGGTGCTGGGCGGGGTGCGGCTGGCGCCGAGCACCGCCGTGGACCTGGGCTGGTGGGCGGGCAGCCGGCTGGTGGTGGCCGCCGGTGCCCGCCACGGCAGCAGCATCGGCAAGGCGCTGGTGCGGGCGGCGTGTGCGCACGCCGAGGCCCACGGGGTGCTGCGCTTCGACGCCACCGTGCAGCCCCAGCACGAGGCGATGTTCACCCGGCTGGGCTGGACGCGGGTGGGCGATACCGTGCTGCAGGGACGTCCGCACGTGCAGATGCTGTGGCCCATCGACCGGGTGCAGCGGCTGGTGGAGGGCACCAAGGCGGTGCTGGCCGACGCGCTGGCTCCGCTGATGCAGGTGCCGATGGGACTGGGCGGCAGCGGCTTCCGCGGTGACGACGGGGTGCCGGTGCCGGGCAGCGACCTGGTGGCCGCCTGTGACGCCATCGTGCCGGCAATGGTGCAGCGCGACCCGGAGTGGGCGGGCTGGTGCGCGGCGCTGGTCAACCTCAACGACCTCTCCGCCATGGGGGCCACGCCGGTGGGGCTGCTCGACGCGGTCGGCGCGCCCAACCGCTCGGTGCTCACCCGGGTGATCCGTGGGCTGGCCCGCGCCGCCCAGACCTGGGGCGTGCCGGTGCTGGGCGGGCACACCCAGCTGGGGGTGCCGGCCGCGCTGTCGGTGACCGCGCTGGGGCGCACCACGCACCCGGTGCCCGCCGGCGGGGGACGCCTGGGCGACGTGCTGCGGCTGACCGCCGACCTGGGTGGGCAGTGGCGCCCGGGCTACCAGGGTCAGCAGTGGGACTCCACGTCCGGACGCACCGGCGAGGAGCTCACCACGATGGGCTCCTTCGTGGCCCGGGCTCGGCCGGCCGCAGCCAAGGACGTCAGCATGGCGGGCCTCGCCGGCACCACCGGGATGCTGGCCGAGGCCAGCGGGCTGGGCGCGGTGCTCGACGTCGCCGCGCTGCCCCGTCCCCGTGGGGCGGCCATGGGCGACTGGATGACCTGTTTTCCCGGCTTCGCCATGGTGACCGCCGACCGTCCTGGTCGTGCCGTGCCACCGGCGGGGCCGGCCACCTCCGCGGTGTGCGGAGAGCTCACGACCGAACCCGGGGTCAGCCTGCGCTGGCCCGACGGGATGACCACCCGCGCGGTGCACAGCACCGTCACAGGACTGGGAGCAGCATGAGCACCACCGGAATCTCCGTCGCCGCCGCCGAGTTCGGCCGCGACCTGGAGCAGAGCTACGCCACCATCGCCGCGCTGATGGAGCAGGCCCGCGCCGCCGGCAGCCAGCTGCTGGTGCTGCCCGAGGCCTGCCTCGGCGGGTACCTGCCCAGCCTGGGCGGGGGCACCGAGGACGAGGAGGCCCGGCAGCGCCGGCTGGCCAACCTGCCGCCCGCGCTGGAGCTGGGTGGGCCGGAGCTGCGCCGGGTGCGGGAGCTGGCCGGCGACCTGGTCGTCACCCTCGGCTTCTGCGAGGCCGACGGCGACACCCGCTACAACGCCGCGGTCACCCTCACCGGTGACGGCATCCTCGGCTCCTACCGCAAGGTGCACCAGCCGCTGGGGGAGAACCTCTGCTACGCCGCCGGCACCGGCTTCGCCGCCTTCGACACTCCGGTCGGCCGGATGGGCATGCAGATCTGCTACGACAAGGCCTTCCCCGAGGCCGCCCGCGCGCTGGCGCTGGACGGGGCGGAGATCATCACCTCGCTGTCGGCCTGGCCCACGGCGCGGACCTCGCCGGCGGAGACCCTGGAGGCCGACCGCTGGAAGCAGCGCTTCGACATCTACGACCGGGCGCGGGCCACCGAGAACCAGGTGGTGTGGGTGGCGTCCAACCAGGCGGGCACCTTCGGCTCGTTGCGCTTTGTCTGTAGCGCCAAGATCGTGGGCCCCGGCGGGGAGGTGCTCGCCGACACCGGCACCGCACCCGGGCTGGCGTCGGCGCGCCTCGACGTGCAGGCCGAGCTGGCGGCCATCCGCGGCGGCGGCATGTACAACCTGCGCGACCGCCGCCCCGAGCTCTACGGCGACGTGGTGGAGGCCAACCGCGTGGCACAGGAGGTGCTCGCCCATGCCTGAGATGACCTTCACCGTGCAGTGGCCCGACGGCACCTGCCAGTCCTGCTACTCCCCGTCGCTGGTGATGCACGACCACCTCACCGCGGGCGAGACCTACGCGGTGGCGGAGTTCCTGGCCCGCAGCCGCACCGCGCTCAACGAGGCCAGCGAGCGGGTGCGCGCCAAGTTCGGCACGTACTGCACCTCGGCGATGCAGCAGGTGGCCGAGCTGGAGGCCGCAGCTGCCCAGCACGACCCCAGTGCCCCGGTGCGGGTGCTGGCCATGAACCCGGCGAGCGTCCCCGGAGGTGTGCGATGACCGAGCAGCGCGAGGTGGTGGTGGTCGGCGGCGGCCAGGCCGGGCTCAGCATCAGCTGGCACCTGGTGCAGCAGGGGGTGGACCACGTGGTGCTCGAGCGCGACACCGTGGCGCACGAGTGGCGGGACAGCCGCTGGGACAGCTTCACCCTGGTGACGCCGAACTGGCAGTGCACCTTGCCCGGCTACTCCTACGCCGGCGACGACCCCGACGGGTTCATGACCCGCGAGCAGACCTACGACTTCGTCCGCGGCTACGCGGAGAGCTTCCCGGTGCCGCTGCGCGAGGGCGTGACGGTGACCTCGGTGCACCAGGCGGCCGACGGCGGGTTCGACGTGGACACGACCGCGGGGCCGATCCACTGCCGGCAGGTGGTGGTGGCCACCGGCGGCTACCACCTGCCGGTGATCCCGCGGCTGGCCGAGCGGCTGCCTGCCTCGCTCGTGCAGCTGCACTCCTCGCAGTACAAGTCCGCGGACGCGCTGCCGCCGGGAGAGGTGCTGGTGGTGGGCAACGGCCAGTCCGGTGCCCAGATCGCCGAGGACCTGATGCTCTCCGGGCGCACCGTGCACCTGGTGACCGGCAGCGCCCCGCGGGTGGCGCGGTTCTACCGCGGCCGGGACTGCGTGGCGTGGCTGCACGACATGGGCACCTACGACGTGTCCATCGCCGAGCACCCCGGCGGGCTGGCCAAGCGGGAGAACACCAACCACTACGTCACCGGCCGCGACGGCGGGCGCGACATCGACCTGCGCGACTTCGCCCGGCGCGGGATGAAGCTGTACGGGCGGCTGCTGGAGGTCACCGACGACACCCTGCAGCTGGCGCCCACGCTGGGCCGCTCGCTGGACGCCGCCGACCAGGTGATGGAGTCCATCAAGGACTCCATCGACGCCCACATCGAGCGCGCGGGAATCGACGCACCGACGGAGCCGCGCTACCAACCGGTGTGGACCCCGGAGCGCGAGGTGACCGAGCTGCGCCTGGACGAGGTCGGCGTCACCTCGGTCGTCTGGTCCATCGGCTTCCGCACCGACTACCGGTGGCTGCACGCCGGGGTCTTCGACGGCGAGGGGCGGCCCTGCCACCAGCGCGGGGTGACGGCCGTGGACGGGCTGTACTTCCTGGGGCTGCCCTGGCAGCACACCTGGGGCTCCGGCCGCTTCGCCGGCGTGGCCCGCGACGCCGCGCACCTGGCCGAGCAGATCCTCGCCGCCGCGCCGGTCGGCGCTGCGCCGGTCGGCCCGTTGCACGCGGCGCTGGCCTAGGCCACCGTGCGGCTGGCCGCGCTGGCGGGGCACTTCGGCCGCGACGTGGGGCGGGCGATGGTCAAGCTGGAGACCATCCTGGCGGCGGCGGTCGACAGCGGCATCGACCTGCTGGTGCTGCCGGACGCCTGCCTGGGTGGCTACCTTTCGGACCTGCGGCGCCCGGATCCCGACGAGCTGCCACCTCCGCTGCGCGCGGACGGCCCTGAGCTGGCAGCCATCAGCGCGATGGCCGGCCCCATGACGGTGTGCATCGGCTACACCGAGCTGCACGAGGGGCGCCGCTACAACGCGGCGGCCTGCGTCACCGGCGACGGCGTCCTGGGCAGCCACCGCAAGGTGCACCAGCCGGCCGGGGAGTTCCTGGCCTACAGCGCGGGCGACAGCTTCTCGGCGTTCGACACCCCGGTGGGGCGCATGGGGATGCTGATCGACTACGACAAGACCTTCCCGGAGGCGGCCCGCACCCTTGCGCTGGACGGCGCGCGGATCATCGCGGCGCTGTCGGCGTGGCCGGCCAACGTCACCGACCGCACCGAGCGGTTGCCGCAGGACCGGCAGTCGCGACTGTTCGACCTGTATGACTCGGCACGCGCGGCGGAGAACCAGGTGGTGCTGGTGTCGTCCAACCAGACCGGCGTGCAGGGCGGTCTGCGGTTCCTCGGCCAGGCCAAGGTGGTGGGTCCGGGTGGGGACGTGCTGGCCCGCACCGGGACGAAGGGCGGGATGGCGGTGGCGGAGGTGGACGTGGACACCGAGGTGGACCGGGCGCGGCGGGTGCTGCGGCACCTGGACGAGCGCCGGGTGGACACCTACCGGAACCTGCTGGACGAGAAGGAAGGCTGAGCTGTGCGCATCGCGCTGATCACCTACTCCACCAAGCCGCGCGGCGGTGTGGTGCACACCTTGGCGCTGGCCGAGGCGCTGGCCCGTGCCGGTGCGGAGGTGTGGGTGTGGACGCTGGGCCGCGGCGGCGATGACGCCTTCTTCCGCCCGGTGGATCCGGCGGTGCACGTGCGGGTGGTGCCCTTTGCCCCCATCGACGGCGAGGACGTCGGCGATCGCATCCTGCGCTCCATCGCGGTGCTGGGGGTGGCGTTCACGCCTGAGGACTACGACGTGGTGCACGCGCAGGACTGCATCAGCGCCAACGCCGTGGGCCGGTGCGTGCGCACCATCCACCACCTCGACGAGTTCGCCACACCCGAGCTGGCCGCCTGCCACGAGCGGGCGGTGGTGGAGCCCTACGCGCGGGTCTGCGTCTCGGCGGCGGTGGCCCGCGAGGTGCAGGACGGGTGGGACCTGACGCCCACGGTGATCCCGAATGGTGTTGACGCGCAACGCTTTTCCGATGGCGCCGCGGATGTTGCCGGCCGGCGGCGGTGGGCGGAGGAGCTGGGCGAGTACGTGCTGGCGGTGGGCGGCATCGAGCCCCGCAAGGGCAGCATCGACCTGGTGGAGGCGTACGCGCTGCTCGCGCGGGAGCGGCCGGGGCTGAGCCTGGTGTTCGCCGGCGGCGAGACGTTGTTCGACTACCGCTGGTACCGGGAGGCGTTCGACAAGCGCTGCGCCGAGCTGGGGGTGCAGCCGCGGGTGCTGGGCACGGTGGCCGAGGAGGAGCTGCCGTCGCTGGTGGCGCAGGCGTCGGTGTTCGCGTTCCTGTCCACGAAGGAGGGTTTCGGGATGGCGGCGATGGAGGCCCTGGCCGCGGGCGTGCCGGTGGTGGCGCGTGACCTGCCCGTGCTGCGGGAGGTGTTCGGCACCACCGTGGCCTTTGCCTCGACCCACGCGGAGATGGCCGCTGCCCTGGCCTGGCCGGGCGGAGATCGCGCGGCCGGGCGCGAGCTGGCCCTGCGACACAGCTGGGACGACGCGGCGCGGGCGCACCTGGACTTCTACGCCGCGCTCGAGCCGCACGGGGCCACCTCGAGGTGAGGCAGTCCAGGGACTGGTGGCCCTGCGTATGAACTGATGCTTGCTAACCTGTGTGATGGTGAGCGCGTCGCGGTCACCGTCTGTCACGTTGACGGACTGATCCGGAAGTCGATTGAGCTGGAGCAGTTCGTCAAGGTGCTCGAAACGGCACGGGTCGCGCACCTCCGGTTCGTGGTGGGGGACGCTAACTTCGTGACGGGCGACGGTTGATAGTGATGCGTATCCAGGGTGCGGTGGCGGCCACGGAGTCCGCCGACAAGAGCCGGCGAGTCAAGCGCAAGCTGGATCAGGTCGCCCAAGCCGGGATGCCACACGGCGGGAACCAGCGTCCCTTCGGCTACGACGCGACCAAGATGGTCGTGACTGACGAGGAGGCAGCAGTAGTCCGACAGTTGGTGGCTCGGTACTTGGCGGGGGACTATTCGCGCTCGCTGACTGCATGGTTGGAGGAATCCGGGGACCATGCTTGCACCTAGTCCGCCGTCAGATTCGAGTTGTCGGCCATGGTCAGGACCACTGCGCCCAGATCGCGACGCCACCTCGCCAGTCGGGCACCTCGGCCGAGGACCAACGATAGGACGGGTCCGCCCCGAACATCTCCGACGCCTGCGCGACCATCTCGTCCGCGCTGCGCCCCATCAACCGCACCGCGGACGGCTGGAAGCCCTGTGCCTGGTCGTAACGATGCAACCCGGCGGGACGGTCATTACCGAAGGACTTTGCAACATTCTTGGCGATATAGCCGACGGCCTTCCGGGCCTCTTTTCGAGCTGACCCGCACCGACACCGAGGTCACTGATCAGCTTGATATTGAAGGTCCACGGCGTCCCGAGTTATGTTGCTAGTTCGAGTCAACAAGAGGGGCCGCACCCTTACGGGTGCGGCCCCTCTTGGCGGCCTGTGTTCGGATCAGGTGACGATGCGGTTCTTCGTCTTGCCCTTGTTCCAGGCCTGCACCATGAGCGCGTAGCAGGTCGAGACCCGCGAGCCAGTGCCGCTGTTGTGTAGACCGCCGCCACTAGCGCGAGAGTGCACCGCTCCGATCCACTGCTGGGCGGTCCCACTCTTGGCCAACTTCGATGACAGAGAATCGTCGTCGACCAGGTCACCGTGACGGCCGATGAACTGGGCCAGACCCCCCAGCAGAACCCCGTCCCAGGTGGCCGCGTTCCGTCCCCAGGCAAGCTCCGCGATGGTCAGGACACGATCCAGGATCTCCGGGCCCTCACCGTCGACGATACGAAGAATGCCGGCGACTGCACCCACGCTGTTCGTCGAGGTCGACCCGATGTCCAGGCTGTGGTCGGTCAGCACCTTGTCGGTGTCGACGAACAGCGGCAGACCCGCTGTGAGCCCGACCTTGTACTCGTCCAGGGCGTTGGGCTTGTTCGACTCACGGTTCTTGATCAGGAAGAGAACCGCTTCCTCCATGACCGTGAGGTCGTGGTGCACCTCTCCGATGATCTTCGACAGCCCCCGCAACTGCTTGGCGCGGGTGCGGTGCATCCCGTCGACGATCATCTTGCGTCCGTCGGCCCGCTGCGACACGACAACGGATCCGATGGCCTCCTCGACCATGTTGTCCGCGATTCCCTGGGCGCGCTTCTCGTTGAGCGTTCGCTGCGCCTGCGGATCGACTTCCAACTCGTCTACGGACAACTCCACCCCGTAGTCAACGGGGTGGGAAGGCAACGTGTACGCGTAACGCGTTCTAGCCATGATGGATCTCCTGACTACGTCCTCAAGGGGAGCGGCTCTCGAATGGCCTGGGGTGAGGATCGCAGGGCTGACTGTACGCACATCTTCGCCAAATCGGCATACGTTCGGCATTCTTTCACGGAAAGATCTCGGATCTTTTGCGCTCCACGCCACGCAGAGTGTGAGTCTGCTCCTGCGCGTCCACTCTCGCCGGGGTTTGGGGGCGTACTAGCGACTAGTCAGTTTGTCTAGCGCGGTGTCGCAGTGTCCGCCCAGTGGATGATGTGGTGGGCGTGGCACCAGCCGGGGGGTCGGCCGCAGCCGGGGAAGGCGCAGCCGCGGTCGCGGGCGATGAGTGCCCTGCGCAGGCCACCGGACACGACGTAGGTGGTGCGTCCGACGTCGAGGGGTGCGCCGTTCTCGTCCAGCGTCATGGGGGTGACTTCGGCGTCGCAGGCCAACCGGCGGGCGGCGGCGATGGACAAGGGGCCGAGGAAGGTGAGCTCGGCGGCGGGGCCATGGCGGGCGGCGAGGGCGTCGGCGCGCACGTGCAGGTTGAGGTGCGGGCGGGCGTAGCCCTCCCCGGGCACGCAGGCGTGGTCGGCGGCCCGGCCGAGCAGGTCGACGAAGGCGTCCCCGAGGCGTTTGGCCGGTGACCGGGTGTCACGCTCGCCGTCGTCGGCGGGGCGCGGCTTGGCTAGCGGTGAGAGCACGGAGCGGGCGAGCTCGGCGGCTTCGGTGTCCAGCCAGCCGGTCACCTTGTGCAGCCCGTCGCCGCAGTCACTGATTCGTAGTTCTCGCCGCGCAACGGCGTGTTCCTCGGTGAGCTCAGCATCGTCGGGGCAGATGCGTGCCAGCAGGTCGCGACCGCGGCGATTCAGCGCCTGTGGGTCCTCCAGGCGGGCGGCGTCCAGCAGGTAGGTGCGGCACGCGTCCACCCCGTCATCGGGAAGGTCGTCGGGCAGCTGCTGCAGCACCCGCACGATTACCTCCGCGTGATCAGTGGAGATCACACCGCGCTCCAGCGCCGTCGACACGTCCGGCAGCCGGCTCAACGCCAGCCCGAGCCGCACCATCCGCGACGCCGCGGCAGGGGCAACCCGCGTGGCGTCGGTCAACCAGCGCGCCGAGCTCGACGCCCCCTGCTCGATGGCCACACCTCGGCGATCGATCTCTGCCACCGTGCGCAGCTGCAACCCCTGCAACGCCGACACCCGCCCGCTCAGCGCCACCGCGAACGGCAACAGCTCGTCGGACCCCAGCCGCCACAGCTCCACCCCAGCGGGGTCTGCGAGGGCACCGGCCATGTCCATGAGTCGAACACTAGTTCGAACCACCGACAAGTTCGGTGGTTCCGCAAATGTGGCCGAGAAACCCGCCCCAGCTCGCGGCGTACGGTCGAGTGCGCCGGCCAGGCGCGGCTGCGGCGGCGCCGGGAGAACCTCCGGGGCGAGGTGGGAACCGATGGTCACCTACATCCAGTCGTTGCTCGCGGGCGTGCTGATCGGTGCGCTCTACGCCCTGCTGCGGGTGAAGTCGCCGGCCCCACCGATGGTCGCGCTGGTCGGGCTGGGCGGGATGCTCGTCGGCTACAGCTTCTGGGACAAGGTGGCATGACCAGCGTCGCCGCGCGGGCCGGGCAGTCCGTGCTCACCCGCCTCTACCTCGTCCGGACCGGCGAGTTCTGGCGCGGCACCGCGGTGCGCTACGTCGGCTCCGCCCTGGTCGGCGTCCTGGCCGGGATCATCTACCGCTCGCTGGACATCAGGTCCCCGGCCCCGCCCTGGGTGGCACTGGTGGGACTGGTCGGGATCCTGCTGGGTGAGTACTGGATGGGTACGGCGCTGAGGCGCACGTGGCCGTGGCGTCGCGGCAGGCGAATCGAGGTGCCGACTGACGAGAGCTAGTCCCCGAACGGCCACCGCGCGGCGCTCAGCACCACCCGGCCGTCGCGGATCGGGGCTCCCTCGGCACGCAGCCGCTGCAGCTGTTCCTCGCTCTTGTGCGGCGCCGGCCGGCCTGCGGCGTTGACCACCCGGTGCCACGCCAGGTCGGCGGAGTCCTTGGCCAGGATGCGTCCAGCCAGTCGCGGTGAGCTCAGCCCGGCGGCATCAGCCAGGTCGCCATAGGTGGTCACCCGACCCGGTGGCACCTGCTGGAGCAGCTCCCGCACCCGTTCCACCTGTTCCTCGTTCACCGGCTCACTGCTCCACCAGCGCCGCCCGCACCAGCTCGGCCACCACCGCCGGCTGCTCCTGCTCCACCATGTGCCCTGCGTCGAGCACCTGCAGGCGCAGCGCGTCCCCGAGCACCTCGCGCCAGCCCTCGAGCGTGGCGTCGGTGAGGTAGGGCGGGTGCACCTGCCCGGCCCGCAGCACGACCGTGGGCATCCCGGCCGGCGGGGCGACGCTCGGCCGGGCCAGCTCGCTCCACGACGCCACCATCGCCGGGGTGGACAACCGCCAGGTCAGGCCGCCCTCGGCCCGCTCCACCAGGTGCTGGGCCACCTCGGCGTCCACCGCCGCCTGCGGGGCCGCCGCCCAGTCCTTGCGCTGCTGCGCCCGGGCCTGCTCGGCGTCGGCGAACACCGGCGGCGCGCACGCGGCCTGGGCGCACTCCAGCGCGGCGCCGGCGGGCACGGCCATCGCCGGGTCCAGCAACAGCAGCGCGCGGATGCGGTGCGGCACCGCGCGGGCCAGGTGCACCGCGATGGCGCCGCCGTAGGAGTGCCCCACCAGCACCACCGGGGCGGGGTCCAGCTCCGCCAGCACGGCGCACAGGTCGGCCACGTGCTGGTCGATGGTCCACGGTGGCCGGCCGGGGGAGCGGCCGTGCCCGCGCAGGTCGGGTGCGACCAGGTTCACCTCGGGCAGGTGCTCGGCCACCCCCCACCAGCGCCCGCCGTGACCGGTGACCCCGTGCAGGGCAAGGACGGTGGGGCCGGACGGGCTTCCGTGGTGGTGCAGGTGCAGCGGCGAGGACATCCCCGGAGTCTGGCAGCCCGCCCCAGCCCGGCGGCGAAGCTGTCGGGGGTCCGTGTTTACCTAGCCGCGTGGTCAGGACGGGGGAGCGGCAGCGCAGCCGCCTGGTGCGGGCACCGGCCGTGGCGCACCCCGTCCGGCACTGGGACGGGGAGGCGGCCCAGCTGCTCGACGGTCTGCCCGCGCCCCGGGCGGCGTGGGCGCCGGTCTCGGTGCTGGGTGGTCCCGGCACCGGCAAGACGTCCCTGCTGGTCGACCTGGCGGTGCGGCGACTGCGCACCCCGGGGGTCGACCCGGAGTCGGTGCTGGTGCTCACCGCCTCCCGCCGCGCCGCGCGGGACATCCGGGTGCAGGTCACCGCCGGGCTGGCCGCCGCCGGCGTGGGCGGTGCAGGCGCGCAGACCGTCCGCGAGCCCCTGGTGCGCACCGTGCACTCCTACGCCTTCGCGGTGCTGCGCCTGCAGTCGGCCGCACACGACAACCCCCCGCCCCGCCTCATCACCGGCGCCGAGCAGGACGCGGTGATCCGGGAGCTGCTGCGCGGGGAGATCGCCGACGGCGCCCCCGGCTGGCCGGACTCGCTGCGCCCCGCCCTGGGGATGATCGGGTTCGCCCGCGAGCTGCGCGACCTGTTGCTGCGGGCCGCCGAGCGCGGGCTGGCCCCGGAGGACCTCGTCAAGCTGGGGCGCACGCACAAGCGCAAGGAGTGGGTGGCCGCCGGGCGCTTCGGGCTGCTGTACGAGCAGGTGCTGCTGCTGCGCAGCTCGGTGGGCATGGAGGCGCCGCAGGCCAGCGCCCCCGCGGTGGACGCCGCCGGCCTGGTCTCCGGCGCGCTGGACGCCTTCGCGGGTGATCCGGAGCTGCTGGCCGACCAGCGCGCCCGGGTGCGGCACCTGTTGGTGGACGACGCCCAGCACCTCGACCCGCACGCCGCCGAGCTGGTGCGCCAGCTGGGCGCCGGGGCCCGCGAGGTGGTGGTGGCAGGCGACACCGACCAGGCGATCTACGGCTTCCGCGGCGCCGACCCCACCTTCCTGGCCGACCTGCCCGCCCGGCACCGGGTGCTGCTCACCACCAGCCACCGCTGCGCCCCCGCGGTGGCCGACGTGGTGTCCCGGATCAGCTCGCGGCTGCCCGGCGCCGCCCCGCAGCGCGGCCCCGCCGCCCGCACGGACGGCCCCGCCGGCCGGGTGCAGGTGCGGCTGCTGCGCACCGTGGCCCAGGAGGCGGCGCATGTCGCCGACACCCTGCGCCGCGCCCACCTGATGGACGGCGTTCCCTACGCCGAGATGGCCGTCATCGTGCGCTCCACCACCCGTGCCCTGCCCGCGCTGCGCCGGGCGCTGCTCTCCGCCGGAGTGCCGGTGCAGGTGCCCACCACCGACCTGCCCCTGGCCCGGCAGCAGGCGGCGCAGGGGCTGCTGCTGGCCCTCACCGCCCTCACCGCCGACGACGACTCGGTCACCTTCGACGACGAGGCGGCCCTGGCCCTGCTCACCTCCCCGTTCGGGGGCGCCGACCCGGTGTCGCTGCGCCGGCTGCGTCGGGGCCTGCGGCGGGTGGAGCTGGCCGCCGGCGGTGACCGCGACTCCGCCGAGCTGATCCGGGAGCTGCTGCTGGCCCCCTCCGCCGACTCCACCGCGCGCAACCGTGCCGACGACCCCCTCACCGCGCTCACCGCCGCCGAGGCCGAGCCGCTGCGCCGGGTGCAGCGGGTGCTGGCCGCCGCCCGTGCCGTGCTCACCGCCGGCCGCGGGGTGGAGGAGGTGTTGTGGGCCGCCTGGCAGGCCAGTGCCCTGGAGCGCCGCTGGGTGGCCGCGGCCGCCCGCGGGGGAGCGGCCGGTGCGCAGGCCGACCGTGACCTCGACGCGGTGGTGGCCCTGTTCGACGCAGCTGCCCGCTACGTCGACCGGCTGCCCGCGGGCAGCGTGGCCGGGTTCGTGGAGTACCTCAGCGAGCAGGAGCTGGCCACCGGCGGCACCGACGCGCTCACCGCGGCCGGCACCACCGACGCGGTCACCGTGCTCACCGCGCACTCCGCGGCGGGGCGGCAGTGGCACACCGTGGCGGTGTCCGGGGTGCAGGAGGGGCTGTGGCCGGCGCTGCGCAGCAAGGGCAGCCTGCTGGGCACCGAGCAGCTGGTGGACATCGTCGCCGGCACCGACCCGGCGCTGTTCGACACCCTCTCGCGCACCGCGCCGCTGCTGGCCGAGGAGCGACGACTGTTCCTGGTGGCGTGCAGCCGCGCCGCGCACACCCTGCTGGTCACCGCGGTGAACAGCGCCGCCGGCGACACCGACCTGCTGGCCTCCCGGTTCGTGGACGAGGTGTCCGGCCTGGACGCCGACTCGGTGGACCCCGACGAGCCCGACCCGCGGGCGGCGCCGGTGGGCCGGGCACTGGTGCTCGGTGAGCTGGTGGCCGACCTGCGGGCCGTGGTGTGCGACCCGGAGGCCGACGTCGACCGCCGCGACCGGGCCGCCGCACAGCTGGCCCGCCTGGCCGCCGCCGGAGTGCGTGGGGCCCACCCGGACAGCTGGTACGGGCTCGGCGAGACCAGCACCGCCGCGCAGCTGTGGCAGCCGGGCGACGGACCCGTCCCGGTGTCACCCTCCACCGTGGACCTGCTCAGCACCTGTCCGCTGCGCTGGCTGCTGGAGCGCCACGGCGGCCAGGACGGCTCCGCCACCGCGGCGGTCACCGGCACCCTGGTGCACGCCCTGGTGCAGGCCATCGCCGAGAAGGCCAACCCCGACGAGGTGGACGCCGCCCTGGAGCGAGCGTGGACCGCCGTGGACGTGGGTGCGCCGTGGTACTCCCGACTGGAGCTGGAGCGCACCCGCGGGATGCTGGAGACCTTCCGGCAGTGGTGGCAGCGCAGCCGCGCCGACCTCACCGAGGTGGCGGTGGAGGTGGACGTGGACGTGCTGCTGCGCGGACGCCCTGGCACCGGCACGGAGAGCAGCCCAGCAGAGCCCGAAGCGCCACACGAACCTGAAGCGCCAGCCGAAGCAGACCAGGGCGCCGCCGAGCTCGAGGTCCGCGTCCGCGGCCGCATCGACCGCCTGGAGCGCGACGCCCTGGGCCGCCTGGTGGTGGTGGACGTCAAGACCTCCAAGAACCCGGTCACCGCCGACGCCGCCGCAGAGCACGCCCAGCTGGCCACCTACCAGGTCGCCGCGGCCGAGGGCGGTGTCGCCGAGGTCAGCCCGGACGCGCCCTCCGGTGGGGCCCGGCTGGTCTACGTGGCCAAGGCGCACGCCAAGCAGGGCGCCACCCAGCGCAGCCAGCCCGCGCTCACCGACGAGACCCGCGCCCAGTGGCGCGGCCGGGTGATCGACGCGGCCGCCGCCACCCAGGGACCGGGGTTTCTCGCCGTGGTCAACGACGGCTGCACGCACTGCCCGGTCAACGGCTCCTGCCCGGCCCAGGACTCCGGCCGCCAGGTGGGTGGGTCATGACCAGCACGCTCACCCGCACGCCGCGCATCGGCCCCGCCGAGCTCACCGCCGCCCTGGGCCTGCCGCCGCCCACCGACGAGCAGGAGGCGGTCATCGCCGCGCCGCTCGGTCCGGCGCTGGTGGTGGCCGGTGCCGGGGCCGGCAAGACCGAGACCATGGCCGCCCGCGTGGTGTGGCTGGTGGCCAACGGGATCCTGCCGCCCGACCAGGTGCTCGGCCTCACCTTCACCCGCAAGGCCGCCCAACAGCTGGCCTCGCGCATCCGCACCCGGCTGCACCGCCTGGCCGGCACCGACCTGCTGCAGCGGGTGGACCCCAGTGGCGAGCTCACCGCCCGGGTCCGCGCCGCCGAGCCCGAGGTCAGCACCTACCACGCCTACGCGGGTCGGCTGCTGGCCGAGCACGGGCTGCGGCTGCCGGTGGAGCCCTCCGCCACGCTGCTCAGCGAGACTGCCTCGTGGCAGCTGGCGCACCGCGTGGTCAGCACCTGGGGCCACGACCTGGAGACCACCGCCGTGCCCGGCACCATCACCGCCCGGCTGCGCGACCTCGCCGGTCAGCTCGCCGAGCACCTGGTGGAGCCGGAGGCGCTGCTGGACAGCCGCACCGAGCTCGACCGGCTCATCCACACCCTCCCGCCCGGGCCCAAGCAGCGGGGCGGGCCCACCAAGCCCCTGCTGCGGGTGCTCGAGGCGCAGGACCAGCGGCTGATCCTGCTGCCCCTGCTGGAGCGGCTCGCCGAGACCATGCAGCGGGAGTCCGCCCTGGACTTCGGCAGCCAGATGTCGCTGGCCGCCCGGCTGGCCCGCGAGCACCCCGAGGTGGGGGCCGCCGAGCGTCAGCGCTTCCGGGCGGTGCTGCTGGACGAGTACCAGGACACCGGCCACGCCCAGCGGGTGCTGTTGACCTCGCTGTTCGGGGGCGGGCGCGACCCAGAGCTGGCGCTCACCGCGGTGGGTGACCCCATCCAGTCGATCTACGGCTGGCGCGGGGCGTCGGCGGCCAACCTGCCCCGCTTCGCCACCGACTTCCCGCGCAACCGGGCCGGCAGCCCCGCCCCGCGCAGCGAGCTGCTCACCAGCTGGCGCAACCCCGCCGAGGCGCTGTACCTGGCCAACGGCATCTCCGCCGAGCTGCGCGCCACCGGGGTGCCCGTGTCCGAGCTGCGGGCCCGCCCCGGTGCGCCCGCCGGCGACGTGCGCGCCGCGCTGCTGCCCGACGTGGCCACCGAGCTCGGCTGGGTGGCCGGGCACGTCGCCCGCACCTACCGCGAGGCCCGCGCCGCCGGCGAGCCGGTGCCCACCGCCGCCGTGCTGGTCCGCCGCCGCGCCGACATGGCCGGGGTGGCCGACGCGCTGCGCGCGGAGGGGCTGCCGGTGGAGGTGGTCGGCGTCGGAGGACTGCTGGACACCCCCGAGGTGCGCGACGTGGTGAGCGTGCTGCGGCTGCTGGCCGACCCGCTGGCCGGCAGCGCCGCGGTGCGGGTGCTCACCGGCGCTCGCTGGCGCATCGGCGCCGCCGACCTGCTCACCCTGTGGCGCCGCGCCACCGAGCTGGCCGTCCGCGGCGGCGGACCGGCGGAGGAGGGGCCGAGCACCCTCACCCACGTGCTGGAGTCGGCGATGCCGGTGGAGGACGCCGAGGTCGCCGGGCTGGTGGACGCCCTGGCCGACCCTGGCCCCGCACACCGCTACTCCACCCACGGCTACGCGCGCATCGCGGCGCTCGGCGACGAGCTGGCCGCCCTGCGCGAGCGGCTGAGCCAGCCGCTGCCCGAGCTGGTCGCCGACGTGGAGCGGGTGCTCGCGGTGGACATCGAGGTGGGGGTGCACGGGGCCGGTGGCCGAGCCAACCTCGACGCCTTCGCCGACGTGGTCACCGGCTACGCCAGCAACACCCCCACCGCCACCATCGAGGGGCTGCTCAGCTACCTCGCCGCCGCCGAGGACGCCGAGGACGGGCTCACCCCCGGCGAGGTGGAGGTCGACCCCGACCGCGTCCAGGTGCTCACCGTGCACGCCGCGAAGGGCCTGGAGTGGCAGGTGGTGGCCGTTCCGCACTTGAGCGACAAGGTGTTTCCCACCACCAAGCGCTCGTCGTCGTGGCTGCTCAACCCCACCGAGCTGCCCTCCCACCTGCGCGGCGACGCCGCCGAGACCGACGGTGGCGAGGGTGTGCCGGTGCTCGACCTCAGCCGCTGCTTCGACCGCAAGGAGCTGGAGGACACCTTCACCGCCCACGAGAAGGCGGTGGACGCCCGGCGGCTGCAGGAGGAGCGGCGCCTGCTGTACGTGGCGCTCACCCGCACCGAGCACACCCTGCTGGTGTCCGGGCACCAGTGGGGCAACACCGGCAAGGACCCGCGCGGACCGTCGGAGTTCCTCACCGCGCTGCACGACCTGGTGGCCGAGGTCGGCACCGTCGAGCACTGGGCACCTGCCCCGGAGGAGGACGCGGAGAACCCGGTGCTCAGCCAGGTCCGCAGCGCCGTGTGGCCGGCCGACCCGCTCGGCGCGCGCCGTGGGGCGGTGCAGGCCGGGGCCGCACGGGTGCTCGACGCCCTGGCCGCCCAGCCGGTCGCCGAGCAGCAGGCCAGCGCCGCACCCGCCGGCGACGACCCGGACGGAACCACCGAGCGCGACGACCCCGACGGGTGGATCGCCGACGTTGACGCGCTGCTGGCCGAGCGCAACCGGCGCCAGGCCACGGTGAGCGACGTGGCCCTGCCCACCCAGCTGTCGGTCAGCCAGCTGGTGGAGCTGGCCGCCGACCCCGACGCGCTGGCCCAGCGGCTGCGCCGGCCGCTGCCGTTCCCGCCCAACCCGCTGGCCCGCCGAGGCACCGCGTTCCACGCCTGGGTGGAGCGCCGCTACGGCGCCACCCGGTTGCTGGACATGGAGGACCTGCCCGGCTCCGCCGACGCCGACGCCGTGCCCGAGGCCGACCTGCAGCAGCTGCAGGACGCATTCCTCGCCTCCAGCTGGGCGCAGCGCCGCCCGGTGGAGGTGGAGGTGCCCTTCGAGACGGTGCTGGCGGGCACCGTGCTGCGCGGGCGGATCGACGCGGTGTTCGCCGATGCCGACGGCGGGTTCACCGTGGTGGACTGGAAGACCGGCGCGGTCCCCGAGCCCGCCCGCCGCCACGCGCTACAGGTGCAGCTGGCGGCCTACCGGGTGGCGTGGGCCGAGCTGGCCGACGTGCCGCTGGAGCGGGTGCGGGCGGCGTTCCACTACGTCCGCCACGACGAGACGCTGGCGCCGACCGACCTGATGGATGCCGACGACCTGGCCCACCTGCTCGCCGGCAGCTAGCTCGCGTCCGCCTCCTTGGCGTCCGTCTCCTTGGCGTCCGAGCCTGAGTCGTCAGAGTCCGAGGAGCCCGACCCCTCGACGTCGTCGGCGAACGCCGTCCCGGCCACCGTCCCGCCGGTGCCCGGCACCACCACCGTCGGTCGCGCCCCCGGCTCGTAGCGGTCCTGCAGGTTGGCCACCTTCTTCTCGGCGTCCTTCAGCGTCTCCGGGTCCACCTCGGTCTCGGCACTGCCGGACTCGCCGTCCGACTCGTCGCCGGAGTCGCTGCCCGAATCCTCGGACGACGACGCGCCATTCTTCGAATTGCCGGACTTGTCCGAGTCAGTGGCCGTGTTCGGCTCACTCGTCGCGGCGGAGCTGATCACCGCGCCGCGCTCCCGATCGCTTTCCCCGGACTCGGATCCATCACTGCTCTGCGACATTTCCGATTGCGTCTCGCTGCTCATCGCAAACCTCCACCCCGTCGTGGCGGGCACGGGCGACAGTGCCCGGCGTGTGCCGCATCACAGGGTGCGCCTGCAACGCCGAGAGCGCCACGCCAGACAGCTGGCGGGGCGCTCTCGGTGCAGGTCAGGAGGTCAGGAGGCGGCGGAGATCAGCGCCTCACGCTGCCGGGCGCCCAGGCCACCCACGCGACGGGTGTCCACGATCTGCGCCTGCTCGAGCATCTGGCTGGCTCGCACCGCGCCGACGCCGGGCAGGGCCTTGACCACGGCGAGCACCTTGGTCTTCTTCACCAGCTCGTCGGTGTCGGACTTGGCGAGCACGTCGGCCAGGCTCAGCTTGCCGGCTTTCACCTGGTCCAGCAGCTCCTTGCGGGCGGTGCGGGCAGCGGCGGCCTTGGCCAGCGCCTCGCTGCGCTGCTCGGGGGTCATGGTGGGAAGGGCCATGGGTATCGCTCTCCAAAGATGTGTGGGGGACTGAAACTCCGCCTCCACCATGCACTAGTACCTGCGCGAATCGTTGCGCGACACACAAAATGGCGAGTTTTCGGCGTGTCCAGGGGCCGGAACAACCCGATCAGGGCCGGTGCGTGAAAACTGGGCGCCATGTCAAGACGCTCCCTGCCGCCCGAGGAGCAGAGTGCCCTCAGCGCGGTGACGGTTCCGGGAGTCACCTACGGACCCACCCGCGCCATCCTGCTGCGCATCGCCGGCGCGCTCACCGCGCTGATCGCCACGGTCGGTCTGGTCTACCTCGACCGCAACGGCTACCGCGACGTCACCGAGACGCCGCTGTCGCTCGCCGACTGCTTCTACTACGCCACCGTGACGTTGTCGACCACCGGTTACGGCGACATCACGCCCTACACTCCGAGCGCTCGGATGATCAACGGCCTGGTGATCACGCCGCTGCGCGTGATCTTCCTGATCGTGCTCATCGGGACGACGCTGGAAGTGCTGACCGAGCGGTCTCGCCAGGCATTCAAGATCAACAGGTGGAGCAAAAAAGTGCGTGGACACACGGTCGTCATCGGCTTCGGCACCAAGGGGCGCTCCGCCGTGGCCGCCCTGCTCGGTGACGGGGTCGAGCCCAGCTCCATCGTGGTGGTGGACACCGACGCCACCATGCTGTCCGAGGCCACCGCGCTGGGGGTGGTGACGGTGCACGGCTCGGCCACTCGCTCCGACATCCTCCGCCTGGCCAACGTCCCGCGCGCCGCCTCCATCATC
The DNA here is from genome assembly GCF_058133635.1 of Rhodococcus sp. Z6_132. Taxonomy (NCBI): domain Bacteria; kingdom Bacillati; phylum Actinomycetota; class Actinomycetes; order Mycobacteriales; family Nocardiaceae; genus Rhodococcus; species Rhodococcus sp. Z6_132. Next base: position 118,907 of record NZ_JBYUNP010000002.1, read on the forward strand.
GTCGCGGCCAACCGCGACGACACCGCGGTGCTGGCCACCTTGTCGGCCCGCGAGCTGGCACCCAAGGCCAAGATCATCGCCGCGGTTCGCGAGTCCGACAACGTGCACTCGGTGCGCCAGTCCGGCGCCGACCAGGTGGTGGTGTCCTCGGAGACCGCCGGCCGGCTGCTGGGCATCGCCACCACGGCACCCACCATCGTGCAGATGATGGCCGACCTGCTCACCCCGGACGCCGGCTTCGCCATCGCCGAGCGCGACGTGGAGCCCCGCGAGGTCGGCGGGTCACCGCGGCACCTGTCCGACATCGTGCTCGGCGTGGTGCGCAACGACATCCTCTACCGGGTGGACGAGCCCGCCGTGGACGCCATCGAGACCGGTGACCGGCTGCTCTACATCCGTAATGCCGACTAGCCCAGGCCCGACCGCTGCAGCAGCGTGGGCGCGCCACCGCGACGTGTACCTGCTGCTCGCCGTCGTACTGGGCGCCATCGCCACTGCCGCCGTCGTGCTGCTCACCACCCCGGTGCCCCCGGGTGCGGACGTGGTCGCCAGCGCCGAGGTCACCGCCACCGCCAGCTGTACCGGCGGCGGGTCGGACACCGTCCTGGTCGCCGGACCCGGCGGGCCGGTGAGCAGGGACCTCGACGGCTGCGGCAGCCCGGTGGGCACCCGGGTGCTGGTGAACCTGGCCCCGGGCGGCGCCGTCCCCGCCCGGGTTGCCCTGGCCGGCACCAGGGCCGGGGAGGCCAGCCCCACCACGGCGGTGCTCGCCCTGGCGGGTGCCGCGGTGCTCGCGGGCGGTCTGGCGGCCGCGGCGGTGCGGGCCCGCTCCCGCCGAGACCCCGAGGCGCCGCAGGGATAGGGTCGGCGCGTGGCTCACGTTCCCGCAGTGCACCGGCTCACCCTCGACAACGGCCTGCGAGTTCTGCTCGCACCCGACCCGACCAGTCCCGTGGTGGCGGTCTCCGTCCACTACGACGTCGGGTTCCGCTCGGAGCCGGAGGGACGCACCGGCTTCGCCCACCTCTTCGAGCACCTGATGTTCCAGGGCAGCGAGAGCCTGCCCAAGCTGGAGCACTTCCGGGTGGTGCAGAGCTCGGGCGGGGTGTTCAACGGCTCCACCCACCCCGACTACACCGACTACTTCCAGGTGCTGCCCTCCGCCGCGCTGGAGCGGGCCCTGTTCCTGGAGGGCGACCGCATGCGCGCGCCCAAGATCACCCCGGAGAACCTGGCCAACCAGGTGGAGGTGGTCAAGGAGGAGATCCGGCTCAACGTGCACAACCGCCCCTACGGCGGCCTGCCCTGGATCCTGCTGCCCCCGGTGCTGTTCGACACCTTCCCCAACGCCCACAACGGCTACGGCGACTTCAGCCACCTGGAGGAGGCGACGGTCGAGGACTGCGCGGCCTTCTTCGACACCTACTACGCCCCGGCCAACGCGGTGCTCACCGTGGCCGGTGACTTCGAGGTGGAGCGCGCCACCGAGCTGGTGCACAAGCACCTCGGCGACGTCCCCGCCCGCCCCCGCCCGCAGCGCCCCAGCTTCGCCGAGCCGGCGCTGACCGCCGAGGAGTGGGCCGTGCACGAGGACCGCCACGCTCCGCTGCCCGCCCTGGCCGTGGGCTACCGGCTGCCCGACCCGGCCACCGACCTGGACGGCTACCTGGCCGCAGTGGTGCTGGGCGCGGTGCTCACCGACGGCGACTCCGCCCGGCTGCAGCGCACCTTGGTGCAGCGCGATGGCCTGGTCGCCGACATCTCCGCCGGCTGCGGCCTCTTCGGTGACCCGCTGGACGCCCGCGACCCCGACCCGTTCGTCATCACCGCGGTGCACGCCCCGGAGGCCAGCACCCGCCAGGTGCTCGACGCGGTGGACACCGAGGTCGCCGAGCTGGCCCGCACCGGTCCGTCGGCGCCCGAGCTGGCCGGGGTGCAGGCGCGCTGGCGGGCTGGCGCGCACCGCGAGCGCGACCGCCTGGTCTCCCGCACCCTCGACCTCGGCTCCACCGAGCTGCTGTTCGCCCGCCCCGAGCTGGCCGCCGAGCTGCCCGACCTGATCGCCGCGGTCACCGCCGAGCAGGTGGCCGCCGCCGCCGCGGCACTGACCCCCGGCGCGCGCGCCGTCCTCGAAGTGAAGCCAGGAGCCGACCAGTGACCAGCCCCGCCCGCACCGCCGAGCAGATCGCCACCACCGCGCTGGGTCCCCGCGCGCTGCCCGAGCTGGGCGAGCAGCGCGCCGCCGCCGAGCGCGCGCAGGTCGAGACCGTGCTGGACAACGGCCTGCGGGTGCTCGCCGTGCAGAACACCTCGGTGCCGATGGTGGAGATCCGCCTCGGCGTGCCCTTCGCCGGCAGCGAGCCCACCCACCCGGCGCGGGCCGAGGTGCTCAGCGCCGCGCTGTTCGCCGGCACCGACCGCCGCGACCGCTACCAGGTGGACACCGAGCTGGCCGCCGTCGGTGCCGACCTCTCCGCCGGTGTGGACCCCGAGCACCTCGCGGTGGACGGCTCCGTGCTAGCCGAGGGGCTGCCGGTGCTGCTGGACGTGCTCGCCGACGTGCTCACCGGCGCCACCTACCCCGACCGGGAGGTCGACGGCGAGCGCAGCCGGCTGGTGGAGCGGCTGGAGGTCGCCCGCTCCCAGCCTGGCGTCCTCGCGCGGGAAGCGCTGCTGCACCGGGCCTTCGGGGATCACCCCTCGGCCAACGAGGTGCCCCAGGCCGAGGACGTCGCCGCGGTCACCGCCGAGCAGGTGCGCCAGCTGCACGCCCAGGCCGTGGTGCCGCGGGGGTCGCTGCTGGTGCTGGTGGGTGACCTCGACCCGGAGGACGCGGTGGCGCAGGTGCGCAGCGCGCTCGCCGGCTGGACCTCCGAGGCCACCGCCGCGGTGCTGCCGCCGTGGCCGGCCATCGCCCCGGCCGACGTGCTGCTGGTGGACCGCCCGGGCGCGGTGCAGTCGCAGATCCGGCTGGTCACGCAGGGCGTGTCCCGGCTGGACGAGACCTACCCGGCCGCGCAGCTGGCCAACCTGGTCTTCGGCGGCTACTTCTCCTCCCGGCTGATGGAGAACGTCCGCGAGGACAAGGGCTACACCTACGGCGCCTCCTCGGGCATGGAGACCTCCTCGGCCGGGGCCATCCTGTCGGTGTCGCTGGACACGTCGCGGGAGACCACCGCCGCCGCGCTGATGGAGACCACCTACGAGCTCAGCCGCGTGGTGCACGTGCCGCCGACGGACGCCGAGATCAGCTCCGCCCGGCAGTACGCCATCGGGGCGCTGTCCATCTCGCTGTCCACCCAGAGCGGGCTGGCCTCCACGCTGGCCCGGCTGCTGCCGCTGGGCGTGGACGCCGACTGGGTGCGCACCCACCCGCTGCGCCTGGCCGAGGTGAGCAACGACGACGTGCGGGCGGCCGCCGGGCGGATGTTCGGCCCCGGCCGCTTCACCGGCATCGTGCAGTGCGACGTGGCCACCATCGGCGCCGACCTCGGCACGCTGGGCTCGGTCGAGCTGCCCGCTGCTCGATGAGCGACTTCCAGCTGAGCGAGCCGCCGATGCTCGCCCGCGACACGCTGGTGCGCGACGAGCTGGTGCGGGTGGACGACGAGCGGCTGCTGTCGGGCTGGCAGAGCGCGGCGCTGCTGCGGGTGGATCCCCGCGGGCACGCCGCGGTGCACGAGGGGGCGCTGCAGCTCGGTCGCGCCACCGAGATCGCCGCCCAGCCCCCGGCGGACGCGGTGCTGCTGGGCAGCGGGATGGTCACCGACGGACGGGTGGTGGCCGGCTCATCAGTGCTTGCTGCCGGGGACGCTGCCGCGGCGACTGACGTCTGGGCGGTGACAGTGCCGTACCTGCCCGCCCCCGCCGGTGGTGGCCGGGTGGAGACGGTGGACCTGCGGATGGGCGGGGCCGACCTGGCGCCCACCGAGGCGAGCATGCTGGCCACGGCCACCGCGCTGCTCGGCTGGCACGCCCGCACCAGCTTCTGCGCAGTGTGCGGAGCGACCATGCTGGCGCACGCTGCCGGGTGGGCGCGCCGCTGCGAGGCGCACGGGCACGAGGAGTACCCGCGCACCGACCCAGCCGTCATCTGCCTGGTGCACGACGGCGCCGACCAGGTGCTGCTGGGCCGGCAGCCGTCCTGGCCCGAGGGCCGGTTCTCGGTGCTCGCCGGGTTCGTGGAGGCGGGGGAGTCGCTGGAGGCGTGCGTGCGCCGCGAGGTGTGCGAGGAGGTGGGCGCCACGGTCAGCGACGTGCGCTACCTGGGCAGCCAGCCGTGGCCGTTCCCGCGCTCGATCATGCTGGGCTTCGCCGCGGTGGCCGACTCCGCGCAGCCGGTGGTGCCGCGGGAGGGCGAGATCGCCGAGGCCGCCTGGTTCACCCGGGACGAGATCAAGGCCGCGCTGGCGGCCGGGCACTGGGCCAGCGCCCCGACGGCCGAGCTGCCGCTGCTGCTGCCGGGCGCGGTGTCCATCGCCCGCGGGATGCTGGAGTCCTGGGCCGAGGCATGAAAAACCCGGCGCCTGGTGATCAGGCGCCGGGCTTCTCGGGAGGCGAGGGTCAGGCGGCGGCGAGCTTGGCCTGCACCTCGGCGAAGGACGGGTTGGTCGCGGCAGTGCCGTCAGGGAACACCACGGTGGGCACCACCTGGTTGCCGCCGTTGACGCCCTCCACGAACTCCGCGGCCGCGGGGTCGGCCTCGATGTCGATCTCGGTGTAGCCCACCCCCGCCTCGTCGAGCTGCATCTTCAGTCGGCGGCAGTAGCCGCACCACGCGGTCGAGTACATCGTCAGTTCACCCATGGCCGGAACAACACCGGCAGACGGCATTTGCTTCCCGGCCCGCACCGCCGCCCGGTACCGGAGCCTGCGCCACCGCCTCAGCCACCTCACCCGGGCACGGTAGCGCGCCGAGGCGGACACCCGGAGGGGTGCCGTGCGTGTCGGTGCGGGCTGAGAGGATGGCAGGCATGCCAGACAGTGCCCAGCCCGCCACCTCCGCCCAGCCCAGCGACGTCGCGGCGGTGCTGGACGGCCTGGACGAGCAGCAGCAGGCGGCGGTCGCGGCCCCCCGCGGGCCGGTGTGCGTGCTGGCCGGCGCGGGTACCGGCAAGACCCGCACCATCACCCGCCGCATCGCGCACCTGGTGGAGCACGGGCACACCTCCCCGGGGCAGGTGCTGGCCGTCACGTTCACCTCCCGCGCCGCCGGCGAGATGCGCACCCGGCTGCGCGGGCTGGGCATCGGCGGGGTGCAGGCGCGCACCTTCCACGCCGCCGCGCTGCGCCAGCTGCGCTACTTCTGGCCGCAGGTGGTGGGCGACACCCCGTGGGAGCTGCTGGACCGCAAGTTCTCCCTGGTCGGGCAGGCGGCCAGCCGGGTCGGCGCCAAGACCAGCACGGAGAACGTGCGCGACCTGGCCGGGGAGATCGAGTGGGCCAAGGCCACGCTGATCGCGCCGGAGGACTACCCGGCCGCCGCGGTCCGCGCCCGCCGCGACCCACCCGGCTCGGCCGAGCAGGTCTCCGCGGTCTACGCCGGCTACGAGGCGCTCAAGGCCCGCAGCGGACAGCTGGACTTCGACGACCTGCTGCTGCACACCGCCGCCGCCCTGGAGGAGCACTCCGCGGTGGCCGAGGAGTTCCGCGACCGCTACCGCTGCTTCGTGGTGGACGAGTACCAGGACGTCACCCCGCTGCAGCAGCGCGTGCTCGACGCGTGGCTGGGCGAGCGCGACGACCTCACCGTGGTGGGCGACGCCAACCAGACCATCTACTCCTTCACCGGCGCCACCCCGCGCTACCTGCTGGACTTCTCCCGGCGCTTCCCCGAGGCCACCGTGGTGCGCCTGGAGCGCGACTACCGCTCCACCCCGCAGGTGGTCTCGCTGGCCAACCGGGTGATCGGCGCGGCCAAGGGGCGGGTGGCCGGCAGCCGGCTGCAGCTGATCGGGCAGCGACCCAACGGGGTGGAGCCGCACTTCTCCGAGCACGACGACGAGTCCGCCGAGGCCACCGCGGTGGCCGCGCGCATCAAGAAGCTGATCGAGGCGGGCACCCCGGCCGCGGAGATCGCGGTGCTCTACCGCATCAACGCCCAGTCGGAGGTGCACGAGCAGGCGCTCACCGAGCTGGGCATCCCGTACCAGGTGCGCGGCGGTGACCGTTTCTTCGAGCGGCCCGAGGTGCGCCAGGCGGTGCAGGTGCTGCGCAAGGCCGAGCAGAACGGGGTGGGCCAGGCCGGTGGTGCTGGCGAGGCAGGCGGGGGCGAGGCGGGCGACGACCCGGTGGACCTCATCGCCCTGGTGCGCGCCCTGCTGGAGCCGGTGGGCCTCACCGCGCAGGCCCCTTCGGGTGGCAACGCCCGCGACCGGTGGGAGTCGCTGCTGGCGCTGGTGCAGGTGGCCGAGGAGCTGGTGGCCCACGAGCCCCGGGCCGGGCTGGCGCGGCTGATCAGCGAGCTGGCCAGCCGCGCGGAGTCCCGGCACCCCCCGGTGGTGCAGGGCGTGACGCTGTCCTCGCTGCACGCCGCCAAGGGCCTGGAGTGGGACGCGGTGTTCCTGGTGGGCCTGGTGGAGGGCACGCTGCCCATCCAGCACGCCCTGGGCGAGGGTGGCGCGGCCGAGGAGGCCGCGGTGGAGGAGGAGCGGCGGCTGCTCTACGTGGGCGTCACCCGCGCCCGCGAGGTGCTCTGCCTGTCCTGGGCGCTGTCCCGCAACCCCGGCGGGCGCAAGAGCCGCCGCCGCTCCCGCTTCCTACAGGGCCTGGTGCCCGCCGACTCCCCGGCGGCGCGCACGCCGAGCCGTCCCGAGCAGGGCTCGCGCAGCAACCGCAAGCGCGCGGTGTGCCGGGTGTGCAACGCCGTGCTCACCGGCACCCTGTCGGTCAAGCTGGGCCGGTGCGAGGACTGCCCCTCCGACCTCGACGACGAGCTGCTCGAGGCGCTGAAGGACTGGCGGCGCGAGCGGTCGGCGGAGCTGAAGGTGCCTGCCTACGTGGTGTTCACCGACGCCACCCTCACCGCCATCGCCGAGCAGCAGCCCACCACCGACGCCGCGCTGGTGGCCATCCCCGGCATCGGCGCGGCCAAGCTGGAGCGCTTCGGCGCCGAGGTGCTGGGCCTGGTCAAGGCCGACCGCTCCACCAGCGACGCCTGAGCGGGCAAAACCCCAGGTCATAAATGGGTTGTGAGCCCGCGCACCCCTGGCATAGCCTTCTCCGCAGCACCACGGCACCACGGCACGACAGCACCAGAACGAGACAGCGCCAGGACAAGACCCCGCGCGAACGACCAGCAGCGATGAGCAGGACGAGGGAGGTGGCGACGATGGACAACACCACGATGGCCCGCACCCGTGGGGCAGCGGCACGCGTCGGCGCCGCGTTCCCGTGCGCCGCACCGTCCGCCAACCGGCGCAACCGTCGCGCGCCCGTCGCCTGGAGTGACTTCTAGCAGTCTCCCTGCTCCTCCAGGCCACGGTCCCGCAGCGCGCGGACCGTGGTCTTTTTTTGTGCACCGCACTCGGTGACGACCCCGGCCGCACCCACTCGCCGCCCCGTCCCGACAGCACTGGCTAGTGCTCACTGAAGAGAAGGACTCCTCAGGTGTCTCCCGTCAGCACCCCCACCCGCCCCCGCAGCCGACAGCGGTCCCTGCCGCCGCCGGAGGCCCGGCAGGAGGAGATCGACACCCTGCCGTTGCCGTGCCGCCACGCCGACGCCGACCTCTGGTTCGCCGAGAGCCCCACCGACGTCGAGCACGCCAAGACCCTGTGCGGGCACTGCCCACTGCGGCAGCGCTGCCTGGCCGACGCGCTCGACCGGGCCGAGCCCTGGGGCGTCTGGGGCGGCGAGCTGCTCCAGCACGGCTGCGTCGTCAGCCGCAAGCGGCCCCGTGGCCGCCCCCGCAAGCATCCCGTGCCGAGAGAGGCGTCGTGAACATCGTCGCGGGCACCGAGATCCCCACCGTGCGGACTCGTGCGGAGCAGCACAACGCGCTGCACCTGGTGGAGCTGCGCCACCAGGCGAGCCAGCTGCGGCAGGAGGCGCAGCAGCTGCGCCGGCAGGCCCGGGCGCTGCGCAGGCAGGCGCGGCAGCTCCACCGGACGCCCTGGCTGGGCGCGGTCGGTCGCCTGGGCTAGTGCGGGGCTACTCCTCAGCGGCGCCGGGCTGCCACTCCTGCACGATGGCCCGGAAGGGGGCCTCGGCGTCGAGCTGGCAGAGGATGCCGATGGAGCCCAGCGTCACGCGGTGGATCAGCAGGTACTGCGGGGGCAGGTTGAGCGAGCGGGCCAGCTGGAACTCGTCGCTGTGCACGTCGCTCACCCGCTCGGCCTGGCCCTGCATCCAGCGCCGGGTGAAGTGGAACGTCTCCTCCTGCATGGGCTCCACGAACGGCCGCAGGTAGCCGAGCACCTCGGCGGGGTCGAGGTCGGCGCTGCGCGGCACGAAGCGCTCCTCGCGGAGCATCTCCATCAGCTCATCGGGCTTGTCGTCGATGGCCAGGCGGATCATCCGCCCGAACGTCACGGGCAGGCCGTCGGGCAGGCGGGCCACCGCGCCGAAGTCGATGACGCCCATCCGGTTGTCCGGCAGCAGCAGGTAGTTGCCCGGGTGCGGGTCGGAGTGCAGCAGCCCGGCGCGGGCAGGGGAGGAGAAGTGGAACAGCGCCAGCAGCCGGCCCATCTCGTTGCGCTGCTCCGGGGTGCCCTCGGCGATGACGGTGGACAGCCCGGTGCCCTCCACCCACTCGGAGACGATCACCTTGGGGGCGCTGGCCACCACCTTGGGCACCATGAAGTCGGGGTCGCCGTCGTAGGCGGCAGCGAAGGCGCGCTGGTTGTCGGCCTCGGCCCGGTAGTCGAGCTCCTCCTCCATGCGCTCGCGGAGCTCGTCGATGAGCGGCCGCACCTGCATGCCGGGGATCACCGACTGGAACATCCGGCCGAAGCGCTGCAGCTGGCGCAGGTCCGAGCGCAGGGCCACGTCGGCACCGGGGTACTGGATCTTGACGGCGACCTCGCGGCCGTCGTGCCACACGCCGCGGTGCACCTGGCCGATGCTGGCGGCGGCGGCGGCGACGTCGTCGAAGGACTGGAAGCGCTCCCGCCAGCCGGTGCCCAGCTGCTCGGCCAGCACCTTGTGCACCGTGGCGGCGGGCATCGGCGGCGCGCTCGCCTGCAGCTTGGTCAGCGCCTCCCGGTAGGGCCCGGCCATCTCGTCGGGCACCGCGGCCTCGAAGACGCTGAGCGCCTGGCCGAACTTCATCGCCCCGCCCTTGAGCTCGCCCAGCACGGCGAACAGCTGCTCGGCGGTCTTGGCGCTCAGCTCGGCGCCGACGTCCTCGCTGCTCCGACCGGCCAGCCGCTTTCCCCATCCTGCGGCGGTTCGTCCGGCAAAGCCGATGGGCAAGCTGGCCAGCTTCGCGGTGCGGGCAGCGCTGCTACGAGGGATGTCGGACACCGTCACATTGTCGCCGATTGCCGTCCGGCGTGTGGGCTTCGGGCTCGGCAAGTCTTTATTCATGTGCGCCACAAGGGCAATCGGGGTGCGGACGCCACACGCGGCGGGTGGTTTCGGCCCGGTGGACGTCCACGGTGATGGTGGCGCCCAGCGTCGGGGGAGGGCCGGTGGCGGCGGTGGCCGGCTCGGTGAGGTGCTCCAGCTGACCCAGCGCCACCCCCGCGGTGGCCCGCACCGCGGCCGGGCTGCCGTGCCCGGCCTGGCCATGCAGCTGCGCCGCCAGGGCAGGCCAGTGCTGGTCCCGGTCGGTGCGGTGCAGGTCGGCGCAGCGCAGGCAGCTGGTGCGTCCCGGCAGCACCAGCGGTCCCACCAGGCCGCGCCCGTCGCGCAGCCGCACCGACAGGTGCGCCACCTGGGCCTGCACCAGCTCCGCGGCCAGGCACGGGTCGGCCACCAGGGTGTCGGCCAGCACCACCACTCCCGCTGTGCGGGTCCAGCCGCGGGGCAGCCCGGGCCAGCGGGTCGAGCGGCTGGGCGGGTGCCCGGCCAGCGCGAGCGCGTCGGCCACGGCGTCGCTGAGCGGGCCCTGGCCGTGCACGTGCACCGGGACGGGGTTGGCCGCGCTCGGTCGACCGGTGACGGTGAGCATCCCGGCGTGGTCGAGCTCGTCCAGCAGCCGGTGCAGCTCGGGCTCGGTCAGGCCCGCGTGCGCGGCGGCCTCGGCCAGCTCGGCCACGGTGCGGCTGCCGTCCAGGCCGTTGAGCAGCTCCGCCAGCGGCTGGGCGTCGGACGCCCGGCTGGCCTGCACCAGCACCGCGCGCTCGGGGTCCCAGCCCAGCTGCACCTCGCCGCCGGGGCGGGTGAGCACCCGCACGGTGAGGTCGAGCACGGGGCGGGCGGTACGGGTGATGGCGCTGTGGGTGGTGGCAGTGGTCGTCATGGCGGCCACTCTGCGCTGCTCAGCCCCCGCCTCGGGCCGGGTTCGCGCAGCTGTGGACAGCGGTCAGGGCTGGGCGGGGGAGACGGTGACGCTGACCTCGGTGGCTCCCGGCTCGGCGGCCACCTCCAGCACCGCGGCGTTGGGCGCGGAGACCACTCGCGCGCCCACCGCGCTCACCCGGTAGCCGGTCGGGTACTGCCCGGCCGGGGTGGCCACCGTGCTGCGGGCGCCGGCGGCGAAGGTGTCGGAGCCGTCGGCGCGGGCGGTGCTGTAGCGCAGCGACAGGGTGTGGCCGGCGCGGTCGAAGGCGTAGCCCAGCGGGGTGCCGGCGACAGCCCGGGGGTGCGGCACCGACAGCAGCGCCAGCTTCTCCGCCCGCACGTTGGCGCCGGTGGGTGCCTCGGCGGGGTCCTCCACCACGCCCTGCTCGGCCAGGTCGGCGGTGGTGGGGTCGTTGCAGCCGCAGTAGGCCCAGTACTGCCAGCCCACCATCGCCGCCGCCGCCCGGTCGACCACCCCGGCCAGCACGTCGGGCTTGCTGGTGGCGCCGAACTCGGTGACTAGCAGCGCCGCCCCGGTGGCCCGGGAGTACGCGTCGGCGTTGGCGTGCACCAGGGGGTCGAAGTACCCGCAGCCGGCGTCGGCACCGGTGACGAAGGTGACCGGGCAGTACAGGTGGTACGACAGCCCCTGGTTGGCCACCCCGGGGTTGCCGGTGACCATCGGCGCGCCGGCGCTGGCCAGCGAGAACGGCTCGGTGAACACCAGGGTGTGCGGGTCCTGGGCGCGGATGGCCGCCCCCACCCGCTGGTGCAGGGCGGTGAGCCCGGCCGCCGAGGTGGGGCAGGTGGCCAGCACGCAGCCCACCCACTGCGAGCCGGGCCAGGGCTCGTTGAGCACGTCGTAGCCCAGTACCCCGGGGCGTCCGGCGAAGCGCTGTGCCACGTGCCCCCACGCCGCGGCGAAGCGGTCCTGCAGGCCCACGCCGCCGGGGCCGGGGTCGTTGGCCAGGAAGTGGTCGTAGGCGCGGATGAGCGCCGGCTGCAGGAACTGGTTGGTGGGAAAGCCCAGCTGCGGCCAGGCGGGCAGCCCGTCGTCGAGCACCGCCCAGTCGGGGGCGAACTCACCCTGGAAGCGCTCGTTGTACATGTCCTGGTGCATGTCCAGCAGCGAGGTGACGCCGTGCCGCGCCAGGGTGTCCACGGTGGCGGCGATGCGGTCGAGGTAGGCGTCGTCGTAGCGGCCGGGCTCGGGCTCCACGGCCTTCCAGATCACCCCGACCCGAACGCTGTCGAAGCCGTGGGCGGCGAGGAAGGCGGCGTCGGCGTCGTCGAAGCCCACCGCGTCCGGGGCGTAGGGGGCCCGCTTGTTCACCATGTTCACGCCGCTGGTGATGAGCACCCGGCCGTCGGCGTCCACGATCCAGCGGCCCGCCGCGCCGTAGGGGCCGGGGCCGGGCAGGGTCGTCGCGGCGCCTGGTTCGGGTGCCGCGTCCGCGGGCGTGCCGGTACCCACCAGTGCGGCGGAGGCCAGCCCGAGGGCCAGCAGCGTCGCTGCGGATCGGCGCAATCCGGGGCGACGCACCGGAGTCAGGCTTTGCCGAGGATGCGGTTCATCTTGGTGCCGCACACCGGGCAGGTGCCCTTGGCCATGCGACGACCGTTGGTCTCGGTGACCTCGCCCTGGAAGTCCCGCTTCTCCCGACACTTGACGCAGTACCCGTTGTAGGTGTCGGCCATTGCGGCGCTCCTTCGTGGACCTGGGTTGCACGGTCAGTAGCTGCGCACCTCGGAGAGTGTGGGTCTCTGAGCTGCGGGAACCGACGGTACCCACCACGCCTGGGCTCCGCACGGCGTAGCGGCGCCGGAGGCCCTGCCTGGGGGCCTCGCTACGGTGGCACCCGTGCCAGCCGACCCCCACACCTCCCCAGCACCGGCCGCCGGGTCAGCCGCGCCCAAGGTGGAGGTGCGCCGCAGCGCCAAGCGTCGCCGCACCGTCAGCGTCCGCCGGGAGGGCGACACCGTGGTGGTGCTGGTGCCGGCGCGGCTGAGCAAGGCCGAGGAGGCCCGCTGGGTGGCCACCATGCTGGAGAAGCTGGAGCGCTCCGAGCGCCGCCGCGCCACCGGTACCCGACGTTCCGACGCCGACCTGGTGCGTCGCGCGGAGCAGCTCTCCGCGCGGTGGCTGGCGGGGACGGTGCGGCCGGCGGTGGTGCGGTGGGTTCCGGCGATGCGCACCCGGTGGGCGTCGTGCACGCCGGCCGACGCGTCCATCCGGGTGAGCGAGCGGCTGCGCACCGCCCCGGCCTGGGTGCTGGACTACGTGCTGGTGCACGAGCTGGCGCACCTGCTGGAGTCCGGCCACACGCCGCGCTTCTGGTCGCTGGTGCACCAGTACCCGCTCACCGAGCGGGCCATCGGCTACCTGCAGGGCCTCTCCGCCGCCGAGCACGCCGCGGTGAGCCAGCCGGGCGGGGGCGAGCCGGAGGACAGCGAGCCGGACGACGACGTGGCTGCGGCGCCGCCCGACGCGCTGGACTGAGCGGGGCCGGGCCTACTTCTGCAGGTTGGGCCCGTCGCCGGTGTCGCCGTCGCCCTCGCCTGGCTCGTCCTTGCGGGCGGCCTCCTCGCTCTCCCGCGCCATGGTGCGCTCGAGCTCCTCCATGGGGTTGTCCGAGCCGGAGGTGCGGCTCATCAGGAAGCGCTCGGCGAAGGCCACCGGGTCGTCCAGGTCGTCGGAGCTGGGCAGCAGGTCGGGGTGCGCCCACACCGCGTCGCGGGTGGCGGCGTCGCTGCGCTCGGCGAGCACGCGCCACAGCTCGGCGGCCTCGCGCAGCCGCCGTGGCCGCAGCTCCAGGCCCACCAGGGTGGCGAAGGTCTGCTCGGCGGGGCCCCCGCTGGCGCGGCGGCGGCGCAGGGTCTCGCGCAGCGCGTCGGCGCCGGGCAGCCGGTTGTGCACCGCGTCGGACACCACGTGGTCCACCCAGCCCTCCACCAGTGCGAGCAGGGTCTCCAGCCGCTGCAGCGCGGCCTTCTGCGCGGGGGAGGTGGTGGGGCCGAAGGTGCCCTGGCCCAGCGCCTGCTCCAGCGCGGCCGGGTCGCCCAGGGTGGCCGGGTCGAGGTTGCGGGCCATCTCCTCCATCGCGGAGAAGTCCACGGTGATGCCGTTGGCGTACTCCTCCACGGTGGCGAGCATGCGCTGGCGCAGCCACGGCACGTGCGCGAAGAGGCGGTGGTGGGCGGCCTCGCGGGCGGCGAGGTAGACCATCACCTCGTGGTCGGGACGGTCCAGTCCCTCGGTGAAGGTGGCGATGGCCTGGGGCAGCAGCGCCGCGGTGCCCTCCGGGCCGAGCGGCAGCCCGATGTCGGTGGAGCTGAGGACCTCCTTGGACAGCTGGCCCAGGGCCTGGCCCAGCTGGGAGCCGAAGGCCATCCCGCCCATCTGGCTCATCATGCCCATCATCGGGCCGAGCATCTGCTTGGCCTCGTCGGGCAGCCCCTCCACCCAGGCGCCGGCCATCTTGGTGGCCACCGGGTCGCACAGCCGTTGCCAGGTGGGCATGGTGTTGCTCAGCCAGTCCTTGGCCGTCCACGCCGCGCCCTGGCGGAAGCCGGCGGGCAGCGGGGTGACGTCGTCCAGCCACAGCTCGGCCAGGCGCAGCGCGTCCCGCACGGCGTCGGACTCACCGGACTTGAGCGCGGGGACCGGGCCCAGCTGCTGCTCGGCGAGCTGACGGGCGAGGTCGTAGTTGACCGGGCCGCTGGAGCTGCCGGCGTTGGAGAGCATCTGGCCGAACTGCGTCAGCATCTGTCCCAGGGCCGCGGGGTCGAAGCCACCCGCGCCGCCGCCACCGAAGCCGAAGGGGTTGTCCGAGGATCGCTTGCCGCGCTCGTCGTCGTCGCCCGAGTCGTCACCGGAGCCGGAGAAGCCGAAGGGGAGATTACTCATGGGTCAACGGTACCCGGCAGCAGTCGCCGGTTCCGCACCATCGGGGCACGCTCTGGGCGAACACGACCCCTGACCACACCGGCGCGCGGACCGGACGGGCTTGCCGGAGCGGGCCGGCCAGGACCGGGCTCTACGCTGACCCCCGTGACGCGTCGGACAACCACCCTCATCGTGGGGCTCGTGCTCATCGTCGTGCTGGGCGGGTTCGGGGGAGCGGTGCAGGTGCCCTACGTCGCGCTGGGCCCCGGACCGACGTTCAACACCCTCGGCGAGGTGGACGGCAAGCCGGTGGTGGAGGTGCAGGGCCGGGAGACCGCGCCCACCGAGGGCAACCTGAACATGACCACGGTCGCCGTCAACGACGGCATCAGCCTGTTCGGCGCGATCGGGCTGTGGGTGAGCGGGCGCTACGCGCTGGTGCCGCGCGACCAGATCTACCCGCCGGAGAAGACCCGGGAGCAGGTGTCGCAGGAGAATGCCCAGGACTTCGCCGAGTCGGAGAACAACGCGGAGGCCGCGGCCCTGCTCTACCTGCAGGTGCCGACCAAGGTGACGGTGGGCGCGCTGACCCAGGGCTCACCGGCGGACGGGGTGCTGGCCGCGGGTGACCAGCTGCTGTCGGTCAACGGCCAGCCCGTGAGCACCGCCTACGAGACCCTGCAGGCGTTGAAGAACACAAAGGCAGGCGAGCGGGTGAGCGTCACCTACCGCCACGACGGCGGCCCGGAGACCTCGGCCACCATCACCCTGGCGCAGGGATCGGAGGACGAGGACCGCGGCTACATCGGGATCACCCCCGACACCACGCCGGATGCGCCCTTCACCATCGAGTTCAACCTCGCCGACATCGGCGGTCCCTCGGCGGGGCTGATGTTCGCCCTCGCCCTGGTGGACAAGCTGACCACCGGCACCCTCAACGGCGGCAAGTTCGTGGCCGGGACCGGCACCATCGACGGCGTCGGCAAGGTCGGTCCCATCGGTGGCATCCCGTTCAAGATGATCAAGGCCAAGGAGGCCGGGGCGACCACCTTCCTGGTGCCCCAGGCCAACTGCGCCGAGGCGCTGCAGCGGGTGCCCGAGGGCCTCGAGCTGATCAAGGTGGAGACCCTGGCCACCGCGGTGGACGCGCTGAACACCGTCAACGCCGGCGGCCAGCCGCCCCGCTGCTGACGCCTGGGCTGCTGATCCCCGGGGCTGCTGCCGGGAAGGGCCTACTCCTCCAGGGTCGCCTGCAGGGCGGCCACCAGGTTGGGGGCCAGCTCGGGGTGCTCCAGCAGCTCGGGCTCGGCGTCGGGGTCGGCGGCCAACGTCGCTGCGTCGGGGCGCAGCTGCAGCAGGCACAGCGACTCCCCGCCGCGCAGCACTGCTGCCACCAGCCGGGCCTCCTGCCGCTCGGGGTGCTCGGCGGCCAGCTGCAGGGCCACCCGCTCGGCTTCGGCCTCGTCGGCGGTCTGCTCGGTCACCTGGTCCAGCTCGGCCTCGGCCTCCGGCGGCAGGATGAGGATCTCCTGTACCAGCACGCAGCCGGCGACGGCCTCCGGCCAGGTGATCCCGGCCAGTGCCTCGTCCAGCTCGGGGGAGCCGCCCTCGGTGCCGCCGGGCAGGGGCTCCTGGGCCACCGGGGTCAGCTCGGAGTCGCTGGACAGCCCCTCGGCCAGGTCGGGCTCGCGCTCCAGGAGCTCGGCGGTGGGCACCAGGGCGAACAGCTGCGGCGGCTGGTCCCACCCGGCGTCGTCCACGAAGGCGACGACCTCGCGCACGCAGGTGGACAGGGCGGACGGCGACAGCAGGCTCATGGCTCCATGGTCCCAGGGTCGGCGCGGGGCGGTCCCAGGGGTAGCCGGAGGCGGGGGACAAATCGGGCATCCGGGCCGCCGGAGGCGGGGGACAAATCGGGCACTGTGCAGCCCAGGGGCTTGCGCTGAGGGCGAAGCGGGCGGCTGAGACGCAGCATCGTCAGTAGACTGCGCGATATCACCGAATTGTCAGACCGGTGACACCACCCAGCGGCGCCCAGCGCCGTGCGACTGCTTGGAGTGTGGCTTCGTGGCCGTGCGCCCACCCACTGGTATGTCCGGATTGTCGAGAAGGAGTCGGTGGCTGTTGGCCGCCGGCGTCGTGCTGCTGGTGCTCGTCTTCGGTGGCTCCCGCTTCCTCAACACCTACATCGACTGGGAGTGGTTCGGGGCCCTCGGTTTCCGTGGGGTTTTCACCAAGGTCCTCATCACCAAGCTGGTGCTCTTTCTCGTCGTCGGGTTGTTCATCGGCGCGGTGACGTTCGGGGCGCTGTACCTGGCCTACCGCACCCGGCCGGTGTTCGTGCCGGTGTCCGGGCCGGACGACCCGATCGCCCGCTACCGCACCGCGGTGATGAGCCGGCTGAAGCTGTTCGGCATCGGCATTCCCGTGGTGGTCGGCGTCATCGCCGGCGCCGTGGGGCAGTCCGACTGGGCGCTGGTGCAGCTGTTCCTCAACGGCACCAGCTTCGGCCAGACCGACCCGCAGTTCGGGCTCGACCTCGGCTTCTACGCCTTCGACCTGCCCTTCTACCGCTTCCTCATCGACTGGGTCTTCGTCGCGGTGGTGCTCGCCTTCCTGGCCAGCCTGGTCACCCACTACCTGTTCGGCGGGCTGCGCCTGGCCGGGCGGGGTGGACGGCTGACCACGGCGGCGCGGGTGCAGCTGGCGGTGCTGGCCGGCACCTTCGTGCTGGTCAAGGCCGTCGCCTACTTCTTCGACCGCTACGAGCTGCTCTCCAGCGACCGCAACCCGCAGTTCACCGGTGCCTCCTACACCGACCTGCACGCTGTGCTGCCGGCCAAGCTGATCCTGCTGTGCATCGCGGTGATCTGTGCGGCGGCGTTCTTCGCCGGCGTGGTGCTGCGCGACCTGCGGGTGCCGGCGCTGGCCACCGCACTGCTGGTGTTCTCCTCCATCCTGGTGGGCGCGGCGTGGCCGGCCATCCTGCAGCAGTTCTCGGTCAACCCCAACGGCCCCGACCGGGAGGCGCAGTCGATCCAGCGCAACATCGACTCCACCCGGGCCGCCTACGGCATCACCGACGAGCAGGTGAACTACGTGGACTACCCGGGCACGGCCACGGTGGCGCCGGCGGACGTGGCCACCGACACCGCCACCATCTCCAACGTGCGCCTGCTCGACCCCACGGTGCTCTCCCGCACCTTCACCCAGCAGCAGCAGCTGAAGAACTTCTACGGCTTCCCGGACACGCTGTCGGTGGACCGCTACGAGACCGACGGCGAGCTGCGCGACTACATCGTGGCCGCCCGGGAGCTGGCGCCCAACGCGCTGACCGGCAACCAGGTCAACTGGGTGAACAAGCACACCGTCTACACCCACGGCAACGGCTTCGTGGCCGCGCAGGCCAACAAGGTCAACGCCGCGCTGACCGACGCCGGCACCGGCACCGGGGGCTACCCGGTGTACTCGGTGAGCGACCTCAACTCGAAGTCCCAGACCATCCCGGTGGACCAGCCGCGCATCTACTACGGCGAGCTGATCGGCAAGTCCAACCCTGACTACGCCATCGTCGGCGACGTCGAGGGTGCGGCGCCGCGGGAGTACGACACCGACTCCTCCAGCTTCACCTACGACGGAAAGGGCGGGGTGGACATCGGCAGCTGGGTGAACCGGCTGGCCTTCGCCGCCAAGTACGGCGAGCGCAACATCCTGTTCTCCAGCGCCGTCACCGACGAGTCCAAGATCATCTTCAACCGCGACCCCCGCGACCGCGTGCACGCCGTGGCGCCGTGGCTGACCACCAACAGCGAGACCTACCCGGCGGTGGTGGACGGGCGCATCCAGTGGATCGTGGACGGCTTCACCACGCTGGACTCCCTGCCCTACGCCCAGCGCACCTCCCTGGAGGCGGCGACGGCGGACAGCCTGGCGGCCTCGCCGGGCGTGCGGCAGGCGCCGGACAAGCAGGTGTCCTACATCCGCAACTCGGTGAAGGCCACCGTGGACGCCTACGACGGCACGGTGACGCTGTACGCCAACGACGACAAGGACCCCGTGCTCAAGGCCTGGCAGGGCGTGTTCCCGGGCGTGGTCAAGCCGGCCAGCGAGGTCTCCGACGAGCTGCGCTCGCACTTCCGATACCCGGAGGACCTGTTCAAGGTGCAGCGCGACCTGCTCACCCGCTACAACGTGAGCGACCCCAAGGAGTTCTTCCAGAACAACGGCTTCTGGTCGGTTCCGGACGACCCGACGGTGGACAACAACAACGGCAAGGCGCCGCAGCCGCCGTACTACGTGCAGGCGGCCGACCCGCAGACCGGCAAGTCCTCGTTCCAGCTGACCAGCGCGCTGGTGGGGCTGAAGCGGGAGTTCCTGTCCGCGTACATGACGGCCAGCTCTGACCCGGACACCTACGGGCAGATCACCGTGCTCAAGCTGCCCACGGACACCCAGACGCAGGGTCCGCAGCAGGTGCAGAACTCGATGCTCTCGGCGCCGTCGGTGTCCAAGGAGCGCAACCTGCTGGGGCAGCAGTCCACCAAGATCGAGTACGGCAACCTGCTGACGCTGCCGGTGGGTCAGGGTGGCTTGCTGTACGTGGAGCCGCTCTACATCGAGCGCTCGGCGCAGAGCTCGTCCTTCCCGCAGCTGGCGCGTGTGCTGGTCAGCTACAACGGGCAGGTGGGTTACGCGTCCACGCTGTCGGAGGCGCTGGACCAGGTGTTCGGGGCCGGGGCGGGCTCGGGCACCACGGCGCCGGCCAGCCCGGCGCCCGGGGGCTCGACCGCCACACCGACCGCGCCGCAGGCACCGTCGGCGGGCACCCCTGCGCCTTCGGGGCAGAGCGTGGAGCAGGCGGTGACCAACCTGAACAACGCGCTGGCCGAGCTGAAGACGGCACAGTCCAGCGGTGACTTCGGCCAGTTCGGGCAGGCGCTGACCAAGCTGGACGCGGCCGTGAAGGCGTACCAGCAGGCCAACGGCCAGGCGGCCACCGGGAGCGGGACCAGCGGCAACGGGACGTCGTCCGGCAACGGAGCGAGCGCTCCGGCCACGTCGGCTCCCGCGCCGGCGCCCCAGCCGGGCGGCTAACTACAGAGAGTGACGCAGAACATACTGGTTTGCCGGGTGCGGGATTTGCACCCGCACCCGGCGGCCCGGTAGTGTTCCTCTTGTCAGCAAGGAACGAATCAACACGCTGACAGCGACGCGGGGTGGAGCAGCTCGGTAGCTCGCTGGGCTCATAACCCAGAGGTCGCAGGTTCAAATCCTGCCCCCGCTACCACCACCGAAATCCCCTCAGGTTCTCCTGGGGGGATTTCGGCAATTTTAGGGCCACGCGGTTTGAGGTGCTTATTTACGCGGCGAAGTCTGCGCTGATGCCCTGGGATTCACGAGCGCTACCGGGCCCGTGCAAGGCCCAGCAGACTATGTATCCAGGGCGGTGAGACGGTCGGTGTCGGACGTCCAGGGGTGGGCGTAGGCGAACTCGGTGAGCAGGGTGCGGTTGAGGCGCTCGGCCTTGCCGTTGGTCCAGGGACACCCCGGCTTGGTGAAGCGACGCCGAATCCCGAGGGCGGTGCACTCAATGGCCACGTGCAGGAAGTCATAGCCGTTGCCGCGGCCGCGGCCGGCCTCGCTGCGCCCGTGCACCCGCCACCCACCTCCGTCGGGGACCCGGCCGAGCTTCTTCACGTCCACGCGCACCAGCTCCCAGGGCAACCGCCGCTCGTAACGGATCCCGGTGAGCCTCCACCGCGGTGCCGCTGCGGCGGGGGGCTGGTGCGCGGGTGGCGGGAGCGATCGACCAACCCGCCGGTCCGGCTGGGCCTGGCGACGCACCCACTTGTGCACCGTGGCCCCCGAAACCCCCAGCTGCTCGGCCACCCCGGCCGCCCGGGCCGATACCGATCCACCATCAGCTGGCCGGCATAGATTGTGGTGCGGGCATCAGCATGAGACACGAGGACCTCCGTGGTGAGTGCGTGCGTCAGACACACCCACTCCGCCCGGAGGTCCTCCCCACGTCAAGACACCACGCCGTCAACAACGTGCGGAGTCAGTACACCTAGCTCGGCCGCCTGAGCAAATGCAATCAGATCTGCCCCGCGCCTACAGCTTGCTATCGAATCGCGGGAGCAGGGCGGCGAGTTCAGGGGTCCCATAGGTTAGGAATACCAGGCTCGGGTCCCCGCTTTGCTCCCAGGTTTCACGGTCGAAAGTCACCGGTACGACACTGGGGTCCGCGCTATGCAAGTAGTCCCCGGCAACGGCAACACCATCCGACGTAGCAAACGATAGCCACGGTGATTCACCCACCGGGAGTTGCAATCGATACACACGCGGGCGGACCTGGTCCGGTTTTAACCAGTTCATCGTAAGGTCATTCGACGACAGCGTTTGCTCCAAGTCCACCGGGGTGACGGCTCCAACAAGTATCGGTGGCGCGTTTATGTATCCTCTCTCCGCAGGTGTACCGATGTCGTTGCTCTGCACGGGCTGGCTCTTAATTGCCTCCGCTTGGTCACGAATGCTATCGAGTTGGGTTGCGACGTCGTCGAGTGAGGCATTTACGGCGAGGGCCAGGTGCTCGATGGCCTTCTCCACGTTGGCGAGCACGGGGGCAGCTTCCCCGACGATGTGCGTGAAGTCGCCGTAGTCTTCGGCTATGCCTTTGTAGACCTGCTCCTCCACGGTGTCGGCGTAGAAGTAGTTGCTGATGCGGATGTCCGGATAAGACGCTCCGATGCGGTCTACACGGCCGATGCGCTGCTCGACGCGCATCAGATTCCAGGGCATGTCGTAGTTGATGAGCCGCCCTGAGGTTTGGAGGTTCAAGCCCTCACTCATGGAGTCCGTGCCGATGAGGACTTCGAGTTCACCGCTGCGGAACATGGTCTTGATCTCGACTTTGGTGACCCCGGTCCAAGTCTTCGTCTTGGCGTTGTAGACCTCGCCGCCACGTCCGGAGTAGCAGCCGAGCTTCTTATATCCAGCGGCGATGAGGCGCTCTCGTACGTAGTCCATGGTGTCGGTGTACTGCGTGAAGACCACGAGAGACGAGTAAGACATCAGGGCGGTGTTGACGTCGTTCACCAGACGAGTCGCCTTAGTGTCCTCGCCCGTGATGGTGCCGAGTTCAGCGAGGAAGGACCGGAGTTCGGCGATTTCGTCGCGCAGCCGGTCCGAGCGCACGTCGAACGTCTCGGGGTCGAAGAGCGAGTCCTCGAGGTCGAAGTTGTCGTCGTCGGTGAGCAGTTCGCCAAGGCTCCTGCCCTCCTCCAGGACGTTGAGACGACGCTGAAGGGACCGCCTGATGGCCTCGAATGACGAGGTGAGGCGCCGGCGGTAGACCGTCATAATGAAGCCGAGCGCCTTGTTGCCCTTGTCGTTCTTGTAGGCATTGTAGTGGCGACGGATGTACTCCTCGATGCGGTCATACAGGTGCCGCTCGTTAGCGGCGAGCGGGATGAACTCGTCGTCGACATGGCGGTGCGGAATGACCACGGACTCGGGGATGATGCCCGCGGCCTGGTAATCACGCATTGTCTTGCGGGTGTTGCGGAACACTCGATCGCGCATCGGCGTGTGACGTCGCAGCCACTTGTCCATCCACTCGGATGTCTCGTTCGGGAACTGGGCCTTCATGTCCGCGCTCGGCTGGTTGTGGGCGAGACCGGTCACGGCGTACGAGCTGGCCCATCCAAGGGCGTCCTCGATGTCACGTTCGAGTTCAAAGTCACGGTCCGCCTGCGGGTCCGAGAAGTAGTCGTGCAGCATCTCGCAGAGCATTTTCCAGCCCCGGTTCTGGGGCGGGTCTCCGAGCATCACAAAGTACTGAGTGAAGAAGAACGCCATCTCCCCCCACTTGCCCTTGAGACCGAGCAGCGAGATGAGGTCCCAAGCTTCGTGCGCGTGCATCTGCATAGGAGTCGCGGAGGCGAGATATAACGCCTGCCACATCTGCCTGTCGCGCATCTCCAGCAGCAGCGCGAGGAGCGAGTTCGGCGAATCTGTCGGCTTGGAGCCCTTGCGGCGCGCGTGGTGTGCCTCGTCGACCAGTACGACGTCCCAAGGACCTGCGTCGAGTAGTTGCTTGCGACGGTCCCGTCGCCGAGCCAAGTGAGAAGACGCGAGCACGATGGGGAATGCAGACCACGGGTTGGCCTTTGTGTCCACGTCGATGGGCTGGTCGAACCGGTCGAGGAATCCGCCCTTGTCGTAGCGGGCGACATCCAGGTTCATTTTCTCATGAAGTTCCTCCTGCCACTGCTTCATCACCGAAGCTGGTACAAGCAGGAGCGCCTTCCGAGCGCGACCAGAGGTGAACAATTCCCGGAGGACCAGACCAGCCTCGATGGTCTTTCCGAGCCCAACCTCGTCCGCGAAGAGGTAACCGCGCGGGTATGTCGAGACAACGCGGTGGATGAGTTCAGCCTGATGGGGGAGTGGCTGCGCCCAGGCCGTGCCGACTCCCGCCCATCGGGACTTGGTAGGCGCGTCGCGGAGGTCGACCAGTTCAGCCCACGCCGCTTCGAAGTCGACGTCTGCCTCCTCGACGTCCTCGTCTTCACCGGGCACGTCGGGCGCGTCCGGAGGCACGAGAGGGACGGGCGGCAGTGGTGGCGCATCGGGCGCGTTCTCGATGAGGTGCTGCTTGACCGCCGAGGGCAGGTCGATGACGGCCCACCCCGCGTCGGGATCTTCGTTCCAGTGCTTGTCGAAGTCGCGGACCTTGTGGTCTCCGAGGTACTCCCAAATCGGGATGTTCCAGGACGGGTAGACGTCGAAAGTCTCGTGGTTCTTCACCCACGCGGTCACCGACGAGTTGTTGGAGCCGTTGAAGGCGACCTTATTGCCGTAACGGTCCGCAAAGATGCCGTACTTCGTGTGGAAATAGCGACCTGACTCCCGGTGAGTCAACAGGTGCCCGTCGCCGTCCTGAGGTATCCCGACCCGAATCTCCAGACGGTCAGTGGCAACCATCCAGGCCAGCACACTGAGGTGCTCGCTCTGGATAATCTTCGTCCCCTCCAGGTCAGGGTCGTCGAGCAACCGCTGTGCAACCACATCATCTAGCGGCTTTCCGGCGAGGAGGGCCTCGACGTCTTTCTGGATGAGTTGAGCGCCGACGATGAGGCGCATGCGCCCGCCGTTAGCGAGGAAGTGCGCCGTGCCCTGGGCTGCGAATTGGAGTTCAGCGGCGGACCAGTACCCGACGGCACGGTCGTACGCCACCGCGCGCGTAAGTAGGGGCAGGTAGAACGTCTCGAATGGGTCGTCGTCTGGCGAGTACGTCGACTTCAGCGAGACGGTCCGGAATGACTCCTCGGCCGTCGCAGGGTCGTGGGGGAAGACGCCCCCCTGCTCCGACGCACCAGGGGCCGGTGCAACAGGTGGGAGGGCGTCGCTGAACTCCTGGGTCACGTCACTCCACGACGAAGAGGGCGTCGGGCTCGTCTGCCACGAGGGAGGCCATCTCCTCGGCATCAGGAAGCGTCAGGTCCTCGAAGTAGAGCGTGCACAGAGTGTCCAGGAGACCCGCCTCTGGGACGACCCAGGAGCCCTTGACCTTGGTGCGCGGGATGGCGTTGACGAGGCCCTGAACAGTTGAGATGAAGGAGCCGTTCGACGTGTATCCGTGCCGGTCGAGAAAGCGCTTTGCGGCCTGCATTCCGTCCACCTCGGCGATGTACAGCGCTGTATCGACGGCGTCGATGACGTATTCGAACGAAGAAGCCTCGGGCTTCACGCCCGGCAGTTCCCTGTCTCCACCACGGCGGAGCCGGTCCTTCGGCGCGAGAAGCGTGACCGCACCTGGGGACTTCGAGACCACCTTGGCGCGTTCCAAGGCTTCCACATCGAGCCCGCCGACGGCCAGCGCGAGCAGGCGTGCGGTATCGAAGGGAAACTCGCGCGCCGCGAACGTGTCCCAGGCGAGCAGCACGAAGTCGGTGAGGCTGTCCACCTTCGCAGCCTTACCCACCAGACGCGAACGGCGCAGGTCGACGATTTCCTCGCGTGCCAGCGCCAGCGCGTCCTCTGGCCGGAGCAACTGGTCGCGGCCCTCCGCGTCGGGGGTTGACGAGTAGACGGGCCAGTTCTGCGAGATGACGGAGAGCGTTGGTCCATACGTCGAGAGCAGCAAGTCAACGCCTTCGATGCCGTCGTGCTGGAAGCGGGTTGCCGCCTCTCGCGCTGCCTGCCGGATGTCACTCTCGATGTCGTCGAGATAGACCTTGTGGCCATTACCGCGCTCATCGCGTTTGCGACAGACGAGCATGATGGTCGATGCGGCTGAGTTCATGTTCGCCTGGTGCAGGGAGGTTTCCTTCTCTGTATTGACAGGCCAGGAGGTCTCGATCGTGAAACCTGCTTGCAGGAGACCCATGCCAAGCGTGTCCCAGGCTTCTGCACGCTTGTGAGTGAACATGACAGAAAGAACGCCGTCATCGCGGAGTGTCCTCCGAGCCTCCGCGAAGATGGCCGTCATTTTCGTTTCATAGTCCAGGTCAGCGAGTTCCTTCTTGCGCTTGCCCATGGCAGAGAAACGCGCCGGGTTCGCGACCGCTTCGTTCTCCTTGTCCGTGAGGTCGTCTGCGAAGAACTCTGGGACCAGGTGGCCAAGAGTCCGCTTCTCCCAGACGTAGAAGAAGTCGGCCAGTTCTGCGTACATGACGTTGTCGTAGTAGGGCGGGTCCATGCAGATGTGGGCGGCCGTTCCGTCCTCTATTGCGAGGTCAACAGCGCTCCCTTGCGTCACGAGGACCGGCCGAGCGACGCGGTCCTGCTGTCCGAGGTCGGTAGCGCCGGTCTCGTCCAGCAGTGTGGCAATCTCCTGGTAGTTGGCGACGAGCCGGGTCAGGCACCACCCGAACAGTGCCGTCGCTCCCTCGAACTCGGCAAATGTCCACTTGAACGCGAAGTCGTGCCTGTCGAACACACTTCGCATTGTCTGTTGGCCGACATTCCAGGATGAAAGTCGAGAGTTCCAGTTGAGGGCCTTGCTCTGCATCAGGGCTAACTCGAATAGTACGTCATCGGCGCGTTCGCCTAGCGCCTCGTGCACCTCAGGAATCAACTTTGCAAACTCGGTGCAGAAAGTGCCGTGAACTAGGGCCTGTCGCGGGGAGAAGAAATCCACCCAGTGCGCGAGGCCGTAGTGCTTGGGGCGCAGGTCATTTCCCTCGGGGAATTCTTCAGTCGGAAGCGCCCCTGACGCCAGCCATTCATTCTTAACAGAATCGAAGCGCTCGTTCGCCTTCGCGACTGCTTCAAGGTCGTCGTCAGTGGGGGCGCGAAACGTCCGTTCACCACTGGCGCTGCGAATCGCGACGGCGTAGAGCATCTGGCTCATGTGTCCGGCCTGAGCCTCGTCCTTGATGTAGTCGCCGCCTATGACCAGGTTGTCGTAAGGCGAAACCGCCTTGCCACGGCTGACTGTCCCTAGAGCCGCGTCGACTTTGTCTACTTGACGCCCGAGTGTGACCTCGAACCGGGGCTCCCGAAGTTCGACACCATCAATCTCTGTCACGAGACGCACCGCGGCCTCCTTGCCAGGAGTCTTGCGAAGCCACTTATTCGGCAGAAGCGGGACCATGCGGCCGGTGCGTGGGCAGGTGATGGCGTTCGCCCAAACGTAAGCAATGACGTTCTCACCGTTTTGCAGCGGGAAAAACTCCTTCAGGCTCTGCTCCACTCGCGAGACAAGGGTGTTGCCCCACTTCTTGAGGTCTGGTAACAGGGCGGTTCCGGTGGTCGCCGGAATTTCGACCCCTGCTTTCAGCACGCTCGCGGCGACACCGTTGAGGTCGTTCGCTACCACTGGCAGTCCCAGGCGAGATGCCACCCAGGGGATAGACCCCCCACCCGCCGTTGGGTCAACTACCGTCGGCAGTTCGCCCCATGTATGTCTCAATACGTCGTGGAGCAAGTCGATGTCGTCGCGAGGAATGGGATTACGAAACGCCTGCTTATAGCCGTAACCATTGCCGGTCAACTTGACTCCCGCAGCGTTGGCTGCGTCGAGGGTCCGTCGGGCCAGGACTGGGTCTCCCCAGATGCCAATGAGGTGAAGCAGCCACCTGCGATAGGCGTCCTCCTCGCGCAGTTCCGTTGCCTCGGGGAATGCAGCCGCGAGATTCTCAGACCACGCGGGCAGTAGGCCCGCTAGGACCACCCCTGCTGAAGCGACCAACGGCCGACGTGCCCACCAGATGTGCAACGAATTCAGCGCTGGAAGCGCTGTTACGACGGCTCGCTCGCGGCGAGACTCAATACCGAGTTCGGCGACGGGGAGCCAGTCCTCGATGAGGACGCGAGGCTTGGGAGTGCTCAACGTGCTTCTTTCAGTTGTCTGCGAGGAGGATGCGGAGAGCCTTGCGGGCGCGGTTGGCGTCGATGCCGATGCACTTGGAGTACCAGTAATACGTCTCCTCGGTACTCATGGCGTTGATACCGGCGACGAGCGCGCGAACCCGCTCGTGCTTGCTGATGGGCTGCGTCGCTAGGAGAACGAGTGTCAGGCGCACGCCCTCGGCCTCTCCCAGTCGGATGGGTGCCTTGCGGGTGAAGGACAGCACGCTGGGCTGGTGACCGGCCCTCCGCACAGCTGCGAAAAGTGCGTCAACGACGCGGCCGGTCTGCACCGGCTTCGCCGTGGTGACCGGAGCAGTGATGGTGGTCCCGGTCTCGCCGTAGGTCTCTTCGAGCGAGACTCCGTAGGACTCACCACGTCCGGGCGTGACGACCAGGCGAAAACCACGGACCCCTTCGACTGCAGCGAGACGCACCGTGGGGCGGATGCGCTTCGGTGCGCTCACTTGGTCACCTCCGCCGTCATTGCCGTGTTCTTCATGGCGAGATTCTTCACGACCGTGTGTATCTGTGTGAACTGGGCGTCGCTGATGTCCAGCGCTGGGTCGAAGGTGAAGGTGAGCGTGAGGTCCCCAACCGCCTTGGTCGCGCCAGCGAGGGCCTTCTTGGCGTGGTTGTAGGCCGACTGAAAGCTCTGCCGGTCGGCCGTGCCCTGGAACTGAATGCCCCCGGCGAGACCTTTGAACTCGGCGCGGATGGTGGAGCGGACACTGATGGCCTGCTTCTGCAACATCCCTAACGACGCCACCGCGAGGTCTATGTCGCCCATCCCGGATGCCTCGTCGGCGGAGACCTTGAGCGTCATGGTGCTCACAGTCTGGATGGTGTAGTCGGACACCTGGTCAATCAGGCTCTGCAGGGCGGAGCCGCCAGGACCACCGGCGGTCAATGTCTTCGAGGTTGCGGTGCGGGTCGGCACCTCGACGCCAGCGGTGTCTGCCGCTTCGCGAATGAGAACGCGGAGGGAGTCGAGGCCCTTGTCCTTGATGGCCGACGGGGAGAGTGCTCGGACGCCAGGTGCAGGTTCGGTGTCGAGAACGACGAACCACTTGTAGTCGCTCGACTGGACAGCGGTAGCGAGGAGGTCGAGGACGTCGGCCTTCGATGGCTCGCCGCCGCACTGTGCCTCCAGACGCGTGCGGACCTCCGCACCGGTGAGGTCATCGCTTGTGAGGACCGCCCGCAGGTCGGTCTGGGTCGGCTTGCGCACCAAGAGACCACGGGACTGCGCCTCGCTTGCGGTCATGACCTCGGTGTCGGCTTTCATCTCGACCGAGAGGCCAGCCATGGTGTGCGCGGTGTACGACTTGCCGGTGCTGCCGTCGTAGTAGACCCAGTTCTCGTTCTTGATGCCGTTGCCGATGGCTTCGCGGATGAGCGCCGGGTTGCGGACGATCTGGATGTTGTGGTCGGTCCAGAAGTAGTCGACGATGACCCTGGTTGTTGTGGCCGGCACGTTTGGCCAGGTCTTCGACCGCAGGTAGGAAGCGGTAAACCCGTCGCTGCGAATCTTGCCCTCGTCGTCCAGCAACGTCAGGACCGCTGACGTGGCGTTCTTCGGGTCGCCCTGGGCCTGCGCAGGCAGTTCGCGGTGCCGGAGGTAGCCGGTGTTCTTGTCGCTCGATGGGTAGTAGATGTGCTTGTAGCACCGGTTCACGGCGATGCGGGCGTTGAGCGTGGCCTCTTTG
The DNA here is from genome assembly GCF_058133635.1 of Rhodococcus sp. Z6_132. Lineage (NCBI taxonomy): Bacteria > Bacillati > Actinomycetota > Actinomycetes > Mycobacteriales > Nocardiaceae > Rhodococcus > Rhodococcus sp. Z6_132. Next base: position 147,305 of record NZ_JBYUNP010000002.1, read on the forward strand.
TTGTAGATCTCGACCTTCTTGCGGACCTCGTCGCTGAACTGCGCCAGTCGCGCCGCGTCACTGGCGAGGTTGTTCGAGGCGATGAGGGCACGCGCGCGGTCCTTGAGGACCTCGACCTGCTCCTCATCCGGAACGGCGAAGACCACCGAGTTCCGGAACTTGCGCGGTGTGCCAACAGAGCCCGCCTTGTCGAGCATCTCGACGACCATGGCAGGCGGCTGGTCCGCGCCCTTCTGGGTCACCGTGACGACGTTGGAGTCGAGCACGACCACTCGCAGGCTGCCCTCGTCCGGGATGTCGACCGGGCCGGTCGGGAAGTGGATGGCCTTCGCGCCGCCGTCGTTGCTGAACGCGTTGCGGATGAGCGTGTCGACCATCGCGGCAACCGCGGTGTTAGCGACGTTGCGCTTCTCGCTCTCGATGATGGCGTTCACGTTGGGCTCGATGCTGAAGCGCCAACGGCTGCCGTCGTACGAGAGGTGCCAGAAGACCTTCTCCGACTCGGTGAGTGCCTTCTCGAAGATGGTGGCGTCTTCGCCAGGGCGCAGCGTGCCGACCACCCAGTCATTGCGTCCAGCACCGGAAGTAGCGACCATCTCCAACGAGTGTGTGAAGACAGTGCGGGCTACACGGGTTGCGTAGGCGGGCTTGCCGGGAAAAACGTCTGCGTCGACGGCAGCCGCGTGGGACTTCGGTCCGGCGAAGTCGCCCTGGGCGACCGACGCGTATTCGGCGCGGCCGAGGCCATCGGTCAGGTGGTTGAGCACCGGCTCGTTGGCGTAGTCGATGTCGCCAACATTGATGATGGCGGCGTCATCGCCCGCGTTGTAGATGGTCGCGACGACCTCCGCGAGGAGTTTGAGCGCGCCACGGGCTCGCTGGAACTGCGTGATGTTGCCGAGCCGCTTGTCAAGAACGCGGACGAGTTCGGGATGGAAAGGGTAGGTCTTGGCGACCAGTTCGCCGTAGGTGGTGGAATGCTCCGCGCCACCGGCCAACTGCTCGGTCTGGGTGAGCGTCTCGTACAGGCTCCGGTATGCCGCTCCGGCCGCCTTTGCAGCGGATGCATCGACCGAGGCAAAGAGGCGCTTCTTGAGAATCTCGCCGATTTCGTTGTCGTCGGCAGGCTTGATGACAGCGGACGGCTGAACGGCGCGGGTCAGGACGTCCCCGGTCTCCTCGGCTGCCTTGACTGATGCCGCATTGGCGGCGTCGGCCTTCTCCTTCTCGTCGCCGGCCAGTTCACTGATTTCAGTCGTCTCAGCACCGAAGGCATTTGTTGTCGCGGCGAGGGTGATGATGACCGAGACATTGTTGGTCGGGTCGGAGGCGACCTCGAACAGGTTGCCGAGGAAGACCGGAATAGCGCGAGACATGCGCCGTACGTCCTCGCTGCCAGAGGACGACACCGCTCGGATGTACTTGGCAATCTCGTCGACGATGACGATGGTCGGATTCCCCCTGAAGGCAGCCTTGATGGTGCCCGTGCCTGGGGCAGTGCGCTGAGAGTCGTTGGCTGCCATCGCCTCGAAGGCGCTTTCGCCAATCTGGGCTGCCATCTCACCCCAGAGCGTGAACGTGCGGTGGCCTTCGGTCTCGACACCGGCGGAGGGGTCGAGGGCATCCCCTACAAGCGCTGCCACCTGCACCGGTCCCTCAGGCAACAGCGCGATGTCGAGGAACTCCGTGATGTTCTCGGGCCGGGCACCCTTCGCGAGGTGGTAAACGGCGGTCAGGCCGTGGGTCTTACCGCCACCGAACGAGGTCGTCGGGCGTAGAACCCCGTTCTCTCCTGAGACACCCTTCGCGCCTGTCACCCTGCCGAAGGTCTTGGACAGCAACGTCTTGAGCCCTGAAGTGGGGTAGGTCTGTGCAAAGAAGGCGTCGGCGTCGCCGTAGACCGGGTAGTGCTCCGCGTCTCGGAGCACCTTGTCCAACTGGGCCGCGAAGTGGTTGTCGGCGAGTCCGCCCTGAAGAACGTCTTCGCGCGGCACGCATGCCTTTCGAAGGGGCGTCAGCCCCGAGTTACTCATTACTCATACCAACTGACCCCATCCTTGCGCGCGCTCGTGTCGTCGGCGTGGCCCCGACTCGGTCACGTTAGCGGAACGTCCGAAGATACGGCCGCAACCGGCGGACGCCGAGTCGGCCGTCTGACCAGTTGCGATGAGGCGGTCCTCAAGGAGCAGGGTCACCTCGTGCGCGCAACCGGAGGCCAACACCCAGCCACTTCTAGCACGGGAGGTCCAACTAGGTGCTGTTGCGGCAGGTCGAGGGTACATACGGGCGCCAGCCCGCTGGCGCACCGGGCTAGGTCTGCGGTCACGTGCCCCGCTGGTGGCGTGCCGCCCTGCCGCCCCGACCAACTGGCAGGTGTACGTGCTGCGCCCGGGCGCGGCGAGCTGAGCGCGTCCACCGCAATTCCGATGACGGCGGTGTGGAGGCCGGCCCCGGGCAGACGTAAAGGGTGATCGGGTAGGGCGCCTACAGCATGTCGCAGCCGTCCACCCGGTGGGCGGCTCGTCGAAGACGACGAGGGCGGTACCGTGCGTCGCGCCGACCGCAGCCAGCACGCTGGCGAGCTGGGTCGTTTCCGCGCCGATGGACGCCCAAGTCTTCTGCCTGGCCGGGTTTGCGAGCCCTCGGCCGCGACCAAGGCGGCCGCAACTGGCAGGCCCACCGCGGTCCGACCCGTCCCCCTAAGGTCTCCGGCCGCCCGAACCTGGGCTACTGCTACGTCCACTCCGCCATCGACGCCTACTCCCGGCTGGCCTACTCCGAAGCCCTCGACGACGAGACCACCGCTACCGCACTGGCCAACTGGGCCCGCGCCCGAACCTTCTTCGCCGGCCATGGCATCACCGTCGACTGCGCGCTCACCGAAAGTGGCAGCACCTACAAATACCACGCCTGGCGTGAAGGGCACACCGACCTGGGCATCCAGCGCTCCCGCACCCGGATCCGCCTCTCGCATACGAACGGGAAGGTCTGGAGCAGAGGCGTGGTCGCTGAGGCCACGGTTCGCGCGCATGACCCAATGCGCTCGTCACTACGCGTCATGGTAACTCAATAGACTCCTCAGTCGCGGTTGTATCCAGCCTTGTCGGCGAAGTCATCCACTCGCTTCGTCATCACTTCCAGAGCATCGACGAGCACGGCTGTCGATACTGTGGACTTGACTGACCGCTGACGGTAGACGAAGTCCGGGTTGAACATGAGCCACTGTCCGGCGGCGTAGGTCCGCGGCCGCAGGTCGTTACCGAGGAACGCCTCGACGTCAGCATGGTCGAAGAAGTCGAGGTGGTCGGTTTCGGCGATCAACTCGCGCTGAGCCCGTCGCCCCGCCCCCTGGAGCTCCGGCTCCTCCACGGCGACCTGGAGCCGCAGCTGGTTCCCCTGGAACTGCCAGCCAATCCGTCGGTGGTCTGCAAGGCGGCGCCAGTAGGTGATGACGCCGCCCCGATTACCGTCGATGTCGAAAGACTTTGTCGTGGGGAAACGGGACTGGATGAGTTGAGCGAGGCTGCTGAACCGCATGCGGGCAATAGCCCCATCAAGCCCGCCCCCGGGGAGCTGTGCGACGGCCTTCTCCGCCGAGAACTGCTCGTCGAGCGCCTGTGCGGGGTCTACCGCCTCGGCCAGGGCCACAAGACGATGCACCAAAGCCCGATAGCGGACGAGTTGGCCACCCGTGGCTCCAAGCGACTCCTCATTGATGCGGTCGAGTACTTCGGCGAGTGCGCGGTAGTCGATGTGTACCCAGGGGGGCGGAAGCGGGAAGGAAGGCTTCATGAGACTGAGCAAGACGTACCGGGTGTTGCCGGCTCCTCCTGCGCCGTGATCGGCCGACCACGGCAGATCGTATGCGGTGTACTTCGTGAGCTGAAGCGAGTACGGGACCGAGTAGAGCTTGTTCTCGACGACTATGTTCGGGCCAGCCCCGGCCGTTTCGACCACGAGATCGAGGCTGCGCCGCTCGCGCCAAACATTGACTGCGGCGGCGTCGTCGTACTCCTGGCCTCCCAACAGGTTGAGCAGAGGAGCGGCTGGGCCGGGGTGCGTCTTCAGTAACCACGCGTTGGTGTTGGAGTGAAACAGTTCCTGCCCTGCTCTCGATTGAGCCCACAGAAGGTCGCTCTCAAAGGCTTCGAGCAGTGGCATGACTCGTTCGAGAAGTCCGGGCTCGACGGCCACCTCTCGTAACGACCGTGCTGGAGCTGCTGGCACCGACGCGGTCGGTTGGTCGAGGCCCAGCGCGCTGAGCGGGAGGTACCGCACGGGGTTCGCTGAACCTGGGCGGAAGAGGTGCGTCACGTTCCGGCCCACATATTTCTCGCGGTCGGCCGCGACGGCACCATTGAAGCCAATGCGGTTTTCCTCTCCCGCCACTGGAGAGCGCGACCACGTCGCCGGATCGTAAACTTCGCGCACGAGACCGTCGGCGATGGCGAGAACACGCACCACTCGTTGCGCGTTCTCCATCGACATCACCCACCACCCCCGAGTGACCTCGTAGAGCACGTCGACGGGAATCCCGTCATACCAGCTCTTGTTCAGGCGCAGCAGAAGAGCAAGGTCGTTTGTCGGCACGAGTGCAGACTAGGCGTTTACCAGGCACGCGTTGCGTTGGTTGCTCCCTACGTGCCGAATGGCCGCGGAGATGACTAACAAGTGGCAGGAGAGGTGCCTCGGTGTGCGGACCGGAGGTATGAGCCGGCCGGGCCGCGAGAGGAATTGCGGATCGCAGACCGCAGACAAAGCGCAGGCGGCCCGAATCCGTTGAGGCAAGAGTGATTTTGGTGCCACCACGGCGAGGACGAGGCTAGAGTCCCCGTCCATGAACGGGGAGCTGGCTGCGCTGATTGCTGTTGTCCTGCACGGCAATGCATGGCTTGCCGATCCCTCGGGTCCGCCACCGTCGCTGGAGCGCGACAGCTCCACCCTGCGCTACGTCCAGTCGCTCACCTTCACCCAGCCCAAGCAAGGGTTGTTCCGGCCCGAGCGGGTGTTCGAGGGCACGGGCGGGTGGTTCGCCGCCCAGCAGCGCGCGGGGGTGCAGCGCCTGTTGCTCTTCGCCCCGCCCGCGAACGGGGGCCAGCTTCCCCCGCACCTCGCGGCTGCGTTCGCCAACGGAGCGCCGCGTAGCCTGATCGCGAGCGGCAGGTCACGGGTGCTGTGGTCGGGGCACTGGGCCACCGACGGCACCAAGGACGACCGGGGTGCGATTTGGCGGGTGAGCTTGAGCGCGTCGGAGCTGCCCGCGACGTTCGAGCCGGCCGCTCCCTCGGTGCCCGCGGCCACGCAGGCGCTGCTGGCCACGCTGGAGGTCGCTCGGTCCTTCGCCGCCGCCCACGACCTGCAGGGCTGGGCCGACTGGTTCGCCAGGGCGATCGCTGCGGGGGAGTCCGCCCACCCGGAGATCGCCTACCACCCCGACCTTGCCCCGGACGGGTGGCTCACGCCGGAGCAGCGGCGGCTGCTCGCCGCCGCGGTGCAGGGCTGGGTCTTCGGCGGCATGGGGTCGTGGAACGACATCTGGCTCGACGATGACGCCCAGGCCGCACAGCTAGCCCAGGTGACCAAGCGGCTGTACGCGGCGGTGAACTGGGCTCTCGTGGCCGTCGCCAACGCGAGCTAGCCGGGGCGCTCCCTGCGCGACGGCGCGGCCCGCCGAGCCTGCGGTATGACAGCCGCCCGCGTCCCCTGACCACTGAGGGGCTTCAGCACTGGGCCAGTTCAGTACTGGGCCGCCACGTCGAGCACCCAGGTCATGCCGTGACGGGGACCGCCTCGGCGAGGAACGCGAGCTGGTCGGCGATGACGGTCTCGAACAGCGGCGGCACGTAGGGGTCGAAGTGCCCGCCCGGGTAGCTGCGGATGGTGGCGTGGGGGATGCGCCGCGCGGCGCGCAGCGCGACGCCGGTGGGGGTGATCGCGTCCTCCGTCGCCAGCTGGAACAGGACGGGGCAGGTGATCGCCCCCGCGCGTCGGCCGGGGGAGTAGAAGGGCAGCGTCGTCAACACTCGGGCCACCACCGTCTGGGGGTAGTCGCCGTCGGCGAGCCCGGACGCCGCGGTCAGCCGCTCGAGGGCGGGGGCCGCGTCCGGGGAGGTCATCACGGCGCGCTCGCCCGGGGTACCGACCGACTCGAGGTAGCGGGGTGGCCTGCCGACGAGGGCGCCGAGCTGGTCGAGGACCGCCGTCGGCAGGAGCCGCGCGGCCTGGCTCAACCCGGTGGAGCGGACGGCGGCCGGTCCGCTCACGTGGGGCACCTGCGCGATCACCGCGGCGAGCGGCTCGCCGGAGGCCGCGATGGTGAGCACGTGGCCGCCGGCGAAGGACGTGCCCCAGGCCACGATCCGGGCTGGGTCCACCCGGTCCAGGCCACGGGCGAAGCGCAGCGCGGCCCGCCAGTCGTCCAGCTGGGCCTTGATGTCCAGCAGCTGGCGGGGCTCACCGGCGCTGTCGCCGAAGTATCGGTAGTCGAACACCACCACCACGTAACCGGCCGCGGCGAGGCGCTCGGCGTAGGCAGGCAGGCGCAGCTTGCGGGGGCTGCCGAAGCCGTGGGCCATCACGATCGCGGGGGCGGGGCCCTCACCGGCGGGCAGCCAGACATCGGCTGCGCACTGCAGCCCCGCCGAGGTGAACGATTCCGTGCGGGAGGTGGGGGCGTGCATGGTGGCTCCTCGGCGTGCAGGTCCTGGCGGCGACCAGGCTCGAAGCGGTTGGCCGACAACCTACCCCGCTTCTTGAACGCAGTTCAATACGGACCTGAGCCGCTGGCGCCAGCGCGGCATCAGCGGCTCCGTCTGCCGAGATCAGGCGCCGTCGTACGAGGCCGCCACGTCCAGCACCCAGGTGATGCCGAACTTGTCGGTGAGCATCCCGTACAGCGGCGCCCACCCGGCCGGGGCGAGCGGAACCACCACGGTGGCGTGCTCGGCCAGCTTCTTCCAGTAGGTGGTGATCTCCTCGGCGTCGCTGCCGCGGACGGAGACGAAGAATGGGGTCTCGCCCTGGCTCCACGGCATGGAGGACGGCACGTCGTAGGCCATCACGTGGAAGCCGTCGGGGGAGGCAACCTGGCCCCACATGAGCTGGTCGGCCTCGTCGGGGTTCTGCACGTTGTGCGCGTCGGCGTAGGTGATGGCGACCAGGTCGCCGCCGAACACCGACTGGTACAGCTCCAGCGCCGCTCGGGCGTCGCCGCGGAGGTTGAGGTGGGTGACGGTGCTGATGGTCATGTCGACTCCTGGGTGAGCGGTGGTTGCGGGCCGGCTGACCTGCAGTGCCCACGCTGCTCCCAGTAGCGGACAGGTTGTGTCCTGTACTCGTGGCATCCTCACGTTCATGGCGACGACGTCGGCGCGGTTGCTGTCTCTGCTGTCCCTGCTGCAGACCCGCCGGGACTGGCCGGGGCAGCTGCTGGCCGAGCGGCTCGACGTCAGCGAGCGCACGGTGCGCCGCGACGTGGAACGGCTGCGCGACCTCGGCTACCCGATCGGGGCGGTGAAGGGCCCGGACGGCGGCTACCGGCTGCAGGCCGGCGCCGAGCTTCCGCCGCTGCTGTTCGACGACGGGCAGGCGGTGGCGCTGGCCGTGGCCCTGCGCACCGCCGCCAGCTCGGGCGCCGGGATCGGCGAGGACGCCGCACGGGCACTGGCCACGGTGCGCCAGGTGATGCCCTCGCGGCTGCGCCACCGCATCGACGCCCTGCAGGTGTCGGCGGTGGATCGTCTTGGTGCCCAGGCGGATCCGCAGGTGCTGGTGGCGCTCGCTGCCGCCGTGCGCGAGCACGAGGTGGTCCGCTTCGACTACGCGGGTGGCAGCTCCGAGCCGGGCCGCGCTCGGCGGGTGGAGCCGCACCACGTGGTCACCCGGGCCGGGCGCTGGTACCTGGTGGGCTGGGACCTCGACCGCGCCGACTGGCGGGTGTTCCGCGTCGACCGGCTCACCCTGCGCACCCCCAACGGGCCCCGGTTCACCCCCCGCGAGCTCCCCGGTGGCGTCAGCGTCGACTCCTACCTCGCCGGCACGCTGCGCGGCGCGAGCACGGGGGAGGAATGGCCCTGCCAGGGGGAGGTGGTCCTGGCCCTGCCCGCCGCCGCGGTGGCGCCGTTCGCGCAGGACGGCACGGTGGAGGACCTCGGCGAGCGCTGCCGGCTGGTGGTGGGGTCGTGGTCGTGGGCCGGCGTGGTGGCCCTGCTCACGCGCTACGAGGCTGACTTCGAGGTGGTCGGCCCACCCGAGCTCCGCGTCGAGCTGCAGCGCACCGCCGAGCGGTTCAGCCGAGCCGCGGCGCAGTGACGGACCACGTCACGCCACGGTCGGGGGGTGCACGCAGAACTCGTGGCCGTCGGGGTCGGCCAGCACCACCCAGCTGGCGTCGCCCTGGCCGATGTCCACCCGGGTGGCGCCGAGGGCGAGCAGCCGGTCGACCTCGGTCTGCTGGTCGCCGCCGGGCGGGGGAGCGAGGTCGAGGTGGAGGCGGTGCTTGCCGGTCTTGGGCAGCAGCGGGGGACCGCCCCAGGTGAGCTTGGGGCCGCCGTGCGGTGCGCGGATGGCGGTCTCCTGGTCCTGGTCCCACACCAGCGGCCAGCCCAGCGCCTCGCTCCAGAAGTAGCCGCAGGCCTGCGAGCCGTCACCGGCCAGTGCCCCGACGAACCCGCAGTCGGCGAGGAAGCGGTTGCCGGGCCCGATGACGCAGAACTCGTTGCCCTCCGGGTCGGCGAGCACCACGTGGCCCTCCTCCGGGCGCTGACCGAGGTCGAGGTGGCGCGCGCCCAGCTCCAGCGCCCGGGCCACGGTGCGCCGCTGGTCCTCCAGGGAGGTGCTGGTGAGGTCCAGGTGCAGGTGGTTCTGGCCGACCTTCGGCTCCTGGGTAGGGATGACGTCGATCCGGAATCCGGTGTCGTCACGGGGCAGGAGCACGGTGCCGTTCTGCGGGTCCTGGGCCAGGTCCCAGCCCAGGACGCCGGCCCAGAACTGCGCGAGAGCGGGCGGGTCGTGGGCGTCGACGCAGAGGGAGATCAGCTGGCAGCTCATGCCGGACGCTCCGCCCGTTCCTGGGCGGTGCGGAACCGCGCGTCGCGCTGGTAGTCGTCGTGGCGCAGCTGCAGTGCGGCCGCCACCTGTCCGGGGGCGTCGTCGCCGACCAGCAGCCGCAGCCGCTCGTCGGCCGGGTCGGCGACGTGGCGCAGGATCGCGGCTGCGGCGTCCTCAGGGGCGGTGCCACCACCGGTGCCACCGGTGCTGGGCCACGGGACCTCCGGCGTGCCGAACAGCTCGGTGCGCAGCTCGTCGTAGGCGGGGTCTGGCTGGGCGAAGCGCATGCTGGCCGTGGCCCACTCGGTGTCGATCCCGCCGAGCTCGGCGATGGTCACGCGGATGCCGAACCGGCGCACCTCCCCGGCCAGGGCCTCGCTGAAGCCCTCCAGCCCCCACTTCGCCGCGTTGTACAGCCCGAGGGTGGGCATGGTGCCGACGGCGCCGACGGTGGAGATCTGCACGACGTGGCCGCTGCCCTGCTCGCGCATCACCGGCAGCGCGGCCTGGGTGAGCCAGAGGGCGCCCAGCAGGTTGGTGTCGATGACCTGCCGGGCGTCGCTCTCGGACACCTCCTCCACCGCGCCGACCAGCCCGTGGCCGGCGTTGTTCACCAGCACGTCGAGGCGGTCGAAGCGCTCCAGGGTGTGGTCCACCGCGGCGTGCGCCCCGTCGCGGTCGCGGACGTCGAGACGGTGCACCAGCAGGCGGTCGTGCGTCGGCAGCGAGTGCTCGCCGCGGACGGTGGCCACCACGCAGTGCCCGGCCGCCAGCGCCGCGGTGGTCAGCGCCCGGCCGAGGCCGCGGCCCGCCCCGGTGACCAACCAGACCTGTCGAGACGTCATGGCGCCACCGTAGGCCGCGGGGCGGCTGCTCACCCCGCGAGCAGCTTGGCCAGGGTGTCGGTGGCGCGGTAGCCCGCCGGCACCCCCTCCACCACCAGGGCGCGGGAGACGGAGTTGGTGGTCCGCAGGCCCAGGATCTCCTGGTAGGCCGGTGAGTCGTACCAGGCCCGGGCGGCGGCCAATGACGGGAAGCCGATGACCACCAGGGCGCCCGACCAGCTGCCCTCCAGGATCTCCGGTGGGCTGCCGTGCACCAGCCACTCACCGCCGAACGGCTGCAGCGTTGCCTCGATGGTCTCCAGGTAGCGCTGGATCTCCGGCCCAAAGCGGACGTCCTCCAGGAAGGCCACGGCGTAGCCGCGCGGGGTGTCGGTGGCGGGCTGGGGGTGGACGGTGTCGGTCATGATCGTTCCTCTCGATCGGACGTGCGGACGCCATCGATCGTGGGCGCGTCGGTGCGCAGGCGCCATGACCTCCGAGGTCATGGGAGGGCGGCCCGGTGGTCCCTAGGCTGAGTCGCATGACCGTGGTCGGGGACGGCGTCGAGGTGGGTGGGCTGCTGCGCACCTGGCGCGAGCGGCGCCGGTACAGCCAGCAGGAGCTCTCCGACCGCTCGCGGGTGAGCACCCGGCACCTGAGCCGGGTGGAGACCGGCCGGGCCCGGCCGACGTCGGAGATGGTGCTGCACCTGGCCGAGCACCTTGAGGTGCCGCTGCGCGAGCGCAACCGGCTGCTGCTCGCCGCGGGGTACGCGCCGTGCTTCCACGACCACCCGCTGGACGACGCGAGTGTCGCGGTGGTGATGGAGGGTCTGCGGCACCTGCTGGACGCGCACCTGCCGTACCCGGCGCTGCTGCTGGACACCGGCTGGGACGTGGTGGACGCCAACGCTGCCGTGGACCAGCTGCTGGTGGGCTGCGACCCGGCGCTGCTCGAGCCGCCGCTGAACGTGGTGCGGCTGTGCCTGCACCCCCGGGGTCTGGCGCCGCGCATCCGCAACCTCGACCAGTGGGCGGCGCACCTGCACCAGCAGGTCAGCCACCGAGCTCAGCACACCCACGATCCCCGCCACCTCGCGCTGGTCGCGGAGATTGGGTCCTACGTGGACGGTGTGCCCAAGGTGCCGGTGAGCACCGGGCCGGTGCTCACTCTCGAGCTGCAGACCGACGCCGGGGTGCTGCGGTTCTTCAGCACCTCGGCGCAGCTGGACACCGCCACCGACGCCACCCTGGAGGGGCTGCACCTGGAGACGTTCCTGCCCGCCGACGTCGCCACCCGGCAGGCGTTCGGCTGACGCACGGAAACCCCTAGCCTGACCTGCGGCATCGCGAGTATCTTCCGGGCGATGAGCGAGAACTGGCGCGGTGAGACCGTCGACAAGGTGCGTTCCCTGATCCTGTCGGCCGAGCCCGGCATGGCCGAGGAGGCCAAGTGGCGCAAACCGTCGAACCCCGACGGCGTGCCCACGTTCTCCTGCGACGGCCTGGTCTGCACGGTGGAGACCTACAAGGACAAGGTGAAGCTGACCTTCGCCCAGGGCGCCTCGCTGGACGACCCGGCGGGGCTGTTCAACGCCAGCCTGGACGCGGGCACCCGCCGGGCCATCGACCTGCGGGAGAGCGACCCGCTGGACGAGGGTGCCTTTGTCACGCTCGTGCGCGAGGCGGTGGGCCACAACCGGTCGTGAGGTTCAGCCGCGCAGCCGGGTGTTGAGGCGCGCGGCCTGCCGGGTGAGGTGGTTGCGCTCGGCAACGTTGGCTGGCCTCGGGCCTAGGGCCCAGGCTCGTTACAGCGCTAGCCCTTCCGGTCGACCTTCTCGATGGCGGCCACGGCCGCGGCGGCGACTTCCTTGGCGATGACGCCGTCGGGGTCTCGGTTGCCCAGGAGGCCGGCCAGTGCGGTCTCAACGGCCTGCAGGCGCCTGGAGTGCCTGCTCCAGATCAGGGCCGCGAGCTCCTCAGCCTCGACGGGTTCGAAGTTCTCGCAGACGCGATCACCGTCCAGGTAGATGGACACGCGGTCGTCGTCGTCCTCGGGGTGACGCTCAGTCAGGATCTTCATGATTGCGGGATCAGCTCCTCATGCTGGCGAACGTGACTGGGGTTGTCGTCCCGTGATGTGGAAACAGGCTACGGCCTCGAGGTCAGCCCGCGGCCAAGCGAAGTCGTCGCGTCCAGTCGACCGCCATCCATCGGCCATGAAGTCCTGTCGCCGAACGGGCGATCAGTAATCGGGTGCCGTCCTTCGCCGCCATACCGAACATGGGGCCCTCCGGAGTGGCGAGCGCCCGGCTGCCGGCGCAGCTACCCGTGTCCTAGCATTGGCCCCCGATTAGCGACTTGTATTCAGGCTCAGGCGTGCAGAACCGTCGCCTTCGTCGCCACGGCTAGTCCGAGATCGGAGGCGAACTTGCCGTGGTCTCTGACGGGCGCCCGAAGAATCGCATCGCTGCGGTTGCCCCGAAGCATCCGTTCAAGCAGCAGAAGCTCAAAGGCGGCCCCTTCGAGCCACGCGACCTCCTTGGTGTAGCCCACCGCAGCACGGGCGCCGGTGCGCTTGACGAAATCAGTCAGTTGCTTCGGCTCGCCGGCGAGGGTGAGACACGAGCCGAAGTAGATGATCCGACCTTCGGCGCGGCCGGCGATCTGCTCTGCAACTTCTTCGATCTCAACCGAAGCTTCACCCCCCCAAGCCGATCCCACCTGAACTGCCGTGAGACGCGAGGTAAGCACGTCGTAGCTCGCATAACGACGTTGGCACCACTTGTCGAGTTAGTAGACAAACTCCTCACGGGTAGCAACGTCGCGGTGGATAGACCGGGCGTGACCAAGCCGCTCCAACAGATCCAGAAGTGGCAGGACGGAATCTCTGCGCCGTAGGTCGCCGTCCCACTCGCCTTCGAGACAAAAGATTCCGGGAAGTACGGCCATGCGACTCTGCTCCATGTTCTGTTGGTGGGGGACTTGACGCTAACGCACCCTTCCGGTCGATCGGTACCGAATTGGTCGAGTTCCGACCAAGTCGGCTTGGTTGACGATCCGCATGAGGCAGTAGCCATCCAACTAGCCGGCCGAGCCTTGCTACGGCCCACGCAAGTGGTCGCACACCTACAGCGAGGCCACCATGGAGGGACGCCCCGCCAGCAGAGAGGTCCACCCATGGAGACCGTGATCCTGAACGACGGTGTCGAGATGCCGATCCTCGGCTTCGGCGTCTACCAGGTCCCGCCCGAGGACACCGAGGAGGTCGTGGCCACCGCGCTGGACGTCGGCTACCGCCACATCGACACGGCCGCGGCCTACGGCAATGAGGAGGCCGTCGGGCGCGCCATCGCCACGAGTGGCGTGCCCCGCGACCAGCTGTTCGTCACCACCAAGATGTGGGTGCAGGACAAGGGGCAGGACTACGCCAAGCAGCTGTTTGAGGAGTCCCGCACCAAGCTCGGCCTGGACTACCTCGACCTCTACCTCGTCCACCAGCCCTACGGCGACTACTACAGCTCCTGGCGGGCGATGGAGCGCCTGCACGCCGACGGTGTCATCCGGGCCATCGGCGTCTCCAACTTCTACCCCGACCGCCTGGTCGACCTGATCAACCACAACGAGATCCCGCCGGCGGTCAACCAGATCGAGACGCACCCGTTCTTCCAGCGCAACCCCGACCAGGAGCTGATGGAGTCCAACGGGGTGCAGATGGAGTCGTGGGGTCCCTTCGCCGAGGGCCGCAACCACCTCTTCACCGACCCCACCCTCACGGAGATCGCCTCCGCAACTGGCAAGTCGGTGGCGCAGGTGGTGCTGCGGTGGCTCATCCAGCGCGAGGTGGTGGTCATCCCCAAGTCGGTGCGGCGCGAGCGGATGGTGGAGAACTTCGACGTGTTCGGCTTTGAGCTGACCCCGGAGCAGATGGACCAGGTAGCCACCCTGGACAAGGGCACCTCGGCGTTCTTTGACCACCGCGACCCCGAGTGGGTCAGTCGCATCGGCGGCGGCCGCAGCTGACCCGAGCGGCGCTGACGTGACCGGCCTCGACGTCACCGTGGTGCTGGGCGCCGCGTTGCTCGCCGGGGCGGTGCTGGCCCCGCGCCTGCGCCTGGCCACGCCGCTGTTCCTGGTCGTCCTGGGGCTGCTGCTCGGCTTCGTCCCGCGGCTGCGGCAGATCGAGCTGCCTCCGGAGACGGTGCTGCTGTTGTTCCTGCCCGCGATCCTGTTCTGGGAGAGCCTGACGACGTCGCTGCGCTCGATCAGGCGGGACCTGCGCGGCATCGTCCTCCTCAGCACCGTGCTGGTGGTGGCCACGGCGTTCGCGGTGGCCGGTATCGCCCACGCGCTGGGCATGCCGTGGCCCGCCGCGCTCATCCTCGGCGCCGCGGTCGCCCCGCCTGACGCCACCGCCGTGGCCGGGCTGGGACGCACCCTGCCGCACCGCAACTTCATGCTGCTCAAGGCCGAGAGCCTCACCAACGACGGCACCGCCCTGGTGGTCTTCGCCCTCGCCGTGGGGGTGGCGGTGGGTGGGCGCTACTCACCGCTGGACATCACTGCCCGGGTGCTGCTCTCCTACCTCGGCGGCATCACCGTGGGCGCCGCGGTCGCCGGCCTGGCCTACCTGCTAATGCGGCCGCTGCGCGAGGCACGGGCCATCAATCTCACGCTGCTGCTCGTCCCGTTCGTCGCCTACCTGCTGGCCGAGCTGATCGAGGCCTCCGGGGTGCTGGCCGTGGTCGTCGCAGGGCTCATCCTGGCGTTCAACTCGGGTCGCATCACCACGGCGGCCTCACGTCGGCAGACCGAGGCGGCGTGGCCGCTGGGGTCCTACGTGCTAAACGGCGCGCTCTTCGTGCTCATCGGCCTGGAGGTGCAGGCCGTGGCCCACCAGCTGGAGGCGGGCGACGTGGCGCGGCTGCTGGTCACCATGGTCGCCGTCTGGCTGGGGCTGATCCTCGTCCGCTTCCTCTTCCAGACCTCCACTGTCCTGCTGATCCGGCTGCTCGACCGCCGGCCCTCCCAGCGCGCGCGGCGGATGACCCACCGTGCCCGGGTGGTGAGCGCGGTCGCCGGGTTCCGCGGAGCGGTCTCGCTCGCCCTGGCGCTGTCGGTGCCCGCGACCTTGGACAACGGGCAACCGCTGCCGGCCCGCGACGAGATCACCCTGGTCGCGGCCGGGGTCGTGCTCCTCACGCTGCTGGTGCAGGGTCCCGCGCTGCCCGCGGTGGTGCGGTGGGCCCACCTGCCGGAGGATGCCACCCATGCTGCCGAGCTGCGGCTGGCCGAGCACGCGATCACCACCACCGCCGTGGCCGCCCTGCCCGCCCTGGCCGACGAGCACGGCACCAGCGAGGAGGTGCGGGTGCGACTGATCCGCGACTACGAGGAGCACCTGCGCCTGGTCGACGCCACGACTCCGGTGCCCGCGGAGCAGGCGGACCGCGACAGCGAGGTGTTCGAGGCGTCCGCCCAGGAGTCGCCCAACAGTGCCGACGCCGTGGCCGCGCTCGCCGTCGCCCGCGACGCGCCACGCACCCACAACGAGGAGTACACGCGGCTGCGGCTCGCGCTGATGGAGCGCAAGCGGGAGGTGCTGAACCAGCTGCGCCGCGACGGGGTCATCGACGACACCGTGGCGCGCCGGGTGCAGGCGCGGCTCGACATCGAGGAGCTGCGCCTGGCCGGTGTCGACCCGCTGGACTAGCGGTTGGCTCAGGCCCACCAGGGTGTGACCGCGACGCCGTCGAGCGTGACGAGCTGCAGCTCGGTCGCGCCGGGATCGACCAGCGCCGACACCGGCTCGGTGGCGCCGGGTGGCTCCAGCAGGCACGGGGTGGGGCCGTCGCTGCTGCAGGGGAACCACAGCCCCGCGCACTGCAGCACCGTGCCTGCGCGCACGATCTTCACGGCCGGCCCGTGCGTTCCCACGGCGGCGCGCAGCCGCCCAGGGTGGTGGTGCCACCACCGCAGCAGCGAGCCGTCGCGGCACTCGATGAGCACGTGGTCGCCGTCGAAGCCCACCACCGTCGCCCAGCGGCCACGCGAGCGGTACTGCCGCGCCATGATCCAGTGCGGCTGGTGTCCGCTGCGGTACGTCCGGCACGGTCCCACACCTGGCAGCTCGACGTTGCGCATCACCGTCATCTCCGATCCCATCCTTGGCCGCACCGGGTGCGCGGCCCTGTTCTTCCTGCGGAAGCACCCCGGGGGAGAGGGTTGCTGGACAGCCAGCCGCAGGGCTTGGCGCTGTCACTCGGGAACGGGCTGGACTGTACTGCCGAACGCCGACACAACGGGTTCGCCCTCGACGCTCGCCGCAGTGGCGACTCGTCACGATGCACGCCAGGCTGGAGAGGTCGCTGTCGGCGACACGAGTGGCGGTGCCCAACTGGTCATTCGGGCGCCACGGTCTGGGCACTACGCTGCCCGGGTGCCAGTCTCCGAGATGAGTCCCGTCAAGACCGATGCGCTGGTGCTGGCGTCCGGCAAACGACGGACATCGCTCAGCGAGGGCTTGGGCGGACACGACAACTCGCTCGGCATCATCCGGCTGGTTCTCGCCTCGTTGGTCATCTTCTCCCACGCCTTCCCCCTCGGCGGGGGTGAGGACCCGATGCTGCGGTGGAGCCGCGGTCAGGACAACCTCGGCGCCATGGCCGTGCTCGGGTTCTTCGCCATCAGTGGCTACCTGATCACCAAGAGCGGTGCCGGAAGCGACATCGTGCGGTACCTCTGGCACCGGGCGCTGCGCATCTTGCCGGCCTTCTGGGGTGTGCTCCTGGTCAGCGCACTGGTCGTGGGCCCGCTGATCTGGATTCGAGATGGCCACGACCTGGCCAGCTACTTCCAGAGAGCTGACGGTGGCCCTGCCACCTACCTGAAGGCGAACTGGGACCTCACCATCAACACGTGGGGCATCTACGACATCTTTGCGGGGACGACGCCCTACGGGGACACGGTCCACATGTCGGTCTTCAACGGGTCGGTGTGGACGCTGACCTACGAGTGGACGTGTTACCTCATCATTGGCGTGTTCGTGCTGTTCGGGGCCCTGGGCCGGGCGAAGTTCCTGGTGCCGCTGCTCACCGCGGTCTTCCTCGCCATGCAGGTGATCCGCACGGAGCTTCCCGCCCACGCGCACGTGCTCGGCTCGTACTTCGGCGACCGCTACCACGTCACGCTGCCGCTGATCTTCTTGTACGGCGCCTGTCTCGCGCTGTACTCCAAGCGCATCCCGCTCGACGACCGTCTGGCCGCGGTCTGTGGAACCACGGTGGTGCTCACCGTGCTTCTGGGCTGGTTCGGTCTGCTCGGCTACCCCGCCCTGGCCTACTTCCTGATGTGGCTCGCGGCACGCCTTCCCGCTGCGCTCCGCAAGGTGGGTGCAACGAACGACTACTCCTACGGCATCTATCTCTACGGGTTCGTCGTCGCGCAGGTGTTGGCCTACCTCGGCGTGCACCGGTGGGGCTACCTGCCCTTCTCGCTGCTGACCCTCGCGGTCGCCGCCGGGTGCGCTGCCGCGAGCTGGCACCTCGTGGAGAAGCGTGTTCTCGCAGTGAAGGATCGTGGGCCGGGCCGCGGTCACCGCTACTGGCGAGACGCCAGCACCGGCGTGGCGACCCGAGTACTCACCGGCCGGGTGAGCACCTTCGTCGTGGGCTGTGTGCTGCTCGCTGGTGGGTACGCCATGGTCTGGCGCTGACCTTCCCACCGGCCTGAGCGGGGAATACCTGTCCTTCGCGCCGAGTTGTCCGCACCATGACGACCATCGGTTTCATCGGCAGCGGCAACATCGGCAGCAACCTCGCGCGACTGGCTCTCACCCGCGGCTACGACGTGGTGCTCAGCAACAGCCGCGGCCCGGAGACGCTGCAGGACCTGGTCGGCACCTTCGGCCCCGGGGCCTGCGCGGCCACCCCGGAGGAGGCCGCCGCGGCCGGCGACCTCGTGGTGGTCACCGTCCCGCTCAAGAGCTACCAGCAGGTGCCGGTGGAGCCGCTGCGCGGCAAGGTCGTCATCGACACCAACAACTACTACCCGCAGCGCGACGGGCAGATCGCCGAGCTGGACGACGAGTCCACCACCGTCTCCGAGCTGCTCCAGGCGCACCTGCCCGACTCGCAGGTGGTCAAGGCGTTCAACAACATCTACTTCGACTTCATCGGCACGCTGGCCCGCCCCGCCGGCAACTCCGGGCGCAGCGCGCTGGCCATCGCCGGCGACGACGCCGGGGCCAAGCAGACCGTCACCAAGCTGCTCGACCAGCTGGGCTACGACGCCCTGGACGCCGGCCCGCTCGCCGAGGGCTGGCGCTACCAGCGCGACACCCCCGCCTACGCGGCCTACTTCGACACCACGGCCGAGAGCCAGACACCCCGGGCGCGTCAGGCGACCGCCGGGCAGCTGCGCGAGCTGCTGGCCCAGGCGAAGCGCTACCGCGACATGTGAGCCCCAGCCAGCCGGGCTAGGAGGAGTCGGCGCTCTTGGTGGCGTCGGCGACGATCTGAGCGGCGATGATGTGCAGCTTCACGTTCTGCTCCTGGGACAGCCGCGAGATGAGGTCGAAGGCAGCCTTGGCGTCCAGCGTGAACCGCTCCATCACGACTCCCTTGGCCTGGCCGATGACGTCGCGGTTGACCAGTGCGTTGGTGAGCGTGCGCTCCTGGCGCGCACCGGCGATGGCCACGGCAGCATGGGTCGCGAAGATCAGGCCGGTCGCGACCGACTCCTCGGTGAACGCAGACGGCTGCGAGGAGTACAGGTTGAGCACTCCGAGGTTGTCACCCTCGACGTAGAGCTGGAAGCACAGCATCGAGGCGATTCCGGCCGCGCGGCCGGCCGCCACGAAGGCCGGCCACCGGTCCTCGTCGGCGAGGTCGGCGATGTGCAGGGTCTCTTGCTCGTAGATCGCGGTGAGGCAGGGTCCCTCGCCCAGCTCCGTCTGCATCTCGTCCATCCGCCGGGCCAGCTCGTCGGTCGTCGCCTTGGGCAGCACGACCTTGCGGTCCACGACTGTGCTGATGGTTCCGTGCTCGGCGCCGATCACAGACGAGAGCACCGCGGTGAGCACCGCGTCCAAGGTGTCGTCCTCGCTGCCGTGGTCACGGTGCAGGGTTCGGGCAAGCTCACCCATCACGGTGCTGAACTTCTCCGCCTCCCCGTGGACCGCAGTGGGGGTCCGCTCGTTCTCGCCCGTGGGCATAGCCATGGAGTGGCCTCTCTTTCGGACGCTCGACGCTGGTCAGGGCACTGCCCAGGCTAAGGGCTCTGGTCATCGTAGGGCATCACGTGGACATATCGGGGCAAGCTAGTTGACAGGCGGGCTGGGGCACGCTAACTGGTTGAGCCCAATCACCTTGCTTGACTGTAGTACTGGCAAGAGCGGTGCGCTGGGCGCTGCGGCTGGGCGGTCTAGGGGACCACCACGGCGCGGCCGGTGATCGAGCCCGCGCGCAGGTCCTCATAGGCCTGTGGCGCCTGGTCGATGCCGTAGGTGGTGGTGTGGATCTGGATCTGGCCCCTCCGGGCCATCTCCACCAGCTCCATCAGCTCCTTGCGCCGGCCCCACAGCGAGGTGGACACCGAGATGTTGTACGGCGCACTGGTGAGACCGATCTTGGCGCCGCCGTTGCCGGCCCCCACGATCACCACCGACGACGCCACCCCGGCGCAGGCCACGGCCAGCTCCCCGGTGACGTCGGCGCCCACGAAGTCCAGCACCACGTTGGCACCGCGGCCGCCGGTGAGCTCGCGGATCTTCACTGCCGCCTCCGGGTTGGACTGGAAGGCCTCGTGCGCGCCCTGCTCCCGGGCGAAGGCCAGCTTCTCCTCGCCCACGTCCAGGGCCACCACCCGCGAGGCGGTGAGCGTGCGGAGCAGCTGGATGGCCACGTGGCCGAGCCCGCCCGCGCCGATCACCACCACCGTGGAGCCGCCCACCAGCTGGTGCTGCACGCTCTTGATCGCCTGGTAGGGCGTGAGCGCGGCGTCGGTGAGCGAGGCCGCGCGCACCGGGTCGAGGTCGCCGATGGGCACCATGTGGCGCACGGAGTCGACGACCATGTACTCCGCCATGGCCCCGTCGTGGCCGAGGCCCGGTGAGGTCATCCCGTTGAGGCAGAGGTTCTCGTAGCCCTCGGCGCACATCTCGCACACCCCGCAGCCCCAGCAGCCGTAGACGATGACGGCATCACCGACGGCGACGCCCTCCACTCCCTCGCCGAGCGCGGCCACGGTGCCCGCGGGCTCGTGGCCCAGCGTCATCGGCATGGGATAGGGGTAGGTCTCCTGCGGCCACGCCATGACGAACTCGTCGGAGTGGCACAACCCGGACGCGGTGATCTTGAGCAGGATCTCCCCGGAGGCGGGGGTTGGCTCGTCGACGTCGACCAGCTCGGGGCGGGAACCGAAGCTGCGGTACTGCACGGCCTTCATGGCGTCTCCTCTGCGCGTGGCTCTTCGGAGAGTCGTGACCGGCCGCGACCGGCAGGACCCACCCTCCATGGTCCACGCGCAGCGACCGGGGCCGACGGCTGCCGGACCGGCTCGACGCAAGCCGGCCGCGGACAGGGCAGAGTGTGCGGGTGGCCGGGACGTCCTGACCGCTTCCACTGGCGGCAACGCCCCTCTCGAGCAAACCCCTGGAGCACCGCAGTGACCTTCACCGAGTCCACCGACGTCGCTGCGCCGGTGTCGGTGGCCCGCCGCTGGGCGTCGCTGGCCGTCCTGTCGGCGAGCCTGCTCGTCGTCACCATGGACCTCACCGTCCTCAACGTGGCCCTGCCCGACCTGGCCGCCGACCTGCGCCCCACCGCCAACGAGCAGCTGTGGATCGTGGACATCTACTCGCTGGTGCTGGCCGGGCTGCTGATCTCCATGAGCGGCCTGGCCGACCGGTGGGGCCGCAAGGCCGTGCTGCTGGGCGGCTTCGTGGTCTTCGGCGCGGCCTCGGCGGTGGTGCTGCTGGTGGATTCCTCCGCCGAGCTCATCGCCGCCCGAGCCGCGCTCGGCGTCGGCGGGGCGATGATCATGCCCACCACGCTCTCGCTGCTGCGGTCCGTCTTCACCGACCCTGCCGAGCGCGCCACCGCACTCGGCGTGTGGGCGGGGGTGTCCTCCATCGGCGCTGCCGTCGGCCCCATCGTCGGCGGCGCGCTGCTGGAGCACTTCAGCTGGCACGCCGCCTTCCTGGTCAACGTGCCGCTGATGGTGGTGGCCCTGGTGGCCGGCTGGCTGATCCTGCCCGAGGCGCGCGTGCCCAACCCGGGGCGCTGGGACTTCGTCGCCACCGTGCTGTCCGTCGGTGGGATGGTCGCGCTGATCTGGGGCATCAAGCACTTCGCCAAGGAGACCAGCCTGCTGGCCCCCGCCGGCTGGGCCGCGCTGCTCGCTGCCGTCGTGCTGCTCACCGTGTTCGTCCGCCGCTGCCTGCGCCAGGACGAGCCGCTGCTGGACGTGCGGCTGTTCACCCGCCGCCCCTTCACCGCCGGCGTGGTCGCCGCGCTCGGAGCCATGCTGGCCATCGCCGCGCTGCTGCTGCTGCTCGCGCAGTGGCTGCAGCTGGTGCAGGGCCAGAGCCCGCTGCAGTCGGGCGTGCACCTGCTGCCCATCGCCGGTGGCGGGCTGGTCGCCTCGGTGGCGGCTCCGGTGCTGGCCCGCTGGATCGGGGCGCGCACGGTGCTGGCCGTCGGCGTGGCCATCGCCGGGGTGGGTTGCCTGCTCATCTACCTGGTGCCCGGCGAGCTCACCTACACCACCGCCGCCATCGCCATGGCGCTCACCGGCGCCGGTGCCGGGTCGCTGGCCATCGGCTCGGCCATGATCATGGCCGGCACCCCGCCGGAGAAGGCGGGCAACGCCGCCGCCATCGAGGAGACCGCCTACGACCTGGGCAACGTGCTCGGCGTCGCCCTGCTGGGCAGCATCGCCGCGGTGATCTACCGCAACCACCTGGACGTCGGGGCGCTGGCCGAGCAGGGCGTACCGGCGGAGCTGGTGACCGCTGCGGAGGACTCCCTGGGCGGAGCCGCCGCCGTGGCCACCCAGGCGCAGCTGCCGGAGCTGGCCGCGCAGGCCAGGGTGGCGTTCACCGACGCGCTCGCCGACACCAGCCTGGTGGCCGGCGTGTTCATGCTGGTGGTCAGCGTCGTCGTCTTCGCCACTGCGCCCAAGGGGCTGGACATCACCAAGCAGGAGCACTAGCCCCACCCGGTGGCCTGCACGGGATACGTTGCCGCACATGAGCACACCCCTGGTGACCACGACCCGTGAGGGCCGGACGCTGGTGATCCGGCTGGACCGGGAGGCCAAGCGCAACGCCCTCAACCCCGACGTCACCGCCGGGCTGGACGCCGCCCTCAACGAGCTGGACGACGACCCGCAGCTGTGGTGCGGCGTGCTCACCGGCGGCCCCGCGGTGTTCTCCGCCGGCGCCGACCTGGCCACCGGACCGGGTGAGCCCACCGAGCGCGGTGGCATCGCCGGGCTCATCACCCGCCGCCGGGTGAAGCCGCTGATCGCCGCCGTGGAGGGCCTGGCCCTGGGCGGGGGCATGGAGCTGGTGTTCTGCTGCGACCTGGTGGTGGCCTCGCGCACCGCTGCCTTCGGCCTGCCGGAGGTCAAGCGTGGCCTGGTGCCCGACTTCGGCGGCGCGTTCCGGGCGGCGCACCTGCTGCCGGCCAACGTGGCCCGCGAGCTGCTGCTCACCGGCGCCACCCTGGACGCCGAGCGCGCCGAGCGGCTGGGCTTCGTCAACCGGCTCACCGCACCGGGGGAGGCGCTGGCCACCGCGCTGGCGCTGGCCGAGGAGATCAACCGCAACGCGCCGCTGGCCGTGCGGGAGGCGCTGCGCCTGGGCGGCGAAGAGATCAGCGGTGACGAGACGGCGTCCTGGCAGCGCAGCAACGCCGCGCACGCCCGGCTGCTGGCCTCGGCCGACGTCAAGGAGGGCATCTCCGCGTTCTTCGAGCGGCGCGACCCGGACTGGTCCGGCCGCTGAGCGAACCCGGTCAGCGGGGCAGGAACAGGTCCCGCCGCGCCATGGTGCTGGACACCGCCGCCGCGGCGGCCCGGACCGCGTCCACGTGCGCCTCCGGGCGAAACCGCGACGTGGGCCCGGTGACGCTGATCGCCGCCACCGCCCGCTCGTCCGCGCCCAGCACGGGGGCGGCCACGCACTGCAGCCCCACCGCCGACTCCTCGTGCTCAAAGGCCACCCCGCGCTCCACCACCGCGTCCAGCTGGCGCAGCAGCAGTCCCGGCGCCACCACGGTGTGCGGGGTGCGCCGCTCCAGCCGCCCGCTGAGCACCGCCCGCCGCAGCTCGGGCTCCGCGTGCGCCAGCAGCACCTTGCCGATGGCCGTGCAGTGCAACGGCATCCGACCCCCGTGCCGGGACGGCGTGGCGGCCTGGCGGTGCCCGCCGATCTTGGCGACGTAGACCACCTCCCGGCCCTCCGGCACGCCCAGGTGCACCGTCTCGTGGGTGCGCTCGTAGAGGTCCTGCAGGAACGGCATGGCCACCTCCAGCAGGCTGCGCTCCACCGACGCCCGCAGGCCCAGCTCGAACAGCCCGCCGCTGAGCCGGTAGCCGGCGCTGCTGCCGCTCACCCGGTCCAGCAGCCGGGTGGCCACCAGCTCACCGGCCAGGCGGTGCACGGTGGCCTTGTGCAGCCCGGTGCGCCGGACCAGCTCGGCCAGGCTGAGCACCTGGTCGTCCGGGGTGAAGGCGCGCAGGATGGCCACCGCCTTGCCCAGCACCGTGTTCAGGTCTCCGGTTCCCACCGACGGGTCCACAGGCGGGTCCACCGCTGGGTTCACCACCGCGCCCTCCTCGGCCGACTTTCGCCCACCGTATCGCTGAGCGAGACGAAGGGGTGGTCTGTGCCCGCTGGGTGGCGCAGAGTGGCCGGCGAACCAGAACCTGTCGAGAGTGGAGCACCACCATCAGCCAGTACCAAGTTCCGACCGGGCCCGCCGAGGCGCCCAGCACGGACATCGCCGCCGAGACGGTCGCCGCCGCTGCTGACCGCCTGGTGCAGGCGCACTTCAGCGGAGTGGCCTGCGCCCCCATCCGCGACCTGATCGGCCGCGACGACGTCGCCGCCGCCTACCAGGTGCAGGAGCGGCTCAACGCCGCCCGCACCGACCGCGGCGCCCGGGTGATCGGCCGCAAGATCGGGGCCACGTCGGAGGCTGTGCAGACCCAGCTCGGCGTCGACCAGCCCGACTTCGGGGTGCTCTTCGACGACATGGGCTTCGCCGACGGCGAGGAGATCCCCATCAACCGGCTGATCCAGCCCAAGGCCGAGGCCGAGGTCGCCTTCGTGCTCAGCGAGGACCTCGGCGAGGGGCCGCTGGACGCCGCACAGGTGCGTGGCGCCATCGCCTACGCCGTCGCCGCGCTGGAGATCGTGGACAGCCGCATCACCAACTGGGACATCTCCTTCGGCGACACCGTGGCCGACAACGCCTCCTCCGGCCTGTACGTGCTGGGCTCCGAGCACCGCACGCTCGCAGAGGTGGAGCCGGTGGACGTCACCATGTCCATGAGCATCGACGGCGAGGAGGTCTCCACCGGCAACGGCGCGGCCTGCCTGGGCGACCCGCTCACCGCGGTGGCGTGGCTGGCCCACCAGGCCCGCACCTTCGGCGAGCCGCTGCGCGCCGGCCAGGTCATCCTCTCCGGTGCCCTCGGCCCCATGCGGCCGGTCGCCGCGGGGTCCGTCGTCACCGCCACCATCTCCGGCCTGGGCACCGTCACCGCCCGGTTCGGCAACCAGTCCACCACCGAGGAGAACCACTGATGAGCGAGAAGAAGACCAAGGTCGCCATCATCGGGTCGGGCAACATCGGCACCGACCTGATGATCAAGGTGATGCGGCACTCCCAGCACCTGGAGATGGGCGCGATGGTCGGCATCGACCCCGACTCCGACGGCCTGGCCCGCGCCAAGCGGATGAAGGTCCCCACCACCCACGAGGGCGTCGACGGCCTCATGGCCATGGACAACTTCGACGAGATCGAGATCGTCTTCGACGCCACCTCGGCCAAGGCGCACATCGCCAACGACGCCAAGCTGCGTCCGCTGGGCAAGCGGATGATCGACCTCACCCCGGCGGCCATCGGCCCGTTCCTGGTGCCGGCGGTCAACATCGACGAGCACATCGACGAGCCGAACGTGAACATGGTGACCTGCGGCGGGCAGGCGACCATCCCGATCGTCGCCGCCGTCTCCCGCGTGGTCCCGGTGGAGTACGCCGAGATCGTCGCCTCCATCGCGTCCAAGTCGGCCGGTCCGGGCACTCGCGCCAACATCGACGAGTTCACCGAGACCACCTCGCACGCCATCGTCAAGGTCGGCAAGGCCAAGCGGGGCAAGGCGATCATCATCCTCAACCCGGCCGAGCCGCCGCTGATCATGCGCGACACCGTGTTCTGCCTGGTCTCCGCGCCGGACGAGTCGGTGCACGAGCAGATCCGCGCCTCCATCGAGAAGATGGTCGGCGACGTCGCCGCCTACGTGCCCGGCTACCGCCTCAAGCAGAAGGTGCAGATCTCGGAGATCCCGGCCGACCAGCCGGTGGAGACGCTGCTCGCCGAGGGTGAGACCGACCGGCCCACCCACCAGGTGTCGGTGTTCCTCGAGGTCGAGGGCGCCGCGCACTACCTCCCGGCCTACGCCGGCAACCTCGACATCATGACCTCGGCCGGCGTTCAGGTCGCCGAGCGGATCGCGCAGAAGAAGGAGACCGCTCGATGAGCGCCGACCAGAGCACCTCCGACCAGCCCGCGGGCGCCGAGATCTTCGTCCAGGACGTCACCCTGCGCGACGGCATGCACGCCGTGCGGCACCGCATCAAGCCCTCCGACGTCAAGCGGATCGTCTCCGCCCTCGAGGCGGCCGGCGTGGACGCCATCGAGGTGGCCCACGGCGACGGCCTCGCCGGCGGCTCGGTGAACTACGGCCCCGGGTCCAACACCGACTGGGAGTGGATCGAGGCCGCTGCCGAGGTGATCGACAAGGCCCGGCTCACCACCCTGCTGCTGCCCGGCGTCGGCACCATCGAGGAGCTCAAGCACGCCTACAGCCTGGGGGTGCGCTCGGTGCGGGTGGCCACCCACTGCACCGAGGCCGACGTCTCGGCGCAGCACATCGCCACCGCCCGCGAGATGGGCATGGACGTCTCCGGCTTCCTGATGATGAGCCACATGGCCCCCGCCGAGGAGCTGGCCAAGCAGGCCAAGCTGATGGAGTCCTACGGCGCGCACTGCGTGTACGTCACCGACTCCGGTGGCCGGCTCACCCTCAAGGGCGTCGAGGAGCGCGTGCAGGCCTACCGCGAGGTGCTCGACGCCGGCACCGAGATCGGCATCCACGCGCACGAGAACCTCTCGCTGTCGGTGGCCAACTCCGTGGTGGCCGTGGAGAACGGCGTCTACCGGGTGGACGCCTCGCTGGCCGGGCACGGCGCCGGGGCGGGCAACTGCCCCATCGAGGCGTTCATCGCCGTGGCCGACATCTACGGCTACCAGCACCGCTGCGACGTCTTCGCGCTGCAGGACGCCGCCGACGACATCGTCCGTCCGTTGCAGGACCGGCCGGTGCGGGTGGACCGCGAGACGCTGACCCTGGGCTACGCCGGGGTGTACTCCAGCTTCCTGCGCCACGCCGAGACCGCGTCGGAGCGCTACGGCATCGACGTGCGCACCATCCTGATGGAGGCCGGCCGGCGCCGGCTGGTCGGCGGCCAGGAGGACATGATCGTGGACATCGCGCTCAACCTCTCCGCAGAGCGCGACGCCCAGGCCAGCTGACCCACTCGCTCGACCCCGCACCACGTTCGTCCCCCACCACGCCGCACCGGAGCTTCTCGGTGCGGCGTGGTGTGCGTCGTGGACGGGCTCGCCCCTGCCCGTCGCGCTGCACGGCGGGCAGGGGATGCTGGGGGCGTGCAACTCTCCCAGCCTGAGCTGACCGCGGCCCTGACCGGCGCCGCCAAGACGGTGCTGGCCAGCCAGCGCAAGGACGTCCGGCGCGGCAAGGTCGACGTCGACACCGCGTGGGAGGAGATCGAGCCCTACCGGCGCTTCCAGCTGCTGGAGTCGCTGGGGGAGCAGCTGCTGCCGGTGCTTGCCGCGCTGCCCGAGGTCCCCGTGCCGGTGGGCACGCGTCCGTCGTGGACCACCGCTCAGGTGACCGACGCCGTGGAGGGCTTGTTCACCGAGGACGTGGGCCGGCTGCGCCGCAGGGTGCTGGTGCGGGCCCGCGTGGCCCTGGTGCAGGCCGCCGTGGCCAGCCTCCCGCCGCGGCCGGACCCGAAGCGGCTCGACGACCTGCAGCGCTAGCCCAGCACCACTGCTTCTCCCATTGTTTTAGGCACACAATGGTGAGTTCTGACTGGGACAATCAAGCACTCTACGTAGTAAATAACTGCGCTGCGTTTCCACATCGGTACAAATACTCCTTTGTGCCGCGCGCCGGTTCGATCTCTCGTATTGTTCGGCGACCGAGGGGTTTTGAACCGCAGGGGGTGGAGCGTGGAAACACAAGACGCAATGGTGAGCCGACGGCGATTCGTCGCCGGAATGGCGGCGACCGGTGCGGCGCTGACCAGCGTGGGGTGGATCTTCTCCGGCGCGGAGGCCGCCGCGTACCCGCTGGAGCCGGCAGTGCGGGACACCACCAACGCCATTCTCGCCTTCGTGGTGCCGGGCAACGACCGGTACTCCCAGCACCAGGGCATGGCCACCGATCGCCCCGGAGGGGTCACCCCGGGCACGGCGGCCTCGCTCGAGCTGACCTTCAACGAGGCCATCCCCGAGCCGATCAAGGGGCTGCTCGGGATCGAGGAGACCGGGTCCATCGCCATCGCCGCGCTGGTCAACCTGTTCACGGTGACGGCGTTTCCCCAGTCCATCCACGGACCGTTCGCCGCGCCCTTCGCCAACCTGAGCCACCAGGCCAAGGCGCACGTGTTCGAGCTGCTGGACACCGACCCGCGGCTGCCGGGGCTGCCCATCGAGTTCGCCATCAACGCCATCCCCACGCTGGCCGCCTTCGCGGCGTTCTCGGAGCACTCGGCGTTCGACCGCCAGCGCCGCGTCCTCACCGGCCGTCCGGTGGGGTGGGAGCTGACCAAGTACCGGGGCGTGAGCAACGGTCGCAATGAATTTCTCGGCTACTACCGCGGCGTCGACCGCGTGGAGGACTGACATGACCGACGTGATCGTCATCGGCTCCGGCGGCGGCGGCCCCGTGGTGGCCAAGGAGCTCGCCGCTCGCGGGCTCGACGTGCTGGTGATCGAGGCCGGGCCGCGCTACGCCGACCCGGAGAAGGAGTGGACGCACTTCGAGGACGACGCCAACAACCCCATCACCGGGTTCCTCCGACAGGGCCCGGGCGACCGGTCCAAGGGACCCTGGCTGCGGGACCTCCCGCAGAACTCCTGGGTGTGGCAGGTGGCCGCCGTGGGTGGCACCACGCTGCACTTCTTCGGCAACTCACCGCGCGCGGCCCCTGGGGCGTTCCTCGGCTACGACGGCGCCGACCGCGACATGTACGACACCGCTCACCTGTTTCCCTTCGGGTACGAGGAGCTGCGCCGCTACTACGAGTGGGTGGAAGCCACCCTCCCCGTCCAGACCGCACCCATGGGCGCGAAGGAGGAGATCTTCCTGCGCGGCGCCGCCGCCATCGGGCTGCCGCACCAGACCACCCTGGACACCACCGGGCCGTCCCACCGCGCCCAGCAGAACGCGATCCTGCAGCCCGGGGGCACCGCGGGACGCACCGACGACGACGCGCGGCTGCACTACCCCGAGGCGCAGGGGTGCACCATGTGCGGTCACTGCTACCAGGGCTGCTACCTGCCGCTCGGGGCACCACGCAACCTCAAGGCCCGGCGCTCGACCGACAACTCCTACGTCCCGATGATGCTCACCGCCGACGCGTGGTCACCGACCGGCAAGCCGGTCACCCTGGTGACCGACGCCATGGTCACCCAGATCCTCTCGCACGACGTCTGGGGCCAGCGCACCGCGCACGGCGTGCGGTTCCGCACCACCGACGGGGTGTTCCACGAGGCGCAGGCGAAGGTGGTGGTGCTGGCGGCGGGCGCCCTCGAGTCGCCCCGGTTGTGGTTCAACTCCGGGCTGCCCAACCCCAACGACTGGGTGGGCCGGGGCCTGACCGACCACCACCTGGACGGCGTGGCCGGGGTGTTCGACGAGTACACCGGCCAGACCGGGGGAGCCGGGTCCAACGCCCGGGTCGACCTGCCCGGGTACGGGGGGATCGAGCAGGTGGCGCTGCCGCCCGCGCTGCAGGCGTACTCGGCGAACTACAGCGACTCCGGGATCCACGGCTACGGCCGGGCCGGTGGTGTGGTCGGCTCGGCCGGGGCAGACACGATGGGCCGGCTCGTCGGCCACGACCTGCTCAACACCCTCTCCGACGCCGACCGCACGCTGTGGGCGCTGGTGATCACCGAT
Organism: Rhodococcus sp. Z6_132; assembly: GCF_058133635.1. Classification (NCBI taxonomy): domain Bacteria; kingdom Bacillati; phylum Actinomycetota; class Actinomycetes; order Mycobacteriales; family Nocardiaceae; genus Rhodococcus; species Rhodococcus sp. Z6_132. The sequence continues at coordinate 176,679 of NZ_JBYUNP010000002.1, forward strand.
GACGACGTCGAGCCCGGCAACCGGGTGACGGTGCCCGGGTTCCTGCCCCCGGACGACGGCGGTTGGGTCCCGCGGCTCACCATCAACCACCGCGCCCGCTCGGCCCGCACCCGGCGCAACCGCGAGCACTGCACGCGGACGGCCGTCGAGCTGATGCGGGCAGCGGGGGCCAAGTCGGTGCACCGCTCCGACTGGCCGCCGCTGATCCTGCACGTGCAGTCGAGCATGCGCATGGGGATCAGCCACCAGGACTCCGTGCTGGACTCCGACGCCGAGGCCCGCTGGGTGAAGAGCCTCTACATCACCGACAACTCGGCCCTGGCGAACAGCCTCGGTGGTCCCAACCCCACTCTGACCACGCAGGCCATCGCCACCCGCACGGCGGAGAAGATCTTCGCCAAGCACTTCGGCGGCGACTCGTGGGTGGGCAAGGAGAACCCGGTCTCCTCGATCGACGACCGGGTCACCCAGGCAGTGGTGCAGCGGGGGATCTGACTCGGTCGCCGCGGTCACCTTCCTGCGCCGCACGGGCGTCAGCGCAGGAAGGTGACCGCCTGGTCGAGCTCGGCGCGGTCGGTGCGGAAGGAGTTGGCCGGGTGCGCAGGGTCGGCGTAGCCGAAGGACACCGCGCACACCACCGAGCGGTCGTCGCCGAGGTCGAGGAAGTCGTGCACGAAGTCGGAGTACAGCGCGATGGCGGCCTGGGCGATGGTGGCCACCCCGAGGCTCTGGGCCACGGTGAGCAGGGTGGCGACGTAGCCGCCGCAGTCCACGGCGCCGTAGGTGCCGAGCGCGCGGGGACTGCTGATCACCGCCACGTGCGGGGCGCCGAAGAACCGGAAGTTCTCCGCGCCCTGGCGCATCCGGCCCTCCGGGTCGTCCCGGCCGATGCCCATGGCCTGGTACAGCCCGAACCCGGCGCTGCGGCGGCGCTCCAGGTAGGCGCCCTCGTAGCTCGCCGGCGGCTCCAGGTCGGGCTGCTGCGGGTGGGTCGCGGCCCACTCGGCGATGCCCTTGGCGAAGCGGCTGGTCTGCTCCCCGGAGCAGACGTGCACCTGCCAGGCCTGGGAGTTGCACCACGAGGCCGTGCGCTGGGCGCGGGTGAACATCGTCCGCATGGTCTCCTCGGGGACCTCCTCCGGCAGGAACCCGCGGCAGCTGTACCGGGCCGCGAGCACGTCGGCGACGGCATCGGCAGTATGTCGATCAGTCATGTGCTGAGTATGAGTGGCCGCCGCCGGGCAGGGGCGCGCGCTGCCTCCCAGTGGGACTGTCACCCAGCAAAGCTGTGTCTCAAGGGGATTGGTCAGGGAACGACGCGGACCTTGAGGGCCTCGCGGTTGGCCATGGCCGCGTAGCCCGTGGCGATCTCCGCCAGCGGCAGCTGTGCGTCGAAGACCCGGCCGGGCTCGATGGCGCCCTCGATGATGTCGGGCATGAGGGTGTTGATGTAGGCCCGGGCCGGGGCCACGCCGCCGGAGAGGGTGATGTTGCGGGCCATGGTGCCAAAGCCCATCGGCACCTCGGTGTACTGCGCGGCCCCCACCCGCCCCACGGCACCGCCGTCGCGCACCGCGTCCAGGGCCATCCCCAGCGACTCCGCCGTGCCCACGCACTCCAGCACCGCGTGGGTGCCGTCGCCGCCGGTCAGCTCCCGCACCAGCGCCACGCCCTCCTCGCCCCGTTCGGCCACCACGTCGGTGGCGCCGAGCTCGCGGCCCAGGGCGGTGCGGTCGGGGTGGTGGCCCATCAGGATGATCCGCTCCGCGCCGAGGCGCCTGGCCGCGAGCACCGCGCACAGCCCGACCGCGCCGTCCCCGATGACGGTGACCTGGGTGCGCGGGCCCACCCGGGCCGAGACCGCCGCGTGGTGGCCGGTGCAGAGCACGTCGGACAGCGTGAGCAGGGACGGCATCAGCGCGGAGTCGGCGGGCACGGGCAGGCGCACCAGGGTTCCCTGGGCCTGCGGGCAGCGCACCGCCTCGCCCTGCCCACCATCGCGGTGGTGACCCCAGTTGCCGCCGTGCCGGCACGAGGTCTGCAGGTTCTCCCGGCAGAAGTCGCAGGTGTTGTCCGCCCACATGAACGGGGCGACCACCAGGTCACCGCGCCGCAGCTCCAGCACCTCGGCGCCGACGTCGGCCACCACGCCGATGAACTCGTGTCCCATGCGCCGGCCGTGGTCGGTGCGGGGCAGCGAGCGGTAGGGCCACAGGTCGCTGCCGCAGATGCAGGAGTGCGCCACCTGCACCACCGCGTCGGTGGGTTCCTTGATCGACGAGTCGGGGACGTGCTCCACGCGGACGTCGCCGGCGCCGTACATCAGGGTTGCGCGCACGAGCGGCTCCTCTCGGGTGCGGCTCACACCGAGAGTACGACGAGCCGAGCGGCAGCGCCGTGGACCTGTGCGCCACCCCGGCCGACCGCGGCGCACCGGAGCGAAGACGCCTGGGGCCAGCGGAGATCGTGCCGCCGTTAGGCTAGCCTCACGCGGTGTCTCCTCCTGCCACTGCCGGGGCCCTGCTCCGCCGCGCGGTGCACCGCAACCGCCGCCCGCTCGCCGGCTCGGTCGCCCTGATCGCGGTGTGGCAGGTCTGCGAGGTCTTCGTCCCCGTCCTCATCGGCGTGGTCATCGACGCCGCCGTGGCCACCGGCGACGTGTCCCGCGCCCTGCTGTGGGGTGCCGTCCTCTGTGTGCACTTCGGGGTGCTCAGCACCTCCTACCGGCTGGGCTCGCGGATCGGCTTCCGGGCCACGCAGACCGAGGGGCACCGCCTGCGCACCGAGGTCTCCGCGCACGTGCTCGACGACCGGGGCGCGCGCACCGAGCAGCCGCCCGGCGACCTGCTCAGCGTCGCCACCGCGGACGCGGACATGGCCAGCGGGGTGCTGCAGCAGGTGACCTACGCCGTGGCCGCGGTGCTGGGGCTGGTGGTCACCGCGGTGGTGCTGGCCAGCATCGACCCGGTCCTGGCGGTGGTGGTGCTGGTGGGGGTCCCGCTGGTGCTGGCCTGCACCCAGCTGCTGGCCCCCGCCCTGGCCCGGCGCAGCGAGGTGCGCCAGGCCGCGTCCGGGCGAGCCATCGGCGTGGCCACCGACCTGGTGCAGGGGCTGCGCCCGCTCAAGGGCATCCGCGCCGAGGGCACCGCGCTGGCCCGCTACCAGCGGCAGAGCCGCGAGGCCGCGGGCGCCGCCGTCTCCGCCGCCCGCTGGGAGGGCGTGCTCTACGGCGTCACCGCCGGGCTCAGCGGCATCTTCCTGGCCGTGGTGGCCCTGCTGGCCGGCACCCGGGCCCTGGACGGCGAGCTGGGCGTCGGCGAGCTGATCGCCGTGGTGGGGCTGGCCCAGTTCATCGCCGAGCCGATGCGCACGCTGGCCTACCTCGTCGCCCAGGTCGCCAAGTCGAAGGCCTCGGCCGGTCGGATCGTGGCCGTGCTGGCGAGCCCGCACCTGGTGGTGTTCGGCGACCAGCCCGACGCCGACGGCCCGCTCGAGCTGCAGGAGGTGCACCACGGCCCGCTGCAGGCGCTGAGCCTGGTGGCCCGGCCCGGCGAGATCGTGGGCGTGGTGGCCGAGGACCCCGCCGACGCGGTGGCCATGATGACCCTGCTGCGCGGCGAGGCGGTGCCCGAGCGCGGCAGCGTGTGCCTGGGCGGGCAGCGGCTGACCGACCTGGGCGCCACGGCGGTGCGGCGGCGGCTGCTGGTCGCCGACCACCACGTCGACCTCTTCGAGGGAACCTTGGGCTCCAACGTCGACCCGCTGGGTCACCTCGACCCCGAGCAGCTGCGCGAGGTGCTCACCGCCTCGGCGGCCGACGACGTGGTGGACCACGCCCCGCTCGGCCTGGCCGAGCCGGTGGCCGTGGGCGGGACCACGCTCTCCGGCGGGCAGCGCCAGCGACTGGGCCTGGCCCGCGCCCTGGCCGGCGACGCCGACGTGCTGGTGCTGCACGACCCCACCACCGCGGTGGACGCCGTCACCGAGCTGCGCATCGGGCAGGCGCTCCGGGCGGTGCGCGCCGGGCGGACCACCGTGGTGCTCACCAGCAGCCCGGCCCTGCTCAGCCAGGCCGACCGGGTGCTGCACGTGCGCAGGGGCCGGGTGGTCGCCACCGGCACCCACCCCGAGCTCGTCCACCAGCAGGCCTACCGACAGGCGGTGCTGCGATGAGCGGCACGCTGCTGCCGATCGCCTCCGGGCGCGAGGCCTGGCGACTGGCCTGCGGGCTGCTCACCCAGCGCCGCGCCGCCCTGGTGGCCTGCCTGCTCGCCTTCGCCGCGGGCGGGCTGGCGGGGCTGGTCGGGCCGGTGCAGCTCGGTCGCATCGTGGACCTGGTCTCCTCCGGCGGCACCTCCGGGCAGCTGTCCGTCGCCGTGGCCTGGATCGCCGGCGCCGGGGTGGCCACCGGGGTGACCACCTGGCTGTCCAGCCTGCTGCTGGCCCGGGTGGCCGAGCCGGCCCTGGCCGAGCTGCGCGAGGAGGCCCTGGACCGGGCGCTGCGGCTGGACAGCGCGACGCTGGAGGAGGCGGGCTCGGGTGACCTGCTCTCCCGCATCGGCGACGACGTCCGGCTGGTGGCCGACTCCCTCACCACCGCGATCCCGCTGCTGGTCACCTCGGTGGTGGCCATCGTGTTCACCGCGGGCGGGCTGTTCACCCTGGACTGGCGCCTCGGGCTCGCCGGCCTGGCCATCCTGCCGTTCTACGCACTGGGGCTGCGCTGGTACCTGCCCCGCTCCGGGCCGTACTACCGGCGCGAGCGCGTCGCCAACGGGGAGCGGGCCGAGGCGTTCCTCACCGGCATGCACGCCAGCCGCACCCTGCGCGCCTTCGGCATCGCCGAGGCGCACCAGCAGAAGGTGGACGCGGCCTCCTGGCGGTCGGTGCAGATCTCCGTCGACGTCTACCGGCTGCTCACCCGCTTCGGCGCGCGCACCAACCGCTCCGAGCTGATCGGGCTGCTGCTGGTGCTGGGCACCGGCTTCGTGCTGGTGCGAGGCGGCTGGGGCACGGTGGGTGCGGCCACCGCGGCCGCGCTGTTCTTCCACCGGCTGTTCAACCCGATCGCCGCGGTGATCATGCTCTTCGACCAGGTGCAGTCGGCGGGAGCGTCGCTGACCCGGGTGGTGGGCCTGGCGCAGCTGCCCCCGCCGGCCGCCCGGGCGGGCCTGCTGGCCCCGGCGGACAGCACCGTCACCGTGCACCAGCTCGGCCACAGCTACACCCCGGGCCGGGCCGTGCTCGCCGACGTCACCCTCACCGTGCCCGCCGGCCAGCGAGTGGCCGTGGTGGGTGCGACCGGAGCGGGCAAGACCACCCTGGGTGCTGCGGTCGCGGGCCGGCTGCAGCCCACCTCGGGAGAGATCCGGGTGGGCGGCGTGCCGCTGGCGCAGGTGCAGCCGGACGGCCGTCCGACCGTGGCCCTGGTGAGCCAGGAGGTGCACGTCTTCACCGGCACCCTGCGCGACAACCTCACCCTGGCCGCCCCGGCCGCCGGCGACGAGCAGGTGTCGGCCGCGCTGGCCGAGGTGGGGGCCACCGGATGGGTGGCGGCGCTGCCGAGCGGGCTGGACACCGTGGTGGGCGACGGCGCCGCGGTGCTCACCCCCGCCCAGGCCCAGCAGGTGGCGCTGGCCCGGGTGGTGCTGGCCGACCCGCTGGTGGTGGTGCTGGACGAGGCCACCGCCGAGGCCGGCTCGGTGGGCGCCCGTGACCTGGAGCAGGCCGCGCTGGCCGCCACCCGCGGACGCACCTCGCTGACCATCGCCCACCGCCTCACCCAGGCCGTCTCGGCCGACCAGGTGGTGGTGCTCGACGACGGCCGGGTGGTGGAGACCGGCACCCACGCCGAGCTGGTGGAGGCCGGCGGGCCCTACGCCATCCTGTGGAAGGCGTGGTCGGGCACCTAGGCGCTAGTGGTGCGCCGCCGCGGTGACGTGGTGGCGCCCGATCGGCAGCATCAGCGGCTTGCCCGAGGTGGGGTCGGGGATCACCTGGCAGTCCAGGCCGAACACGGTGCGCACGCACTCCTCGGTGAGCACCTCGTTGGGCTCGCCGGCGGAGTGCAGCCGGCCCCCGGCGAGGGCGATGAGGTGGTCGGCGTAGCGGGCGCCCAGGTTGAGGTCGTGCAGCACCATCACGATGGTGGTGCCGCGGGAGCGGTTCAGGTCGGTGAGCAGGTCGAGGACCTCCACCTGGTGGCTGACGTCGAGGAACGTGGTGGGCTCGTCGAGCAGCAGCAGGTCGGTCTGCTGGGCCAGCGCCATGGCGATCCACACCCGCTGCCGCTGGCCGCCGGAGAGCTCGTCCACGGAGCGGTCGGCCAGCATCGCCGTCTGGGTGGCGTCCAGTGCGTCGGCGACGGCGGCGTCGTCCTCCTTGCTCCACCGGGAGAACAGGGACTGGTGCGGGTGGCGGCCGCGGCCGACGAGGTCGGCGACGGTGATGCCCTCGGGGGCGATCGGTGACTGGGGGAGCAGCCCCAGCGTGCGCGCCACCTCCTTGGCCGGCAGGCGGTGCAGCGACTTGCCGTCCAGCACCACCCGGCCCGCCTGCGGGGACAGCAGCCGCGACATCGACCGCAGCAGCGTGGACTTGCCGCACGCGTTGGCCCCGACGATCACGGTGATCTTGCCGGGCGGCACCAGCAGGTCGAGGGACTCGATGACCGTCCGGTCGCCGTAGCCGAGGGTGAGGTCCTCGACGGCGAGAGTGTGGGTAGTGGTCACAGGGAGCCTCCCGCGCGGTTGGTGCGGACGATGAGGTAGACGAGGTAGGGCGCACCGAGCACGCCGGTGACCACCCCCACCGGGAAGCGGGTGTCGAAGGCGAACTGGCCGCAGAAGTCGGCGACCAGCACCAGCAGGGCTCCGACGAGGGCGGCGGGCACCAGCAGCGACCCGCCGGGGCCCACCAGCCGGGCGGCGATGGGCCCGGAGAGGAAGGCGACGAAGGCGATGGGTCCGGCGGCCGAGGTGGCGAAGGCGATCAGGCCGACCGCGGCGATGATGACGACCAGGCGGGTGCGGTCCACCCGCACGCCCAGGGCCGAGGCGGTGTCGTCGCCCAGCTCGCTGGTGGTGAGGTTGCGGGCCTGGCCCAGCAGCACCGGGGCCAGCACCACCAGGGCGACGAGCACCGGCACCACCTGCGTCCAGGCCACGCCGTTGAGGCTGCCGGTCAGCCAGCGGGTGGCCAGCTGCAGGTCCCACTCGGCCGCGGTGGAGAGCACGTAGGCGGTCAGGCTGTCGAGCATCGCGGCAAGGCCGATGCCGATGAGGATCAGCCGGGTCCCGACCACGCCGTCCTTGAAGGACAGGACGTAGACCAGCAGCGCCACCCCGAGGCCGGCGACGATCGCGAAGATGGACACCTGCGTCTCGCCGAGGGACAGCGTGATGATGGCGAAGGCAGCCGCCGCGCTGGCCCCGGAGCTGATGCCGATGATGTCCGGGCTGGCCAGCGGGTTGCGCAGCATCGTCTGGAAGGTGACGCCACCCAGGCCGAAGCACAGTCCGGCCACCACGGCCAGCACCGCGCGCGGCAGCCGCAGCCGGCCGACGGTGAAGGTGGCGCCGGGCACCTGCTCGCCGCGGATCACCTGCCACACCTCGGCGGGCGGGTAGAAGGTGTCGCCGCACATCAGGCTGACGGCGAAGGCGGCCACGATCAGCGCGGCGAGCACCGCCATCACCAGCTGGCGCCGCCGGCCCCGCCGCCGCCGGCCCCGCGCGACCAGCACCGCCGTCGGGGTCGCCGGCTTCGGTGCCGGTGGCTTCGGGGCTGGGGTTGCCGCCGTCTGCACGCTCACAGGGCCCGCACCTTCTGTCGCCGGACGATGTAGATGAAGAACGGGGCGCCGATCAGCGCCGTCACGATGCCCACGTCGAGCTCGCCGGGGCGGGCGGCGATCCGGCCGACCACGTCGGCGGCGGTGAGCAGGGACGCACCGAGGAGCGCGCAGAACGGCAGCATCCAGCGGTGGTCCACCCCCACCAGCAGCCGGCAGGCGTGCGGCACGACGAGCCCGACGAACCCGATGGGCCCGGTCACGGCGGTGCAGGCGCCACACAGGACCACGGCCCCGACCGCGGCGAGCGCGCGCACCACGACGACGTTCTCGCCCAGCCCGGCGGCCAGGTCGTCACCCAGGGCCAGGGAGTTGAGCCCGCGGGCGGAGAGCAGGCAGAGGGCGAAGCCCACGAGCAGGAACGGCAGGATCTGCCCGATCTTGTCGTACGAGCCACCGCCGACGCCGCCGATCTGCCAGAGGCGAATGCCCCCGGCGATGTCGTTGCGGGGCAGGGTGATCGCGGTGACGAGCGAGGCGAGGGCGGCGGAGGTGGCGGCCCCGGCCAGGGCGAGCTTGAGCGGGGTGGCGCCACCGCGGCCCAGCGAGCCGACGGCGTAGACGAAGGTGGCCGCGACGGCGGCCCCGGCGATGGCGACCCAGATGTAGCTGGTGGGGGAGGTCAGGCCGAAGAAGGTGATGCCGAGGACCACGGTGAGCGAGGCACCCATGTTCACGCCCAGGATCCCGGGGTCGGCCAGCGGGTTGCGGGTGACGCCCTGCATGACGCCCCCGGACAGCCCGAGCGCGGCACCCACGATCAGCGCGAGCAGGGTGCGGGGAACCCGCTTGCTGACCGCGGCTTCCTCCAGGGTGGCCTCGCTCCCGCTGAGGCCGGCGAGGATGTCGCCCCAGCCGACCGTGCGCGAGCCGATGGCCACGGAGGCGAGCGCGACGGCCGCCAGCAGCACGATCGCGGCGAGCAGCCACAGGGTGCGCGCCGACGCCGGACGCCGCACGAGTGCGGCGTCCGGCGTCGGCAGAGGGTCGAGCTTCGTCACTTCACCTTGTCCGCGGCTGCGGCGAGGAGCTTGACGTAGTCCTCGAGCACCCAGGAGATGGCGAGCGGGGTCGGGTTCGCGGCGGTGGCCAGCGGGGTGCTGCCGGGCAGCAGGGTCACCGAGCCACGCTGGACGGCGGGGATCTTGGACAGCAGCGGGTCGCTCTGCAGCTGCTGCAGGAGCTTGCCGTCGGCGTCGCCGTAGCCGGTGATGATGTCGACGTCGTTGAAGAAGTCGATCTGCTCCGAGCTCTGCTTGAGCGAGAACTTCTTGGTGTCGGCCGAGGCCTTCGCGACGCTGGCCGGCGTGGTCAGCCCCAGGTCCTCGAAGAACAGGGTCCGGGTGTCGTGGGTGGTGTAGTAGCCGATCTGGCTCACGTCGCTGGGGTCGATGTGGGTGACGAACATGGCCGACTTGCCGGCGAGCTGCGGGTACTTGGCGACCGTGGTCTTGACCTGCTGCTGGATGTCGGCGATCAGCTTGTCGCCCTCAGCGGCCTTGCCCAGCGCCTTGCTGTTCAGCTTGATGATGTCCTGCCACGGCGTGGCCCAAGCGGCCTCGGGGTAGGCCACGACCGGGGCGATCTGGCTGAGGGTGTCGTAGTCCTGCTGCGTCAGGCCCGAGTACGACGCGAGGATGACGTCCGGCTTGGTGTCGGCCACCGCCGCGAAGTCGACGCCGTCGGTCTCGTCGAAGAGCACCGGGGTCGGCGCCTTGAGGTCGTCGAGCTTCTTCTTGACCCAGGGCAGCAGCCCGTCGGTGTCGTCGTCGCCGAAGTTGGCGGCGGCCATGCCGACCGGGACGATGCCGAGAGCCAGGGGAACCTCGTGGTTGGCCCAGTTGACCGTCGCCACCCGCTCGGGCTTCTTCTCGATGACCGTCTTCCCGAGCGCGTGCTCGATGGTCACCGGGGTCCAGGTGTCGCCGCTGGTGGTGCCGGCGTTGGCCTCGGTGTCGGTGGCCGAGGACGAGCAGGCGGCCAGCGTGGCCGTCAGCAGCGCGGCCACGGTGAGCGTGGCGAGGCGTTTGGCGCGGAACATGTGCGTCCTTTCGAAGGTGGTACCGGCGGCGGGTGTCCGCGCGCGCGTGCTGGAGCGAGGCTTCGGCGTGCCGGAGCACAGGTGGTGCAGGTGGGAGGACAACGCTGTCCGGTCCCGAACGTCGAACCGTCCAGTCTGGAGAGACCGCTCGGCACACACTAAGGCGAGGCTAACCATAGTGCCTGCTGGGGGTGGGTGGTGACGAGGCGCTCGCCCACGGGTCGGGGGCCGGGGGTGACGCGAGTCGTGCGGCTGCTCGGGCCGGTGCCTTCCGCGTGACAGCATGACGGTCACGCGGAACTCACTGGGAGACAAATGATGTGGCAGCTGGCTGTGGACCTGGGTGCAGACCGGACCAAGGCTGCGCTGGCCGGGCCGGGCGTCCCCCCGCGGGTGGTGGAGCTCGACGGGGCAGCGTCGATGCCCTCGGCGGTGTACGCCCACGAGGACGGCAGCCTGCTCACCGGCAGCGAGGCCCGGCACTGGGGCCAGCACGAGCCGGACCGCTACGAGGCGCACCCAGTGCTGCGGGCACCGGAGAGCGCCCTGGTGCTGGGCGGGCGACCGGTCCGGGTGGTCGACGCCCTCGCCGCGGTGCTGACCACGGTGGGCGAGGCGGTGCACCAGCTGGTTGACCAGCACCCCGGCCAGGTGCTGCTCGCGGTGCCCGCGTACTGGTCGGCGGCTCAGACGCAGGCCCTGCGCAGCGCCGTCGCCGCGACGCCGTGGGCGCGGGCGGACGTGCGGGTGGTCCCCTCGGTGCTGGCGGCGGCCGCGCACTGCCACCGAGCCGGGCTGGTCCCCACCGACCAGCCATTCGTGGTGCACGACGTGGGAGCCGGCGGGCTGAGCACGGCCGTGGTCGTGGTGGGTGCGGGCGGCCCGCGGCTGCTGGCGGCCGCCGGCGCGGGCGGCGTCGGGGGAGTGGGGGCGGACGCCCTGCTGGTGGAGCACGTGGGCGCTGCCGTCTCCGGCGAGCACCCGGCGGCGTGGCAGAGCCTGGTGCAGCCGCGTGACCTGCCCAGCCGCCGGTCGGCTCTGGCCCTGCGGCAGCGGGTGCGACTCGCCCGCGAGCAGCTCTCCGCCGAGTCGGTGACCGCCGTGGCGCTGCCACCGCCGTTCGCGAGCCTGCCGCTGAGCCGCGAGGAGCTCGACCACCTCCTGGCGCCGCAGCTGAGCCGGGGGCTGGACCTCCTCGGTGGTGCGCTGCAGCAGGCCGGGGTGGCGCCGAACGACCTGGCCGGCGTGGTCCTGCTGGGCGGCTTCGCCCGCACCCCCGGGGTCGCCGACTCCCTCGCCACCCGCTTCAGCGTGCTCGGCCACGGCGACACGAGCGCCACCGTGCTGGGCGCGTCCGTGGTGGCGCCCCCCGCTGCGTCAGCTCCTGTTGCGGCACCGCCGACTGGGTGGGCTGCGCCGACCGCGACCGCGACGCCTGCCCATCAGCCCGTGCCCACCAGCGGCAGCTCCCGCACGGCGCTGGTGGCCATCGCCTCGGCCGCCGCGCTGGTGGTGGTGCTGGTCGTCGCCGTCGTGGTGGTGGTGCTCAACCAGCCGGCGAGCGCGCCGGCCACCGCCCAGCCCACCAGCAGCACCCCCGCGCCCACCACCAGCAGCACCCCCTCGACCACCAGCACCGCTCCCGCCACCACCACCAGCACGCCGCCGACGACGACGTCCACCGCCGCCGCGGCACCGCCGCCGCTGGTGGCGGGCTGGCAGACGGTGGCCTCGTCCGACCGGGGTGCGGCCTACGACGTCCCGCCCGGCTGGAAGGTGGCCTCGGAGGACACCATCGGCGGCTTCGAGACCAAGAGCGGGGACCGGGTGGTGGGCAAGGGCTACACCTCCTTCGCCAGCGACTTCTGCGACCAGTTCACGTCCAAGGCCAACTCCGCGCTCACCGGCTCCGACCAGGCTGATCCCGCCGCCGCGGCTCTCCAGGTGGCCACCCGGTGGGCGACGGTGGCCTTCACCGACGACGCCGGGGTGGTGCCCCCGCTGGCACCCGGTGCCCCGCGGACGGTGGTGAGCCCGGCCGGCACCGGCTCGCTGGTGGAGGTGACCGCGCCGCTGGCCAAGAAGCAGGAGTGCTCGGCGCCGGCGGGGGCGATGTACGCCTACGCACTGCCCGGCTCGACCCCCGGGCGCGCCTTCGTGCTGGTGGTGCACGCCGCCCGGGGCGTGCCGGACGAGGTGAGTGCGGCGGTGGTGGAGCAGATCGCCACCACCGTGCGTCCGCTGGGCTGAGCGCTAAGGTCTGCTGCCGTGCAGGTGGAAGCGGTGAGCCGGGCAGCGAAGCACGCGTTCAGCAAGACCAACCAGGACGCGATCCGGCTGCTGGCCGGGCTCGGCGTGGACGGTGACGCCCACGCCGGCGCCACCGTGCAGCACCGCTGGGCGGCGTCGCGCACCCCGACCGCGCCCAACCTGCGCCAGGTGCACCTGCTGCAGGCCGAGCTGCACGACGAGCTCCGCGCCGAGGGCTTCGAGGTGGCTCCCGGGGCGCTGGGGGAGAACGTCACCACTCGCGGGGTGGACCTGCTGGCGCTGCCCACCGGCACCCGGCTGAGCCTGGGCGCGGAGTCGGTCGTCGAGCTCACCGGGCTGCGCAACCCCTGCGTGCTGATCGACCGGTTCCAGCCGGGGCTGCGCCGAGCGGTGTCTGACCGCGACCACCGTGGACGCATCGTGCGGCGCAAGGCCGGGGTGATGGCGGTGGTGCTCGTCGGCGGGCAGGTGCGCCCCGGCGACCCGGTGGTGGTGGAGCTGCCGGCGCCGCCGCACCGACCCCTGCGCCTGGTCTGAGGCGCCGGGTGCGGCGCATCCGTGGCTAGGGTGAGTCGATGACCGTGCTGAGCGCCGCGCCCACCTCCCGCCCCCGGTCGGCTGCCCGGATCGCGCTCGGTGCGGTGCTGGCCTTCGCCGGGGTGAGCCACCTGACCTTCGCCCGCGAGGACTTCCAGGCCCAGGTGCCCGGCTGGGTGCCCCTCGGGGAGGACCCGGTGGTGCTGCTGAGCGGGCTGGTGGAGATCGGGCTCGGCGGGGCGCTCATCGCGTTCGGCCGCGGGCGCATCGGGGTGGGCCTGCTGGTCGCCGCCTTCTTCGTCGCCGTGTTCCCGGGCAACATCGCCCAGTACCTCGACCACGCCGACGCCTTCGGCCTGGACACCGACCGCAAGCGCCTGGTGCGGCTGTTCTTCCAGCCGCTGCTGGTCGCCTGGGCGCTGTGGTCGACCGCGGCCTGGCGGGACCGCCCCCGGTAGCACCAGCGCCCCACCCCGTGCCGGGTGCCGGTGCGCGCCGGCCCCGGAAGGCTCAGACGATCTTGTTGCCGTTGTCGCGCAACATTTCCTGGGCCACCTCGACCACCCACCGGTTCTCCGCGTACGCGGTGCTGCGCAGCACGGCCAGGGCATCGGGCACGGAGATCCCCTGGCGCACTGCCAGCATGCCGGCGGCCTGGTGGACATCGTTGCGGTCGGTCATCCGCGCCAGGTGCATGCGCGCCGGGTTGCTGTCCGGGAAGGTGGGCGAGAGGACCGTGCCGAGCCCGGCCAGGCCCTCGTCGAGCACGGGCCCGGCAAGGGAGTCCGCGTGCTGCTGCGCGGTGGCCACCGACTCCTCGCTCAGCGGTCCCGGTGCACGGCGGTAGAGCTCGAGCACCCCGAACGCCGTGCCGTCGATCCGCAGGGCGAACGCGAAGGCGGCGCCCGCGCCGGCAATCGCCGCCTCCCGCGCGTATCCAGGCCAGCGTGCCATCGCCGCGGCGCCGACCATGTCGTTCTCGAACAGCGGCTTGGGCAGCGTGAACGCGGTCAGGCACGGTCCCTCGCCGAGGGTGAACTGCAGCTCGTCGAGCACGTAGGCGGTCTCGTCGGTGGCGTGCAGCAGGCGGCGAGTGTTCTGACCGGCCAGCATCACCACCGCGGCGCCGTCCACCGGGAGGTCGCGAAGGCACAGCGCGCACAGCTGGCTCGCGGCACCAGGCTCGGTCAGCTCGGACACAGACACCCCTTCAGCTCTGTTGTGACTGGAGGTGACAGTAGGACGGCTCCCGCGGCCCCGCAGTGCGAGGCGGGGTGCCGCTGATCACCCGCGCTCGTCGGGGTGGGCCACTGACCTGCGGAGCCAGAACCCGGTGAACCAGCGGAGGCTGGCGCCCGAGTACCGTTTTGCCGTCGGCCACTGACCTGCGGCAACCAACGCTGAGCAGGTCTGTGACCCCCGTTACCTGGTTGCAGCGACTGCCGCCTGACCGAGCCCTCCGGGATCTCCTGGGGGCTCTTGCCATGTCAGGGGGCGTCCGGTGGCGCAGGCCACAGCTCGACTCACCACCACGCTCGCTCGAAGGGACTCCCACCGCATGTCTGGCTACATCCAGGACGACGTCAGCGACGCCGAGATCGACCGCCAGGCCGCGCTCTACGGCGGGCTGGCGCAGAGCGTGCGAGAGCTGATCGACGCCGCGCTGCGCACCGAGACCGGCGAGGACGTGGTGCTCAAGGCCACCGACGAGATCCGGGAGCTCACCGGGCGGCTGCAGGAGAAGCAGATGCCGGGCTCCTTCGGCGTGCGCTGGTCGCCCAGCGGACGCAAGCGGGAGTGGGGCAACGCCGTGCGGGGCATTCGCAACGCCATCGCCCCACCAGTGGACATCCACGAGGGCCCCGACGGTCGGGTGTGGGCCGACTTCACTCTGGGCGCGGCCTACGAGGGTCCGGCCGGGCTCACCCACGGCGGCGTCTCGGCGCTGATCCTGGACAACATCCTGGGGGCTGCCGCCGAGGCCGGCGGGTCACCGGGCATGACCGGCACTCTGACCGTCCGCTACCGCCGGCCCACCCCGCTGAACGAGCCGCTGCACGCGGAGGGCGAGATCGACCGCGTCGAGGGCATCAAGTGCTTCGTGCGCGGCACCATCTCCGACGAGGGCGGAGTGTGCGTGGAGGCCGAGGGTGTCTTCATCTTGCCGCGCTGGGCACGGGCCGCGCTGGCGGCCGCAGCTGAGGAGAAGGCAGCCCAGGAGAGCCCGGCCGGCTAGTGCGCCGGCGGTGCTCGCTCAGCCACCGCCGACCGCCCAAGCGAGGCTCCCACCGGTAGTCGACGCCCGCCTCGGGCCGCAGTCGCGTGAACGCCTCCTGCTCGGCGGTGCCGTGCCCGACGGTGAGCAGCCTGGTCATGGACGGCCGTCCTCGGCGCTCAGACCACGAAGCGGTAGCCCATCCCGGCCTCGGTGAGCAGGTGCCGCGGGTGCGCCGGGTCGGGCTCGAGCTTGCGGCGCAGCTGGGCCAGGTACACCCGCAGGTAGTGGGTCTCGGTGGCGTAGGCCGGGCCCCACACGTCCAGCAGCAGCTCGCGCTGGCCGACGAGCTTGCCGGGGCTGCGGGCCAGCAGCTCCAGGATGGCCCACTCGGTGGGGGTCAGGCGCACCTTCTCCCCGTCCCGGGTGACGGTCTTGGTGGCCAGGTCCACGGTGAACGACGCCGTCACCACCACCGGGTCAGAGCTGACGGCGGTGGCGGTGGAGCGCCGCAGCGCCGCCCGCAGCCGGGCCAGCAGCTCGTCCATGCCGAAGGGCTTGGTCAGGTAGTCGTCGGCGCCGGCGTCCAGGGCCTCGACCTTGTCGGCGGAGTCGGTGCGGGCGGAGAGCACGATCACCGGGACGCTGGTCCAGCCGCGCAACCCGGCCAGCACCTCGGTGCCGTCCAGGTCGGGCAGACCCAGGTCCAGGATGACCACGTCAGGGCGGCGCTCGGCGGCTGCCCGCAGCGCCGCGGCGCCGGTGGCCGCGGTGACCACCTCGTAGCCGCGGACGCTGAGGTTGATCCGCAGGGCCCGCAGGATCTGCGGCTCGTCGTCGATCACCAGCACCGTGGTCATGCCGCCACCTCGGCACGAGCCAGGTCGACCACCATGGTGAGGCCGCCGCCAGGGGTCTCGCCCGCGGTCACCGTCCCGCCCATGGCCTCCACGAACCCGCGGACCACGGCCAGGCCCAGCCCCACCCCGGTGGTGTTGTCGTGGTCGCCGAGCCGCTGGAACGCCTCGAACACCGCGTCCTCGCTGCCGCGCGGCACCCCCGGGCCGGAGTCGGCCACCGTGATGACGGTGCGCTCGCCCACCTCGGCGGCCTGCACCCGCACCACCGAGCCAGCCGCGTGCCGCAGCGCGTTGTCCACCAGGTTGGCCAGCACCCGCTCGAGCAGGCCCTGGTCGGCCAGCACCGTCACCGGTCCCACCTCCACCACCACCTGCTCGGGCCCGGCGCAGCCCCGGCCGAGCGCCCCCTTGCGCAGGCCGAGCAGCGCCCGGTGCACGGCCTCCTCCAGGTAGACGGTGCGCAGCTGCGGGTGCAGCGCCCCGGCCGCCAGCCGCGAGGAGTCCAGCAGGTTGCCGACGAGGTCGGTGAGCTGGTCGGTGGACTCCTCCACGGTCGCCAGCAGCTCGGCGGTGTCTTCGGGGGAGAAGTCCACGTCGTCGCTGCGCAGGCTGGAGGCCGCTGCCTTGATCGCCGCCAGCGGCGTGCGCAGGTCGTGGCTGACCGCCGACAGCAGCGACCGGCGCAGCTGGTCGGCGGCGGCGAGGCCCCGGGCCGTGTCCGCCTCCGCCGACAGCCGCTCCTGGCGCAGCAGCGCCGCCGCCTGGTTGGCCACCGCGGTGAGCACCCGCCGGTCGTGCCCGGCCACGGCCGGCCCGGCCAGCACCAGGGCGTGCTGGTCCACCTCCACCACGCTGTCGGCGTCGGCCCGGCGCAGCGGCGGGCACTCGCCCACCGCGCACTGGGGCTCGTCGTCGGCGTCGAGGATGCTCACGCCGTGCTGCCCGAAGGTCTCGCGCACCCGCTCCAGCAGGGCGGGCAGGTCTGCGCCGCGCAGCACCGAGGCGGCGAAGGACGCGAGCAGCTCGGCCTCCTGCACGGCCCGGCGGGCCTGCCGGGTGCGGGCAGCGGCAGTGTCCACCAGGGCCGCCACGGCCACGGCCACCGTCAGCAGCACCAGGATGACGAGGAGGTTGGCGGGCTCGGAGATGGTGAAGCTGTGGGTGGGGGCGGTGAAGTAGTAGTTCAGCAGCAGCCCGGAGACCAGCGCGGACAGCGCCGCCGGGGCCACCCCGCCGAGCAGCGACACCGCCAGCACCACCACGAAGAACAGCGCGCTGGCCCCGCCGACGCCCAGGCGCTCCTGCACCCCGAGCATGGCCACGGTGGCCAGCGGCGGCAGCGCCACGGCCACCAGCCAGCTGAGCACCCGGCGGGGCCAGCCGGCCGTCACCGCCACGCGCGGGCGGTGGCGGGAGTGTTCGTGGGTGACCAGGTGGACGTCGATGGTGCCGGCGCCGCGGACCACCGCCGCCCCGATGCCCTCGTCCAGGATGCGGGCCCAGCGCGAGCGGCGGGAGGCGCCGATGACCAGCTGGGTGGCGTTCACCGACGCGGCCAGCTCGAGCAGGGTGGCCGGCACGTCGTCGCCGACCACGGTGTGCACCGTGGCCCCGAGATCGGCGGCCAGGCGGCGCACGTTGGTCATGGTCAGCGTCGCGTCGCCGGCCAGGCCGTCCCCGCGCACCACGTGGGCCACCACCAGCTGGGCGGCGGAGCGCGAGGCGATGCGGCTGGCCCGGCGCACCAGGGTCTCCGACTCCGCGTCGCCGGTCACCGCCACCACCACCCGCTCCCTGGCCTCCCAGGTGGCGGTGATGTGGTGGTCGGTGCGGTACCGGGCGAGGGCGGCGTCCACCTGGTCGGCCAGCCACAGCAGCGCCAGCTCGCGCAGCGCCGTGAGGTTGCCCGGGCGGAAGTAGCTGCTCAGCGCGGCGTCCACTCGCTCCGGTGGGTACACGTTCCCGTGGGAGAGCCTGCGACGCAGTGCCTCCGGCGTGATGTCCACCAGCTCCACCTGGGTGGCGGCGCGGACGAACACGTCCGGCACCGTCTCCCGCTGCACCACACCGGTGATCTGCTGCACCACGTCGTTCAGGCTCTCCAGGTGCTGCACGTTGAGCGTGGACAGCACGTCGATGCCCGCGGCCAGCAGCTGCTCCACGTCCTGCCAGCGCTTGGGGTTGACGCTGCCCGGGGCGTTGGTGTGCGCCAGCTCGTCCACCAGCGCCAGGCGGGGCCGCCGGGCGAGCACCGCCGCCACGTCCAGCTCCTCCAGAGTGACGCCGCGGTGGCTGACCTGGCGCAGCGGCACCACCTCCAGGCCGGCGAGCTGCTCGGCGGTGTGCACCCGGCCGTGGGTGTCCACCACCGCCACCACCACGTCGGTGCCGCGCTGGGCCCGCCGGTGGGCCTCGTCCAGCATCGCGTAGGTCTTGCCCGCCCCGGGGGCCGCGCCGAGGTAGATGCGCAGCGTCCCCCGTGCGGACCCGGCAGCCGGGTGCTCAGCGCTCACCGGCACATCATCCCTGTGACGGTGAAAAAGGTTGCTGGGCACCCGGCTGCGCCGCTCACCGGGTGGTGCAGCCGGGCGCGGTCAGCCCGAGCGCCACGTTCAGCGCCGGGACGTGCACGCCCTCCTCGCCGAGGAAGCCCAGCTGCCGCCCGGCGGTGTGCTCGGCGACCAGCCCGCGCACGGTCTCCGGGGACATGCCGTTCTCCCGCGCCACCCGCGCCACCTGCAGCTCGGCGTAGGCCGGGCTGATCTGCGGGTCGAGCCCGGACCCTGAGCCGGTGAGCGCATCTGCGGGCACCGTCTCCGGCGGCACGGACTCCCGGGCGGCGACGAGCGCGCGCCGCTGCTCGATGAACCCGGCCAGCGCCTGGCTGGACGGTCCCTGGTTGGTGGGCAGCCCGGCGGCGGGGCTGCCCGGGGCCATCGCGTCCTCGGCGCTGACGGAGCCGACCACCCGAGTGTGGAAGTACGGGTCGGGCTCACCGGCGGGCACCTGCGGGTCCACCCCGAGCAGGCTGCTGCCCACCACGCACCCGGCGGAGTCTCGCAGCGGCGACCCCTCGGCGCTCGCTGAGTCGAGGCGACTGACGGCCCAGACCCCGGCGGGGTAGGCGACGCCGAGGATGACGGTCAGCACCAGCAGCACGCTGGCGCCGGCCCACACCTGGCGCAGGTAGCTCATGGCAGTTCTCATCGATCTCACCCAATCCCGGGAATCATGCGAACAACGAGGTCGATCAGCCAGATGGCCACGAACGGGAGGATGACACCGCCCAGTCCGAAGCGGAGCAGGTTGCGGCCCAGCAACCGCGAGGCTGAGGCGGGCCGGTACTGCACGCCCTTGAGCGCCAGCGGGACGAGCCCGATGATGATCAGCGCGTTGAAGATCACCGCCGAGAGGATGGCGGTGTTCGGCGAGTGCAGGTGCATCACGTTGAGCCGGTCGAGCTGCGGGTAGATGCCCACGAACAGCGCGGGCAGGATGGCGAAGTACTTGGCCAGGTCGTTGGCCAGGGAGAAGGTCGTCAGTGCCCCGCGGGTGATCAGCAGCTGCTTGCCGATGGCCACCACCTCGATGAGCTTGGTGGGGTCGGAGTCGAGGTCGACCATGTTGCCGGCCTCCTTGGCTGCCGACGTGCCGGTGTTCATCGCCACCCCGACGTCGGCCTGGGCCAGCGCCGGTGCGTCGTTGGTGCCGTCGCCGGTCATCGCGACCAGCCGGCCACCCTCCTGCTCGCGGCGGATCAGCGCGAGCTTGTCCTCCGGGGTGGCCTCGGCCATGAAGTCGTCCACCCCTGCCTCGGCCGCGATGGCCTTGGCAGTGAGGGGGTTGTCACCGGTGATCATCACCGTGCGGATGCCCATGGACCGCAGCTCGGCGAACCGCTCGGCGATCCCCGGCTTGACCACGTCGGACAGTCGGATCGCGCCCAGCACCCGGGCGGTGCCGCCACTGGCCTCGGCGACCAGCAGCGGGGTGGCGCCCTCGTTGGCGATGGCGTTCACCTGGTCCAGCACGGGTTGTTCCACCCGGCCGCCCTCAGCGGTGACCCAGCCGGCGACCGAGTCGCTGGCACCCTTGCGGATCTGGCGGTCACCGCCGTCGTCGGTCAGGTTCACCCCGCTCATCCGGGTCTGCGCAGTGAACGGGACCAGCTCCGCGGCCCGCTCGGCGGCTTCGGGCTCGGCGGCCAGGCCGAAGTCCGCGGCGCACAGCTCGACGACGCTGCGCCCCTCCGGGGTCTCGTCGGCCAGGCTGGACAGCCGGGCCCCCGCCGCGAGCTCGTCAGCCGTCACGCCCGGTGCTGGGCAGAGCTCGGTGGCACGCCGGTTGCCGAAGGTGATGGTGCCGGTCTTGTCCATCAGCAGGGTGTCGATGTCGCCGGCGGCCTCCACCGCGCGGCCGGACATGGCCAGCACGTTGCGCTGCACCAGACGGTCCATGCCGGCGATGCCGATGGCCGAGAGCAGTGCCCCGATGGTGGTGGGGATGAGGCACACCAGCAGCGCGATCAGCTTGACCGGGTCCTGCGCCTGGCCGGCGTAGGCCGCCATCGGTCCGACCGCCACCACCGCGAGCAGGAAGATGATGGTGAGGGAGGCCAGCAGGATGTTCAGCGCCACCTCGTTGGGCGTCTTCTGGCGTGCCGCGCCCTCGACCAGGGAGATCATCCGGTCCACGAAGGTCTCGCCGGGCTCGGCCGTGATGGTGACGACGATGCGGTCGGACAGCACCGTCGTCCCACCGGTCACCGCGCACCGGTCGCCGCCGGACTCCCGGATCACCGGCGCCGACTCTCCGGTGATGGCGGACTCGTCGACGGTGGCGATGCCCTCCACCACGTCGCCGTCGCCGGGAATCACCTGTCCCGCCTCGACCACCACCCGGTCGCCCTTGCGCAGGTCGGACCCGGCGACGTCCTCCACCTCACCAGAGGAGGTGAGGCGGTGGGCGGTGGTGCTGGTGCGCAGCTGGCGCAGGCTGGCCGCCTGTGCCTTGCCCCGTCCCTCGGCCACCGACTCGGCGAGGTTGGCGAAGAGCACCGTGAACCACAGCCACAGCGCGGTCAGCCAGGCGAACAGGCTGGGACTGCCGATCGCCATGGCGGTGGTGACCACCGAGCCGACCAGCACGACGAACATGACGGGGTTGCGCGCCTGGTGGCGAGGGTCGAGCTTGCGCACCGCGTCGGGAAGTGACGTGAGCAGCTGCCGGGGGCTGAACGTCCCACTCCGCACCGGTGTGGCAGCGGTGGTGGAGGTGCGTTCCTTCGGGAGCACGGGCTCGTCGAGCGTGGGAGCGGTCATGACAGGGCCTCCGAGATGGGTCCCAGCGCCAGCGCCGGGAAGAAGGTGAGGGCCGCGACGAGCACGACGGTGCCCGTGAGCAGGCCGGTGAACACCAGCCCGCCGGTCGGCAGCGTGCCCGAGCTGGTGGGAGTCCTCGGCTGTCGGGCGAGGGAGCCCGCCAGGGCCAGCACGAAGATGATGGGCAGCAGTCGGCCGAGCAGCATGGCGATGCCGAGCGAGGACTGGAACCAGTCACTGGTGACGGTGAGCCCGCCGAAGGCGCTGCCGTTGTTGTTCGACGCCGAGGCGAACGCGTAGAGCACCTCGGTGAAGCCGTGGATGGCGCCGGGCGAGCCGGGATCACCGCTGTTGCCGAGGAACCCGGTGGTGGAGGACAGCACCACGGTGATGGCCGTGCCGATGAGCACCAGGGCCGGCATGACCAGCACTGACAGGGCCGCCATGGTGATCTCGCGACGGCGGATCTTCTTGCCCAGGTACTCCGGGGTGCGACCGACCAGCAGACCACCGACGAACACCGCGATGATGGCGAGCACGAGGAGCCCGTACAGCCCGGTGCCCACCCCGCCGGGAGCGATCTCGCCCAGCAGCATGTTCAGCAGGAGGGCCCCGCCACCCGCGGCGGAGAAGCTGTCGTGGGCGGCGTTCACTGCGCCGGTGGAGGTTCCGGTGGTGCTGACGCCGAACAACACCGAGCCGGGGATGCCGAAGCGCACCTCCTTGCCCTCCATCATGGCGCCGGCGGCCTGGGCGGCGACGCCGTGCAGGTGCTGCTCGGCCCAGGAGGTGACCGCGAGCAGCGCGCCCCAGAGCAGCGCCATCACGGCGAGCAGCGACAGGCCCTGGCGGCGGCTGCCGACCATGGTGCCGAAGGTCCGGGTGAGGCACACCGGAATGAGCAGGATCGCGAGGATCTCGACGGCGTTGCTCAGCGGGGTCGCGTTCTCGAACGGGTGCGCGGAGTTGGCCGCGAGGATGCCGCCGCCGTTGGTGCCCAGCTCCTTGATGGCCTCCTGCGAGGCCACCGGGGCCAGGGCGTTGGTGGACTGCGCGCCGTCCAGGCCGGTGGAGGCGAAGCCGGTGTGGAAGGACTGGATCACGCCCTGGCTGAGCAGCACCAGTGCGACCAGGAAGGACAGCGGCAGCAGGATCCGCAGGGCGCCCCGGGTGAGATCCACCCAGAAGCTGCCGATCTCGCCCCGTCCGGTGACCCGGACGAAACCGCGGATGAGGGCTACTGCCACGGAGAGCCCGACCGCGGCGGATAGGAAGTTCTGCACCGCCAGGCCGGCGGCCTGGGTGAGGTGGCTCATCGTGGTCTCAGGCACGTAGGACTGCCAGTTGGTGTTGGCCACGAAGGAGATCGAGGTGTTGAAGGCGACCGACGGGCTGACCCCGGACAGGCCGCCGTTGAGCGGCAGCACCCCTTGCACGCGCTGCAGCAGGTAGAGCAGCAGCACGCTGGCGGTGGTGAAGCCGAGCATGCTCAGCGCGTAGCCGACCCAGGTCTGCTCGGCGGACGGGTTGATGCGGCAGAGCCGGTAGACGCCGCGCTCCACCCGCAGGTCGCTGGTGCTGGTGAACACTCGGGCCATGTAGTCGCCCAGGGGCACGTAGACCGCGGCGAGCACCGCGAGCACCGCACCGAGCTGGAGGGTGGCGGCCAGGGCGGGGCTCATCAGAACCGCTCCGGGTCGAGCAGGGCCACCAACAGGTAGACGACGAGGAGGAGCGCGAGGACGATCAGCGCCACGCTCAGCGCGCCCGCGCCCGTCACCGGGAAGCCTTGGTCGTGGAGCTGGGGCTCTCCGAGTCGCGCAGGGCACGCAGCACCAGCACGCAACAGAGCAGTCCACCCAGGACCAGTGACAGGTAGGCCAGGTCGGCCATCAGAACACACCCCTTCCAGCGCGGAAACCTTCCGCCGGAAGACAGCGTGAGCCGGTGGGGGAGTGTGGAAGCCGGTCCTGACGAGCTCCTTACGCGGGCACCCGTCGTCTTGACGAGTTCTTGATGCCCGGCGCTATCGGTCCCGGTCCGTGGCAGCGGAGCCCGCCGCGATGACCAGCTCGGCCATCTGCCGGCCCAGGCGCAGCGGCTCCTCGGAGTGCTCCACCTTGGAGCCGGCCAGCGCACCGTCGTAGATCAGCTGGATGCGCTGCGCTGCGTCCTCGGGGTGGGCCAGACCGGCCTCGCGCAGCAGGGCGCTGACGGTGTCGCGGAACCACGTCCGGTGCGCCTGCACGGGCTCGAGCTCCTCGTCCGGAAACTCGGTGGCCGCGTTGACGTACTGGCAGCCGCGGTAGTTGCGCGCCGGAGCGGAGGCGATGGCCAGGTCGAAGAAGGTGAGCACCTTGGCCAGCGGGTCCTCGACGGTGGCGACGGCCTCGGTCCAGCGGGCGCGGTCGCGCTCGTCCAGCCGGCGCAGGTAGGCCAGCACCAGCGCGTCCTTGGAGCCGAACGCGGAGTACAGGCTGGCCTTGGCCACCCCCGCGCCGCTGAGGATCCGGTCGATGCCCACCGCGCGGATTCCCTCGGCCGCGAACAGCGCGGTCGCGGCGTCCAGCAGGCGATCGGCGGGGGATGCCTTGCCAGCCTTGGTGCTTCCGGGTCGCCGGCCCGCGCGGGCGGGGAGGGTGTCGTGAGGCGCAGGCACGACACCAGGTTACTGCCCCAGCGCGTCCCGTGGGGGGATTTCTAGACAGAACGATCTGTCTATTGCTACTGTTCTGCAGGTGACCCGCAGCTTCCTGATCCGCCGCCTGCACGTGGACCTCGTGCGTGTGGCGAACGCTGCCTGTCGTCGCACTCGCTGACCGCCCGCGCACCCGCTGAACCAGCGCTGCGCCCTCCTCGGTCTTGCCGGCCACCGTCGCCGGTTCTCCGGACACCGTCGTCCGAATCGCACTTCTTCATCCTGACGCGCGCTGCGCGCTGCGCGCTACCCGTCTCTCGAAAGGTGACCCCCATGTCGCTGTACCTCTACGAGCTCGTGACCACCGCCGGCCAGGCCGCCCAGGTCATCAAGGACGTCGACGCCCGCACGGCCGAGGCCGGTGGCGAGCTGATCGAGACCCAGGTGACCGCCGGCGGTGAGCGCGTCTTCGCGATCACCGAGTTCGAGTCCTGCCGCGCCCCGGAGCTGGCCGCCGACGCGCTGGGGGTCGCCAGCGTCGAGGGCCCCAGCGAGGTGCGGCTGGTGGGCGCCGAGCTGGCGCAGATCAAGGCCGCCCGTCCGGAGGCCGGCTACCTGGTGGAGTGGGACCTGCCCGCGGAGCTGGACATGGACTCCTACCTGGCGCGCAAGAAGGCCAACGCGCCCAAGTACGCCAACGTGCCCGAGGTCGCCTTCCTGCGCACCTACGTCCGCGAGGACATGGGCAAGTGCCTGTGCTTCTACGACGCCCCCGACGAGGCTGCGGTGTTCCGCGCCCGCGAGGCCGTCAGCACCCCGGTCGACCGCATCCACGCCCTCGAGGGATAGGTAGCCATGACTGCGGCCATCGCACCCACCGAGGAGCAGCGGCGGCGCGAGGTGTGCGCTCTGGTGCGCGACCGCGCCGACGCGCTCGACCGGGGTGAGACCGACGTTCGGGCCGACATCGCCGCCCTCGGCGAGCGGGGCCTGTTCCGGCTGGGCCTGGACGGGACGAGCCTGGACCGGATGGTCGCCGTCATCGAGGACGTCGCGGCGGAGAGCCTCGCCGCCGGGTTCTCGGTGTGGGCGCACCGGGTGACGCTGGAGTGCGTCAACCGGGCGCCCGAGCCGGTGCGCGCCGCGTTCCGGCCCGCGCTGGAGAACGGCACCGAGGTGGGTGTCACCGCCATGGCGGCCGGGCTCAAGCACGCGGCCGGCCTGGGCGAGACTCCGCTGATCGCCACCGAGGTGGCCGACGGGCTCGAGGTCTCCGGTCCGATCCGCTGGGCGTCCAACGTGTTCCGCTCGGCCCTGGTGGTGCTGCCCACCCGCACCGAGGACGGGCGCACCTTCGTCGCGCTGGTGCGCACCGACGACCCGGGCGTCACCGTGCACCCACCCCCGCAGCTGCTGGCGCTGGGGGCCACGGCCTCCACCTCGCTGACCCTGGAGCGGGTGCACGTGCCCGCCGCACAGGTGGTGAGCACCGACCTGGTCGGGTTCGTCGCCCGGTTGCGGCCCACCTTCCTGCTGCTGCAGACGGCCTTCTGCAGCGGCGTCACCGGGGCCGCGCTGGCGGAGTCCGAGCCGCTGCTCACCAAGCTGGGCAAGCTGCTGGAGGCTGAGCACCGGCAGGTGGCCGCCGAGCACGCGTCGGTGCGCGAGCGGCTGTACCGGTGGGCGGCGCAGACCACCCCCGACGGCCCGCCCCCCATGACCGGGCGCGAGCTGGTGCAGCTGCGCCTGGACGCCGCCGGTGCCGCGGTGACCGCCACCCGGCTGGAGTCCACCCTGCGGGGTGGGGCCGGCTACGCCACCGGCAGCGCCACCAACCGTCGCTTCCGCGAGGCGGCGTTCCTCCCCATCCAGTCACCCTCGGAAGGACAGCTGCGGTGGGAACTAGCGCAGTCCGACTAGTCAACGGCCACAAGAGCTACGCCGGGCGGGGTGACGCCGTCCTGCGCGGGGTCGACCTCTCCGTCGAGGCGGGGGAGACCCTGGTGGTGCTCGGCGTCAGCGGCAGCGGCAAGTCCACGCTGCTGCGGATCCTGGCCGGGCTGGACCAGCTGGACAGCGGCTCGCTGCAGTGGGAGCAGCCGCACACCCCGGGCCGTGGCGAGCCCCGCCCGCACACCGGCGTGGTGTTCCAGCAGCCGCTGCTGATGCCGTGGCTGACCGTGCGGGAGAACATCGCGCTGGGTGGGCGCTTCGCCCGCAACCGGGACCGCTTCGACCCCGCGCACGCCGAGGAGCTGCTCGAGCACTTCGGCCTGGCCGCGCTGGCCGGGTCCTACCCCGACCAGCTCTCCGGCGGGCAGGCCCAGCGGGTGGCGGTGATCCGCGCGGTGGCGATCCGGCCCCAGGTGCTGCTGCTGGACGAGCCGTTCAGCGCGCTGGACCCGGCGATCCGCGCCGACCTGCAGCAGTGGCTGCGGACGATGACCACCGAGCTGGGCCTGACCACCGTGCTGGTCACCCACGACATCGACGAGGCCGTGGTGGTGGGCGACCGCATCGCGCTGCTCGGCGCCTCCGGGGTGTTCGAGCAGGAGTGGTCGACCAGCACCGACCCGCAGCGGCTACGGGTGGAGATCATGGCCCGCTACCGCGAC
This sequence comes from Rhodococcus sp. Z6_132, assembly GCF_058133635.1. Lineage (NCBI taxonomy): Bacteria > Bacillati > Actinomycetota > Actinomycetes > Mycobacteriales > Nocardiaceae > Rhodococcus > Rhodococcus sp. Z6_132. Next base: position 203,029 of record NZ_JBYUNP010000002.1, read on the forward strand.
GCCACCGGTGTGCCCGTGGAGGCCCGGTGAGTGCTGGTGGTGGGCTGAGCCGGCGCACCCTGCTGCGCGGCGCCACCGGGCTGGCCGTCGCGGGTGGGCTGGCCGGGGTGGCCGACCTGGCCCGCGCCGCGGCCACCGACCGCAGCAACACCACCGGTCAGCTGCGCATCGGCTACCTGCCCATCACCGACGCCTCCCCGCTGCTCATCGCCCACGACGCCGGGCTCTACGACCCGGCGGTGGTGAGCCAGGCGAAGCCGGTGCTGTTCCGCAGCTGGGCGTCGCTGGCAGAGGCGTTCGTCAGCCGGCAGGTGGACGTGGTGCACCTGCTGATGCCGATGGCCGTGCAGCTGCGCTACTCGGTGGGCTCCAGCGCGCGCATCCTCGGCTGGAACCACACCAACGGCTCCGCGCTGACGGTGGCGCCGCACGTCACCGAGCTGGGCCAGCTGGCGGGGGAGCAGGTGGCCATCCCGTTCTGGTGGTCCATCCACAACATCGCCATCCAGCAGCTCTTTCGGGCCAACGGCCTGCGTCCGGTGATCCGCCAGTCCGCGTCCCGCTCCGCCGGCACCGTCGAGCTGATCGTGATGAGCCCGTCGGACATGGTGCCCGCGCTGGCCGCCGGCTCCATCGCGGCCTTCACCGTGGCCGACCCGTTCAACGCCGCGGCCGAGGCCAGGAAGATCGGGCGCATCCACCGCTTCGTCGGCGACGTCTGGCGCGACCACGCCTGCTGCGCGCTGCTGGTGCACGCCGACCTCATCGACCGTGCCCCCGCCGGGGTGCAGACGCTCACCGACTCCGTGCTCGCCGCCCAGCTGCGCATCGACGGCGGGCGCCAGGCCACCGCCGGGGAGCTCTCCGCCGGCAAGTACCTGCCGCAGCCGCTGCCGGCGATCACCAAGGCGCTGACCTACCCGGCCGACAAGTACGACCTGCGCCACCCCGCCTGGCAGCCGCAGCGGCTGGGTTTCCAGCCGTTCCCGTTCCCCAGCTTCACGCAGGCGCTGGTGGAGGCCATGCACGACACCGTGGTGGACGGCGACACCGGCTTCCTCGACCGGGTGGACGCCGCGGCGGTGCACGGCGAGCTGGTGGACGACCGCTTCGTGCGGCAGAGCATCACCCGGCACGGCGGTCCCGCCGCGTTCGGCCTGCCCGAGACCCTCACCCGTACCGAGGAAGTGGATCCCACGTGAGCACCAAGCAGCCTGCCCGTCCGAGGTGGAGCGCGTGCTGGCCGCCCGCGGCCGCGATCGCCGTGGCCGTGGCCGTGTGGTGGCTGCTCACCACGGTGGTCGCCGGCAGCACGTCACTGGTGCGCGAGTTCGCCCCGCAGCACGTCGTGCCGGCGCTGGTGGAGCTGTTCGACCGCGGGGTGCTGCTGCCCGACGTCGGGGTCAGCGTGTGGCGGCTGCTCGTCGGCCTGCTCGTCGCCACGGTGATCGGCATCCCGCTGGGCCTGCTGATCGGGCTCAACGTCCGCTTCGAGCGCGCCTCGATGCCGGTGGTGCAGTTCCTCCGGATGATCTCGCCGCTGTCCTGGGCGCCCATCGCGGTGGCCCTGTTCGGCATCGGCCACCAGCCGGTGTTCTTCCTCATCGCCGCCGCTGCGGTGTGGCCGATCGTCATCAACACCGCCGCAGGCGTGCGCGCCGTGGACCCCGGGCACCTGCTGGTGGCCCGCTCGCTGGGCGCCACCCGGTGGGAGCAGCTCACCGCCGTGGTGCTGCCGGCGATCCGCGACCACGTCCGCACCGGGCTGCGGGTGGGCCTGGGCATCGCCTGGATCGTGCTGGTGCCGGCGGAGATGCTGGGGGTGCGCTCCGGGCTGGGCTACCAGATCCTCAACGCCCGCGACCAGCTCGCCTACGACCAGGTGATGGCCGTGATCGTGGTGATCGGCGTGCTCGGCTTCGTGCTCGACTGGGCGGCCCGGCGGTTGCTGGACACCAGCCGCCGCAGCAGCACCACCACGGCCGCCGCGCAGCAGGGCGTGCTCACCGGGGCCTGACCCTGGGCCGGTGCTGCCGTCAGCCGGCGAACGCCGCGGCGCTGGTGGTGAGCGCGGCCCCGGCAGCCTGCATCTCGGTGCGCGCGGCCGCCCCCAGCTCGGCGGTCACCGGCACCGTCAGGTCGCGCAGCAGCCGGACGCCGAAGCCGTGGCGCAGCGCGTCCAGCACGGTGGCCCGCACGCAGTGGCTCTCGGCGATGCCCAGCACGTCCAGGTCGGTGACGCCGGCCTCGCGCAGCACCTGCAGCGCCGGACGGCCGTCCGGGTCGGCGCCGTCGAAGAGGGAGTACGCCGCCTCGTGCGCACCCTTGCGGACCCGCACGTCGATAGCGGTGTCGGCCAGCGCGGGGTGCAGCTCGGCGTTGGCGGTGCCGGCCAGGCCGTGCGGGGGCCAGGTGTCGACGAAGTCGGGCTCGGCGGAGAAGTGGTGGCCGGGATCGACGTGGTAGTCCTGGCTGGACACCACCAGGTGGTAGCGGTCGCCGTGCTCGGCGAGGAACTTCGCGCTGCGGACGCAGACGCCGTTGCCGCCGTCCACCGCCAGCTCACCGCCCTCGCAGAACGTCGGCTGAGCGTCCACGACGAGGCAGGCCCGGACGGTGCTCATCGGTCGTCTCCTCGTGCTCAGGGCCAGTGCCGCCCACCCTAGTTCGCCCGGGCCGCGGTCTCGGCTCAGCACCGTCGCTCGGTGGCCGATGGGGGAGGTGGCGGTGCGCCCGGAGCAGGGCGGCCGAGACAGCTACGGAGACCCCACATGACGCTGACCGTTCCTCGCCTCCGCGGGCTCGCGCTGGCCGGTGCCACCACGGCGCTGCTGATGGCCTCCGGTGCCACGGTGGCCTCGTCGGCACCCGCGCCCGTGGCGCCGGACCCGGCGCCGGTCACCACCACCGGGGCCGCCTCGGTCAGCTACGACGGCTACGCGCTGCACCACAACCCGGACGGGACGGTGATCCGCTGGAACCCCTGCGAGCCCATCCCGTACCAGGTCAACCCGCGCAACGGCGGTCCCACGGCCGAGGCTGACGTGGCGGCGGCCGTGGACATCGTCCGCCGGGAGTCCGGGCTGAACCTGGTGTACACCGGCACCACCGACGTGGTTCCGCAGCGCGGCCACGGCTTCGACGGCACGCCGGCCAACCCCAGGACGCCGCTGGTGATCGCCTGGGCCGCGCCGGGGACGGGTCCGGACACGTCCAGCCTGCTCAACGGCATGGGCGGCGCCGCGGGCGTCGGCGGCGTCACCACCTGGTCGTACACCCCGCCGGGTGCCGCGCAGGCGACCCCGTGGCAGGTGGTGTCCGGGTTCGTGGTGCTCGACAGCCGCACGTACCCGCAGCTGGCGCCCGGGTTCGGGCCGGCCGCGTCGTCCACCCGGGGCCGGCTGGTGCTGCACGAGCTGGGCCACGCCATCGGTCTGGACCACACCAGCACGCCGGGCCAGGTGATGAACCCGACCGTCAGCGGTGCCGCCACCCCAGGGTTCGCCGCGGGCGACCGCAAGGGCCTGGAGCGGGTGGGCCGGGCCGCGGGCGGACTGGACGGCGCGCCGTGCGCGGGCGAGCCGGCACCGCCGGTGGCCCCCGCGCCGTCGAACCCGTGGCTGGACTTCTGGAGCTGGCTGGTGGCGCTGTTCCTCAGCTTCTTCCGCTGACCGGGTGCTGCTGACCGGGTGTTGCTGCTGGCGGGGGCTGAGCAGCAGCACCTGGTAGCGGTTAGCGACGACGGTCGGCGGCGCGCTTGGTGGTACTTGCAGACGGCCCATCCACGGCGCGGAGGGCCTTGACGGTGCGGCGCACGCGGCGCGGGGTGCTGGCCCGGCGCTGCAACCCGGCCGAGGCCGAGGTGCGCCAGCCGCTGCAGTACTGCATCGTCGCGGTCATCCAGGGACCGCCGCGTCCTGACGAGGTGCTCATCGCCGGTCCTCCTCACCACCCCGAGCGGGGTGTGTGCCCAAGAATGCCCTGTTCAGGGCGGTTCAGAGGGCCTTGATCGCCGGGATGTGACCGGTTGCACCCCCGGGCGCGGCCCACCGGCAGGTCTCAGGCGTCAACCTCCGGCTCGTCGGTGAGCACCGTGCGGTCGGCGACGGGCAGCCCGTCCTCCAGCCGGTAGAACGTCATCTCGGTGAGCCGGGGGGAGTAGGCGTGGATGCTCACCGCCGGCTCGTCCCGCTCGGTGCGCACGTCGTGGATCACGCCGGTGGTGACGGTGCGCAGCCCGCCCACCCCCAGCCGGTCGGCGTGCAGCCCACCGCGGCCGTCCGGGCGCACCTCGGTGATCGTGCCCTGCACCACGGTCAGCGCGGCGCTGGCCAGCCCGTGGCTGTGCAGGTCGGTGCTCTGCGTCCTGGTCCAGGTGAGCAGCCAGACGTCCACCCCGGCCGGTGACTCCAGCCGGGACCAGCAGCGCTCCCGGGTGGAGAAGCGCACCTGGTCGCGCCACAGGTGTGGCTGGGCGGCGATGCCCCGCACCAGGGTGGCCAGGCGCAGCGTGGTGGGGGTCTCGGTCGCCGCCGCAGCGGCGGGGCGGGACAGCAGGGTGGTGGTCACGGCGTTCTCGTTCCGCTCAGGGACCCCAGAGATCCCGAGAGAGAGCGTGCGTCACTCGGGGGTCCGCGCTTGCTCCGACACCTCGCCGGAGCCTGGTCCTCACCCGGGGCACCCCACCGCGGAGGAGGGTTGCCGGCCAGCGAGCCGGGGCTTGACGCTGGCGCTCATGACCTGGCACCAATAGTCGACCGGACTGGTCAACTTTGTCAAGCGGTTTCCGCCGGGCGCGCAGCGCAGACGTCCAGGCAGCTCGGACTAGGACGACTGGTAGGCCTGGGCGACGAGCGCGGTCGCCACGTCGCGGAGCTTGCGGTTGGCGTCCTGGGAGACCTTGGACAGCAGCCGGAAGGCCTCGTCGGGGCTGCACCGGCGCTCGCCCATGATGATGCCCTTGGCCTGCTCGATCACCGCGCGGGACTGCATGGCCTCCTGCATCTGCTCGGCCAGGGTCGTGGTGGCCGTGTAGAGGCTGGCGTTGCGCACGGTCACCGCGGCGTAGCCGGCGAAGTGCTCGGCCAGCTCGCGGCTGTGCTCGTCGAAGGCGTCGACCCCCCGGGCGTAGATGTTCAGCGCGCCCACCGTGGTGTCCTGCACGGGCAGCGGTACCGACAGCGAGCTCAGCCCGCCGTTGCGCGCGGCGAAGGGGGTGTACTCAGGCCACCGCTGCTCTGCCTGCATGTCCGGGATGTGCAGCGTCTCTCCGGTGGTGGCCGCCTGTAGGCACGGACCCTGCCCCGTGGAGTACTGCCGCTCGTCCAGCGTGCACGCGAGCTCGCCCGTCGCGGCCGGTGTGGTGGGGTCCGACCCGTCCACCATGGTCACCGACACCTCGTCGGCGCCGGGAATCTCCTGCCGGGCCAGCTGGACCACCTGGGCGAACACCTCGTCGAGCGGCTTCTCGCCCACCACGATCCGGGTGAGCTCGTGGATCGCGGCGATGAGCTCGCGCGCGGGGCCCGGGCTGGGCACCTCCACAGCGCCAGCCTGGCTCACGCTCGGTGCTGGACGCCCAGCGGCGCTGGGGGTGTCACTCATGGTTGTGCTCCCGTTTGCGGCCGCACAGGCGGCCATCCACGAGGATGCAGTGGGCGCGCGGCCCACGGAACACCCTCAGCGACAAGGGTGGCCCGACGGCTGGACCGCGTCGGGCCCGCACGGGCCAGACAGGTGAAACTTTAAGCGATGGTGCCCGCGCTGGTCGACGAGGGTGCGGCTGGGGACCGACTCACCCCCGCGCGGCGATGTGCTCCGGCCGTGGGGCCGGCGCGGCGAACGGCTCCACCAGGCGGTTCTGCACGCTGTTGAACACGACGAACAGGTTGGACCGCGGGTACGGGGTGATGTTGTTCGCCGAGCCGTGCATGCAGTTGGAGTCGAACATCGTGGCCGAGCCCGCAGCACCGGTGAGCAGGCTGATGCCGCCGGCCGCGGTGAGGGTGGCGAGGCTGGCGTCGTCGGGGGTGCCGACCTGGCGGCCCTGCTCGCGCAGCGAGGTGGTGAAGTGCTCCTCGGGTGTCTCGCCCACGCAGGGCACGAACGTTCGGTGCGATCCCGGGATGATCATCAGGCAGCCGTTGTGCGGGAAGTTCTCCGTCAGCGCGATGGAGATGCTGGTGGCCCGTGGGGCGGGCATGCCGTCCTCGGCGTGCCAGGTCTCGAAGTCGGAGTGCCAGTAGAAGCCACCACCGCCGAAGCCGGGCTTGTAGTTGATGCGGCTCTGGTGGACGTACACGTCGGAGCCCAGCACCTGGCGCGCCCGACCGATCACGCGCTCGTCGGCGACCAGCGCCGCCACCGCCTGGCTCGTCCGGTGCACCTCGAACACCGAGCGCACCTCCTGGGAGGACTTCTCGATGACGGTGCGGCGGTCCTCCCGCACGGCGGGGTCGGTCGCGAACCGGACGAGCTCGTCCGCGAGGTCGGCCACCTCCTGCGGGCCGAGCAGCGCCGGGACCGCGCTGAAGCCGGTGCGGTCGTAGTCAGCCAGCTCGTCGGCGGAGAACGGGCCGGGGGCGGAGAGCCCGCCCCACACCGCGGGATCGGTCCGGACCAGCAGCTCCGGGCGCGCCGCGGTGCGGGTGGGGTAGTGGTCGAGCACGGGTTCCGAGCCAGCGGTGATGGCTGTCGACGGCGGGGAGAGGCGATCGGTCACGGCATCCTCCTTCGGCGCACGAGCCACCGCGTCCGCGGTGCGGGCATGGCCCGATCGTGCCCGTCTGCCCCACTGCCGCAAGTCGAGGTGAGCGCGGCTGGGTGGGCGCTGGCTCAGCTGCCCGGGCCGAGGCTCTGGTGCAGGTTGTTGGCGGCGACCGCACCCATCGCGGCGGCCACCACCACCAGCTCCTCCAGCGGTGCCAGGTCGCCGGCGGCGTAGACGCCCGTGGTGGTGGTCTCCTGCCGCCGGTCGACGACGAGGCCCTCCGCGCCCACCTCGCAGCCCAGCTGCTTGGCCAGCTCGGAGAGCGGCTCGTGGCCCAGGGAGTAGAACACCGCCGCCGCCTCCAGCACGGTGCCGTCGGCCAGCTCCACTGCCTCCAGCTGCCCGTCGGCCCCGTGCAGGCGGTGGATCGCCTGCTCGTGCACCTCGATGCCGCGGGGCGCCAGCGCGGCGAGGTCCTCGGCGGAGCCGGCCAAGGTGGAGCCGTGGGTGACGATGGTGAGCGGGTCGGCGTAGGGCACGAGCTCCTGGGCGTACCCGGCGACGTGCTCCCCGTTGCCCACCACCACGATCGGCTTGCCGGTGTACTCGTAGCCGTCGCAGGCGGGGCAGTGCCAGATGCTCCTGCCCTCGTAGTCGGCGAAGCCGGGCAGGTCCGGCTGCACGTCGCGGATGCCGGTGGCCAGAACCACTCGGTCAGCGGTGACCGCCAGCTCACCGGCGGTGATGCAGAACTGGTCGCCGTCCTGGGCGGCGGTGTCCACCCACGCGGTGCGCCGGGTGACGCTGGGGTACTGGTCCACCTCCGCCTCGAGCTTGTCCAGCAGCTCCCCGGGGTTGGCACCGTCGAAGCCGGGGTAGCCGTGCGCGACCTGCGCCGGCGCGTTGCGGGACGGTCCGGCCGAGAGGACCAGCGTCCGTCGGTGGAACCGGCCTAGCCACAGCGCGGCAGTGAGCCCGGCGAAGCCGCCTCCCACCACCACGGCCTCGTAGTGGGTCTCCTCACCGGTCTTCTGCTGTGGGGGGGTCATGGCGCCCAGGATGCACCGCCCGAGCGGCCGCGGCTCGCTGGAGGGGCCCAGCAGCGCGGTGCTGCGACGAAGGCCACTGCGCCGAGCAGCGCGGGCCCAGCCGTCCCACCCTGGAACCACGGCGAGCGAGGCGAGTCCGTGCTGCGGTTCTGCTACGTCTTCGCGGTCGACTCCTTCACCGACATCGACTACGAGTTCGCCGAGACGTCTTCTCGTTGAGCGGGTTCGGGGGCGCCACCGTATCGTTGGCCACGGGGGGAAGCTGTAGCCATCGGCACACCCCACGTCGGGTGAGTGCACCCCGGCGGCACCCTCCCTCTCTCCTGTGGAGCGCCATGGCCGCAACAGAAGCACCGCTGATCGCCATCACCATCCCCTGCCACAACGACGCCGACCTGCTCGCCAGGACGTTGGCCGGCATTGCCGGGCAGGGCCCTGCCCTGGACCGCGTCGAGGTGATCTTGGTCGACAACAACTCCGACGTCGACTCCCTCGAGCGGCTCCACCGGCAGTTCTCCAGCCGGATGCAGCTGACCCTGGTGCAGCAGCCCAAGCTGCCGCACCCGTTCGCGCTCTGCCGGGCGCGCAACCTGGCCCTCCGGCTCACCCGAGCCCAGTGGGTGCTGTCCCTGGACTCCGACTGCGTGCTGCAGGAGGGGTACCTGGTCGCGGCGCTGCAGTACGTCGCCCAGGGCGGGCCGAGCAGGATCTGCACGGGTGAGCGGGTATTCGTCTCCTGTGCCGCGCTCAGCCCCGCCCAGATCATGCGGGACGTGAGCGTGCTGGACCTGCTGCCGACCGTGGGCAGCGTGTCCAACTACGGGCTGCCGCAGGATCGAAGGATGCCGGACATGGTGGCGCTGCCGGACGTTCCGCAGCCCTGGGCGTTCATGCACGCGGGCAACCTGTTGTACCCCGTGGCCAAGGCCCGGGAGATCGGCGGTCACGACGAGGAGTTCGACGGGGTCTGGGGCTACGAGGACGCCGACTTCGCCCACCGGATGATCACCGTTGCTGGTTGCGTGCCCGAGTACTCGCCGGACCTGCGGGTGTTCCACCAGGAGCCGGCAGACGCCGAGGTGGCCACCTACGGCTACAAGCGGGACAAGAAGACCAACCCCAACTGGCACCGCGCGTGCGAGCGCATCCCCGGCTTTCGCGAGTTCAAGGAGAACCAGTTCCGTGGCCTGGGTGCCGATGTCAGCATCTGATCCGGGGGCTGCTGCGACTCCGGTGAACCCACTTGCCGCACCGCTGCCGCACCTGGTGGCCAGCGACCTGGACGGGACGCTGCTGGGCGCTGACGGGCTGGTCAGCCCGGCGACCATCGCGGGGGTGCGCGCGCTGGCGACCTCGCAGGTCCCCTTCGTGCCGGTCACCGGACGTCCCCCGCAGTGGGTGCTGCCGGTGACCGACCAGCTCGGCATCGCCCCGCTCGCCGTCTGCGCCAACGGCGCGGTGCTCTTCGACACCGCGACGCTGCGGGTGCTGTGGAAGCGCTGCCTGGAGCCGCCGGTGCTGGCCGAGGTGGCGGAGGTGGCCCTGGCTGCGCTGCCGGGCTGCGGCCTCGCCGTCGACCGCCTGGGGCACCCCGAGCCGTCGACCCGCGACGAGGTGTGGGTTCCGCGCCGTGCCCACCACTGGCCCAGCGCGGACAACCTCGAGGTCTCCCTGGCCGAGCTCTGCGCCGAGCCGGCGGTGAAGCTGCTGGTGCGCCAGTGCGGCCTGAGCAGCCAGGACGTGGCCGACGTGCTGGCCCCGCGGCTGCCGGAGAGCGTGGGACTGACCTACTCCACCGGCGACGGCCTGGTGGAGATCCTGCCGGCCGGGGTGAGCAAGGCAGCCGGGCTGGCGATGGTGGCCCGCTACCACGGGGTGCAGGCCCAGCGGGTGCTCGCCTTCGGCGACATGCCCAACGACGTGTCGATGCTGCGGTGGGCGGGCTGTGGCGTGGCCATGGGCAACGCCCACGCCTCGGTCCGGGCCGTGGCTGACGTGGTCACCGACACCAACACCGAGGACGGGGTGGCTCGGGTGCTGCGGCGGTGGTGGGAACCGGTGAGCGTCGTCGGACCCGGCGACGGCCTGGCAGCGATGGTGGGCGAGACCGCCGCACCGTGACCCGGTGAGTGGGTGGAGCTGCCGGACGGCCCCGGCCCTGCGGTCGAGTCCGCTACGGTCGAGTCCCCTGCGGTCGAGTCGCGGGGGGTCGGCACGGCTGGTACCTGTGGTCCATGGGTGCATCAGGGGGTGACCTCGGGTCCCGCACGTCCCACGCGGCTCGGGACGTCGAGCGGGTGGTGGTGACGGGCGGCGCTGGGTTCCTGGGCAGCCACCTGTGCGAGGAGCTGCTGCGGCGCGGCGCGGAGGTGGTCTGCCTGGACAGCTTCCTCACCGGCAGCCCCGGCAACGTCGCCCACCTCCTCGACGACCCGCGCTTCCGGCTGGTGCGCTGCGACGTCACCGACTTCGTGCACGTGCCCGGGCCGGTCGACCTGGTGCTGCACCTCGCCTCGCCCGCCTCGCCGGTGGACTACCTGACGCTGCCCATCGAGACGCTCAAGGTGGGGGCCATCGGCACGCTGCACGCTCTGGGCCTGGCCAAGGACAAGGGCGCGCGCTTTCTGCTGGCCTCCACCTCCGAGGTCTACGGCGACCCCCAGGTGCACCCCCAGCCGGAGAGCTACTGGGGCCACGTCAACCCGGTGGGCCCGCGCGGGGTGTACGACGAGGCCAAGCGCTACGCCGAGGCCATGACGGTGGCCTACCGCAGCAGCTGCGACGTGGACACCGCCATCGTGCGGATCTTCAACACCTTCGGCCCCCGGATGCGCCCGCACGACGGCCGCGCCATCCCCACCTTCATCCGCCAGGCGCTGGCCGGGCAGCCGCTGACGGTCGCCGGCGACGGGCTGCAGACCCGGTCGGTGTGCTACGTCTCCGACCTGATCGCGGGGATCCTCGCGCTGGCCGGGAGCGGGCACCCCGGCCCGATGAACATCGGCAACCCCACCGAGCTGACCGTGCGGCAGATCGCCGAGGACGTGGTGGCGGCCACCGGGTCACGCTCCACCATCGAGCACGTCGGACGTCCGGTGGACGACCCCCAGGTGCGGCGGCCGGACACCACCCTCGCTGAGCACGCGTTGGGCTGGCGCCCGGAGGTGTCCTGGCCCCAGGGCCTGGCGCGGACGGTGGAGTGGTTCAGCCAGGCCGCGCGGCAGTCGGCCTGACCGGCCCGCCCACCAGGCGGCGCACCGCCTGCAGCACCTCCGCCACGGTCACCGCGGCCAGGCGTGGGTCGAGCGCCTCGGCGTGCGGATCGCCCCAGGCGGGAGCGGCAGGATCACCCGGCCACAGCACGGTGTGCAGGTGCGGGTCGACGGTCGGGCCCCAGCGGTGCGGCGGGGTGGGTCCGAACAGCAGCACCGACGGGGTGGCCAGCGCCGTGGCCAGGTGGGCCACCCCGGTGTCGCCGCACAGCACCACACCGGCTCCGGCCACGCAGGCGGTGAGCGCCGCCAGGTCCAGCCGACCGGCGGTGCTGCGCGCACCCGGCGCCTGCTCGGCGATGCGGGCGCAGAGCCCGGCCTCGGCGCGGCTGCCGGTGAGCACCACCTGGTAGCCCTGGGCGAGCAGTGCGCGCGCCACGGGGGCCCAGCGCTCCACCGGCCAGCGGCGTGAGCCCGAGGCCGCGCCGGGGTGCACCACCACGGTGTCCGGCGAGCGGGTGGCGCCGGCGGGGTGGCTCAGGCGCAGGTCCTCCGGCCCGCAGTCCCCACCGGCGCTGCGCACCAGCCGGCACCAGCGGAGCACCTCGTGCTCGTCGGCCCGCCACGCGGGCCCGAGGTGGTCGGCGGCGGGGCAACCGAAGGCGACGAGCTGCTGCGGGCGCAGGGCCTGCAGCAGTCGGTGGCTCTGCGGGCCGTGGCCGTGCAGGTTCACCGCCACCGGGACAGGGCCCTCCCAGTGCAGCGGCGCCAGCCCTGCGGTGGGCAGCACCGCGTCCACCACGCCGCGGCGGTGCAGCCAGGCGCCGACGGGCTCGGGGGCGGCGAGCACCAGGCGGTGGGCGGGAAACGCCCGGCGCAGCCCGCGCAGCGCGGGCACCCCGGTGAGGGCGTCGCCGAGGCCGAGGGCCCGCAGCGCGAGCACCGTCGGGGTCACGGCCAGGACGGCTCGGTGGAGGTGGCCACCACCAGCTCGCGGACCTCCGAGCCCACCGGTTGGCGCAGGGCCATCACCACGGTGGCCGCGGTGTGCGCCGGGTCGTTGAGCACGGCGTCCGGACCCGGCCGGTACTGCTCGGTGCGGCCGTCGAAGAACGCGGTGCTCATGCCGCCGGGGATCAGCAGGGTGACCCCGACCGTGCCGGCCAGCTCGGTGGCCAGCGCCCGGGTGAAGCCGACCACGCCGAACTTGGAGGCGCAGTAGGCGGTGGCGTCGCCGATGGCCTTGATCCCGAGGGTAGAGGCCACCGTCACCACGGTGCCGCGGCTGGCCCGCAGGTGCGGCAGGCAGGCGCGGACCACCGCCACGGTGCCGAAGAGGTTGACCCGCACCACCCGCTCCCACGTCTCGGTGGGCACCTCGTCCAGGCCGCCGCAGGCGTCGGTGCCGGCCGCGGTGACCACGGCGGTGGGTGGGCCCACCCGCTGCACCAGCTCGGCGACGGCTGCCTCGGCGGCGGTGCTGTCGGCGAGGTCGGCCAGCACGTGCGGGACGTCGGCCTGGGGTGCGACGCGGTCGATCACCGCAGCTCGGCCGCCCTGGGCGCACACCGCCGCCACCACGGCGGCACCGAGACCGCTGGACCCGCCGGTGACGTAGACCGTGCCGAGCTCGCGCGGCGCGAGCGGGGTGGTGCCGTTGCCTGCTGCGGTCACGGAACCTCCAGGTTGGGCTGGGAGCTGGGCTGGGCGGCGAGCAGGGCGGTGGTGGAGCGCCCGTCGAGGTAGGGCAGCAGCACCACGCGTCCGCCCCAGGAGCGCACCAGGGCGGTCTCCGGCAGCGGGGTGCCGCCGTAGTCGCCGCCCTTGGCCCACACGTCCGGACGCAGCTTCGCCAGCGCGGCCCGCGGGTCGTCCTCGGTGAACACCGCGACGGCGTCCACGCTGGCCAGCGACTGCAGCACCCGGGCCCGGTCGTCCTGGGTGACCACCGGCCGCGACGGGCCCTTGAGCCGGCGCACCGACTCGTCGGAGTTGAGCAGCACCACGAGCGCGTCCCCCAGGCGGCGCGCCGCCTCCAGGCACGCAACGTGCCCGGCGTGCACCAGGTCGAAGCAGCCGCCGGTGGCCACCACGGTCCCGCCGCGGGCGCGCACCCGGGCGACCACCTCCGCCGCGGTGGGCTGGACGGGGTCCAGGCCGGCTGCGTCGGCGGCGGGCGGCTGGGGCGGGCGAGCGCGGTAGCCGGCCGCGCCGCCGGCGCGCACCCACGCGGAGGCGTCGGCGACGGCGTCCACCACCGCCTCCGAGAGCACCGCTCCGCGGGCCAGGGACAGCGCGGCCGAGGCGGCGAAGCGGTCGCCGGCCCCGCACGGGTCACCGCCGGCCACCACGGGTGCGGGGACGTACATCGGCTCGCTGGCGGACAGCGCGAGGTAGGCGCCGTCGCTGCCGGCGGTGACGCAGACGGCGCGGGCCTGCCACTGCGTCCGCAGCGCCACGGCGAGGGCATCGGGGGTGCTGGCTAGCCCTGCGGTGCTGCTGGGCGATCCTGCGGTGCTGGTGGACGGGGCAGCGCAGGCGTGGGCGGCCTCCGCGCGGTTGGGCGTGACCAGCGCGGTGCCCGGCACCGGAGCACCACCGCGCGGGTGCGGGTCCCACACCAGCGGCCGGCGGGCGGCGGCCTCGGCCAGCAGCGCACGCAGGCCCGCGTGGTGGGTGGTTCCCCCGCCGTAGTCGGCCACCAGCACCACGTCCGCGCCGGCCAGCGCGGCGCGCACCAGGGACAGCGGCGGGTCGGCCGGGGTGCCGGGCCCGCCGTCGTCCAGGCGCAGCAGCGACTGCCCGGCGCTGCGCACCCGGGTCTTGCGCCGGGTGCCGCCGGCGTGCGGCAGGGCCACCAGCTCCACCTCGGCCCGCAGCAGCCGGGCCAGGCGCGCACCGGCGTCGTCGGCGGCCACCGGCGCCACCAGCACCACCTCGGTGTCCGCGGCCGTGCACAGCAGGGCCGTCAGCCCGGCGCCGCCGGGGCTCTCCCGCACCCCCGTGACGTCCACCACCGGCACCGGCGCGTCCGGGCACACCCGCTGCACCGTGCCCAGCAGGTCGCGGTCGAGCAGCACGTCGCCCACCACCACGATGCGCCGGCTCATGCCGAGGCCACCGGCATCGCGGCGGGGGTGCCCCGGGGCCGGGTGGGCAGGCGGGAGTCGACGGCGGCGCACAGCGCGTGCACCGCCACCAGGTGCACCTCCTGCACCGTGGAGGTGCTCGGGGCCGCCACCGCCACCGCCTCGTCGGCCAGCTCGGCCAGCGGGTTGGGACGCGGCCCGGTGAGCGCCCACACCCGCAGCCCGCCCGCGCGGGCCCGCTCGGCCGCGCAGAGCACGTTGGGGCTGGCCCCGCTGGTGGACAGCAGCAGCAGGACGTCGCCGGCCCGGCCGTGCGCCTGCACCTGGCGGGCGAAGACCTCCTCGGCGCCGTAGTCGTTGAGGATCGCGGTGAGGCTGGAGGTCTCCGCGCTCAGGCACAGCGCGGACAGCGGCTGCCGCTCGTCCACGTAGCGGCCCACCAGCTCGGCGGTGAGGTGCTGAGCCTCAGCGGCGCTGCCCCCGTTGCCGGCCACCAGCAGCCGTCCGCCGCCGGGCAGCAGCCGGGCCAGCTCGGCGCCCCACGCCTGCACCAGCGCGGCGTCGCGCTCCAGCTCGTGCAGGGCCGCCGTCAGGTCCGCCACGTGCTGGCGCACCCAGTCGCTGCTCACAGCGCCTCCGCCGGCTCGCGCTGCCCGGAGCACACGGTGGCGTAGGCCTCCTCGGTCTCCGCGGCCACCCGGTCCCAGCTGTAGCGGTGCACCGCGCGGCGCCGAGCCGCGGCGCCGAGGCGCGTCCGCCGTGGCGGGTCCGCCAGCAGGGGAGTCAGCGCCGCGACCAGGGCGTCCGGCTCGCGCGGGGGCACCAGCACGCCCGTGGTGCCCGGCTGCACCGTGTCCAGCAGCCCGCCCACCGCGCTGCCCACCAGCGGCCGCCCGCACGCCATCGCCTCCAGCGGCACGATGCCGAACGGCTCGTACCAGGGCGTGGTCACCACCACGTCCGCCGAGCGCAGCAGGGCAGGCACGTCGGTGGGGGAGACCTCACCCAGCAGGTGCACCCGCTCGGCCACCCCCAGCTGCGCGGCCAGCGCGCTGAGCCGCTGGGCCTCGGCGTGCCCGGGCAGCTGCGCCGCGGGCGGGCCACCGGCCACCAGCAGCTCCACCCCGGGCAGCTGAGCCAGGGCCCGCACCGCGGTGTCCACCCCCTTGCGCTCCACCAGCCGGCCGACGCACACCAGCCGCGGCACGCCGGCCGGACGCAGCCCCGCCGGGTCGCCCCGCCACGGGGGGCCCGCCGGGCAGAAGTGCTGCACGTCCACCCCGCACGGCACCACCCGCACCCGCTCCAGCGGCGCCCCCAGCGCGGCCAGCTCGGTCACCTCGTCGGCGCAGGTGGCCACCACGCAGTCCACCTGCTGGGCCAGCGCGGCCTCGGTGCGCACCCGCGAGCGGGGGCTGGTGTCCGCCAGCCCTTGGTGGCGGCGCTTCACCGAGCCGAGGGCGTGGAAGGTCTGCACCACCGGCACCCCCACGGCCCGCGCGGCGGCGAGCGCGGCCACGCCGGACATCCAGAAGTGCGCGTGCACCACGTCCGGGGGCGTGCGGGTCCACGCGGTGGTCAGCCACTCGCCGAACGCCGGCATGTGCTGCAGCAGCTCGTCCTTGGCCATGGCCACCGGTGGACCGGCCGGCACGTGCACCACGTCCACCCCGGCGCACAGCGTCACCCGCTCCGCCTGGGTGGCGCTGTCCCGGCGGGTGTAGACGTCCACCCGATGGCCCCGTGCGGCCAGCGCCCGGGCCAGCGCAGCCACGTGCACGTTCTGCCCCCCGGCGTCGGTCCCACCGAGGGTGGCCAGTGGACTGGCGTGCTCGGACACCATGGCGATCTTCATCAGGCAACCTCCTGGCCGGCAACAACCCCCGCGAACACTGCGTCCCAGTCGTCGAGGAACCGCGGCAGGCCGAAGCGGCGCAGCGCGTGGCTGCGCCCGGCGGCTCCACGCTCGCGCGCCTCCTGGGGATCCCGCATCCACCGGCGCGCGGTCCGCACCAGGGTGGTGAGGTCGTTGGTCACCACCCCGGCCGCCGCCGGAACCGCTTCCGGGGCCTCGGTGGTCGCGAGCGCGAGCACCGGCTGGCCGAGGGTCATTGCCTCCACCAAGGCCAGACCCAGGCTGGTCCAGCGGTACGGGTGCAGGTAGGCGCGGTGCCGGGCCAGCTCGGCGTGCATCCGCGCCTGCGGCAGGTTCTCGTGCACCCGCCCGTGCAGCTGGGGTGCCCGCTCGAGCAGGGCGGACATGCCCATGCCGTACACCTCGACGTCGACGTCCCTGGCGACGCGCAGCAGCACGTCGGTGCCGGCCACCCGCCAGCGCCGGACCGGCTCGTTGACCACCACGCCCAGCGACGCGCGCTCGCCGGTGTAGAGCGGACCCGGGTCCACCACGCCGTGCTCCAGCACGGTGGTGGGCGCGGCGCCGCAGTCCCACATCAGCTGGTTGAACCGGGTGACGTGCACGACGGGGATCGCGGCCTGCTCCGCCAACGGGTGGCGGCTGCCCGGCGCGGCGGCCGTGGGGGCGTTGTGCTCGACGTACACCGCGGGCACGTCCACCCCGGCGCGCAGCCCCGTCCACCGCTGCAGCAGCGCCGCCTCGTGCGGGCGCTGCAGCACCACCACGTCCACGCCGTGCTCGGGCAGCCGGTCGGGCGCCACCTCCACCGCCGAGCTGGGCCAGCTCCAGGTCTGCGCCCGCCCCCGCCCGTCCGGGCCACGGTCGTCCACCAGCGGGAGCACGTACTCGTGCCCGCCCTGCACGAAGGACGTCGTCCACGACCCGTGCACGTGCCACAGCAACACCCGCACTAGCGCCCTCCCGCCACGGCTGGGGCCGGCGCACCGACCAGGGAGGTCACCGCGGCGGCCACCGCCTCCGGGGCCACCCCGCTCAGGCAGGGGTGCCCCGGCACCGGGCACTCGCGGGCCCGGCTGTCGCGGCAGGGGGCCTGCTGGTCGCCCAGCAGCACGTGCGGCACCCGCCAGGGCGCCCAGCGCTGCGCCGGCACCACCGGGGAGAACAGCGACACCACCGGCGTGCCCACCGCGGCCGCGAGGTGGGCGGGCCCGGTGTTGCCGACCACCACGCACGCCGCCCGCTGCAGCACCGCCGCCAGCTCGGCCAGGGTGGTGCGTCCGGACAGGTCGGTGGCGCCCGGTGCGGCGGCGGCCGCAGCCAGCCCCGTCTCCGCGGGCCCGCCGGTGACCACCACGGTCCGGCCCTCGGCGCGCAGCCGGGCCACCACGGCCGCGGCGTGGCCGGCCCCGAGCGCGCGGGCGGGCACCGAGGCGCCGGGGTGCACCACCACCAGCTCACCAGCGGGCAGCAGCGCGTCCACGTGCGGCAGCGGGTGGCGCACGGCGAGGCGGTCGTCGGCCAGCGGCGCGGCGCCGGCGGCGCGGGCCAGGTCCAGCGCGGCCTGCACCTCGTGCCGGCCCGGCAGGCGCTGGTGGCGCACGTCCAGCAGCGACCCGGGGTAGTCCGCGCTGGTCGCGGCCACCCGGCCGATGCCCGCCAGCCGCGCCAGCAGCGCCATGGGCAGCGGGCTCTGGTGGAAGGAGGTGAACACGACGGCGAGGTCGTACCCGCGCCCGGCCAGCTGCTGCACCAGTGCCTGCACCGCCGCGGCGTCCACCGCCGGCGGGCGGTACCCGGTCCACGGGGCGTCGAAGACCAGCACGTCGTCCACCCCGGGGAGCAGGCGGGCGGCCGCGGCGCCGGCGGGGGAGACCAGCACGTCCAGCCGCTGCGCGCCGGCGGCCAGCGCACGCAGGGCCGGGCCGGTGAGCAGGACGTCGCCGTCGCTGTCCAGGCGGACGGCCAGCACCCGGGTCATCGCGGGGCTCCCGGCGCCGCAGGTCCGGCCAGCAGCGTGGTGACCGCGGCGTAGAGGTCCGGCGCCACCACGGGGGCGGCGCTCACCTCCTCGGCCAGCGTCACCGGGGTGGGCACCAGCACGGCACGGGCCCCGGCGGCGCGGGCGGCCTGCACGTCGGCGCCGATGTCGCCGATCACCGCGCACTGCTCCGGGCGCACCCCCAGCTCGCGCGCGGCCTGCAGCACCAGGCCCGGGCGGGGCTTGCGGCAGGGGCAGCCGTCCTCCGGTCCGTGCGGGCACACCTGCCAGGTGTCGAACGGGCCGAGCTCGGCGGCCACCCGGGCGTTCACCGCGTCCACCTGCTCCCGGCTGAGCAGCCCGCGGGCGATGCCGGACTGGTTGCTGATCACCCCGGTGGCCAGCCCCGCCGCGCGCACCAGGTCCAGGGCGGGTCGTGCGCTGTCCACGGTGCGCACCGCATCGGGCTCGCCGTTGTAGGGCACGTCGTGCACCAAGGTGCCGTCCCGGTCGAAGAGCACCGCCCGCAGCGGTGGCGGCCACGGGTCCGCGCCCCGGCGGTGGCGCCACTCGCCCCGCGCCCGGTGCCACACCGCGGCGGGCGGGATCGCCACGCTGGTGGTGGCCATCCGGCGCAGCTCCGGCCACCACTGCTCCTCGCTCGGACGCGGACCGGGCGCCAGGCGTCGGCGGGCGAAGTCACCGGTGAGCCCGCCCCACAGCAGCCCGGCGCTCGCCGCCACCCGCCGGCGTCGGGACAGCAGCGCTGCGGCAGCCACCCCGGCGGCCGCGGTGGTCACCGCGTGCCAGCGCAGCCGGCCCGGCGGCGCCTGCGCGGCGGCGCGCCAGCCCCGCCCGTGCAGCCGGCGCACCAGGGCGTCGTCGGTGTTGCCGCGCTGCACCCGCAGGCTCACCCAGTCGTCGGCCGGGCGCACGGGGTGCACGGTGGTGCGTCGGCCGCGCTGCAGCACCCAACCGGCGCGCTGCACCCGCAGCGCCAGGTCGGCGTCCTCGCGGTAGGCGCGGGGAAAGCGCTCGTCGAAGCCGTGCGCCTGCTCCAGCGCGCACCGCCGGTAGGCCATGTCCGCGGTGGCCCAGGCGGCGTCGCGCAGCCCGGCGGTGCCCCGCTCCCAGTCGGTGGGCCGGCGGTGGACCGGCAGCGGCACGTGCAGGCGCGCCTGGCTGCCGCCCACGCTCGGCCCGGCGGCGGAGAGGTCGGCGGCCAGGTGCTGCGACCAGTCGGCGGGCAGCTCCACGTCGTCGTCCAGGAAGCACACCCACGGCGTGCTGGTCACCGGCCACCCGGCGTTGCGGGCGGCGGCGGGTCCGCGGCCGTGGCCGCGCAGCACCCGGGCGGCCCACGGCAGCGCGGCGTCCACCGTCAGCTTCAGCTCGTCCGGGGCCTCGGCCCGGTCGTCGACCACCACCACCTCGCGGGGCTGCGGCTCGTGCTGCGCGGCGAGGGTGTCCAGCAGCCGCTGCAGGCTGGGTCGGCCCAGCGAGGGGATGACGACGGCGTAGTCCGGCGGGGGCAGCTCGCTGCTCGGTAGCTCACTCATCGGCACGGCCTCCGCCCGGGCGGCTCCGGAACGTGGCGGCCCGGCGCACCAGGTGCGGGCCGAGGACCAGCACGTCCACCGGTGCGGAGCCGAACACCTCCAGGGCGTCGCGCGGGTCGTCCACCATGGGGCGCCCTGCGGTGTTCAGGCTGGTGTTCACCAGCACCGGCACCCCGGTGCGAGCGGCGAAGGCGCGCAGCAGCGCGGCGATGCCGGCGTTGGTGGAGCTGTCCACCGTCTGGATCCGGGCGGTGCCGTCCACGTGCACCACGGCGGGCACGCGGTCCCGCCACAGTGGACTCACGTCGTGCACGAAGAGCATGTAGGGGCTGGGCACGGGTCCGTTGCCGAAGATCTCCGCGGCCCGCTCGGTGAGCACCATGGGCGCCACCGGCCGGAACTGCTCGCGGCCCTTGACGTCGTTGAGCCGCTCCAGGTTGGCCGCGTGCATCGGGTTGGCCAGCAGCGAGCGCTGGCCCAGCGCGCGGGGGCCGTACTCGCTGCGGCCGTCGAACCAGGCCACCACCCCGTCGGCCACCAGCACGTCGGCCACCTCGCCGGCCAGGTCGTCGGGGGTGGTGAAGGGGACCTGGGCACGGCGCAGCCACGCCGCCAGGTCCGCGTCGGACCAGCCGCGGCCCAGCGCGGCCGAGGGCATCGGCGCCGGCACCTGCCCGCCGTCCGCGCTGGTCTGCAGCGCCGCGCCCAGGGCGGTGCCGGCGTCGCCGGCGGCCGGCTGCACCCACACCTGCTCGAACGGCGACTCCCGCCAGATGCGGGAGTTGGCGACGCAGTTGAGCGCGGTGCCGCCGGCCATGGTGAGCACCTGGTCGCCGGTCTGGGCGTGCACCCAGGTGGCGAGGTCGACCAGCACCTCCTCCAGCCGCTGCTGCACCGAGGCGGCCAGGTCCGCGTGCCGGGCCGCCCAGCTCTCCTCGCCGCCCCGCCGCGGGGGCGCCCACCGGTGCCAGTCCAGCTCCGGGGCCACGAATCCACCGTCGCCGGTGGCGTGCACCAGCTCACGCAGCTCCTCGAGGTGGCGCGGGGTGCCGTGGGAGGCCAGCGCCATCACCTTGAACTCGTCGCTGGAGCGCAGGAAGCCCAGGTGCTCGGTGAGGGACTCGTACAGCAGGCCCAGGGAGTGCGGCAGCTGCTGGGCGGCGAGGACCTGCAGCGCCCCGTCGCGGTAGGTGCCGGCCAGGTGCGAGGTGCTCTCGCCCCGGCCGTCGAGCACCAGCACGCTGTTGCGCGGGTGCGGCGCGGCCAGCCCGGCGGAGGCCGCGTGCGCCACGTGGTGCGGGACGAACTGCACCTGCGCCGGGTCGAGGCCGGGCAGCGCGGTGGCGAGGAAGCTCGGGGCACGGCGGGCGTAGTCCAGGCGCAGGTGGTCCCACGGGTCGCTGTCCACCGGCTTGGCCAGTGCCGGGTCGAAGGAGTACGCCACGGCGTCGAGGTCCTGCGGGCGCAGCCCCGCCGTCTCCAGGCACCACCGCATGCTCAGCTCGGGCAGCTCCCAGGCGGAGAACGGCACCGGGCGCTTGCCGTGCTTGCGTCGGCTGAACCGCTCCTCCTCGGCGGCCGCGACGACCTGTCCGTCGACCACCAGGGCAGCCGCCGGGTCATGAAAGATCGCGTTGACTCCCAGCACCCTCACGCGGTCAACGTTCCACAGCGGAGCAACGCTCGCACGGCGAAGCCGTCGCACTCCCCAGGAACCTGCGACATGGGCGTGACCTGCACTTTTGGGGCTTTTGCCCGCCCATGATCGGCGGTGCTCCGCCGTTCGTGGGTAGCGTTTCTCGGGTGGACGGCGCACCGGGGATCCAATCAGGACAGCGGGTGGAGCAGCACCTCCTTGCCGGCCAGGTGGTGCCCGCAGAGGGCTCCCGCGAGGTGCGGCGGACCAACCCGTCCACCGGCCAGCCCGGCACGGTGCTCATTGCCGCGACGCGGGAGGAGGTGGCCGCGGCGGTGGCCACTGCGGACGTGGCGCGGGGGGTGTGGCGACGGACGCCGCCAGCCCAGCGCGCCGCGGCGCTGCAGGAGGCGGCCCGGGTGGTGCGGGCCGATGCCCAGCACCTGGGCGAGGTGCTCAGCGCCGAGACCGGCCGCCTGCTCGGCGAGGCCACGGGCTCGGCGGAGGTGGCCGCGGACCTGCTGGCGGAGGCCGCGGTGACGGGCCTGCTGGCGGCGGGCAGGAACTTGGCGGGCGACCCGGGTGCGGTGGACGTGGTGCGGCGGGAGCCGCGCGGAGTGGTCGCCGTGCTCACCCCGTGGAACGACCCCTACCCGGCCGCTGCAGGACTGCTCGCCGCTGCGCTCGTCATGGGCAACACGGTGGTGCACAAGCCCTCCGAGCGCAGCGCCGCGGCGGGCTGGGAGCTGGCCGTGCGGATCTCGCAGTGCCTGCCCGACGGCGTGCTCAACGTGCTCACCGGTGACGGTGCGGTGGGCGCCGCGGTGGCGGCCGACCCCCGGGTGCACGTGGTCGCCCAGGTGGGCAGCACCACGACCGGCCGGGCGATCGCCGCCACGGTTGGTGCCCGCGGCGGACGGGTGCTGCTGGAGAACGGCGGCAAGGACCCCATCCTGGTGGACGCCGGGGTGAACCCGCGCTGGGCGGCCCAGCAGATCGCCACCGGGGCCTTCACCAACGCCGGCCAGCTGTGCACCTCGGTGGAGCGGGTCTACCTGCACAGCGACGTCTCCGACGCGGTGATCAGCGCGCTGCTCGCGATCGCCGAGACGATGGTGGTCGGTGATCCGGCCGACCCGGCCAGCGACCTGGGACCGATGGTGGACGAGCGTCAGCTGCAGGTGGTCGCCGAGCAGGTGGACGCCGCGGTGGCGGCCGGCGCCCAGTGCCTGACCGGCGGCGCACGCCTGGACCGCCCGGGCAGCTGGTACCCACCGACCGTGCTCACCGGGTGCACCCCGGACATGGCCGTGCTCACCGAGGAGACCTTCGGTCCGGTGGCCGCGATCGTGGTGGTGGCCGACTTCGAGGAGGGGCTGGAGCTGGCCGAGGCCGGCGCCCACGGGCTGGCCGCCACCGTGCTCACCCCGCGGATGGACCACGCCCTGCGTGCCGCTGAGCACCTGGAGGTGGGCACGGTGAAGGTGAACGCCGTGTTTGGCGGCGCCCCGGGTGGCTCGGCCGACCCCCGTCGTGCCAGCGGTTCCGGCCCCGGCTTCGGCCCTGCCCTGCTGGGCGAGCTGAGCGCCCTCAAGGCGGTGCACCTCGAGCCGGCTCCGCCCGCCTGATGGACCCGCGCACCACGGTGGTGATGATGACCCGGGACCGGCGTGCACAGCTGCTCACCTCGCTGGCTCACCTGTCGGCGCTGCCGGAGCGCCCACCGATCATCGTGGTGGACAACGGTTCCACCGACGGAACAGCCGCGGCGGTGCGGGCGGCACACCCCGAGGTGAGCGTGGTGGAGCCCGGGCGCAACCTGGGTGCCGGGGCGCGCAACCTCGGCGTGCAGCTGGCGAGCACGCCCTGCGTGGCCTTCAGCGACGACGACTCCTGGTGGGCACCCGGCGCACTGGGCCGGGCGGCGGAGCACTTCGACGCCTGTCCCCGGCTGGCGGTGCTGGCGGCGCGGTCCCTGGTGGGTCCACCGGAGCGGCTGGACCCGGTCAGCGTCGCGATGGCCGCCAGCCCGCTGCCGGTGGCCGCCGACCTGCCGGGGCCGTCGGTGCTGGGCTTCGTCGCCTGCGCGGCGGTGGTGCGTCGCCGCGCGTTCCTGCAGGCCGGGGGCTTCAGCCCGGTGATCTTCTTCCTGGGGGAGGAGGCGGTGCTGGCCCAGGACCTCGCCGCGGCCGGCTGGGGCCTGTCCTACGCCGACGACGTGGTGGCGCACCACCACCCGCAGCCCGGGGCGGACCGGCGGGGCCGGCGGCAGCTGCAGGCCCGCAACGACGTGCTCTCCGCCTGGCTGCGCCGTCCGCTGCCGGTGGCGCTGCGGCACACCGCCGCTGCGCTGCGCGACGGCGACGCCCGCCCGTCCGTGCCGGAGCTGGCCCGGCGGCTGCCTGCAGCGCTGCGCACCCGTCGCCGGCTGCCGGCGGAGGTGGAGGCGCAGGTGCGGCTGCTGGAGACCAGCGGTGGGTGAGCCCCGGGTGGCGGTGGTGGTGATCACGCACAACCGCTGCACCGAGCTGCACCGGACGCTCGCCAGCCTGGCCGGGCTGCCGGAGGAGCCCGCCGTGGTGGTGGTGGACAACGGCTGCACCGACGGCACCGCCGAGATGGTGCGAACCCGCCACCCCGAGGTGACGCTGCTGAGCCCGGGCTGGAACATGGGTGCCACCGGGCGCAACCTCGGCGTGGCCACGGTGGACGCACCCTACGTCGCCTTCTGCGACGACGACACCTGGTGGGACCCCGGTGCCCTGGCACGGGCGGCGGACCTGCTGCAGGCGCACCCGCAGCTGGCGGTGCTCACCGCCCGCATCGTGGTGGAGCCCGGCGGCCACGACGACCCCATCTGCGACGAGCTGCACCGCTCGCCGCTGCACCACCCCGCGGGGCTGCCCGGCCACCCGCTGCTCAGCTTCCTGGCGGGGGCGTCGGTGGTGCGCCGCTCGGCGTTCGAGGCGGCCGGAGGCTTCTCCGCCCGGCTGTGGCTCGGCGGTGAGGAGGAGCTGCTCGCCGCCGACCTGGCCACCGCCGGCTGGGTGATGGCCTACGTCCCCGAGCTGGTCTGCCACCACCACCCGTCCCGGGCGCGGGATGCGCACCTGCGGCGTCGGCACGGCATTCGCAACACCCTGTGGTTCACCTGGCTGCGCCGGCCACTGCCCAGCGCGGTGCGGCGCACGCTCTACCTGGCGCGCACGGTGCCGCGCGACCGGTTGTCGGTGGCCGGGTTCGCCGAGGCCGTGCGCGGCCTGCCGTGGGTGCTGGCCGAGCGGCGGGTGGTGGCGCCGGAGCTGGAGCAGGGCTACCGGCTGCTGGAGCAGATGCAGCGCGGCTCCACCACCCGCCGCTACGTCTCGTGAGCGAGCACCGGTGGTGAGCGCCGTCCGGGTGCTGGTGGTGGGCTGGCCCAGCCTGCTGCACGGTGAGGCCACCGCCGGCGACGTGCTCAGCATGCAGGCGGTGGGCCGGGCGCTGACGCGGGCGGGCACCGCCCACGAGCTGGCCTGGAGCGCGGTGATGTGCCCGCCGGAGGGGTTGCGCCTGGACGACGCCGACCCGGCGCGCTTCACCCACCTGGTGTTCGCGTGCGGACCGCTGGCCGGGGCGGGCCCGGCGCAGCTGCACCGGCGCTTCGCCGGCCTGTGCCGCATCGCGGTGGGCGTGAGCGTCCTCGACGCCGCTGATCCCGCGGTCGCGGGGTTCGACCACGTCATCGCCAGGGACGCCCCTGGGGTGCCCGCCCAGCGCGACCTCGCTGCCCGCCACTGGTCTGCCAGCGTCCCGGTGCTCGGGGTCTACCTCACCCAGGGCCAGGCCGAGTACGGCCCGCGGCGGCGGCACCCCGCGGTGGTGGCTGCCCTGCAGGGCTGGCTCTCCACGGTGGAC
The DNA here is from genome assembly GCF_058133635.1 of Rhodococcus sp. Z6_132. Taxonomy (NCBI): domain Bacteria; kingdom Bacillati; phylum Actinomycetota; class Actinomycetes; order Mycobacteriales; family Nocardiaceae; genus Rhodococcus; species Rhodococcus sp. Z6_132. The sequence continues at coordinate 228,037 of NZ_JBYUNP010000002.1, forward strand.
GCCGCGCGCCTGGACCTGGACACCCGGCTGGACCCGCGGGACTGGCGGCTGGCCGCCACCCCGGTGCAGGTCGAGGCGCTGCTGCGGCGGTTGGACGCGGTGGTCACCATGCGGATGCACGGACTGGTGCTCGCGCTGAAGAACGGGGTGCCGGCGCTGGCCGTGGACCCGGTGGCCGGCGGCGGCAAGGTCAGCGTGCAGGCCCGCGCCTGGCACTGGCCCGCGGTGCTGCCCGCCGAGGACGTCCACCCGGCGAGGCTGCACGAGCAGCTGGCGTGGTGCCTGTCCGCCGAGGGGCGGGCCTCGGCGGCGGCGCGGGCGGCGCTGCCTCCCGCCGGTGCGGACCAGCTGGCCCGGCTGCTGGAGGTGCTGCGGGGTGGTGCGCCGCGCTGACCCGGCACGCACGGGGTGGCTGTGGTCTCATCGCAGGGCGTGACTCACCAGCCCAGAGGAGCACCCCCGCCATGACGGCCCCCGGCCCATCCAGCGCGCCCACCGGCGACAGCATCACCTTCATCGGGACGGCGACCACGCTGATCCGGCTGGGTGGTTTCACCGTGCTCACCGACCCCAACTTCCTGCACCGGGGCCAGCGCGCCTACCTGGGCAAAGGTCTGTGGTCCACCCGTCTCACCGAGCCGGCGATGCAGCCGGGCGACTTGCCGGCGCTGGACGCCGTGGTCCTGTCGCACCTGCACGGCGACCACTTCGACCGGGTGGCCCGCCACCGGCTGGACAAGGCGGTGCCCATCATCACCACGCCGCAGGCCGGGCGCCGGCTGAACAGCTGGGGCTTCGTCACCACGGGCCTGACACCCTGGGAGAGCACCGAGCTCGCGGCCCGCCCGGGCGCCGTGCACACCCACGAGACGCTGACCGTGGAGTCGCTGCCGGCCATCCACGCCCGGGGGGTGATGGGTCGGCTGCTGCCCCCGGTGATGGGCTCGCTGCTGGTGCACCGGGCGGGCGGCGAGGTGACCCGGCGGGTCTACGTCAGCGGCGACACCCTCACCGGGGACCACCTGGACGAGATCCACCGACGCCACCCCGACATCGACGTCGCAGTGGTGCACCTGGGCGGTACCCGGGTGCTGCTGCACACCGTCACCATGGACGCCGCGCAGGGCGTGGACTTCCTGCAGCGCATCCAGCCGGACATCGCCGTTCCCGTGCACCACGACGACTACGGGGTGTTCCGCTCCCCGCTGCCGGCGTTCCTCAGCGCGGCCAGCGGCGCCGGCCTGGGCGAGCGACTGCGCGTGCCCAGGCGCGGGGAGACCATCCCGCTGTAGCGGCTCCGGGTCAGGCGTCCATCTCGGTGTTCACCAGCGGGATCTCCTCCAGCAGCTCACGGGCCAGGAACCCCACCCGGCCCACCCGAGCGGCCAGGCGGTCGCCGGCGGTGCCGTGCAGGTAGGTGCCCCAGCACGCCGCTTGCGCGGCGTCGGCGCCCCGGGCCAGCAGCCCGGCCACCGCGCCGGCCAGCACGTCCCCGCTGCCGGCCGTGCCCAGCCCGGAGTGCCCGGTGGGGGAGACCCACCGTCCGCCCTTGGCGTCGGCGATGCCGTTGTGCGCCGTCACCACGGCGCCGTAGGCCTCGGCCACCCGCACCGCGGTGTCCAGCGGGTCGTCCAGCTCGTCCTCCTCGCAGTGCAGCAGGAAGGCGGCCTCGGTGGTGTTGGGGGTGAGCACCAGCCGCCCGGACAGCCGCTCGGCGGTCTCCTCGGCGTCGGCCAGCACCCCGATGCCGTAGGCGTCCAGCACCACCGGCACGTCCTCGGGCAGTCGGCGCACCAGCTCGGCGAGCAGGGGGCGGGTCTCGTCCGGGTTGTCCAGGCCGGGGCCGAACAGCACCGCGTCCACCTGCTCCAGCTGGTCGGCCAGCGCCTCGGCAGCGTCGCGACGCACCGATCCTGCGTCGGTCTCCGGCAGCTCGATCACCCCCAGCTCGGGCACGCTCAGCGCCAGCTGCACGGCGACCGAGCGGGCCACCGCGGCGGTGAGCACGCCGGCGCCCACCCGCAGCGCCGCGATGGAGGACAGCGCGACCGCACCGGGGGTGGTCCGTGCGCCGCCGACCACCAGCAGCCGTCCGCGGCTGTTCTTGGACCCGCCCAGCTCGGGCAGCCGCCACTCGCGCAGCAGCGCGGGGGTGACGATCTCGGGTGAGTCAGTGTGCTCGGGCATCGTGCTCCGTCGGTTGGTCGGTCTTGGGAGTTCCGTTGTCGGTCAAGTGATCCTGGTCGTTGAAGACGTCGAGGCGCCAGGTGAGGCCGTCGGGCTCGCGCACCAGCCGGGTGACCGAGGCGTTGGCGACTCCGGAACCCTTGCCGATGGCGAGCACCTCCTCCTCGCTGAGCTGCTCGCAGATGTAGCGGATGCCCAGGATCACCATGTCGTGGGCGACCACGAGCACGCGCTGGTGCGGGGTGGTGCGCTCCAGGTCGGCCAGCCAGGTGCGCAGCCGCAGGATGACGTCCGCCCACGACTCCCCACCGGGCGGGCGGTGGTAGAACTTGCCCAGCCAGCCGCGGCGCTCAGCCTCCTCCGGGTAGCGCGCCAGCATGCCCTGGGTGGTGAGCATGTCCAGCACGCCGAGCTCGCGGTCGCGCAGCCGCTCGTCCACCCGGGTCGGCAGCTGCAGCCCGGCCTCCTCCAGCGCGGTGCTGGCGGTCTCCCGGGCACGGGCGTACGTCGACACCCAGAGCCCCTGCGGACGCTGGTCGGGATCCTGCTCGCGCAGCCACCGGCCGAAGGCCCGGGCCTGCTCCAGCCCGAGCGGCGACAGCGCCACGTCGGCGTCGCGGAGATCGACCTCGAGCCGGTCGGCCTTGGCTGCTTCTGCCTTGCGCTGCGCCAGGTTCCCGACGCTCTCCCCGTGCCGGACGAGCAGCAGCTCCAGTGTTCCCATGTTCCAGGACCGTACCGAGTTCCCCTCGGGTGCACCGTGCGGACCCGCGTGGCGCTGGTCTCCCACGCCGCTCAGGACTTGCGGGCGCGGGCGGACTCCCGGTCGTTCGCCTTGCCGATGGCCTGGACCAGCTCGTCCTTGGACATCCGGGACCGGCCGCTGACGTCCAGGCGCCTCGCCAGCTCCATGAGGTGGTCCTTGGACGCGTTGGCGTCCACCCCGCCGGCGGTCTCCCGGTTGGTGTCCTTGCCGCCCTCGGCCTGCTCGTCCGAGGGGCCCTTGCCGTCCTTGGGCTCCCAGTGGTCACCCACCTTCTCGTGGGTGTGCTTGAGCGCGGAGTAGGCCACCTGGTTGGCGCGCCGCTCGTCGCCGTACTCCTCGGCGGCGGAGTCGTGCGTCTTGGCGAAGGTCCGCTTGGCCTTGTCGTCGGAGCGCTGCAAGGTGCTCGGCAGCTCGTCCTCGATCGCCTTGCCCTGCTTGGTGGTCTTCGGCATCTTCAGTCCTCTCTGTCCGCGCAGCACCCGTCGGGTGGGTCTCGGCCCATCCTCGCCAGCGCGTCGACGACCGACAACCGCGGCCACCTCCGGGGCCTCTCCTGGCGCTGCTCGGACACGGCTGGCAACACTGTTTCCCCAGGTAACCATGGGTTTTGTCGAACGGCGCGGGGGGCCGAACGCGCTTACCGTGGGGAGGTCGGACCGGTGTCCGCAGCGTGCGGCGCCGGTGGGTGGGGGCCGACGAGGACCGACGAACTTCCGGACCGCGCCAGCAGCGCGCGGCCCCCACGCAACGAGGAGAACTGAGATGGCTAATCCCCGCACCATGAGCCCCGACCAGCTGGAAGGGCTGCAGGTGAAGGACGGCAGCGGCAGCAAGGTCGGGAAGGTGGACGCGATCTACCTCGACGTGGAGACCAACCAGCCGGAGTGGGCGGCGGTGAAGACCGGGTTCTTCGGTGGCCACGTAACCCTGGTCCCGCTGGTCGACGCCTCGCTGGAGGAGAAGGACCTCACGGTGCCCTACAGCAAGAACCTCATCAAGGACGCGCCCCACCACGATCCCGGTGGCGACCTGTCCACCGACGAGGAGATCGAGCTGTTCACCTACTACGACGTGCCCTACTCCGGCAGCACCGCCACCGCCGACACCAGCTCCAGCGACACCAGCTCCAGCGGCTCGAGCGGCAGCAGCTCCAGCGGCTCGAGCGAGACCAGCTCCAGCGGCACCAGCTCAGCGGGCAGCAGCGGCTCGGCCAGCAGCAGCGCGGGCCAGGCGAGCCAGTCCAGCAGCTCGGGCCACGACACCTCCGGGCCCAACACCGACGACGCGATGACCCGGTCGGAGGAGGAGGTGAGCGTGAGCACCGAGCGCGTGCGGACGGGCCGGGCACGGCTGCGCAAGCACGTGGTCACCGAGACGGTGACCCAGTCGGTGCCCGTCTCGCACGAGGAGGTCCGGGTGCAGCGCGAGCCCATCACCGACGCCAACGTGGACGCCGCCACCTCCGGGCCGGAGATCAGCGAGGAGGAGCACGAGGTGACGCTGCACGCCGAGGAGCCGGTGGTGGAGAAGAAGACGGTGCCCAAGGAGCGGGTGCGGATGGACACCGAGACCGTCCGCGGCGAGGAGAAGGTCTCCGAGCAGGTCCGCAAGGAGCAGATCGACCAGGTGACCGACGACGACAAGGGCCACAAGCGCTCGTGAGCGCCACCCCCGACCCGGGACGCGCCGCCGACCCCTCGGCGGCGCGTCCTGGTCGTCCCGGTGCTGTGGGTGCGGCATCGGCCAGCACGACTCGCGCCGAGGAGGAGCTGGACGTCCGCGTCCGCCGGGTGCCCGTCGAACGGGTGCGGGTGCGCCGGCGGGTGGTCACCGAGACCCGCCAGGTGAGCGTGGACGTCCGCCGGGAAGAGCTGGTGCTGGAGCACCTGCCGGTGGCCCAGCCCCCCGATGACCAGCCCCCCGATGACCAGCCCCATGACCAGACCCCCGAGGGTGCCGCGTTCGGGGAGGAGCGTGAGCCGGTGGTGCTGGTGCTGCACGAGGAGGTCCCCGTCGTGCAGCTGGCGACGCGGCCCTACGAGCGGGTGACCGTCCGGGTGGAGCGGGTCGACGGGGCGCACACCGTCAGCGCCGACCTCGCCCGGGAGGTGGTCGAGGTGCACACCGCGACCGAGCCCCCCGACCAGCGCTGACCAGGAGCACCATCAGCCGGCTCGGGCGCCGATCACCACCTGCAGCTGCTGCTCGGAAGGTCCCCGCAGCACCGTCATCGGGACGGTCTGCCCCGGCGTGGTGCCGCGCAGGATCCGCACGAAGGCCTGCGCGGTGGGGGTGTCCTTGCCGTCGAAGCTGATGATGACGTCGCCGGGCTGCAGGCCTGCGTTGGCGGCCGGGCTGTCCTGCACCACCTCCACCACCACCACGCCGTTGTCGCGGTTGAGCTCCAGCCGCTGGGCCTCGGCCGCGGTCAGCGTCTGGATCTGCAGGCCGACGTAGGGGTTCTTGGCGGTGCCGGAGGCCAACAGCTGGTCGGCCACGCTCACCACCGTCGCCGCCGGCGTGGCGAAGCCCAGCGCCACCGCCCCGGTGGTCGGCGGGAGGTAGGCCTCGGCCAGCCCGATCACCTCGGCCCCGGCGTTGACCAGCGGTCCACCGGAGTTGCCCGGAGAGATCGGGGCGTCGGTCTGGATGAGGTCAGACAGCGCGGTTCCGATGTTGCTGGAGGTGGGGATCTCCCGGTGCAGCCCAGAGATGATCCCCGAGGTCACCGTGTCCTGCAGGCCCAGCGGGCTGCCGATCACCACCGTGGGTGCGCCCACCACCGGCAGCTCGGTGTTGAAGGTCGCGGCGGGCAGGTCCTGCCGGCTGGCCTGCAGCACCGCGATGTCGCTGCCCGCGTCGCTGGCCCGCACCGTGGCGGGCCCGCGCTGGCCGTCGGAGTAGGCGATGACCACCTGCGCCGCGCCGGAGACCACGTGCGCGGCGGTGAGGATGATGCCGTCGCTCCGGTAGACCACGCCGCTGCCCAGGTCGTTGTTGTTGATGATCGTGACCACCGACGGCTCGACCTTGTCGACGATCGCGGGCACGTCGGCGACGGCGGAGGCGGAGGAGACGGTGGGGCTGGGGGTGGAGGACGACGTGCAGCCGGCCAGCACGACCCCGAGGACCACGGTTGCGCTGCACGCGCCCAGCCGGAGCTGTCGGCGTCGGCTGGTGACGGCTGCAGCAGGTCCGCCGCCGGGCTCGGTAGGGAGGGGCACGAGAACAGGGCGCATGACAACACACCTTCCGGGGGAGAGGTCCAGAGCTGCTAGCGACAACCCCCTTCGGCTCGTGCGCGAGCCCGGCGGCGACCCGGCGCGGGTCTAGCCGGCCGTCTCGCCTGGCGGGTAGTCGTCGTCGGTGTCCGGCAGCTCGCGGCGCTGGTCGAGGGCGTCGGCGGGATCAGCCTCCAGCGACTCGGGCAGCTGCTCGGGCAGCTCGTCGGTGGTGTCGCCGTCCTCCGGCAGCTCGTCGAGCGCACGCTCCTGCTCGAGGCGGTCGGCCTCCGGGGTCTCCAGCGGTGGCCTGCGGTCGTCTGCCATGTGCACCTGCTTCCCTCTCTCGTCGTGCTCACCAGGGTGCGCCGTCGCGCAACCCACGAGGGTAGGCGCGGCGGCGACGGGGCGGCGCCGGCCGGGGCGCTCACTCCACGACCTCGGCTGCCTGGTTCGGCGCCGCTGGGCTGCGCAGCGCCGGGACTGCGGCGACCTCGGCACCGCGCAGCACCTGAAGGGCCCGGGTGGCCAGGTGCAGGTTGAGGCGGGTGTCCACGTCGTGCAGGTCGCCCCCGGTGAGCTCGCGGATGCGGGCGAGGCGGTAGCGCAGCGTGCTGCGGTGGATGAGCAGCGCCCGGGCGGTCGCGTCGTAGCCACCGCCGCGCTCGAGGTACTGGGTGAGCGTGGCCACCATGGTGCTGCCGTGGAGCTCGTCGTAGTCCAGCAACGGGCCCAGGTTCTCCCGGACGAAGGCGCGCACCTCCTCCGGCCCGCCGCCGGAGTCCAGCAGCCGGTACACCCCCAGCTCGTCGAAGCGCACCACCCCGGCGGCGTGGTGGGTGTGGCGCCGGACCTCCTGCGCCCGGAGCGCGTCGGCGAAGGACTGCGGCAGCCCGGCAGGTCCGGCGCACACCGACCCCACCCCCAGCACCCCGGTGGCCGGGGCCAGCTCCTCGGCGACGCTGCGGTACAACGCGTCGGGGTCGGTGCTCGCCTGGGTCACCAGCACCACGGTCTGCCCGCGCTGGGTCAGCAGCGACGGCACCTGCCGGGTGCCGACGCAGTGCCGGACCGCCTCGGCCACCGTGTGCACCGCCGTCCGGGGGTCCCAGCTGAGGGTGACCACGCGGTGCGGCTGGCGCAGGTCGTGGCCCAACAGGTCGGCCCGGGCTACGGCGCTGGCCTCGTCGGTGCCCGCCACCAGGTCCTCGGCGAGGTGGCGCCGCAGCCGGAGCTCGGTCTCGGCGAGGTCGCGCTGGTGGGCCATCTCCACCCCGAGCGCCGCAGCGGTCTGGGTCAGTGCCAGCTCGTCGAGCTCACCCACCCGGTGGTCGGGATCCCACAGGTACAGCAGCCCCAGCACGTCCTGGCGGGGACGGATCACCTGCAGCACCCGGTTGGCCTCGCGCAGCGGGCCGCAGCTGGCGGCGGCCCGGCGCAGCAGGTCCTCGCGGTTGCGGCCCCCGGTGCGGCGGTAGCGCCCGGCGCGCTCGGGTCCCTGCCAGGCGCGCAGGTTGCCGAAGGTGTCCTCCAGGCCGCTCGCCAGCCCGGTGAGCTGGTGCAGCGCGGTCAGCAGGTCCGCGTCGGCCGAGCCCGCCGCCGCGGCGACGGCCACGGTGCGCTGCACGTGCTGCTGCCCCTGCAAGCGCGCCACCTCCGTGGCCAGCTCACCGATGGTGCTGGTGCGGTCCTTGATCACCTCCCGCAACCGGGCGAGCTGGCGCAGCTGGCGGCTGCGCTGCTGCTCGCGGGCGGCCAGCTGCGCGTGCGCCACCGCGGTGGCCGCCTCGTGGGCCAGCACGCCCAGGGCGAACAGCGCGTCGGGGTCGGGAGCAGCGGGTGCGCCCACCACCAGGCAGCCCACCACGTCGTGGCCGGCGCGCAGGCCCAGCAGGTGGTGCCACCGGTCGTCGTCGCGCGCCACGTCGCGGTCGGCGCCCAGCGAGCTGGCCGCCGTGCCCGGGCGCAGGGCCCCGGCGGACTGCGGTGGGCTGGGCCGCAGCAGCCCGGCCTCGGCGCGGTAGCTGGCCTCCACGGTGAACGGGCCCAGGCAGGGCACCACGTGCGCGGCCAGCTGCAGCACCTCGGCCGGCTCGTGGCCGTCGAACAGGTGCGCGGTCGCGCTGAACACCTGGCGCCAGTCCCACGCCCGCTCGACCGGACCAGCGGCGGGCAGCACGCACCCTCCGACGGTGTCGTCCAGCTCACGTGCCACCACTCCGAGCGTACCCACGGCGGCGCCGTCGCCCCGCCGACCTGACCTGCGGGGACGGGTCGCCGGGGGGCAGTTCACCCCCGTAGGTCGAGGCGGGGCCTTCGACGGGCGGTGACGCTGGAGCGCAGGGGTCGTGGCCGCGTCCGGCCGCCCGGACTGCCGTCCGGTTGCCGACCCGAGACAGCTCGTCCCGACCTGAGCGGAGCACACCCTGATGGCAAGACCAGTCGGCATCGACCTCGGCACCACCAACTCGGTCATCGCGGCGTGGGAGGGCGGTGAGCCCATCGTCATCGCCAACGCCGAGGGCGCCCGCACCACCCCGTCGGTGGTCGCCTTCACCGACAGCGGCGAGCGCCTCGTCGGCCAGATGGCCCGCCGCCAGGCCATCCTCAACCCCAAGGGCACCATCTACTCGGCCAAGCGGTTCATCGGCCGCCGCTACGACGAGATCTCCGACGAGGCCAAGGCCGTCGGCTTCGACGTGGTGCCCGGCGACAACGGGGAGGCCCGGTTCGAGATCCGGGGCAAGAAGTACGCGCCGGAGGAGATCAGCGCCCTGGTGCTGCGCAAGCTCGCCGAGGACGCGGGCAAGTTCCTCGGGGAGAAGGTCAACGAGGTGGTGATCACCGTCCCCGCCTACTTCAACGACGCGCAGCGCCAAGCCACCAAGGACGCCGGCCGCATCGCCGGCCTGAACGTGCTGCGCATCGTCAACGAGCCCACCGCCGCGGCGATGGCCTACGGGCTGGACAAGCGGGAGAACGAGACCATCCTGGTCTTCGACCTCGGCGGCGGCACCTTCGACGTCAGCCTGCTCGACGTGGGCGACGGCGTGGTGGAGGTGCGCTCCACCGCGGGCGACACCCACCTCGGCGGCGACGACTTCGACCGCCGGCTGGTGGACTACCTGGCCGACCAGTTCCAGAAGGAGAACGGGGTCGACCTGCGCAAGGACCCGCAGGCGCTGCAGCGGCTGTTCGAGGCTGCGGAGAAGGCCAAGGTGGAGCTGAGCTCGGTGACCCAGACGCAGGTGAGCCTGCCGTTCATCACCGCCAACGCCGACGGCCCCATGCACCTGAACACCACCATCATGCGGTCCACCTTCGACCAGGTGACCGCCGACCTGGTGGAGCGCTGCCTGGGCCCGGTGCAGCAGGCGATGTCCGACGCGCAGGTCACCGACGACGACATCGACGAGGTGATCCTGGTCGGCGGCTCCACCCGCATCCCGGCCGTGCAGAACCTGGTGCGGCGCCTGACCGGCGGCAAGGAACCCAACATGAGCGTGAACCCCGACGAGGTGGTGGCCATGGGCGCTGCCGTGCAGGCCGGGGTGCTCAAGGGCGAGGTCTCCGACGTGCTGCTGCTGGACGTCACGCCGCTGTCCATGGGCGTGGAGACCGCTGGCGGCGTGATGACCAAGATCATCGACCGCAACACCACCATCCCCGCCCGCCGCTCGGAGACCTTCTCCACCGCCGCCGACAACCAGCCCGCGGTGGACATCGTGGTGCTGCAGGGGGAGCGGGAGATGGCCGCCGACAACCGGGTGCTGGGCCGGTTCCAGCTGGAGAACATCCGCCCCGCCCCCCGGGGCGAGCCGCAGATCGACGTCACCTTCGACATCGACGCCAACGGCATCCTCAACGTCAGCGCCAAGGACAAGGACACCGGCGGGGAGCAGCGCATCACCATCAGCGAGGGCTCGAACCTGGACAAGAGCGAGATCGACCGGATGGTGCAGGAGGCCGACGCGCACCGCTCGGAGGACCGGCAGCGCCGCCAGGAGGTGGACGCCCGCAACGAGCTGGACGCGATGGCCTACCGGGTGGAGCGGTTGCTGTCCGGGCTCGGTGACGCCGCACCCAGCCACGAGAAGGCCCGCGCCGACATGCTGGTGGGCGACGCCCGTGAGGCGATCAAGAACCAGGCCGGCGTGGAGCGGGTGCGCTCGCTGACCTCGGAGCTGCAGCAGGTGGCAGCCGGGCTGGCGGCCATCCCCAGCGGCGGCGGCGCGAGCGCGGGGCCCGGGGCCGCCGGCCCGGCGGGTACCTCGGGCCCGGGGCCCGGCGGACCCGGTGACGACGTGGTCGACGCCGAGTTCGACAAGGGCTGAGGCGGCACCCGGTGACGTCACCGAGTCCGCGTCGCACCGGCCGGGCGGCGTCGGCCGCCGAGCCGGCCGCGCAGCCCGCCGACGCCGCGGTGGGTGGGGAGAGCACGAGCACGCCCGACCCCACCGAGTCCGTCGCGGCGACGGAGGGCACCGAGGAAGAGCTGGTCACCGGCGCCGCGGAGCCGGGGGACGCTGCCGGGGCGCTGGCGGAGATGGAGGACCGCTGGCGGCGGGCGCTGGCCGACCTGGACAACCTGCGCAAGCGCCACGCGCGGGAGGCCGGTCGGGAGCGCCAGGACGAGCGCAACCGGGTGGCCGCCCAGTGGCTGCCGGTGGTGGACAACCTCGAGCTGGCCCTGGAGCACGCCGACGCCGACAACCCGGTGGTGCAGGGGCTCAAGGCCATCCACCAGCAGGCGGTGCAGGTGCTGGCGCACCTGGGCTACGTCCGCCACGACGAGGTCGGCGTCGCGTTCGACCCCCGCCACCACGACGTGGTGTCGGTGGTGGAGGACCCGAGCGCGGCGCCGAGCACGGTGGTGCACGTGACGTCGCCCGGCTACGGCGAGGACACCCACCAGCTGCGCCCGGCGGCGGTGGTGGTCAGCCGTGCCCCGGCGGATCCCGGAACCGCGGAGTGAGGGCGCATGGCCACTGACTTCTACCAGGTGCTCGGGGTGGACCGGAGCGCCTCCACCAAGGAGATTCAGCAGGCCTACCGCAGGCTCGCGCGCCAGTACCACCCCGACCTCAACTCCAGCCCGGAGGCCGAGGAGCGGTTCAAGGAGATCAGCGAGGCCCACGAGGTGCTCACCGACCCCAAGCAGCGGGCGCGCTACGACCGCTTCGGACCGGACTTCCGCAAGATCCCGGAGGGGATGGAGGACGCTGCGGAGCGGGCCAGGGCCGGGGCAGGTGCACGAGGGCGCTCCGGCGGGTGGACCACCGCCGGGGGACCCGCGGGCGGCACCCGGGTGCACTTCGGCGGCGACTTCGGCGGGGCCGAGGGCTTCGACTTCGATGACCTGCTGGGGGGCATCTTCGGCGGCGCCCGGGGCGGGGGTGGCTTCGCGGTGCCCGGCGCCGACCAGGAGGCGGAGCTGGAGCTGACCGTGCTGGAGGCCTACCGCGGCGGCAAGCGACACCTGAGCCTCACCGGGAACGGCACCCGGGAGTACGACGTCACCATCCCGCCCGGGGTCGTCGAGGGCCAGCGCATCCGGCTGGCCGGGCAGGGCGGGCAGGGCACCGGCGACGCCCCGGCCGGTGACCTGTACCTGGTGGTGCGGCTGCGCCCGGACCCGCGCTACCGGCTCAACGGCCGTGACATCACTGTCACGGTGCCGCTGAGCCCTGCCGAGGCGGCGCTGGGCGCCACCGTGCCGGTGGAGACCCCGGGCGGGGAGCTGAAGGTCCGCATCACGCCGGGCTCCTCCAGCGGGCGCCGCTTCCGGCTCAAGGGTCAGGGCATGCCCAACGCCCGCGGTGCACCCGGCGACCTCTACGCCGAGGTGCAGATCCGGGTGCCGGCCATCCTCACCGACCACGAGCGCGAGCTGTACGAGCAGCTGGCAACCGAGTCCACCTTCGACCCCCGGGCCCGCACCTGAGGCCCGCGCACCACCGTCCCAGCCTGAGTCCACCGGCAGCAGGAGCACCGCATGAGCACCACCTACCCGCTGGCCCGCCCCGTGCGGCTGAGCCTGGACAGCGTCGCCCGGGAGAGCGGGCTGCACCCGGAGCTGCTGGTGCGCTTTGTGGAGCTGAGCCTGCTCGACGCCACCCGGGACGCCCAGGGGCGGCTGTGGTTCGCCCCCGGCACCCCGGTGCGGGTGGCGCGCATCCGGCGGCTGCGGTCCGGGCTGGCCCTGAACTACGCGGCGATCGGACTGGTCATCGACCTGCTCGACCGGATCGACGCGCTCGAGCACGACGTGAGACGAGGAAGAGCGACGCCATGGACATGAACGCACTGACCCAGAAGTCGCAGGAGGCGCTGCAGAAGGCGCAGGCCGAGGCGCTGCGCGGGGGCCACAACGAGACCGACCCCCTGGACCTGCTGGTCGCGCTGATCGACGACCCGGAGTCGCTGGTGCCCCGCCTGCTCACCCGGATGGAGGTGGACCTGGGCGGGCTGCGCCGCGGCGCCGAGGCCGAGCAGCAGCGCAAGCCGCGGGTGAGCGGGCCCGGGGTCACCCCCGGGCAGGTCTACGTCAGCCGCGAGCTCAACGGGGTGCTGGAGGCCGCCCAGCGCGAGGCCGGCCGGCTCAAGGACGACTACGTCTCCGTCGAGCACCTGCTGCTGGCCATCGTGGAGACCGGCTCCAGCACCGCCGCCGGTCGCCTGCTGGCCAGCTTCGGCGTCACCCGGGAGCGCTTCCTCGCCGCGCTCACCGACGTCCGGGGCAACCAGCGGGTCACCTCGGCGACGCCGGAGGGCACCTACGAGGCGCTGGAGAAGTACGGCCGCGACCTGGTGGAGGACGCCCGCCGCGGCACGCTCGACCCGGTGATCGGCCGGGACAGCGAGATCCGCCGGGTGATCCAGATCCTCTCCCGCAAGTCCAAGAACAACCCGGTGCTCATCGGCGAGCCCGGCGTGGGCAAGACGGCCATCGTGGAGGGACTGGCCCAGCGCATCGTCCGCTCCGACGTGCCCGAGGGGCTGCGGGACAAGACGGTGTTCGCCCTGGACATGGGTGCGCTGGTGGCCGGGGCCAAGTACCGGGGTGAGTTCGAGGAACGGCTCAAGGCGGTGCTGGGGGAGGTCAAGGCCGCTGAGGGCCGCATCCTGCTGTTCATCGACGAGCTGCACACCGTGGTGGGCGCCGGCGCGGCGGAGGGCGCGATGGACGCCGGCAACATGCTCAAGCCGATGCTGGCCCGCGGCGAGCTGCACCTGATCGGGGCGACCACCCTGGACGAGTACCGCAAGCACGTGGAGCCCGACGCCGCGCTGGAGCGGCGCTTCCAGCCGGTGGTGGTGTCCGAGCCGGACGTGGAGGACACCATCTCCATCCTGCGCGGACTGCGCGAGCGCCTGGAGGTCTTCCACGGGGTGAAGATCCAGGACGGCGCCCTGGTGGCGGCGGCGACGCTGTCCAACCGGTACATCACCGACCGCTTCCTCCCGGACAAGGCCATCGACCTGGTGGACGAGGCGTGCGCCCGGCTGCGCACCGAGATCGACTCCATGCCCGCCGAGCTGGACGAGCTCACCCGGCGGGTGACCCGGCTGGAGATCGAGGAGGCGGCGCTGGAGAAGGAGACCGACCCGGCCAGCATGACTCGGCTGGAGGACCTGCGCCGCGAGCTGACCGACCTGCGTGCGGAGGCCGACGCCAAGCGGGCCCAGTGGGAGTCCGAGCGGCGCTCCATCCGCCGCGTGCAGGACCTGCGCGGGCAGCTGGAACGGCTGCGCCACGAGGCGGAGGAGGCCGAGCGCCGCTACGACCTCAACCGGGCCGCGGAGATCCGCTACGGCGAGCTGACCGACCTGGAGCGCCGGCTGGGCGCGGAGGAGTCGCAGCTGGCCAACCGGCAGGACGGGCACCGGCTGCTGCGCGAGGTGGTCACCGCCGACGAGATCGCCGAGATCGTGGCGTCGTGGACGGGCATCCCGGTGACCCGGCTGCAGGAGGGGGAGCGGCAGAAGATCCTGCGCCTGGACGAGACCCTGCGCGAGCGGGTGGTGGGCCAGGACGAGGCGGTGGAGGCGGTGTCCGACGCGATCATCCGGGCCCGCTCGGGCATCCGCGACCCCCGCAAGCCGATCGGGTCGTTCATCTTCCTGGGCCCCACCGGGGTGGGCAAGACCGAGCTGGCCAAGTCGCTGGCGGTGGCGCTGTTCGACTCCGAGGACGCGATGGTGCGGCTGGACATGAGCGAGTACCAGGAGCGGCACACCGTGAGCCGGCTGCTGGGTGCGCCGCCCGGCTATGTCGGCTACGACGAGGGCGGCCAGCTGACCGAGGCGGTGCGCCGCAAGCCGTACTCGGTGATCCTCTTCGACGAGATCGAGAAGGCCCACGTGGACGTGTTCAACACGCTGCTGCAGGTGCTCGACGACGGCCGGATCACCGACGCGCAGGGACGGACGGTGAACTTCCGCAACACCGTCATCATCATGACCTCCAACATCGGCTCGCAGCACCTGCTGGAGGGCATCACCGCCGAGGGGGAGATCCAGCCGCAGGCCCGCGAGGCGGTGATGGCCGACCTGCGGCTGCACTTCCGCCCGGAGTTCCTCAACCGGGTGGACGACGTGGTGCTCTTCGCCCCGCTCGGGCTGCCGCAGATCATGCAGATCGTGGACCTGCAGTTCGCCGAGCTGCGCGACCGCCTCGCCGAGCAGCGCATCCGGATCACCCTCACCGACGCCGCCCGCAAGCTGATCGCGGAGCGGGGCTTCGACCCGGTGTACGGGGCGCGGCCGCTGCGCCGCTACATCTCCCACGACGTGGAGACCGCGGTGGGGCGGGCGCTGCTGCGCGGCGACGTCGCGGAGGGCGCCACGGTGACGGTGGACGCGGTGGACGGGGCGCTGAAGGTCGACTACAGCGGGGCCGAGGAGCTGGCCGGCACCGCCGCGTGAGGGGTTAGGTGCGTCTGCAAGTACGCCCATCCTGGCGGATGGCGTACTTGCAGACGCACCCAGAGCAACTCTGCGCAGTCAGCGCAGCCGGGACAGCACCCGCTCCTGCAGCAGCCCGTTGGTGGCCACCGCGCTGCCCCCGTGCGGGCCCGGCGTGCCGTCCAGCGCGGTGAACGCCCCGCCGGCCTCGCGCACCAGGACGTCCAGCGCCGCGAGGTCCCACAGCGACACCTCGGGCTCGGCGACGGCGTCCACCGCGCCCTCGGCGAGCAGGCAGTAGGAGAAGAAGTCGCCGTAGCCGCGCAGCCGCCACACGTCGTCGGACAGCGCGATGAACTGCTCCCGCAGGCCCGCGTCGCGCCACCCGCTGAGGCTGGAGAACGCCAGGCTGGCCGAGGCGAGGTCGTCCACCCGCGAGACGCTGAGGCGCCGCCGCGGCGAGCCGTACACCCGCAGCCACGCGCCGTCGCCGGTGCTGGCCCACCAGCGCCGGCCCAGGGCGGGCGCGCTCACCACGCCCACCGTGGGGACGCCGTCCTCCAGCAGCGACACCAGGGTGGCCCACACCGGCACGCCACGGACGAAGTTCTTGGTGCCGTCCACCGGGTCCAGCACCCACTGGCGGCCGCTGAAGGTCACCTCGCCGCCGTACTCCTCGCCGAGCACCGCGTCGTCGGGGCGCTGGGCGGCCAGCACCTCCCTGGCGGCGCGCTCCACCGCCAGGTCGGCGTCGGAGACCGGCGTGAGGTCGGGCTTGTCGTCCACCTGCAGGTCCAGGGCCAGGAAGCGGGCCAGCGTGATGGCGTCGGCGGCGTCGGCGATCTGGTGGGCCAGGGCGAGGTCGTCGGTGGCCAGGATGTCGGAGTTCTCGCTGGCCGCGTCGTCGTGGGTGGACTCGCTGGCCGTGGGGTCGGCGGAGTGCTCCGGGTTTGTCACGGCAAGTACGGTACCGGCCTGCTCGTACCGTCGTCCCGCTGGCCGGTGGCTGCAGTTTCGTCCGATATGGACGGTCGTGAGTGGACGTCCTCGGGTGCGCGGTGGCACGGTGGAAGGATGGCTACGCGCATCCAGCTGAACTCCACCGCTGCGGCGCTGCTCGGACTCCTCCGCGAGGGGCCGGCCACCGGCGGTCAGCTGATGGCGCTGGCCGAAGAGCGTTACAGCGGGTACTTCGGTCTCACTCGTAGTCAGGTGTACCGGGAGCTGCCCGCCCTCACCGAGGCCGGTTTGCTGCGCCTGGGCAAGCTCGGTGCGCGCTCCAGCCAGCAGTACGTCATCACCGCCGCCGGCCGCCGAGCCTTCAAGGCGTGGCTGGGCCAGGGTGATGCGGTCGCCGCGGTGGGCGACACCGTGCGCAGCCCGCTCATCCTGCGGCTGGCCAACGCCGGCGAGATGAGCGAGCGCCACCGCAACGAGCTGCTGGAGACCGCCCAGCAGGCGGTGGCCGACCGGTTGGCCGAGGCCAAGGCCACCTATCGGGCCGTGCCGGACCCCTACGACAAGGCGGTCGCGGAGTTCACGGTCAACCACTACAAGGCGCTGGCCAAGCTGGTCGACCGCATCATGACGATCTAGGTCATGACGACCTAGCGGTGCCCTGGTGGTGACCGAGGTGCGCTCCGCGGTCGGGCTGTTCGAGGATTTCGCCCGGGTCGTGGGCACCCGGCGCCCGGACGCCGGTGGCTGCTGGTGCACCAGCTATCGCGACTCCCGCCTGCGCGGGCCGCAGCGCCCCGAGCACATGCGGCGCGAGTGCGCGGCCGAGCCGGGACCAGGGGTGCTGGCCCACGTCGACGGCGAGGCGGAGGGGTGGTGCTCGGTGGCCCCGCGCAGCTCCTACCGGCGGCTGCAGCACTCGCGCACCCTGCCCCTGCTGGAGGGGCCACCGCCGTGGAGCATCGTCTGCTTCGTGGTGCGGCCCGCCTTCCGCCGCCGGGGGCTGATGCACGAGCTGCTGGCCGGGGCGGTGGCCCACGCTGCCGCGCACGGGGCGGAGGTGGTCGAGGGCTACCCCATCGAGAAGGGGGCGCAGAAGGTCGACGTCATCTCCGGCTACGTCGGCACGGTGGAGCTGTTCGAGCGCGCAGGCTTTCACCGCGCGGCACCCACCACCGGGCACAGCGGGCACCGGCCGCGCTGGCTGGTTCGCCGGGACCTGCGCCCGCCGGGGGCGGCCTCCTGCGCCTAGGCGGTTGGTCGGTTGATCAGGGCGGTAGCCTGGTGAATCGTGCATCCCGACGTCATTGCTGACCTGGCCGAGCTCGAGACCACCCTGGGCACCGTCGAGGCGGTGCTGGACGTGGAGGAGCTGCGTCGCCGGGTGGACGAGCTCGAGCAGCAGGCTGCCTCCCCGGACCTGTGGAACGACCAGGAGCACGCCCAGCAGGTGACCAGCCAGCTTTCCCACGTCCAGGCCGACCTGCGCCGGGTCAACGGCCTGCGCCAGCGCCTGGAGGACCTGCCGCTGCTCTACGAGCTGGCCGAGGGCGAGGAGGGGGACGCAGCCACCGAGGCCACCGCCGACGCCGACGCCGAGCGGGCCGCCCTGCGCGAGGACATCGCCGCCATGGAGGTCCGCACGCTGCTCTCCGGTCCCTACGACGAGCGCGACGCCCTGGTCACCATCCGCTCCGGCGCCGGGGGAGTGGACGCCGCCGACTGGGCCGAGATGCTCATGCGGATGTACCTGCGCTGGGCGGAGCGGCACGGCTACGGCACCGAGGTCTACGACACCTCCTACGCCGAGGAGGCGGGCATCAAGAGCGCCACCTTCGCGGTGAAGGCGCCCTACGCCTACGGCACGCTCTCGGTGGAGCAGGGCACCCACCGCCTGGTGCGGATCAGCCCGTTCGACAACCAGGCGCGGCGGCAGACCTCCTTCGCCGACGTGGAGGTGCTGCCGGTGGTGGAGACCACCGACCACATCGAGATCCCCGAGGGCGACCTGCGGGTGGACGTCTACCGCTCGTCCGGCCCCGGTGGGCAGAGCGTGAACACCACCGACTCCGCCGTCCGGCTGACCCACATCCCCACCGGCATCGTGGTCACCTGCCAGAACGAGAAGAGCCAGCTGCAGAACAAGGTCGCCGCCATGAAGGTGCTGCAGGCCAAGCTGCTGGAGGTCAAGCGCAAGGAGGAGCGCGCCGAGATGGACGCGCTCAAGGGCGACGGCGGCAGCTCGTGGGGCAACCAGATGCGCTCCTACGTGCTGCACCCGTACCAGATGGTGAAGGACCTGCGCACCGAGCACGAGGTGGGCGACCCCACCAAGGTGCTCGACGGCGACATCGACGGCTTCCTGGAGGCCGGGATCCGCTGGCGCATGCGGGAGCCCCAGAGCTGAGCGCAGCGGGAACCCAGGCCTGAGAACCGTCGGCGCGTCCCTGAAAGCGTGTGAGCACGGCTTTCGTGACGCGCCCGGGTCGGGAAGGGATCGGACAATCCGACTGGGTCGGTAGACTTCCCGCCTGTGATCCGGGTCGAGCACGTGTCCAAGTCCTACAAGTCCTCCACCAGGCCTGCGCTGGACGGCGTGAGCATGGAGGTCGAGAAGGGCGAGTTCGTCTTCGTCATCGGCGCCTCCGGCTCGGGCAAGTCCACGTTCATGCGGATGCTGCTGCGCGAGGAGGCCCCCACCTCCGGTGACATCCACGTGGCCAACTTCCACGTGAACAAGCTCGCCGCCCGCCGGGTGCCCAAGCTGCGCCAGCGCATCGGCTGCGTGTTCCAGGACTTCCGGCTGCTGCAGCAGAAGAACGTCGCCGACAACGTGGCCTTCGCGCTGGAGGTGATCGGCAAGCCCCGCAGCACCATCAAGAAGGTGGTGCCCGAGGTGCTCGACCTGGTCGGGCTGGCCGGCAAGGCCGACCGCCTGCCCTCGGAGCTCTCCGGTGGCGAGCAGCAGCGGGTGGCCATCGCCCGGGCCTTCGTCAACCGGCCGCTGCTGCTGCTGGCCGACGAGCCCACCGGCAACCTCGACCCCGACACCAGCCAGGACATCATGCTGCTGCTGGAGCGGATCAACCGCACCGGCACCACCGTGCTGATGGCCACGCACGACAACCACATCGTGGACTCCATGCGCCGCCGCGTGGTGGAGCTGTCGCTGGGCAAGGTCGTGCGGGACGAGGCGCGCGGCGTGTACGGAGTCGGCCGCTGACCCTGCGCTCAGCGCCGCCCCGCTAGCCCCTGCACCCTGTTCCCACGTCCCGGAGGACCGCGACCCGATGCGCGTCAGCTTTGTACTCAGCGAGGTCTTCACCGGCCTGCGCCGCAACATCACCATGACGATCGCCATGATCATCACCACGGCGATCTCCCTCGGGCTCCTCGGCGCCGGGCTGCTGGTCGTGCAGATGACCAACAAGACCGAGCAGATCTACTTCGACCGGGTCGAGGTGGCGGTCTTCCTCACCAACGACATCTCCACCAGCGACGCCGAGTGCAGCGGGCCGATCTGCGCCACCCTGCGCGAGGACCTGCAGAACTTCCCGGGCGTGCAGTCGGTGGAGTACGAGAGCCGGACCGCCGCCTACGAGCGCTTCAAGAAGGTCTTCGCCCAGCAGCCCGAGCTGGTGCAGCTGGCCCGCCCGGAGGCGCTGCCGGCGTCGTTCCGGGTGAAGCTGAGCGACCCCAAGCGCTTCGCGGTGATCAACGAGACCTTCGGCACCCAGCCGGGGGTGGACCGGGTGGTCGACCAGGCCCAGCTGGTGGAGCGGCTGTTCTCCGTGCTCGGCGGGGTGCGCAACGCCGCCTTCGCCATCGCGGTGGTGCAGGCCCTGGCCGCGCTGCTGCTGATCTCCAACATGATCCAGATCGCGGCGTTCACCAGACGCACCGAGGTGAGCATCATGCGGCTGGTGGGCGCCACCCGCTGGTACACCCAGCTGCCGTTCCTCCTGGAGGCGGTGGTGGCCGGGCTCATCGGCTCGGCGCTGGCGGTGATCGGGCTGTTCACGGCCAAGTCGGTGTTCCTGGACGGGGTGCTGGAGGACCTGTACTCGTCCAACATCATCGGCCAGATCACCACCAGCGACGTGCTCTACGTGGCACCGCTGCTGGGCATCGTCGGCATCGGGCTGTCCTCGCTCACCGCCTACATCACGCTGCGCCTGTACGTCCGCCAGTAGCGCGCGCCGGGCGCCCCGGTTACCGGCTGGCGCCGGTGGATAGGGTGGACGCATGAGGGAAAAGGGCCGCAAGGCCATCGCGACCAACCGGAAGGCGCGCCACAACTACAGCATCGTGGACGTCTTCGAGGCCGGCGTCGTACTGGTCGGCACCGAGGTGAAGAGCCTGCGCGACGGCAAGGCGTCGCTGGTGGACGCCTTCGCCACGGTGGACAACGGCGAGATCTGGCTGCGCGGTCTGCACATCCCCGAGTACACCCAGGGCAGCTGGACCAACCACGCCCCGCGCCGCAGCCGCAAGCTGCTGCTGCACAAGTCCGAGATCGAGCGGCTGATCGGCAAGACCCGGGAGGGCAGCCTCACGCTGGTGCCGCTGTCGATGTACTTCCAGAACGGCTACGTCAAGGTGGAGCTGGCCCTGGCCAAGGGCAAGCAGGCCCACGACAAGCGCCAGGACCTGGCCAAGCGGGACATGGAGCGCGAGGTCACCCGGGAGCTCGGGCGTCGCGTCAAGGGGATGCGCTGAGCACCCCGGTGGGCACCGCTGCCGCAGCGTTCACGCGGCCGGTGCTCGACGGCCCCGCGGACGACGCCGAGGTGGCCGCCTGGACCCGGGTACTGGGCCTGGACGGGTTGGTCGACCTGCACGTGCACTTCCTGCCCGAGCGGGTGATGGCCAAGGTCTGGGACTACTTCGACCACGCCAGCGAGAACTACGGCACCCCGTGGCCGGTGCACTACCGCCTGCCCGAGCCCGAGCGGCTGGCGGTGCTGGGCCGCCTGGGTCTGCGGGCCTTCGCGCCACTGGTGTACCCGCACAAGCCCGGCATGGCGGCGTGGCTCAACGACTGGGCCGCCGACTTCGCCGCGCGGGTGCCCACCGCGGTGCCCACCGCCACGCTGTTCCCCGAGCCGGGCGTCACCGACTACCTGCGCACCGCGCTGCGCCAGGGTGCGCGGGTGGTCAAGGTGCACGTGCAGGTCGGCGGCTTCGACCCGCGTGACCCGTTGCTGGACCAGTCCTGGGGGTTGCTCGCCGAGCTGGGCGTGCCGGTGGTGATCCACTGCGGGCACGGCCCGATCCCCGGCGAGCACACCGGCCTGGACGTGTTCGGCGAGGTGCTGCGCCGGCACCCGCAGCTGACCGCGGTGCTGGCTCACGCCGGGATGCCCGAGTTCACCGAGGCGCTGGAGCTGGTGGCGGCCTATCCGCGGGTGCACCTGGACACCACCATGGTGGGCACGCCGTTCAGCCAGCAGATGACGCCGCTGCCCGCCGACTGGGCGGCCCGGCTGGCCGAGCACCCCGACCGGGTGGCGCTGGGCACCGACTTCCCCAACATCCCCTACGACTACGCCACCCAGCTGCGCGCCATCGCCGGCTGGGCCGCCGCGGACGACCGGCTGGGGGAGGGTTTCCTGCGGGCGGTCCTGCACGACACCCCGTCTCGGCTGTTGGGGCTGGCTGCCTGACCTGTGCCGACGCGCCTTCTCCCGCCCAGGAATGACGCGGCGGGGTCGGGGCGTTAAGGTAGGGAGCCCGGTGCAGGTTGCCGGGCACGTATGGGGGTGAACGGTTTCGACTCCGTACGTTGATTCAGGGGAAGCGTGCTGGTGCAGGCAGGAGACCACCACAAGCGTCACTGCAACCAAATAAGCGCCGACTCCAGTCAGCGCGAGTTCGCCCTCGCCGCCTGAGCGAGTAGCGACTCTGTCAGACCGGGTGTGCCCTCGCCCCGGACCCTGGCATCGACTAGAGGGCTCTTACCCTGCGGATCGGCCGCGGATCCGCAGGGGACACCAAACAGCGGCTGGGATCGTCGTCCTGGCTCGTCCTCGTGACCAGGAGATCCAAGCAGGGACATAGAGGACTGCGCACGGAGAAGCCCTGTTGATGCGACGAAGGACCCGGGTTCGATTCCCGGCACCTCCACCCCGTACGTGAGGGAGGGGCGGTCACCACGGTGACCGCCCCTTTTTCGTGTGCCGGCTCAGGCGCCGTCGGTGTGCAGGTGGGCGCGCTGGCCGTCGCGGTCGAACACCATGACCAGCTCGGCCGGCCCGTCGAGGGCGTCCACGGCGTGCGGGGTCATGGTGGAGAACTCCGCGGCCTCACCGGTCTCCACCACGATCTCGCGCTCGCCGAGCGTGAGCCGCACCCGGCCGGAGAGCACGAACATCCAGTCGTGGCCCGGGTGCACGCGCGGCTCACGGCGCTCCGCGGTGGGCGCCAGGCGCATCTTGAGGGCGACCGTGCTGCCGGTCGGGCGGCTCAGCGGCCAGGTGGTGGCACCGTGGCGGGTGGTGGGGACGGGCCTGATCACCACGTCCTCGTCGTTGCCGTGCACGTCCAGCAGCGAGTCGAGGTCGATCTGCAGCGCGGTGGCCAGGGCGATGAGCACGTCGATGCTGATGCCGCGCTTGCCCGTCTCGATGCGGCTGATGGTGGACGGGCTGAGGTGGCTGCGCTGGGCCAGCTCGTCCAGGGACCACCCGAGCGAGCGACGCAGGGTGCGCAACCGGGCGCGGACGAGCTCTTCGACGTCGTTGGCGGGCACGGCACCCATCCTGGGCGCTTCTTGCCATTACCGCAAGATGCGTTGCTGCATTCGCCTGAGCGGTCGTACGGTTGTGGACATGACGGAACCAGTGATCCAGGACGACCAGCGCTCTGCCGACCACCCCCACGACGTGGTGGTGATCGGCGGCGGCGCGGCCGGCCTGACCGCCGCCCTGCAGCTCGGGCGGGCACGCCGCTCGGTGGTGGTGATCGACTCCGGCGAGCCGCGCAACGCCCCGGCCACGCACGTGCACGGCTTCCTCGGTCACGAGGGCATCGCCCCGGCCGAGCTGCTCGCGCGGGGTCGCGCCGAGGTGCGCGGCTACGGCGTGGAGATCTGGGACGGCCGGGTGCACACCGTGGACCGCACCGACACCGGTTTCCAGGCCACGCTCACCGACGGCCGCACCGTCCAGGCGCGCCGGGTGCTGC
Source organism: Rhodococcus sp. Z6_132 (assembly GCF_058133635.1). Taxonomy (NCBI): domain Bacteria; kingdom Bacillati; phylum Actinomycetota; class Actinomycetes; order Mycobacteriales; family Nocardiaceae; genus Rhodococcus; species Rhodococcus sp. Z6_132. Next base: position 251,260 of record NZ_JBYUNP010000002.1, read on the forward strand.
TGGCCACCGGCCTCACCGACCTCCTGCCGGACATCCCGGGGGTGCACGCGCAGTGGGGCCGCGGGGTCCTGCACTGCCCGTACTGCCACGGCTGGGAGGTGCGCGACCAACGCATCGTGGTGATCGCCACCGGACCGGCCGGGGCACACCAGGCGGGGCTGTTCCGCCAGCTCACCGAGCAGGTGACGGTGGTGGTGCACGAGGGCACCGGGCCGGACCACCACGAGCGGGTTCGGCTGGCGGCACGCGGTGTGCAGGTGCTGCCCGGCCCGGTGGAGCAGGTGGTGGTCGACGCCGACCAGGTCTCCGGGGTGCGCCTGGCCGACGGCACCATCGTGCCTGCCGACGCGGTGGTGGTCGCCCCGCGGATGGTGGCTCGGGCCGAGCCGGTGCACTCGCTGGGGCTGACGGCGGCGCCCGACCCAGCCGGCTGGGGCGAGGTGATCCCCACCGACGCCGGCGGCGCCACGGCGGTGGCCGGGGTGTTCGTCGCCGGCAACGCCACCAACGTCACGCAGCAGGTGCTGGCTGCCGCCGCCGACGGTGGCTGGGTGGGTGCGGCGATCAACGCCGACCTGGTGGCCGAGGACACCACCGCGGCGGTGGCGGCGCTGCCGGCCGACGTGGAGTGGGACCACCGCTACGCCGAGCAGATCTGGAGCGGCGGACCCAACGGCGTGCTGGTGGACGAGCTGACCGGGCACCAGCCGGGACGGGCCCTGGACGTGGGCTGCGGCGAGGGCGGCGACGCCATCTGGCTGGCCCAGCACGGCTGGCAGGTGACCGCCGTGGACGTCTCGCAGGTGGCGCTGGACCGAGGCCGGGCGGCGGCCGCCGGGGCCGGGGTGGAGGTGGACTGGCGCAAGGTCGACGTCACCACCGAGCCGCTGGGCCGCTACGACCTGGTGTCGCTGCACTACCCGGCGCTGCAGCACGGCGCTGACCACGCCACCGAGCGCGCGCTGCTGGCCGCCGTGGCCCCGGGCGGCACCCTGCTGGTGGTGGGGCACGCCTTCGGTGACCTGGCGCACGCCCACGCCCACTCCCAGGACTTCGACCCCGCCGACTACGTGCAGCCGCCGGACGTGGCGGCGCTGCTGGACGACGACTGGGAGGTGCTGGTGGACGGGACCCGCCCGCGCACCGGCGAGCCCGCGGAGATCTCGCCGCACACCCACGACGTGGTGCTGCGCGCCTGCAGACGGCGCTGACGGTGCGGGCGTTGTGACGCACGTCGTGTGATCCGCGGAATAGCCCGCGGCTCTGGCGACCTGTACTCGGGAGTAACACCGCCTACGCACAGGAGAACCATGACGAGCACCGCCGCCCTCGCTGCCGACTCGGCCGGAGCGCCGCTCAAGCCGACCACCATCGAGCGCCGCGCGCTGCGGGACGACGACGTCCGCATCGACGTCAAGTTCGCCGGCATCTGCCACAGCGACATCCACCAGGTGCGCGAGGAGTGGGGCACGGCGATCTTCCCGATGGTTCCCGGCCACGAGATCGCGGGCGTGGTGTCCGAGGTGGGCTCCGGCGTGACCTCCTACCAGGTGGGTGACCGCGTCGGGGTGGGCTGCATGGTGGACTCCTGCGGGGAGTGCGACTTCTGCCGCAGCGGCGAGGAGCAGTACTGCGACAAGGGTGCAGTGATGACCTACAACGGTCTCGGCTACGACGGCGAGCCCACTCTGGGCGGCTACAGCCAGGAGGTCGTGGTCTCCGACCGGTTCGTGCTGCGCATCCCGGACGGCCTCGGTCTCGACGTGGCCGCGCCGCTGTTGTGCGCCGGCATCACCACCTACAGCCCGCTCAAGCGATGGGGAGCAGGGCCGGGCAAGAAGGTCGCCGTCATCGGCATGGGCGGGCTGGGCCACATGGCCGTGCAGATCGCCGACAAGCTCGGCGCCGAGGTCTCCGTGCTCTCCCGCACGATGGCCAAGCAGGAGCAGGGCGCGGAGCTGGGCGCCGACCACTACTACGCCACCTCCGACGCCGACACGCTGAAGAGCCTGCGCAACAGCTTCGACCTGATCATCAACACCGTCAGCGCCGACCTGGAGATGGACCGCTACGTGGCGCTGCTGCGCCCGCTGGGTGCGCTGGTGAACGTGGGTCTGCCCTCCAACCCCTACCAGGTGACACCCGGCGGGCTGGTGGGCGAGGGCCGCACCCTGGCCGGGTCGAACATCGGTGGCATCCCGCAGACGCAGGAGATGCTCGACTTCTGCGCCGAGCACGGCATCGGCGCCGTCATCGAGACGATCAGCGCCGACCAGGTGGACGAGGCCTACGACCGCGTCGTGGACTCCGACGTGCGCTACCGCTTCGTCATCGACACCGCCACCATCGCGGTGGGCTGAGCTAGCCCTGCCAGGTGGGCCGGCGCTTCTCCAGGAACGCCGCCCGGCCCTCCACCGCGTCCGGGGTCTGCGAGGCCGCGGCCATCACCTCGATGGCCAGGGCGTAGGCGTCGTCGGTGGGCCGGTCCAGCTGGGCGCGCAGGGTCTGCTTGCCCAGCGCCTTGGACGCCCTGCTGCCCCGGGTGGCCCGGGCCAGCAGCGCGTCCACCGCGGCGTCCAGCTCGGCGTCGGGCACCGCGTAGTTGACCAGCCCCCACTGCGCGGCGGTGGGGGCGTCGATGACGTCTCCGGTGAGCGCCAGCTCCATCAGGTGCTTGCGGCTGATGGAGCGGGCCACCGGCACCGCGGGGGTGTGGCAGAACCACCCGGCCTGCCCGCCCGGCAGCGCGAAGCCCGCCGACTCCGCGGCCACCGCCAGGTCGCAGCTGGCCACCAGCTGGCAGCCCGCCGCGGTGGCCAAGCCCTGCACCCGGGCGATCACCACCTGCGGTGCGCTGCCGATGGCTCCCATCACCGCCGTGCACAGCTGCAACAGGTCCCGCACCCCGGCGTGGTCGCGGCCGTGCACGTCGCTGAAGTCGTGCCCGGCGGAGAACACCGGTCCCTCGGCCGCCAGCACGATGCCGGTGGCCGGGGTGGCGGCGGTCTCCTCCAGCGCGGCGAGCAGCTCGCGCAGCACGTCCTCGGCCAGGGCGTTGCGCCGCTGCGGGCGGTCCAGGGTGATGCGAGTGGTGGGGCCGTCCTGCTTGACCAGCACGCTCACTCGACGATGCCCGTCTCGGCGATCAGCCCCGCCCGCAGCTCCCGGCGCAGCACCTTGCCTGCCGCCGACACCGGGATGGCGTCCACCAGGTGCACCTCGCGCAGCTTCTTGTACGGCACCACCAGCGCGTTCACGTGCTCCTGCAACGCCTCGGCGGTGACGTCGGAGCCCTCCACGAGCACCACGAAGGCCACCGGCAGCTCGCCGGCCTCCTGGTCGGGCCGGCCGACCACCGCGGCCCCGGCCACCGCAGGGTGGGCGTGCAGGATCTCCTCCAGCTCGCGCGGGAACACGTTGTAGCCCTTGTAGAGCAGCATGTCCTTGGCGCGGTCGACGATGGACAGGTAGCCCTGCTCGTCGAGGGTGCCGACGTCGCCGGTGCGCAGCCAGCCGTCGGCCAGCACCTCCTCGGTGGCCTCCGGGCGGTGGTGGTAGCCCTGCATCACCTGCGGGCCGCGGATGCACACCTCGCCGCTCTCGCCGTCGGCGACGTCCGAGCCGTCCACGTCCACCAGGCGCACCTGGGTCTGGAACACCGGCACCCCCACGGTGCCCACCTTGCGGGTGCCCGAGCGCCACGACGGGTTGCTGGTGGCCATCATCGTCACCTCGGTGAGCCCGTAGGCCTCGGTGACCACCGCGTCGGGGAAGCGCTGCTTGAGCGCCTCCAGCACCGACACCGGCAGCGGCGCAGCACCGGAGGTGATGCCCTTGACCGCCGACAGGTCGCGGGTGAGGAAGTCCGGGTGACGCAGCAGCGCCACGAACACCGGGGGAGCGCCGCCGATCATGGTGGCGCGGAACTTCTCCAGGTCGGCCAGGAAGTGCCCGGGGTCGAAGCGCTGGTGGATCACCACCGTGCTGCCCGTCAGCAGCGGCACGCTGAGGTAGCCGATGACGCCCATGGCGTGGAACCAGGGGGTGAGGTTCACGGTGATCGCGGTGCCGTGGCGGGTGGGCCACTCCTGCTCGGAGCCGACCTGGTCCAGCAGCAGGTCCCCGTCGTCGGTGAGCACCGGCACCGAGCCGCTGCCCCAGCACGCCGCCTGCAGCGCGTTGGTCACCACGTGCCGGTGGGTGAGCTCCACGCCCTTGGATCGTCCGGTGGTGCCGCCGGTGTAGGCCAGGTGCGCCAGCGCGGTGGCGGGGTCGACGTCCAGCTCCGGCGGCGTGGTGGACTGGCCCGCCAGCAGCTGCTCCAGCGGCACAGCGTCGGGCAGCTCGGCGTCCACGGTGATGATGGTGCGGGCGGGGATCTGGTCGCGGATGGCCCCGATCGCCGGAGCGGCGATGCTCCAGGTGACCACCGCGACGGCACCGCTGTCGGACAGCTGGAAGGCGAGGTCGCCGGGCGGCAGCAGCGGGTTGGCCGGGGTGAACACCGCACCGGCCAGCAGGATGCCGAAGTAGATCGGCGGGTAGTCCAGGCAGTTGGGCATGTGCACGGCCACCACGTCGCCGGGTTGCACGCCCTGGGCCCGTAGCCCGTTGGCCACCTGGGCGGCGCGCTCCAGCAGCTGGGTGTACGTCAGCTCAGCGCCATCGTGGTGAAAGGCAGTCCGGTCGGCGAAGCGAATGGCGGAACCACGCAGCACCGCACCCACGTCGGTGAGCGGGAACTGCAGGTCAGCAGGGATGCCGGGGGGCAAGATCGCGCCTACCGTGGTGGTGTCGTGCACCATAGCTAGCTCCTCACTCAGCGCGGAGCGTCGTTGCTTCGGCTGAGGTCCTAGGTTGCCCGTGCAGGTAGTACCGGGGCAAGGGTCCAGCCCAAGGAAGATGGGCTCAGAGTCGCAAAGATTGGGGTCGTGCCATGGCGGGCAAGCACACCGACGAGGACCTTCATCCCCCAAATCGCACGCGGCAGAAGACGCTCCACGTGCTGGTGGCCATCGCGCTGGGGGGCGCGCTCGGGGCGCTGGCCCGACACGGGCTGGACCGCGGGTGGACCACCGATCCCGGGGGATTTCCCTGGTCGACGCTGGTGGAGAACGTGCTCGGGTCATTCCTGCTCGGGGTGATCGTGGTGGCGGTGACCGAGAAGCGCAGCGGTCACCCATTGTTGTATCCCTTTCTCGGAACGGGGCTGATGGGTGGGTTCACCACCTTTTCCACCTATGCCGTTGATGCGGTGACGCGAGACAGCAGCGGGGTGGCCACCATCTATGCGGTGGTGACCCTGGTGGGAGCACTGGCGGCCGCCTGGCTGGGCGTGCAGCTCACCCGATCGATCGGAGCCCGGTGATGGTGTGGCTGCTGGTGGCCATCGGTGGCGCGATCGGGGCGCCCACCCGGTACCTCGTGGGCAGGTGGACCAAGCCGTGGGCCGGCAGCACCGCGTTCCCGGCGGGCACGTTCGTGGTGAACATGACCGGCTGCTTCCTGCTGGGCATGTTCACCGGGGCGGACCTGTCGGCGGAGTGGTTCGCCCTGGTCGGCACCGGCTTCTGCGGGGCGTACACGACGTACTCCACGTTCAGCCACGAGGCGGTCAGCCTGAACGAGAAGGGCGACCAGGGCACCGCGCTCATCTACGTCGCGGTGAGCGTGGTGGTGGGTCTGCTGCTGGCCCTGGCCGGCTACGAGTGGGTGCACGACTAGGGCGTACTTGCAGACGCCCCCACCACCGCCACGGTGGTCTGCAACCGCTGCCAAGCCGGCGTGCTGCCGGCTGCGCTGCCTGCCCGGCCGTCGTTGGCGGCCACTGCGACCGGGCGGGGTGTGCGCCCGTCGGGGGAGGGGGAGAGGATGGACGGCACGCGGGCCTGCCCGTGGTGACCTGAAGCGCTGACCCCGGTGCGCCTGCCCCGCAGCGCACCACCCCGACCTGTGACCTCCGAACCCGTGAGACCCGAGGAGTACCCGTGGCGCACGAGCGTGCCGGCCAGCCGGCGCAGCCCTCCGACCTGATCGACGTCGCCGAGGTGGTGTCGGCGTACACGTCCATCACCCCGGACGTGGACGACCCGGCGCAGCAGGTGGTCTTCGGCACCTCCGGCCACCGCGGCTCCTCCCTGGACGGCGCGTTCAACGAGGCGCACATCCTGGCCACCACCCAGGCCATCTGCGAGTACCGCGCCAGCCAGGGCACCACCGGTCCGCTGTTCATCGGCCGCGACCCGCACGCGCTGTCCGAGCCGGCCTGGGGCACCGCGCTGGAGGTGCTGGTGGCCAACGACGTCACGGTGGCCATCGACAGCCGCGACGGCTACACCCCCACGCCGGCGGTCAGCCACGCCATCCTGCGGCACAACGCCAGCGCCACCCGGCGGGCGGACGGCATCGTGGTCACCCCCTCGCACAACCCGCCCCGCGACGGCGGCTTCAAGTACAACCCGCCGGACGGCGGCCCGGCCGGGTCGGAGGCCACCGGCTGGATCGCCGACCGCGCCAACGAGATCCTCCGCGGCGGCCTGGCCGACGTGCGGCGCCGCCCGCTCAGCGAGGCGCTGCGCCAGGTGGAGCGCTACGACTACCTGGGCACCTACGTCGACGACCTGCCCTCGGTGGTGAATCTCGAGGTGATCCGCGAGGTCGGCCTGCGCATCGGCGCCGACCCGCTCGGCGGTGCCAGCGTGGCGTACTGGGGCGAGATCGCCGAGCGGCACAAGCTCGACCTCACCGTGGTGAACCCGGTGGTGGACCCCACCTGGTACTTCATGACGCTGGACACCGACGGCAAGATCCGGATGGACTGCTCCTCGCCCAACGCCATGGCTTCCCTGGTGGGCAAGCGCGGCGACTTCGACCTGGCCACCGGCAACGACGCCGACGCCGACCGGCACGGCATCGTCACCCCCGACGCCGGCCTGATGAACCCCAACCACTACCTCGCCGTGGCCATCAGCTACCTGGTGGCCAACCGCCCGCAGTGGCCCGCCAACACCGCCATCGGCAAGACGCTGGTGAGCAGCTCGATGATCGACCGCGTCGTGGCCGCCGCTCACCGCGACCTGCTCGAGGTGCCCGTCGGCTTCAAGTGGTTCGTGCCGGGCCTGCTGGACGGCTCCATCGGCTTCGGCGGCGAGGAGAGCGCCGGTGCGTCCTTCCTGCGCCACGACGGCAGCCCGTGGACCACCGACAAGGACGGGCTGATCCTGGACCTGCTGGCCGCGGAGATCACCGCCACCACCGGCCAGACCCCCTCGCAGCGCTACGCCGAGCTGACCGAGCAGCACGGCGACCCGGTGTACGCCCGCGTCGACGCCCCGGCCACCCGCGAGGAGAAGGCCCGCCTGGCCAAGCTCTCCGCCGATCAGGTCACCGCCGACACCCTCGCCGGCGAGCCGATCACCGCCAAGCTCACTCGGGCCCCCGGCAACGACGCACCCGTGGGCGGCCTCAAGGTGTGTACCGAGAACGCCTGGTTCGCCGCGCGGCCGTCCGGCACCGAGGACGTCTACAAGATCTACGCCGAGTCGTTCCTGGGGGCTGACCACCTGCGCCAGGTGCAGGCGGCCGCCCAGGAGATGGTCACCGAGGTCCTGGCTTGAGCGACCCGCTCCCCGATCCCGCCGACCACCCCGACACCACCTCGAGCGCCCAGAGCTCTGCGCGCGCACCGCTGCCGCGGGAGATCTGGGTGCTGGTCGCCGCGGCCTTCGTCATCGCCGTGGGCTTCGGACTGGTGGCCCCCGCGCTGCCGGAGTTCGCCCGCTCCTTCGACGTGGGGGTCACCGCGGCGTCGGTGGTGATCAGCGCGTTCGCGTTCATGCGGCTGGTGTTCGCCCCCGCCAGCGGCCGGCTGGTGCAGCGGCTGGGGGAGCAGCCGGTCTACCTCACCGGCCTGCTCATCGTGGCGCTGTCCACCGGTGCCTGCGCCATCGCGCAGACCTACTGGCAGCTGCTGGTCTTCCGCGGGCTCGGGGGCATCGGCTCCACCATGTTCACCGTGTCCGCGGTGGGCCTGCTGGTGCGGATCTCCCCGCCGGAGGTGCGCGGCAGGGTCACCGGGCTCTACGCCACCAGCTTCCTGCTGGGCAGCATCGGCGGGCCGCTGGTGGGCGGGGCGCTGCTGCGCTTCGGCCTGCGGGTGCCGTTCGTCATCTACATGGTCTCCCTGCTGGTGGCCGCCGCCGTGGTGTACACCCAGCTGCGAGGGTCCACGCTCACCCCCCGCGACAGCACCGACAACCGGCCGGTGATGACCCTGCGCGCGGCGCTCGGCAACGGCGCCTACCGGGCGTCGCTGGCGTCGAGCTTCGCCAACGGCTGGGGCGTGATCGGCGTGCGGGTGGCGCTGATCCCGCTGTTCGTCACCGAGGCGCTGGACCAGGGCGCCACGCTGTCCGGAGTGGCGCTGTCGGTGTTCGCCGTGGGCAACGCCGCGGTGCTGCTGCCCGCCGGCCGCATGTCGGACGTGTGGGGGCGGCGCGGGTTGACCCTGACCGGGCTGGTGATCACCGGCAGCGCCACCATCTGGCTCGGCTTCACCGGCGGGCCGGTGTCCTTCCTGGTGGCCACGGCGCTGGCGGGCGTCGGGTCGGGGCTGATGAACCCGCCGCAGCAGGCCGCGGTGGCCGACGTGGTGGGCTCGGAGAGCAAGGGCGGGCCGGTGTTCGCCGGCTTCCAGATGGCCTCGGACGTGGGCGCCATCGCCGGCCCGGTGGGGGCGGGCCTGCTGGCCGAGCACGTGTCCTACTCGGCGGCCTTCGGGGTGACCGGGGCCATCGCCCTGGTGGCCGCACTGGTGTGGGCGCGGGCCCCGGAGACGCTGCCCGGCCGGGCAGCGGCTCCGGGTCAGGGCAAGGGGCAGGTCAGCCGACCGGGCCCACCCCGATGAGGGTGCCCACCAGGTAGGTGGCGCCCGCCGCCACGACGCCGAACACCAGCTGGCGGGCGGCGCCGCGCCACCACTTCTGCGCGGTGAACGTGGCCGCGACCGCTCCGGCCAGCACCAGCCCCAGCGCGCCCACGGCCAGCCCGGCCAGCAGCGAGCTGAAGCCCAGCAGGTAGGGCAGCAGGGGCACGATCGCGCCCAGGGCGAACATCAGGAACGACGACAGCGCCGCCACCATCGGGGAGGGCCTCTCCTCGGGGTCGATGCCCAGTTCGTGGGTGAGGTGCGTGCGGACCGCGCGCTCCGGGTCGTGGTGCACCTCCCGGGCCGCGCTGGTGGCGGTGGGGGTGCTCATGCCCATCTCGGTGAACATGGCGACCAGCTCGGCCTCCTCGCCCGCGGGGTTGTCGCGCAGCTCGCGACGCTCCACCCGCGCCTCGGCCTCCACCTGCTCGTTCTGGGTGGACACCGAGGTGTACTCGCCCAGCGCCATGGAGAACGCGCCGGCCACCAGCCCGGCCACCCCGGTGAGCACGATGGTGCGTGGCGCGGCCCCGGCAGCACCGATGCCGGCGACCAGGGAGATGTTGGTCACCAACCCGTCCATCGCGCCGAAGACCGCGGCGCGCAGCCACCCGCCGGACACGTCGGCGTGGGTGTGACCGATCTCGCCCGGGCCGTCCTGGGCCGTGCTGGCGACAGGTCCGCCGGTGGCGGCCGGGCCCCGGAACCCGGGGATGGCTGAGGTGGTCACCAGGTGCACGATACCGGCCGGACGATCCTTTGTGGACGAAGGGGAGGCTACCCTGACCGGGGGAAACGTCTACTCTGCGGGGATGTTCCTCACTCCCTGGGTGAGCCTGCTCGCCCGGCTCGGACTGGCGGCCGTGTGGCTGGCCTCCGGCGCCATCAAGGCGGCCGACCCCCTGCAGGCCGTGGTCGCCGTGCGCGCCTACCAGCTGCTGCCGGAGTCGATGGTCACCCCGTTCGCCAACGCGCTGCCCTTCGTCGAGATCGGGCTCGGCCTGCTGCTGCTGTGCGGCGTGGGGGTGCGACCGGTGGCGGTGGTCTCGCTGGTGGTGCTGGTCGGCTTCATCGCCGGGGTGTCCTCGGTCTGGGCTCGTGGGCTGTCCATCGACTGCGGTTGCTTCGGCGGGGGAGGGGTGGGCGACGTCGGACCCTGGGACTACGCGGTGGAGATCGTCCGTGACCTGGGCTTCATGGTGCTGGCGGGGTGGCTGGTGTACCGCCCGCTGAGCCCGGTGGCGCTGGGTGCCGGCTCGCGCTCACCCTGGCCGCTGGCCCGCGCCCGCTGAGGTCACCAGGCCCGACCTGGCGTGAGTGTTGTTGTGCGCCAACATGTCAACGGTGTCTGTGTGGCGTTGGCGACAGCAGTGGCATCCTGGGTGCAACGTCTGCGGCACCAGGCTCGCCGGCGAACCGCCCCGGAGGAACACGTGAGCAGCCAAGGCATGAACAAGCGCCCGGTGACCAGCAAGCGGTCAACGATCATCGCCGGCGTGGTGCTCGCTCTCGTGGCGGTGGTGGTGATCGGTGGGGTCGTCAACCAGAGCAACCAGAACGAGGCTCGGAACGAGGGGTACGGCCATGCGCAGAACTCCCCGGTCCAGGTGAACCAGGGCGTGGTGCGGGTGGGGTCGGACACCGCGCCGGTGACCATCGACATCTACGAGGACTACCTCTGCCCGGTGTGCGCCCAGTTCGAGAAGATCTACGGCCAGGAGCTGGCGCAGGCCACGGACGAGGGCAAGATCGCCGTGCGCTACCACTCGCTGGACTTCCTCAACGACGCCTCGGCCAGCAAGGACTACTCCACCAGGGCGGCTGCTGCGGCCCTGTGCGTGGCCACCACGGGGGACGGGCGGGCCTACCCGGCCTACCACGCCACCCTCTTCGACACCGAGAACCAGCCGGCCGAGCGGGCCAGCACAGACCTGAGCAACGACCAGCTCGCGGAGCTGGCCACCCAGGTGGGTGCGCCGGCCGAGGCGGGCCCGTGCATCACCAGCGGGGCGCGCATCGCCGACGCGCAGGCCGCCTCGCAGGCCGGGGAGGCCGAGCTGGCGGCCGCGGTGGGCGCGGTCGCGACGCCGACGGTGCTCCGGGACGGCAAGTCGGTGGACTTCCGCAACACCAGCTGGGTGTCCCAGCTCGGCTGACCAGCGGTTTCGCCCAGAGGGGTACCCCCGATTTCAGTTCTGGTGCCCACGTCGTGTAACTTTCTGTCTCGCAGCACGGGGCTGTGGCGCAGCTGGTAGCGCACCACACTGGCAGTGTGGGGGTCAGGGGTTCGAGTCCCCTCAGCTCCACCCGTGAACGCACGCGAGGCCCAGATCCGAACAGGATCTGGGCCTCGCGTGCGTTCGGGCGGCTAGCGGCGGGGCGGCGGCTGTGCGGCACTTGCCTCCGGCTACGATCTGCTCTGCCGCTTTTCCTCCGACTCGTCGGGGTGGGTCGCGGTGCAGGATGCGCGAGCCAAGCGGTTCGTGAGGCAGCACGGGTCCCCCGGGTTCACCCCGGTCGGACGCGCAGTCAGGAGGATCAGTGACGGCCCTAGCGCCCCAGCCCGTCGCCACCAGGCCGTACCCGGCCCGGGAGGTGAAAAAGGGCAACTTCATCGTCAACATGCTCAAGACGACCGACCCGAAGACCCTCGGGTTGATGTACATGGTCACCGCGTTCGTCTTCTTCATCGTCGGTGGCCTGATGGCACTGCTCATGCGGACCGAGCTGGCCGTTCCTGGGCTGCAGTTCCTCTCGAACGAGCAGTACAACCAGCTGTTCACCATGCACGGCACGATCATGCTGCTGCTGTACGCGACGCCGATCGTGTTCGCCTTCGCGAACTACATCCTGCCGCTGCAGATCGGCGCGCCGGACGTGGCGTTCCCCCGGCTGAACGCCTTCTCCTACTGGCTGTTCCTGTTCGGCGGGACCATCACCATCTCCGGCTTCATCACCCCCGGTGGTGCCGCTGACTTCGGCTGGTTCGCCTACACCCCGCTGTCCAGCAGCGTCTACTCCCCGGGCGCCGGCGCCGACCTGTGGATCATGGGCCTGGCCATCGCCGGCCTGGGCACCATCCTCGGTGCGGTCAACATGATCACCACCGTGGTCTGCCTGCGCGCCCCCGGCATGACGATGTTCCGGATGCCGATCTTCACCTGGAACATCCTCATCACCGGCCTGCTGATCCTGCTGGCCTTCCCGATCCTCACCGCGGCGTTCTTCGGCCTCGCTGCCGACCGCCACCTGGGCTCGCACATCTTCGACCCCGCCAACGGCGGCGTCATCCTGTGGCAGCACCTGTTCTGGTTCTTCGGCCACCCCGAGGTCTACATCATCGCGCTGCCGTTCTTCGGCATCGTCAGCGAGATCTTCCCGGTGTTCTCCCGCAAGCCGCTCTTCGGCTACAAGGGCCTGGTCTTCGCCACGCTGGCCATCGCCGCGCTGTCGGTCGCCGTCTGGGCGCACCACATGTACGCCACCGGTGCGGTGCTGCTGCCGTTCTTCTCCTTCATGACGTTCCTCATCGCCATCCCCACCGGCGTGAAGTTCTTCAACTGGATCGGCACCCTGTGGAAGGGCCAGCTCACCTTCGAGACGCCCATGCTGTTCTCCCTGGGCTTCCTGATCACGTTCCTCTTCGGTGGGCTCACCGGTGTGCTGCTGGCCAGCCCGCCGATCGACTTCCACGTGTCGGACACCTACTTCGTGGTGGCGCACTTCCACTACGTGCTCTTCGGCACCATCGTGTTCGCGACCTACGCCGGCATCTACTTCTGGTTCCCCAAGATGACCGGCCGGATGCTGGACGAGAAGCTGGGCAAGTTCCACTTCTGGACCACGTTCATCGGCTTCCACCTGACGTTCCTGGTGCAGCACTGGCTGGGCAACGAGGGCATGCCGCGCCGCTACGCCGACTACCTGCCCTCCGACGGGTTCACCACGCTGAACACGGTGTCCACCATCGGTGCGTTCGTCCTCGGCGCCTCCACGCTGCCGTTCCTGTGGAACGTCTTCGTCAGCTACCGCTACGGCAAGCCGGTCCTGGTTGACGACCCGTGGGGCTACGGCAACTCCCTGGAGTGGGCCACCAGCTGCCCGCCGCCGCGGCACAACTTCACCGTGCTGCCGCGCATCCGGTCGGAGCGTCCCGCCTTCGAGCTGCACTACCCGCACATGGCGGAGCGCATGCGCGCCGAGGCGCACACCGGCAAGGCCGCCGCGAACCACGGCGCCCCGTCGGAGAAGGTCAGCAACGTGGTGGAGCCGGATTCCACCAACGGCGGCGACCCCCGGTCGCGCTAGACCGGTAGCACCCAGCTCCGCAGCACTCCAGCGATGAGCCTCGACCTGCAGTGGGTCGGGGCTCATCGCCGTCCCGTGGCACTGTGAGAAGACGTGACAGCACCCGGGCCTCTAGGCCCGGGCGAGAACCCAACCCAGGAGGAACCCCGACGTGACCGGGCCAGCCCAGCCGACGCACGAGAGCACTGTCCTGGTCACCGTCACCGGGCCTGACCGCCCGGGCGTGACCTCCGTGCTCTTCCAGGAGCTGACCAAGCACGACGTGGACGTGATGGACGTCGAGCAGGTGGTCATCCGGGGGCGGCTCACGCTGGGGGTGCTGGTCAGCTGCGCCGGGGATGCCGACGCGCTCAAGGCGTCGGTGGAGCAGGTGATGCCCACGGTGGGCGTGCACGTGGACGTGGAGGTCGGGGCACCGGTCGGCGGCGGTCGCAGCCCCTCCACGCACTCGGTGCTGGTGCTGGGCAGCCCGGTGAAGGCGCGGGCGCTCACCGCCATCGGTCGGGAGCTGGCGGTGCAGGGCGCCAACATCGACGCCATCCGCGCAGTGGCCGACTACCCGGTCACCGGCCTGGAGCTGATGGTCAGTGCCCCTGGCGACGGCTCCGAGGCCACGGGCACCGTGGGCCACGAGAGCGCCTCGGACACCGCGCTGCGCACCGGGCTGGCCGCGGTGGCCGCCGGGGAGGGCGTGGACATCGCGGTGCAGCGCGGCGGACTGGCCCGCCGGGCGCAGCGGCTCATCGTCTTCGACGTCGACTCCACCCTGGTGCAGGGCGAGGTCATCGAGATGCTGGCCGCTCGCGCCGGCGCCGAGGACAAGGTCGCCGAGATCACCGCGGCCGCGATGCGCGGCGAGCTGGACTTCACCCAGTCGCTGCACCAGCGGGTGCAGTCGCTGGCCGGGCTGCCGGCGAGCGTGATCCAGGACGTGGCCGACGAGCTGGAGCTCACCCCGGGGGCCCGCACCACCATCCGCACGCTGCGCCGGCTGGGCTTCCACTGCGGGGTGGTCTCCGGCGGCTTCACCCAGGTGATCGAGGGCCTGGCGCACGAGCTGGAGCTGGACTTCGTGGCGGCCAACACCCTGGAGATCGTGGACGGCACGCTCACCGGACGGGTGATCGGGCCGATCATCGACCGGGCCGCCAAGGCGGTGGCGCTGCAGCGCTTCGCCGCGCAGGCCGGCGTGCCCCTGGAGCAGACCGTGGCGGTGGGTGACGGCGCCAACGACATCGACATGATCTCTGCTGCGGGGCTGGGCATCGCCTTCAACGCCAAGCCGGCGCTGCGCGACGTCGCCGACACCGCGCTGTCCTACCCCTACCTGGACGCGGTGCTGTTCGTGCTGGGCATCACCCGGGCCGAGGTGGAGGCCGCGGACGCCATCGACGGGGTGCTGCGGCGCGTGCCCCTCGGCGGCCAGTGACCACCGGCTGAGCGGAACCAGCTCGGGCCCGCACCGGGCCTAGGCCTCGGGGTTGTCCACCAGCCGACGCAGCGCGGAGCGGACCACGGCGGGGTCGGTGGTCTGCCAGAACGGGGGCAGCGACGCCCGCAGGTAGCCGCCGTAGCGGGCGGTGACCAGGCGCGGGTCGAGCACGGCCACCACCCCGCGGTCGTCCACGCTGCGCAGCAGCCGGCCCACGCCCTGGGCCAGCAGCAGCGCCGCGTGGTTGGCGGCCACGGTGAGGAAGCCGTTGCCCCCGGTGGACTCCACGGCGCGCTGGCGGGCGACCAGCAGCGGGTCGTCGGGGCGGGGGAAGGGGATGCGGTCCAGGATCACCAGCGACAGCGATCGGCCGGGCACGTCCACGCCCTGCCACAGCGACAGCGTGCCGAACAGCGAGGTGGCCTCGTCGGCGGCGAACTTGGTGATGAGCTGGCCGGTGGAGTCCTCGCCCTGGCACAGCACCGGGGTGTCCAGGCGCTCGCGCATGGCCTCCGCCGCCGCCTTGGCCGCGCGCATGGAGGAGAACAGGCCCAGGGTGCGCCCACCGGCGGCGGAGACCAGCTCCTCGATCTCGGTGAGGTACGCCTCCACCAGTCCGTCCCGGCCGGGTGCGGGCAGGTGCTTGGCCACGTAGAGGATGCCCGAGGTGGCGTGGGCGAAGGGTGAGCCCACGTCCAGCGACGACCAGCGGGTGCTGCTCGCCGCACCTTCCGACGGCGCCTCCTTGGCGCTGGCGGTACCGGTGTCGCTGCGGGCGGCGTTCTCCGCGGGCAGTCCCCACTGCCGGGCCAGGTTGTCGAAGGAGCCGCCCAGCGCCAGGGTGGCCGAGGTGAGCACCACGGTGGAGTCGTCGAAGAGGTTCTTGCGCAGCAGCCCGCCCACCGACAGCGGCGCCACCTTGAGCACCAGCCCGCGGCGCTCCTCCGCGGCCAGCCACACCACGTCGTGCCGCTTGGCGGGGTCGGGCTGGTCGAAGGCCACCAGCACGCGCACCGCGGTGTCGTGCACCTCGTCGATCAGGGCCAGCGCGGCGGTGCGGGCGGCGGCCGCCTCAGGGTCGGCGGCGCTCATCCCCGGCTTGACCGGGCCGATGGCGGTGCGGCACGCCCAGGCGGCGTCGCGGACGGCGGCCAGCGCGGTGGCGGCCTGGTCGGGCAGGCTCCGCTCCCAGCGGCCGGGGCCCACGTCCTCCAGCGCCATGGTGAAGCCCTCGGCCGAGGCCTCCAGCCGGTCCACGTCGCGGTCGTCGATCATCTTGGCGCAGCGCCGGGCCGCGGCGCTGATGGCGGCCCCGTGCAGCTCGGCGGTGGCCACCGCGGTCACCCGGTCCACCAGCTCGTGGGCCTCGTCGATCACCACCGCGTCGTGCTCGGGCAGCACCGGGATGCCGGTGATGGCGTCGATGGCCAGCAGCGCGTGGTTGGTCACCACCACGTCCACCTTGGCGGCGGCTGCGCGCGCCTGCTCGGCGAAGCAGTCGCTGCCCACTGGACAGCGGGCGACGCCGAGGCACTCCCGGGCGGAGACACTGACCTGCCGCCAGGCCTGCTCGCTCACCCCGGGCACGATCTCGTCGCGGTCACCGGTCTCGGTCTTCTCCGCCCATGCGTGCAGGCGCTGCACCTCCCGGCCCATCTTGGAGACGGCGAAGGCGTCGAACAGTGCCTCGTCGGGGTCCTCGGGGGCGCCGGCGTCGAGGCGGTGCAGGCACAGGTAGTTGCGCCGGCCCTTGAGGATGGCGAACTGCGGGGCCTGGCCCAGCTCGGGCTTGAGCGCCTTGGCCAGGCGCGGCAGGTCGCGGTCCACCAGCTGGCGCTGCAGGGCGATGGTGGCGGTGGAGACGACCACCGTCTTGCCCGAGCTGACGGCGTGCCGGATCGCGGGCACCAGGTAGGCCAGCGACTTGCCGGTGCCGGTGCCGGCCTGCACCGCCAGGTGCTGGCCGCCCTCCAGCGCGTGCGCCACGGCGGAGGCCATGCTCAGCTGCCCGGTGCGCTCCGCGCCGCCGAGAGCCTGCACCGCGCTGGCGAGCAGCTCGGGGACCGCGGGCAAGCGTGCGGAGTCAGGAGCAGGGGAGTCGGGCACGGGTGCAGACGCTACCGCCGTGGGCGGGGTGGCCCCGCCCACGGTGGCGCGTCGGTGGGCTCAGAGGGTCGGTGGGCCCAGAGGGTCGGTGGGCTCAGAGGTAGGTGGTGGGGATGGCCGGCTCGCCCTTGGACAGCTTGAGGCCCTCCCACGGCAGGCTGACCAGCCCGGCGGCCAGGTGCTTGCGGGACTGCTCCAGCGTGGGCAGGCCCTCCACCGGCTCACCCTTGCGCACCAGCGGGACGGGGACGACGCGGTCGTCGGGGCCCAGCTCGGGGGCGTGCTCGACCCCGTGCACGACCTCCTCCACCACGGTGCCGGTCGCCCGCGCCCGGCGCACCGCTGACTTGGCTCCGCCGCGGGAGGCCTTGTTGCTGCTGCGCTTGGCCACCGGGACGCCGTCCACGGCGACCAGCTTGAACACCATGCCCGCGGTGGGGGCACCGGAGCCGGTGACCAGCGAGGTGCCCACGCCGTAGGCGTCCACCGGCTCCGCGCGCAGCCCCGCGATGGCGTACTCGTCCAGGTCGCCGGAGAGCACCACCCGGGTCTTGGTGGCGCCCAGGGAGTCCAGCTGGGCCCGCGCCTGCGCGGCCATCACGCCGAGGTCGCCGGAGTCGATGCGCACCGCGCCCAGCTCGGGCCCGGCCACCTCGATGGCGGTGGCGATGCCGTTGTGGATGTCGTAGGTGTCCACCAGCAGCGTGGTGCCCACCCCGAGGGCGTCCACCTGGGCGCGGAAGGCGGCGGCCTCGTCGGTGCCGTGCTCGGTGGTGTGCAGCAGCGTGAAGGCGTGCGCGCTGGTGCCGGAGGTGGGCACCCCGTAGTGACGTCCGGCCTCCAGGTTGGAGGTGGAGGTGAACCCGGCGAGGTAGGCGGCGCGGGCGCTGGCCACCGCGGCCCGCTCGTGGGTGCGCCGCGAGCCCATCTCGATGAGCGTGCGGCCCCGGGCGGCGCTGACCATCCGGGCGGCGGCGGAGGCCACCGCGGAGTCGTGGTTGAGCACCGACAGGGCCAGCGTCTCCAGCACCACGCACTCGGCGAACGTGCCGTGCACCGAGAGGACGGGCGAACCGGGAAAGTACAGCTCACCCTCCGGGTAGCCGTCGATGTCCCCGCGGAAGCGGTACTCGGATAGCCACTCCAGCGTGCGCGTGTCCACCACCCCGGCCAGCGCGGCCAGCTCCCGCTCGCCCACCTGGAAGTCGGCCAGCAGCTCGAGGAAACGGCCCGTGCCGGCGACCACGCCGTAGCGCCGCCCGGCGGGCAGCGAGCGCGCGAACAGCTCGAAGGTGCAGTGCCGGTCACCGGTGCCGTCCTGGAGGGCGGCACTGAGCATGGTGAGCTCGTAGTGGTCGGTGAGCAGGGCGGTGCTTGTGTAAGCCGTCACGTCTGGTCACTGTACGAGGCTCGCACCGAGACCGGGACGTGGGAGTTCGTCCGTTTCGGTCGTAAGGTGGAGTCCATGGCTGCACCCACTGAGCTGGAACCTCAGGTCGACCCCGACTCGGTAACCGACGAGGCGCGGGGTGAGGACCGACCGTGGGTGACGGTGGTGTGGGACG
Source organism: Rhodococcus sp. Z6_132 (assembly GCF_058133635.1). NCBI lineage: Bacteria > Bacillati > Actinomycetota > Actinomycetes > Mycobacteriales > Nocardiaceae > Rhodococcus > Rhodococcus sp. Z6_132. The sequence continues at coordinate 269,597 of NZ_JBYUNP010000002.1, forward strand.
ACCCCGTGAACCTCATGCACTACGTCACCTACATCTTCCAGAAGCTCTTCGGCTACTCCAAGGACAAGGCCACCGAGCTGATGATGCAGGTGCACTCCGAGGGCAGGGCGGTGGTCTCCTCAGGCACCAAGGAGAAGATGGAGGGCGACGTGAGCAAGCTGCACGCCGCGGGCCTGTGGGCCACCCTCCAGCGGGACGGCTGAGCCCGCACCAGCTCGCACGAAGCTCGCCGCCACGGCACAGCACATTCACCGACCTGACCGACACCGCAGCACGGCGCGGGTGGTCAGCCAACCCACCGGGACACATCTCATGCAGCACTGGTCACGCAGGAGCACGTTCGGGGGAGCTCGGGTGCGCACCGAGCTCGACCCCCAGGAGGCAGCGGTGCTCCGCGGGCTGGTGTCCTCGGTGGTGGAGATGCTGCGCGCCCGCGCCGACGACGCCCCCACCGACGAGCTCTCCCGGATGACCGGATTGCGCACCGGCCACAGCGACCGCCCCCAGGACGACAGCCTGCTGCGCCTGCTGCCGGACTTCCACCGCCTCGACGACCCCGCCTACACCCAGGACGGTGCCGACCGGGAGCAGGGCGCCGACGCCGCCGGTGCGCTGCGCAGCCTGCACGAGCCGGAGATCATCGACGCCAAGTGCGCGGCGGCCCAGGTGCTGCTGGACTCCTGCCCGCCGCGGGGCGGGCGGGTCACGCTGAACACCACGCAGGCCGACGCCTGGCTGGCCACCATCAACGACGTCCGGCTCACCCTCGGCACCATGCTGGACATCGGCCCGGACACCCCCGACGAGGTGCCCGAGGACGACCCCCGCGCGGGTCACCTCGGCGTGTACCACTGGCTCACCTTCGTGCAGGACTCCCTGGTGCAGTCGCTGATGAGCTGAGCCTGGCTGGCCCGTCGGGCCCGGTCGGCGCGGCACCGGCGTCGCCTAGGATGGGTTGCGTGCTGACAATCCGGGCAGACCTCGTCGAGGCGATGATCGCCCACGCGCGCGCCGACCACCCTGACGAGGCCTGCGGGATCCTCGTGGGGCCGGAGGGTTCCGACCGTCCCGAGCGACACGTGGCCATGATCAACGCCGAGCGCTCACCGACGTTCTACCGCTTCGACTCCGGCGAGCAGCTGCGGGTGTGGCGCGAGATGGACCGCAACGACGAGGTGCCGGTGGTGGTCTACCACTCGCACACCGCCACCGAGGCCTACCCCAGCCGCACCGACATCAACCTGGCTGCCGAGCCGGACGCGCACTACGTGCTGGTCTCCACCCGCGAGCCCGACACCGAGGAGCTGCGCAGCTACCGCATCGTCGACGGCGTGGTCACCGAGGAGTCCGTCGAGGTGGTGGAGAGCTACCGGTTCGCGCACTCCGGTCCGGACGACGTCCCCGACCAGCAGTGACGTGCGCCGGGAATCCCCGGCGCCCCTGCAGACGTTGCCCGCACGAAGGACCACTCACGAACTCAGGAGCTCTCCCATGGCAGTGACCGTTTCCGTCCCGACCATCCTGCGCACCCACACCGACGGCCAGAAGAGCGTCGAGGCCTCGGGCGCCACGCTGGCCGAGCTGATCGACGACCTCGAGGCCAAGCACAACGGCATCAAGGAGCGCCTGGTGAACGGGGACAAGCTCCACCGCTTCGTCAACGTCTACGTCAACGACGAGGACGTCCGCTTCTCCGGCGGCATGGCCACCCCCATCGGCGAGGGTGACGACGTCACCATCCTCCCCGCGGTCGCTGGCGGCGCACGCTAGAGATGGCCCGCTACGACAGCCTGCTCGACTCCCTGGGCCACACCCCGCTGGTCGGACTGCCCTCGCTCTCCCCGCAGTGGGAGGGCGAGAACCCGGTGCGGCTGTGGGTCAAGATGGAGGACCGCAACCCCACGGGCTCGGTCAAGGACCGTCCGGCGCTGGCCATGATCGAGCAGGCCGAGCGCGACGGGGTGCTCACCCCCGGGTGCACCATCCTGGAGCCCACCAGCGGCAACACCGGCATCTCGCTGGCCATGGCCGCGCGGCTCAAGGGCTACCACCTGATCTGCGTGATGCCGGAGAACACCTCCATCGAGCGCCGGCAGCTGCTCACCATGTACGGCGCGGAGATCATCACCTCCCCGGCCGCGGGCGGGTCCAACCAGGCCGTCGCCATGGCCAAGGAGATCGTCGCGGAGCATCCTGACTGGGTGATGCTCTACCAGTACGGCAACCCGGCGAACGCGCTGGCGCACTACCGGGGCACCGGTCCGGAGATCCTCGAGGACCTGCCCACCATCACGCACTTCGTGGCCGGGCTGGGCACCACCGGAACCCTGATGGGGGCCGGGCGCTACCTGCGCGAGAAGGTCCCCGGCATCCAGGTGATCGCAGCGGAGCCGCGCTACGGCGAGCTGGTGTACGGGCTGCGCAACATCGACGAGGGCTTCATCCCCGAGCTCTACGACGCGTCGGTGCTCACCACCCGCTACTCGGTAGGACCCAAGGACGCGCTGCGACGCACCCGCGAGCTCATCGAGCAGGAGGGCATCTTCGCCGGGTTCTCCACCGGCGCCATCCTGCACGCGGCGCTGGCCGCCGGGCGCAAGGCCGTCAAGGCGGGGGAGCGGGCGGACATCGCGTTCGTCCTCTGCGACGCCGGCTGGAAGTACCTCTCCACCGGCGCCTACGCCGGGACGCTCGAGGAGGCCGAGGCGGCCCTGGAAGGACAGCTCTGGGCATGAGGCCTCCCGCGATCCCGTCGGCGCACCGACCCTCCACCCCGGGCGGGCAGCCCGTGTGGAAGACGGCCGCCGTGACGATCGCGCTGTTCGTCGCCGCGCTGTGGGTGATCCAGGGGGTCAACTCCGCCACCGGTGACGAGCTCACCGACGACGGGATCGAGCCGCGCGCGGTGAGCGGGCTCGACGGCATCCTCTGGGCGCCGCTGCTGCACGCCGACTTCGGGCACCTGCAGTCCAACACCGTGCCCCTGCTGGTGCTGGGCTTCGCGGTGCTGGTGCTGGCGGGGCTGCTGCGGTTCGTGCTGGTCAGCGCCATCATCTGGCTGGTCAGCGGGGTGGGGGTGTGGCTGTTCGGCGAGCCGGACACGGTGGTGGTGGGCGCGTCCGGGCTGGTGTTCGGCTACCTCGCCTACCTCATCGTCAGCGGCATCTTCACCCGCAGCCTGCTCCAGCTGGCGGTGGGCGTGGTGGTGCTGGTGCTCTACGGCAGCCTGCTCTGGGGCGTGTTCCCCGGCGCGCCTGGCGTGTCCTGGCAGGGCCACCTCTTCGGAGCCGTCGGCGGGGTGGTCGCCGCGAGCGCGATGGCCCGCCGCGACCGTGCCGCCGGACAGCTCGGCCCGGGCGTGCGCCGGTGAGCACGCCGGTGGGCGCGGACGCGCCGATCGGCATCTTCGACTCCGGGGTGGGTGGGCTCACCGTGGCCCGCGGAATCATCGACCAGCTGCCGGCGGAGTCGGTGATCTACGTCGGCGACACCGCCAACGGCCCCTACGGTCCGCTGACCATCGCGCAGGTCCGGGCGCACGCGCTGGCGGTGGCCGACGACCTGGTGGAGCGGGGCGTGAAGATGCTCGTCATCGCGTGCAACACCGCGTCGGCCGCCTGCCTGCGGGACGCTCGTGAGCGCTACCCCGTGCCGGTGGTGGAGGTGGTGCTGCCGGCCGTGCGCCGTGCGGTGGCCACTACCCGCAGCGGCCGTATCGGCGTCATCGGCACCCGCGCCACCGTCGCCTCCCGCGCCTACGACGACGCCTTCGCCGCCGCCCGTGGGGTGAGCGTCACCTCGGTGGCCTGCCCGCGGTTCGTGGACTTCGTGGAGCGCGGCATCACCAGCGGACGCCAGATCCTGGGCTTGGCCCAGGCGTACCTGGAGCCGCTGCAGAGCGCCGAGGTGGACACCCTGGTGCTGGGCTGCACGCACTACCCGTTGCTGTCCGGGGTGCTGCAGCTGGCCATGGGTGACCAGGTGACCCTGGTCTCCAGCGCCGAGGAGACCGCCAAGGACGTGCTGCGCGTGCTCAGCGCCACCGAGCTGCTGCGGGAGAGCCCGGTGCCGCCGACCAGGGTGTTCCTCTCCACCGGTGATCCCACCTCGTTCGCGCGGCTGGGTCGTCGCTTCCTGGGGCCGGAGCTGACCGAAGTTGGTGCGGCCGCCGGCCCGGTCGGTGTCGCAGTCGACTAAGACGCGCTCGCAGATCACGGTTGGCCGTGGCAACATGACCGGAATGCGGCTCACCGTCGTCGGATGCTCCGGCAGTGTGGCAGGACCCGACTCCCCAGCCTCGAGCTACTTGGTGACTGCTGAGGGCGCACCACCACTGGTGATCGACCTCGGCGGCGGTGCTCTCGGGGCGCTGCAGCGCTACGTGGACCCTGCGTCGGTCACCGTGCTGCTCAGCCACCTGCACGCCGACCACTGCCTGGACATCGCCGGGCTGCTGGTGTGGCGGCGCTACCACCCGAGCCCGGTGCCGGGTCGCACCACGCTGTACGGGCCGACGGACACCGCACAGCGGCTGGCCGCGGCCTCGTGCGCGGGGACGGAGGAGGTGGAGGACATCTCCGACGTGATGGAGCTGACCCACTGGCGCAGCGGCGAGGCGGTGCGGTTCGGCTCCGTCACGGTGCTGCCGCAGCTGGTGGAGCACCCCTGCGAGGCGTTCGGGCTGCGCGTCACCGACCCGTCGGGCGTGACGCTGGTCTACACCGGCGACACCGGTCCGTGCGCGGAGGTTGAGGAGCTGGCTCAGGGCGCGGACGTGCTGCTGGCCGAGGCGTCGTGGACCGACTCCCCGAGCCGGCCGGTGGGGGTGCACCTGTCGGGCACCCAGGCCGGCCAGCTGGCGCAGAAGGCGGGTGTGGGCAGGCTCCTGCTCACCCACATCCCGCCGTGGACCTCCCGCGAAGACGTTGTGGCCGAGGCCCGCGCCGAGTTCGACGGCGAGGTGCACGCCGTCAGCGCGGGCGAGGAGCACGACATCGTGCACGGCGCCCGGGCCGGCTCGTCGGTGCCCGCGCGCCCCTGACTGGCGCTGCCCGCTCATCCGCGGTTCACCCGGTCCCCACTAGGCTCGCCGGGTGTCCACACGAGCAGACGGCAGAGAAGACGACCAGCTCCGCGACGTGCGCATCACCCGCGGATTCACCGACCACCCCGCCGGCTCCGTGCTGGTGGAGTTCGGCAGCACCCGGGTGATGTGCACCGCCAGCGTCACCGAGGGCGTGCCCCGCTGGCGCAAGGGATCGGGCCTGGGATGGGTGACGGCGGAGTACGCGATGCTGCCGGCGGCCACGCACACCCGCAGCGACCGCGAGTCGGTCAAGGGCAAGGTGGGGGGCCGCACGCAGGAGATCAGCCGGTTGGTGGGCCGCTCGCTGCGCGCGTGCATCGACCTGGCGGCGATCGGGGAGAACACCATCGCCATCGACTGCGACGTGCTGCAGGCCGACGGCGGCACCCGCACGGCGGCCATCACCGGCGCGTACGTGGCGCTGAGCGACGCGGTGACCTGGCTGCGGGCCAAGGGCGCGCTGTCCGACCCGCAGCCGCTGTCGTGCGCCATCGCCGCGGTGAGCGTGGGGGTGGTGGACGGCCGGGTGCGCCTCGACCTGCCGTACGAGGAGGACTCCCGCGCCGAGGTGGACATGAACGTCGTGCTCACCGACGCGGAGACCTTCGTGGAGATCCAGGGCACCGGTGAGGGCGCGACCTTTGCCCGCTCCACCATGGACGCGATGCTGGACCTGGCGGTGCGCGGGTGCGCGCAGCTGTCGGCCATCCAGGCAGAGGCGCTGGCGGCGCCGTACCCGGGCGTGCTGCCCGAGCCGCCCGCGCCGACCGGCAAGAAGCGGGGCTGAGCGGCCGGTGGAGCTGCTGCTGGCCAGTCGCAACGCCAAGAAGCTGGCGGAGCTGCGTCGCATCGTGACTGCGGCGCAGCTCACCGGCGTCACGGTGGTGGGCCTGGACGACGTGCCGCCGTTCGAGGAAGCTCCGGAGACCGCCCCGACGTTCGAGGGCAACGCACTGGCCAAGGCGCGTGACGGTGCGGCCGCGACGGGGATGGCCTGCGTGGCTGACGACTCGGGGCTGGCGGTGGACGCGCTCAACGGCATGCCCGGGGTGTTGTCTGCCCGGTGGTCGGGCCGGCACGGTGACGACGCGGCCAACACGGCGCTGCTGCTGGCCCAGCTGACCGACGTGCCCGACGAGCGCCGTGGCGCGGCCTTCGTGTCGGCATCGGCGCTGGTGGTGCCGGGCGGGCCGGAGGTGGTGGTGCGCGGGGAGTGGCGCGGCCGCATCGCCCGTGAGCCGGCAGGCACCAACGGCTTCGGCTACGACCCCGTGTTCGTGCCCGAGGGCATGGACTGCAGCGCGGCGGAGCTCATCCCGGAGGAGAAGGACGCCGTCTCGCACCGCGCCCGTGCTCTGGAGCAGCTGTTGCCCGCCCTGCGCGCCCTCTAGCTCACGCACAGCCACCTCGGACGTCACTTACGCCACCTCCCGGCAGCGGGCTGGAGGGTCGGAGTCGCTCAGGTCGGGTGGGTGGTGGATCGGGTTGGTGCGCGGAACCTGTTGTGGGTCAACATGTCGGGGTGCGATCCACTCGATGCGGCCGCTGGTGCCCATGCGGACGGTGAAGCCTTCGTGGGTGATGAGGCGGTGGTCGAACGGGCAGACGAGCGCGAGATTCGCTAGGTCGGTGGGGCCGCCGTGTTGCCACTCGTGCAGGTGGTGGACTTGGGTCCACTGGGCGGGCATCTCGCAGCCGGGTCGGGTGCAGCCACGGTCTCGGGCATACAGGGCTAACCGTTGCGCCGGTGAGGCCAGGCGTTGCCCGGTGCCCAGGTGCAGGACTTGTCCGGCGGAGTCGAGCACGCAGGGCAGCCACTTCGCCTCCGCGGCCATGCGGAGCACGTCGCGCACCGGCACGGTCCCGCCGGAGGCTGTGGAGGCAGTTCCCGTGCGGCGCTCCAGGTCCGCCAGTCCCATGGTGACCACCACCGTGGCTGGCAGACCACGGTTGCTGGGCAGCTCGCCGGAGGAGAGGGCGTTGCGGCACAGCGTGGCCAGCGCGTCGTGGTTGCGCTGGGCGGCGCTCCGCGGATCCGGAGTCCCCTCTTCCGACACCGGCCGGGCGGCAGCGGAGAAGGCGGCATCCACCAGGGCCCGGGTCATGGGGTCGAGCTCACCGCTGATGCGGCTCATCCCGTCCGGGCGCTGCCTACCGATGGTGAACCCGCGCCGCCGCGCGCGATCGGCGTCGGACGTTTCCCGCCCGTCGGGGTCGAGGTAGGCCACCAGTCGCTCCGCGGCCTTGGCCAGCTCGGAGGGCCGCAGCGCGCAGGCTTGCGCGGCGAGGGTCTGCTCGGCCATGGCGGTCGTTTCAGCGTCCAGCGAGGCCGGCAGGTCGTGCAGCGTCTTGGCGATGATCTCGGCATGCCGCGGCGAGATCTCACCAGCGGCTTCAGCAGCCGCGCACGCAGGATGGACCGGCCCGAGATCCTCCCCGGTGAAGGACGACCGAGGACCCCGCACCAAGGCGGCTCGCACCCGAGCCCGGGCCTCCTGCACGTCCAGATGCAGGGTCTCAGAGAGCAACCCCGCCGTGCCCCGGGCCAGGAACACCGTGGCCAGGGAACGGCACTCCATCTCCACGATCAACCGGTGATCCACCGTCGGCTTCATCCGGTGCACCCGCTCCACCTCGCGCACCACCGCCAACACCCCAGCATCGGACAGCCCGGCCAGTGGCACCTGCTGCAACCGCACCATCACCGCAGCGTGCTCAGCCAGCAACGAGGCGACCTCGTCGGGGAGGTCCGCCGCGACACCGTTCGAACTCATGTTCGAAGCATAAGGCGAGGCCCCGACATTTTGGCCCTGTGACCAGCGCAGACAGCAAACGGGCCGCCCCCGACAAGGTGCGGCCCGTTCTGCGGGGAGAGCTAGAGGCGCTCGCCCCGACGAATCTTGTTGGTGACCTTGTTCTCGGCCACGAAGGACATCAGGGGGATGGTCCCCGCGAGCAGCACCAGCACCGCCGAGCCGGGACGGAAGCGCGCCTTGACCGCGAGGTCCAGGGCCAGCAGCAGGTACACGACGTAGATCCACCCGTGGGCGATGGCGATGATGGAGGTGACTCCCGCGTCACCCACGGTGTACTTGAAGATCATCGCGACCACCAGCCCGACGAGCAGCACACCGGTGACGTAGGCGAGCACGCGGTAGCGCGTCAGCGCCGGCCCCACCCGGGGGCTCACCTCGTGGGCCGGGGCGCTCGCGGACTTGGCGGTGGTCATCAGCTGCTCCTGGTGGAATCGCGATCGGTCGCTGCGTGCCGGTCCTGCGCGGCGAGGTCAGCGAGGTAGGCGTTGTAGTCGGAGAGGGCACCCTCGTGGACCGGCGCGGCCGCTGTCGGCCGGGCGGGCAACAGGTCGGCCGGAATCTCCTCCGGGTCCTGCTCACCCCCGGCCACCTCGATGGTGTCGTCCTGCTGCTGTTCCTCCAGCCGGACGAACTTGCGGTAGGCGTACACGCTGACCAGCGCGAACAGCGGCCACTGCAAGGCGTAGCCCAGGTTCTGGGCCGTCCCACTGCTCTCGGAGAAGCGCTCCCACTGCCACCAGCCGAGACCGATGCAGCCACAGAAGACGACCACCACGAGGGCGACGAGTGCGCCGCGGTGGCGCCGGGCGGGTGGTGTCACGACGTCGACGGTACCCGTTGCGTCCGGTTGTGCACCGGGGGCGGACAGCGTTGGTGGCCAGCCCCACAGGCACCTTTATGCTGTCGTGCACGCGGGAGTGGTGGAATTGGCAGACACGCCAGGTTTAGGTCCTGGTGCTCGAAAGAGTGTGAGGGTTCGAGTCCCTTCTCCCGCACGCCTAGCCGGCGGCCTGGGCGACGTCCAGCTCGCGCATCAGCTTGGCGACGTGACCGGTGGCCTTGACGTTGTACTGGGCCACGCTGATCTTGCCCTCGGCGTCGACGACGAACGTCGAGCGGATGACTCCGTTGACGACCTTGCCGTAGAGCTTCTTCTCCCCGAAGGCGCCCCACGCCTGCATCACCGACTTGTCGGCGTCGGACAGCAGCGGGAAGGTGACCCCCTCCTTCTCCCGGAACTTGGCCAGCTTCGGCGGGGCGTCGGGGGAGATGCCCAGCACCGCCAGCCCCGCGCCCTCCAGCTCGTTGAGGTTGGTGCTGAAGTCGCACGCCTGCTTGGTGCAGCCTGGCGTCATGGCCGCGGGGTAGAAGTAGACGATGACGGCGCGGCCCCGGTAGTCCGCCAGCGAGACGGGGTTGCCGTCGGCGTCGGGCAGGGTGAAGTCGGGTGCGTCGTCGCCGGGGGCGAGCCGAGTCGTGTCAGTCACGACAGGCAGGTTACCGCCCGACGCCGACACCTGTGCTGGGTCTCGCGGCACCGTCTGCTCTACGGTAGGTCGGAGATTCAGCGCTATTCGGAGAGAAGAGGACACGTGGCACGGGACACCGAGAACATCGAGCGTGAGATCGAGCGCGCCAGGGACCAGCTGGCCCGGACCGTGGACGAGCTGACCGTGCGGGCCAGTCCCAAGCGCATGATCGACAACGTCAAGCACACCGTGCTGGCCAAGCTCGAGGAGCCCGCCGTGCGCAACGCCCTGATCGGCGTTGGGGCCGTGGTGGGCGTGCTGGTCCTGCGCAAGATCTTCCGCTGAGCACGGCCGTCCAGGCCTGACGCTCTCCAGGAGCCCCCGTCCGCCCCGCGCGGACGGGGGCTCCTGCGCGCCCATCGGGTCTGCGCCCATCGGATCTGCGCCCAGAGGCTCAGAGCTCGGGCCGGCGCAAGCCCATGGCGTTGGGGAAGGGCACACCGTCCCCGTCCACCACCAGCTGGGCGAGCGGCTCGAGCAGGCGCCGCAGCGCCACCGTGTCGATGGTCTCGTAGGCCCGGGCGGCCAGCACGTCGGTGTGCTCCTCCAGCACTGCCGCGGCCGCCGGGTCGACGTCGGCAGCCTCCTCCTCCGCGGCCTGCCACTGCGCATCGCTCCACCCTCGAAACTCCTGCTGCCGGTCGGGCACCCGGTCGGCAGCCATCAGGTGCGGCACCGGCCAGCGCAGCCCGGCGGCGGTGACCGCCGCGACGTGGCCGTCCCCGCGGTGCTCCCGCAGCACCGTGCAGTCGTGCCACAGCGCTGCCAGCGGGTCGTCGGGACGGGGCAGGGCGGCGTGCGCGGCCGCCAGCGGACGCCCGGCCAGGTCCAGCGAGGCCACCGCTGAGCCGGTGAGGGACGCCGCCCGCGTCACGTCCACCCCGTCGTCGCCCAGCAGCCGGCGCAGCGCCCCCACCGCGGCGTCCTGGCGCGCCTGCAGGACGTCCCGGGGCGAGACGACCCGCCAGATCTCGGGGACCGCGCGGGCGACGAAGTCGGGTGCGAACCCAGCGAAGACCGCGGTGACCAGCTCCGCGCTGGCGGGTCCGAGCGCGGCGGCCCGGGAGGCGAAGTAGCCGGGCCAGAACCCGCGCAGGCCCAGGTCGAGGTAGGCGCTCTCGGCCTCGGGTGCGAAGTACACCGCGGCGTGCAGCACCTCGGTGATTGCACCCAGCCGCCGAGTCTCGACCATGGTCCGACGATACGACCGGCGGCGGAAAGTGGCGCTCTGGCGGCTCAGCGAGCAGGGAGCCAGACAGAAAAAGACCCGCCCGGGGTAACCCGGGCGGGTGATGTTCAGGCGAGTGCGCCGTCAGGGACTTGAACCCCGAACCCGCTGATTAAGAGTCAGCTGCTCTGCCAATTGAGCTAACGGCGCATGCGCTTGCGGCGCGAGACAAACGATAACAGGGGCTCTGGCGACTCGCGAAATCGGCAGGTCAGCAGGCGCATTGACGGCGCTGGCCCAGGTCAGCCGGACAACAGGTGGTCGAGCCTGCCCTGCGTGCCGCCCGTGACCTCAATCACCTTGGTGCGGCTGGTGGGCCCGCTGACCAGCTCGACCGCGCGGCGGCGCACGCCGAACGCCTCGGCCACCGCTCGCAGCGCCGCCTCGGTGGCCTTGCCGTCCACGGCGCGAGCCGCCACCCGGACCACCAGGGCGCCGTCGTGAGACCCGCCGACCTCGGTCCGACTGGCGCCCGGGCGCACCCGGATGGCGACCCGCACGTGGTGCTGGCTCAGGCGCCGAGGTCACCGACCGTGGCGTCGAGGGTGGTGGCGAGCTGGTCGAGGTCGGTGTCGCTGTACTCGGCGGGCAGGCGCTCCACCAGCTCGTCGCGGTTGATGATCTCCACGTCGGCCGAGTCCACCTCGTCGGTCGGGTCGGTGACCTTGGCCTTGCCCTCCTCCAGCACCAGCCGGTAGTTCTCCGGCCCGGCGTCGATCAGGCGTCGCAGGTCATCGCGGGTCACAGCCACTCTGGTCTCCCTTGTCTCGCAGCGTTGTTCAGCATCGCCGTGCGGCGGCCTCCCCGAGCATTGCGCATGCCGGTGGCGTGGGCGACCTGGGGGTGGGGGAGCTCAGAGCGCGTCCGGGCCGAGCGGGCGGATGCGGGCAGCGGCGCGCACACGGCCGGCCACCAGGAACCACAGGTGCACGGCGTCAGCGTCGGTCGTGGTCATCACCTCGACCTGCTCACCGCGGGTGATGGGGGTGTTGTACTCCAGCACCGCCTCGTGCGGGCCGTCCAGCAGTCCGCGGTGCACGGCGTCCAGGTGCTCCTCCACGGCAAACCAGTAGGCGGCGTTGTTCACGTGGGAGAACCAGTCGAAGTCGGTCACCCGCAGCGGGAACGGCGTGCCCCGCAGGTGCTCGCCCTCGGGCGCCCGGGGCGGGGTGAGCATCCGCCGCCAGCGCAGCTCCCGGTCGGCCGCGGGCAGGTGGAACATCGAGAAGAAGTCCTGGGAGAGCGGGGTGGGCATCCCGGTCTCGGCGCTGACGTTCACCCAGAAGCCCTCGGTCTCGATCAGCGCTCCGTCGTCGCCCTCGATCTGCACCCGCTTGGTGCACCACCGGCTGGCGTAGCCCGAGCACCACGAGTGCAGCCGGACGTCCTCGTCGAACTGGGCCGGACGCAGCACCCGGACGACGCAGCGACGCAGCACCCAGTAGGCGTGCTTCTCGCCGAACCCGGCGTCGTTGAGGTCGTCGAAGGCGATGTCCTGGAGGTAGCGCGCCATCCCGTCCAGGCGCAGCCGCCGTTGTGGGTCCACGTCGTTGGCACGGACCCGGCGCTGCTGGGTGAACACCCGGCCCTCGGTGGGGACCGCGGTGAACTCAGTGGGTTCGAGCGTTCTCATGTGCTGACATGTTGCCCCCTGCAGGCGTTCTCGGTGGGACGGGGGAGGCCGCGGCCGCTCACGTGGCGCTCCGGTCGTCGGCGCCGATGGTGCCCAGCACCGCCCGGCGCATGGCGGGGCTGCTCTCCCCGAGGGCAGGGGCGACGCCGGCGATGAGCGTCTCCCGCCACACCTGCGGGTCGAACACCATCGGCTCCGTCTCGGCGAGGAACTCCCGCACCACCCGCAGGAATCCCTCGGGGTCGTCGCGGAAGGGGAAGTGACCGCTGCGGGGGAAGACGTCCAGCCGCGAGCCGGGCATGGCGGCGTGGGCCAGGTAGGCGTGGCTGACCGGGACCACGGTGTCCACCGCGCCCCAGATGATCTGCACCGGCAGCTGGGAGGTCAGGTGCACGCGGTCGAGGATGGTGACCACCTGCCCGCGCCAGTCCACCACCGCCCGCAGCGTGCGCAGGAACGCCTCGCGCGCGGTGGGGTCGGGCAGGTCGCTGAGCACGCGCACCAGGTCGGGGACGTCGTGGAAGACCGTGGCCCCCCGCAGCGGGCCCCGGTAGAGCAGCTCGGACACCCGGCCGAGCAGGCCCACCACGGTGAGGGAACCGGGCAGCCGCAGCAGGCGCAGCGCCTGGTTGGCCACCGGCAGGGCAGCCAGGCGCAGCGCGGGGTTGACCTCCTTGGTCACCCCGCCGGGGGCCACCACGACGAGCCGCTCCACCATGTGCGGGAACTGGTAGGCGAACTGCAGGGCCACGCCGCCGCCCAGGGAGTGGCCCACCAGGGTGACCCGCTCGATGCCCAGCACGGTGAGCAGGTCGCGCATCCCGTTGGCGTAGGCGGCCACCGAGTAGTCCGCGCGCGGCTTGTCCGAGCGGCCGTGGCCCAGCAGGTCGGGTGCGATGACGGTGAAGCTCTGGGCCAGCTCGTCGATGACGTGGGTCCAGGTGCTGGAGCTGTCCCCGATGCCGTGGATGAGCAGCAGCGGCGGACCACTGCCCGCCGTCCGGAACGCCCGCCGGTAGCCGTGGATGGTGCGGTGCCGCAGCTGCACCTCGCCCCCCGGCGCCGGCGGCGGGTCCTGCACCACGCGCAGGGGTGGCGGGTCCGGCAGCGTGCGCGTGCTCGTGTCGCGGGGCATCCCTGCATGGTCCAGGCGGGGGGTTGCCGGGGCGTCAGGCGAGCGTTGCGTGCGAGTAACGGCGAGCCGGGTCGCCGCTGGTCAGCGCCGGGCCGCGCGCCGCAGCGGCACCAGGGTGGGGGTGGCGTCGTGGAGCAGGAAGTCGAGCACCATGCGGTTGCACAGGTCCGGCTTCTCCAGCAGCAGCGTGTGCGACGTGCCGGGGACCACCGCCAGCTCGGCGTCCGGGATGGCCCGGAACATGGCCGCGGTGTGCTCCAGCGCGATGCCGTCGTCGTCGCCGGCCATCACCAGGGTGCGGGCGGCGACGTCGCGCAGCACCTCCGGGGACATGGTCGGCTCCTCCGCCCACATGCGGCCCAGCTTGGCGGCGACCACGGCGAGGTGCTCGCGACCGTCGGGGGACACCGCGGCGTAGGAGTCGGCCACCACCGACGTCAGCGCCTCCGCCTCCAGCCAGCCCTCCACGCTGCCGCTGTGGTGGATGCTGCCGCTCACGCTGACCAGCCGCTGCACCAGGTCCGGTCGGCGCAGGGCCACCAGCAGCCCGATGGTCGCCCCGTCGCTGTGGCCCATCAGCCGGCACGGACCACCCACCACCTCGTCGAGGAAGGCGACGGTGTCCTGGGCCATCAGCTCGTAGGTGATGGGGCCGGGGACGTCGGGGGTGTGCCCGTGGCCGCGGCGCTCCGGGACGTAGACGTGGAAGTGCTCGGCCAGCGCGTCGACGTTGGCGATGAAGTTGAGCTGGTCGCTCATCCCGCCGTGCAGCAGCACCAGCGGCTCGCCGGACCCGTGCTCGGCGTACCAGGTGTTGACCCCGTTCACGGTGACGTAGCCGGACATCGAGCCTCCGTGCGTGCGTGGTGGGGCGTGGACTAGTCCGTCGCGTCCTCGTCGATCACGTGCACCGCCGCCTCCTCGGCCGAGGCGGCACTGCCGTCGATGCCGACGTCCTCGGCGAAGAGCTCGGCGTCGAGGTCCGGGCCCACCCCCTCGTCCGGGGCGACCAGCCGCCCGGAGCGCGGGCTGCCGACCTCCTCGTCCCGCGGGAACTCGCTGGCCCGCTCGGCGACGTCGGAGCGCCACTGGTCGTCGCGGTCCAGCGGCTCGTCGATCTCGGCCGCGGGGTCGGGGACCTCTTCCGCCAGCAGCTCGTCCATGGTGGCGCTGCCGTCCCGCTCGTAGGTGGGCGAGCTGTCCGGGCGCATCTCCGGGCGCGGGTACTCCGGTGGCGAGTAGCCCTCGTCCAGGGCGTCGTCCACGCCCCGGTAGAGCAGGGTGTCCTCCTGGGGCAGCTGGTCCTCGGGGTCCAGGCTGTACTCGCTGTCCCCTTCATCTCTGAAGCTCTCAGGTCCGGTCATGCCTCCACGATGTCACTGTGCGGGCGGCTGCGCTCGTGCCGCTCAGGGGCGCGACCCAGCACCACCGTGGCGTCCAGCTCCTGGTCGTGCACCACAGTCGGCTGCAGGCCGTGCGCGCTCAGCAGGGCGCACGCCTGGGGCGCCTGCGCGGCGCTGGTCTGCGCCAGCAGCCGCCCGCCAGGGGCGAGCCAGGACGGGGCTGCCGCGCAGGTGCGCGCCAGCACCCGCAACCCGTCCGGGCCACCGTCGAGAGCGACCCGCGGCTCGTGGTCGCGTGCCTCGGTGGGCAGCAGCGCCAGCTCGGCGGTCGGCACGAACGGCACGTTGGCGACCACCACGTCCACCTGCCCGTGCAGCTGCGCCGGCAGGGTGTCGAACAGGTCGCCGTGCAGCACCCGGGCGCCGGTGCCGGCGAGGTTGCGGGCGGCGCACCGCACCGCGGGCGCGTCGATGTCGGAGGCGTACAGCTGCACCCCGTCGACGGGCTCAGGCCCGCTGGCCAGCCCGGTGAGCACCGCCAGCCCCACCGCGGCGCACCCGCAGCACAGGTCCACCACCACCCGCGGGGGCCGCCCCAGCGAGCGGGCCGCCGTCACGGCCTGCTCGGCCAGCGCCTCGGTGCGCCGGCGCGGGACGAACACCCCGGGGTCCACTGCCACCACGAGACCGTCGAACTCGGTCCAGCCCAGCACGTGCTCCAGCGGGGTTCCCGACGTGCGCCGGGCCACCGTCGCGGCCAGCTCAGCCACGGTGTCGGCGGACCGTGCCAGGAGCTGGGCCTCGTCCTCGGCGAACACGCAGCCCGCCGCACGCAGTTGCGCGACGAGCGCACTGACGTGCTCGGGGTCGAGGTCGACGGCCATCAGCGGCGAACCTACTCCCGACGGGGGCAGGCGCTAGCCTGTTCGCCATCGACACTTCCCGCAGAGCCCTGCCGTGACCGGCCGAGCACCGAGCAGGCGCCGCGGCAGCACCCCCCGCACCCGCACCGCCAAGACGGTCAAGCCGGTGCCCACCGCGGGCCCGGGGGAGCGGATCTGGATCCTCGAGGTGCCCTTCCGGGTGCAGCTGCCCGGCGTCAGCTACGTGCCGGCCTGGAAGGCCCACGCCTACGTGGGCGCCGAGCTGCCCGCCGCGCTGGCGCCCTACGCCTCGCTGCCCTACAGCTACCAGCGCTTCGTGGAGGACGAGCTCAACGGCGAGGTGGGCCCCGGTGCGCAGGCCCACCCGCGGCTGCCGCGGCCCGAGCAGTGCGACGGGGCCGAGGCCATCGTCGCTGCCGCCCGTGCCGGCGCCCGCGGCTTCTACCTGGCCGACGACCCGGGCACCGGCAAGACCATCACCGCGGTCATGGCGGTCCGCGAGATCGCCGAGCTGCGCGGGGAGACCAGCGTGCTGGTGACGGTGGACCGGCCCACCTCCATCACCATCGCGCACTGGCGGGCCTCCATCGCCGCGGTGGGCGACGGCGGGCTGCGCTGGCTGCTGCTCTCGCCGGACCAGCTGCGCAAGCTGTTGGCCCGCAACGGCAAGCCGCGCTACCGCTTCGGCATCTGCGTGCTGGACGAGGCACACCTGTACCGGCACACCGACACCCAGCGCACCACCGCGATGCGGCGCATCGCCCGCTACACCGACGCCCACGACACCGCGCCGTTCGTGCTCGCCCTCACCGCCACGCCCGGCCACCACCCCGGCGAGATGACCTACCTGTCGCCGCTGTTCGCGCAGGTGCACGACGAGCCGCCGGCGCGGTGGTCGCCGCTGGGCGCCCGGATGGCCGCCGCCGGCATCCCGCTGGAGCGCTCCCGCACGCGGTGGACCTGGACGGCGCAGGCCAAGGAGTCCGGGGCGGTGCAGCAGGCGGCCACCGAGACGGTGCGCGGCTGGCTCACCCAGGCCGACCCACCGGTGATGCTGCACCGCTCCGCACCGTGGGGGCCGGCGCCGCTGGAGGGCCTGCCGGTGGACCTCTCCGCCGACGAGCGCAGCGCCTACGAGAGCGAGTGGGGCGAGTACTGCCGGGAGATGGGCCTGGCCCGGCGCGGGCGCGACGTGGCTCGCGGGCGGGCGGCGGTGCTGCGCTTCCGGCAGAAGGCCGGCATGCTGCGGGCCCCGGCGAGCGCGGAGTGGGTGCACGCCCAGGTGGAGCGCGGCTACCAGGTGGCGGTGTCGGTGAACTTCGTGGGCACCGCCGCCGAGCCGCTGGCCGAGCTGCTCACCGACCGGGGCCTGCAGGTGGCCCGCATCTTCGGCCCGGACGCCGACCGCGAGCACGAGCGGATGCTGTTCCAGCGCGGTGCCGCCGACGTCGTGGTGTTCAACACCAGCTCCTCGATCAGCCTGCACGCCAACGAGCTGCTGGCCGACGGCACGCGGGCCAGCGCCACCCCACGGGTGGGGCTGATCCACCAGCCGTCGTACTCGGGCATCGAGGCGCGCCAGACGCTGGGGCGCACGCACCGCGACCACCAGGTGTGCCCGTGGTACCTCGGCTACGGGGTGAGCACCGTGGAGGAGCAGGTGGCCGCGGTGATGCTGGACCGGTTGCGCCAGAGCAGCGACAGCGTGGGTGCCGACACCACGGCGCTGCACTCCATCGCCGAGCTGCTGGGCGCGGACTGGTTGCCCGACGACGCCCTGAGCTGAACCGGTCCCCGGGCTGGTCGAGGTCCGGTGGGGTCGCGCCGTGGGCGTCACGCTGCTGTAACCGGTCCGTCACGTGGCGCACTTACGTTTGGCCGCATGACTGCATCTGGGGGGATCAGGAAGATGGGCGTCGAGGAGGAGTTCCACCTCGTCGACGCGCGCACGCGACGACTCACCGCGCGGGCGCCGGAGCTGCTGGCCACGCTTCCTCCGCAGGTCTACGTGGAGGAGCTGCAGCGCTGCGTGGTCGAGGTGAACAGCGGCGCGTTCGCCGACCTGCAGGCGCTGCGCGCCGACCTGGTCGGTCACCGGCGGATGCTGTGCAGCGCGGCAGCCGAGCTGGGCATGGGGGTGGTGGCCGCGGGGGCGGTGCCGCTGTCGGTGCCCTCGGAGATGCAGGTGACGCAGACCCCGCGCTACCGGCGGATGCTCGCCGACTACCAGCTGCTGGCCCGCGAGCAGCTGATCTGCGGCACCCAGGTGCACGTGGACCTGCCCGACCGGGACGAGGCGGTGGTGGTGGCCAACCGGGTGGCGCCCTACCTGGCGGTCTTCCTCGCGCTCAGCTCCAGCTCGCCGTTCTGGGCCGACGGCTCGGACACCGGCTACGCCAGCGCCCGCACCCTGGTGTGGCTGCGCTGGCCCACCACCGGCGCCAGCAGCGGCGCCGGCTCGGCCGCGGAGTACGACGCGCTGGTCGGCGACCTGGTCTCCAGCGGGGTGATCACCGACCCGGGGATGGTCTACTTCGACGTCCGCCCCTCCACCCGGCTGCCCACCCTGGAGCTGCGGATCTGCGACGGCTGCCCGTCGGTGGACTCGGTGGTGCTCATCGCCGGCCTCTTCCGCGCGCTGGTGGAGCGCGAGGTGGCAGACCTGCGGGCAGGTGTCCCGCCGCTGCAGGTCTCCACCACGCTCAACCGCGCCGCGCTGTGGCGGGCGGCCCGCTCCGGGCTGGAGGGGGAGCTGGTCGACGTGGTCACCGGCACGCCCCGTCCCGCCGGAGAGGTGGTCGACTCGCTGGTGCGGATGCTGCGTCCGCAGCTGGTGCAGACCGGCGACTGGGACACCATCTCCGAGCTGGCCCGCAGCGCCGTGCACGTGGGGAGCTCCGCCTCCCGTCAGCGCCGCACCCTGCGCCGGCGCGGCCTGCTCACCGACGTCGTGGACCTGCTGATGGCCGAGACGGCGTGCCTGCTCACCCCGCAGGCGGAGATCTCCGACCCCGAGGGCACGCTGCTGCACGGCTACCAGCTGCTGGGCAGCCCCCCCGTGGTGGACGTGCACGACGAGGCCGTGGACCACCGGGGCGAGGTGCGGCCGGAGTACCAGCAAGTGCTGAAGCTCGCCGCCGGGCTCGGTCCGGCCGGGCTGCGCAAGCGGCAGGCGGAGGTGGAGCGGGAGCAGAGCATCGACGGGGTGACCTTCCGGGTCAGCGGGGAGGGCCAGCCGCAGATCTTCCCGCTGGACGTGGTGCCGCGGCTGGTGCCCGCCCACGACTGGGAGCTGCTGCAGCGCGGCCTCGCCCAGCGCACGCTGGCGCTCAACGCGTTCATCGAGGACGTCTACGGCGAGCGCACGCTGGTGCACGACGGGGTGCTGCCGCCGGAGGTGCTCGACCGGGCGCCGGGCCTGCGCGAGAGCGGCCTGCTGGCCCCACGCGGGCGGGTGCGCACCCACTTCAGCGGGGTCGACCTGGTGTGCACCGGACCCGGCTCGTGGCTGGTGCTGGAGGACAACCTGCGGGTGCCCTCCGGCGTCGCCTACGCCCTGGCCAACCGCAGCCTGATGTGCGGAACTCTCCCCGAGCTGGAGATGCCGGCCGACGTGCTCTCCCACGACGCGGTGGCCGGGATGATCCGGGACACCCTGCTGGCCGCCGCACCCCCGCGGGCCGGTGACGCGGTGTCCGCCGCGGTGCTCACCTCCGGCTGGCAGGACTCGGCCTACTTCGAGCACAAGCTGATCGCCGACCAGACCGGGCTGCCGCTGGTGCGCACGGAGAACCTGTCGGTGAACGACGGAGTGCTGCACCTGCACCACGGGCGCCAGTCCCGGCGCATCGACGTGCTCTACGTGCGGATGGACGAGGACATGCTGCTGTCCTCCCTCGGCCACGACGGCCAGCCGCTGCGCCAGGGGCTCACCGAGGCGCTGGGCAACGGCACCCTGACCCTGGCCAACGCGCTGGGCAACGGGGTGGGTGACGACAAGGCGATCTACCCCTACGTCCCGGCGATGATCGACTACTACCTGGGCCAGGCGCCCATCCTCGACCAGGTGCCCACCATGGTGTGCGCCGACCGCGCCCAGCGCGACGAGGTGCTCGGCCGGCTCGCGGAGCTGGTGGTCAAGCCCATCGACGGCTTCGGTGGTGCGGGCATCACCATCGGGCCGGAGTGCACCGACGAGGAGCTGGCCGAGCGTCGGGTGGAGCTGATGACCCACCCGGAGCGCTACATCGCCCAGGAGGTGGTGCCGCTGTCCACCCACCCCACCTTCGACGGCACCGGCTTCTACCCCCACCACGTGGACCTGCGGGCGTTCGTGCACCTGCGCGCCGACGGCGACCGGGTGGACGCGCACGTGGTGCCGGCCGCGCTCACCCGGGTGGCGCCCGCGGGCACCAAGATCGTGAACACCTCGCGCGGCGGCGGTGGGAAGGACACCTGGATCCAGGGCTGAGCAGCCCAGGGCTGCGGACTTCCGGGCTGGACCAGTCACCACCAGGAGACGAGGAGATCGACATGTGCGGTCTGTGCGGCGAGATCAGGTTCGACGGCTCCAGCCCCGACGTGGGCGCGGTCGAGCGGATGACCGAGGCGATGACCACGCGCGGCCCCGACGGCGGCGGCGTGCACGTGCGCGGCGCCGCGGCGCTGGGACACCGCCGGCTGTGCATCATCGACCTGTCCAGCCGCGGCAGCCAGCCGATGGTGGACGAGGAGCTGGGCCTGTCGCTGGTGTTCAACGGCTGCGTCTACAACTACCAGCAGCTGCGCGCGGAGCTGGCCGGGCAGGGCTACCGCTTCGCCTCCACCTCCGACAGCGAGGTGGTGCTCAAGGCCTTCCACCGCTGGGGCAGCGACTGCGTGCAGCACTTCGTCGGGATGTTCGCCCTCGCCGTGCTCGAGCACCGCAGCGGCGTGCTCACCCTGGCCCGCGACCGCCTCGGCATCAAGCCGCTGTACCTGGCTGAGTCGCCGGGGCGGCTGCGCTTCGCGTCGTCGGTGCAGGCGCTGCTGGCCGGGGGCGGGGTGGACACCGAGCTCGACCGGGTGGCGCTGCACCACTACCTCAGCTTCCACTCGGTGGTGCCCGCCCCACGCACCATCTACCGGGGGGTGCGCAAGCTGCCACCGGCCACCGTGCGGGTGGTGCAGCCCGACGGCACCAGCAGCGAGCACCGCTACTGGGACCCCGTCTTCGCGCCCAGCCCCGACCGGGCCGACTGGTCCGCCCGCGACTGGCAGCAGGCGCTGCTGGACTCGCTGCGCACCGCCGTGTCCCGCCGGATGGTGGCCGACGTGCCGGTGGGGGTGCTGCTGTCCGGGGGCATCGACTCCAGCCTGGTGGTGGCGCTGCTGGCCGAGCAGGGCCAGCGCGACCTGGCCACCTTCAGCATCGGCTTCGACTCCGCGGGCGGGGAGTCCGGCGACGAGTACGCCTACTCCGACCTGGTTGCGAACACCTTCGGCACCGCCCACCACCAGATCCACGTGGACTCCGCGCGGCTGCTGCCGGCGGTGGAGCCCACGATCGCGGCGATGGGCGAGCCGATGGTCAGCCACGACTGCGTGGCGTTCTTCCTGCTGTCGCAGGAGGTCAGCCAGCACGTCAAGGTGGTGCAGTCCGGTCAGGGCGCCGACGAGGTGCTCGGCGGCTACGACTGGTACCCCCCGCTGCTGGGGGTGCCGCGGGCCCAGGCCAGCGAGGCCTACCGGGCGGTGTTCGTGGACCGCCCGCACGACGCCATCGGCTCCCTGCTGTCGGCGGAGTACCACCTCGACCACGACGTCAGCGCCGACTTCGTCCGCGCCCACCAGCAGCGCCCGGGTGCGTCCACCGCGGTGGACGCCGCGCTGCGGCTGGACACCACGGTGATGCTGGTGGACGACCCGGTGAAGCGGGTGGACACCATGACCATGGCGTGGGGGCTGGAGGCCCGGGTGCCGTTCCTGGACCACCAGTTCGTGGAGCTGGCCGCCACCTGCCCGCCGGAGCTGAAGCTGGCCTCGGGCGGCAAGGGGGTGCTCAAGGACGCCAGCCGGGCGCTGCTGCCGGCGGCGGTGGTGGACCGGACCAAGGGCTACTTCCCGGTGCCCGGCATCCGGCACCTCGACGGCGGTGTGCTGGAGCTGGTGCACGACGCCCTGGGCAGTCGCAGCGCCCGCGACCGGGCGCTCTACCGTCCCGAGGCGCTGGAGAAGCTGCTGGCCACCCCCAACGAGGACCGGACCACCCTGGGGTCCAGCTCGTTGTGGCAGGTGGCGGTGCTGGAGATGTGGCTGCAGACGATGGAGAGGTTCTAGCGTGACGACGTTCGTGGGGCTGCCGGAGCCGGCGGGGCTGACCAAGCGGGTGCGGTTCACCTCGCACGCCTCGCTCTCGCCCGATGCCACCGCCTTCGCCTGCATCGTCGACGAGGGCGGCTACCCCCGGGCCGAGCAGCGCTTCCTGTCCGGGCGCACCACCACCCACGCCCGCTGGGTGGAGCTGCCGGTGTCCGGGCCCATCACCAAGGTCATCCACTCCGCAGACGGGCGCTGGCTGGCCTGCCAGATGGCCCCCGACGGCGCCACCCGCACCCAGGTGTGGGTGGTGACCACCGATCCGGACGACCGCGCCGCCCGCCGTCTGGGCACGGCTGAGGACTGCTCGATGGAGCTGGCCGGCTGGGACGGCACCCGGGTGGCAGTGACGGCGATCGACGCCGACGGGGTGGCCGAGGCTCGGCTGGTGGACCCGCACACCCAGGCGGTGCAGGTGCTCGACCGGCGCCGGGGTGGGCACCTGGTGGACTCCTGGGACGGCACGGCGCTGCTGCGGGTGGGGCCGCGCGGTGACCGCGAGCTGCTCATGCTGCGCGGCGGTGCCGCCCTGCCGCTGCTGCCCCGCGACCCGGGCTCCACCACCGACGCCGGCATCCTCCTGGACGAGCGGCACAGCCCGGGGCGGCCGGAGAAGTACCGCTGGAACGGGCCCGACCAGCCGCCGGCCCGGCGTCGCGTCCGGGCCCTGGTGCGCAGCGACCACGGCGGCGAGCACGCCAGGCTGCTGGAGGTGGCCCTCTGGGAGGGCGGCGGCGAGGCCATCTCCTGGCGGGTGCTCGCCGAGCGGGCGGACTGCGACCTGGACGAGTTCGTGGTCAGCGACGACAGCTCGACCGTGGCGCTGCTGTGGAACGTGGGCGGGGTGAGCGAGCTGCAGGTGCTCGACCTTGCCGACGGCCACCTGCACCCGCCGGTGGACCTGCCCGGGCTGGTGGCCGCCGACCTCAGCGTCAGCGCGGGCGGCTCGATGCTCGCGGTCACCGTGCAGGGTCCCAGCATGCCGCCGTCGGTGGCGCTGGTGGAGCCGCGCACGGGGGAGTGGGGCCCGCTGGAGCCGGTGGACCCGGCGCCGGTGCCGGTGCACTCCCCGGTGCTGTGCGAGCTGACCGCCGCTGACGGGACCCCGCTGTCGGGCTGGCTCTACCGCTCGGCGCACTCCGGTCCCGGCCCGGTGCTGCTGTACTTCCACGGTGGTCCGGAGGCGCAGGAACGGCCGACCTACAGCGAGCTGTACCCCGCGCTGGTGGACGCGGGGGTGAGCGTCTTCGCGCCCAACGTCCGCGGCTCCGGCGGGTTCGGGCGCACGTTTGTGCACGCCGACGAGGGGGACAAGCGCTTCGCCGGGATCGACGACGTGGCCGACTGCGTGGCCCACCTGGTGGCCGAGGGCATCGCCGACCCTGCGCGGGTGGCGTGCGCGGGCCGCTCCTACGGCGGCTACCTGACGCTGGCCTCGCTGACCTTCCACTCCGAGCTGTTCGCCGCGGGGGTGGCGATCTGCGGGATGAGCAGCCTGGCCAGCTTCTACGAGAACACCGAGCCGTGGATCGCCGAGGCGGCCTACCCCAAGTACGGCCACCCGGTGCGCGACCGCCAGCTGCTGGAGGAGCTCTCACCCATCAGCCACATCGCCAAGCTCACCGCGCCGCTGCTGGTGGTGCACGGCGCGCACGACACCAACGTGCCGGTGTCGGAGTCGGAGCAGGTGGTGGCGGCGGTGCAGCGGCAGGGCGGGCAGGCCGAGCTGCTGCTGTTCCCCGACGAGGGCCACGAGATCGTCACCCGGGCCAACCGGGCCGCGCTGGTGGACGCGGTGGTCCGCTGGGTCACCCAGCACGCCGGCTGAGCAGCAACGCTGGCGGCGCGCACCCACGGGTGTGAGGGTGGAGGGGAGGCCCCCCTTCCCCCGAGCATCGGAGCACCCGCCATGACCGACCTGCCCAGCACGACCCTGGAGATTCGTTCCCTGGTGAGCAGCGCGGGGCGGCTGGAGCTGTCGCTGGAGGAGGTGCCGGTGCCCGCACCCGGTGAGGACGAGGTGGTGGTGCGGGTGGAGGCTGCGCCCATCAACCCCTCCGACCTCGGGCTGCTGTTCGCCGGTGCGGACATGCGCACCGCGCAGGCCTCGGGCACCGAGTCCCGGCCGGTGGTCACGGCCGAGCTGTCCAGCGCCGCCATGCGGGCCCTGGCCCAGCGGGTGGACGTGCCCATGCCGGTGGGCAACGAGGGCTCGGGCACGGTGGTGGCCGCCGGGTCCGGCCCGCAGGCCCAGGCCCTGCTGGGCAAGCGGGTGGCGATGATCGGCGGCGGGATGTTCACCCAGTACCGCTGCGTCAGCACCGTGGAGTGCATGCCGCTGCCCGAGGGCGTCACCGCCGAGCAGGGCGCGTCGGCGTTCGTGAACCCGCTGACCGCGCTGGGCATGGTGGAGACGATGCGCCGCGAGGGTCACTCCGCGCTGGTGTTCACCGCCGCGGCGTCCAACCTGGGCCAGATGCTGAACAAGATCTGCCTGGCCGACGGCATCGGGATGGTGAACATCGTCCGCAAGCAGGAGCAGGAGGACCTGCTCCGCGACCTCGGCGCCACCCACGTCTGCAACTCCACCTCGGACAGCTTCATGTCCGACCTCACCGACGCGATCGCGGCCACCGGGGCGACCATCGCCTTCGACGCCATCGGCGGCGGCAACGGGGCGGGGCAGATCCTCACCTGCATGGAGCAGGCCCTCAACCGCAAGGTCACCGAGTACTCCCGCTACGGCACCGACGTGCACAAGCAGGTCTACATCTACGGCGCGCTGGACCCGCGCCCCACCGAGATCCGGCGCAACTTCGGCTTCGCGTGGGGGATGGGCGGCTGGCTGCTGTTCCCGTTCCTGCAGCGGGTGGGCCACGACGTGCGACGCCGCCTGCAGGAGCGGGTGGCCGCGGAGCTGACCACCACCTTCGCCAGCCGCTACGCCAAGGAGATCTCCCTGGCCCAGGCGCTGCAGCTGTCGGAGATGGCCGGCTACGGGTCGCAGTCCACCGGCGCCAAGTACCTGATCACCCCGAACAGCTAGCGGGTGAGGCTGTCCTGCTGGGCCGCCAGCTCGGCGACCAGCAGCTCGTACAGGTCGGGGTAGTGGTCGGCGTGGTCGCCGTCCAGCCAGATCACCGGGCGACCGCCGCGGGGGGAGAGCGGGCCCTGGCGCCACAGCAACAGCTGGTTGAGCGACTCCTCCGGCTCGCTGGCCCCCAGCAGGTAGACGGTGGCGGGATCGACGCTGCCGTCGCGACCGGTGAACCACTGCGCGGTGCGGGTGCGCTCGCTCTCCCAGCGCGCACCGCGGCCCAGCTCGTCGGTGCTCAGCAGGTCCACGAAGGTGGTGAAGCCGCGCCAGCCGTTGACGCAGGCCAGCAGCTCGCGGTGCAGCCGCTCCAGCGGATGGCCCAGGCGACGCTCCACCTCACCCAGCTGTGCCTCGCGCGCACCGGCCGCCGGGCTGGTGGCGGCGTAGAGCAGCGGCTCGTTGTCGTTGAGGGCCGGGCGCAGCAGCACCATCGCCTCCAGCGGCCCGGCCCACCGGCGGGCGCCCGAGCGCGGTGGCGGCAGGGCCACGGTGTGCGGGTCGGCGGGATCGACCAGGATGCCCACGTCCGGCGGCAGCTGGGACTGCAGCTCGCCACCGGTGAGCACCTGCCACCGGCACGGACCCTCGTAGCCCTCCAGGCGCTGCGGACAGGAGAAGGCCAGCACCCAGCTGCCCATGCCGGGCACGGTGCGCACCATCAGGTCGGCCTCCGGCGAGCGCTCCACGTACACCGTTGCCCCGGCGAAGTGGTGCCGAAACTGCTGGGCGGAGCCGGCTCCGGAGAGCAGCGCGGTGCAGGCGTCGACGAGCTGCTGCTCGCAGCTGAGGTGCTGGTGCGGGAGCCCGGCGTTCTCGACCATTTCGTCACCATCTCACGGAATGGCGCGGAGGTGGCGAACATTGCGAGTGCCCGGTGGCCGGGATTCTGGGACCAGAGCCAGGCGTGGCGGGACGTGATGGTGGCGGTTCAGGACGTGATGTTGGCAGCACTGGGGCGCCCTGGCGGGGCCCGGCGCCTAACCTGAGACAGGTCCTGCTGCGCCGCTCGTCCGGCTGCCGACCCTCGCTCGTCCTTCGGAGGAAATCTCTTGCCTGTCGCGCTGCTCGCGCTTGCTCTCGGCGGTTTTGCGATCGGCACCACGGAGTTCGTGATCATGGGTCTGCTGCCCGAGGTGGCTGCGGACGTCGGGATCTCCATCCCCACTGCGGGACACCTCATCTCCGGCTACGCCGCCGGGGTGGTGGTGGGTGCGCTGGTGCTCACCGCGGCCACCGTGCGGCTGCCGCGCAAGACGGTGCTCTTCGGGCTGATGGGCCTGTTCGCGGCGGGCAACCTGCTCTCCGCCCTCGCCCCCACCTACGAGCTGCTGCTGACCGCCCGCGTCATCGCCGGGCTGCCGCACGGTGCGTTCTTCGGCGTGGGGGCGGTGGTGGCGGCCGGCATGGTCGAGCCCGGTCGCCGGGCCAGGGCGGTGTCGATGATGTTCCTGGGCCTCACCATCGCCAACGTGGTGGGCGTGCCCGGCGCCACGCTGCTGGGGCAGTCGCTGGGCTGGCGCTACGCCTTTGCCGCCGTGGCCGTCATCGGGGTGGCCACCATGGTGGCGGTGTCGGTGCTCGTCCCGACCGTCGAGCGCGCTCCCGACGACGAGGTTCCGGTGCTGCGCCACGAGCTGGCTGCGCTGCGCCGGCCGCAGGTGCTGCTGTCGCTGGCGGTGGTCACCTTCGGCTTCGGTGGGCTGTTCGCCTGCTACAGCTACGTGACGCCGATGATGACCGACGTGGCCGGCTTCGCGCCCAGCTCGATCACCGGCATCCTCATCGTGGTGGGTGTGGGCATGACCATCGGCTCCTACCTGGGCGGCAAGCTCGCCGACTGGGCCCCCGAGCGCACCCTGGTGGCCGGCCTGGTCGGGCTGATGGTGGTGCTCGTGCTGCTGAGCCTGGGGGCGTCCGTGCCGTGGCTGGCGGTGACGCTGCTGTTCTTCGTGGGCCTGTTCAGCATGGGCATGGGCCCGGCCATCCAGACGCGGATCATCGGGCAGGCCGAGGACGCACCCACCATGGTCTCCTCGGCCATCCAGTCCGGCTTCAACGTGGCCAACTCCCTGGGTGCCTGGCTGGGCGGACTGGTGATCGCCGCGGGGGCAGGCTTTCGCGCGCCCAACCTGGTGGGTGCTGGGCTGGTCGCGGTGGGGCTCGCGCTGCTGATCCTCTCGCTGGTGCTCAACCGCTGCGAGCGCAGCGCTGCGGTATTGGCTGCCGAGGCTGAGGAGCCGGTGTCTGTCGGCAGCTGACCCGTCCGGTCAGGGCACCAGCTCCAGCCCACGGTGTTCGGCCAGCCGCTGCGCCTCGCGCTCCACCGCCGCGCGCACTCCGGTGCTCCACTCCTGCCACGGCGACAGCTCCAGGCGCAGCCGTCGGCCCGTCGCGCGGGGGCGCCACGTCCCCACCACCTCGCCGTCGGCCAGCACCGCCCCGGGCCGGCCGAGGGTGCGCCACAGGTCCTTGCGGTGCGCCGCGTCGGGCACCACCCGCTCGCGGTCGCGGCACTGAAGGAACAGGTCGAACGGGCCCAGCAGTCGCACCACGGACGGCTGGTCCTCGGCGGCACCACGGAGGACATCGGCGTCGGCGGCCAGCACCCACGAATTCGCTGCCTGGCCGTCAACCTGCACGGCCACCACGTCGTCGGGCCACTGCTGCCGCACGTCGGCCAGCGGGGCGTCCAGGTAGGCCGCGACCTCTGCCGGGGTCGCCGGGCCCAGGTGGTGCAGGAACGCCCGCACCAGGTGCAGCCGGTCGGGGACGGCGGCCGCGTCCAGGTTGGCGACCTGGTCGGCGGGCCAGCCCGGCACCCGGCGCAGCACCGGGGGAGAGGTGCCCGCCGCCAGCTCCAGGCCCGCGTGCAGCGCCGCGAGCCGGAACGGCATCTCGTGCAGGTGGGTGGCGCTGCACGGCGTGCACCAGCGCAGGTACGGCTCGGGCATCCGCTCGGCCAGCCGCCCCGACAGCTCGCCCTTGACCATCGGGGCGTCCACGAGGTCGCGCAGCTCGGTGGCCACTGCAGCCAGGGCGTCCAGGGTGCCGATGCCTGCAGCCGTCAACGGCTTGCTGGCGTCGAAGATCCGCTTGCCCGCGTCGCGGTCTGACCACGGGCGCAGCGCCAGCTCCACGTCGGGCAGGTCGGTGCGCCGGTAGGCGTGCGGGGCGCCGCGCACCGTCCAGGCCAGCGCGAGCTCGTCGTCACCGGTGCTGGGGACCGCGCACCCGCGGTTGGTGAGCGACCACGCGGCACCGCCGGTTCCGGTGTCCTGCACGCCCAGGTCCAGCACGTCCGTCGTGGCCACGGAGGCGCTGGCCGGCTCGCGGTCGAGCTGCTGGGTGCGCACCCGAGAGCGCAGCACCTGCGCGCGGGTGACGGCCAGGGGGCTGCCCGAGGTCGTGCTCATGCGCTCGAGGGTGCCACGGCGCAGCGCTGGGGGCCGTCAGTCGGGTGGGGCGTCCAGCAGCTGCTGCACGGCGCGGCCGTAGTGCTCGACGATGCGGCGCCGGTGCCCGTCGGGGAGGTGGTCGAGGTCGCTCATCGACCAGCTCTGGATGAGCCCACCCAGCTGGGCGGAGATCAGGTTGGCCCGCAGCTCCGCGTCCCGGCCGGCCAGGCGGGGGGCCAGCTGGTCCACGAAGGAGCTGCGGATGGCCTTCTGCAGACCCACCCGGACGCTCGCCCGGTCGGAGGCGCGCACCAGGGCCAGGAACGTCCGCCGCATGTGCCCGTGGTCCGGGGACAGCACGTAGTCGACCAGGCTGGCGCCCAGCGTCTCCGCCGGCCCGTCGAGCTTGGGGCCGAAGTGCTTCTCGAAGCCCAGCACGTGCACGAACAGCTCTTCCTTGGAGCCGAAGTGCCGCATCACCAGTGCCGGGTCCACCCCGGCGGCGCGGGCGATGGCGCGGATCGAGGTGGCGGCGTAGCCCTGGTCCTCGAACAGCTCGGCCGCGTGCTGCGCGATGAGGTCCCGGGTGGCCCGCGGGGGCTCGGCGGCTCGCTGACCAGGTGAATCGGACATTTGCCCATTATGCCCGAGCGTCTGTCAACACTGTTGACACCTCCAGGTCAACAGTGTTGACTCCCCGGTCGGCCACGTCGGCAGGCGTGCACGACCCCACGATGAGGAGATCTCCGCGAATGACCGCTGACGCCGCCCCCACCAGCACCTCCAGCGAGGCTCCACCAGGACGGACCGGCGCCTGGCTGTTCTTCGTCGGACTGGGCGCCCTGGTGGTGTCGCTGTCGCAGTCCATCCTCATCCCGGTGCTGGCCCGGCTCCCGGTCCAGCTGGAGACCTCGCCGGACAACGTGCAGTGGCTGCTCACCTCCACCCTGCTGGTCGCCGCCATCTCCATCCCGGTGCTCGGCCGCATGGGGGACATGTTCGGCAAGCGGCGGATGCTGCTCATCGCTCTGGGCGTGCTGGTCCTCGGCTCGCTGATCACCGCCGTCACCAGCAACATCGCCCTGCTCATCTTCGGCCGCGCCATCCAGGGCATCTCCATGGCGGCCGTCCCGCTGGGCATCAGCCTGCTCAGCACGCTGCTGCCCAAGGAGCGGGCCGGCACCGGCATCGCCATCGTCAGCGCCATGCTGGGTGTGGGCGGTGCACTGGGCCTTCCGCTGGCCGGCTACATCTCCGACCACGCCGACTTCCACGTCCTGTTCTGGATGATGGCCGGCGGCAGCGCCATCGCCTTCGCCGGTGTGCTGGCGTTCGTCCCGGAGGCGCGTGCACGCAGTGGCGGTCGCATCGACGCGCTGGGCACCGTCCTGCTGGCCGGCGCCCTCGTCTCGCTGCTGCTGCCGCTGGCCGAGACGTCGAAGTGGGGCTGGGGCTCGGCCAAGGTGATCGGCCTGCTGGCGCTCTCGGTGGTGCTCTTCGCCGTCTTCGGCTGGTGGCAGCACCGCGCCAAGGACCCGCTGGTCGACCTGGTGGCCCTGCGCCGCCCGCCCATCCTGCTGACCAACATCGCCTCCGCGCTGTTCGGCTTCGCGCTGTACGCCTCGCTGATCGGCACCTCCTCCTACGTGCAGGCGCCGGAGTCCAGCGGCTACGGCTTCGGCTCCTCCATGCTGGTGGGTGGACTGGCGCTGCTGCCCAGCGGCTTGTGCATGCTGTTCTTCGCGCCCATCTCGGCCAAGCTGGTCGCCGTGCGTGGTGGCCCGCAGACGCTGGCCCTGGGCGCGGTGATCGTGGCCGTGGGCTGGCTGCTGCGCATGGTGATGACCGGGTCGCTGTTCCAGGTGATCGCGGGCACCACCATCGTCGGCATCGGCACGGGCATCGGCTACGCGGCCATGCCCTCGCTGATCAACGCGCACACCCCGTCACACGAGATCGCCGCGGCCAACGGGCTGAACACCCTGGTTCGCTCGGTCGGCAGCTCGCTGGCCAGCGCGGTCGGCGGCAGCATCCTGGCGGCCAGCACCGTGGCCATCGGCAGCATCGCGGTGCCCTCGCTCACCGCCTACCGCCAGCTGTTCCTGGCGTGCGCGATCATGTCGGGCCTGGCTGCCGTGGTGGCGCTGTTCATCCCGCACCAGAAGGTGCGCAAGGAGGAGCGGGCCACGATCGGCGTTCCCGGCTAGCCACTGCCCCCGAGCCACTGAGGCGCCGCAGCGGCGAGCCACCGTCGCGGCGCCTCAGTCGTCTCCAGGGCGCAGCGCCTGGTCGGGCACCCACTGCTGCAGCTCCACGCTGCCCTGGCCGTTGGCCGTGCGCACCGTGAAGCGGACGAAGCCGAGCCAGGCGCCCTGGGTGGTGCGCGCCCACGCCAGCAGCGCCCCCTCGGTCTGCCCGGTGAAGCTGAGCCCGCCGGCGCGCACCCGCATGGGCAGCGCCCCCTTGGTGGGCGGCGGCGTGGGCAGCACCGCCCCCAGGTCGACGAGCACCGGCCGGGGCGGCTGGACCTCCCGGCGACACGGCGGGTCGAACTGCGGCGGCCATGACTCGAACATGTGTTCGAGTATGCGCCTCGGGGTGGGTCGCCGGCGCAGGCGGGGCCCGGCTGCGCCGCCACCATCCTCGTGGCCCTTGCCGTGGTCCGCGCGAGCACACCGGGCTGTTCCTCCGGCACCGCCGGCCCGGCTGGACCTGCTGAACGGGTGACCCGGGGCGGGAATGTTCCGGGCCTCGCAGCGTTGTACCGATCGGCTGGTCCGATTCACCCCCGGGCCTCACCTTCAGCCGCTACGAGCGGCCACTCGCCGAGAGGCGGTTGACGGGCCAGCCCCCATACCGGCCACCCGTCGAGCACCCCCCGCCCGCTCCGGGTGGCCGCCCCAGGCCACCTGTCGAGCAGCCGCGAGCTCCGGGTGGCCCCTTACGTGCGCGCCCGCTGCGGTGGGCGCACTGGCGCTGGGTCCACCGCGCGCAGCTGGGTGTCGTCCACGGCGAAGCGGCGCTGCACCGCGGTGCGCGAGTCGGCCTCCTCGAACCGGACGACCACCTCGGCGTGCCCGGACGGGGCGTGCTCGGCGTCCACGTGGCGCACCACCCAGCCGCGGCCGTGCTCGTCGTGCGCCACGTCCGCCCCCACCGGCCACTGCGGCGGGGTCGCCGCGGCGGGAGCGTCCGCCGGGGCCGTCTCCGGGAGCGTGGCGTCCGCGGTGGCGGTGTCCTCGTCGGGCAGCAGGCTCAGCTGCGCGTCCTGGGTGAGCCCGGACAGCGCCACCCCGAGCAGCCGCGCCCCGGCACCGGACTCCTCCTCGGCGTCCAGGCCGAGGGCGCTGATGCTGGCCTGCAGGGCGTCGCGGGCCGCGGCGCGCAGCGGGCCCAGCTGTGCCGACGCGCTGCCCAGCGACACCGACCGGCCGATGGTGACGAACTGCGCGTCCCGCAATCGCACGGTGACGGTGCGGGCGGCGACGCCGGCGGCCACCAGCCGGGTGTGCGCCGCGGCGAGGACGTGGTCGAGCACCGGGTCGAGCCGGGAGGCGGGCACGTCGAAGTCCATGGTCCGCTCGGCGCTGATCGACTTGGCCGGCCCGCCCGGCGCCACCGGCCGGGTGTCCTGCCCGTGCGCCAGCGCCAGGGCCGCGTGCCCGGCGGCCACCCCCAGCAGCCGCTCCATCGACCGCGGCTGCTGCACCCGCAGCTCGGCCACGGTGCGCACCCCGATCTCAGCCAGCTTGGTCTGCGCGATGGGCCCCACCCCGGGCAGCGCCGACACCGGCAGCGCGTCCAGGAACGCCTGCTCCTCGGCGCGCGTCACCACCCGCACCCCGCGGGGCTTGGCCGCGCCCGCCGCCAGCTTGGCCACCAGCTTGGACGCGCCCGCACCCACCGACACCCGCAGCCCGGTGCGCAGCCACACTTGCTCGGCCAGGGCCGCCACCACCTCCCGCGGGTCGTCGCCGTCCAGGGTCACCTGCAGGTACGCCTCGTCGATGCTCACCTGCTCCAGCACGTCCGCCCGCTCCCGCAGCACCGCCATGATGGCTGCGGAGTGCTCCCGGTAGGCACGCATCCGCGGGGACAGAAACATCCCGCTGGGGCACCGGCGCAGCGCCGTGGCGGTGGACATCGCCGAGCCCACGCCGAAGCGCCGGGCCTCGTAGCTGGCGGTGGCCACCACACCCCGCGGACCGAGCCCGCCGACGATGACCGGGGAGTGGGCGAGCGAGGGCTTCTGGCGCTGCTCCACGCTGGCGAAGAACGCATCGGCGTCCACGTGCACGATCAGCACGCCCGAGTCCACCGTCCTGCCTCTCCCTGTTCTGCCCCGCCTCCTCGAACGGTCTACTCGCTGCCGAGCGCCTCGCGGACGATGGGGGCCACCGCGGTGCCCAGCAGCTCGATGCCGTGCAGCAGGGCGTGGTGGGCCAGCCGGACGTTGGTCATCTGCAGGGACACGCGGTCGACCCCGCCGAGGCCCGCCGACAGCCGCAGCAGCTTGGCCGCCACCGTGTCCGGGGCGCCGATGAAGTAGGCGCCGCTGGGTCCACAGGTGGCGTCGTAGCCGGCCCGGCTCGGCCGGGCCCCGCCGCGCTCCTGGGCGATGCGGGTGAAGATCTCCAGCCAGCCCGGGAAAAACTCGTCAGCGGCCCGCTGGTCGGTGTCGGCGACGTAGCCGAAGACGTGCACGCCGACCTTCAGCTGCTCCGGTGGGTGCCCGGCCTGCGCGCCTGCGCGCCGGTAGAGGTCCACCAGCGGAGCGAACTGCCGTGGCTGCCCGCCGATGATGGCCACCATCAGGGGCAGACCGAGCAGCCCCGCGCGGGCGAACGACTCCGGGGTGCCGCCGACGCCCAGCCAGATGGGCAGCGGGTCCTGCACGGGGCGCGGGTACACGGCCTGGCCGGTGAGCGCGGGGCGGTGCTCGCCCGACCAGGTGACGGTGACCGAGTCCCGGATCTTCAGCAGCAGGTCGAGCTTCTCGCTGAACAGGGTGTCGTAGTCGCGCAGGCTCAGCCCGAACAGCGGGAACGCCTCGGTGAAGGAGCCGCGCCCGACGACGAGGTCGGTGCGGCCGCGGGAGACCAGGTCCAGGGTGGCGAACTCCTGGAACACGCGCACCGGGTCGGCGGCGCTGAGCACGGCTACGGCGCTGTTCAGCCGGATGCGCGAGGTGCGCGCTGCGGCGGCGGCCAGCAGCACGGCCGGGGCGGAGTCGTAGTACTCCCTGCGGTGGTGCTCGCCGATGCCGAAGTGGTCCAGGCCCACCTCGTCGGCGCGGGTGACCTCCTCCAGCAGGTGCGCCACCCGGTCGACGGGGCTGATCACCTGGTCGGTCTCCGGGTCGGTGACCGCGGAGACGAAGCTGTCGATGCCAAGACGCACGGGGCAGGCCTCCCAGGGATTCACCGGCTACGCGCGGAGTCTACGGACGCACCGTGTGGGCGCCCGGACACGGTGAACACGGAACGGCAGAGAACACCGAACGGCAGAGGGAACACCGAACGGCACCTCCGTCCCGGCGTGCGGGATGGAGGTGCCGTCAGGATGCTGTGCCGATGCCCCCATCGGCACACCACCCGGGCCGGCTCCCCTCCGGCCCCGGCTTCATCATCCAGCGGAGCGCTCAGCCATCCGCCGGACAAGTCATGGGCGGCGCTGCTCGTCCAGCATGCGGCCACTGACGAACATCAGCATTCCCACCCACCGCGAGAGTCCGCGGTGATCTCGTTGGCGATCAGCCTTTCCTGGGCTGGTGCCATGGCGATGCATTCCTCTTCCTCAGCGGTGGATGCTCCGGTGAACGACAGGAAGAACGGTGCCCTTTCCGGCTCTCCTGCGCCATCTGCTGTTCGATCGACAGCAACGACACCCAAACCCCTCGCGCAGCGCCTTTTCTGCAGCCCCGGGAATGGCGTCGCCCCCTCGTGCGAGACCAGTCCCTGCTGCAGCGGCGCCGACGATGATGCTGCGACGAGGCAGTGGGTCACCACTCCTCGAGCGTGGTGAGGTTGTCCTGCAGCGCCCGGGCGAGCAGCGCGGCCTTGGTGGGTGCGGGGCGACCGACGTCGGCGTACTTGGCGCGGACGCGGGACAGGTGGGTGTTCATGGTGCCCACGGAGATGTAGAGCCGGCGGCACGCGGTGATCTTGGAGTCTGAGCGCAGCCAGGCCAGGACGACCTCGATCTCCCGCTTGCTCAGTGCGGGGCGGGTCAGCAGCGACTCTCGGCAGGGGCCGGCCGGGCCTCGGTCGACGGCGGGGGCAGGCGGAGGTGCGGACGTGAGCATCATTGGTGGCGAGCCTTCCGGTGGAGGAACGGGCCCCGACCCGTGCTGCGATGGCAGCGAACTCATCGTGACCGACCGCGTACCGCACGGGCACGGACGAGACCAAGGCGATACATAGTCAATACACCGAAATCCCCTGACCTGCGGCGATAGAGTGCCGCCTCGTGACGACACGGGTGGATGACGCGCTGACGCAGGGCCCCGATCCGGCAGCAATACGCACCAAGGACGAGCTGGCCGCAGCATTAACTGCGTTGCGTGAGCAAACCGGACTCAGCGTGCGCGCGGTGGCCGGAATCTCCGGCGTTCCGCAGGGGACGATCGCCGGATGGAGCTCCGGACAGCACGTCCCGACCAAGGCCAGTCTCGGGATGTTCACCGCAGTGCTCGTCGCCTGCGGAGTGGTGGCGGAGTCGGCGCACCAGGCCTGGCACGAGGCCATCGCCCGAGCCCGGCAGGACCACGGTCCACGGTCGAGCAGCACGGCCTCGCCCTACCGGGGGCTCGAGGCGTTCCAGGAGGCTGACGCGGCCTGGTTCTTCGGGCGCGAGACCCTGACCGAGCAGCTCGTCGATCGGGTGCGCCACGCCGCCGAGCAGGGCACGCCCCGCGTCGTCACGGTGATCGGCCCGTCGGGATCGGGAAAGTCGTCGCTGCTGCGGGCGGGACTCGTCGCCAAGGTCAATTCCGGAGAGCTCTCCCCACAGCTGTCCTCCGCCATTGTGATCACCCCGGGCGCACAGCCGGTGGCGGCACTCGACGCCATTCTTGACCACGCCGGCACGGAGCGCCGAGTCCTGGTCGTGGACCAATGTGAGGAGCTGTGGACCCTGTGCGCTGATGCGGATCTGCGCGCGCAGTTCCTGCACGCCATTGTCGACCTCCCCGAGCACCTGGTGGTGGTCCTGGGGCTGCGCGCCGACTTCTACGCCTCGGCCGCGTCCGAGCCCACCCTGGTTCCGGTCCTGGCGGCCGGACCGCTCGTGGTCGGACCCATGGCCAAGGACGAGCTGCGCAGCATCATCACTGCCCCCGCCACCAAGGCCGGAACCGTGGTGGAGGACGCGCTGGTGGAGCTGCTGATGCACGACATCGACCCGCGGCCCGCCATGTCTGCCGGATCGCTGCCCCTGCTGTCGCACGCGCTGCTCAGCACCTGGACGCGGGCCCAGGCGCGATGGCCGCAGGGGCGATCGCCCCGGGGTGCGGCGGAGCTGCAGCGGTCCCTGACGGCAGCCGACTACGGAGCAACCGGCGGCATCGGCGGAGCCGTCCAGCAGAGCGCCGAGGTGGCCTTCGGCGAGCTCACCCCGCGCCAGCAGGTCGCGGCCAGGCGCATCTTCCTCCGGTTGATCAGCGTCGCCGAGGACAGCGAGGCCAAGCGACGTGCGCGGCGCACCGAGCTCTCGGTGGGCGACGACGAGAACGTGCGGACGGTGGTGAACCAGTTCGCGCGGCGGCGGTTGCTCACCGTCGATGCGGAGTTCGTGGAGGTGTCCCACGAGGCCCTGCTGCGGGCCTGGGGCCGGCTGCGCGAGTGGGTGGATGCCGACCGCGCCGGCCTGATCCTGCAGCGCCAGCTGGTGCAGGCCGCGCAGCTGTGGCAGGACAGTGGCCGGGAGACGGGTGCGCTGCTCAGCGGCAGTCGGCTGACGGTGCTGGGGGAGTGGGTGGAGACGGGCGACCACCACGCGGACCTCACCGAGCTGGAGCGAGCCTTCCTCGCCGCGAGCACCGCGCACGCCGCGGAGCAGGAGCAGCGCGACCGCCGACGGGTCACCGTGCTGCGGTGGCTGGTCAGCGGCCTGGCCGTGCTCTTCGTCGTCGCCATGGTGGCGGCGACCACCGCGATGGTGGCGCGCACCAGTGCCAACCAGCAACGGACGGCGGCCGAGCACGCCAGGGACGAGGCAACGTCCCGTCAGGTCGCCACCGCGTCGGTGGGCATGCGGGACAAGGACCCGGCGCTGTCGGCGCAGCTCGCGCTGGCGGCGTTCCGGGTCAGCCCCACCCTGGAGGCGCGCTCGGCGCTGCTGGACTCCACCGCGTCGCACACGCCGTCGCGGGTGCTGGGGCCTGGCGGTGGGACGGTGTCCGCGGTGAGCGCCGACGGCTCGCTGCTGGCCAGCGCGAGCGCCGACGGCGTCGTCCGGCTCTTCGCCCTGGCGGCGTCCCCGGCGGCGCCCACCCCGCTGGGTGAGCTGCGGGCGGTGGAGGTGGCCACCCCGCTGTTCGCGCTAGCGCTCAGCCCCGACCGCCGGCTGCTGAGCGTGGGCGGTGGCGGCGGCACCTCCCTGTGGGACGTCTCCACCCCCGCCTCCCCGCGGAGGGTCGCCACCCTGACGGGGGAGGAGCAGGTGCTGGAGAGCCTGCAGTTCAGCCCGGACGGGCAGCACCTGGTCGGGGGGGCCGCCACCGCCGTGCTGCTGCGCTGGGACCTGCGCGACTCCGCGAACCCGGTGGCGCTCGCGCCGCTGCCGCAGCCGGGAGGCGGACGCACGGTGGTCGCCTTCAGCCCCGACGGTCGGCTGCTGGCCACCGGGGGCCGGGAGTCGTCACTGCGGATCTGGGACGCCACCGACGTCGCGGCCCTGGCGCGGCCCCGGCACGAGGTCGCCCCCAACGGCTCGGCCAAGCACTTCCTGGGCCTGGCGTTCAGCCCGGACAGCCGCACGCTCGCCGCCGCCACCACCGGACGCACCGTGGAGCGGTGGCTGGTCACCGACCCGTCGGCGCCCCAGGCGCAGGCGCCGCTGACCGGGTTCACCAACTACGTCAACGACGTCGCCTACAGCAGCGACGGAACCATGCTGGCCGCCGGCAGCTCGGACGACACCACCCGGATCTGGCAGACCGGCACCGACCAGCTCCTGGAGACCCTGCCGGGTCCGGCGGTGATCACCTCGGTGCAGTTCAGCCCCGGTCAGCCGGGCCAGGGTGACGTCTCGCTGGTCACCTCCGACGTCGACGGGACCACCCGGGTCTGGCCCATCCCGGGGCCGGTGCTCCCCGGGGCGCGGGACACGGTGTTCGTCAACCCGGTGAGCGCCGACGGCGCCACCGTGCTGGTGGGCACCGGCGGCAGCGACCCCTCGCTGCACCTGTGGGACCTGCGCGACCCCGAGCACGCGCGGCGGCTGCCCGACCTGACCCCCGCCGCCGGCAACCGGTTGTCTGGCGCGGCCGCGCTGTCGCGGGACGGGACCCTGGCCGCCGGCGGCACCAGCAGCGGTGGCGTCTGGTTCTGGGACCTCACGGACCGGGAGCGACCGCAGCCGGTGGGTTCGCCGGTGCAGGCGGTGGAGGGCCTGGTGGGGGTGGTGACCCTGAGCCCCGACGGCCGGCTCGCCGCGGTCGCCGCCCAGGACGGGCGGGTGGTGAACGTCTACGACCTCACCGACCGCGGCAACATCCGTCTGGCCAGCGCGCTGAGCACCACCAACTACCCACAGGCACTCGCGTTCAGCCCGTCCGGGCGGCTGGTGGCCGCGGCGACCGCGGACAACGCGGTGACGCTGTGGGACGTCAGCAACCCGGCGTCGCCCCGGGAGGTCTCCACCGTCTCCGGGTTCAGCGGCACCGCGCAGGCGGTGGCGTTCAGCGCCGACGGGACGACCCTGGCCGCGGGAAGCGCCGACCGCACGATCCGGCTGTGGAACGTGGCCGAGCCGGAGCGACCGCGCGAGCTCGCCCGGATCAGCGAGCTGACCGGGGCGGTGTACTCGCTGACCTTCAGCTCCACCGGGCACCGGCTGGCCGCCGGGCTCGGGGGCGGGGCGCTGTGGGTGTGGGACACCACGCAGCCTGCTCAGCCCACCCAGCACGCCGTCCTGACCGCGTACCCCGGCCGGGTCAACGACGCGCAGTTCGGCCGCGACGACGCCACGGTCGCCGGCAGCGGACCGGACAAGGTGGTGCGCCTGTGGCACACCGAGCCGGCAAGCGCGGCCGAGCAGGTCTGTCGCAGCGGGGGAGCGGCCATCACCGAGCAGGAGTGGCAGCGCTACCTGCCCGGGGTGCCCTACGAGCGGCTGTGCAGCTGACCCGAGGCCCCAGGGCCCTGATGCTCAGGGCCCCGAAGCTCAGTGGTCGGCGCGCTCGGTGAGGTCGGCGGTGGCCGAGACGCCGCGCAGCGTGGTCGCGGCCCAGGCGGCCGCGACCAGCATGATGACGGCGCCGAGAACGCAGGTGACCACCAGCGCGTCGGTGAAGGCCGTCTGGGCCGCCGTGACCAGAGCCTGCCCGGCCGCGGCGGGGAGCTCAGCGGCGACGGAGAACGCCTCGGCGATCGTGGAGCCGGCCTGCTCCAGCGCACCCGGGGAGACCTGGGCGCTGGCCGCGGGCTCGGCGACCAGGTGGGTGCGGTAGACGGCGGCCAGGATGGAGCCCAGCACCGCAGTGCCCAGGGCGGTGCCCAGCTCGTAGGCGGTCTCGGAGATGGCGGCGGCTCCACCGGCGTGCTCGGGCGGCACCGAGCTCATGATGATGTCGTTGGTCAAGGTCATGCCCACCCCGGTGCCCAGACAGATCAGGCACATCGCGACAGCCACGGGTACCGCCCCGGAGCCGGGCGTCAGGGTGAACAGGACCGCGAACCCGCCGGCGGCTACGACCAGGCCGAGGGTGACCAGCACCGCGGCGCTGATCCGCTTGACCAGGGTGGCAGCGAGGAAG
Organism: Rhodococcus sp. Z6_132; assembly: GCF_058133635.1. NCBI lineage: Bacteria > Bacillati > Actinomycetota > Actinomycetes > Mycobacteriales > Nocardiaceae > Rhodococcus > Rhodococcus sp. Z6_132. Next base: position 309,078 of record NZ_JBYUNP010000002.1, read on the forward strand.
CCCGCGGCGGCGGCCATCGCCATGGCGGGCAGCAGCCACACCCCGGCCTGCATCGGGCCGATCCCGGCGACCAGCTGCAGGTACTGCGTGAGCGCGAACATCGACCCGACCAGGGCGAAGATGGAGAGCAGGTCACCCACCACCGCCCCGCGGAAGGCCCGGACCCGGAACAGGTGCACGTCCAGCAGCGGGGACGGCAGGTGCAGCTGTCGACGCACGAACACCGCTCCGGCCACCAGTCCCAGGGCCACCGCCGCGAGGGAGGTGCTCGTGCTGTGCCCGGCGGCCAGCGTCTTGAGCCCGTAGACGGTGCTGAGCATGGCCACCAGCGACAGCACGACGCTGAGCAGGTCCAGTCGCCCAGGGTTCGGGTCCCGGCTCTCGGTGAGCAGGATCGGTCCGAGGATGACCAGCACGACCATCACCGGGATGTTGAGCAGAAAGGCTGAGCCCCACCAGAAGTGCTCGAGCAGCCAGCCGCCCACGACGGGGCCGGCCGCCGCGCCGAGGCTGCCCATGGTCGCCCACACGGCGATCGCCAGCCGGCGCTGCGCCCGGTCCAGGAAGATGGCCCGGATCAGGGACAGGGTGGACGGCATGATGGTCGCCCCGGCGAGGCCGAGCGCGGCTCGGGCGAGGATCAGGTGCAGCGGGCTGGTGGCGAAGGCGCCGGCCACCGAGGCGACGGTGAACAGCACAGCCCCGATCAGCAGCAGCTTCTTGCGGCCGATCCGGTCGCCGAGGGCCCCCATGGTGACCAGCAGCCCGGCGAGCATGAACGAGTAGATGTCCAGGATCCACAGCTGCTCGGTGGCCGAGGGTGACAGGTCGGCGGCGATGCCGGGCAGCGCGAACATCAGCACGGTGGCGTCGATGGCCAGCAGCAGCACCGGCAGGGCCAGCACGGCCAGCGCAACCCAGCTGCGGGCGGTTGCTCGGGGAGCCGAAGTCAGGTGAGTCATGAACGCCTTCACGAATGGTGAGGAGCAGCCGCCTGCCGCTGACCGGCAGCGGCAGGCCAGCGGAGGTCGGCCTACGCCTCAATTGGAACATATATGTTCCATTTCTGTCCACCAGTGCTCCATGAAGGGACTGCTCAGTACCCTGTCGGCATGAGCACGGGGCAGCAGACCGAGACGGGTACCCGGGCGCGCACGCGCGCGGCCATCCTGGAGGCCGCCGTGGTGGTGCTGGCGCAGGACGCCCAGGCGTCCCTGGCCGACGTGGCCGCCGCTGCGGGAGTGGGACGCACCACGCTGCACCGGTACTTCCCGGAACGGGCGGACCTGGTCCACGCCCTGGCCCGCCACGTCGTCCACCAGAGCAGGCAGGCGATCGAGCGGGCCGACCCGCACACCGGCCCCGTCGAGGCGGTGCTGCGCCGGATCGTGGACGAGCACTTCGAGCTCGGCTCGATCCTGATGTACCTCTACGCCGAGCCGCTGATCCACTCCGACCCCGACCTCGCCGCGGAGCTGGCCGCGATGGAGGAGGCCATCGACGAGGTGCTGGCCCGCCCGGAGGCGAACTTGAACCCGGACCTGTCGCGGGCGTGGGTGCGTCGCGCCTTCTGGGGCTTGCTCTACGCCGGGTGGGAGACCGCCAAGGCCGGCGAGATGACGCGGCACCAGATCGTGGAGGCGATCATGACCACCCTGTCCCGTGGGGTGTACGGGGGCACCAGCACGGCCCGGTGAACGAGAAGAGCCCCTGGCCAGCGTCGCTGCTGGTCAGGGGCTCGTCTGGTTGGGGTGAGTGACGGGGATCGAACCCGCGACAACCGGGATCACAACCCGGTGCTCTACCAACTGAGCTACACCCACCATGGCCGCTGACGCTGTCCGAGGACCGCGTCGTGAGCCGTGGAAGATCCTAGCGGGTGCCCTCCGCGGACTCCGAATCGGCTCCCCCAGAAGCACCCATCAGCTCCTTGGTGACCGCCGCGACCTCCTCCGAGGTGGGCCCGGGCTGCGCCACGAACGCGGTGCGCCGGTAGTAGGCGAGCTCGCGGATGCTCTCGGTGATGTCAGCCAGGGCGCGGTGGGCCAGGCCCTTCTCCGGCTGGCCGAAGTAGATGCGCGGGTACCAGCGCCGGCACAGCTCCTTGATCGAGCTGACGTCGATCATCCGGTAGTGCAGGTGCTCGTCCAGCGTGGCCATGTCCCGGCTGATGAAGCCACGGTCGGTGCCGATGGAGTTGCCGCACAGCGGGGCGGTCCGCGGGTCGGGCACGAACTGCTTGATGTAGTCCAGCGTCCGCTGCTCGGCCTCCTCCAGCGTGACGGTGGAGGCGCGCACCTCCTCGGTGAGCCCGGAGGCGGCGTGCATCTTCTGCACCACCTCAGGCATGCCGGCCAGCGCGTCGTCATCCGCGTGGATGACGATGTCCAGCCCCTCGTCGAGGATGTTGAGCTCGCTGTCGGTGACCAGGACCGCGATCTCGATCAGCTTGTCGGTCTTGATGTCGAGGCCGGTCATCTCGCAGTCGATCCATACCAGTTTGTCTTGCACGCACCCACCCTATCCAGTAGGTCCGACAACATCGGCGCACGGCTGTGCGGCCAGTCCTGCCACGGCCGCGCGTGGGCGGCCGTGCCACGCTGAGGTGGTGTTCTCCGCGATGGCTCCGGCCCGACGTCGACTCCTGCTGCTGCTCGTCGCGCTGGTGGTGGCCGTCGCCGTGGTGGTGACCGTCCTCGTCCTCACCCGCTCCGACGACAGCGCCCCCGTGGCGGAGGACCGGCCGGGACCGGTGCTGCTGGTGCCCGGCTACGGCGGGTCCACCGAGAGCCTGCAGAACCTGGCCGTCAAGCTGCGGGCGAGCGGGCGGGAGGCGGAGGTCGTCGCGCTGCCCGGCGAGGGCACCGGTGACCTCACCGAGCAGGCCCGGGTGCTCGACGCCGCCGCCCGCGCGGCCCTGCAGCGCACCGGGGCGGAGTCGGTGGACGTGGTCGGGTACTCGGCCGGGGGAGTGGTGGCGCGGGTGTGGCTGTCGGACCTCGGCGGTGCCGACGTCACCCGCCGGCTGGTCACCCTGGGCTCGCCCCACCACGGCACCAACCTCGCCGCGCTGGCCGGCGGGCTGCTGCCGTCGCTGTGCCCCACCGCCTGCCAGCAGCTCGACCCCGACAGTGACCTGCTGCGCCGCCTCAACGCGAGCGCACCGGCCGGCCCGAGCGTGGTGTCGGTGTGGACCACGGCTGACCGCGTGGTGACGCCGCCGAGCTCGGCGGAGCTGGACGGCGCGCTCAACCTCACCGTGCAGAGCGTCTGCAGCGACTCTGCCGTGGCGCACGACGCGCTGCCCACCGACCCGGTCAGCAGCGGCATCGTGCTGCTCCAGCTCGACCCCGGACCGCCGCGCACGCTCGGCGCCACCGACTGCGCGGCGCTGCGCGGCTGAGCCCGCCCCCGTCCGACCTGTGGGCGCGTTGCGCGACCTGAACGCCCCCAGCGGGACCTGAACGCCCCCAGCGGGACCTAGCTGGTGACGTCCTTGGTGGAGAAGTTGGCCCAGCCCGCGCCCAGGAAGACGGCGACGTACACCGCCTGCAGGCCGATGCCACGCACCAGGTCGCGCCACGGGATGGGGTCCCGGAAGAGGTCGACGAAGGCGAGCCAGTACCGCGTGGGCAGGTACGGCTGCAGCGCGCCGGCGGCCTCCAGGGTGAGCAGCAGCGACGAGGCGATGAGCAGCGCCAGCGCGCCCAGCGTGGCCGCCAGCGGGGAGTCGGTGACGGTGGAGAAGAACAGCGCCGTGGCCGCCACGCCGAGCATGGAGATGGCCACGTAGCCGATGGCCAGCGCGGTGCGCAGGGTGATGTCCTCCTGGGTCAGCGAGGTGCCGGAGAGCCCGGTGGCCAGGGAGGTGCTGCCCAGCAGGTTCACCCCCACCACGTACGCGGTGCCGGCCACCACCAGCACGGCCAGCACCACGAACACCACCACCGAGACCAGCTTGGCCACCAGCAGCTTGGTGCGCCCCACCGGCCGGGTCAGCAGGTAGCGCAGCGTGCCGGCCTGGGCCTCCCCGGCGATGGCGTCGCCGGCCACCACCGCCACCGCCACCGGCAGGAACAGCGGCAGCACGATGGCCAGCGCCGCCAGCGGGAACAGCTGACCGTTGGTGAGCACCGCCGACAGGAACGCCGGCCCCTGCCCGGGGCGCGGCCCGATGCCGGTGTAGGCCAGCAGCACCGCCACCAGGGTGGGCAGCGCGTCCAGCAGCGCGATGATCACCCACGTCCGCGGGCGCCGCAGCAGCGCCTTGAGCTCCACCAGGATCACCGCACGCCGCCTTGCTGCTCGCGGGCCCCGTGAGCCTCGGTGGCGGCCAGCACCGTCTGCTCCAGGCTGCGCCGCTCCGGCCGCAGCTCCCGCACCCGCACCCCCGCCCGCACCAGCGTCGCGTTGAGCTCCTCGGCGCTGGGGTGCGCCACCAGCAGGCACTCGTCGTGCTCGTCGGCCACCCGCTCGTGCACCACCACGCCGGGCTCGGCCTGCAGCACCGTCACCGCCCACGCAGCGTCGGGGGTGTGCACCAGCACCCGGCCGGTGAACGACGTCATCGCCGCCATCGAGTCCTGCACCACCAGGCGGCCGCGGTCCAGCACGCCCACCCGGGTGCACAGCTGCTCCACCTCGGCCAGCAGGTGGCTGGAGAGGAACACCGTGGTGCCGCCGGCGTGCAGCTTGAGCAGCAGCTCGCGGATCTCCCGGATGCCCTGCGGGTCGAGGCCGTTGGTGGGCTCGTCCAGCACCAGCAGCTCCGGCGCGCGCAGCAGGGCGTTGGCCAGGCCCAGTCGCTGGCGCATGCCCAGGGAGTAGTGCTTGACCGGCCGCCGGCCCACGGTGGCCAGGCCCACCTCCTCCAGCACCTCCTCCACCCGGCGGCGGCGGGTGCGCCGCGAGCCGCCCGGTCCGGCGGCGTCCAGCATGGTGAGGTTGGCCCGCCCGGAGAGGTGGCCGTAGGCGGCCGGACCCTCCACCAGCGTGCCCACCCGGGGCAGCACGTGCCGGCGCCGCCGCGGCATCGGCTCGCCCAGCAGCTCGATCTGCCCGGAGGTGGCCAGCACCAGGCCCAGCAGCATCCGCACCGTGGTGGTCTTGCCGGAGCCGTTGGCGCCGAGGAAGCCGTAGATGTCGCCGCTGTTCACCTGCAGGTCCACCCCCTGCACCGCGTGCACCGCCCCGTAGCGCTTGGTCAGCGCGTGGGTCTGGATCATCGGCCGCTCGAGCACCTCGGTCGTCATCGCAGCCGCACCGCGGCGAGCTCGGCGGCGGCGGCAGCCAGAGTGTCCGCGGTCACCGTGCCGACGAGCAGCCAGGCCAGCCCGCGTGGCCCGGGGGCGGTCAGGCGCACGGTGAGCGGGTCCACGGCCAGGGTGGTGCCGGTGGAGTCGGTGAGCGCGCCCGGCGCCGTGGTCAGCTCCGCCCGCAGCTGCCGCGCGGTCCGCCCAGGTACGGCCACCGCGATGACGGTGGTGACGCCGCGGCCGTAGACGCCGAGCCCGCCGTCGGCGCCCACCCCGGACAGGCCGGTGCGGCGCGGCAGCCCAGCCAGGCGGTCGGGGGTGCGCACTCCGGCCTGCTGGGCGGCGGCCACCAGGTCGTCGGGCTGCTCGGTGCGCACGGTGGCTCCCGGTGGCGGGGTGAAGGTGGTGACACCGGCGGCGGGCTCGGCGGGGGTGAACTCCAGGAACGAGCTGCTCAGTGACGCCCGCTGCGCACCCACGGCGTGCACCACCACGCGCAGCGGAATGCCGGTGCCCGGGTCCACCCACACGTCCACCGCCGCGATGGTGCTGCGCGGGTCGGCCGGGTGCAGCTGCAGCCCCGGGGTGTCCCGCCCGGCCACCCGCGCGGCGGGCAAGCGGGTCACCTCGGCGTCGGTGGCCTCGCTGAGCAGGCGCCGGCCCAGCGCGGGCGGCACCAGGTCGGCCGCCCGCGGCAGGCGCACCGCCAGGTCCACCGAGCGCACCGCGGTGTCGCTCTCGAAGTCCCAGCTCCAGGTGCCCCCGGTGTCGCGGTACAAGTCGGTCTCCCCGGTGGCGCTGAGGGTGTCCACCCGCCACTGCTGCGGCCCGCGGTACCAGCTGCGGGTGCGGGTGGTGTCGCCGAAGAGGTCGGTCAGCGAGCTGAGCTGGGTGGCCTGGGGCAGCGACACCCCGCCCACCGACTCCGCGTAGCCCGAGTAGGGCAGCTCAGCCGAGGCACGCACCGCGCTCAGCAGCTCGGGGGCGGTGGCGGGGGAGTCGCGGGCAGGCAGCCGCGCCACCAGCGACGGCGTGGCCACCAGCACGCCCACCACGACGGCGAGCACCGCCCAGCGCGCACCGCGGTTCAGCACGGCGGGGGTGGACACCGTCACGACGGTACGGAGAAACCCGCCCGCCCGCGCGCTACCAGTGCACGCCCGGCATGAGCCGCGCGAAGGCCATCGCCGCCCGGGACAGCTGCTTGGTGCCCATCGCGTTGCCGGACGCCGCGGCCTGCTGCTGGGCCGGGGTGGCAGCGGGATCGGGCGTGGGCTTGTCGCCGCGGGCCGCCGCGGAGTCGGGGAACACCTGGTACGCCTGGTGCAGGATCGCGTCCTTGAGCTTGGGTGCCAGCGTGCCGGCCACCTCGCCCAGGGTGCCCAGCGGGGTGTTGATCCGCTTGGGCCGGTCCTTGATGGCCCGCAGCAGCAGCTGGGCCGCGTCGTCCGGGGTGGCCGCGGGGAAGGCGTCGTACAGCGAGGTCGGCGCGATCATCGGGGTGCGCACCAGGGGCATCCGCACCGAGGTGAAGGTGATGCCGTCGTGCCAGGTCTCGCTGGCGACCACGTCGCTGAACGCGTCCAGGGCGGCCTTGCTGGCCACGTAGGCGCTGAACCGGGGCGGCAGCGCCTGCACGCCGATGGAGCTGACGTTGACCACGTGGCCGTGCCGGCGTCGCTCCATGTGCGGCAGCACGGCCAGCACCAGGCGGACGGCGCCGAAGTAGTTCACCGCCATGGTCCGCTCGTAGTCGTGCATCCGCTCCACCGACGCCGAGGCCGACCGGCGGATGGAGCGGCCGGCGTTGTTCACCAGCACGTCCACGTGGTCGTGCTCGTCGATGATGTGCTTGACCACCTGGCTCACCGACTCCGGGTCGGTGATGTCGCAGGGGTAGGCGTGTGCCCGGCCGCCGATGGCTCGGACCTCCTCCACCACCTCGTCCAGCTCCTCGGCTCGGCGGGCCAGCAGCAGGCTGATGGCGTTCTCCCGGGCCAGGGCCACGGCCAGCGCCTTGCCGATGCCTGAGGAGGCGCCGGTGACGAGCACGACGCGGTCCACCAGCTTGCCGGCCGGGTCGTCGCGGCGGGCGCGCTGCGGGTCGAGGTTGTCGGCCCAGTAGCTCCACAGCGCCGCCGCGTAGGTGGTCAGGTCGGGTGCGGCGATCCCGGTGCCGCGCAGCGCCTTGCGGGTCTTGTGGCTGGCGAAGTCGGCGCTGAAGGTGGTGTGGTCGATCACCTCCGGCGGGATCTCCAGCTGGTTGAGCACCAGGTCGCGGGCGACGGTGGCGCCGGGCAGCCGGCCCAGCAGGGACAGCGGCGCCAGCACCTCGCGCGGCAGGGTGGCCACCGCCATGGGTGCGCCCGCCGCCGAGGCGAGGGCACCGTAGACCTCGCGCAGCGGCTGTGGACGGCGGTTGACCAGGTGGAACGCCTGGCCGTCGCCCTCCTCGCGGTGCATCAGGTGGTCCAGCGCCGCCACCACGTAGTCCACCGGCACCAGGTTTGTCGACCCCAGGTCAGGCAGTGCGATCGGCAGCAGCGAGGGCACCGACGCCCACTTGGCCAGCGCACCGAAGAAGTAGTACGGCCCGTCGATCTTGTCCATCTGCCCGGTGACGGAGTTGCCCACCACGATGGCGGGACGGTAGATCCGCCACGGCGTGGTGGCGGTCTGGCGCACCAGCTTCTCGGCCTCGAACTTGGTGGCGTGGTAGGGCGAGGGCAGGTCCTGGCCGAGGTCGAAGTCGTCCTCCGTGTAGGTGCCCGGGTGGTCGCCGGCCACTGCCACCGAGGACACGTGGTGCAGCCGCGCGCCGAGGCGGCCGGCCAGCTCGATCACCCCGGTGGTGCCGATGACGTTGGCGGCGTGGCTCGCCTCCGCGGGGGCGGTCATGTCGTAGACCGCACCGAGGTGCAGCAGGTGGTCGGCACGGGCGGGCACCGTGTTCTCCGCGAGGCCCAGCCCGGGCTGGGTGAGGTCCCCGATCACCGGATGGACCTTCTGCCCGCCCGCCCAGCCCGCAGCGAGGTTCTCCAGCCGGCCCACTGAGGACTCCCGCACCAGGACGTGCACCGCGTCGCACTCCGGCCGCGTCAGCAGCAGCGGAATGGCGTACCTGCCGAGAAACCCGGTACCGCCCGTCACCACGTACGTGGTCATGTCAGACCCCCTCCGACGACTACGGGGACCAACCTAGCGCCGCAGGTGTGACGGGGGATACACGAAGCGGGCTACTGCTCCGACTTCTCCTGCGAGTCCGGCAGCTCGCGCTTGACGATCTTCCCGGTGGCGTTGCGGGGCAGCTCATCCAGGAACACCACGTCGCGCGGCACGCTGAAGCGGGCCAGGTGCTTCTTGACGTGCTCGCGGACCGAGTCGGCGTGCACCGAGCCGTCGTCGCCCTCCCGCACCACGTAGGCAGCCAGTCGCGCCCCGAACTTCTCGTCGTCCACACCGGTCACGAGCACCTCGCGCACCCCGTCCAGGGCGTTGATGAGGTCCTCCACCTCGCCGGGGTACACGTTCTCCCCGCCGGAGACCACCATGTCGTCGGAGCGCCCGTCGATGTAGAGCAGCCCGTCGTCGCCGAGGTGGCCCAGGTCGCCGGTGCTCATCAGGCCGCGGACGATCTCCTTGTCCTCCCCGGCGCGGGTGTAGCCCTCGAACAGCATCCCGTTGCCGACGAACACCCGGCCCACGGTGTCACCCGTCACCTCCTTGCCCTCGTCGTCGAGGATCTCCACCTCCGTGCCCAGCGGGGGCCGCCCGGCGGTGGAGGGGTGCTCCTGCAGCTCCTGGGGCTGGGCGATGGACACCCAGCTCACCTCGGTGGAGCCGTAGAGGTTGTAGAGCACCGGGCCGAACGTCTCGAGCGCCTTCTTCACCAGCGGGACACCGAGGGCGGACCCGCTGGCCGCGATCACCCGCAGGCTGGAGGTGTCGTGACGACGCTGGTCCTCGGGCAGCTCGAGGATGCGCTGCAGCATCACCGGCACCACGAACAGCGCCTTTGCCTGGTGCCGCTCCACGTCGGCCAGGCACTCGGCCGGGGTGAACTTGCGCCGCAGCACCATGGTGGAGCCCAGCGCCAGGCTCAGCTGCAGCGCCGCGAACCCCCAGGTGTGGAACATCGGCGCGGCGACCACGGTGGTCTCGCCGCTGCGCAGCGGGATGCGCGAGAGCACCGCCGCGGCGGGCATCCAGTTGCGCGGCTCGGGCCGGTGCGCGCCCTTGGGCGTGCCGGTGGTGCCGGAGGTCAGCACCACGGTGCGCCCGCGCCGGGGACGGGTGGGCAGCGTGACGTCGGCAGGGGAGCGCTCGATGAGGTCGTCCACGGTCTCCACGTCCGAGCCCAGCTTGAGCCCGTCCACCGCCCCGACAAGGCGGAGGTCACCGGAGCGCTGCCGCTCGTCGATGTCGTCGGGCAGCACCTCGGCGAACTCGCCGTCGGCCACCAGCACGGTGATCTTCTGCTCGGTGAGCACGTCACCCAGCTGCTTGCCGGACAGGCCGGTGTTGAGCAACACCAGGTCGGCGCCGACCCGACCGGTCGCACCGAGCACCTGCAGCACGCCGCGGTGGTTGCGGCAGAGCACGCCGACCCGGCTCTTGGTGCCCACCCCGCTGCGGCTGAGGCTGCGGGCCAGGGCCATCACGTCGGCCTCGAGCTGGCCGTAGGTGAGCTCACCGCTGTCGTCGATGACGGCGACGCGATCGGGGGCACGGCGCGCGGAGATGGCCAGCAGGGAGCTGGGGGTGAAGTCCCACCGCACCCAGGCAGCGGCGACGCGCGCCAGCCGGTCCGGGCGCATCGGCGCGATGATGCCCGACTGGGCCACCGGCACCAGGCCGAGCGCCAACGTCTTGGTCTCCGCGAGTCGTGCCGCGATCTTTGCCTTGGACAGGTCCATGTTCCGCGCGCCTACCTCGTTGGTGTGGGGGCCGATGGGGACGGCTCAGCAGTCATCGGTAGTGGTCGATCCCACCGGCGGCGCCCGATGGCCCAGGTCGTGGGGGGCGCGGCCGGATCAGGGCGGACGGCCTCGGTGGTGGTGAGGCGACCAGTGCGGGTCCTCCGCAAGCGTCGGCTCCACATCGGAGCGATGACGCTGATCACCGGATGAGGGTAACCGGTTGACGCAACCCCGGTCCGGCTCAGCGGTGTGCTGCCGCGGGTACCGTCGAGGAAGGCTGCCGCGCGTCCAGCACCTGGGGGAGGCCCCGCGATGTCGTCTGCAGAGGCCAACAACATCTTTCGGCGGCAGGTGTCGTCCGCCCGCAGGGTGGCCCGCTCGCTGGGCGTGTTCGCCGGCGTGGCGACGGTGGCCGTGGGGCTGATCGTGCTGGTGTGGCCCACCGCCACCCTGGTGGTGCTGGCGGTGCTGCTGGGAGTCCAGCTGATCATCTTCGGGGCCTGGCGCACGGTGCAGGCCGCGGCGCTGCTGGTGGCGCCCACGGCGCTGCGGGTGCTGGGGGCGCTGCTGGGCGTGCTGGCCATGGTGGCCGGCGTCCTGCTGATCGCCAGCCCGTTCTCCTCGCTGGAGACCCTGGTGGCCATCCTCGGCGTCGGCTGGATCATCGCCGGGATCAGCGGCATCTCCTTCGGCCTCGGCGCCCGCGGGGAGCTCACCAGCATCCCGTTCGTGATGGGCGTGCTCTCCGTGCTCGGTGGGGTGATCGTGCTGGCGAGCATCAGCCTGCTCAGCCTGGTGACGCTGGCCCAGACCGCCGGCTGGATCCTGCTGGTCATCGGCGTGGTGGAGATCGCGCTGGTCATCCGACGGCTCTGACGGGGTCGGTGACCGGTGTGCGGCGCCGGGCAGCCAGCAGGCGACGACCGAGGACGCCGTGGGTGGGGCTGAAGAGGTAGACCAGGGTGAAGACAGCCCCCTGGCTGAGCACGATCATCCCGCCGGAGGCGGTGTCCAGGTGGTAGCTGAGGTACAGCCCCGTCACCGAGCACAGCACCGAGATGGTGGGCGCGACCAGCAGCATCCGGGCGAAGCGGTCGGTGAGCAGGTAGGCGGTGGCTCCCGGGATGATGAGCATCGCCACCACCAGGATCACCCCCACCGCCTGCAGGGCGACCACGCAGGTCAGGGCGAGCAGACCCAGCAGCACCGCGCCCAGCACCCGTGGACGCAGCCCGATGGCCTGGGCGTGGACGGGGTCGAAGGCGTAGAGGGTGAAGTCCCGGCGCTTGAGCACCAGCGCGGTGAGCACCACCGCACCGAGCACCGCCACCTGGACCAGGTCCGCGCGGCTGACGCCCAGCAGGTTGCCGAAGATGATGTGGTTCAGGTCGGTCTGGCTCGGGGTGACCGAGATGAGGACCAGGCCCAGGGCGAACAGGGTGGTGAAGACGATGCCGATGGCCGCGTCCTCCTTGATCCGGCTGGTGTCGCGCACCACGCCGATGAGGGCCACCGCCAGGAACCCGAAGACCACTGCACCCACAGCGAACGGCGCACCCAGGACGTAGGCGATGACCACCCCGGGCAGCACCGCGTGCGAGACCGCGTCACCCATCAGCGACCACCCCACCAGCACCAGCCAGCAGGAGAGGACGGCGCACACCACCGCGGACACGACCGTGGTGGCCAGCGCCCGCGTCATGAAGCCGTAGGTCAGCGGCTCGAGGAACAGCTCGTGGGCGGTCACGTGGTCGTCTCCAGCCGGTCCAGGACGTCGAAGCCGAACGCCCGGGCCAGGTTGGCCGGCTGCAGCACCTCTCGCGGGTCGCCCTGCACCAGCACCCGCTGGCGCAGCAGCACCGCCTCGTCGGCGAGACCGGGCAGGGCGCGCAGGTCGTGGGTGGAGATCAGGATGGTGGTGCCTGCCCCCGCGAGCTCGCGCAGCAGCCGGGTGATGGTCGCCTCGGTGCGCTTGTCCACCCCGGCGAAGGGCTCGTCGAGCAGCAGCACCGTGGCGTCCTGGGCGATCCCCCTGGCGACGAAGGCGCGCTTGCGCTGCCCGCCGGACAGCCGCCCGATCTGGCGTCCGGCGTGCTCGCTGAGCTCCACCCGCTCCAGCGCCTCGTCCACCGCCTGGTGGTCGGCACGGCGGGGTCGGCGGGTGAGGCCGAGATGTCCGTAGCGGCCCATCATCACCACGTCGCGCACCGACAGCGGGAACGCCCAGTCGACGTCCTCGCTCTGCGGGACGTAGCCCACCACGCCGGACCGACGGGCCTGGGCAGGGGTGCTGCCGTGCAGCAGCACCCGACCGGCTTCCGGCCGGACGATGCCCATCACGGCCTTGAACAGGGTGGACTTGCCGGAGCCGTTCATCCCGACCAGCCCACACACCCGGCCGGGCGCCACGCTGAGGGTGGCGCGATCCAGGGCGAGGACCTCGCCGTAGCGCACCGTCACCTCGTCCACCTCGATGGCCGGCGTGCTCATCGGGCCGCCCCCGTGAGGCCACTGACGATGACGGTGGTGTCGTGCCGGACGAGGTCCAGGTAGCTGGGCACGGGTCCGTCGGCAGCCGACAGCGAGTCCACGTAGAGGGTGCCGCCGAGCCTCGCGCCGGTGGCCTGTGCCACCTGGCGCATGGGCGCGTCCGAGACGGTCGACTCGCAGAACACCGCAGGCACCTCGTTGCTCCGGACGAACTCGATGACGCTGGCGATCTGCTTCGGCGTGGCCTGGCGCTCGGCGTTGACCGCCCACACGTACTTCTCGGTGAGCCCGGCGTCGCGGGCGAGGTAGGAGAAGGCCCCCTCGCAGGTGACCAGGGCCCGCTGGCGCGGCGGCAGCCCCGCCAGCCCGGAGGTCAGCTCGTCCTGCACGAGCTGCAGCCGGGCCTGGTAGGCGGTTCCGTTGGCGCGGTAGGCGTCGGCGTTGGCCGGGTCGAGCTCGCTGAACGCGGTGACCATGTTGGCCACGTAGATCTGCACGTTCAGCGGCGACATCCAGGCGTGCGGGTTCGCCAGCCCGCGGTAGTCGTCCTCGGCGATGTCGATGGGCTCCACGCCCTCGCTGACCGTCACGTGGGGGACGTCGAGATCCTCGACGAACTGCGCGAACCAGGCCTCCAGGTTCATGCCGTTGTTGAGCACCAGGTCGGCGCGGGCGGTCTTCTTGACGTCTCCGGGGGTGGGCTCGTAGCCGTGCACCTCCGCGCCGGGCTTGGTGATCGACTCCACCCGCAGGTGCTCGCCCGCGACGTTCTGGGCGATGTCGGCCAGCACCGTGAACGTGGTGAGCACGGTCGGACGGTCGTCGGCCTCCTCGCCCGCCGCGCTGCTGCACCCCGCCAGCGCCAGCACCAGGACGGCCGTGAGCGCTCGCACCGAGCCGATCACCGAGGCACGTCGTGCACGCATGCCGGGACAGTATGTTCGGCGTCCCGCACCCGCAAGTTAGGCGAGCCGAACTTCGCCGGTGCGACCCCCGCGACCAGGCGGGACGGGCACCCGGGCAGTGCTCGAGCCCGTGCGTGCGGGTGAGTGCCCCCGGCAGGACTCGAACCTGCGACCTCGGGATTAGAAGGCCCTTGCTCTATCCACCTGAGCTACGGAGGCGTGCCCGCGAACGGACGCAGGGAGCCTAGCGCCCTCCGCCGGGTCCCGGGTGGACCCGCGCGGGGCGGTGCCGTTCCACGGCGCCCGCTCTAGATGGCCGGCAGCGAGCGCAGCAGCGGGATGGTCATCTTCTGGAGCTCGGCGAGCACCGTCGTGGTGGTGCGATCGACGGTGACGGGGCGGACCAGGCCGGTGACGAAGGTGCGCTCGGCGCTGATGGCCACCGCGGCGCCGCAGGTGATGGTCTGCCGTGCCTCGGAGCGCTCGCACCACAACCAGGTGCTGTTGCCGTCGGTGGCGCGCTCCAGCCCACCTTGCTCGGCGGGGTGGGTGGCCGCGACGTCGGTGAAGGAGACCCCGTAGCCGGTGAGGAAGCCGGACTCGCTGCCGCCCAGCAGGGGCCACACGCAGCTGCTGGGCGTGCCCGGCAGCGGGGCCGGCGGTCCGGTCACCGCGCCCAGGGTGCTCACCACCTGCGCCTCGGCGGCGATGCTGCAGGGGGGCACCACGTCGGCCTGCCTCGGCGTGGACAGGTGGGCGCCACTGCTCACCAGCTCCGGCGTGTGGGCACTGTCACTGGGTGACGTGGGCCCCGTCGAGGAGGGGGCTGACACCGCCGGTATCGGCGTGCCCGGTACCGGTTGTGAGCACGCCGCGACGCTGAGCAGGGCGGCGAGCAGCGCCAGAGCCCCCGTCCTCCGCCTGCGCACAGCGGCAAGGGTATCGACCTGGGGCGGCTGTGGGCAGCGAGTGCTCCTACGCTGGCAGCCATGGCCTCGCAGGACACCTCGACCCCACCCACGCAACGCCCCGGCGGAGTGCTGCTCGCTGCTGGCGTGGTGGCCGCGGTGGTCGCGGCCGCGCTGGCCGCGCTCTCCACCACCGAGGCACTGTCCCTGCTCGGACTGCCCGACCCCGGCGTGCTCACCACCTACGGGCTGCCGATCGTGCGCGCGGTGGGGGAGACCTCGGCGGTCCTGGCCATCGGCTGCATCCTGCTGGCCGCGTTCTTCGTGCCGCCGCAGCGCTCGGGGGTGCTCTCCGTCGATGGCTACCGCGCCATGCGGGTGGCCGCCGTCGCGGCGACGGTGTGGTGCATCTCGGCGCTGCTGCTCGTGCCGCTCACCCTCTCCGACACCTCGGGCCAGCCGCTCAAGGACGCGCTCGACCCCGCCCTGATGTGGGACCTGGTGGGCGAGGTGGAGGTGACCCGGGCCTGGGCGTGGACCGCCGGGCTGGCGTTCCTGCTGGCCGTGGGCTGCCGGGTGGTGCTGCGCTGGCACTGGACGCCGGCGCTGCTGGCGCTGGGCCTGCTCACGCTGGTGCCGCTGGGGCTGTCTGGACACTCCTCGGCCGGCGGCTCGCACGACGTGGCCGCCAACAGCCTGGTGTTCCACCTGGTCGCGGCCTCGCTGTGGGCCGGCGGACTGGTGGCGGTGCTGCTGCACGGCTACCACCGCGGTGAGCTCGCCGACCTCGCCGTGCGGCGCTTCTCCAAGGTCGCCCTCGTCTGCTTCGGCGTGATGGCCGTGACCGGCGTGATCAACGCCTCCGTCCGGCTGCCGCTGTCCGACCTGTTCACCACCACCTACGGCGTGCTGGTGCTGGCCAAGGCCGTGGCCCTGCTCGCCCTGGGCGTCCTCGGCTACCTGCAGCGTCGGCACGCCGTCGCCGCCCTGCAGGCCGACCCGACCAACCGGGCCCCGTTCCTGCGGCTGGCCGCCATCGAGGTGGTGCTGCTGGCCGCGACCGTGGGTCTGGCCATCGGCCTGAGCCGCACCCCGCCGCCGCAGGGCGGCGCGGTGCCCACCGTGAGCGAGGTCGCGCTGGGCTACAACCTGCCCAACCCGTTCAGCGTGCAGGAGATGCTCACCGGCTGGCGCTTCGACCTGGTCTACGGCACCGCTGCGCTGGTGCTGGCGGGCATGTACGTCTGGGGCGTGGTGCGGCTGCGCCGTAGGGGCGACGCCTGGCCGGTGGGCCGGACGGTGGCCTGGCTGCTGGGCTGCGTGGCGCTGCTGTTCGTCAGCTCCTCCGGCCTGGGCAAGTACGCGATGGCGTCGTTCAGCGCGCACATGAGCGCCCACATGGTGTTCTCCATGCTGGTGCCGGTGCTGCTGGTGCTGGGCGGACCGGTCACGCTGGCGCTGCGGGCGCTGCCCACC
This sequence comes from Rhodococcus sp. Z6_132, assembly GCF_058133635.1. NCBI lineage: Bacteria > Bacillati > Actinomycetota > Actinomycetes > Mycobacteriales > Nocardiaceae > Rhodococcus > Rhodococcus sp. Z6_132. The sequence goes on from NZ_JBYUNP010000002.1 coordinate 325,031, forward strand.
TCGCCCGCGGGCGCACCGCCCGGACCGCGCGAGTGGCTGCTCACGGCGCTGCACAGCCGCTTCTCCCGGATCATCACGCACCCGGTGTTCGCGCTGCTGATGTTCGTCGGCAGCTTCTACGCGCTGTACCTGGGCGGGCTCTTCGACGTGCTGGTGCCGTACCACTCCGCGCACGTGGCGATGAACGCTCACTTCCTCATCTCCGGCTACCTCTTCTACTGGGTCGCCATCGGCATCGACCCGGCGCCGCGCAAGCTGCCGTCGGTGGCCAAGCTGGGCATGGTCTTCGCGGCGCTGCCCTTCCACGCCTTCTTCGGCGTGATCCTGATGGGCTCCTCCACCATCGTGGCCGCGGCCCACTACCGCACCCTCGGCCTCACCTGGAACAGCGACCTGCTCGGCGACCAGCGCCTGGGCGGCGGCATCGCCTGGTCGGCGGGCGAGGTGCCGCTGATGCTGGTGATGGTGGCCCTGCTGGTGCAGTGGTCGCGGGAGGACTCCCGCACCGCCAAGCGGGTGGACCGGGTGGCCGACCGCGACGACGACGCGGAGCTGGAGGCGCACAACAACATGTTCGCCGAGCTCCGGCGTCGTGACCAGGAGCAGCAGCTGCACTGACGTCCGGGTCGGCACACCGCACCGACAGCTTTGCCGCCGGGCGGGGAGCTGGTGCACAGCCACGCCGGCTGTACACAGCACCCGCGCGGTACCTGGTCCGGGGGGCAGCGCGGGCGCAGGGTCATCTCACCGGTCGACGGCGGCCGGGGACCGACCAGGAGCGGCAATCCACTGCAGCTCTGGCGGGCCGAGCAGTGAGGACCCGAGCAATGACCCAGACGACCGTGACCCTGGTGGGCACCGTGGTGACCGACCCGTACCGCCGGCACACCGCCGAGGGTGCGCCCTTCATCAAGTTCCGGATGGCCTGCAACGAGCGCCGGCTGGACCGCGCCACCCAGGAGTGGGTGGACGGCGACAGCCTCTACGTCAACGTCACCTGCTGGCGACGCCTGGTCAAGGGCGTCGGCGCGGCGGTGGGCAAGGGCGACCCGGTGATCGTGGTGGGTCGCCTCTACACCCGCGAGTGGATGGAGGAGGGCGGCCGGCGCTCCAGCCTGGAGCTCGACGCCAGCACGGTGGGGCCGGACCTGGCCCGCTGCGTGGCCGTGATCGACAACACTCGCCGTCTCGGGAGCGACGCCGGCGCCCCCGACGGCGCCCCACTGACCGACCCGCACGCCGGTGGTGCCGCGGGTGGCGACGACCGGGCGGAGAGCGAGAACGGTTACCGGGCAAGGGTGGACCTGGACGGGGCGGCGCTGGGCGAGGACACCCACGAGCTGGCCACCGTCTGACCGAGCGGCCTCCGCCCCGCCGAGGACGGCGGGGTGGAGGCGCCGTCGGGCGAGGTGTGCCGGCGCCGCTGGCACCACTAGGCTGGCGGGTATGGCTGAGTTCATCTACACCATGAAGAAGGTGCGCAAGGCGCACGGCGACAAGGTCATCCTCGATGACGTCACGATGTCGTTCTACCCCGGGGCAAAGATCGGCGTCGTCGGCCCCAACGGCGCCGGCAAGTCGAGCATCCTCAAGATCATGGCTGGACTGGACCAGCCGGGCAACGGTGAGGCGTTCCTCGCCCCCGGTGCGAGCGTGGGCATCCTCATGCAGGAGCCCGAGCTCGACGAGACCAAGACTGTCCGCGGCAACGTCGAGGAGGGCCTCGGCGAGACCATGGTGCAGCTCAAGCGCTACAACGAGATCGCCGAGCTGATGGCCACCGACTACTCCGACGAGCTGATGGAGGAGATGGGCGACCTGCAGGAGAAGCTCGACCACGCTGACGCGTGGGAGATCGACTCCCAGCTGGAGCAGGCGATGGACGCGCTGCGCTGCCCGCCGCCGGAGGAGTCCGTCGTCCACCTCTCCGGTGGTGAGAAGCGCCGCGTGGCGCTGTGCAAGCTGCTGCTGAGCAAGCCCGACCTGCTGCTGCTCGACGAGCCCACCAACCACCTCGACGCCGAGAGCGTGCTGTGGCTGGAGCAGCACCTCGCTGCCTACCCGGGCGCCATCCTGGCCGTCACTCACGACCGGTACTTCCTCGACCACGTCGCGCAGTGGATCGCCGAGGTCGACCGCGGCCACCTGTACCCCTACGAGGGCAACTACTCCACCTACCTGGAGAAGAAGGCCGCTCGCCTGGAGGTCTCGGGCAAGAAGGACCAGAAGCTGCAGAAGCGCCTCAAGGACGAGCTCGCCTGGGTGCGATCCGGGGCCAAGGCCCGCCAGACCAAGGGCAAGGCCCGCCTGGCGCGCTACGAGGAGATGGCGATCGAGGCGGAGAAGACCCGCAAGCTCGACTTCGACGAGATCCAGATCCCTGCCCCGCCGCGTCTGGGCAACGTCGTCGTCGAGGTGAACCACCTGGACAAGGGCTTCGAGGACCGGCTGCTCATCAAGGACCTGTCCTTCACGCTGCCCCGCAACGGCATCGTCGGCGTCATCGGCCCCAACGGCGTCGGCAAGACCACGCTGTTCAAGACCATCGTCGGTCTGGAGGAGCCGGACTCCGGCAGCGTCAAGATCGGCGAGACGGTCAAGCTCAGCTACGTCGACCAGAACCGCACCGGCATCGACCCCAACAAGAGCGTCTGGGAGGTCGTCTCCGACGGCCTGGACTACATCGTGGTCGGCCAGACCGAGATGCCCTCGCGCGCCTACATCAGCGCCTTCGGCTTCAAGGGCCACGATCAGCAGAAGAAGGCCGAGGTGCTCTCCGGTGGTGAGCGCAACCGGCTGAACCTGGCCATGACCCTCAAGCAGGGCGGCAACCTGATCCTGCTGGACGAGCCGACCAACGACCTGGACGTGGAGACGCTCGGGTCGCTGGAGAACGCCCTCGAGCAGTTCCCGGGCTGCGCCGTGGTCATCTCCCACGACCGGTGGTTCCTGGACCGCACCTGCACCCACATCCTCGCCTGGGAGGGTGGGCTGTCGGACAACGACGCCGCCTGGTACTGGTTCGAGGGCAACTTCGAGGGCTACGAGGCCAACAAGATCGAGCGCTACGGCGCGGACGCGGCGCGTCCCCACCGGGTGACGCACCGCCGCCTCACCCGGGACTGATCTGCCCCCTGTGCCGGCCCGCGGAGGCGCGGGCCGGCACAGGACAGTGGTGGTGCTCGCCCCGCGGGTGCGAAGATCAGCCGCGGAAGCCGTGGGGACGGCGCGTCGGTGCGTCGCCCTCGGGCAGCGCGCAGTGGTGCGCGATGAGTTCGCGCGGGGGACCGGGCGCGTGAGACGACCTGCGTGAGGGACGTGCGCAGACGAGTGGAGGCAGCAATGAGTGCTCCGACGACGGGCACGCCCGCAGGCTCGGACGGGAGTGCGGTTCCGCCTGCCCTGCCCGGGGTGCGCATCGACGTCCCGGTGCGCTGGTCGGACATGGACGCCTACGGCCACGTCAACCACAGCCGCACCGTCACCATCCTCGAGGAGGCGCGGGTCGAGACCGTCTTCAAGCCGGGCTCACCCAGCGGCACGCTGGGGGCCGGCGCCGTGGTCGCCGAGCTGCAGGTCAGCTACCGTCGCCAGCTGGTGCACGACGACTCCCCGCTGCAGGTGCTCATGTGGGTCTCCCGCCTGCGCGCCGCCGACTTCACCCTCTGCTACGAGCTGCGTCCGCGTGGCGAGGACGAGTCCACCCGCCCGGCCGTCACCGCCAGCACGCAGATCGTGGCCTTCGACATCGCCGCCCAGCGCCCGCGGCGGCTCAGCGAGGTGGAGCGCGCCACGCTGCAGCAGTGGCGACGTGAGTGAGCGGGCCCCGTACGGCGCCACCGCGGTGAGCGGCCCCGGCCGCGCGCTGCGGGTCCCCGACCCCACCGAGCGTGACGACCTGGCCAGCTTCGTCGGCCGCGCGGTGCGGCTGGACTCCTCGTCCCTGGTGCGGCTGCGCTCGCGCGACGACGGCACGGTGGGTGTGTGGGCCTCCACCGGGTTCGACGCGATCGTGGCCCGCTCGGTCACCGGCACCGTGGCGCCCCGAGACACCACGGTCAAGGCCCGGGAGCTGCTCACCGCCCTGGCGGTGCTGCGCAGCGATGCCGTCGACCCCGGCAGCGCCCTGGACGCGGAGTGGCCCGGTGCGCTGCCCCCGGCCACCGGCTTTCGACACGTCGACGACGTGCCCGCCCACGTCATCGACCAGCTGGTGGAGCGCGGCGTGGAGCTGGCCCGTGACAACCCGGGGCCGCGCGGTGGTCCACCGGCGTCGCTGCTCGACCAGGAGGTGCTCACCGTCCGCGGCGAGCACGACGAGGTCGGGGTGCCGCTGCGGGTGGTCTTCGCGCTCAGCGGCATGGGCTTCCTCGACAACGGCGCCGGGGACGACCCGGTGCGGGTGCGGGTGACCGACGGCTGGCTGCGCCTGGACGCGCGGTACGGCTCGGTGCTGCGCCGCCGTCACCCGCAGATCCCGCTGCTGCTCGGCTGAGCTCGCCGCCGGCGCTGCGCGGCTAGGTCTGGCTGTTTACCATGGTCTCGGCCGCCGCGTGGAAGTAGGCGAGCAGGGCCGCGCGGTGCTCGGCGTCCAGGCGGTCCTCGCCGATGGAGTCCACGGCGATCTTCATGCACCGCAACCAGGCGTCGCGCTCGGCGGCACCGATGGTGAACGGGAAGTGCCGCATCCGCAGGCGGGGGTGGCCGCGCTGCTCGGAGTAGGTGCGTGGCCCGCCCCAGTACTGCTCCAGGAACATCCGGAAGCGCACCTCGGCCGGGCCGAGCTCCTCCTCCGGGTACAGCGGGCGCAGCACCGGATCGGTGGCCACGTGCGCGTAGAACTCTGCGACCAGGTCGCGGAACGTCTCGTGACCGCCGACCTCGTCGTAGAAGCTGCGGGGCTCACTCGTCTCAGGCACGGCACTCATTGTGCCTGCAGCTCCGACTCGATCTTGGCCAGACTGCCCCGGGGGAACGGGACCCGGACCTTCGCCTCGTCGAAGGCCTCCAGGATGCGTTGCGTCAGCGCGCGTTCCACCAGCCACTGCCTGCCCGGCCGCACCGTGACGGTCATCCGCAAGGTGACGGTGTCGGCAGTCACCTTGCTCACGCCCAGCACCTCCGGGGCGCCCAGCACCGCCGCCTTCATGCGCTCCTCGGCGAGCACCTTCTTGGCCGTGGCCAGCGTCACCTCCGAGGCCTGGTCGACGTCGGCGTTGTGGGCCAGCGGCATCTCCACCACGGCGACGGCGTAGTCCTGGCTCATGTTGCCCACCCGGGTGACCGTCCCGTTGCGGATGTACCAGACGGTGCCCTGGTAGTCGCGCAGCGTCGTGACGCGCAGCCCCACCGACTCCACGGTGCCCACCGCCTCGTCCACGTCGATCACGTCCCCCACGCCGTACTGGTCCTCCAGGATCATGAAGACGCCGGAGAGGAAGTCCTTCACCAGGTTCTGCGCCCCGAAGCCGAGCGCCACGCCGACGATGCCGGCGGAGGCCAGCAGCGGGGCGATGTTCACCCCGAGCTGGTCGAGCACCTGCACCGCCGCCAGCGACAGCACCGCCACCGAGGTGAAGGACTTCAGCACCGAGCCGATGGTCTTGGCGCGCTGGTTGCGCCGCTCGCGCATCACCGAGTTGGTCAGGTTGCGCGCCACCGCCTCCCGGCTGCGCTCCTTGAGCGGGCGGAGCAGCAGGGGAGCCTTGTCCGGATCGGGCTCGCGGGTCAGCCGGTCGATGGAGCGGTGGACCAGCGACCGCACGACCACCGCGACCACCACGATGACCGCGATGGCGATCGGCTTGTGGACCAGCCAGGTCGCGGAAAACTCGGACAGGGCGACGTCAGCAGGAAGTGGAGACATTCACGTCACTGTAACGACGAGCGCCGATGATCTTGAGGACCTCAGCGGGCGCCGCTGGGGTCCAGCCGGCTCAGTCGGCGTCCAGCCGCAGGTCAGTGTGCTGGGCGAGGAATGCCAGCTGGTCTGTGGCGAGCGTCACCGTGCGGCTCAGGGAGCGGGCGCCGTGGCCCACGTCGAGCTCGGTGCGCAGCAGGATCGGCGCGACGTCGAACGGCGCGGCGGTGGCGTGCTGCAGAGCCGCGCACATCTTCTCGGCGTGCACCGGGTCCACCCGGCTGTCGGAGGCGAACACGGTGAACAGCGTGGCCGGGTAGGCCGTGCCCTCCCGCACGTGGTGGTAGGGCGAGTAGCCCAGCAGCCAGCCCAGCTCCTCCGGGTCGGCGGCGGTGCCGTACTCGTCGTTCCAGGTGCGGCCCAGGGAGAACAGCTCGTAGCGCACCATGTCCAGCAGCGGTGCGGAGCAGACCACGGCGCGGTAGAGGTCCGGGCGCTGGGTGAGCGCCGCGCCCACCAGCAGCCCCCCGTTGGAGCCGCCCATGATGGCCAGCTGGGCGGGGGTGGTCCAGCCCTCGGCGACGAGGTGCTCGGCCGCGCAGTGGAAGTCGTTGAACACGTTCTGCTTGTGCGCCCGCATCCCAGCGCGGTGCCAGTCCTCGCCCTCCTCGCCGCCACCGCGCAGCGACGGCAGCGCCCACACGCCACCGGCCTGCACCCAGGTCAGCGCAGACGCCGCGTAGCCGGGCTCCCGGCTGAGGGAGAAGCCGCCGTAGCCGGTGAGCAGGGTGGGACGGGGCCGGTCGGGCAGCGGCGCGGCGCTCACCAGGAACATGCGGATGGTCTCGCCGTCGGTGGAGCGGTACTGCACCTGCTGCACGGACAGCTCCGGCAGGTCCACCGCGCCAGGAGCCGCCTCCACCAGCGTGGCGGCGTCCGTCCCGTCGCTGTCGCTCACCCCGTTGATCTTCCCGTCGCTGTCGCTCACCCGGATGCGGTGCACCTGCGAGGGGGTGGTGAAGTCGGTGTAGCCGATCCAGATGTCGCTGTCGTGACCAGCGGTGTGGGCGTCGGCCACGCTCAGCCCGGTCAGCGATCCGGTACCGGGCACCGGCAGCTGGCGCAGGTAGCTGCCATCCGCCTCGTGCAGGTGCAGCTCGCCGACGGCGTGTCGGGAGCGGGCCAGCACCAGGCGCGAGCCCGCGCGCAGCAGCCGCACCCCTTCCAGCACGGAGTCGGGCTCCTCCGCCACCAGCTCCTGCCAGTGCTCCCGCGTGGGGGCGTGCGGGTCGGCGGCGCAGAGCCGGAAGCGCGGCGCGCCGTCGGTGGTGAGCAGGAACAGCCGGGCGGGGCCCTCGGGCGGGCACTCCACCCAGGCGGTGCACCGGACGGCGTCGTCCTGGGTGAGCACCGGGGTGGGTGCGGTGCCTGCGGCGAGGTCGGCGATCCACACCGAGTCGCGCGGGGCGGTGCCCGGCGAGGCGTCCACCACCAGCCAGGCGCCGTCGGCGCTGACCCGGCAGCCGAAGTAGAAGGTCAGGTCGTCGTACATCCCCGCGCCGGTGACCAGCTCGTCGCTGTCGGGGTCGGTCCCCACCCGGTGGCGGCGCACCCGGCGGTGGAACATCGCCTCGTCGGCGGGCACCTCGGCCGGCGCCAGCCGACGCACGTAGAAGAGCTCCTCCCCGCCGGGCAGCCAGGCCACGGGGGAGTAGCGGCAGCGGTCGATGGGGCCGTCCAGCAGCGCGCCGGTGTCCACGTCCAGCACGTGCAGCAGCGACTCCTCGTTGCCGCCCACCGAGAGCTGGTAGGCCAGCCGGGTGCCCTCGCGGCTGGGCACCCAGGAGTCGAGGGTGGTCTTGCCGCTGGCGTCCAGCGCGATGGGGTCCAGCAGCACCCGCTCGCTGCCGTCGGGCTCACGGACCAGCAGCACGGAGTGCTCCTGGCCGGGCTGGCGGCGGAGGAAGAACTGCCGGTTCGCCCGCCAGGCCGGGGCGGACACCGAGCCCACGTCGATCAGCCGGTGCAGCTGGGCGGCCAGCGCCGCGCGACCGGGCGCCTCGGCGAGCGTCGCTGCGGACAACGCGTTCTGCTCCTGCTGGAAGGCGACGGTGCGCGGGTCGTCGCGCTCCTCCAGCCAGCGGTAGGGGTCGGCCACGAGGTGACCGTGCAGGTCGTCGACGAGGGGCAGCCGCTCGGCGGACGGATAGCTGGAGACAGAGGTGGTCACCCACGAACCCTAGGCGCCCGCCGCTGGCTGGCCGGACGCCTGGGCGCGACCGGGCAAGGAAGGCGTGCACGCGGTGGTCAAACGTGGTCGACTGTCACCATCTCCAGGGGAGGTGCGCTCTTGGCCGACGGACATCGCAGAGGCTCTGGCGCCCGGCGCGGTCGGGCGCCGCACCAGGCCGCCTCGGGTGCGCATCTCGCCGCCGGCCCCTGCGCCTCCGTCGACGGTCCGCCTCCGGTGCTGGACGAGGACGCCGTGCCGGCCTGGGTGCGCCGCCGCGTGCTGCTGCTCAACGCCACCTACGAACCCCTCACGGCCGTGCCGATGCGCCGAGCGGTGGTGCTGGTGGTGTGTGGCAAGGCGGTGGTGGTCGACGACGACCCCGCGGGGCTGGTGCTGCACTCGGCCGGGGCGTCGGTGCAGGTGCCCTCCGTGATCCGGCTGCGCACCTACGTGCGAGTGCCCTACCGTGCGCGGATCCCGATGACCCGAGCCGCGCTGATGCACCGCGACCGGTTCCGGTGCGCCTACTGCGGCGCCAAGGCCGAGACCATCGACCACGTGGTGCCCCGCAGCCGCGGCGGCGCGCACAGCTGGGAGAACTGCGTGGCCTGCTGCGCCTCCTGCAACCACCGCAAGGCCGCGCGGCTGCTCAGCGAGCTCGGCTGGGTGCTGCGCCACGACCTCACCCCGCCGAAGGGAGTGCACTGGCGGCTGCTGGCCTCCACCAAGGAGATCGACCCCACCTGGCTGCAGTACCTGGGGGAGCCCGCGGCGTGACGCCACCCCGGCCGGTCACCGCACGACACGGCTCGACCCGCGTGCCCACGGGCGCCGCCTCTCGGCTAACGTCATCGGTGTGACGATCGCGGAGACTGTGCTCATCTACGTAGGGATCCCGGTGGGGGTGCTCGTCCTCTTCGCCCTGCTCACCATGGTGCCGAACACGCGCAACAAGGCACCGCGGTACAAGTCCGGCGAGAGCTGGGACTTCGCACCGATGTGGTGGTCAGCCAACCCCGCGGGGGTTGAGGGGGACACGCACCACGACCTGCCGGAGCTGGGACAGCGGGAAGGCGCACACGCCGCCGCTGGCGTTGTAGGAGGAGGAGCTCGTGGCACCTGGTGAAGCAGCAGTGAGCGTTCGCGGCGGCGAGCAGCTCGACCGCGGCGTGGCCCTGATGGAGACCGGACGGTTCTCCGTCGCCAGGGACGTGTGGCAGCAGGACGAGCCGCTCCCCTTCAGCACCAAGCAGCTGTCGCAGGTGGACGAGGCGCTGACCTTCTGCACCCGCGCCACCGGCATCGACTTCAGCGTCTACCTGGGCCCGCTCGGTGCGGACACCCGCGCCCGGGCCGAGGAGCTGCTGGTCAGCACCGGCAGCCCCGACGCAGTGCTCATCGCGGTCTCTCCAGGCGAGCGCGTGGTCGAGGTGGTCACCAGCGAGCGCGCGCAGCGGCGGGTCTCCGACCGTGCCGCCCGCCTCGCGGTGATGGCCATGGTGGCCTCGTTCCGCGACGGCGACCTGATCGGCGGCATCCTCGCCGGGCTGCGCATGCTGGCCGACCAGGCCGGTCCCGGCGCCAGCACGAGCGCCTCGCACCACTAGCTTTCTCCGGCCTTCAGGGCCCTCAACGCCCCTTCTGGACACTCCAGAGGGCGTTGCGGGCCCTGAAGGCGTTTCGGGGGAGGCACGGCCCGCGGAGCCGGCGCAGCAACCAGCGACCGACCTGCCCCCGCGCCCGCCAGGGCGCTCCGGGCCCTTGTCGCCCCTGGCCGGGCCAGAAGAGGACGACAAGGGCCCGGAACGACCCCACCGAGGGCGCTCAGCTGGCGTCGAACTCCTGTGCCTTGAGCGCGCGCACCACTCCGGCACGGCCCTCGCTGACCAGGCGGACCAGCGCCGGCGGGTGCTCACCGGCGAGGAACGCGTCGGCAGCCTCCACCGTGGACTGGCGCACCGACCACGCCGGGAACAGGCCCACCACCACGGCCTGCGCCCGCTCGCTGGAGCGGCGGGCCCACACGTCGGCCACCTCGGCGAAGTAGCGACGCACGTACGGCTGCAGCAGCTGCGCCTGCGCCGGGTGGCCGAAGCCGGAGATGATGGCCCGGCCCAGGGTGTGCGAGAGCTCGTCCTGGTGCACGGCCTGGCCCCAGGCGCGCTCCTTGGCCGCCGCCTGCGGCCGCAGCGCCGCCGCCCGCGCCCCCTGCCGCTCGCCGGCCGAGGTCGGGTCGCGCCGCACCTCGGCGTCGATCTGCGGCGTCTCCAGCCCGTCTCCGTCCAGGTCGCCGGCCGCGGCCAGTCCCTGCACCAGCGACCAGCGCAGGTCGGTGTCCACCTCCAGCCCGGTCAGCCCGGCGCCGTCGACGTCGCCGGCCAGCAGCTGGCGCAGCACGTCGCGGTGGCGCTCGGACAGCACCGACGAGGCCAGCGCCGAGGTGAACACCAGCTGGTGGTCCGAACCCGGAGCGGACCCCTGCGCCAGCTCCAGCAGCCGGTCGGTGAACGCCGGCCAACCCTGCTCGGCCGCCCAGGCGGGGTCGGCGTAGTGGGCCAGCGCGCTCTGCGCCTGCAGCAGCAGCCGCTGCACCACCCCGATCTCGGTCTCGCGCTCCACCCCGGAGCTCACCAGCGCCACGAAGTCGCGGGCCTTCAGCTCGGCCTCGCGGGTCATCTCCCACGCCGCCGACCAGCACAGCGTGCGCGGCAGCGGCTCGGCGACGTCGCCGATGCGGTCGATGAGGGTGGTCAGGGAGTCGGCGTCCAGGCGCAGCGCGCAGTAGGTGAGGTCGTCGTCGTTGACCAGCACCAGCTTGCCCCGGTGCACGCCCACCAGCTCCGGCACCTCGGTGCGCTCGCCGGAGACGTCCAGCTCCACCCGGTGGGTGCGCACCAGCGAGCCGTCGGCGGCGTCGTCGTAGATGCCGACGGCCAGCCGGTGCACGCGGCGCTCACCGGCACCGGGGCTGGCCGGGCCCTGCACCACGGCGAAGGAGGTGATCTTCCCGTGCTCGTCGGCAGCGATGTCGGCGCGCAGGGTGTTCAGCCCGGTGGTCTTCAGCCACTGGGCACCCCACTCGGAGAGGTCGCGACCGGAGGCCTCCTCCAGCGCGTGCAGCAGGTCGTCGAAGGTGGCGTTGCCGTAGGCGTGCTCGGCGAAGTAGGCGCGCAGCCCCGCCAGGAACGGCTCCTGGCCCACGTAGGCCACCAGCTGCTTGAGCACGCTGGCGCCCTTGGCGTAGGTGATGCCGTCGAAGTTGACCTCCACGGCCGCCATGTCCGGGATGTCCGCGGCGATGGGGTGGGTGGAGGGCAGCTGGTCCTGGCGGTAGGCCCAGCTCTTCTCCACGTTGGCGAAGGTGGTCCAGGCGTTGGTGTACTCGGTGTTGGAGGTCTGGGCCAGCACCGAGGCGAAGGTGGCGAAGGACTCGTTGAGCCACAGGTCGTCCCACCAGCGCATGGTCACCAGGTCGCCGAACCACATGTGCGCCATCTCGTGCAGCACCGTCTCGCACCGGCGCTCGTAGGAGGCGGCGGTCACCTTGCTGCGGAAGACGTAGTCCTCCAGGAAGGTGACGCAGCCGGCGTTCTCCATCGCCCCGGCGTTGAACTCTGGGACGAAGCACTGGTCGTACTTGCCGAAGGCGTAGGGCAGGCCGAAGTTCTGGTGGTAGAACTCGAAGCCCTGCTTGGTCTCGGTGAACAGCCGCTCGGCGTCCATGTGCTCGGCCAGGGAGGCGCGGCAGTACAGGCCCAGGGGGATCTCGCCGTGGGCGTCGGCGTAGGTGTCGGTCCACTTGGCGTAGGGGCCGGCGACCAGGGCGGCCAGGTAGGTGCTCATCCGCGGGGTGGTGGCGAACACGTGGCGGCGCGCCCCGCTGGCGACCTGCTCCACCTTCTCGGCGGCGCCGTTGGACAGCACCTCCCAGCTGGCCGGTGCGGTGACCGTCAGGTCGAAGGTGGCCTTGAGGTCGGGCTGGTCGAAGCAGGCGAACATCCGCTTGGCGTCGGCGGTCTCGAACTGGCTGTAGAGGTACACCGCGTCGTCGGTGGGGTCGACGAAGCGGTGCAGACCCTCGCCGGTGTGGGAGTAGACGCAGTCGGCCACCACGGTCAGCTCGTTGTGCTCGGCGAGGGCGGGCAGGGTGATGCCCTTCTCCTCGTCGTAGTCGCTGACGTCCAGCTCGGTGCCGTTGAGCACGGCCCGGTGCACCCGCTCGGCCATGATGTCGACGAAGGTGCTCGCTCCCGGCGTCGCGTCGAAGTGGACGGTGCTGGAGGAGGCGAACGTGCCGGCACCAGGTCCACCGCTGTCGTCGGTGAGGTCCAGCTCGACGCGGTAGCCGAGCACGGTCAGGACGGCAGCGCGCTGTGCAGCCTGCTCGCGGGTGAGGTTGGGAGCGGTCACGGATCAGCACCTTCTTCGTGTGTACGACAGAGCTGTTCCATCCCATCATGACCCCGCTCGCCGGCGCTGCCTGGCCGTGGCGCCCGGCGCCAGCGACGAGCGGAAGCCCACCCTGCGGGAAGGCGCCAGGGCTCACCGTTGTTGCGCGTGGCAGGGTGTGAAGAGCACCACAGACATCAGGAGGTCTCGACGTGAGTGACGGCAGCACGACGGCAGTGGCGGCGCAGGACGCCGACCGCGCGGCACAGCAGGACAGCAAGGACCGGGTGGACTTCTGGTTCGACCCGCTGTGCCCCTGGTGCTGGATCACCTCCCGCTGGATCCTCGAGGTGGAGCAGGTCCGCGACGTCACCGTCCGCTTCCACGTGATGAGCCTGGGCGTGCTCAACGAGGGCAAGGACCTGCCCGAGGAGTACCGCGAGGCGATGGCCAAGGCGTGGGGGCCGGTCCGGGTCGCGATCGCCGCCGCCGCCGACCACGGCGACGAGGTGCTGAGCCCGCTGTACACCGCGATGGGCACCCGCATCCACGACCAGGGCAACAAGGACTTCTCCGTGGTGGTCCCGGAGGCGCTGGCGGAGGTGGGCCTGCCCGCCGAGCTGGCCAAGGCGGCCGAGTCCGACGCCCACGACGACGCGCTGCGCGCCAGCCACCGCGCCGGCGTGGAGCCGGTGGGCGACGACGTGGGCACCCCGATCATCCACATCAACGGGGTGGCCTTCTTCGGCCCCGTGCTCTCCCGCATCCCGCGCGGGGAGGACGCCGGCAAGGTCTGGGACGGCTCGGTGCTGCTGGCCGGCTACCCGCACTTCTTCGAGCTCAAGCGCACCCGGCACGAGGACCCCGAGTTCGACTGACCGCCCGCCCGCACGCCGCCCGCCCACGTCCCACCCCGAGGAGATCCGCCGTGACCACAGCCCCCGCACCCACCACCTCCTGCACCGACCACGTCATCGACGGCGAGCGCCGCGCCGGCTCCGGTGAGCGCATCGAGGTGACCAACCCGGCCACCGGCGAGCTGCTCGCCACGGTCCCGGCCGGCACCGCCACCGACGTCGACGACGCGGTCCGCGCCGCCCGTCGGGTCTTCGCCAGCTGGTCGCAGGTGCCGGTGGCCGAGCGGGCGGCCGTGGTGCGGCGGATCTCCGAGGGCATCGCCGCCCGCAGGGACGAGATCGCGGCCACCATCTCCGCGGAGATGGGCTCGCCCATCGGCTTCGCCACCGCGGTGCAGGCGTCCATGCCCGGGATCAACGCCGGCGTCTTCGCCGACGTCGCGGAGTCGTTCCCGTGGTCGGAGGAGATCGGCAACTCGCTGGTGCTGCGCGAGCCGATCGGGGTGGTCGGGGCGATCACCCCGTGGAACTACCCCCTGCACCAGGTGGTCGCCAAGGTGGCGCCCGCGCTGCTGGCGGGCAACACGGTGGTGCTCAAGCCCAGCGAGGTGGCCCCGCTCAGCGCGGGCATCCTGGTCGAGATCGCCGAGCAGGCGGGGCTGCCGGCCGGCGCCCTCAACCTGGTGCACGGCACCGGTGAGGTGGTGGGGGAGGCCATCTCCCGCCACCCCGACATCGACATGGTCTCCTTCACCGGCTCCACCGCCGCGGGCAAGAAGGTGAGCATCGGCGCTGCCGACACCGTCAAGCGGGTGGCGCTGGAGCTGGGCGGGAAGTCGGCCTGCGTGGTGCTGCCCGACGCCGACTTCGCCGTCGCTGCCCAGCGTGGGCTGGGCAACGGCTGGATCAACGGGGGCCAGACCTGCACCGCCTGGACCCGCATGCTGGTGCCCGCCGAGCGCCAGCAGGAGATGCTGGACCTGCTGCGCGAGGCCGCGGCGGCCTACCAGGTGGGCGACCCGTCCGACCCCGCCACCCGCATCGGCCCGATGTCCTCGGCGGCGCAGCAGGAGAAGGTCCGCTCCTACCTGGACGTCGGGGTGGCCGAGGGGGCGACCGTCGCCTACGGCGGCCCGCAGGCGGGCGCGGACCTGCCCACCGACGGCGCCTACGTGCAGCCCACGATCTTCGCCGACGTCCGCCCGGACATGCGCATCGCCCAGGAGGAGATCTTCGGCCCGGTGCTGTCGGTGATGCCCTACCAGGACCTGGACGAGGCGGCGGAGATCGCCAACTCCACCGTGTACGGCCTGGCCGGTGCGGTGTTCGCCGGCGACACCGAGTCCGGGGTGGAGTTCGCCAAGCGGATGCGCACCGGGCAGGTCGACGTCAACGGCGGGTCGTTCAACCTGCTGGCCCCGTTCGGCGGCTACGGCCAGTCGGGCAACGGCCGCGAGCTGGGCCGCTTTGGCCTGGAGGAGTTCTGCGAGGTCAAGTCCATCCAGCGCTGACGCTCACCCAGGCACGACGCGCGTGCCACAACCTGGGACACTGGGGCCATGCGCGTCTACCTGGGTGCCGACCATGCCGGCTTCGAGCTCAAAGCACAGATCGTCCAGCACTTGCAGGAGGCGGGACACGACCCGGTCGACGTGGGTGCGCACACCTACGACGCCGTGGACGACTACCCGGCCTTCTGCATCGCCGCCGCCCAGCGGGTGGTGGACGACCCGGGCAGCCTCGGGCTGGTGCTCGGCGGGTCGGGCAACGGTGAGCAGATCGCCGCGAACAAGGTGCCCGGCTGCCGTGCGGCGCTGGCGTGGAGCGTGGAGACCGCGCAGCTGGCCCGCCAGCACAACAACGCGCAGGTGATCGGCATCGGCGGTCGGATGCACAGCCTGGAGGAGGCGCTGGCCATCGTGGACGCGTTCCTGCAGACGCCGTTCTCCGGTGACGAGCGGCACCAGCGTCGCATCGACATCCTGGCCGAGTACGAGCGCACCGGCACACCGCCGGCACTGCCCGAGGCCTGAGCACCGGCCCACCTGAACAGCGAAGACAGAGCGGCCCCGGACACCTGCAACGGTGTCCGGGGCCGCTCTCGTAGCCGGGTGCTCGTCAGCTGATGACGAGGCTCTCGTGGAAGCTCTGCACTGCCTGCTCCCAGCCGGGGGCGAGGGTCTGGGTGCTCTGCGAGACCAGGTCCACCAGGAAGAGGCCCTCGTCGTTGTTGACGGCCACCGAGGTGACGGTCACCAGCAGCGGCGAGCCCACCTGCGGGCTGGTCCACTGGCCGGTGATGCGCTGGCCGGGGCTGCCGCTCACGGTGAGGGGCTTGGTGCCGGTCTCCACGTAGCCGGCCAGCTGGGTGCTCAGGGTCTTCTTGTCCAGGGCCAGCGCCTCCTCCTTGGAGCCGGCCTTGCCGGTGATGTTGCTGATCACGATGGTGGTGTTCGGGGTGAAGTCGTTGGCCCGGGCGTCGTTGACGAGGAAGGCGCCGATCAGGTCCGGGCTCTCGGAGATCTTCTCGGTGGACTGGGTCCAGCCGGCCGGCGGAGTCACCGTCAGCTTGGGGGCGCGGGGGTCCGGGCTGGTCAGCGTCACCGAGCCGGGCGCGGGAGTGGGCGCGGCCGACGTGGTGGTCGACGTGGGCGCGCTGGAGGTCGATGAGGACGCGGTGCTGCTGGAGGCGGCGGCGGAGGTGGTGGCGGCCGGGTCGGCCTGGGCGGCGCCAGACTCCTCGGAGCTGCAGCCGGCGGCGAGCGCGATGCCCACCGTCGCCAGCGCCAGCGCGGTCTTCATTCGGGTGGACATGGTTCACCTTTCGTCACGACGCGCCCGGATCAGGCGCACCCGCCGACAATACGGCGGTGGCTCAGCGGCGCTGCGACCGAGAGGTGTTGTGCCACAGGCTGCCCGCCGCGGCGGGCGCGGGAGAGGTGGTCGCTCGTGGGTGCTCGACTGGCACCGTGGAGCGGGCGACGGGAATCGAACCCGCGTAATCAGTTTGGAAGACTGAGGCTCTACCATTGAGCTACGCCCGCGTGCACCCGCGCCTGCCGGTGGCCCTTCAGCTACCGGCTCTTCGTGTGCGGTGTCAGATGCTACCTAACGGCCCAGTAGGATCGTCACGACGGGGTGTGGCGCAGCTTGGTAGCGCATCCGCTTTGGGAGCGGAGGGTCGCAGGTTCAAATCCTGTCACCCCGACCAGGTTCATCCTGGGTCAATTTGCCGAACTCACGTATTACCTGAGGAGCATGTCTGTGAAGAGCACCGTCGAGCAGCTGAGCCCTACAAGGGTGCGCATCAACGTCGAGGTGCCCTTCGAGGAGCTCAAACCCGACTTTGACGCCGCGTACAAGACCCTCGCCCAGCAGATCCGCCTGCCCGGGTTCCGCCCCGGCAAGGCCCCCGCGCGCCTGCTGGAGGCCCGCGTCGGCCGAGGTGCCGTGCTGGAGCAGGTCATCAACGCCGCCCTGCCGAACAAGTACTCCGAGGCGATCACCAACGCCGACATCCGGCCGCTGGGTCAGCCCGAGATCGAGGTGACCAAGCTGGAGGACGGCCAGGAGGTCGCCTTCACCGCAGAGGTCGACGTCCGCCCGGACATCACCATCCCCGCCTTCGGCGAGCTCTCCGTCACCGTCGACCCCATCGAGATCACCGACGAGGAGGTCGACGAGCAGCTGCACTCGCTGCGGGCCCGCTTCGGCACCCTCACCGGCGTCGAGCGTCCCGTCCAGGACGGCGACTTCGTCAGCATCGACCTGTCGGCCACCGTGGACGGTGAGGACGTCCCCGAGGCCTCCACCACCGGCATGTCCTACGAGGTCGGCTCCGGCGAGCTCATCGACGGCATCGACGAGGCGCTGATCGGCAAGTCCGCCGGCGAGAGCGCGGACTTCACCACCGCCCTGCTGGCGGGGGAGTTCGCCGGCCGGGACGCGGTGGTCACTGCGGTGATCAACAACGTCAAGGAGCGCGAGCTGCCTGAGGCCGACGACGAGTTCGCCCAGATGGCCAGCGAGTTCGACACCATGGACGAGCTGCTCGCCGACCTGCGCGAGCGCCTCACCCGGGTGAAGAAGGTCGAGCAGGCCACCGCCGCTCGCGACAAGGTGCTCGAGGCGCTGCTGGAGGTCACCGAGATCCCGGTGCCCGAGGCAGTGGTGGAGGCCGAGGTGGAGTCCCGCCTGCACGACGCGGTGCACCCCTTCGACCACGACGAGGACAAGCTGGCCGCCGCGCTGGTGGCGCAGGGCAGCAGCCGCGAGGAGTTCGACGCGGAGTCGCGCAAGGAGGCCGAGGAGTCGGTCAAGACCCAGCTGCTGCTGGACGCCATCGCGGAGGCCGAGGGCACCACGGTGGGCAACGAGGAGCTGACCGAGCGCATCGTCTACCAGGCGCAGCGCTTCGGGGTCAGCCCCGAGGAGTACATCCAGCAGGCGCAGCAGGCCAACCAGCTCGGCGCGATCTTCGCCGACGTCCGCCGCGGCAAGGCGCTGGCCGGGGTCGTGGCCCAGGCCACCGTCACCGACACCGCGGGCAACGCCATCGACCTCGACGAGCTGCTCGGCCGCAAGGCTGAGGACGCCGACGCTGAGGACACCGACGCTGAGGACGCCGACGCTGAGGCGGGCACCGAGGACGCCGCTGCGGAGGCCGTGACCGACGAGGCCGACGCCGAGAAGTCTGACGCCGACAAGTAAGAACGACTGACGCTCACAGCGAACACGGGCGGTACCGGGACTCCGGTGCCGCCCGTGTTCGTTAGGGTCAGAGACAAGCTCAACACACACCGGAAGGCAGGCCCGCTCGTGACGCCGCAGAACCCGACGCCGCAGAACCCTCAGATGGCAGGAACCACAGGACTGAACCTCAGCGACTCGGTATTCGAGCGTCTGCTGCAGGAGCGCATCATCTTCCTGGGCACCCAGGTCGACGACGAGATCGCCAACCGCGTCTGCGCCCAGATCCTGCTGCTCTCGGCGGAGGACCCCACCCGCGACATCTCCCTGTACATCAACTCTCCCGGCGGCTCGGTGACCGCGGGCATGGCGATGTTCGACACCATGCAGTTCGCCGAGTGCGACGTCGCCACCTACGGCATGGGCCTGGCCGCCTCGATGGGCCAGTTCCTGCTCGCCGCCGGCACCAAGGGCAAGCGCTTCGTCCTGCCGCACGCGCGGATCATGATGCACCAGCCCTCGGCCGGCATCGGCGGCTCCGCCACCGACATCGCCATCCAGGCCGAGCAGTTCGAGCACACCAAGCGTGAGATGAACGAGCTGCAGGCCCAGTTCACCGGGCAGACCGTGGAGCAGATCGAGAAGGACTCCGACCGGGACCGCTGGTTCACTGCCCAGGAGGCACTGGAGTACGGGTTCGTCGACCACGTCATCAGCCGGGCCGCGCAGGTCGGCGGAACCGGCAGCGCGTAGCCGGTCCGACCTCACCCCCAGTCCCGGCTGACCCGAACCTGATGGAGACACGATGACCAGCTTCCCGAACGGCATGCAGATGCCGAGCTCCCGCTACGTGCTGCCCTCGTTCGTCGAGCGGACCAGCTACGGCATGAAGGAGTCCAACCCCTACAACAAGCTCTTCGAGGAGCGCATCATCTTCCTCGGGGTGCAGGTGGACGACGCCTCGGCCAACGACATCATGGCGCAGCTGCTGTGCCTGGAGTCCGACGACCCCGACCGCGACATCACCATCTACATCAACTCACCCGGTGGCTCGTTCACCTCGCTGATGGCGATCTACGACACCATGCAGTACGTGCGGGCCGACATCCAGACCGTCTGCCTGGGCCAGGCCGCCTCGGCCGCTGCGGTGCTGCTCGCCGCGGGCACCCCTGGCAAGCGCCTGGCGCTGCCCAACGCCCGGGTGCTCATCCACCAGCCGGCCACCGAGGGTGTCTACGGCCAGGTCTCCGACCTCGCCATCCAGGCCGCGGAGATCCAGCGCATGCGGCGCCTGCTGGAGAGCACCCTGGCCAAGCACACCGGCCGCGAGGCTGACCAGGTGCGCACGGACATCGAGCGCGACAAGATCCTCACCGCCGAGGAGGCCAAGGCCTACGGCATCATCGACCAGGTGCTGCCGTACCGGAAGCTGTCGGCCCAGTCCTGACCAGCTCGGCGTGCCTGTCCGACACGCCGCTCGAGCCAGCCTGCGCTCGAGCGGCGAACCGGACAGGCACGCTGTAGCCCGGCGCGGCACCCGGCGGCACACACCGAGTCCGCGCTCGGCGTTCACCGGCGAGCTCGTCGGGATCCACGGGTAACGTCATCAGGAACGGGCAGCGACGACGCCGGTACCGGCGGAGCAGCGGAAGTCCTGTCCCGCAGCGGTTACGGGCTCGGGTCGGGCACGCGTTGATTTCGAAGTCGTTGAGCTCGAAGGCGTCATCCGCACACGGAAGTAGAGGGCGACAGGTATGGCACGCATCGGAGACGGTGGAGATCTGCTGAAGTGCTCCTTCTGTGGGAAGAGCCAGAAGCAGGTCAAGAAGCTGATCGCTGGTCCGGGCGTGTACATCTGCGACGAGTGCATCGACCTGTGCAACGAGATCATCGAGGAAGAGCTCGCCGAGACCGGTGAGGTCAAGCTCGAGGAGCTGCCCAAGCCCAACGAGATCCGCGACTTCCTGGAGAAGTACGTCATCGGTCAGGACAAGGCCAAGCGGACGCTGGCGGTGGCGGTCTACAACCACTACAAGCGCATCCAGGCCGGGGACAAGCTGCGCGACCCGCGCGAGGAGTCCATCGAGCTGGCCAAGTCCAACATCCTGCTGCTGGGGCCCACCGGCTGTGGCAAGACCTACCTGGCGCAGACGTTGGCCAAGATGCTCAACGTCCCCTTCGCCATCGCCGACGCCACCGCGCTCACCGAGGCGGGCTACGTGGGCGAGGACGTGGAGAACATCCTCCTCAAGCTCATCCAGGCCGCCGACTACGACGTCAAGCGCGCCGAGACGGGCATCATCTACATCGACGAGGTCGACAAGATCGCCCGCAAGAGCGAGAACCCCTCGATCACCAGGGACGTCTCCGGCGAGGGAGTGCAGCAGGCGCTGCTGAAGATCCTGGAGGGCACCCAGGCCAGCGTGCCGCCGCAGGGGGGCCGCAAGCACCCGCACCAGGAGTTCATCCAGATCGACACCACCAACGTGCTGTTCATCGTGGCCGGCGCCTTCGCCGGGCTCGACCGGATCGTGTCCGACCGAGTGGGCAAGCGTGGCCTGGGCTTCGGCGCCGAGGTGCACTCCAAGATCGAGACCGACACCGTGGACCGCTTCGCCGACGTGATGCCCGAGGACCTGATCAAGTTCGGGCTCATCCCGGAGTTCATCGGTCGGCTGCCCGTGCTGGCCAGCGTCACCAACCTGGACAAGCAGTCGCTGGTGACCATCCTGCGCGAGCCCAAGAACGCGATGGTCAAGCAGTACAAGCGGCTCTTCGAGATGGACAACGTGGAGCTGGAGTTCGAGGAGGAGGCCCTGGAGGCCATCGCCGACCAGGCCATCCTCCGCGGCACCGGGGCCCGTGGGCTGCGCGCCATCATGGAGGAGGTGCTGCTGCCGATCATGTTCGACATCCCCAGCCGCGACGACGTGGCCAAGGTGGTCATCACCGAGGACGTGGTCCGCAACAACGTGCTTCCCACCATCGTGCCGCGCAAGCCGACCCGGGCCGAGCGCCGCGACAAGTCCGCCTGATCCGCTGCGCTGACCGCCAGGTCCGGCCCCCACCACCACGGGGACGGGCCTGGCGGCGTGTTCAGGCCGTGCTGTGCTCCGGCACCACCACGCGGGCCTTCGCAGCGTCGGTGTAGACGTTCATGCTCGTCCCACGCAGGAAGCCGATCACCGTCATGCCCGTCTCGGCGGCCAGCTCCACCGCCAGCGACGACGGCGCGGAGACTGCGGCCAGCACGGGGATGCCGGCCATCACCGCCTTCTGCACCAGCTCGAAGGACGCGCGCCCGCTGACCATCAGCACGCAGCCGCTCAGCGGCACCCGGCCAGACTGCACCGCCCAGCCGATCACCTTGTCCACCGCGTTGTGCCGGCCCACGTCCTCGCGCACGGCCAGCAGCTCACCGTCGGCGGTGAACAACCCGGCCGCGTGCAGCCCCCCGGTGGTGTCGAAGACCTTCTGCGCGGCGCGGAGCTGGTCCGGCAGGGTGGCCAGCACGGAGGTGCTGACCGACACCGGGTCGGCGGCGGGGGAGTAGCGGCTCTTCAGCCGCACCGCGTCCAGGGACGCCTTGCCGCACACCCCGCACGAGGAGGTGGTGTAGAAGTTGCGCTCCACGCCGGCCTCGGGCGGGGCCACGCCGGGCGCCAGCTCCACGTCGATCACGTTGTAGGTGTTGCGGCCCTCGTCGTCCACGCCGTTGCAGTAGCGGGCGATGCTGACGTCCTCCCGGTCGCCGATGACGCCCTCGGTGAGCAGGAAGCCGTGCACCAGCTCGATGTCGCTGCCCGGGGTGCGCATGGTGACGGCCAGGGCGCGGCCCCCCACGCGCAGCTCCATCGGTTCCTCGACGGCGAGGGAGTCCGGTCGCCGGCGCTCCCCGTCGGCGGTGATGCGGCGAACCGGACGTCGGGTGGTGACGCGACCCATGGTGAAGACTCCGCTCAGCTCGTTGCTTCGGTAGGCCCAGCTTCGGTAGGCCCAGCCTCGGGGTGCCCGGCCTCGCGCAGCGCCGCCCGAAGCTTGTCGGCGGCGGCGTCCAGGCTCTCCGGGCTGGGGTCAGGGTCGGCGTTGGCGAAGTTGACCTGGGACAGCTGGTGGTAGGGCACCAGGTGGATGTGGGTGTGCGGTACCTCCTCACCCACCACCAGGACGGCGACCTTGGACGGGGAGAACGCCTGCTGCTGGGCCTGCCCGACCTTCTGGCTGACGTCCCAGAGATGGGCGGCGACCTCG
Source organism: Rhodococcus sp. Z6_132 (assembly GCF_058133635.1). Taxonomy (NCBI): domain Bacteria; kingdom Bacillati; phylum Actinomycetota; class Actinomycetes; order Mycobacteriales; family Nocardiaceae; genus Rhodococcus; species Rhodococcus sp. Z6_132. The sequence goes on from NZ_JBYUNP010000002.1 coordinate 347,310, forward strand.
GCGGGCAGGTCGATCCAGTGGTCGACCTCCACCCGGGGCACCACCAGCACATGACCCGGAGCGAGCGGGTTGATGGTCAGGAAGACCCCGCACACGTCGTCACGCCAGACGAAGCGACCGGGCAGCTCCCCGTTGAGGATGCGGGTGAAGAGGGTGGCCATCCACCGAGCCTAGACACCCCCGCGGTCGACCGGCGCGGGGGCGGATCAGCCGACCGGCTCGAGTCGCACCACCACGGCCTTGGAGACCGGGGTGTTGGACTTCTTCGCCACGTCGTGGACGGGGTAGAGCACGTTGGTCTCCGGGTAGTAGCCCGCGGCGTTGCCCTTCGGGGTGTCGTAGGAGACCACCCGGTAGCCCTCCGCGCGGCGCTCCTGCAGCACCCCGTCCTTGCCGGTGTACTCGGAGATGATGTTCACCACCGCACCGTCGGTGAGGCCGAGCTCGGTGATGTCCTGGGGGTTGACCATCACCACCTTGCGGGCGTTGTCGATGCCCCGGTAGCGGTCGTCCAGCCCGTAGATGGTGCTGTTGAACTGGTCGTGGCTGCGCAGCGACTGCAGGACGACGCGGCCCGGCGGGACCTTGACCCACTCCAGCTCGTTGGTGACGAAGTTGGCCTTGCCGTTGTCGGTGTCGGTGAAGTCCTGACCGTCCCGCGGCGGGTTGGGGAGCATGAAGCCGTCGGGCTGGCGCACCCGCTGGTTGTAGTCCTCGCAGCCGCCCACCACCCGGGCGATGGAGTCGCGGATGGTGTCGTAGTTCTTCATGAACGCCCGCCACGGCACTGGGTGGTCGGTGCCCAGGGTGGCCAGGGCCAGGCGCCCCATGATGACGATCTCGCTGAGCAGGTCCTCGCTCACCGGCTTCAGGTTCCCCCGGGACAGGTGCACCATGGACATGGAGTCCTCCACCGACACCTTCTGCTTGCGCCCGTTCTGGATGTCGCGGTCGGTGCGGCTCAGGCAGGGCAGGATCAGGGCGGTGCGCCCGTGGGCCAGGTGGCTGCGGTTGAGCTTGGTGGAGATCTGCACCGTCAGGGAGCACTGGCGCAGGCCCTCCTCGGTGTAGTCGGTGTCGGAGGTGGCCGAGGCGAAGTTGCCGCCCAGGCTGATGAACACCTTGGCCCTGCCCTCCTTCATCGCGTGCATCGCGCCGACCGTGTCCACGCCGTGCGGGCGGGGGCAGGTGATGCCGAACTCGGTGTCCAGCGCCGCCAGGAACCCCTCGGGCATCTGCTCCCAGATGCCCATCGTGCGGTCGCCCTGCACGTTGGAGTGGCCGCGGACGGGGCACAGGCCGGCACCGGGCTTGCCGATCATGCCCCGCATGAGCATGAGGTTGGTGCCCTCCTGGATGGTGGCCACGCCGGCCCGGTGCTGGGTCAGCCCCATGGCCCAGCACAGCACCGTGCGCTGGGAGCTCGCCATCAGGGCGGCGACCTTCTCGATGTCGGCCAGCTTGAGGCCGGTGGCCTCCTCGACGATGCCCAGGTCGAGGTCGCGGGCGGCCTGCGCCCACTCCTCGAAGCCAGCGGACTTGGTGTCGATGAAGGTGCGGTCGACGACGCTGCCGGGGTTGTCCTCCTCGGCCTGCAGCAGCATCTTGGCCAGGGCGCGGAAAAGGACCATGTCGCCGCCGAGCTTGATCTGCAGGTACTCGTCGGCCAGCTTGGTGCCGTTGCCCAGAACCCCGCTGACCGACTGCGGGTCGTGGAAGCGGCGCAGCCCCGCCTCCAGCAGCGGGTTGATGGCCACGATCTTGGCGCCGTTGTGCTTGGCCTCCTCCAGGAAGCTGAGCATGCGCGGGTGGTTGGTGCCGGGGTTCTGGCCGGCGATGATGATGAGGTCGGCCTCCTGGACGTCCAGGATGGTGACGGTGCCCTTGCCGATGCCGATGGACTCGGTGAGCGCGTGGCCCGAGGACTCGTGGCACATGTTGGAGCAGTCCGGCAGGTTGTTGGTGCCGAAGCTGCGGGCCAGCAGCTGGAAGACGAAGGCGGACTCGTTGCTGGCCCGGCCGGAGGTGTAGAACAGCGCCTCGTCCGGGCTGGCCAACCCGTTGAGCTCGTCGGCAACCAGGGCGATGGCGTCGTCCCAGCTGATCGGCTCGTAGTGCGTTCCGCCCGGACGCACCACCATCGGGTGGGTCAGCCGGCCCTGCAGGTTGAGCCAGTAGCTGCTCTTGCTGTTCAGCTCGTCGATGGAGTGCTGGGCGAAGAACTCCGGCGTGACGGTGCGGGTGGTGGCGTCGTCGGCCACCGCCTTGGCGCCGTTCTCGCAGAACTCGAAGGTCTTGCGGCCGTCGGCAGGCTCCGGCCACGCACAGCTGGGACAGTCGAAGCCGTTGCGCTGGTTGATTCGCAGCCAGGTGCGGGCGGTGCGGTCCGCGCCCATCAGCTTGAGTCCGCGCTGGGCGGCGACAAGGACGGCGGGAACGCCCGCGGCCGACTTCTCCGGCTTGGTGACCTTGAGGCTGCTCTCGTCGATGTCGGGCCGCCTGACCTTGCCGCGGTATCGCTTGTGCCCACCGGTGCTGTCGATCTCGATCTCGTGCGCCATGGCCCCATAGTGCGCCACGTGAGTCCCCCGCGACACACGAGGCTTAGCCTGCGCTGGTGGGTGTGTGCGGAGTGGTGCTGGCCGGGGGGAGGTCTCGCCGGATGGGCTCGCCCAAGGCTGCCCTGGAGTGGGACGGCGCCACCCTGCTGCAGCGCACCGTGGACGTGCTCGGCCACCACGGTGACCGGGTGCTGGTGGTCGCCGCCCCCGGGCAGCTGCTCACGGTGACCGGCGCGGAGGTGGTGCACGACGCGGTGGCCGACCAGGGCCCGCTGCAGGGCCTGGCCACCGGCCTGGCCCGGGCGGGGGAGCTGGGCGCGGAGACCGCCTTCGTCTGCGCCACCGACATGCCGCTGCTGCACCCCGCGCTGGTGGCCGCCGTGCTCGCCGCCCGCGGCCCGGAGGCGGAGCCGCGCCCGGACGTGGTGATGCCGGTGGACGCCGACCACGAGCACCCGCTGGCGGCGGCCTACGCCACCGCGCTGGCCGGGCCGGCCGCGGAGCTGCTGGCGGCGGGGGAGCGGCGGGTGCGGGCGCTGGGTGCGCGCTGCCGGGTGCGCCGCATCACCCGTGCCGAGCTGCTGGCCGACCCCGCGCTGGCCGCCGCCGACCCGGAGCTGGACTCGCTGCTGAACGTGAACACCCCGGCCGAGCTGGCCGCCGCGCGGCAGCGGCACCGGCCCGGTGATCGGCGCTGCTGACGTTTCCTAGACTTGCCGGGTGACCCCGCCCGAGAACACCCCTGCACCTGCCCAGCTCCCCGACAAGTGGGAGCCGGCCGAGGTAGAGGACGCGCTGTACCAGCGCTGGGTGGACGCCGGGTACTTCACCGCCGACGCGACCAGCGACAAGCCGCCGTTCTCCATCGTCCTGCCCCCGCCCAACGTCACCGGCAGCCTGCACATGGGCCACGCCATGGAGCACGCGGTGATGGACGCCCTCACCCGCCGCAAGCGGATGCAGGGCTACGAGGTGCTGTGGCTGCCGGGCATGGACCACGCCGGCATCGCCACCCAGACCGTGGTGGAGAAGCAGCTCACCGCGCAGGGCACCAGCCGGCACGAGCTGGGCCGGGAGGCCTTCCTGGAGAAGGTCTGGGAGTGGAAGCACACCTCCGGCGGCAGCATCGGCGCCCAGATGCGCCGCCTGGGTGACGGCGTGGACTGGTCCCGCGAGCGGTTCACCATGGACGAGGGCCTGTCCCGCGCCGTGCAGACCATCTTCAAGCGGCTCTTCGACGACGGCCTGATCTACCGCGCGGAGCGGCTGGTCAACTGGTCGCCCAAGCTGCAGAGCGCCATCAGCGACATCGAGGTCAGCTACTCCGACGTGGAGGGCGAGCTGGTCTCGCTGCGCTACGGCTCGCTGCGCGACGACGAGCCGCACGTCGTCGTGGCCACCACCCGGGTGGAGACCATGCTCGGTGACACCGCGGTGGCCGTGCACCCCGACGACGAGCGCTACGCCGCGCTGATCGGCACCACCCTGGAGCACCCCTTCACCGGGCGACGGATCCCGGTGATCGCCGACTCCTACGTGGACCCGGAGTTCGGCACCGGCGCGGTCAAGATCACCCCGGCGCACGACCCCAACGACTTCGAGATGGGCAAGCGGCACGACCTGCCGATGCCGTCGATCATGGACGAGTCCGGGCGCATCACCGGCACCGGAACCCAGTTCGACGGGATGGACCGCTTCGAGGCGCGCGTGGCCGTGCGCGAGGCGCTGGCCGAGCAGGGCCGGGTGGTGGCCGAGAAGCGCCCCTACGTGCACAGCGTCGGGCACAGCGAGCGCACCGGGGAGCCCATCGAGCCGCGGCTGAGCCTGCAGTGGTTCGTGGCGGTGGACAAGCTGGCCAAGTCCGCCGGCGACGCCGTGCGCGACGGGCGCACCACCATCCACCCAGAGAGCCTGGAGCCGCGCTGGTTCGCCTGGGTGGACCACATGCACGACTGGTGCATCTCCCGCCAGCTGTGGTGGGGCCACCGCATCCCGATCTTCTACGGCCCCAACGGCGAGGTGGTCTGCGTCGGCCCCGACGAGGACGCGCCCACCGGCGAGGGCTGGACCCAGGACCCGGACGTGCTGGACACCTGGTTCTCCTCGGGCCTGTGGCCGTTCTCCACCATGGGCTGGCCGGAGCAGACCGACGAGCTGGCGAAGTTCTACCCCACCAGCGTGCTGGTCACCGGCTACGACATCCTCTTCTTCTGGGTCGCCCGGATGATGATGTTCGGCCTCTACGCCGCCGAGGGCGACGGGCGCGCCGCCGCCGACTCGGTGCCCTTCCACGACGTCTTCCTGCACGGGCTGCTGCGCGACGCCGAGGGCAAGAAGATGTCCAAGAGCCGCGGCAACGGCATCGACCCGCTGGACTGGGTGGACCGCTACGGCGCCGACGCGCTGCGCTTCACCCTCACCCGCGGAGCCAACCCCGGCGCCGACCTGTCCGTGGGTGACGAGCACGCCGAGGCCTCCCGCCGCTTCGCCACCAAGCTGTTCAACGCCACCAAGCTGGCGCTGATGAACCAGGCCACCGTGGGTGCGCTGCCGGCGCGGGAGGCGCTGACCGACCCCGACCGCTGGATCCTGGACCGCCTGGACGCGGTGGTCACCGAGGTGGACGGCTGCTTCGACCGTTTCGAGTTCGGCCGCGCCTGCGAGACCCTGTTCCACTTCGCCTGGGACGAGGTGTGCGACTGGTACCTGGAGCTGGCCAAGGCCCAGCTGGCTGACGAGGCCACCGCGGCAGGCACCCGGGCAGTGCTCGGCCACGTCCTGGACGTGCTGCTGCGCCTGCTGCACCCGGTGATGCCCTTCGTCACCGAGACGCTGTGGACCGTGCTCACCGGCGGGGAGTCCCTGGTCGTCGCGGCGTGGCCCACCGCCACCGGTGTGGTGCCCGACGATGCTGCCGCCCAGCGGGTCGCCGACGCGCAGAAGCTGATCACCGAGGTGCGCCGCTTCCGGGCCGACCAGGGCGTGGCGCCGTCGCGCCGGGTTGCCGCCCGCATCTCCGGCCTGGACACCGCCGACCTCACCGGGCTGTCCGGGCAGGTCACCTCCCTGGCCCGGCTCACCGAGCCCGAGGCTGACTTCGCCGCCACCGCATCCATCGAGGTGCGCCTGCACGCGGCCACCGTGGTGGTGGAGCTGGACACCTCCGGCACCGTGGACGTCGCCGCCGAGCGGCGCCGGCTGGAGAAGGACCTGGCGGTGAACGAGAAGGAGCTCGCCGGCACCACGGCCAAGCTGGCGAACGAGTCCTTCACCAGCAAGGCCCCGCCGCAGGTGGTCGAGAAGATGAAGGCTCGCCAGGCCACCGCCCAGGCCGAGGTGGAGCGCATCAACGCCCGCCTCAGCGCGCTGGCGGCACAGTGAGCACCTCGGAGGGGGCGCGTCCCGGTCGCGACGAGCTCGCCGCGCTGGCCGCGGTGGAGGCGCGGCTCAACGAGCGCTGGCCGGAGACCAAGATCGAGCCGTCGCTGACCCGCATCAACGCGCTGCTGGACATCCTCGGCTCCCCGCAGCTGAGCTATCCGGCCGTGCACGTCGCCGGGACCAACGGCAAGTCCTCGGTCACCCGCATGGTGGACGCGCTGTTCACCCGGCTGCAGCTGCGCACGGGGCGCTACACCAGTCCGCACCTGCAGCTGGCCACCGAGCGGATCAGCGTGGACAACGAGCCGGTCAGCCCGGAGCGCTACGTGAGCACCTTCGCCGACGTCGAGCCCTTCGTGGCCATGGTGGACGAGCGCTCCACCGCCGCCGGCGGGCCGGCGATGAGCAAGTTCGAGGTGCTCACCGCGATGGGGTTCTCCGCCTTCGCCGACGCCCCGGTGGATGTCGCCGTGGTCGAGGTGGGCCTGGGCGGCACCTGGGACTCCACCAACGTGCTCAACACGCAGGTCGCGGTGATCACCCCGATCGCCATGGACCACAGCGAGTACCTGGGCACCGACCTCAGCGAAATCGCCGAGAACAAGGCCGGGATCATCAAGCCCGGCTGCACCGTGATCATGGCCGAGCAGCAGCCGGAGGTGCAGGAAGTAATCCTGCGCCGCTGCGTGCAGGTCGACGTCGCCGTCGCCAGGGAGGGCTCGGAGTTCGCCGTGCTCGGCCGGCAGGTGGCCGTCGGCGGGCAGCAGCTGCAGCTGCAGGGCCTGGGCGGGGTGTACGACGAGATCTTCCTGCCGCTGCACGGAGCCCACCAGGCGCGCAACGCGGTGCTCGCGCTGGCCGCGGTGGAGGCGTTCTTCGGCGCCGGCCCGCAGCGCCAGCTGGACGTGGAGGCGGTGCGCGAGGCGTTCGCGACCGTCACCGTGCCCGGCCGGCTGGAGCGGGTGCGCAGCGCGCCCACGGTGTTCATCGACGCCGCGCACAACCCGCACGGGGCCCAGGCGCTGGCCGCGGCGCTCACGGAGGAGTTCGACTTCCGCAAGCTCGTCGGGGTGGTGTCGGTGCTGGAGGACAAGGACGTGGCCGGGCTGCTGGCCGCGCTGGAGCCGGTGCTCGACGAGATCGTGGTGACGCAGAACAGCTCGCCGCGGGCGATGGACGTGGAGCAGCTGGCCGAGTTCGCCGTGGCCCGCTTCGGCGACGAGCGGGTGGTGGTGGCCGACGACATGGCCGGCGCGCTGGAGCAGGCGATCGCCATGGCCGAGGACGTGGCTGAGCCGGGGGAGTCGGTGTCCGGCGCCGGCGTGGTGGTCACCGGATCGGTCGTCACCGCGGGTGAGGCGCGCACGCTGCTCGGCAAGGAGCCTGCGTGAGCGCCCCCGAGCCGGTCCGGGCCCCCGCCACCGACCCGTGGAAGGGCCTGCGCGGAGTGATGGCCGGGACGCTGGTCCTGGAGGCCATCGTGGTGCTGCTGGTGCTGCCGGTGGTGGCCAAGCTCGGCGGCGGGGTGTCGTGGCTGTCCGGCGGGTACGTGGTGGCGCTGGCGGTGGTGATGATCGTGGCCAGCGGGATGCAGCGGCGACCGTGGGCGGTGCCGGTGGACGTGGCGCTGCAGGTGGCGATGATCGCGGGCTGGGCGGTGCACCCCTCGCTGGGGATCATGGGCCTGGTGTTCGCCGCGGTGTGGGCCTACATCCTGTACCTGCGTCGCGACGTGCAGCAACGCATCGCCACGGGCCGGCTGCCCAGCCAGCAGGGCTGAGCGTGCCGGTCGCCGGCAGGGCGTCGATTACCCTGAGCGCGACCGTTACCACCCCCGTCCACCCGCGTCCGGCGTGGCTGCACGGGCCCAGCTGAGGAGAGCACCCCGTGAGCGAGCGCACCCTGGTCCTGATCAAGCCCGACGGCGTCGCCCGCGGGCTCACCGGCGAGGTGCTGGCCCGCATCGAGCGCAAGGGGCTGACCCTGGCGGCGCTGAAGATGGTGCCGGTGGCCCGTGACCTGGCCGCGGCGCACTACGCCGAGCACGAGGGCAAGGGCTTCTACGAGTCGCTGCTGGAGTTCATCACCTCCGGGCCCGTGGTGGCCGCGGTGGTGGAGGGCCCCCGGGCGATCCCGGCGTTCCGCCAGCTGGCCGGTGGCACCGACCCGGTGGAGAAGGCCGCGCCCGGATCGATCCGCGGCGACCTGGCGCTGGAGACGCAGTCGAACATCGTGCACGGGTCAGACTCCCCGGAGAGCGCCGCGCGGGAGATCGCGCTCTGGTTCCCCGAGCTCTAGGGGCGTCTGCAAGTACCACCATCCGCGCCGTAACCGGTCTGCAACCGCTACCCAGCGTTGTGCACACCGCGGTGCGTCCTCCACAGCCGCCGGACGACCCCCCGAGCACGGCGCGCCGGGGTGCGAGCCTCTGCCGCATGGAGCAGTGGTGGAAGCCGTACACGGCGCCCGACGGGTTGATCCTGCGCGAGCAGGTGCTCACCGAGGGCGTGGATCCCGACCACCTCGTGGTGGCGCTGCGCACCGGGCGGATGTACCGGGTGCAGCGCGGGGTCTACTGCGCCCGCGCGCACCCGCCCACCGCGCTGGGCCGGGCCCGTGCCGCGGTGCTCTCCAGCGGGGTGCCCGACGCCGTCGCCAGCCACCAGACCGCGGCGCGGGTGCACGACCTCGCGGTGCCGGACCGCCCGGCCGCCGAGCACGTCACCGTCCGCCGGGAGCAGCGCCGCATCCGCCGCCGCGACCTGCACTTCCACAGCCGCGCCCTGGCCCTGGGCGACGTGGAGCTGGTCGGCGGGGTGCAGCTGACCAGCGTCGCGCGCACGGTGTTCGACCTGTGCGCGGCCCTGCCTCGGCGGGAGGCGGTGTGGTGCGTGGACGACGCGCTGCGCCGCGGGCTGCTCACCCGTGCGCAGCTGCGGGCCACCGTCGAGGTGCGCCGCGGCGGGCCGGGGGAGGCGAGGGCCGCCGAGCGGATCGGGCTGGCGGACGGGCTGGCCGAGTCGATCCTGGAGACCGCCAGCCGCCTCGCCCTGGCCGACGCGCAGGTGCCCCTGCCGGTGGCACAGCTGGAGGTGCACGACGCCGACGGGCGGCTGATCGGCCGGCTGGATGGCGGCTACCCGCAGCTGCGGCTGGGCCTGGAGCTCGACGGACGCTCGGTGCACTCCGCGCCCGAGGCGATCCTGCGCGACCGGTTCCGGCAGAACGCCCTGGAGGAGGCCGGCTGGCGCGTGCTGCGCTTCACCTGGTGGGACGTGGTGCACGACACCGAGCGCTTCGTCGACACCGTCCGTCGGGCGCTGGCCCGCGCCGGCACCTGAGCACAGGGCTGCGGCTCGGCCGGGGGAGACCCGCGTCTCTGGCTTGGTGGTAGTTGCAGACCCTGCTGCCCGCAGTGGGTGGTACTTGCAGACGCCCCATCTACCCTGGGGACCATGAGTACTACCACCCGTACGCCTGGTGCGTCCGTTTTCGCCGAGCTGGAACCGCTGCTTCCTCGCGTGTCCAAGCCTGTGCAGTACGTCGGCGGTGAGCTCAACGCCAGCCTCAAGGAGTGGAACGACACCGCCGTCCGCTGGGCCTTGATGTATCCCGACGCCTACGAGGTTGGCCTGCCCAACCAGGGCGTCATGATCCTCTACGAGCTGCTCAACGAGATGGATGACGTTCTCGCCGAGCGCACCTACGCGGTGTGGCCCGACCTCGAGGCCCTCATGCGCGAGGCCGGCGTGCCCCAGTTCACCGTGGACGGCCACCGCCCCGTCATCGACTTCGACGTGCTCGGCGTCAGCTTCTCCACCGAGCTCGGCTACACCAACCTGCTCGCCGCGCTGGACCTGTCCGGCATCCCGCTGCACGCCACCGACCGCGACGAGCGCCACCCCATCGTGCTCGCCGGCGGGCACGCCTCGTTCAACCCCGAGCCCATCGCGGACTTCATCGACGCCGCGGTGCTGGGCGACGGGGAGGAGGCCGTGCTGGAGATCACCGAGATCATCCGCGCGCACAAGGAGGAGGGCTCCCCGGGCGGGCGCGAGGAGCTGCTGCTGCGCCTGGCCGAGACCGGCGGCGTGTACGTGCCGCGCTTCTACGCCGTGGACTACCTGCCCGACGGCCGCATCCAGCGCGTGGTGCCCACCGACCCCCGGGTGCCCTACCGGGTGTTCAAGCGCACCACCATGGACCTCGACGCCTGGCCCTACCCGAAGAAGCCGCTGGTGCCGCTGGCGGAGACCGTGCACGAGCGGGCCAGCGTAGAGATCTTCCGCGGCTGCACCCGCGGCTGCCGCTTCTGCCAGGCCGGGATGATCACCCGTCCGGTCCGCGAGCGCTCCATCGAGGGCATCGGTGCCATCGTGCAGCAGTCCCTGGCCGCCACCGGCTACAACGAGGTGGGCCTGCTCAGCCTGTCCAGCGCCGACCACTCCGAGATCGCCGACGTCACCAAGGGCCTCGCGGACCGCTACGAGGGCACCGGCACCGGCCTGAGCCTGCCCTCCACCCGGGTCGACGCCTTCAACGTGGACCTGGCCAACGAGATCTCCCGCAACGGCCGCCGCTCCGGGCTGACCTTCGCCCCCGAGGGCGGCAGCGAGCGCATCCGCAAGGTCATCAACAAGATGGTCAGCGAGGAAGACCTCATCCGCACCGTCTCCACCGCCTACGCCAACGGCTGGCGGCAGGTGAAGCTGTACTTCATGTGCGGGCTGCCCACCGAGACCGACGAGGACGTGCTGCAGATCGGCCGGATGGCCCGCGAGGTCATCAAGACCGGGCGCGAGGCGGCCGGGCACAAGGACATCCGCTGCACCATCTCCATCGGGGGGTTCGTGCCCAAGCCGCACACCCCGTTCCAGTGGGCGGCGCAGTGCCACCCCGACGTGGTGGACGACCGGCTGCGCAAGCTGCGCGCCGAGGTGGGTGCCGACCGCAAGATGAGCCGCGCCATCGGCATGCGCTACCACGACGGCAAGCCCAGCCTGATCGAGGGACTGCTCTCCCGCGGCGACCGCCGGGTGGGCCGGGTCATCGAGCGGGTGTGGCGCAACGGTGGCCGCTTCGACGGCTGGAGCGAGCACTTCTCCTACGACCGCTGGGTGGACGCTGCCGCCGAGGAGCTCACCCCGCTGGGCGTGAGCCTGGACTGGTTCACCACCCGCGAGCGCGAGCGCACCGAGGTGCTGCCCTGGGACCACCTGGACTCTGGGCTGGACAAGGAGTGGCTCTGGGCTGACTGGGAGGACGCGCTCAACTCCGAGGAGCAGGACGACTGCCGCTGGACGCCGTGCTTCGACTGCGGCGTGTGCCCGTCCATGGGCACCGACATCGAGGTGGGCCCCACCGGCAAGACGCTCATCCCGATCGCCCCCGTCAGCGTCGGCAGCCCCATCACCAACCCCGCGCTGGCCGGCTGATCGCCCGTGGCCAAGCAGCACGAACCCAACCCCTCCGCCCCGCCCGTCCAGAAGGTGCGGCTGCGCTACACCAAGCGCGGCCGGCTGCGCTTCACCTCCCACCGCGACGTGGCCCGTGCCTTCGAGCGCGCCATCCGCCGGGCCGGGGTGCCGATGGCGTACTCGCAGGGCTTCAACCCCCACCCCAAGATCTCTTGGGTGGGCGCCGCGCCGACCGGGGTGGCCAGCGAGGCCGAGTACGTGGAGATGTCACTGGTACGGGTGGTGGACCCGCAGGTGCTCGCCCACGAGGTGGACAAGGCGCTGCCGCCGGGCCTGGACGTGATCGACGCGGTGACGGCGGTAACCGGCTCGCTGCCCGAGCGCATCCACGCCAGCCTGTGGGAGATCGCGGTCGAGGGGGTAGCGCCGGCGGCGCTGCGCGCGGCGGTGGAGAAGTTCCTCGCCCAGGAGACCGCGATGGTGGAACGGCTCACCAAGGACGGTCGCCGCCAGCTCGACGCCCGTGGGGCAGTGGTCAGCATGGCGGTGCCGGAGGACGAAACGCCGTCCACACCTGCAGGGGACATGGCGCCTGGCCGTCAGTGTGGGACAATAAGGGCAGTCGTGCGGCAGACAAGTCCTGCGGTGCGACCCGATGACGTCATGAGCGCGCTGCTCGTCGTCGCTGATCTGGTGCCGACCGTGCCTGTCAAGGCAACCCGGTTGGCGCAGGGTCCGCTCGACGATGACGACAGGACGCTCGGCGATCCTTTCGCGCCTGACCGGGTGCAGGACGATCCCACAGGGTCGCAGCACGCGGGGCAGCACGAGTCGCACGTCACCGAACCAAGTGTTAAGTGACAACGGCACCACCTTTTACAGCGCCAGAACTGGCACGACCTGCACTGCCGACCCCCGCAGGTGGTCGGATACGGACGAGTAGCCCCCGCGTGGCCGCGTGACACCTCAACGGTGGACGCGCCCGGGGGCCGAGGAGAACAACGTGGCCGAGAACGTGCCGCCCCAGAACACTGACGAGCTGCCTGCGCGGATGCGCGTGCACGCCCTGGCCAAGCTGCTGGGGGTGACCAGCAAGGCCGTCGCCGCCGCGCTCGACAAGCTCGGCGCCCCGGTGCGCTCGGCCCAGTCGAGCATCGACCGCGACGTCGCCGAGCAGGTGCGCGCCGAGCTCAACCCCGGCGCCGACGTCGCGGCGGCACCGGTCGCCGAGCCGGCACCGGCAGCACCCGCGCAGGCCGAGCCCGCGCAGCCCGAGCCCGCGGTCGCCGAGACCCGCGCCCCGGTTCGGCCGGTCGCCGCCCCGCTGTTCATCCAGCCCGAGGTGGTCAAGGCACCGCCGCGTCGCCGGGCGAGCCGTCCCGCCGCCCCCGCGGTGCCGCAGGACGTGCCGGAGGAGGTCGAGGAGGCAGCGGCCGCCGCGGTCACCGAGGCCACCACCGACGCCCCGGCCGTCACCGGCGGAGACGAGGACGACGACGCCCCCAAGCGCCGCCGCCGCGGTCGTCGTGGCCGGGGCCGGGGCCGTGGCCCGCAGGGCGAGGACAGCTACGACGACAACGACGGCGACGACTCGGGCCACGACGGCGACGACACCGCCGAGGCTCAGGCCGAGACCAGTGCGCCCGAGCCCCAGGCCGTGGAGCCGGAGGTCGCCGAGGAGGAGTCCGAGAGCACCGGTGGTGGTCGCTCTCGTGGCGGTCGCTCCCGTGGTGGCCGCTCCCGCGGCGGACGAGCGGCAGCGGACAAGACCGACGTGGATCCCGCCAGCGAGACCAGCTCGGACGAGCAGTCGACCGGCGACGCCGACAAGATCGAGACGGGTGCCGACGACGCGGACACGAGCAGCGACGACCAGGGCGCTGACGACCAGGGCACCGACGCCGACAACGACTCCGGCAGCGAGGACGGCACCGGCAGCCGTCGCCGTCGCCGTCGTCGCCGCAAGAGCGGTGGCCAGGGCGGCGACGCCAGCGGTGAGGACTCCGGCGACAACCGCGAGGACGACCCGCCCAACACCGTGGTGCACGAGCGCGAGCCCCGCAGCCGCGGCAAGAGCCGGCAGGGTCGCGAGGCCAGCAGCGACCAGGTGCAGGGAATCACCGGCTCCACCCGGCTGGAGGCCAAGCGGCAGCGCCGTCGGGACGGCCGGGACGCCGGCCGCCGCCGCCCCGCGATCCTCACCGAGTCGGAGTTCCTCGCCCGCCGCGAGGCCGTGAACCGCAAGATGGTGGTGCGCGAGCGCGGCAAGCAGACGCAGGTCGCCGTGCTCGAGGACGACATCCTGGTGGAGCACTTCGTCACCAGCGCCAGCTCCTCGGCGATGGTGGGCAACATCTACCTGGGCCGCGTGCAGAACGTGCTGCCCAGCATGGAGGCCGCCTTCATCGACGTGGGCCGCGGTCGCAACGGCGTGCTCTACGCCGGCGAGGTCGACTGGGACGCCGCCGGCCTCGGCGGCAAGTCCCGCAAGATCGAGCAGGCGCTGCACTCCGGCGACAACGTCGTGGTGCAGGTCAGCAAGGACCCGGTGGGCCACAAGGGTGCCCGGCTCACCACGCAGATCAGCCTGCCCGGCCGCTTCCTGGTGTACGTGCCGGGCGGTGGCTCCACCGGCATCAGCCGCAAGCTGCCCGACACCGAGCGCAAGCGCCTCAAGGAGATCCTCAAGCGCATCGTGCCCGCCGAGGCTGGGGTGATCATCCGCACCGCGGCCGAGGGGGTCAGCGAGGAGGAGCTCACCACCGACGTCGAGCGGCTGCGGGCGCAGTGGGACGCCATCAACACCAAGGCCACCGCGGCGATGGAGGCCAAGTCCACCAACCCGGTCGCGCTCTACGAGGAGCCCGACCTGCTGCTCAAGGTGGTCCGCGACCAGTTCAACGAGGACTTCAGCAAGCTGGTCGTGGCCGGTGACTCCGTCTGGGACGTGGTCGAGGGCTACGTCAACGAGGTTGCACCCGACCTGGCCGAGCGCGTCGAGCGCTACAGCGGGGACGTGGACGTGTTCACCGCGTACCGCATCGACGAGCAGCTGGCCAAGGCGATGGACCGCAAGGTGTGGCTGCCCTCCGGCGGCACCCTGGTGATCGACCGCACCGAGGCGATGACCGTGGTCGACGTCAACACGGGCAAGTTCACCGGCGCCGGGGGCAACCTCGAGGAGACGGTGACGCGCAACAACCTCGAGGCTGCCGAGGAGATCGTGCGGCAGATGCGCCTGCGCGACATCGGCGGGATGATCGTCGTCGACTTCATCGACATGGTGCTGGAGAGCAACCGCGACCTGGTGCTGCGCCGCCTCACCGAGTGCCTCGGCCGCGACCGCACCCGCCACCAGGTCTCCGAGGTCACCTCGCTCGGCCTGGTGCAGATGACGCGCAAGCGCATGGGTGCCGGTCTCATCGAGGAGTTCTCCACCCCCTGCGAGCACTGCCACGGCCGTGGCGTGATCGTGCAGGACGAGCCGGTGGTGGCGCACGAGTCGGAGCACGTGCACGGCGACAGCGGACGGCGCTCGCGTCGGGGCAAGGGTGGCGACAACCAGCCCAGCCAGCCCAAGCAGCAGCCGCCGGCGCCCAAGCCCGCCGTGGTGCCCACCGTCAAGGAGCCCTGGCCCGCCGCGCTGATCCCGGCGTCGTCGGCCAAGGCGCAGACCGCCACCGCACAGTCGACCGCGCCGCAGCCGGAGCCGGCCGAGGTGGAGGCGGCCGAGCCCGTTGCGGTGGAGCAGAGCGCGGCAGCTGCCGCGGTCGCACCGCAGCCGGAAAGCACCGAGCAGGTGGAGAGCACCGAGCAGGCTGGGTCGACCCAGGCCCAGCAGACCGCGGCCGAGTCGAGCCAGGCCGAGCCTGCCGTGATCGAGCACCCGCAGGCGGAGCAGGCCGAGGTGAAGGCGCCGGCGCGCCGCAGCCGCTCGCGCCGTGCCTCCCGGCCCACCGCAGCCCCGGCCGCGGTGGACCTGGAGCCGGTGGTGGTCGCCTCCGAGGCCGCTCCGGCGCCCGCGGTGGAACCGAGCACCACCACTGTCGAGCCCGTGGCCGCTGAGGTGGCTGAGGCCACCCAGGCGGTGGAGCAGGTGGAGCAGGCCGACCGCAACGGCGTGGAGCCGGCTCCCGTGGCGAGCCCACCGCGGCGCAGCAGGGCGCGACGGGCCTCCCGGCCCACCGCGGCCCCCGAGGCGCTCAGCACACCGGTGGAACCGATCGTGGTGCCCGCTGCGGCGCCGGCCGAGCCCGCCCCTGCGGCGAGCGCACCGGCCCCGTCCGAGGCCGAGCCCGGGGAAGCGGGTGGCTCAGCAGCCGCCGCCACCGCCGTGGCAGCCCCTGCCGCGGCCACCCGGCCGAGGCGCCGTCGTGCGGCGGCCCGCCCTGCGGGACCGCCGGTGGAAGAGCAGTAGTGCGCTGGGCCGAGGTTGCGGGGAGGCGGTTTGACCCCGCCGGTGCACGCCCCGTAACCTTGGCCGGTCACCTTTTGGTGGCGTCGTTGTCGCGCGCCTGCGCCTAGGCGCACGCGATGTCGGAGGAAGACCGACACTGACCCAGATGCGCGTTCCGACCCTCGAGGCGGGCGCGGCCAGAGTTCGAACGAGCAACAGGAGAAGCCCTCCGATGTACGCGATCGTCAAGACCGGTGGCAAGCAGTACAAGGTCGCCGTTGGTGACCTTGTTGAGGTCGAGAAGCTCGACGGAGCCCCGGGCGTGGAGATCGCGCTGCCCGCGCTGCTGCTCGTCGATGGCTCCGACGTCACGACCGACGCCGGCGCGCTGGCCAAGGCCTCCGTCACCGGTGAGGTGGTGGAGCACACCAAGGGCCCCAAGATCCGGATCCACAAGTTCAAGAACAAGACCGGGTACCACAAGCGCCAGGGCCACCGCCAGAAGCTGACCGTGGTCAAGGTCACCAACATCAGCAAGTAGGTCACCCGGAGCAGGTGCTCGCAGCCCCTGCCCAGACTTCCCCCAGGAGGGACGCTCCATGGCTCACAAGAAGGGTGCTTCCAGCTCCCGCAACGGTCGCGACTCGAACGCTCAGTACCTGGGCGTGAAGCGCTTCGGCGGCCAGGTCGTCAAGTCCGGCGAGATCATCGTCCGCCAGCGTGGCACGCACTTCCACCCGGGCGACAACGTCGGCCGCGGCGGTGACGACACCCTGTTCGCGCTTGCCGCCGGCTCGGTGCTCTTCGGCCGCAAGCGTGGCCGCAAGACCGTCAACATCGTGCCCGTCGAGGCACTCGAGACGGCAGCGGTCTGAGCTTCACCACGCAACACACGTCCTGACGACGGCGGGGACGGGCAGGGGGAGCAACCCCGCCCGTCCCCGCCGTCGTCTCATCAGGGTCCGACCCGCCGCCTCCGGCGCGGGCTCCGGATCCGCACTCGCACAGGTTAGGAGGGCCCGATGTCCCGATTCGTCGATCGTGTGGTCCTGCATGTTTCTGCCGGAGACGGTGGCAACGGCTGCTCCTCCGTGCACCGGGAGAAGTTCAAGCCCCTCGGTGGTCCCGACGGTGGCAACGGTGGACGCGGTGGCGACGTCGTGCTCGTCGTCGACCCCAACGTGCACACGCTGCTGGACTTTCACCACCACCCGCACGTCAAGTCCGAGCGCGGCAAGCAGGGCATGGGCAGCCACCGGGACGGGGCGCGCGGTGAGGACCTGATCCTGCCCGTGCCCGACGGCACCGTGGTCCTCGATCCCGACGGCAACCTGCTCGCCGACCTGGTCGGCGTGGGCAGTCGCTTCGTCGCCGCGCAGGGCGGTCGTGGGGGACTGGGCAACGCCGCGCTGGCCTCCAAGGCCCGCCGCGCTCCCGGCTTCGCGCTGCTGGGCGAGCCCGGCATCACCCGCGACCTGGTGCTCGAGCTCAAGTCGGTGGCCGACGTCGGCCTGGTCGGGTTCCCCTCGGCCGGCAAGTCCTCGCTGGTCTCGGTGCTCTCGGCGGCCAAGCCGAAGATCGCCGACTACCCCTTCACCACCCTGGTGCCCAACCTGGGCGTGGTGACCACCGGCGACACCACCTTCACCGTGGCCGACGTGCCCGGCCTCATCCCCGGTGCCAGCCAGGGCCGCGGGCTGGGCCTGGAGTTCCTGCGCCACCTGGAGCGCTGCGCCGTGCTGGTGCACGTGGTGGACTGCGCCACCCTGGACCCGGGGCGCGACCCCATCTCCGACGTGGACGCCCTCGAGGCCGAGCTGGCCGCCTACAACTCCGCGCTGACCACCGACGTCAGCCTGGGCGACCTGGCCGACCGGCCCCGCATCGTGGTGCTGAACAAGGTGGACGTGCCCGAGGCAGCCGAGCTGGCCGAGATGGTCAGCGAGGAGTTCAAGGCTCGGCAGTGGCCGGTGTTCGCGATCTCCGCGGCCACCCACGAGGGACTGCGCCCGCTGGTCTTCGCGCTGGGCAAGGCCGTGGAGGCCTACCGCACGGCGCACCCGCCGGCGGCGCCCACCCGCACCGTCCTGCGCCCGACGGCAGTGGACGACAAGGGGTTCACCGTGGAGCACGACCCCGAGGACGAGAACGGCTTCATCGTCCGCGGCACCCGCCCCGAGCGGTGGATCCGCCAGACGCAGTTCGACAACGACGAGGCCGTGGGCTACCTGGGCGACCGCCTGGCCCGGCTGGGCGTGGAGGACAAGCTGGCCAAGATGGGGGCGGTGCCGGGATCGTCGGTGACCATCGGCGACGTCACCTTCGACTGGGAGCCGTCCACTCCTGCGGGCATCGCGATGACCCGCACCGGTCGCGGCACCGACATCCGCATCGACGCCGACGAGCGGATCGGTGCGGCCGAGCGCAAGGTTGCCCACCGCGTGCGTCGTGGGCTCGACGTGGAGGGCATGAGCTAGCCGTGCAGACCCGGGATGCTGTTGCGGCCGCCCGTCGTGTCGTGGTCAAGATCGGGTCCTCGGGCCTGACCAGCCTCAGCGGGGGCCTCGACCTGGAGCGCCTCGACCGGCTGGTGGACGCTCTCGAGGCGCGGATGGCTGCCGGTTCGGACGTGCTGGTGGTCTCCTCCGGCGCCATCGCCGCAGGCATCGCCCCGCTGGGTCTGCGGGCGCGTCCGCGCGACCTGGCCACCCAGCAGGCCGCGGCCGCGGTGGGCCAGCTCGAGCTGGTGCAGGCCTGGCGCACCTCGTTCGCCCGCTACGGACGCACGGTGGGGCAGGTGCTCCTCACCGCCGAGGACGTCGCCCGGCGCTCCCAGCACCGCAACGCCCAGCGCACCCTGGACCGGCTGCGGGTGCTGGGCGTGGTGCCCATCGTCAACGAGAACGACACCGTGGCCACCGCCGAGATCCGCTTCGGCGACAACGACCGCCTCGCCGCGCTGGTCTCGCACCTGGTCAGCGCCGACGCCATGGTGCTGCTGTCGGACGTCGCCGGGCTCTACGACGGAGACCCGCGCCAGGGCGGGGCCACGCTCATCCGTGAGGTGAGCGCCGACGGCGCGGAGCTGGACGGCGTGGTGGCCGGCTCCGGGGGCACCCTGGGCACGGGCGGGATGGCCTCCAAGCTCACCGCTGCCCGGTTGGCCGCCGACGCCGGGGTCCCGGTGCTGCTGGCCTCGGCGGCACAGGCCCCGGAGGCCCTCGGCGACGCCCAGGTGGGCACCGCCTTCGCCGCTCGCGCTCGACGGCTCTCCGCCCGCCGGTTCTGGGTGCGCTACGCCGCGGAGACCTCGGGCAGCATCTGCCTCGACGCCGGTGCGGTCAGCGCCGTCATCGACGGGCGCCGCTCGCTGCTGCTGCCGGGGATCACGGCCGTCAAGGGCGACTTCCACGCCAGCGACGTGGTCCGGCTGATCGGACCCGACGGCACTCCAGTGGCCCGGGGCGTGGTCGCCTTCGACGCCGCCGAGCTGGCCGGGATGGTGGGTGTCCCAGCGTCTCAGCTGCCCCCCGAGCTGCGTCGGCCGGTGGTGCACGCCGACGACCTCGTGCGGGCCTGATCTCACCAGATCCGGTGCCGCAGAGCGCCTGGCGCTGATCACTTAGCGCCACATCGACTTACCAGGTGTCACCACTTTGTGACCTGAGACCCCCGCAGGTCACGGTATGTGCACGGGCCGCGTGGCGAGGGGTGGACGGGCGTGTCCGCGTCTAACATCGGCACCATGCGGGCAGGGTTGGCAATCGGTGTGGCGGCGATCGCGGTGCTGGCGGG
Organism: Rhodococcus sp. Z6_132; assembly: GCF_058133635.1. Lineage (NCBI taxonomy): Bacteria > Bacillati > Actinomycetota > Actinomycetes > Mycobacteriales > Nocardiaceae > Rhodococcus > Rhodococcus sp. Z6_132. Next base: position 366,860 of record NZ_JBYUNP010000002.1, read on the forward strand.
CGGGTGCTCGCTGGTCTCCCCCGTCGCGGCGCCGGTGGTGCCCACGTTCCCGGCCACCACCTCGGCCACGCCGCCGCCGGCCACCGCCCAGCTGACCAAGGAGGGCCTGCCCACCAGCTGCAAGGACCTCATGAACGGCGACCAGCTGGACGCCGCTCTGGGCATGCCGTTGTCGGCGGTGGTCAAGACGCTGGTGGGCGTGCCCAACCCGGACATCGGGCTCACCGGGCGGGTCACCTGCAGCTACGGGATTCCCTCGCCCGCAGGCACGTACGCCCTCGAGGTGAGCCTCACCGCCTACACCGACGTGGCCGCGGCCGCGGTGCGGGTCCCGGTCACGGTGGAGGCGCGCCGCACCCCCGGGGTGGAGGCCGTGCCGCTGACCATCGGGCGGATGAACGCCAGCTACCTGGCCCTGCCCGACGGCCCCGTGCTGGTGGCCGCCACCGGCACCTACGCCATCCTGGTGTCCATGGCTCCCGGCAGCGTCACCCCCGAGCAGGCCCCCGGGGCGCTCGCGGCGGTGGCGGGCATGGCGCTGACCAACGTGCAGGCCTGACCCAGCCGCTCGGCTCAGGCCACGCTGCCCAGGGTGAGCGGCAGGACCGCGGGGGCGCCGGCAGCCAGCAGGGTGCGCGCGGCCATGGCCATGGTCCAGCCGGTGTCCAGCAGGTCGTCCACCACCAGCACCGGGCCGTCCAGCTCGGCCAGACCGGGCACGCTGCTGGTGTCCCAGGCGTCCCACAGCCCGGCCACCCGGTGCGCGGAGTTGGCGGCTGACGGTGGGACGTGCCCCTCCCGGTAGCGCAGCACCCCCAGGTCGCGCAGCCGCCCCACCGATGCCAGCCGCGCAGCCAGGCTGCGCAGCAGCACCGGGTGGCTGCCGGAGTCCAGGTTGAGCACGGCCACCGGGCGCTGCGCCCAGTCCCAGGCGGCGAGCACCTGCACGCAGGCCTGCACCACCTCCTCGCTCACCTCGGCGTCGGGGCCGGCGAGCAGCGGCCGCAGCCGCTGGCCCCAGCCCAGGTCGGTGAGCCGGCCGAGCGCCTTGCCCGGCTGCGGGCCCTGGGTGATCTTCCCGCTGAGGTCCACGCCGAGACGGGACATGCCGGTGGGCCACAGCTTGCGCGGGGCGAGGTCGACCCCCGGGCGGTCCAGCCGGGCGCGGGCGGCCTGGGCGGCGCTGGCGTCCACCTCCGGTGACCAGGTGGGTCCGCAGCACACGTCGCAGCGCCCACAGGCCACCGGCTCGCTGCCCAGCTCCGGGTCGTCGAGCTGGCGGCGCAGGAAGTCCATCCGGCAGGTGGTGGTGCGCTGGTAGTCCAGCATCGCCTGCTGCTCGGTGGCCCGCGCAGCAGCCAGGTGCTCGTAGCGGGCGGCGTCGTAGGACCAGTCGGCGCCGGTGGCGATCCAGCCGCCGCGCACCCGCTGCACGGCGCCGTCCACGTCGAGCACCTTGAGCACCATCTCCAGGCGGCTGCGGTTGAGCTCCACCAGCGGCTCCAGGGCGGCGGTGGACAGCGGCTTGCTCGCCGCGGACAGCGCCTCGATCACCGAGCGCACCACCGGCTCGGCGGGAAAGGCCAGCGAGGCGAAGTAGGCCCAGATGTCGCGGTCCTCGGCACCGGGCAGCAGGATCACCTCGGCGCGGGCGCTGGCGCGGCCGGCGCGGCCCACCTGCTGGTAGTAGGCGATGGGCGAGGCCGGTGCCCCCAGGTGCACCACGAAGCCGAGGTCGGGCTTGTCGAAGCCCATGCCCAGCGCCGAGGTGGCCACCAGTGCCTTCACCCGGTTGCCGAGCAGGTCGGCCTCCAGCGACTCGCGCTCGGCGGCGTCGGTGCGCCCGGTGTATGCGGCGACGGTGTGGCCTTGCTCGGTGAGGTGGCCCGCCAGCTCCTCGGCCTGGGAGACGGTGAGGGTGTAGATGATGCCCGAGCCGGGCAGCTGGTCCAGGTGCTGGGCCAGCCACGCGGCGCGCCGCTGGGAGCCGTCCACGTGCACCACCGACAGGTGCAGCGACTCCCGGTCCAGCCCGCCGCGCAGCACCAGGGTGTCGCCGCCGCCCACGCCCAGCTGGCTGGCCACGTCGGCCACCACCCGGTCGTTGGCGGTGGCAGTGGTGGCCAGCACCGGGACGCCGTCGGGCAGGTCGGCCAGCAGGGTGCGGATGCGGCGGTAGTCGGGGCGGAAGTCGTGGCCCCAGTCGGAGACGCAGTGCGCCTCGTCCACCACCACCAGGCCCGCGTTGGCGGCCAGCGAGGGCAGCACCTGCTCGCGGAAGTCGGGGTTGTTCAGCCGCTCCGGGCTCACCAGCAGCACGTCCAGCTCACCCGCGGTGACCTGGGCGCGCACCTCGTCCCACTCGGTGACGTTGCCGGAGTTGATGGTGGCCGCCCGCACCCCGGCGCGCTCGGCGGCGGCGACCTGGTTGCGCATCAGGGCCAGCAGCGGGGAGACGATGACGGTGGGGCCCGAGCCGCGGCTGCGCAGCAGGGAGGCGGCCAGGAAGTACACGGCCGACTTGCCCCAGCCGGTGCGCTGCACCACCAGGGCGCGGCGGCGCTGCACCACCAGGGCCTCGATGGCCACCCACTGGTCCTCCCGCAGCACCGCCCCCTCGCCGGCGAGGCGCTGCAGCAGCTGCTCAGCCTGGGCGCGCAGCTCGGTGGTGCCGGCGGGGACGGTGGAGGTGGTCATGGCCCCATGGTGCCCGCCGAGCCCGACGGTTCCCGTGGGGGTGCACACGAGAGCGGGATCGCGACGGTGTTCTGCCATAGGCTGGGGTCATGACCGTGGCTACCGATCTTCAGGCCGCTGAGGCCACCGACGCCGTGTCGCCCACCAGCGAGGACCTCCGCGAGACCGTGCACGAGGCCGCCCGCCGCGCGCGGGTGGCCAGCCGCACGCTGGCCCTGCTCACCCGCGCGGACAAGGACGCTGCGCTGCACGCCGCCGCCGATGCGGTGCTGGCCGCCACCCCGCAGATCCTGGCGGCCAACGAGGCCGACCTCACCGCCGGTCGTGCGGCCGGCATGGGCGAGGGACTGCTGGACCGGCTGCGGCTGACCGACGAGCGGGTGGCGGGCGTGGCGGCCGGGCTGCGCCAGGTGGCCGGGCTGCCCGACCCGGTGGGGGAGGTGCTGCGCGGGTCGACGCTGCCCAACGGGATGGAGCTGCGCCAGCAGCGGGTTCCCCTGGGGGTGGTCGGCATCGTCTACGAGGCGCGGCCCAACGTCACCGTGGACGCTGCCGGGCTGTGCCTGAAGTCCGGCAACGCCGTCCTGCTGCGCGGCTCGTCCTCGGCCGCGCACAGCAACGCCGCCCTGGTGCAGGTGCTGCGGGACGCGCTGGCCGCGCAGGGCCTGCCCGCCGACGCGGTGCAGCTGCTGCCGGCGTCCGACCGGGCCAGCGTCACGCACCTCATCCAGGCCCGCGGGCTGGTGGACGTGGTGATCCCCCGGGGCGGGGCCGGGCTGATCGCCGCCGTGGTGCGCGACGCCCTGGTGCCCACCATCGAGACCGGGGTGGGCAACTGCCACGTCTACGTGCACGCCGCGGCCGACCTGGACATGGCGCAGCGCATCGTGCTCAACGCCAAGACCCGCCGCCCCAGCGTGTGCAACGCCGCGGAGACGGTGCTGGTCGACCGTGCCGTCGCCGACGTCGCGGTGCCCCAGCTGCTGGCCGCGCTGGGCGAGGCCGGGGTGACCGTGCACGGCGAGGGCGCCGGCATGGTGCCGGTGACCGAGGCCGACTGGGCCGAGGAGTACCTCAGCATGGACGTCGCGCTGGCGGTCGTGGACGACCTGGACGCCGCGGTGCGCCACATCGACCGCTACGGCACCGGCCACACCGAGGCCATCGTCACCACCGACCTGGCCGCGGCCCGGGAGTTCACCGCCCGGGTGGACGCCGCCGCGGTGATGGTGAACGCCTCCACCTCGTTCACCGACGGCGAGCAGTTCGGCTTCGGCGCAGAGATCGGCATCAGCACCCAGAAGCTGCACGCCCGCGGGCCGATGGGACTGCCGGAGCTGACGTCGAGCAAGTGGATCGCCTGGGGGGACGGGCACGTCCGGGGATGATGTCCCAGGGCGACGGGCACGTCCGGGGATGATGTCCCAGGGGGACGGGCACGTCCGGGAGTGACCCTCGCGCAACGGCCTCGCCGACAACGACACTGATCGCCACCACCAGCACCCGACCGAGAGGCCCCGCGTGGACCGCGTACTCCCCACCACCCCGCCCCTGTTCAGCTCCGTCGACGACGTGATGGAGAAGCTGGCCACCACCGGCTACCTGGCCGACAAGGCCACCGCCACCACGGTGTTCCTGGCTGACCGCCTGGGCAAGCCGCTGCTGATCGAGGGCCCCGCCGGGGTGGGCAAGACCGAGCTGTCCCGCGCCGTCGCGCAGGCCACGGGCTCCGAGCTGATCCGGCTGCAGTGCTACGAGGGTGTGGACGAGGCCCGCGCGCTCTACGAGTGGAACCACGCCAAGCAGCTGCTGCGCATCCAGGCCGGCCAGGCCGACGGCGGCGACTGGGAGGCGCTGCAGACCGACGTGTTCTCCGAGGAGTTCCTGCTCAGCCGTCCGCTGCTCACCGCCATCCGGCGCACCGGGCCCACCGTCCTGCTCATCGACGAGACCGACAAGGCCGACGTGGAGATCGAGGGCCTGCTGCTGGAGGTGCTCAGCGACTTCGCCGTCACGGTGCCCGAGCTGGGCACCATCACCGCCACCCGCAAGCCGTTCGTGGTGCTCACCTCCAACGCCACCCGGGAGCTGTCCGAGGCCCTCAAGCGGCGCTGCCTGTTCCTGCACCTGGACTTCCCCGACGCCGACCTGGAGCGGCGCATCCTGGCCAGCCGGGTGCCCGACCTGCCCGAGGCGCTGGCCGAGCAGCTGGTGCGCACCATGCGGGTGCTGCGCGGCATGCAGCTGAAGAAGCTGCCTTCCGTCGCCGAGACCATCGACTGGGGGCGCACACTGCTGGCACTGGGCATCGACACCCTGGACGACGCGGCCGTGCGCTCCACCCTGGGCGTGGTGCTCAAGCACCAGAGCGACCAGCAGCGTGCCGCCGGCGAGCTGCGGCTCAACTGAGAGGGCCGAGACCATGACCAGCCGACCCCCGTGGCTCGCCGCGGACCGTCCCGCGGCCCCGCACGGGCTGCCCGGGCACCTCGTCAGCTTCGTCGAGGCACTGCGCGCCAGGGGGATCGGGGTCGGACCGTCGGAGACGGTGGACGCCGGCCAGGTCATGAGCGTGCTCGACCTGCTCGACCGGGAGGCGCTGCGGGAGGGCCTGGCCGCCGCGCTGCTGCGGCGGCCCACCCACCGGCGCACCTACGACAGCCTGTTCGACCTGTGGTTTCCCGCGGTCATCGGCGACCGCGCCGAGCGGCCGGTGGACACCGAGCTGCCCCGCGACGAGCAGGGGGAGATCGACACCGACGCCATCCGTGACCTGCTGGCCGACTTCCTCGCCGACGGCTCCGCGGAGAGCCGCGAGCTGATGCGGCTGCTCGCCCGCGAGGTGGCCGAGCAGATGGGGCGCTACGAGACCCGCAGCGGCCCCGCCTACTCCGCCTACCAGGCGCTGCGCGGCATCAGCCCGGAGACGCTGCTGGCCCAGATCCTGGAGGGCCTGCTGGGCGGGCCCGAGGGTGTGGCCGAGGCCAGCGACTTCGACAGCGAGATCGCCAGGCGCACCGCCCGCGAGCGCATCGCCGAGTTCCGCCGTGCGGTGGAGGAGGAGGTGCGCCGACGCACTGCCGAGCGGGTGGGCAAGGAGAAGGTGGCCGCGTCCTCGGTGCCCCGCATCGCCGAGCAGGTCGACTTCCTGCGCGCCCGCAGCGACGAGCTGACCGAGCTGCGCCGGACCGTCACCCCGCTGGCGCGGCGCCTGGCCAGCCGCCTGGCCGCCCGCCGGCGCCGCAGCCGGCACGGCACCATCGACATGCGCCGCACCATGCGCAAGTCCATGTCCACCGGGGGAGTGCCGCTCAAGCTCGAGCAGCGCAAGCCCCGACCGGGCCGTCCCGAGCTGGTCATCCTGTGCGACGTCTCCGGCTCGGTGGCCGGGTTCAGCCACTTCACCCTGCTGCTGGTGAACGCGCTGCGCGAGCAGTTCTCCCGGGTGCGCATCTTCGCCTTCGTGGACACCACCGACGAGGTCACCCAGTACTTCGCCGGCGGGGCCGACCTGGCGCAGGCGATGACCCGGATGACCCACGAGGCGCAGCTGGTCACCTACGACGGGCACTCCGACTACGGCCACGCGCTGGGCACCTTCGCCGAGCAGTTCGGCGACGCGCTCACCCAGCGCTCGTCGCTGCTGATCCTGGGCGACGGGCGCACCAACTACCGCGACCCCAACCTGGCGGTGCTGCGGCGCCTGGACTCGGTGGCCAAGCACGCCTACTGGCTCAACCCCGAGCCCCAGTCGCAATGGGGCAGTGGGGACTCGGCAGCCACCGACTACGCCGCGGTGGTGCCGATGCACGAGTGCCGCACCGCCGAGCAGCTCGCCGCCGTCGTCTCCCGCCTGCTCCCGGTCTGAGGCCGGCCACGAACGGCACGGGCGGGCCCCGCGACCAGCGCCGGACCCCGGCGGCAGACGACGCACTAGGATGTGGCGTCGTGTCCACCTCCGCGCCCGCCCGACGCAAGCTCGGGGTGATGGGCGGCACGTTCGACCCCATCCACCACGGGCACCTGGTGGCGGCCAGCGAGGTCGCCCACCGGTTCGGCCTGGACGAGGTGGTGTTCGTGCCCACCGGCCAGCCCTGGCAGAAGGCGCACACCGACGTGAGCCCGGCCGAGGACCGCTACCTGATGACCGTGATCGCCACGGCGTCCAACCCGCAGTTCTCGGTCAGCCGGGTGGACATCGACCGGGCCGGGGTCACCTACACCGCGGACACCCTCAGCGACCTGCAGGCCCAGCACCCCGACGCCGAGCTCTACTTCATCACCGGCGCCGACGCGCTGGAGGCGATCCTGTCCTGGCACCGGGTGGAGGAGCTGTTCGACCTCGCCCGCTTCGTCGGGGTCACCCGTCCGGGCTACGCGCTGGAGGCCAAGCACCTGACGCATCTCGCGCCGGGCCAGCTGACCCTGGTGGAGATCCCGGCCATGGCCATCTCCTCCACCGACTGCCGCGAGCGCGCCGGACAGGGCCGGCCCGTCTGGTACCTGGTGCCCGACGGCGTGGTGCAGTACATCTCCAAGCGCAACCTCTACCGGCCGGCCGAGTGTCCGCGCGCCGACGGCACCAGCCGCACCTCCGACCCCGTGCCGAGCCGCGCGCCCCGCGTGCCGCACGACAACGGGGCCGCTACCCACACAGACCATTCGCACGACCCGAACAACCTGGAGCTCCCGCAGTGACTGCCACCGACACCGCCCGCGAGGTGGCCCTCGTGGCCGCCGCCGCGGCGGCCGAGAAGATCGCCACCGACATCGTCGTCCTCGACGTCTCCGACCAGCTGGTCATCACCGACTGCTTCGTCATCGCCTCGGCGCGCAACGAGCGCCAGGTCAACGCCATCGTGGACAAGGTGGAGGAGGACCTGCGCAAGCAGGGCGTCAAGCCGGTGCGCCGCGAGGGCACCAAGGAGGGCCGCTGGGTCCTGCTCGACTTCACCGACGTGGTGGTGCACGTGCAGCACGTGGAGGAGCGCAGCTTCTACGGCCTGGAGCGGCTCTGGAAGGACTGCCCGGTCATCGAGTTCGACGCGGCCGCCCACACTCCGGAGGACGCCGAGGAGGAGGTCTACGGCGACGCCGACGACGAGCGCACCGAGACCCAGCGCCTGAACGACCTGCTGAACGGGCAGTGAGCGGCCGTCCCCTGATCAAGCGCCGCCTGATCCTGCTGCGCCACGGGGAGACCAGCTACAACGCCACCAGCCGCATGCAGGGCCAGCTCGACACCGAGCTGAACCCGCTGGGGGTGCGCCAGGCCACTGCGGCGGCGCAGGTGCTGGCCGAGCGCAAGCCCGGCCTGGTGATCTCCTCCGACCTCACCCGCGCCGCGGACACCGCCCGCCACCTGGTGGACCTGGTGGACGTGCCGCTGCGCCACGACCCGCGGCTGCGGGAAACGTTCCTGGGCGAGTGGCAGGGGCTGACGCACTCGGAGGTGGAGCAGGGCTGGCCCGGTGGGCTGGGGCACTGGCGCACCGACGTCCGCTACGTGCCGCCAGGCGGGGAGAGCAAGGAGCAGGTGGCCGCGCGCAGCGTGGCCGTGGTGCAGGAGATCGAGCCGAGCACCTGGGACGCGCACCCGGTGGTGCTGGTGGCCCACGGCGGGCTGATCCTGGCCCTCACCGCTGCGCTGCTGGGCCTGCCGCGGGACAGCTGGTCCACGCTGGGGTCGCTGGGCAACGCCCGCTGGGCCGAGCTGAGCACCCGCGCCGACGGGCAGTGGCGGCTGGACGCCTGGAACGCGGGCGTGGTGTGAGCGAGCAGCCGGTGCTGCTGGTGTTCGCCGACTCCCTGGCGCACCACGGTCCCCGCACTGCGCACCCCGCCGACCACCCGCAGATCTGGCCCAACCTGGTGGCCGACGAGCTGGGCTGGCGGCTGGAGCTGGTGGCGCGCATCGGCTGGACCTCCCGCGACGTGTGGTGGGCCATCACCCAGGACCCGCGGGTGTGGGCGGCCGTGCCCGACGCCGCGGCAGTGGTGCTGGCCGTGGGTGGCATGGACACCCTGCCCTCGCCGCTGCCCACCGCGCTGCGCGAGCAGCTGCGCTACCTGCGCCCGCCTGCGCTGCGCCGGGTGGTGCGCCAGGCCTACACGGCCGCGCAGCCCCACCTGTCCCGCCTCGGCCGGCCGGTGGCGCTGCCGCCGCGGCTGAGCGTGGAATACCTGGAGCAGTGCCGCGCCGCCCTGGTGGCGCTGCGCCCGGACCTGCCCGTCATCGGCACGCTGCCCTCGGTGCACCGCTCCGCGGCCTACGGCGGCGTGCACCGGGGCCGTCCCGCCGCCGAGCGAGCGCTGCGCTCGTGGTCGGCCCAGCGCGACGTCCCGCTGGTGGACCTGGCCGCCGCCGTGGGCCCGCACGTCGAGGCGGGCCGCTGCAACCCCGACGGCATGCACTGGGGCTGGGAGGGCCACCGCGCGGTGGCCGACGCGGTGCTCGCCGAGATCCGGGCCACCACCCGTCCCTGAGCTGCCCGTGCCTGCCCTGTTCGCCGCGGTGAGGCACTAAGGTTTCACCTGTGCATGCGGCCGTGGTGACCGACTCGACCGCCTACCTCCCACCCGGGGTGGCGGAGCGACACGGGATCACCGTGGTGCCGCTGCACCTGTCGGTGGACGACGAGCCGCACCTGGACGGGGTGGACTTCGACGCCGACCAGCTCGCCGCTGCGCTCACCCAGGGCCGCCACGGTGTGCGCCGCCGGCCCACCATCACCACCTCCCGCTGCACCCCCACCGAGCTGCGCGAGGCCTACCTGCGCGCCGCGCGCGGCACCTCCGCCGGTGGCACCGACGGCGTGCTGGCGCTGCACCTGTCCCAGCACCTCTCCGGCACCTGGGAGGCGGCGCGCCTGGCGTCCGAGCAGCTCGGCGCGGAGCACCCCGACGTGGAGGTGCGGGTGGTCGACTCCCGCTCCGCGGCGATGGGCCTGGGCTTTCCGGTGCTCGCCGCCGCCCGCGCCACCGCCGCCGGCAAGAGCCTGGGGGAGGCCTACGCCGCCGCGGTGGACGTGGCCTCGCGCTGCCGCACCCTGCTGTGCGTGGACACCCTGGAGCACCTGCGCCGCGGGGGCCGCATCGGCACCGCCGCCGCCCTGCTGGGCACTGCGCTGTCGATGAAGCCGCTGCTGCACGTGGTGGACGGGCGCATCCAGGTGCTGGAGAAGGTGCGCACCTCCTCGCGGGCGCTGGCGCGGCTGGCCGACATCGCGGTGGAGGCCGCCGGCGACGAGCCCACCGCCGTGGCGGTGCACCACCTGGGTGCGGCCGACCGGGCCGCCACGCTGGTGGAGCAGCTGAAGCAGCGCATCCCGCACCTCACCGAGGTCTACGAGTCGCAGGTCGGCGCCGTGGTGGGCGCGCACCTGGGACCGGGCATGGTCGGCGTGGTGGTCTGCCCCGGCGGCGCCGGAGACCCCGAGTAGTAGTTACGCCCTGTGGGAGCAGGCGGCCCTCAATTGGTGCGCGGGGTGCCATCGGACCGCTGGCCGGGTCCGCACTCGGCGAGCGTGCCGCCACCCCCGCCGCACAGGCGTTCCAGCCGAAGCATCTCGGCTATCTGCGCCTTGGTGAGGCATACCGATCCGAAGTCGCTCCACTCAGTGCCAGGTGGGCAAGACGGTTGGGTCCACTCCTGGGTGGTGGGTGGTGGTGTTGCGACACGGGGGCGCGTGGTGCTGGCCGGGGCCTTGGTGGCAGGCCGGTTGCGCGTGGTGGTGGCCGGGGCCTTGGTGGTGGGCGGCTTGCGGGTGGTGGTGGCCGGGGCCTTGGGGGGCGGCAGGGTGCCGGTGGTGCTGACCGGTGGCGGCGTGTACACCGCCGTCGGTGCGGGAGGCGTCGTCGCAGGCGCGGTGGGGGTGCTGGGCATCGTGCTGGAAGGCACCACCGACGGCGCCTCGGTGGTCGGCGACGGGGCCGTGGGCGCACTGCTGCTGCATCCAGCGGCTAGCAGTGCCACTGCAGCCAAGGAGGCCGCCAGGTGTCGCATGTTCATCTCAATTCCCTTGTCGTGTTTGGGTGATGTTAGGTGCGGGCGACGTGACTCGCCCGCACGACCGGCGCAGTAGCGCAGCACGCCTGGCTGGTTGTGCACATCGGTGCAGGTGGTCCACAGCGGCCTCGGACACCGGTCCCGAGCGGGCCGTGTGTCCCTAGCGTCAGCAGGCGTGCCGTCCCGTGAGCAGAACCAGCGCAGCCGCCACCGGCTCGGGCGCATCACCACGCCAGCTGCCCCGGACGAGCCATCCGTCGCCCCAGACGACGAGCCACTACCCACCCCTCGCGGCTGGCGGGAGAAGTGGCTGCCCACCCGCTGGCAGGGTGCCCGGGTAGACCCCGGCCGCCACGGCGCGCTCGCCCTCGCCGCGGTGGCCGCCGCGGCAGCGGTGCTCGCGGCTGTCGGGGCGTGGCGCGATCGTCCGGTCCCGGAGGTGGTGCCGCCCGCTCCGGCAGTGGCGCTGGCTCCAGTGGCGGCCGGCGCACCCAGCAGCGCACCGGCCCCGAGCGCCGCCCCCACCACGCTGGTGGTGAGCGTGGCCGGGCGGGTGCGCAACCCCGGACTGGTCACCGTGGCGCCCGGTGCTCGGGTGGCCGACGCGCTCGCGGGCGCCGGTGGGGCGCTGCCCGGCACCGACCTGGTGGCACTGAACCTGGCTCAACCGCTCACCGACGGCCAGCAGATCCTGGTGGGCATCGTCCCGCCGCCGGGCAGTGCGCCGGTCAGCGGCGGCACGTCTGCCGGCTCCACCGCGGGCCCGGCCGCCGGCTCGTCCAGCACGCCCGGGTTGGTGAACCTCAACACCGCCACCGCCGCCGAGCTGGAGGACCTGCCCGGGGTGGGCCCGGTGATGGCCAAGGCGATCCTGGACTGGCGCACCAAGAACGGCAGCTTCCGCAGCGTGGACCAGCTCTCCGAGGTCAGCGGCATCGGCCCGGCGCGGCTGGCCCAGCTGACGCCGCTGGTCGCGGTGTGAGCACCAGTGCTGCTCCCACCGAGCGGCTCGACGTCCGGCTGCTGCCCAGCGCTGGCTGCGCCTGGGCGGCGGTGCTGCTGGGCCTGCTCGCGGGCTGGCAGGTCTCGGTGGTGGTGGCCGCCCTGGCGCTGGGCGGGATCGCGTGGGTGTGGCGCCGCCACGAGCGCACCGTGGCCGCCGGGCTGCTGGCCGCACTGGCCGTCACCGCCGGGTTCTCCGCCGCTACCGCGCTGCGGACCCACGCCGTGGACGTCCACCCGCTGGCCGCGGCGGCGGAGCGGGGCGAAAGCGCGCAGCTGCAGGTGCGGCTGAGCGACGACCCCAAGCTGCTGCGCGCCACCCTCCCCGGCGCCCCGCAGCGGGTGCTGGTGCGCGCCCAGCTGACCAGCGCTGAGGGCTACCCCGAGATGCACGGTGCGGTGGTGCTGCTGGCCCCAGCCGACTCCTGGGAACACCTGCTGCCCGGCCAGCGGGTACGGGTGAGCGGGCGGCTGGCCCCGCCCCAGCGCAACGACCTCACCGTCGGCGCCGTGCGGGTGAGCGACCCACCGGAGCTGGTGGGGCAACCGCCGCGGGTGCAGCGGGTGGCCGGGGCGTTGCGCACCCAGCTGCGCGACGCTGCGGCCCGGGTGCTGCCCGCCGAGCCCGGTGCCCTGCTGCCCGGCCTGGTGGTGGGGGACACCTCCCGGCTGCCGCAGCCGCTGCTGGACGACTTCCGCACGGCTGGGCTGACGCACCTCACCGCGGTGTCCGGCACCAACATCACCATCGTCTGTGGCGCAGTGCTGCTGCTCACCGGGCTGGTGGGGGCGAGCCCGCGTACCCGAGCGGTGCTGGCCGCGGTGGCCCTGGTGGCCTTCGTGGTGCTGGCCCGGCCCTCGCCCAGCGTGCTGCGCGCCGCGGTGATGGGCGCCATCGCCTTGCTCGCCCTGGTCACCGGACGCCGCAAGCGGGCCCTGCCCGCGCTCGCCGGGGCGGTGCTGGTGCTGCTGCTGGTGTCGCCGCAGCTGGCGGTGGACGCCGGGTTCGCGCTGTCGGTGCTGGCCACCGGGGGACTGGTGCTGCTGGCCCCAGGCTGGGTCGACGGGATGCGTCGCCGGGGCGTGCCCGCGGGGGCGGCCGAGCTGCTGGCCGTCCCGCTGGCCGCGCAGGCGGTCACCGCACCCGTCATCGCCGGATTGTCTGCGCAGCTGAGCGTGGTGTCCGTGCTGGCCAACATCCTTGCCGCCCCCGCCGTGGGGGTGGCCACCGTGCTGGGGGTGCTGGCCACCGTGCTGCTGCCGGTGTGGACGCCGGCCGGCGAGCTGGCGGTGCGCTTCGCCGGGCCGGCGGTGTGGTGGCTGGTGCAGGTGGCCCACCGCTGCGCCGCGCTGCCCTCGGCGGCGGTGGCGGTCCCTGGTGGCACCACGGGCGCGCTGGGCATGGCCGCGGCCACCGTGGTGCTGCTGGTGCTCGCCCGCAGCCACGCCGTGCGGGTGGTGCTGCTGGCCGCGGTCACCGGCGCGGTGCTGGTCTGGGTGCCCACCCGGGTGCTGCACCCAGGGTGGCCGGTGCCCGGCTGGGCAATGGTGATGTGCGACGTCGGCCAGGGCGACGCCCTCGCCCTGGCCACCGGTGAGGGACGCGCGGTGGTGGTGGACGCCGGTCCCGACGCGCGGGCGGTCGCGGGCTGCCTGGACCGGCTGGGGGTGCAGCAGGTGCCGCTGGTGGTGCTCACCCACCTGCACGCCGACCACGTGGACGGCCTGGACGGGGTGCTGGCCGGGCGCAGCGTCGGTGCGGTGGCCCTGGGCCCGCTGCACCTGCCGGCCGACACCTTGCGCGAGGTGCAGCAGGTGGCGCAGCGCCACGGCGTGCCCGTGGTGCAGCTCAGCGCGGGGCAGTCCCTGCAGTGGGGGACGGCGCTCACGCTGGACGTGCTGGGGCCGGTGCGCCGCGCGCCCGGTGCGCTGGGGGGCGATGAGGGCACCGAGCTCAACGACTACTCCGTGGTGCTGTCGGCGCGGACGGCGGCGGGACGGGTGCTGCTCACCGGTGACGTGGAGGAGTCCGGGCAGAGCGCGCTGCTGCACTCCGGGGTCGACCTGCGTGCCGACGTGCTCAAGGTGCCCCACCACGGCTCGCGCTTCTCCGTGCCGCAGTTCCTGGACGCGGTGCAACCACGCCTGGCGGTGGTCAGCGTGGGCACCGGCAACACCTACGGCCACCCCAACGCCGGCGTGCTCGACCACCTCGCCCGCCAGGGCGCCACCATTGCCCGCACCGACCAGCGGGGCGACATCGCCCTGCTGCCCGGGCCGACGCTGGTCACCCGCTGAGCCCGGACGGTCCGGTGCTCGGGAAGCCGGAGTCAGCCCCCTCGTTGCTCAGCCGAGGATGCGCTCGGCGCGCTGCAGGTTGCGGACGAGCTCCTCGCGGCTCTGTCCGTCGACGTGGTGGCGCCACATCGGCGTGCCGGGAGCGCTGCGCCAGGACTCGCTCAGCGGGCTGTTGTCGACCGCGTCGAAGCCGAGATCGTCGTAGAAGCGCGTCACCAGCTCGACGGCGTCGGGGTAGTCGCTGGAGACGACCAGCGCCTTGCGGTCGGGGTGTCCGGCCGGTCTGGCCAGCCGGAGCAGGGCAGGCAGCGTGTCGCTGGGGACGCGGACGGGGGAGCGCGGGTGGAACTGGACGTGGGTGAACGCCTTGGCGACCTTCGAGGCGGGCAGCTGCTCCTGACGCAGCTCGTGAATCGTCGTGCGGCCGGAGTCCACCTCGGGAAAGCTCCCGTCCCGCCAGGCCATGTAGTTGTTGTTGTCGATGACGACCTTGCCCGCGAGCTCCTCGACCGGCGGCGTATCGGCGGGCGTGTACGGGTAGGCGGTGACCGCGAAGTCGGCTGCCGCTGCAGCATCGGCGGTGTGCGCGGCGCGTGCCCGCGGGCCCAGCTGGCTGAGCAGACCCGTCAAGGTCTCGGGTCCCCGCGAGTTGGCGATGACGACGTCGTAGCCCGCCGCGATCGCCGCACGGGCCAGCGTGCTCCCCACCTGGCCCGCGCCGATGATGCCGACAAGAGTCACAGTCGTTTCTCCTCTGTGTACCTAGGCGAATCGTCGTCTCGCTCGCACCGCCAGGCTAGGCCGCGTCGCAGCGCACACCGAGGGTCCTGTCACCCCCGGGGCTCGGGAGGGCCTGGGTCAGGAGCCGAGCCCGCAGACACGGGAAGGCCCCGCAGCGCAGTGCTGCGGGGCCCTCCTGGTGGAGCGGACTAGCTGTTGTCGGCCCGGTGCTTGCCCGCACCAGCTCCGGCGTCGGTGCCGGCCGAGACGCCGGTGGTGGCACCAGCGGCGGCACCGGAGGTGACCGCACCGTCCTTGCCGGCGGGCTTGTCGCTGGGCAGCTCCTCGGCGGGCACCGCCTCGGGGTCGTCCTGCACCAGGTCGATGGTGGTGCGCAGCGGCGTGTTCGGCAGGACAGCCACACACGCCAGCGTGACCAGCGCGATCACGGCGGCGATCAGGAAGATCCGGCCGGTCGCGTCACCGTAGGCGGCGCGGATGACCTCCTGGACGGGAGCAGGCAGGGCGCCCACGTTCAAGTTGGACCCGGCCGTGCTGCCGCCGGAGTTGATGCCCAGCTGTGCGAAGCCCTCCGCGGAGAGGTCGGCCACGCGGGTGGCCAGGATGGAGCCCATCACCGACACGCCGATCGCGCCACCGAAGGTGCGGAAGAAGGCGACCGAGCCGGACGCGGCACCGATGTTCTTGACGCTCACGGTGTTCTGCACGGCGAGCACCAAGTTCTGCATCAGCATGCCCATGCCGAAGCCGACGATGGCGATGTACGCGCTGACCAGCACCAGGTTGGTGGTGTGGTCCAGGGTGCCCAGCAGGGCGAAGCCGGCGACCATCAGCGCGGCACCGCTGACCACGAAGGCCTTCCACTTGCCGAACTTGGAGATCAGCTGGCCGGAGCCGACCGAGCCGACCAGCATGCCGACCACCATGGGGATGGTGAGCAGACCCGCGGCCGTGGGGCTGTAGCCGCGCGAGGTCTGGAAGTACTGGCCCAGGAAGGTGGTGGCACCAAACATGCCGACGCCCACGGCGATGGAGGCGATGATCGCCAGCCCGGTGGTCTTCTCGGTGATGATCTTCAGCGGGATGATCGGCGAGGACACCTTGGACTCGACGACCACGGTGGCCGCCAGCAGCGCCAGGCCGCCCAGGACGTAGAGCACGGTCTCGGTGGACATCCAGCCGTAGTAGCCGGCCTTGCCCGCGAAGGAGACCCAGATCAGCAGCACGGACACACCGGCGGTGAGCAGGGTGGCGCCCAGCCAGTCGATGGACACGTTGTCCTGGCGCACCGTGCGGATGTGCAGGGTGCGCTGCAGCAGCACCAGCGCGATCACGGCCAGCGGGACGCACACGTAGAAGCACCAGCGCCAGCCCAGCGGGCTGTCCACGATGACGCCACCGAGCACGGGGCCACCGGTCATGGCCACGGCCATCACCGCGCCCATGTAGCCGGAGTACCGGCCCCGCTCGCGCGGGGAGACGATGGTGCCGATGATGGCGACCACCAGAGCGGTCAGACCACCCATGCCGATGCCCTGGATGACGCGGGCCACCAGCAGCAGCGGCACGTTGTGCGACATGCCGGCGATGATCGAGCCGATGACGAAGATGATGATGGCGCTCTGCACGAGCACCTTCTTGTTGAACAGGTCCGCGAGCTTGCCCCAGATCGGGGTGGACGCCGCGTTGGCCAGCAGCGCGGTGGTGATCACCCAGGCATAGGCGGTCTGCGAGCCGTTCAGGTCACCGATGATGGTGGGCAGCGCGGTGGCCACGATGGTGGTGCTCAGCAGCGCGGTGAACAGCGCCGCGAGCAGACCCAGCAGCGCTTCGAGGATCTGGCGGTGGGTCATGGCCTCCGGCTCGTCGTCGAGCGGACGGTCCACGGTGGTGGTGGTCATGCGTGTGCCCCCAATCGGGTGTTGTTGCTGCTCCGACGGGTGGGTTCGGAGGGAAGTGCGTCGTTCAGGAAGGTTTCGGTGAGCTGGCCGAGGGAGGCGACCGCGCTGGCGGCGTCGTCCTGCTCCCACTCGCCGAGCAGCTCGCGCAGTCGCACGGCTCGGCGGGAGCGCGAGCTGGCCAGCAGGGCCAGTCCCTCGGCGGTGGCCTGGACGCGGGAGGCGCGTCCATCGGCCGGGTCGGGTTGTCGGGACACCAGGCCCAGCTCCACCAGCTCAGATACTTGGCGGCTGAGGGCGGACTGGCTGATGCACAGGTTCGCGGCCAGCTCGTTCTGCCGGCACTCGCCGTTGTTGGCGAGCACCTGCAGCACGCCCTCCAGCGGCAACGGCAAGGGGCCGTCGTCGGCGTTGGAGAGGCTGATCCGCAGCGCCCTGCCAAAGTGCATGATCTCGTCGACGAGAGCCTCGACGGTGGCGCGTGACACTGACACTAAGTCCCCACAAGTGATCGAATATGCGTGCTAAAAACAACTATATACATGCTTCGCGTGAGTAAGCACCCTGGTTCGATGTCTGTCGAGTCACACAAAGCCCAGGTAAAGCAGGGTTTTGGACCGGTTTGGCAGCCGGCGCGGCCGCGGTGTCCGGGCGTCGTGGGACGATCTGAGGCATGGCGAGGGCAGCACAGCACACGGCGCAGGACCCGGCGAGCGGCACCGAGCAGCAGCGCCTGCACCTGGTGCTCGGCGACGAGGAGCTGCTGGTCGACCGGGCCGTGGAGGGCATCGTCACCCACGCCCGCCTGGCCGACCCGGCGGCGGACGTGCAGAAGGTGCGCGCGGGCGCGGTGTCCGGCCCCGAGCTGGCGGAGATGCTCAGCCCCTCGCTGTTCGCCGAGGCCCGGATCCTCGTGCTGGAGGCGGCCCAGGAGGCAGGAAAGGACGCCGTAGCCCTCATCCTCAGTGCCGCCACCGACCTGCCCGAGGGCGTGGTCCTGGTGGTGGTGCACGCCGGCGGCGGCCGGTCCAAGGCGATGGTGGACACGTTGCGCAAGGCCGGCGCCCAGGTGCACGCGGCCGCCAAGATCACCCGGGCGGCCGAGCTGGCCGACTTCGTCCGCGCCGAGCTGCGCGGCGCGGGCGCCAAGCCCACCGCGGACGCGGTGACGGCGCTGCTGGAGGCCGTCGGGTCAGACCTGCGCGAGCTGTCGGCGGCCTGCTCGCAGCTGGTGGCGGACACCGCCGGCCCCATCGACGTGGCCGCGGTGCACCGCTACCACCGCGGGCGGGCGGAGGTCACCGGGTTCGACGTGGCGGAGAAGGCGGTGGCCGGCAACCGGGCCGCGGCCCTGGAGTCGCTGCGCTGGGCCACCCAGCTGGGGGTGCCGCACGTGCTGCTGGCGGACGCCCTGGCCGACGCGGTGCGGACCATCGCCCGGGTGAGCGCCTCGGCCGGGGGCGACCCCTTCCGGCTGGCCGGCCAGCTGGGCATGCCACCGTGGAAGGTGAAGAAGGCCGTCGCCCAGTCGCGCGGGTGGTCGGCGCAGGCGCTGGGCGAGGCGCTGCAGGTGGTGGCCCGGCTCAACGCCGACGTCAAGGGTGCCGCGGCCGACAACGACTACGCGGTGGAGCGGGCTGTGCTGGCTGTCGTCGAGCTGCACCGCCGCTGAGCGCCCGAGCACGCAGAAAGCCGCCCGGTCGTGACGACCTGGGCGGCTCTGCGTGGTGGAGCGGTGTTCGGGTGGAGCGAGTCAGGCGTCGATCTTGTTGGCCGCCTGGGCCATCGCCGACTTCTTGTTCGCTGCCTGGTTGGCGTGGATGACGCCCTTGCTGGCCGCCTTGTCCAGCTTGCGGGAGGCAACCTGCAGGGCCTCGGCGGCCTGCTCCTTGTTGCCGCTCGCGGCCGCCTCACGGAAGTGACGGATCGCGGTGCGCAGCGAGGACTTCACCGACTGGTTGCGCAGTCGCTGCCGCTCGTTGGTGCGGATCCGCTTCACCTGGGACTTGATGTTGGCCACGCGTTTCGCCCTCTAGTTCAGTCGAGTGTGGGAAAGATCAGCTGCGCAGGTCAAACATGCGCCGACCACGAAGGTTATCAGTGGTGCACCCGGATCCTCAAACCGCGGTGCGGGCGATAGCGTGCGCAGCCGTGGACACGACGCTGACCTGGCCAGGATTCGCGGGCATCAGCGTCTCCGCGCTGCTGCTGCTGGTGCTGGCCGCGTTCGTCGCCGGCGCGGTGGACGCGGTGGTCGGTGGGGGTGGGCTCATCCAGCTGCCGGCCCTGCTGCTCCTGCTGCCCGGGGCCTCGGTGCTGGCGGTGGCCACCAACAAGGTGTCGTCGGTGGTGGGCACCTCGGCGGCCACCATCACCTACGCCCGGCGCACCCCGATGGACTGGCGGGCCGCCGGACTGATGGCTGCGGCGGCCGCGGCCGGCTCGGTGGGCGGCGCCGCCTTCGCCACCGCACTGCCCGCCACGGCGCTCAACGTGGTGGTGCTGGTGGCCATCGTGGTGGTGGGCGCCTACACCCTGGCCCGCCCGTCGCTGGGGGTGGAGGAGAACCACCGCTTCCACGGCCGCGCCCGGGTGGTGGCGATGATGGTGGCCGGAGCGCTGATCGGCGCCTACGACGGCCTGGCCGGCCCGGGCACCGGCTCGTTCCTGGTCTTCGTGCTGGTCGGGTGGATCGGCTACGCCTTCCTGGCCGCCTCGGCCACGGCCAAGCTGGCCAACGTGGCCACCAACCTCGGTGCTCTGGCCTACTTCGCCCCGCACGGGCTGGTGGTGTGGGGCGTGGGCGGCTGCATGGCGGTGGGCAACCTGGCCGGCGCCACGCTCGGCGCGCGGCTGGCCATCAAGCTGGGCTCGGCCTTCGTCCGCCGGGTGTTCCTGGTGGTCGCGGGGCTGCTGGCGCTGAGCCTGTCCTGGAAGATCGCCGGCTCGTTCTAGCGCCAGCCGTGGTCGGCCCGCAGCCGGGCGGCCACCACGTCGAAGTCCTGGCGGGCCATCACGGCGCCCTCCCGGCGAATGCCCTCCTCGGGGACGTCGAGCACCCGGTCCAGGCGGACCCAGCTGGGCCGTCCCTCGGCGTCCCACGAGCCGGTGCCCAGCGACAGCCACCCCGGTTGTCCGTCCCGGTGGCTCTGGCTGGAGAGCATCAGCCCCAGCAGCACGCCGGGGCCCTCGCGGCCGACCACCAGCACCGGGCGGTCCTTGCCCTGGTGCGCGTCCTCCTCGTAGGCGACCCAGGTCCAGACCACCTCGCCCGGGTCGGCCTGGCCGTCCAGGGAGGGGGAGTAGCTGATGGTGCGGGCACGTTGTGCGGTGGGGACCGTGCGGGTGGCGACGGGCCGGCCGGCCATACCGGTGGGGGCCGGGAGCGGGTCGCGGGAGCTCTGCAGCCGCCGCAGCAGCCGGGGGCCCTCCCGCACCGCGAGCCTGCCGACCTGCCGTGCCACAGACTTCCAGATGCTCGCCACGGGGCCCGACCTTACGACCCCGCGGGGAGACCCGTCTGAGGGACGCCGCACCGGCGAACACCTCCGGCGTGCTCGGGACGGGCCGCGCGCATGGGACCATGGAGCCAAGCCGCCACCACCTGGACCAGGGAGTGTCTCATTTCCAGCTTCGCCGACACGACGTTCACCCCGCCTGAGCGCATTCGCAACTTCAGCATCATCGCGCACATCGACCACGGGAAGTCCACCCTGGCCGACCGCATCCTGCAGCTCACCGGGGTGGTCGACCCACGCGCCATGCGGGCCCAGTACCTGGACCGCATGGACATCGAGCGTGAGCGCGGCATCACCATCAAGGCGCAGAACGTGCGGCTGCCGTGGGTGGCGCCGGGCGTGGACGGTCCAGAGACCGAGCACGTGCTGCACCTCATCGACACCCCCGGCCACGTGGACTTCACCTACGAGGTGAGCCGGGCGCTGGAGGCCTGCGAGGGTGCGGTGCTGCTGGTGGACGCCGCCCAGGGCATCGAGGCGCAGACGCTGGCCAACCTGTACCTGGCGATGGACAAGAACCTCACCATCATCCCGGTGCTGAACAAGATCGACCTGCCCGCGGCCGACCCGGACCGCTACGCCAAGGAGATCGCCGGCATCGTCGGGTGCGAGCCCGACGACGTGCTGCGCGTGTCCGGCAAGACCGGCGCGGGCGTGTCGGAGCTGCTCAACGAGATCGTCAAGCTGGTGCCGCCACCGGTGGGCAACGCCGACGGCCCGGCACGGGCGATGATCTTCGACTCCGTCTACGACGCCTACCGCGGCGTGGTCACCTACGTGCGCGTGGTGGACGGCCGGATCCTGCCGCACGAGAAGATCACCATGATGTCCACCGGCAGCACCCACGAGGCGCTCGAGGTCGGCATCATCTCCCCGGAGCCCAAGCCCAGCCAGGGCCTCGGGGTGGGCGAGGTGGGCTACCTCATCACCGGCGTCAAGGACGTCCGGCTGTCCCGCGTGGGTGACACGGTGACCACCACCCGCAAGGGCGCCACCGAGCCGCTGGTCGGCTACCGCGACCCCAAGCCGATGGTCTACTCCGGGCTGTACCCGATGGACGGCTCCGACTACCCCGTGCTGCGCGACGCGCTGGACAAGCTGCAGCTCAACGACGCCGCGCTCACCTACGAGCCGGAGACGTCGGTGGCGCTGGGCTTTGGCTTCCGCTGCGGCTTCCTGGGCCTGCTGCACATGGAGATCACCCGTGACCGCCTGGAGCGGGAGTTCAACCTCGACCTCATCTCCACCGCGCCCAACGTGGTGTACCGGGTGGAGCTGGAGGACGGCACCCCGCACGAGGTGACCAATCCGTCGTACTGGCCCGAGGGCAAGGTGCGCAACGTCTTCGAGCCGATGGTGAAGTGCACGATCATCAGCCCGTCGGAGTACATCGGCGCCATCATGGAGCTGTGCCAGACCCGCCGCGGCGACCTGCGCGGGATGGACTACCTGTCCGAGACCCGGGTGGAGCTGCGGTACACGCTGCCCATGGGTGAGATCATGTTCGACTTCTTCGACTCGCTGAAGTCGCGCACCAAGGGCTACGCCAGCATGGACTACGAGGAGTCCGGCGAGCAGGCCGCCGACCTGGTGAAGGTGGACATCCTGCTGCAGGGCGAGGCGGTGGACGCGTTCTCCGCGATCGTGCACCGCGACGCTGCCTACGCCTACGGAAACAAGATGACCTCCAAGCTGCGCGAGCTGATCCCGCGCCAGCAGTTCGAGGTGCCCATCCAGGCCGCGATCGGGTCCAAGATCATCTCCCGCGAGAACATCCGCGCCATCCGCAAGGACGTGCTCGCCAAGTGCTACGGCGGTGACATCAGCCGCAAGCGCAAGCTGCTGGAGAAGCAGAAGGAGGGCAAGAAGCGGATGAAGACGGTGGGGCGCGTGGAGGTGCCCCAGGAGGCCTTCGTCGCCGCGCTGTCGTCTGACTCGCCCTCCAACAGCGGGGACAAGAAGAAGTAGCCCCGTGTCGCCGCTGCTGGAGCGTCTGCCGGTCCCCATCATCGGAGCGCCGATGGCCGGCGGGCCCAGCACGGTGCAGCTGGCCGCGGCCGTCTCCACCGCGGGCGGCCTCGGCGTGCTGGCTGGGGCCAACCTGTCGGTGGACGCGATGGGCGAGCGGGTGCAGGCGCTGCGTCCCGCCATCGGCGCCAACGGCGTGTTCGGGGTGAACCTCTTCCTGCCCACCGCCGAGCCCACCCTGGACGCGGACGAGCGGGCGGCCCTGGACCGGCACCTGGCCACGCTGGAGACGTGGGCGCAGCGCTACGGCGTGCGCCGCAGCGAGGCGGCGTGGGACGACGACCACTGGCGGGCCAAGGTCGACTGGCTGGTGGCGCACCCGGTATCGCTGGTCACCTTCCACTTCGGCGCGCCGCCGCGGGAGGTGGTGCAGGAGCTGCACGCGCTGGGCACCGAGGTGTGGACGACGGTGACCAGCCGCGCCGAGGCGCGGCTGGCGGCGGAGTCGGGCCTGGACGCACTGGTGGTGCAGGGGCCGGAGGCGGGCGGGCACCGCGGCTGCTTCACCAACGCCCTGGACGACCCCGACCAGCAGGTGCCGCTGCTCCAGCTGCTGGGGCTGGTGCAGTCGGTGACCGACCTGCCGCTGGTGGCTGCCGGGGGACTGGCCGACGCCGCGGCGGTGGCGCAGGTGCTCTCGGCCGGGGCACGGGCGGCCCAGCTGGGCACGGCGTTCCTGCTCTGCCCGGAGGCGGGCACCTCAGCCCCGCACCGCGCGGCGCTGGCGTCGGAGCGGCCGACCGCGGTGACGCGGGCGTTCTCCGGCCGGCCCGCGCGGGGCATCCGCAACGAGCTGCTGGACGAGCTGACCGACGGGGCGCCGGCGCTGTACCCGCACCTGAACCGGGCGTCGCAACCGATCCGTGCTGCGTCGGCTGCTGCCGGTGACGAGGCCGCCGTCGCGCTGTGGGCGGGGGAACAACACCGTGCAGCGCAAGCGATCCCCGCGTCCGACGTGGTGCGCCAGCTGGCGGCTGACCTGCGCTAGGGGCCGCTGTGCGCGGGCACGCAAGGTCGCGCACGCGGCGGTGTAACGCACTGCCCCAGAGGCGTCAGCACTCCTCCGGTGGTGCAAAAGTCGTCACAAGATCCCTTTCCTCTGGCGGTGCGAAGGTCACGAGATTCCATTGGACGCCATCGATCTCGGTAATCCACTTACCTGGGCTGGGAGGCCAAGTGGCGCCGATCAGAATCTGGGCCATCTTGCGCGGCGTCCGGTTCGGTCCGAAAAGGGTCTCTAGGTACGGAAGGTCCACACGCCACCCGTACGTGTAGGGGTGAGGTGGATTGAACTCCACATATCGGAACTTGTACCAGCAGACATCACCTTCGAGGCAAGCCGAGGGGTCTTCGATTTCGTGGAGTGGGAGGGCGTCTGTCAGCACCGCTATCAGTGCTTGCCGAAACGTCTCACTCCGTGAGGAAGCCATGCCGCTGACTTACCTACGGCCCGCTGTGCGCGGGCTGGAAGCTGCCGCCGTCCTCCTGCTCCGCCCGGATCACGTGCACCACGGCGTTGATCAGCGCCAGGTGGGTGAAGGCCTGCGGGAAGTTGCCCATGTGGCGGCCGGTCTTGGGGTCGATCTCCTCGGCGTAGAGCTGCAGCGCGCTGGCGTAGGAGAGCAGCCGCTCGCACAGGTGCCGGGCCCGCTTGAGCTCCCCGATCTCCACCAGCGCCGACACCAGCCAGAACGAGCAGATGGTGAACGTGCCCTCCTCGCCCTCCAGGCCGTCGTCGGTGGCGTCGGTCTTGTACCGCAGCACCAGCCCGTCCTCGGTGAGCTCCTCGGCGATGGCCAGCACCGTGGTGCGCACCCGGGGGTCGTCGGCGGGCAGGAAGCGCAGCAGCGGCACCAGCAGCAGCGAGGCGTCCAGATCGTCGGAGCCGTAGCGCTGCACGAAGGCGCCGCGCTCGTCCACCCCGTGCGTGGTGACGTCGTCGTGGATCTCCTGGGCGACGCGGGCCCACTTCTCCGCGTAGGAGTCCTCGCCGTGCAGCTTGGCCAGCCGCACCCCGCGGTCCAGCGCCACCCAGCACATCAGCTTGGACGAGACGAAGTGCTGCGGCTCGCCGCGCACCTCCCAGATGCCGCGGTCGGGCTCGCGCCAGTGCTCGATCGCCTGCTCCACCTGCGCCTTGAGCAGCGGCCACAGCTGCTCGGGCACGTGCTCGCGGGAGCGGGTGTGCAGGTACACCGAGTCCAGCACGGAGCCCCAGATGTCGTGCTGGCGCTGGTTGTACGCGCCGTTGCCGATGCGCACCGGCCGCGCCCCGCCGTAGCCGGACAGGTGGTCGAGCTCGCTCTCCACCAGCTCACGCTCCCCGCCCACGGCGTACATCACCTGCAGCGGGTGCGGCGAGCCGTTGGTGGCGCTGGAGACGTCGGCGATGAAGGCGAAGAAGTCGTTGGCCTCACGGTCCAGGCCCAGGGTGTACAGCCCCCACAGGGCGAAGGTGGAGTCGCGCACCCAGGCGTAGCGGTAGTCCCAGTTGCGCTCCCCGCCCGCGGTCTCCGGAAGCGAGGTGGTGGAGGCGGCCAGCAGGGCGCCGGTGGGGGAGTAGGTCAGTCCCTTCAGCGCCAGCGCGCTCTGCTGCAGGAAGCTGCGCCACGGGTGGTCGGGGAAGCTGCCGGCGGCGATCCACTGCCGCCAGCACTCGCCGGTCTTCCACATCTTGTCCGCGGCCTCGGCGTAGTCCTGCGGCACCGGCAGCTCCGACCACGACAGCGCCACGAACACGTCGTCGCCCTCGTGCAGCCGGGTCCGGGCGCGGGCCTCGCGGCCCTCCAGGCCCAGGCGCAGGTTGGTGGTCAGCCGGAGGTCGGGGAAGGTGTCGCGCCGCTCGGCCTTGCCGTCGGCGGGCTCGGTGCACCGGGCCACCGCCTCGCCGTACACCGGGCCGGAGTACTCCCAGGTGAGGTCCCGGCGGTGGTAGTCGTAGGCCGGCTCGCAGCTCAGCTCCAGCTCCACCGTGCCGCTGACGCAGCGCACCGTCCGCAGCAGGATGTGCTCGGCGTCCCAGTCGCTGGGGGTGCGCTTGTGCGTCCGCGACCGCTCGTCGGTGTTGTGCCAGGGCCCCATCACCAGCGCGTCGCGCACGATGATCCAGCCCGTCTCGGTCTGCCAGGTGGTCTCCACCATGAGGCTGCCGGGCAGGTAGCGGCGCGCGGCCGGGACGCTCACCCCGTACGGGCCGAGCCGGAAGTGCCCGGCGCCGCGATCGAGGATCGCCCCGAAGACGCTGGGGGAGTCCGGCCGGGGCAGGCACATCCACTCCACCGAGCCGTTCGGCGCGATGAGGCAGGTGTTCTCGCAGTCCGACAGGAAGGCGTAGTCGGCAATCGGGGGGAACTGGCTGCGGACCGGGGAGGTCACCATCCCGGGCGGCGGGGTTCCTGGCGGTGTCGGCGGTGCTGACATTCCTGCATCCTTCCCCACCAGGAGCCACCTGTGGGCTTGTGCGCCCTCCGGGTGCGCCGGATCACGATCTAGCGAGTGAGCACGATCTTTCCCGCGGTGTCGCCGTCGAGCATCGCCCGCAACCCCTGCTCGGCCTGCTCCATCGGCAGCTCCAGCCCGATCTCCGGGCTGATCCCGGTGAGCGCGCAGAACGCCAGCAGGTCCTGCAGCTCGTCGCGGGTGCCCATGGTGGAGCCGACGACCCGCAGCTGGAGGAAGAAGACCCGCTGCAGCTCGGCGTCGGCGTCCGGGCCGCTGGTGGAGCCGGAGACCACGATGACCCCACCCGGCTTGAGCGAGCGCACCGAGTGTCCCCAGGTGGCCTTGCCCACCGTCTCGAACACGCCGTCCACCTTCTCCGGCAGCCGCGCGCCCGACTCGAAGGTCTCGTGCGCACCCAGCGTGGTGGCCAGCGCCCGCTTGTCCTCGCTGCGTCCGGTCACCCACACCCGCAGGCCTGCCGCGCGGCCCAGCTGGACGAGCGCGGTGGACACCCCGCCCGAGGCGCCCTGCACCAGCATGGTCTGGCCCGGGCGCAGGCCCGACTTCACGAACAGCATGCGGTAGGCGGTCAGCCAGGCGGTGCCCATGCAGGCGGCCTGGGCGAAGGACAGGTCGGCGGGCTTGGGCAGCACGTTGCGCCGCGGCACGATCACCTTGTCCGCGAACGTGCCCTGGTGCTTCTCGGTGAGCAGGGTGCGTCGGGGGTCGAGCGTCTCGTCGCTCATCCAGTCGTCGCTGGCGATGACCGAGTGCAGCACCACCTCGGTGCCGTCGTCCAGGGTGCCGGCGCCGTCGCAGCCCAGGGTCATCGGGAACTGGTCGGGCTTGATGCCCACCCCCCGCAGGGTCCACAGGTCGTGCATGTTGATGCTGGCGGCGCGGACGTTGACCTCCACCCAGCCCTCCGGAGCGACGGGGGCCTCCCGCTCGCCCACGCGCAGGGACGCGAGGGGGTTGTCGGGATTGGGCTCGGATGCGTAGACGGCAAACATGGGGCTCACCCTAACGAGGGGCGACTACCGTTGCTGGGGTGAACACGTTGGCGAGATGGTGGGACGCGGCCGAGCTCTGGGTCGTCGGGCTGCCCTTCGCCGCGCAGATCACCGTGATGATGCTGGTGGCGCTGCCGCTGTGCGGCGCCGCGGCGGTGGCGCTCGACCGCGTGGGCGGCCTGGTGGCGGACAAGATCGGCACCCGCACGGACACGCTGGACGACCCGCCCGGGCCGGAGTGGGCGCGCAACGGCGACGACTAGGCTCGACCAGGTGAAGAAGCTCCGGCTGAGCCCTGCCGCCCGTATCAACGCTGCCCTCGTCGCGCTGCTGGTGCTGGTGCTGCTCGCCTGGCTCGTCAGCGTCTGGTAGCCGCTACGCCTCGGGCTGCTGCTCGGGCAGGTCCGTCTCCGGTGGCGGCCACACCGACGTCCACGAGCGGTGGTCAGTGCCCAGCGCGGTGACCGGTGCGGGCAGGTCCCCGGTGACCACCTGCCGCAGCGTCGTCTCCTCCATGATCCCGCGCAGCGCCGCGCGCACCGCTACCCACACGTCCTGCAGGTGCGTCGCCGGTGCGGGGTGCGACATCGCCTCCGGACGCTCCCCGTGGATCAGCGTGAGCGGGCCGTCGATCACCCGCACCACGTCCGCCAGGGTGATCGCCCACGCCGGGCGCGCCAGCTGGTGCCCGCCGCCGGGACCACGACGGCTGACCACCATCCCGCCGCGGCGCAGCTGCACCAGGATGGCGTCCAGGAAGTTGGGCGGGATGTCCTGCGCTGCGGCGATGTCGGCGGCCTTCACCACCACGCCCTCCTCGGCCACGGCGAGCACGCACATGGCGCGCAGCGCGTAGTCGGACTTGGCGGTGATCTGCATGCCCTGATCTTGCCCCACCCATTTGTTGACGCTTGCGGTCAACAATGCCAGACTGAGGTGGTGTCCAGGTCTGTCAACGTCGCGCTGCCCGCGCGACCCGTGCTGGTGCGCCGCCTGCACGTGGACCTGATGCGCCTGCCCAGCAGCGGTTGTCCGACGGTTCGCTAGCACCACCCGCCGCTCGCGCGGCACCGTCGCTCGAACGACTGCTGCGCCCGTGCGGCCAGCCGAGCAGCAGAGGCTCCGCGCATGCCCATTGATCCCTCGCTCTCCCTCGCCGGTCTCGTCGTCGGCCTCCTGGTCGGCCTCACCGGAATGGGCGGGGGCGCGTTGCTCACTCCGCTGCTCGTCCTGGTCTTCGGCGTGCAGCCGCTGGCCGCCATCTCCAGCGACCTCGTCACCAGCCTGGTCATGAAGCCCGTCGGGGCGGCAGTGCACCTTCGCCGCAAGACGGTGCAGACCGGGCTGGTGTGGTGGCTGGCACTGGGCGCGGTGCCCGCCGGCTTCCTGGGCTCCCTGCTCATCGGCAGCATCGGGCACTCCGCGGACGTGCAGCACTACCTGAAGATCGCCATCGGGGTGGCGCTCGTCGGGTCGTTCGGCTGCACCATCGCCCGGCTGGTGCTCGACCGGCGGGCGGGCACGCCCGGGGCCACCGGGCCGCTGGTGGTCAAGCCGGTGCGCACCGTGGTGATCGGCGTGGTGGGGGGCGTCGCCGTCGGCATGACGTCGGTGGGAGCGGGGTCGCTGATCATCGCGATGCTGCTGCTGGCCTACCCCCGGCTGCGGCCGGCGCAGCTGGTGGGCACCGACATCGTGCAGGCCATCCCGCTGGTGGCTGCCGCGGCGCTGGGGCACCTGCTCTTCGGCGAGGTGCACTTCGGTGTCACCGCGTCGCTGCTGGTCGGCGCGCTGCCCGGCGTCTACGTCGGGGCCCGGCTGTCGGCGCAGGCCTCGGCCAGCTTCACCCGACCAGTGGTGGCCGGTGTGCTGCTGGGCTCCGCGCTCGCCCTGCTCTCCGCACCCACCCCGGTGCTGGTCCTCGGTGCCGCCGCAGCCGCGGCCGGCACCTGCTGGCTCGGTCGCGGCCCCGTCGTGCCCGACCACCCGCCGGTCGACCTGGTCAAGCGCGAACCTGTGCTTGCTCGCTAGCTCCACCTCACCCCGTCACCCCGTGATCGGCCGCCCGTCCTGCGGGCGGTCGGCCCTGGCCCAGCTGGAGCCCCTTCGTCATGACGCTCTTCCGAACCCGTGCGCTCGTCGCCGCTGCCCTGCTGGCCGTGGTGGGACTCACCGCCGCCTGCGGCTCCAGCGGCGAGGCCGCCTCAGCCCCGTCCGCCGACCCCACCGCCAAGGCGGCCGAGCTGCGCCTGGGCTTCTTCGCCAACGTCACCCATGCCCCGGCCCTGGTGGGCCTCAGCGAGGGATTCCTCACCAAGAACCTGGGCGCGACCAAGCTCAGCACCCAGGTGTTCAACGCCGGACCGGCCGCCATCGAGGCGCTGCGCTCGGGCTCCATCGACGCCACCTACATCGGCCCGAGCCCGTCGGTCAACGGCTTCCTCCAGACCAAGGGCGAGGCGCTGCGCATCGTCTCCGGGGCGGCCTCCGGGGGTGCGCAGCTGGTGGTCCGCGAGGGCATCAACAACGTCGCCGACCTCAAGGGCAAGACCCTGGCCACCCCGCAGCTGGGCAACACCCAGGACGTCGCCCTGCGCGCGTGGCTGGACGAGAACGGCCTGAAGACCTCGGTGAGCTCCGGCGGCGACGTGACCATCACCCCCACCGAGAACGCCACCACCCTGCAGCTGTTCCGGGACGGCAAGATCGACGGCGCCTGGCTGCCCGAGCCCTGGTCCTCGCGGCTGGTGCTGGAGGCCGGGGCCAAGGTGCTGGTGGACGAGAAGACGCTGTGGCCGGAGGGCAAGTTCGTCACCACCCAGCTGATCGTGCGCACCGAGTTCCTCAACAGCTACCCGGGCACGGTGCGTGACCTGCTCGCCGCCAACCTCGAGTCGGTGGAGTTCATCTCGGCCAACAGCGAGGCGGCCAAGAAGGACACCAACAACCAGATCGACGAGCTCACCGGCAAGCCGCTCACGCAGCCGACCATCGACCGGGCATGGCCCAACCTGGACTTCACCTACGACCCGCTGGCGGCCAGCCTGCAGAAGTCGGCCGACGACGCGGTGACCGCAGGGACCACCAAGCAGGGCGAGCTCACGGGCATCTACGACCTGCGCCTGCTCAACGCGCTGCTCGCCGAGCAGGGCAGGCCCGCGCTGGGCGACGCCGGCCTCGGACAGGGCTGAGGCACCCGACGTGACGAGCACGCAGATCCACCAGGAGGTCCCGCCGGTGAGCAGCACCACCCACCCCGCCGTGCAGCTCGACGGGGTGAGCAAGAGCTTCCGCGGCTCGCCGCTGCCGGTGCTGGAGAACGTCTCGCTCACCGTGCAGCCTGGCGAGCTGGTGGCGCTGCTCGGCGCGTCCGGCTGCGGCAAGTCCACCCTGCTGAACCTGGTGGCGGGGCTGGACCGGCCCACCGCCGGCGCGCTGCAGGTGGCGGGCAGCGGGGCGGCGCTGATGTTCCAGGACGCGGCGCTGTTCCCCTGGCTCACCGCCGGGCGCAACGTCGAGCTCGCGCTCAAGCTGCGCGGCGTGGGCCGGGCTGAGGCCAAGGAGGAGGCCCGGCGGCTGCTCGACCTGGTCCGCCTGGACGACGCCTACGGCAAGCGGCCGCACGAGCTGTCCGGGGGCATGCGCCAGCGGGTGGCCCTGGCCCGGGCCCTGGCCCAGCAGCGCGACGTGCTGCTGATGGACGAGCCGTTCGCTGCGCTCGACGCCATCACCAGGGACGTGCTGCACGACGAGCTGATCCGCATCTGGCGGGCGACGGGCGTGGCCATCGTGTTCGTGACGCACAACGTCCGCGAGGCGGTCCGGCTGGGCCAGCGCGTGGTGCTGATGTCCTCGCGTCCGGGCCGCGTGGTCCGGCAGTGGGAGGTCGACATCACCGGGGAGCGGCGCATCGAGTCGCCCGCCGTGGCGGCGCTGTCCACCGAGATCACCGCCGTGCTGCGAGAGGAGATCATCCGCCATGGGCGTCGCTGAGCCAGGATCGGTCAAGCCCTCGGGAACCGAGGCACCTGACACGGGATCGGTGGAGGCGGGCCTGGACGCCCTCTCCACCGAGGTGACCGTCAAGCACGGCTGGGGCCAGCGCCTGCGCCGCTCCGTGCTCCCCCCAGTGGTCGCCGTGGCGCTGGTGCTGCTCGTCTGGCAGCTCTACGCCAGCACCCGCACCGGCTCGGCGGCCTACAACACCCCGTCCCCCACCGACGTCTGGGAGACCTTCCGGACGGAGTGGAGCTCCGGCGCCGCCTGGGAGTCGGTGTACAACAGCGTCCGCCGCGGCATCGTCGGCTTCGCCATCGCGGTGGTGATCGGTGCACCGCTGGGGCTACTCATCGCCCGCGTCCCGCTGGTGCGCACCGCCATCGGGCCGATCGTCAGCGGGCTGCAGAGCCTGCCGTCGGTGGCCTGGGTGCCCGCGGCGATCATCCTCATCGGCCTCACCCCGGGAGCGATGTACTTCGTCATCGTGCTGGGCGCGGTGCCGTCCATCGCCAACGGGCTGGTGGCCGGGCTCGACCAGGTACCTCCGCTGTACGCCCGGGTGGGCACGGTGCTGGGGGCCAACTGGCTGCAGCAGATCCGGTACGTGCTGCTGCCGGCGTCGCTGCCCGGCTTCATCGCGGGCCTCAAGCAGGGGTGGGCGTTCTCCTGGCGCTCGCTGATGGCGGCGGAGATCATCTCCTACTCGCCGGCGCTGGGGCGCAGCCTCGGCCAGATGCTCAACCAGGGCCGCGAGCTGAGCGACCTGAGCCTGGTGGTGGTGGCGATCATCATGATCCTCATCGTCGGGGTGGCCATCGACGTGCTGATCTTCGCGCCGCTGGAGCGCCGGGTGCTGCGCAGCCGCGGACTGCTCGTCTCCCGCTAGCCTGTCCCTTCGCCCTGGGGCCACCGGGGGAGTGCCTACTCCTCCGGCGGCTGCCAGCCGCGCTCGCGGAGGCGGTCGATCAGCCGGCGGTCCCGCTTGGTCGGCCGCCCCGCGCCGCGGTCGCGCTGCAGCGGCGGGGCCGCCAGCTCCTTGGGCGGCGGCGGGGGGCTGTTGTCGGTGAGGCACTCGGCGGCGACGGTGGCACTGACCCGCTTGTTGATGCAGCGGCGGACCACCAGGATCCGCTCCAGCCCGCCCGCGCGGACCCGTACCTCGTCACCGGGCTTGACCAGCTGGGCCGGCTTGGCCGAGGACCCGTTCACCCGGACGTGCCCGCCCTTGCACTGCGCCGCGGCCAGCGAGCGGGTCTTGGTGATGCGGACCGCCCACAGCCAGGCGTCCACCCGGACGGTGGCGGCCTCAGCCATCGCTCGGCACCCAGGCCGGCGGGCGCTTCTCGCCGAAGGCGGCCATGCCCTCCTGGGCCTCCTCGGAGGCGAAGAAGGACGCTGACAGCGTGGACTTCTCGCTGAACTCCTCGGCCATGTGGCCGTTGCGGGCGCTGAGCATCACCTTGGTGGCGGCCAGCGCCCGGGGTCCGCCCTTGGCCAGCGCGGCGACGTAGCGGGCGACGGCCGCGTCGAGGTCGTCGTCGGGCACCGCGGCGGTGAGCAGCCCGATCTGCGCGGCCCGCTCGGCGTCGAAGGTCTCCCCGGTGAGGAACAGCTCCTGGGCGGCGCGGGGCTGCACCCGGGGCAGCACGGTGACGGAGATGACCGCGGGCACCACCCCGATGCGCACCTCGCTGAACGCGAACGTGGTGGATGCCCCGGCCACCGCCAGGTCGCAGGCGGCGATGATGCCGATGCCGCCGGCCCGGGCGGTCCCGGCAACCCGCGCGATCACCGGCTTGGGGTGCTGCCAGATGGTCTGCAGGATCTCCGGGAACTCGTTGACGCCCTGCTCGTCAGGGGCGGCGCCCTCGGCCTCGCGCAGGTCCATCCCGGAGCAGAACACGGTGCCGGTGTGGGTGAGCACCAGCACCCGCACGTCGGTGTCCTGCGCGCAGTCGCGCAGGTGGCGGAGCAGCTCCTCGCGCAGCTGGGTGGACAGCGCGTTGCGGTTGGTGGGGGAGTCCAGGGTGAGGGTGGCCACCCCCGCCGCGATCTCCAGGTGCACCAGCTCGGTGGCGGCAGACGTCATGGTGGTGACCCTACGACGGGTGCGCCAGGACGCCTGCCCCGAGCGGCTCACCGGGGCAGGTCAGACCAGGGCGGGTCAGACCAGGGCGGTGTTCAGCTCGACCTTGGACAGCGCGTCGCCCACCAGGCCCGCGGCCAGGGTGTTGCCCTGGACGGGGTCGATGAGCAGGAAGCTGCCGGTGCGCCGGTTCAGCGCGTAGTCGTCCACCGCCAGCGGCTCCGCGGTGCGGATGCTGACGCGGCCGATCTCGTTCAGCGCCAGGGTGTCCGGGGTGGGCACCGCGGACAGCGCCTGCTCGTCGAAGCGCTCCACGATGGTCGAGACGATGGCCTGGGTGGTGCGGGTGCCGTGCTTGATCAGCAGCCGTGCTCCCGGGCGCAGCGGCGCCTCGGCCAGCCAGCACACCGTCGCCTCCAGCTCGGAGACTGGGACCGGGGCGTCGGCGGGGGAGGCGATGAGGTCACCGCGGGAGGCGTCGACCTCCTCGGCCAGCACCAGCGTGACGCTGCGCCCGACCTCGGCAGTGGCCAGCTCGCCGTCCGGGGTGTCCACGCGCAGCACGGTGGTGCGTACCCCCGAGGGCAGCACGACCACCTCGTCGCCGGGGGAGACGGTGCCGGCGGCGACCTGGCCGGCGAAGCCGCGGTAGTCGGGGTGCTCCGCGGTGCGGGGCCGGATCACGTACTGCACCGGCATCCGCAGGCCCACCCGGTGCGGCTCGGCGTCCACCGGCACCTGCTCGAGGTGCTCGACCAGGGTGGGACCGTCGTAGTAGGGGGTGTGCTCGGAGCGGTTGACCACGTTGTCGCCGTTGAGGGCCGAGACCGGGATGGTCTGCACCGCGTCCTCGGACCAGCCCAGCGCCCGGGTGAGGGCGGTGAACTCGGCGGAGATCTCGGCGTACACCGTGGCGGCGTCGGTCACCAGGTCGATCTTGTTGACCGCCAGCAGCAGCCGCGGCACGCCCAGCAGCGCCAGCACGGCCGCGTGGCGGCGAGTCTGGGAGATGACGCCCTTGCGTGCGTCCACCAGCAGGATCACCAGCTGCGCGGTGGAGGCGCCGGAGACGGTGTTGCGGGTGTACTGCACGTGGCCGGGGGTGTCGGCCAGCACGAACGACCGCGCGGGCGTGGCGAAGTAGCGGTAGGCCACGTCGATGGTGATGCCCTGCTCGCGCTCGGCGCGCAGCCCGTCCACCAGCAGCGACAGGTCCGGGGTGGTCAGTCCCTTGTCCACCGACGCGCGGGTGACGGCGTCGATCTGGTCGGCGAGCACCGACTTGGTGTCGTAGAGCAGCCGCCCCACGAGCGTGGACTTGCCGTCGTCCACGCTGCCGGCCGTGGCCAGGCGCAGGAGCTGGGTGGTGCTCATCAGAAGTAGCCCTCTCGCTTGCGGTCCTCCATGGCGGCGGAGGAGACGCGGTCGTCGGCACGGGTGGCGCCCCGCTCGGTCACGCGGGAGGCGGCCACCTCGTCCAGCACGGCCTGCACGTCGGCGGCGGTGGACTCCACCGCGCCGGTGCAGGACCCGTCGCCGACGGTGCGGTAGCGCACCGACAGGGTGCGCACCTCCTCGTCCTCGCGCGCGCTGAACCACGGGCCCTCGGTGAGCCACATGCCGTCGCGCAGGAACACCTCGCGCTGGTGGGCGTAGTAGATGCTGGGCAGCTCGACCTTCTCCTGGGCGATGTAGCGCCACACGTCCAGCTCGGTCCAGTTGCTCAGCGGGAACACCCGCACGTGCTCACCCGGGGCGTGGCGGCCGTTGTAGAGGTTCCACAGCTCGGGCCGCTGGCGCTTGGGGTCCCACTGGCCGAAGGCGTTGCGCAGGCTGAAGATGCGCTCCTTGGCGCGGGCGCGCTCCTCGTCCCGGCGGGCACCGCCGAACACCGCGTCGAACTTGCCCTCGGCGATGCCGTCGAGCAGCGGCACCGTCTGCAGCGGGTTGCGGATGCCGTCCGGGCGCTCCTGCAGCCGGCCGTCGTCGAGGTAGTCCTGCACCTTGGCCACGTGCAGCCGCAGGTTGTGCTTGGCCACCACCATGTCGCGGAAGTCCAGCACCTCCTGCAGGTTGTGGCCGGTGTCCACGTGCAGCAGCGCGAAGGGCACCGGGGCGGGCCAGAACGCCTTGATCGCCAGGTGCAGCAGCAGGGTGGAGTCCTTGCCGCCGGAGAACAGGATCACCGGGCGCTCGAACTCCCCGGCCACCTCGCGGAAGATGTGGATCGCCTCCGACTCCAGGGCGTCCAGGGTGGACATCGGGGTGACGAAGCCCGGAGTGGGGGTCTGCACCGTGGCGGCGCTCACTGGTGCAGCCCGCACTCGATCTTGGCGCGCCCGGCCCAGCGGCCGCTGCGCGGATCCGCACCCGGCAGCGGCTTGACCGTGCACGGCTCGCAGCCGATGGAGGGGTAGCCGGCGTCGACCAGCGGGTTGACCAAGATGGAGTGCTCCTCGATGTAGTGCTGCATGTCCTCGTCGGACCACGCTGCGATCGGGTTGACCTTGACCAGGCCGAAGGCCTCGTCAAAGGAGATCAGCGGGGCGTTGGCCCGGGTGGGGGCCTCCACCCGGCGCACGCCGGTGACCCAGGCGTCGTAGCCGGCCAGGGTCTTCTTCAGCGGGGCCACCTTGCGCATGGCGCAGCAGCGGTCCGGCGCGCTGGCGAAGAGGTTCTTGCCGTGCACCTCGTCCTGCTCCGGCACGCTGAGCTCGGCCTTGGCGTTGACGATGCGCACGCCGTAGACCTGCTCCACCGCGTCGCGGGTGCCCATGGTCTCGGCGAAGTGGTAGCCGGTGTCCAGGAACAGCACCTCCACGCCGGGGCGGGCCTGCACGGCCAGGTGCACCAGCACCGCGTCCTGCATGTTGGAGGCCACGATAAAGCGGTCGCCGAAGGTGTCGGCGGTCCACTGCAGGACGTCGGCCGCGCTGGCCCCGTCCAGGTCGGCCGCGCCACGCTCGGCCACCGCACGAAGGTCGAGATCGGTGGAGACGCTCACTCGGTCACCTCATCTTCCGTTCGAACCGGACTGGTGGCGAGCCGCTTCAGCGCGAACATCAGCTGGCACGCCCCGCACCGCCAGGTGCCGTGCGGCAGGGCCACCCCGTCGGCGGCGTCCGGACGGAGGTCCTCGTCACCGCAGTAGGGACAGTAGAAGGGAACAGCACGTGGGCTGGGCGTGTTCCCGACGGCCCTGCTCATCGCAGGTCGGACTCCTCGGCCCGGGTGACCCACTGCGCGAAGCGCTCACCGTGCTCGCGCTGCTTGGCGTAGCTGCGCACCACGCGCTCGACGTACTCGCCGAGCTCGTGGGTGGTGATCTTGTGCCCGCGCAGCTTCTTGCCGAAGCCGGCGTCGGCGCCCAGGCCACCACCGAGGTGCACCTGGAAGCCGTCCACGGGCTGGCCGTCGTCGTCGGTGAGCAGAATGCCCTTGAAGCCGATGTCGGCCACCTGCACGCGGGCGCAGGAGTTGGGGCAGCCGTTGATGTTCACCGTCACCTGGGTGTCCAGCTCGTGCTCCAGGTCGGCCAGGCGCTGCTCCAGGTCCGGCACCAGCGTCTGCGCCCGCACCCGGGTCTCGGTGAACGCGAGCTTGCAGAACTCCAGGCCGGAGCAGGCCATCACGTTGCGCCGCCAGGACGAGCCACGGGCGGGCAGCTCCAGGGCGTCCAGGTCGGCCACGA
The DNA here is from genome assembly GCF_058133635.1 of Rhodococcus sp. Z6_132. Classification (NCBI taxonomy): domain Bacteria; kingdom Bacillati; phylum Actinomycetota; class Actinomycetes; order Mycobacteriales; family Nocardiaceae; genus Rhodococcus; species Rhodococcus sp. Z6_132. The sequence continues at coordinate 403,280 of NZ_JBYUNP010000002.1, forward strand.
ACGTCTCGAGGGTGTCGTCGGCGACGTCGAGGAAGACCAGCTTCTGGTAGGCGGTGATGCACACCCGGTTGGTGCCCGCCCGGTCCATGGCGTCGGCGACGGCGACGAGCTTGGTGCCGCTGACCCGGCCGGCGACCGGGGCGACGCCCACGGCGTTGCGGCCGTCGCGCTGGCGCTGCACGCCCATGTGGTCGCGGATGCCGACCTGCGGCGCCGGCGCCGGACCGTCCAGCAGCGGACGCTTGAGGTACTCCTCCTCCAGCACGCGGCGGAACTCCGCCGCGCCCCAGTCCTTGATGAGGAACTTGATGCGGGCCCGCGAGCGCAGCCGGCGGTAGCCGTAGTCGCGGAACACCGAGACCACGCCCTCCCACACGTCGGGCACCTCGTCGATGGGCACCCAGGCACCCAGGCGCTGGGCCACCATCGGGTTGGTGGACAGCCCGCCACCGACCCAGAGGTCGAAGCCGGGGCCGTGCTCGGGGTGGTTCACGCCGACGAAGGAGACGTCGTTGACCTCGTGGGCGACGTCCTGCAGCCCGGAGATGGCCGTCTTGAACTTGCGCGGCAGGTTGGAGAAGCGCGGGTCGCCGACGTAGCGGCGCACCGTCTCCTCGATGGCGGGGGTGGCGTCGATGACCTCGTCGGCAGCCACGCCGGCCAGCGGCGAGCCGAGGAAGGCACGCGGGCAGTCCCCGCACGCCTCGGTGGTCTTCAGGCCCACCTGCTCCAGCCGGCGCCAGATCTCCGGCACGTCCTCGATGCGCACCCAGTGCAGCTGCACGTTCTCGCGGTCGGTGAGGTCGGCGGTGTCCCGGGCGAACTCGGTGGAGATGCCGGCGATGACCCGCAGCTGCTCGGTGCTCAGGCGGGCGCCGTCGGTGCGGATGCGCAGCATGAAGTAGCGCGCGTCCAGCTGCTCCTCGTCGTCCATGCCGGTGAACGTGGCGTCCAGGCCCTCGGCGCGCTGGGTGTACAGCCCCCACCAGCGGAAGCGTCCGCGCAGGTCACCGCCGTCGATGCTGTCGAAGCCCTGCTTGGCGTAGATGTTCTCGATGCGGGCCCGGACGTTCAGCGCGTCGTCGTCCTTCTTGGTCCGCTCGTTCTGGTTGAGCGGCTCGCGGTAACCCTTGGCCCACTGGCCCTCGGACTTCTTGCGCGGTCGAGCGGGCACCGCGCGGTCCGTGGTGGTCGTCATCGGGGAAAGGTCCTCCGGAGATCTCAGGCACCGGAGCACGACGCAGGGCTGCACCCACACGGCACGTCCGACGCCGCTGGGTGAGCTGGATCAGGGGCGTGAGAGTGAGGAGCAGCGGCAGAGCGCGCTGGCGACTCGCTGCAGGTCGACGTGGCGCCGCGCCACGAGTCGCACACCTGCACCAGTCATGCGTCACAGTCTGCCACGTCACTCTCCGCTGTCCGCATCGGAGCACCATGACCTGGACCACTGCGCAGGCGGGGGAGAATGGGGGCATGGCCAGCACCCCCCTCGACGGCGATCCCGCACCCACCGACGGCGCGCTGCCCGCGGCCGCGCTGCAGGGGCTGGGCACCCGCCCGTTCGGGGTGTACGTGCACGTCCCCTTCTGCGCCACCCGCTGCGGCTACTGCGACTTCAACACCTACACCCCGGCCGAGCTGGGCAGCGCGGCGTCGCCGCAGTCGTGGCTGGAGGGACTGCGCCGCGAGCTGGACCTGGCCGCCCGGGTGCTCGGCACCCCGCCCACCGCCGACACCGTCTTCGTCGGCGGTGGCACCCCGTCGCTGCTCGGCGCCGAGGGCCTCACCGAGGTGCTCGACGCCGTGCGCGCCAGCTTCGGGCTCTCCGCCGGCGCCGAGGTGAGCACCGAGTCCAACCCGGAGTCGACGTCCCCGCAGTTCTTCGACGGCCTGCGCCGCGCCGGGTACACCCGGGTGTCGCTGGGCATGCAGTCCGCCGCCGCCCACGTGCTGCGGGTGCTCGACCGCACGCACACCCCGGGTCGGCCGGTGGCCGCTGCCCGCGAGGCTCGCGCGGCCGGCTTCGACCACGTCAACCTCGACCTCATCTACGGCACCCCCGGCGAGACCGACGCCGACCTCGCGGGCTCGCTGCAGGCGGTGCTCGACGCCGGGGTGGACCACGTCTCCGCCTACGCGCTGATCGTGGAGGACGGCACCGCCATGGCCAGGCGGGTGCGCCGCGGCGAGCTGCCCATGCCCGACGACGACGTGCTCGCCGACCGCTACGAGCAGCTCGACGCCGGGCTGCGCGCGGCCGGGCTGCACTGGTACGAGGTGTCCAACTGGGCGCGCACCGACGACGCCCGCTGCCGGCACAACCTGGGCTACTGGGACGGCGGCGACTGGTGGGGCGCCGGCCCCGGGGCGCACAGCCACGTCGGCGGGGTGCGCTGGTGGAACGTCAAGGCGCCGGCGCGCTACGCCACCCTGCTGGGCGAGGGCTCCTCCCCGGCGGCTGGGCGCGAGCTGCTCACCGCCGAGGAGCAGCACACCGAGCGGGTGATGCTCACCGCGCGTCTGCGCACCGGGCTGCCGGTGGTGGAGCTGAGCCCGGACGAGCTGGCCGCCGCGAAGCGGGTGGTGGACGACGGGCTGCTCACCGACGAGGGCACGCACCTGGTGCTCACCCCGCGCGGCCGGCTGCTGGCCGACGCGGTGATCCGCCGGGTGCTGGTGGGGGAATAGCTCCGGGGCTGGCGAGTGCTGAGCAGGGCATAGCGGGCGCAACGCCTAGAATGGCGGGGATGCAGCCCCGCTGGGGCTCGACAGTGGTGCTCCCTGCGAAACCGGAGGTGACGACCGATGTCCAACACCGATGACCGTCGTTTTGCGGTGCTTCGCGCCATTGTCGCCGACTACGTGTCCACCCAGGAGCCGGTCGGCTCCAAGACCTTGGTCGAGCGGCACAACCTGGGGGTGTCCAGCGCGACCGTGCGCAACGACATGGCGGCGCTGGAGGACGACGGCTACCTGGTGCGTCCGCACACCAGTGCCGGGCGCATCCCCACCGACAAGGGCTACCGCCAGTTCGTGGACGCCATCGACTCCGTCAAGCCGTTGTCGTCGGCCGAGCGCCGGGCCATCCAGGGCTTCCTGGAGACCGGCGTCGACCTCGACGACGTGCTCCGCCGGGGCGTGCGACTGCTGGCCCAGCTCACCCGCCAGGTGGCGGTGGTGCAGTACCCCACGCTGTCGGTGTCCTCGGTGCGGCACATCGAGGTGGTCTCGCTCACCCCGGCGCGCCTGCTGCTGGTGCTCATCACCGACTCCGGCCGGGTGGACCAGCGCATCGTCGAGCTCGGCGACGTCCTCGACGAGGACGGCGTGGGCCGGCTGCGCCAGCTGCTGGGCGAGGCGCTGGAGGGCAAGCGCCTGGCGGACGCCTCCGTGGCGGTCTCCGAGCTGAACGAGAAGGTGCCCGCCGACCTCAAGGACGTGGTGCTGCGCACCTCCACGGTGCTCATCGAGACCCTGGTGGAGCACCACGAGGAGCGCATGGTGGTGGGCGGGACCGCCAACCTCACCAGCTCCGCCGACTTCACCCCCTTCCCCGGCGAGCTGCGGGCCGTGCTCGAGGCGCTGGAGGAGCAGGTGGTGGTGCTCAAGCTGCTGGCCGCCGCCAAGCGCCCGGAGACGGTGACGGTGCGCATCGGCCGGGAGAACGAGGCCGAGCAGATGCGCGCCACCTCCACGGTGTCCATCGGCTACGGTGCCGCCGGAACCGTGCTCGGGGGCATGGGCGTGGTGGGACCGACGCGGATGGACTACCCGGCCACCATCGCCTCGGTGAGCGCGGTGGCCCGCTACGTCGGCGAGGTGCTCGCCGGTCGTTGACCCCCACCACCGGAGCGCGCCCCCAGGGCGTCCGGCAGGCTGCACACCCGCGGCTGAGAGACAGACCAGACCTACCAGTAAGGACTAGAGGGACACGTGGCACGGGACTACTACGGAACGCTCGGCGTCGGCACCAAGGCGAGTGCCGACGAGATCAAGCGCGCCTACCGCAAGCTGGCCCGGGAGCTGCACCCCGACGTCAACCCCGACGAGGCCGCGCAGGCCCGCTTCCGTGAGGTGACCACCGCCTACGAGGTGCTCTCCGACCCGGCCAAGCGTCAGGTGGTGGACCTCGGCGGCGACCCGCTGGAGAGCGGGGGCGGCGGCAACGGCGCCGGTGGCTTCGGCGGCCAGGGCTTCGGCTTCGGCGACATCATGGACGCCTTCTTCGGCGGCAGCGGGGGCGGCGGCGGTCGTGGGCCGCGCAGCCGCGTGCAGCCCGGCTCCGACGCCCTGCTGCGGGTGGAGCTCACCCTGGCCGAGTGCGCCAGCGGGGTGCAGCGCGACATCAGCGTGGACACCGCCGTGCTCTGCACCACCTGCCACGGCGCAGGCACCGCGGCCGGCACCAGCCCGGTGCGCTGCGACACCTGTGGCGGCGCCGGCGAGGTGCAGTCGGTGCAGCAGTCGTTCCTGGGCCGGGTGGTCACCGCACGGGTGTGCCCCACCTGCCGCGGCACCGGCGAGACCATCCCCGACCCCTGCCAGCAGTGCGCCGGCGACGGCCGGGTGCGCTCCCGCCGCGACATCACCGTCAAGGTGCCCGCCGGCGTGGCCGAGGGCATGCGCATCCGCCTCTCCGGGCAGGGCGAGGTCGGCCCCGGCGGCGGACCCGCCGGCGACCTCTACGTGGAGGTGGTGGAGAAGCCGCACGAGACCTTCGTCCGGGACGGCGACGACCTGCACTGCACCATCCGCATCCCGATGACGGACGCGGCGCTGGGCACCAAGGTGGGCCTGGACACCATCGACGGCCACGCCGAGATCGCGGTGGAGCCCGGCACCCAGCCCGGCACGATCACCACCCTGCGCGGGCACGGCATGCCCCGGCTGCGCAGCGGGGTGCGCGGCGACGTGCACGTGCACCTGGACGTGGTGGTGCCCAGCAAGCTCGACCACAAGCAGGCCGACCTGCTGCGCCAGTTCGCCGACCTGCGCACCCGGGACCAGTCCGAGGTGGTCACCGCCGGCTCCAAGCAGAGCGGCGGCCTGTTCTCCCGGCTGCGGGAAACCTTCAGCGGCCGCTAGGTGGCGCCCCCGGTCTTCCACCTGGCCCCGCTCCCGCCGGCCGGGGCCACCGCGGTGCTCGATGGCGCCGAGGGCCGTCACGCGGCCACGGTCCGGCGGTTGCGGTCGGGGGAGCGGGTGCTGCTCACCGACGGCCGCGGCGGGGTGGCTGACTGCACCGTCACCACCGTGGGCCGCGACCGCCTGGAGCTGGCCGTGCAGGCGCGCCAGGACGTGGCGCCCGCGGTGCCGCAGGTGACGGTGGTGCAGGCGCTGCCCAAGGGCGAGCGCTCCGATCTCGCCGTGGAGCTGGCCACCGAGGCCGGGGTGGACGCGGTGGTGCCCTGGCAGGCCGCGCGCTGCGTGGCCCGCTGGCAGGGGCCCAAGGCCGACAAGGGGGTGCAGCGCTGGCAGAGCACCGCAACCCAGGCCGCCAAGCAGTCCCGCCGGGCCCACGTGCCCGAGGTGGCGCCGCTGCACAGCACCACCGAGGTGGCCGAGCTGGTGGCGCGGACGGTGGCCGAGGGTGGGCACGCCCTGGTGCTGCACGAGTCGGCGCAGGCGCCGATGGCCGACCTGGTGCTGGACGGACCGCGGGTGCTGCTGGTGGTCGGCCCCGAGGGCGGCATCGCCGACGACGAGCTGGCCGCGCTCACCGCGCAGGGTGCGGTCGCGGTGCACCTGGGTCCCACCGTGCTGCGCACCTCCACCGCTGCCGCGGTCGCCCTGGGCGCACTGGGTGTGCTCACCCCGCGCTGGCTGGCTCGCCCGTTCGCCTAGCCAGGCTTGCCGGTTCGCCTAGCCGGGCTCGCCCGGGTGGGCCGGAACACGCGCGGCCTGCGGGCTGTTGTCCCAAGGGCAGCGCGAGATCGCGCCGTCCGCGCCGTAGGCTTGCCCTTTCCGGCCACCGGTGCGTGGACACCCCGTCACCATCGGGACAGCCGGATAGAATGAGGAGGTAATGGATCCTGTGACCAGCACCATCGTCATCCCTGACGCTGGTGTTCTGCCCTTTCTCGGTTCCGCCGACCGCAACCTGCGGGTGCTCGAGGAGCTGCTCGCCGCGGACGTCCACGTCCGTGGCAACGAGGTGCGCCTGCTGGGCGAGCCCGCCGACGTGGCTTTCGCCGAGCGCGCGGTCACCGAGCTCGTGGCCATGGCCCTGCGCAACCCCGAGCTGACCTCGGACGGCGTGCGCCGGACGGTGGGCATGCTGGAGGCCAACACGGCCGCCTCGCCCGCCGAGGTGCTCAGCCTGGACATCCTCTCGCGCCGCGGCAAGACCATCCGGCCCAAGACGCTGAACCAGAAGCACTACGTCGACGCCATCGACACCCACACCATCGTCTTCGGCATCGGCCCCGCCGGCACCGGCAAGACCTACCTGGCCATGGCCAAGGCGGTGCACGCCCTGCAGAGCAAGCAGGTCAGCCGCATCATCCTCACCCGTCCCGCGGTGGAGGCGGGGGAGCGGCTGGGCTTCCTGCCGGGCACGCTGAACGAGAAGATCGACCCGTACCTGCGCCCGCTCTACGACGCGCTGCACGACATGATGGACCGCGAGGCCATCCCCAAGCTGATGGAGGCGGGCACCATCGAGGTCGCTCCGCTGGCCTACATGCGCGGGCGCACGCTCAACGACGCGTTCATCATCTTGGACGAGGCGCAGAACACCACGGCCGAGCAGATGAAGATGTTCCTCACCCGGCTCGGCTTCGGATCCAAGATCGTGGTCACCGGCGACGTCACCCAGGTCGACCTGCCCGGTGGGGCGTCCTCGGGGCTGCGGGTGGTCCGGGAGATCCTCGACGGCGTGGACGACGTGCACTTCTCCACGCTGACCAGCAACGACGTGGTCCGCCACCGCCTGGTGTCCGACATCGTCGACGCCTACGAGCGCTTCGAGGCGGAGACCCGACCGGAGTCGGTCGGCCACACCCCGGCGCACCGCAGCGGCGGCCAGCGACGCGGGACCCGCCGATGAGCATCGAGATCGCCAACGAGTCCGGCGTCGAGGTGGACGAGGCCGACCTCGTCGCCGTCGCCGGCTTCGCGCTGGAGCGCATGCAGGTGCATCCCGCCGCCGAGCTGTCCATGGTGCTGGTGGACAACGCCTCCATGGCCACCCTGCACGAGCAGTGGATGGACCTGCCCGGCCCCACCGACGTGATGTCCTTCCCGATGGACGAGATGCGCCCCGGCGGTCGGCCCGACGCGGCCGACCCTGGCCCGTCCATGCTCGGTGACATCGTGCTCTGCCCGGCTTTCGCCGCCGACCAGGCGGAGCAGGCCGGCAAGACCCTGGCCGAGGAGCTGCGGATGCTCACCGTGCACGGGGTGCTGCACCTGCTGGGCTACGACCACGCCGAGCCCGAGGAGAAGCGCGAGATGTTCGGCCTGCAGGACCGCCTGCTGGCCGACTTCCACACCGACCGCCGGCGCGCGGCCCGGCAAGCGGTGCTCGACGCCGCCGACCAGCGGCTGCTGGGCACCGTGGGGCTGGACGACGATGGAGGCCGCGCCCGGTGAGCGGATCGCTTGCCATGCTCCTCGCCGCCATCGTGCTCGTCCCGCTCGCCGGCCTCTTCGCCGCGCTGGACGCCGCCCTGAGCACCGTCTCGCACGCGCAGGTGGCCGAGCTGGCCCGCAACGAGCGCCCCGGTGCCCCCAAGCTGCTCGAGGTGGTCGGCGACCGCCCGCGCTACGTCAACCTGCTGGTGCTGCTGCGGGTGGCCTGCGAGGCCACCGCCACCGTGCTGGTGGCCGTCGCGGTGGCCAGCTGGGTGTCCACCGCCCTCGCCGTGCTCATCGCCGCCGCGGTGATGGCCGTGGTCAGCTACGTGGTGATCGGCGTCGGCCCCCGCACCCTGGGCCGCCAGCACGCCTACCGCATCGGCCTGGTGGCCGCGGCCCCGCTGAAGATCTTCGGCACGGTGCTCGACCCGTTGAGCAAGCTGCTGATCCTGGTCGGCAACGCCATCACCCCCGGCCGCGGTTTCCGCCAGGGCCCGTTCTCCTCCGAGGTGGAGCTGCGCGAGCTGGTGGACATGGCGCAGCAGGGTGGCGTGGTGGACGCGGGGGAGCGACGGATGATCCAGTCCGTCTTCGACCTCGGCGACACCATCGCCCGCGAGGTGATGGTCCCGCGCACGGACATGATCTGGATCGAGCAGGACAAGACCATGCGCCAGGCCATGTCCCTGGCCGTGCGCAGCGGCCACTCCCGCATCCCGGTGGTGGGCGAGGGCCCCGACGACGTGCTCGGCATCGTCTTCCTCAAGGACCTGGTGCAGCGCTCGTTCACCCTGCGCGATGGCGAGCGCGGCGAGCCGGTGCGCGAGCTGATGCGCGAGGCGGTGTTCGTCCCCGACTCCAAGACGGTGGACGAGCTGCTCAGCGACATGCAGCTGGGCCGCCACCACATGGCCATCCTGGTGGACGAGTACGGCGGCGTGGCCGGGCTGATCACCATCGAGGACATCCTGGAGGAGATCGTCGGGGAGATCGCCGACGAGTACGACACCGACGAGCGCCCCCCGGTGGAGTACCTCGACGACGGTGCGGTGCGGGTCTCCGCGCGGCTGTCGGTGGAGGACCTGGGCGAGGTGTTCGGAATCGAGCTGCCCGCCGAGGACGTGGAGTCGGTGGGCGGGCTGCTCGGGCAGGTGCTCGGCCGCGTGCCGCTGCCCGGCTCCGAGGTCACCACCCACGGGCTGGTGCTGCGCGCGGAGGCCGGCCCGGAGATCCGTGGGCGGGTGCGGGTGGGCACCGTCGTGGTGCGCCGGGACCAGCCGGACGACGGCGGCGAGCACCACCCAGATCGACTACACCCAGACAGGTCAGACGGCTCCGACCGAACCCCGGAGCTGACGTCAGCAGAGGACAGGAGCCCCTACGGTGGCTGAGCACGGCCCGATCGACCCCGACGACGCCAAGCTGGTGACGCTGGCCCGCTCCTCGATGGGCCGCACCGGTGCCGCCGAGGGTGCCGCCGTGCGCGACACCGACGGGCGCACCTACGCCGCGTCCACCGTGGCGCTGCCGTCGCTGTCGCTGACCGCCCTGCAGGCCGCGGTCGCCGCCGCGGTGGCCAGCGGGGTGGACGGGCTGGAGGCGGCCGCGGTGGTCACCGGCGCCGACGTGCTCGACCCCGACGGTGCCCAGGCGGTGCGCGACCTGTCGCCGAAGGCGCTGCTGCTGCGCGCCGACCGCACCGGCACCGTCCAGGAGGTCACCGGTGCCTGACACCGAGCAGTCCGTGGCGCCGCACCGGTCGGGCTTCGCCTGCCTGGTGGGCCGGCCCAACACCGGCAAGTCCACCCTCACCAACGCGCTGGTGGGCACCAAGGTGGCCATCACCTCCAGCCGGCCGCAGACCACCCGGCACACCATCCGCGGCATCATCCACCGCCCCGAGGCGCAGCTGGTGCTGGTGGACACCCCGGGGCTGCACCGGCCGCGCACGCTGCTCGGCCAGCGGCTCAACGACCTGGTCAAGGACACCTACTCCGAGGTCGACGTCATCGGGCTGTGCATCCCCGCCGACGAGAAGATCGGCCCCGGCGACCGCTGGATCCTGCAGCAGCTGCGCCACGTGGCCCCGCGGGTGCCGGTGGTCGGCGTGGTCACCAAGATCGACAAGGTGGGCCGGCAGCAGGTGATGCAGCAGCTGATGGCGGTGTCGGCGCTGCTGGGCGAGGAGGCCGAGGTGGTACCGGTCTCCGCGGTCAAGGACGAGCAGGTGAACGTGCTGGCCGACGTGCTGGCCGCGCACCTGCCCGAGGGGCCCAAGCTCTACCCCGAGGACGAGATCACCGACGAGTCCGACCAGAAGATGATGGCCGAGCTGATCCGCGAGGCCGCGCTGGAGGGGCTCGGCGACGAGCTGCCGCACAGCCTGGCCGTGGTGATCGACGAGTTCGCCCCGCGCGAGGGCAGCAAGGACCTGTGGGACCTGCGGGCGCTGCTGTACGTGGAGCGCCAGAGCCAGAAGTCCATCGTCATCGGCAAGGGCGGCTCGCGGCTGCGCGACGTGGGCACCGAGGCCCGCCAGCAGATCGAGAACATGTTCGGTGTGCGCATCTACCTCGACCTGCACGTCAAGCTGGCCAAGGACTGGCAGCGCGACCCCAAGCAGATGGGCAAGCTGGGGTTCTAGCCACGCCGTGGGACGTCGTTGGGCCCGATGTCCGGTTCTCCTGGGTAGTTTCGGGGTGTCCTCCTTTCCCTGCGTCCCCTGGAGACCCTCATGACCGACGGCCCGCAGCATCCCTCCGGCACCCCTGCCTACCCGGGTGGCCCCGGCAACCTCGGGCCGATGCCGGGCAGCAACGACCCCGGGCAGCAGCCCCGCACCGTGCCCGCCGACGTGGACAAGGCGTGGAAGCTCTGGCTGGCCAGCATCGTGATCGGGCTGATCGGCACCGTCGTCGGGCTGCTGGCCACCGACCGGGACAAGCTCAAGCAGGACCTGATCGCGGAGGGCAGCGCACCGGCTGACGTGGACGCCGTCGTCAACGCCACCGTGGTGTCGGTCGCGGTGATCGGGCTGATCATCCTGGCCCTGCAGCTGCTGTTCGTGTTCAAGATGCGGGCCGGGCGCAACTGGGCGCGCATCGTGCTCACGGTGCTCGGCGTCGTCGGGGTGCTGTCCTCGGTGTTCAGCCTGAGCCAGGGCTCGGGCCTGGCCGCGGTGGTCAACCTGGTGTCCGCGGTGGTCGTGGTCGCGGCCATCGTGTTCATGTACCGACCCGCCGCCAAGGCGTACTTCAGCCCGCAGCGGTACTGACCCCGGGGGTTGCCACCGACGTTGCGGCACAGTAACTTTCGGTGACCGGTCGCCGAGGGCGACCACCGCGCGCTGGGGGGAAGCGATGACCACGTCCAACGGACCGGGCTCAGGCTGGGACAAGGAGCAGCACGGGCAGGGCCAGCCCGGCTACGGCCAGGGTGGCTATGACCAGGGTGGCTACGGTCAGGGCGGCTCCGGCCAGGGCGGGTACGGGGCGCCGATGGCGGCGCCGGACAACCACCTGGTGTGGGCGATCCTGTCCACCGTGTTCTGCTGCCTGCCGCTGGGCGTCGTCTCGATCGTCAAGGCGACCCAGGTCAGCTCGCTGTGGGCGCAGGGCCAGCACGACGCCGCCCGGGCGTCGGCCGACCAGGCCAAGAAGTTCGCCATCTACGCGGCCTGCACCACCGTTGGGTTCCTGGTGTTGTACGTCATCGGGATCGCCGCCGGTTTCGCCAGCTTTGAGCTGGACACCGACACCAGCAGCTAGGCAGCGCGTCGACGGCACCAACGCTGTCGGGGCCGCTCGCTAGATTGGTCCGGTCAGTCGCAGCACCACCGGAGGCAATGCCGTGAGCACCGCGCACCCGTTCTCGGCCCCGCCGGCCGACCGCCCCCGCTGGCTCGCGCCGGCCGGTGCGGCGGCGGCCGCCGTGGCCGGGTGCGCGCTGCTGTGGCTTGCCGACCCCACCACGCCGGGTGGCGTGCTGCCGGTGTGCCCGACCAACGCGCTGCTGGGCCTCACCTGCCCCGGCTGCGGCGGCATGCGGATGGTCTACACGCTGTTGCACGGTGACGTCACGGGTGCGCTGCGGTACAACGCTGTCGCCCTGGTGGCGGTGGTGATGATGGTGTGGGCGTGGGGCGCCTGGGTGCTGAGCCTGCGCCGTGGCCACCTGGTGCGCTCCTGGCAGCACGTCAGCTGGGTGCCCAGGGTGGCGCTGGTGGTCACGCTGACCTGGTTCGTGGTGCGCAACCTGCCGTGGGCGCCGTTCACCGGGCTGCAGGTCTAGCGATGGTGAAGCGCGACGGCCGGAGTGCGACGATGGCAGCGTGAGGCTCTACCGAGACAACGCGGTGGTGCTCCGGCAGCACAAGCTGGGGGAGGCCGACCGCATCATCACCCTGCTCACCCGCCAGCACGGCGTGGTCCGTGGGGTGGCCAAGGGCATCCGCCGCACCCGGTCGAAGTTCGGCGCCCGTCTGGAGCCCTTCGAGCACATCGACGTGCAGCTCTACCCCGGCCGCAACCTCGACATCATCACCCAGGTGCAGACCCTGGACGCCTTCAGCAGCCCGCTGGCCGCCGACTACACCCGCTACACCACCGGCTGCGCCGTGCTGGAGACGGCGGAGCGGCTGGCCAGCGAGGAGCGCACGCCGGTGCTGCGGCTGCACCTGCTCACCGTCGGCGCCCTGCGCGCGCTGGCCGCCGGTGACCGGGCTCCGGAGCTGGTGCTCGACGCCTTCCTGCTGCGGGCCATGGCGTTCGCGGGCTGGGCACCGGCGCTGGCGGAGTGCGCGCGCTGCGCAGCGCCCGGACCGCACCGGGCCTTCCACGTGGCCGCCGGCGGTGCGGTTTGCGTGCACTGCCGCCCGGCCGGCTCGGCCACCCCGAGCCCCGAGGTGATCGAGCTGATGCTGGCCCTGCTGCACGGGCAGTGGTCGACCACCGAGGACGTCACCAGCAGCGTCCGCCGCCAGGCCAGCGGGCTGGTGGCCGCGCACCTGCAGTGGCACCTGGAGCGCCAGCTGCGCACCCTGCCGCTGATCGAGCGCAGCCGTCCGCACCACGCGCCCGCCCCGGTGGCCGGTCCGGAGACCGACACCCCAGACACCCTCCGGCAGGATGGGCACCGTGATCCCACGCCGACGTCTGCGCACCGCGTCTGAGCGGACGGTCCGTCCGCCAGATCCGCACCCCTCCGGCGCCCTGCCCCCGCTGCTGCAGCCGGAGCTGGTGCCCCGCCACGTCGCCCTGGTGATGGACGGCAACGGCCGCTGGGCCCAGGAGCGCGGGCTGCCCCGCACCGCCGGGCACGAGCGAGGCGAGGCCGTGCTGATGGACGTGGTGAGCGGTGCCATCGAGCTGGGCGTGGAGTGGTTGTCGGTGTACGCCTTCTCCACCGAGAACTGGAAGCGCAGCCCCGAGGAGGTGCGCTTCCTGATGGGCTTCAACCGCGACGTCATCCGCCGGCGCCGCGACGAGATGAACGAGATGGGCGTGCGGGTGCGCTGGGCCGGTCGTCGGCCTCGGTTGTGGCGCAGCGTGATCAACGAGCTGGAGACCGCCGAGCAGCTCACCGCGGGCAACTCCGTGCTCACCCTGACCATGTGCGTGAACTACGGCGGGCGGGCGGAGATCGCCGACGCCGCCCGGGAGATCGCCCGCCGGGTGGCGGCGGGGGAGATCAACCCGGAGAAGGTGGACGAGAAGATGCTCGCCCGCCACCTCGACGAGCCGGACATGCCCGACGTGGACCTGTTCCTGCGGCCCTCCGGCGAGCTGCGCACCTCCAACTTCCTGCTGTGGCAGTCGGCGTACGCGGAGATGGTCTTTCAGCACACCCTGTTCCCCGACTTCGACCGCCGCGACCTGTGGGCGGCGTGCGTGGAGTACGCCTCCCGCGACCGACGCTTCGGCGGGGTGCCCGAGCGGGCGCCACAGGAGCCCCGGTGAGCACCGCGACGGGAGTCGCGCAGTGAGCACGGCGCCTGAGCTGCTCGCCGAGGCCCGCACCGCCCTGGAGCGGTACGTGGACGTGGCGGTCGACCCCAGCGGGGCACTGGCCTTCGCGCACGGGGAGGTGCCCTGCGCGGCGCAGGCCATCGAGCTGGCCGAGGGGCTGGTGGTGCTGTCGGTCACCTGCGTCATCGCGTGGGACCTCGACCGCAGTGCGGTGCTGGACGCGGCGGTGGCCCGGGCCGGTGCCAACGTGCAGTTCGGTGCGCTGGGGCTGCTCGACGACGGCGACCGCGCCGACGTGACCCTGCGCTACGCCTTCCCGGCCGCGGGGCTGGACACCGAAGCCCTGGCCACGCTGCTGCTGCTGGTGCTCTCCGCCGCCTCGCACGCGCGCACCGAGGTGCTGGCCGCCAGCTAGGTCGGGGTCTCCTCGGGGCGCTGCTAGCCCGCGGCGTCCGGGGACTCTGCGCAGGCCCGGCAGGTGCCGAAGACCTCGACGGTGTGGCTGACGTCGCTGAACCCGTGCTCGGTGGCCACCGTCTGCGCCCAGCGCTCCACCGCCGGGCCCTCCACCTCCACGGTGGCGCCGCAGTGCCGGCAGACCAGGTGGTGGTGGTGCCCGGAGGAGCAGCGGCGGTAGACCGCCTCGCCGTTGTCGTTGCGCAGCACGTCCACCGAGCCGGCGTCGGCCAGGCTCTGCAGCGTCCGGTACACCGTGGTCAGCCCGATGCCCTCGCCGCGGCGGCGCAGCTGCTCGTGCAGGTCCTGGGCGGAGCGGAACTCCTCGGTGGCGTCGAGCAGGCTGGAGATGGCGCTGCGCTGCTTGGTGGCGCGCACCCCCACCTCGGGCGAGCGGACCTCCGCCGCACGGGTGCCGCCCCTGGTCGACTCGGCCACTCAGTCCTCCTCGGCGTGCGCGACGGCGTCGATCACGATGTGCGACAGGTGCTCGTCCACCAGGCTGTAGACCACCTCGCGACCGGCACGCTCGCCGTGCACCACGCCCGCCGCCTTGAGCACCCGCAGGTGCTGGCTGACGAGGGGCTGGGAGAAGGTGAGCGCCTCCACCAGCTCGTGCACCGAGCGTGGCGACTCCCGCAGCTGCAGCACGATGGCGATGCGCACGGGGGCGGCCAGGGCGCGCAGCAGGTCACCCGCGCCGGCGAGGATCTCCTTGGGCGGCACCGCAGCCACCGGCGTGCGGTGGGCGGCGTGCCGCACCGCTTCTGCCTCGATGGTCACCAATGCCTCCGATGTCGTGAAATCACGAGTGGACCCCCATCGTAGTGAGCGCCGACAAACCGGGTGGGGAGCCGGACAGGTGCGCCTGGTGCGCCGGATAGTCTGGGGTTCAACCGCGTCGTCGTCGATACCTGTATGGAGCTCATCTCAGTGGCTGCCAAGTCGTCCCCCATCGATACCGTCGTCAGCCTCTGCAAGCGACGGGGCTTCGTGTTCCCCAGCGGGGAGATCTACGGCGGCACCCGCTCGGCCTGGGACTACGGGCCGCTGGGGGTGGAGCTGAAGGAGAACATCAAGCGCCAGTGGTGGCGGTCCATGGTCACCCGCCGCGACGACGTGGTGGGCATCGACTCCTCGGTGATCCTGCCCCGCCAGGTCTGGGAGGCCTCCGGCCACGTGGCCACCTTCTCCGACCCGCTGGTGGAGTGCCTGCAGTGCCACAAGCGCTACCGCGAGGACCACCTCGTGGAGGAGTACACCGAGAAGAAGGGCCGCGAGCCGGAGAACGGCCTGGCCGACATCGTCTGCGCCAGCTGCGGCACCCGCGGCGAGTGGACCGAGCCGCGCGCCTTCTCCGGCCTGCTCAAGACCTTCCTCGGCCCGGTGGACTCCGAGGAGGGTCTGCACTACCTGCGCCCGGAGACCGCGCAGGGCATCTTCGTGAACTTCGCCAACGTGCTCACGGCGTCGCGGCGCAAGCCGCCGTTCGGCATCGGCCAGATCGGCAAGAGCTTCCGCAACGAGATCACCCCGGGCAACTTCATCTTCCGCACCCGGGAGTTCGAGCAGATGGAGATGGAGTTCTTCGTCGAGCCCGGCACCGACGCGGAGTGGCACGAGTACTGGCTGGAGGAGCGCACTCGCTGGTACACCGACCTGGGCATCAACCCGGACAACCTGCGGCTCTTCGAGCACCCCAAGGAGAAGCTGTCGCACTACTCCACCCGCACCGCCGACATCGAGTACCGCTTCCGCTTCGGCGGCAGCGAGTGGGGCGAGCTCGAGGGGGTGGCCAACCGCACCGACTTCGACCTGCGCACCCACTCCGAGGCCTCCGGTACCTCGCTGGACTACTTCGAGCAGGCCAGCGGCACCCGCTACACCCCCTACGTCATCGAGCCGGCAGCCGGCGTGGGCCGGGCCATGATGGCCTTCCTGCTGGACGCCTACACCGAGGACGAGGCGCCCAACGCCAAGGGCGGGGTGGACAAGCGCGTGGTGCTGCGGCTGGACCGCCGGCTGGCGCCGGTCAAGGCCGCCGTGCTGCCGCTGAGCCGCAACGCCGACCTGACGCCCAAGGCCAAGGAGCTGGCCGCGAAGCTGCGCGAGCACTGGAACGTGGAGTTCGACGACGCCGGAGCCATCGGCCGCCGCTACCGCCGCCAGGACGAGATCGGCACGCCGTTCTGCCTGACCGTGGACTTCGACACCCTCGACGACCAGGCCGTCACCGTGCGCGAGCGGGACTCCATGGCGCAGGAGCGGGTGGCGCTGGACCAGGTGGAGAGCTACCTGGCCGCGCGGCTCATCGGCTGCTGACGCCCTGACTCACCTCCGGTCGCGGCCCGCGCTGCTCAGGCAGCGGCGCTGGCTGCGACCGGCGTGAGCACGAACACCCGCGACTCCCGGCCGGACATCTCGTGCTCCATCCGGTATCCGGGCCACACCTGCAGCATCAGCGGCCACAGCCTGGCGCGCTCCTCGCCGGTGACCTGGCGCACCTGGCAGGTGAAGGTGTCGCCCTCGAAGAACACCTCCGCGGTGTCGGCGGCCATCAGGTTCGCCGTCCACGCCGGGTGCTGGGGACGGCCCCAGTTGGAGCCGTTGACGATGAACGAGTCGCCGTGGGGCACGCAGAGCAGGTTGGTGGTGCGCGGCTTGCCGCTGGTGCGGCCCGGCACGGTGATCCGCACCCCCGGCAGGCCGGCCAGGCGCAACAGGGTGATCCGGCCGTGGGTGAGCCGGGCCAGCCACCGCTCCACCCGCGGGATGGCCGGCTCGATCTTCATCAACCACGGCTTGGTGCCGATTGCGCGCGCGATCGCGGCCAGAGGGTGCATGGGCGGATTCTAGGCGCGCCACGCCGGGCGGAGCGGGGGTTTGCGCGCAGCCCTGCAGGCCGGCAGGACGCCGTTGCCGGGCAACAGGGTTGGTGCGCGGGTAGGGCACGATGGAGGCATGGCTGAACTCGTGGACCTGGGTGCTGCCCTCACCCGCTGGCGGCTGAACGACACCCCGGTGTGCGTGGTGCGGGTGAGCGAGGTGCACGGCTTCGGCGCCACCGCTCCCACCCAGCTGCTGCTCAGCGACGGCGCGGAGCTGCACGGCAGCCTGCTGTCCGGAGCGGCCGACGAGCAGGCCAGGGGGCTGGCGGCCCAGGTGCTCGCCGACGGCGTCGCGCGCCAGGCCGAGGTGGCCGTGGACGAGAGCAACGCCGAGCGCAGCGGGCTGGCCTGCGCGGGACGGGCCACCCTGCACGCCCACCTGCTCCCGGACGCGGCCGCCGAGCTGGTGGCAGACGGCTTCCTCGCCGGCTCCCCGGTCGCGCTGCTGTCCGCGCCGGCCGGGCTGGTGGTCACCGTCGGTCGCGACGCCGAGCAGGTCAGCACCGAGCTGGACGACCCCGAGCCGGCGCTGGCTGCGGTGCGCGGGCTGCTGCGCCGCGGCCGCAGCTGCACCGAGACCGTCGAGCTGACCGACGGCGGGCAGGCGCTGGTGGACGTGCTGGTGCCGCGCAGCCGGCTGGTGCTGGTGGGTGGGGGCGCGCTGGCCGATGCTCTCGGCGCCCAGGCTCGGCTGCTGGACTGGGACGTGCTGGTGCGCACCGGGGTGGCCGAGACCGAGCAGACGGTGGCCGGGCTCACCGCGGCCGACGCCGTGGTGGTGCTCGACCACGACCCAGCCTTCGACGGCGCCCTGCTGCGCACCGCGCGGGGGGCCGGCTTCGCCGGGGCGCTGGGCTCGCGGCACACCCAGGCCGCGCGCCGCGAGCGGCTGCTGGCGGCCGGCGCCACCGAGGAGGAGCTGGCCCGCATCCACGGGCCGGTGGGCCTGGACCTCGGTGCGCGCACCCCGGCGGAGACCGCGGTGTCGGTGGTGGCCGAGATCATCTCGGTCCGTTCTGGGCGCGCTCCCAGAGCCCTCTCCGCAACCACTGGCAGGATCAAGGCGTGAGCATGCGACGCCGAAGTGCACTGGGGGCCTGGGCCGTGCGCCTGGTGGTGGGCACCCTCGTCATGGCTGTCGTGCTGGTGTGCGGCACCGCGCTGCGGGTGTGGCAGGTGGCCCGCGACGACGACCGCACGCCGGCCGACGCGCTGCTCGTGCTGGGTGCGGCCCAGTACGACGGCACCCCGTCGGCGGTCTTCGCCGCCCGCCTGGAGCACGCCAGGGCGCTCTACGCCGAGGGTGTGGCGCCGCTGGTGATCACCGTGGGCGGCAAGCAGCCCGGGGACGAGTTCACCGAGGCCGCCTCTGGGCGCAGCTACCTGGTCGACGCCGGGGTGCCGGCCAGCGCCATCGTGGCGGTGGAGGACGGTGCCGACACGCTGGGCAGCATCAAGGCGGTGGCGGAGCTGATGCGGGCGGACAACCTCAGCAGCGTGGTGGTGGTCAGCGACCCCTGGCACTCCGCCCGCACCATGGCGATGGCCGAGAACGAGGGCCTGCACGCGCAGTCCTCGCCCACCCGGCAGGGCCCGTCGGTGCTCACCAGGGAGAGCCAGTTCCAGGGCATCATGCGCGAGACGGGGGCGCTGCTGTACTACCGGCTCACCGACGCGCCCAGCACGCTGTTCGAGACCACGGCGAACTGGTAGTCGTGGCAGCCGCCGTGCCGGCCTACGACGAGCACTCGGTGGCCCGCCGGGTGCTGGAGGCCCCCAAGCAGGCCGCGCTGTCCGGCGCCGCCCCGGGCTCGCGCTCGGACTTCGCCCGCGACCGGGCCCGGGTGCTGCACTCCGCCGCGCTGCGCCGCCTGGCCGACAAGACGCAGGTGGTCGGTCCGCGCGACGGCGACACCCCGCGCACCCGGCTGACCCACTCGCTGGAGGTGGCCCAGATCGGCCGGGGCATCGCCCTGGAGCTGGGCTGTGACCCCGACGTGGTGGACGCTGCCGGGCTCGCCCACGACATCGGCCACCCGCCGTACGGCCACAACGGGGAGCAGGCCCTCAACGAGGCGGCCACCAGCTGCGGCGGCTTCGAGGGCAACGCCCAGAACCTGCGCATCCTCACCCGCCTGGAGCCCAAGGTGCTCGACGAGACCGGCCGCAGCGCCGGGCTCAACCTCACCCGTGCCGCCCTGGACGCCGCCATCAAGTACCCGTGGCTGCGCCGGGACGGGGAGGTGAAGTACGGCGCCTACGACGACGACGCCGAGGCGCTGGCCTGGGTGCGCGAGGGAGCGCCGCAGGGCCGCCGGTGCCTGGAGGCCCAGGTGATGGACTGGGCCGACGACGTCGCCTACTCCGTGCACGACGTGGAGGACGGCATCATCGCCGGCCGCATCGACCTGCGCGCCCTGGGCGTGCCCAGCGAGCAGCGGGTGCTGGCCCAGCTGGCGCGGCGCTACGTCCGCGAGGCCGACGAGGGGGTGCTGATCGAGGCGGCTGCGGGACTGGCGCACCTGCCGGTGGTGGCCGCGGTGTGGCCCTACGACGGCTCGCTCACCGCCTCGGTGTCGCTCAAGCGGCTCACCAGCGAGCTGGTGGGCCGCTTCGCCTCCGCCGCGGTCACCGGGACGCGGGCGGTGGCCGGCGACGGTGCGCTCACCCGCTACGCGGCCGACCTGTCGGTGCCGCCGGTGGTGGCCGGAGAGGTGGCGGTGCTCAAGGCGATGGCGCTGCGCTACGTGATGAGCGACCCGGTGCGCCTGGCCGAGCAGAACCGGCAGCGGGAGTGGGTGCACGCGGCGGTGCAGCTGCTGCTGGCGGCGGGGGAGCCGGCGCTGGACCCGATGTTCGCCGACCACTGGCGCCACGCCGCCGACGACGCCGCCCGCCGCCGGGTGGTGCTGGACCAGATCGCCTCGTGCACCGAGGCTCGGCTGGAGCGGATGCTGCGCGAGGGCGGCCTGCTCAGCTCCTGAGGCCGCTCAGTCGGGCAGCTGGTAGTCGGCGAACTCCGTGCGCAGGTCCTTCTTGGAGAACTTGCCGACACTGGTCTTGGGCACCTCGTCGATGAACTCGATTGCGTCGGGCAGCCACCACCGGGCCACCCGCGGGCCCAGGTGCTCCAGCAGCTCCTCGGCGGTGACGCTGGAGCCGTCCGAGCGCACCACGCAGGCCAGCGGGCGCTCGTCCCACTTGGGGTGGGCGATGCCGATCACCGCCGCCTCGGCCACGCCGGGGTGCGCCATCAGGTGGTTCTCCAGCTCCACCGAGCTGATCCACTCGCCGCCGGACTTCACCAGGTCCTTGGTGCGGTCCACCACGCGCACGTTGCCGAAGGCGTCCACGCAGGCCACGTCGCCGGTGCGCATCCACCCGTCCGCGGTCATCAGCTCCACCCCCGGGTCGGGGCGGTGGTAGCCGGCCGCCGCCCACGGCCCCCGCACCTGCAGCTCCCCGCTGGTGACGTCGTCCCAGGGCAGCGGGGTGGTGGCGCCCGGCTCCACGATGCGCAGCTCCACGCCGGGCACCGGGGTGCCCTGGCGGGCCCGCAGGGCGGCCTGGGCGGCGTCGCCGGCCTGGTGCTCGCGGTGCGGGACGTGCCCGACGCTGGCCACCGGGTGGGTCTCGGTCATGCCCCAGGCTTGCAGCACCGGCACGCCCAGGGTGGTGCGGTAGAGCTCGGCGAGCGCCTCGGGCACCGCCGAGCCGCCGCACAGCACGGCGCGCAGCGCGGGCAGCGTGACGTCGGCGAGCAGGGGCCGCATGCCCGCCCAGATGGTGGGCACCCCGGCGGCGAGGGTCACCCGCTCGTCGATCATCAGCTGCAGCAGCGACTGCGGGGACAGGTCCGCACCGGGCAGCACCAGCGACGCCCCGGCCATCGGCGCGGCGTGCGCCAGGCCCCAGGCGTTGGCGTGGAACATCGGCACCACCGGCAGGATGACGTCGCTCTCGGCCACCGCCATCGCGGCGGTGGTCATCATCGACATCGAGTGCAGCCAGGTGGACCGGTGGGAGTAGACGACGCCCTTGGGGTTGCCGGTGGTGCCGCTGGTGTAGCACATGGCGGCGGCCTGCAGCTCGTCGTCGACGTGGAAGTCCACCGGGTCGCACTGGCTCAGCAGGTCCTCGTAGTCGTGCACCTCAGCGGTGGTGATCACCACGTCCGCCGCGTCGGGGCCGGCGCCGTCGTCCATCACCACCACGTTGGTGACCGACGGGATGGAGTTCAGCAGCGGGGCCAGCAGGGGCAGCAGCGAGCGGTCCACGAACACCACCTCGTCCCCGGCGTGGTCGGCCACGTAGGTGAGCTGCTCGGGAAACAGCCGGATGTTCAGGGTGTGCAGCACGCGCCCGGTGCACGGGGCGGCGAAGTACAGCTCCAGGTGGCGGGTGGAGTTCCACGCGAAGGTGCCCACCCGGGCGTCCGGGCTCAGGCCCAGGGTGTTCAGCATCCCGCCGACCCGTCGGGTGCGCTCGGCCCACTGCCCGTAGGTGGTGCGGACCGGCGCCGGGCCGGCGCTGACCAGCTCCCGGTCCGGGTAGAGCGTCTCCGCCCGCCGGAAGAGGGAGTCGATGGTGAGCGGGTAGTCCTGCATCAGTCCGCGCATGGGCCGATCATGCCAGTGAGCCACGTCACACAACAGCGGAAGTGGGGTGCCGGTGTCACGTCCGGGTGCACCGCCTCGTCGGGAGGGTGTGCGGCCCACACCGGGTGGGCCCAGCCGGAGGAGATGACGACCATGCCTCGTGTTCCTGCTGTGCCCAGCCGCGGTGCCGGCCTGCTCAACCGGGTGGTGCACGCCTACGCCCGCCGGCGCTTCGGGGCGGTGCCCGAGCCGGTGGCGGTGGCCGGGCACCACCGGCGACTGATGCTGGCCTCCGCGGTACACGAGACGGCGGTGGAGCGGGCGGCCACCGTGCTGGAGCCGAGCCTGCGCGAGCTGGTCCAGCACCGCACCGCCACGGTGGTGGGCTGCTCGTGGTGCGTCGACTTCGGCGCGATGCTCGCCCTGCACCGCGGGCTGGACGCCGACCGGCTGCGCCACCTCGACGACTACGCCACCTCGCCGCTGTACACCGACACCGAGCGGCTGGCGCTGGACTACGCCGGGGCCATGACGGCGCTGCCGGTCACCGTCACCGACGAGCAGGTGGCTGAGCTGGACCGTCGGCTGGGCCACGCCGGGCTGCTGGAGCTCACCTACCTGGTGGCGCTGGAGAACGCCCGGGCACGGGGCAACGCCGCCCTGGGGATCACCGACCAGGGCTTCACCAGCGGGTCGGCGTGCGCGGTGCCCGTCGCCAGCCCAGGGCCGCGGCCGTGAGCTGGCGCGCTCAGGCGGGCAGGTGGCGCAGCTTGTCCGGGTTGGCCACGTCGTAGATCGCGGTGATCACCCCGTCGCGCACGTCCAGGGTGACCACGTGCGTGCCGGTGGCCGCGTGCTCGGCGTCGCCGGGGTCAGCCGGCAGCACCAGCCCCAGCTCGCCGTTGACCAGCACCGGCACCGCCCGGGCCTGGTCGTAGCCGTACTTGTGCACCAGGCCGAGCAGGAACCGCGCCACCTTCTCGGCCCCGACCACCACCTTCAGCGCGGTGCGCGCCCGGCCACCACCGTCGCCGGTGAGCGCCACGTCGGGGTGCAGCAGCGCGGTCACCGCGGGCACGTCCCCGGTGGCCAGCGCCGCAAAGAGCTCACCCACCAGCTGCTGCTGGGCGGCGGGCACGGTGCGCGGAGCTGGGCCGGCCTCGGCCAGCCGCCGCCGGCCGCGGGAGGCGTGCTGGCGGGCCGCGGCCACCGTGCAGCCCAGCGTCGCGGCCACGTCGGCGAAGGGCACCCCGAAGGCGTCGTGCAGCACGTACGCCACCCGCTGCTCCGGGCTGAGGGTGTCCAGCACCACCAGCACGGCCAGGCGCACGTCGTCGTCGTGCACCAGCCGCTCCAGCGGGTCGGCACCCGCGGCGTCCAGGGAGGTGACCACCGGCTCGGGCAGCCACGGGCCGGGGTAGGTCTCGCGGCGCGCCGCGGCCGAGCGGAGCCGGTCCAGGCAGAGGTGGCTGACCACGGTGGTGAGCCAGGCGGGCAGGTTGGTGATCTCCGTCGCGGCGTCGGCACCCAGACCGGCCAGGCGCAGCCACGCCTCCTGCACGGCGTCCTCGGCGTCGGCGATGCTGCCGGTGAGCCGGTAGCCGACCGCCAGCAGGTGTGGCCGGTGCTCGACGAAGCGCTGGGCCAGCGCGTCGGGTGTGACGCTCACCAGGGCAGTGTGCCTGAGCGAGGCGGAGGTGGTCGCCCCTCGCTGGTGCCGGGTCCTAGACTCCAGGGCGTGGCTGGCCGAATCCCCGAACGTGACATCGCGGAGATTCGTGAGCGCACCCGCATCGACGAGATCGTCGGCGACTACGTGGCGCTCAAGCCCGCGGGCAGCGGCTCGCTGAAGGGCCTGTGCCCCTTCCACGACGAGAAGAGCCCCTCGTTCAACGTCCGGCCCGAGCACGGCACCTACCACTGCTTCGGCTGCGGCGAGGGCGGTGACGCCATCAGCTTCATCCAGAACGTGGAGCACCTCAGCTTCGTGGAGACGGTGGAGCGCCTGGCCGACCGGGTGGGCTACAAGATCACCTACGAGGGCGGCGGCACCACCGTGCACCGCGACCGCGGCACCCGGGCCCGGCTGGTGGCGGCCAATGCCGCGGCGCAGGAGTTCTACGCCGCCCGGCTGCGCGAGCCCGACGCCGAGGCCGCCCGCGCCTACCTCGTGGAGCGCAACTTCGACGCCGCGGCGTGGCTGACCTTCGGCTGTGGCTACGCACCCGGCGGCTGGGACACCCTCACCAAGCACCTGCTGAACAAGGGCTTCGAGGCCAAGGAGCTCATCGAGGCGGGCCTGGCCTTCGAGGGCAAGCGCGGCCCGATCGACCGCTTCCGGCGCCGGCTGCTGTGGCCGCTGCGCAACCTCGGCGGCGACGTCATCGGCTTCGGCGCCCGCAAGCTCTACGACGACGACACCCTCGAGGCGAAGTACGTCAACACCTCCGACACCATGCTCTACAAGAAGTCGCAGGTGCTCTTCGGGCTGGACCTGGCGAAGCGGGAGATCGCCAAGCGCCACCAGGTGGTCATCGTGGAGGGCTACACCGACGTGATGGCCATGCACCTGGCTGGGGTGACCACCGCGGTGGCCACCTGCGGCACCGCCTTCGGCGAGGAGCACATGGGGGTGCTGCGCCGGCTGCTGATGGACGACTCCTACTTCCGCGGCGAGGTGATCTACACCTTCGACGGTGACAAGGCCGGGCAGGCGGCGGCGCTCAAGGCCTTCGACAGCGACCAGAAGTTCGCCGCCCAGACGTTCATCGCGGTGGCCCCGGCCGGACAGGACCCGTGCGAGCTGCGGCAGGCCTCCGGCGACGCCGCGGTGCGTGACCTGGTGGCCCGGCGGACCCCGATGTTCGCCTTCGCCGTCAAGGCGCTGCTGGCCGAGCACGACCTGGAGACCGCCGAGGGCCGGGTGGAGGCGCTGCGCCGCACCGCGCCGGTGGTGGCCCGCATCAAGGACGTGGCGCTGCGCGACGAGTACGCCCGCCAGCTCGCCGGCTGGATCGGCTGGGACGAGACCGCCGACGTGCTGCGCCGGGTGCGGGAGAGCGCGGGGGAGCGGCCGGTGCGCCCGCGCCGCACGCGCGCCGTGGAGGTCGTGGCCGCACCGGAGGGGCCGGCCCGGCCCAACCCGGCCGACCCGCGGCTGTGGGTGCAGCGCGAGGCGCTCAAGGCCGCGCTGCAGCTGCCCGCCGTGGCCGGGCCGGTGTTCGACTCGCTGCCCCCGGAGACCTTCGACCACCCCGCCTACGTGGCCCTGCACGCCGCGATCGGCGCCGCCGGCGGCACCGCCGCCGGGCTGGGTGGCGCGGCCTGGATGGACGCCGTCGCCCACCAGGTGGCCGCGCCCACCGTGCGGTCGCTGCTCACCGAGCTGTCGGTGGAGCCGCTGCGGATCACCACCACCGACGAGCCCCGGTACGTGCAGAGCGTGCTGTCGCGGCTGCAGGAGGTCTGGGTGGGCAAGCAGGTGGCCGAGCTGAAGTCGCGGCTGCAGCGCATCTCACCGGCGGACGACCCGGACGAGTACCACAACCTCTTCGGCGACCTGGTCGCCCTCGAGCAGTACCGGCGCGGACTGCTGGAGCAGACCAACGGCGAGCAGGGCGTGGGGTGAGCCTGCTCGACCGGCTGCTGCACCGGGTCCCGGTTCCCGAGGGCTCGGTGGGCACGCTGGAGGCGCAGGAGGAGGTGCTGGTGGCGGCGCCCCTGCGCGAGGGGCACCTGGTGGCGACGCGGCTGGGGTTGTGGGTGCCGGGGGATGCCGGCCCGCGCCGGCTGGACTGGCACCTGGTGAGCAAGGCCACCTGGGACGGCGCCGCGCTGGAGCTGGTGGTCGCCGAGGTCACCGGGCAGGCGGGACGGGCCGTGCTGCTGGCCGACGCGGAGCGGCACAGCTACGCGCTGGAGCGGCCCGGCAAGCTGCCCCAGGTGGTGCAGGAGCGAGTGACGTCGAGCATCCGCTCCACCCACCACAAGGCGCTGCCCGGGGGCGGCGCGTGGTTCGTGCAGCGCGCGGTGCCCGGGCGCGACGGGGTGGTGCTGCAGGTGCGGGTCGACCGGGGCACCGATGCCGAGGTGGTGGCCGACATCGCCGCCTCGGTGGCGGAGCAGCTGCCGCGCTAGGGCTGGGTGGGGCCGGTGCCGGTGCGCGCGGCGCCGCGCTGCTTCTCCACGTACACCGTGCCGTCGGCGTCCAGCGGCTCCAGCTGCCTGGTCGACGGGGCGTCCAGCGCCACCAGCAGCTTGTCCCGCGCCACGTCGCGCGCGATGACGGCCAGCTTGCGCGCGGTGGGGCTGTTGGCGATCCGCTGGTAGTTGCGGTTGATCAGCTCGTAGCGCTCGCGCCCGGCCTTGGTGCCCATGACGTATCCGGTCGCGGCCACGATCACATACCCGATCATCGTCGGTGGTCCCTCTCGCTCGGTGCGTCTGCCCCGGTCCATCTTGCCGTACGGCGTCGTACAGGGCACCGCGGGCGGAGGTAACCTGGCCCGGTGCGAGGCCCCCTGGGGCGTGCGCTAAGGTTTCAACCCGTCGCCCCACGCAGCACCGGAGCGGCGCACTGCGGTCCCCTGTAGCTCAATTGGCAGAGCAGCCGACTGTTAATCGGCAGGTTACTGGTTCGAGTCCAGTCGGGGGAGCCACCACTCCAGAGCCAGTCCCCAGCTAGTGTGCTCAGGGCTGGCTCGTCCAGCCGTCCACTACCTGGGGCAGTAGCTCAGCTGGTTAGAGCAGCGGACTCATAATCCGCCAGCCGTCGGTTCAAGTCCGACCTGCCCCACGCACAGCCTGCCCCGCCGAGGGTGCGGGCCGTCCGCCGCGCCGCTCCCGCTGAACGGGACGAGCCGGCTACCTCACCTCCCACAGGGCCACGATGGCCGAGACGCACTGTCCAGTGCCGTCGTGAGCGGCCCCGCGGAGGAACTGATGCACGTCACCGACGACGTCGTCCGGGACCGCGCCCTGGCGCCGGGCGCCGCGCCAGCCTTCACGCCGCGCGCGAGCCGGCACCTTCCGGCAGCATCCGGCACGGACACCCCCAGAAGGACGACTGCATGAGCTACGAGGTTCTCGCCCGCATCAACGAGCACGCGGATGCCCTCTTCGTCGAGGGCGAGGAGGCTGAGCGCATCGGTCGCCTGGCCGACGACTCCGCGAAGAAGATGAAGGACGCCGGCTCCATCCGCATGCTCCAGCCCAAGGAGTTCGGCGGCCTGGAGGTGCACCCGCGGGAGTTCGCCGAGACGGTGATGCGCACTGCCTCCATCAACCCCTCCGCGGGCTGGGTGCACGGCATCGTCGGTGTGCACCCGTGGCAGCTGGCCTACGCCGACCCCAAGGTGCAGCAGGAGATCTGGGGCGAGGACGAGAACACCTGGATGGCCTCGCCGTACATGCCCGGCGGCACCTGCGTGCCGGTGGACGGCGGCTACCAGTTCTCCGGCCGCTGGCAGTTCTCCTCAGGCACCGACCACTGCGACTGGGCCTTTCTCGGTGCCTTCGCCTGCAACCCCGACGGCAGCATGGTCATGCCGCCGAAGATGCTGCACGTGATCATCCCGCGCACCGACTACCAGATCATCGACGACTCCTGGGACGTCGTGGGCCTGCGCGGCACCGGCTCCAAGGACGTCGTGGTCAAGGACGCCTTCGTGCCCGACTACCGGGTGATGGAGTGGGAAGAGGTCTGCGACGGCACCGCGGCACGCAAGTACGGACGCACCGAGACGCTGTACCTCATGCCCTGGTCCACCATGTTCCCGCTGGGCATCACCTCGGCCACGCTCGGCATCTGCGAGGGTCTGCTGCACCACGCCAACGAGTACCAGGCCGACCGCATCGGCGCCTCGGGCACGGCCATCAAGGACGACCCCTACACCCTGTACCACTTCGGCCAGGCCACCGCGGACCTCCGCGCTGCCCGGGACAGCCTGCTGGCCAACGTCGACCGCATCTGGGACAAGGTCGACGCCGGCAAGACCGTCAGCTTCGAGGAGCGCGCCGCTGGCCGCCAGACCCAGGTGCGCGCCGCCTGGACCGCGGTCAACGCCATCGACCAGATCTACCCGCGCTGTGGCGGCAACGCCCTGCGGATGGACAAGCCGCTGCAGCGGTTCTGGCGGGACGCCCACGCCGGACAGCACCACGCGATCCACGTTCCCAGCACGGTGTTCCACGCCGCCTCCCTGAGCCGGCTCGGCGCGGAGCCGCAGGGCGCGCTGCGCGCCATGATCTGATTTCTCTCTGACCAGCACCTTCCACCACAGACACGGAGACACGATGACCGACATCAAGGGCCTCGGCTACGTCAAGATCCAGACCGCCGACATGGAGCGCTGGCGCACCTTCGCCTTCAAGGTGCTGGGCTTCGCCGAGGGCAGCGGCCCCGACGAGAAGGCGATGTACCTGCGCATGGACGAGCGCGCCGCCCGCATCATCGTCGTCCCGGCTGAGTCCGACGGCGTCGTCAACGTGGGCTGGGAGGTGGGTGACCACGCCGCGCTGGTGCGGGTGCGCGAGCGCCTGGAGAAGGCGGGCGTCGAGGTGACCCAGCTGTCGCTCGCCGAGGCCGACGCCCGCCGCGTCGAGGAGGTCATCGCCTTCACCGACCCGGCCGGCGCCGCCATCGAGATCTTCCACGGCGCGGTGCTCGACCACAGCCCCGTCGTCACCCCCTACGGCGCCAAGTTCGTCACCGGCTCGCAGGGCCTGGGTCACGTGGTGCTGCCGGCGCAGGACTTCAACGGCACCTTCGACTTCTACACCGAGGTGCTCGGCTTCTACCCGCGTGGCGCCTTCCGCCTGCCCACCCCGCCGGAGTACGGCGCCATCCGGGTCCGCTTCCTGGGGGTCAACGAGCGCCACCACAGCCTGGCGCTCGCCCCCACCCAGAAGTCCGGCGACCCGGGCCTGATCCACATCATGGTGGAGGTGGACACCCTCGACGCCGTGGGCCAGGCCCTGGACCGCGTGGCCAAGGACGGGTTCTCGCTGTCCTCCACCCTGGGCCGCCACACCAACGACAAGATGGTGTCCTTCTACGTGCGGGCACCCGGTGGCTGGGACATCGAGTTCGGCACCGAGGGCATGACGGTCGACCAGAGCACCTACTCCGGCGAGGAGATCACCGCCGACAGCTACTGGGGCCACGACTGGTCCGGCAGCGAGCCGCTCGCGGCGATGTAGTCCGCACCTGCACGACGCAGGGGGCCGGCTCACCCATGGGTGAGCCGGCCCCCTGCGCGTGGTGGGTCAGCAGACGTTGACCGGTGGTGCCCCTCCGAACCGGGCGCCCAGGAAGCCCAAGGCGCTCGGGATGCCCAGGATCGCCAGGAGTCCGTGGTCGGGCCACGGAATCCGCTGGGACTCCACGACGGCCCCCTGCGCGCAGTACAGCCCGACGAGCCGGTCGGCGCCCTCGGTGGGCACCGGGATGTCGATGAACGCGTGGTAGATCAGCACCGGCGACTTCGGCGGGCTGCCACCGAGGGTGTTGTCCGCCAGTGCATTCTGGACGCCCGGGGTGCCCAGTGCGTTGGGCGTGACGGTGAGCTCGTCGATCCGCCGGTTCGCGCCGATCCAGTTGGTGCTGTCGCCGCACGCCGTGGCCAGCTGGTCCCGCACCTTCTGCCCCTCGGCGTTGAGCAGGTCCTCGATGCCGGCATCCGGGTACTCCCGGCCGAGGCCGATGGTGGAGCGCAGCAGCAGCCCCGACGCGCCGGACCCGTCGTTGCGGCGGGCGATGTCGTTGAGGTCGTAGGAGACGCCGCCCTCGGCGCTGCCCACGATGTTCAGGTCAGGCGCGTAGGCGCCGTGCAGCTGCGCGGCCCACGCGGTGGCCTGTCCGCCGCCGGAGTACCCCCACAGCCCGAACGGAGTGTCGGGCCCGACGATGCCCAGCGGGGTGAAGCCCCGCACCGCCCGGGCACCGTCGAGGACCACCTGCCCGGAGAGACGCCCCGCGCCGTAGGCGGCGTTGGGTCCCTCGTGGTCGGGGACCGTCACGGTGTAGCCCAGCAGCAGCAGCAGCGCGAGGTGGAACTCCTCGCCGAACCGTCGGGTGGGCAGCGTCTGGGACGGCGCGCAGTCGGGGCTGATGGAGTTGATGATGGCCTGGAAGGAGACCACCCGCCGCGGACCGTTGTCGGCCGGCAGCAGCACGGTGGTCGCTGCGGCGATAGGGTTCTGCTGGCTGTCGTTGGACCGGTAGACCAGCTGGTAGCCGGAGACCGGGTAGCTGTAGAGCTGGATGGTCACCGGTCGAGACCGGATCACCTCACCCGGCGCCAGCGCGGCCAGGTTGGCCGGCGCGGCGAAGAACGGGTCGGCGACGGGCGTCGGCACCATCGGCGCCGCCACCGCGGCCGGCGGGGCGACCACTGTGGTCGTGACCGCCGCCACCGCGATCGCCATGGCCGGAACCATCTTCCGAACACGGTGCCCCCAGGCCCGTTTTTGTCCACTGTGCATTGAGTCCCCCTTGCTGACAACAGTGACAGCAAAGTAGCGGACCCAGGCGCTGCGGCGAGGGAAAACGGGGAGAATAGCGGAAAGAACTACGCCCTGTCAATACAGAACTACAGAGGGTGTTTGCCCAGGTCAGTCGCGGTGGGGTGCGCCCGGGGTGTCCGCCTCCACCTCGCGAGTGGCCATCCCGCCGTGACCGCCCTTGTCCTCCGGTCCTGGCGTCAGCTCGGGGCTGTCGTCACTGCGCGGGTCCGGGTCACGGTCGGGATGGCTGCTCATGGGGAGAGCCTCTCAGAAGGACAGCACCGGCGCGAAGCCGATGTTGTTGAAGAAGTCGGGGTCGGCGGGGGAGGGCAGGCTGATGGCGATGAGCGCACCGAGCCCGCCGTTGGCGGTGATGGTGAGCGGGAACGTCTTGTTCTTGCCCGCGGCCAGTGCCGGAACGGTCAGGTCGGTGTTCGGGCCCGCCGCGGTGCCGCCACCGGTGCTGGTGGTGGTGAACGCGCCCAGCGGGATCACGCTGACGGTCGCGGCCGGCGAGCTGGCGGGCCCGTGGTTGGTCGCGGTGACGGTGGCGGTGAAGCTCTGCCCCGGGGCCACGTTCAGCGGAGCCTGGAGGGTCACCTGCAGGTCGGCGGTCTTGGGGGGGACCGGGGCCGCCCCGCCGCCGCTGCTGCCGGCGAGCCGGGCCAGGGCGTTGGCGTCGCCGGAGAAGCGGTTCATGTCGACGTTGGCGTTGATGCCGGCGATCCGGCCGGTGTCGCTGTACTGCCAGATCTTCCACGAGGTCCAGCCGCCGAAGAGGGTGGGCGCGGAGATCGAGGTGTTGTAGTGCGCAGCCCACAACGGGTAGCGGGCGAACTGGGTGGTGTTGTTCAGGTACTCCGACCAGTACCAGCGTGCGGCGTAGACCAGGGGCACCCGGCCGGTGCGGCGCTCGACGGTGTCCAGCCAGCGCTGCGCCCAGTTGACCAGGTCGGTCGCGCCGAGCTGGGAGCCGGTGTCCTCGTAGTCCAGCGCGGGCGGCAGGTGCCCCACCTTGGCGTAGTCGCCGATCGTGTCCAGGTAGCAGTTGGCCTGCTGCTCCGCAGAGGCGTAGCGGTCCCCGGCCTGCACGGTGGGGCGCGCGTAGTGGTAGGTGCCCAGGTACATCCCGGCGTTCTTCACGCCGACCGCATCGTTGCGGAAGTAGGGGTTGACGTAGCCGCAGTTTCCCTCGGTGGCCTTCACGATGGCAAAGGACTGCCCGCCCTGGTTCTTGACCGCGGACCAGTTGATGCTCTGCCCGTTGGGGTGCTGGTAGGACGCCGCGTCGACCCCGGATATCTGTGCTGCGGCGGTTCCGGTCAGCCCCAGCAGAAAGGCTGAGGCGAGGGTCATTGTGGCCGCGGTGCGGAAGCGGAATCGGCGGGGGGACTTAGGGAGAGCCTTCATGGCACCCTCTCTCGGTACGGCGTGCGTGGTCAGCGGCGGTGCATTCTCAGCGTTTCGTGCGTGCCACCCGGAGAAAACGCTCGGGTGCACCGTTCACCGACGAGCGGGCGCCCTTTCGAGCGGGCTCCGCGCTCGGCGACATGGGCGGGTTGTGCACCGTCGCCCAACACGCCGACGCACAGTGATGTCTAACATACGGACAGTGATGTTAGAAGGGGCGATTCCAATTCTTTTCCTGAGAGAACTGTCACTGGCGTAACAGGGGCACCGCAGGGCACACTGAGTGCGCTGCGGCACACGCGCACGTGTCAGCTTCGGGACCGAGGTCGTTGGGGAAGACGTACCTCGTCTGAGCCGGAGGTGGACTTGTGGGCATGTCAGAGCAGTGCGCAGAGGGAACGATGGGCGTGGTCTACGTCCACTCGTCCCCCGCTGCGGTGTGCCCACACGTCGAGTGGGCGTTGTCGGCCGCGCTGAACACGCGCGCCGGCTTGCGGTGGACCGAGCAGCCCGCGCTGTCCGGGCAGCTGAAGGCGACCTGTTCGTGGGTCGGCCCAGTGGGCACGGGGGCGCGGCTGGCCAGTGCGCTGCGTGCGTGGCCGATGCTGCGCTTCGAGGTCACCGAGGACCCGAGCCTCGGCGTGGACGGCGAGCGGTTCAGCCACGTGCCCGGTCTGGGCCTGTGGCACGGCAGCACCAGCGCCAACGGCGACGTGGTGCTCGGCGAGCAGCGCCTGCGGGCCATGATGGCCGCCGCGGGCGCCGACTCCGAGCGGCTTGCCGCCGAGCTGGACAGCGCGCTGGGCGCGGCCTGGGACGAGGCGCTGGAGCCCTACCGCTGCAGCGGCGAGGGCCTCGAGGTCACCTGGCTGCGCCGCAGCGTCGGCTGACGCCGGCCTCGGGGGTGGAGGCTCACCCGGCGTTGCGGGCCCTTGTCGCCCCTGGAGAGACGCCTGTGGGGCGCTCAGGAACCTGAACGCCCCACGAGGTGGTGGTTGCCTGCCCCCGGCGGCTACAGCGGAATGTTGCCGTGTGCGCCGCGGCCGGCCGGGGCCGACGCCAGGGTCTCGGCGATGCGCCGCCGGGTGTCGGCGGGGTCGATGACGTCGTCCACCACCCCGATGGCGATGGCACGGTTCACCCCGCCGGCGATCTCCTCGTGCTCGGTGGCGAGCCGCTGGTGCAGGGCCTCGCGGTCCTCCTCCGACGCGGCGGCCAGCGCCTTGCGGTGCAGGATGCCCACCGCGGCCTTGGCCCCCATCACGGCGACCTCGGCGTTGGGCCAGGCGTAGACGGCGGTGGCGCCCAGGGACTTGGCGTTCATGGCGATGTAGGCGCCGCCATAGGCCTTGCGGGTCACCAGGGTCACCCGCGGCACGATCGCCTCGGCGAAGGCGTGCAGCAGCTTGGCGCCGCGGCGCACCACCCCGTCCCACTCCTGGCCGACGCCGGGCAGGTAGCCGGGCACGTCCACGATGACCACCAGGGGCACCCCGAAGGCGTCGCACATCCGCACGAACCGGGACGCCTTCTCGGCGCTCTCGGAGTTCAGGCAGCCGCCTAGGCGCAGCGGGTTGTTGGCCACCACACCCACGGTGCGTCCAGCCAGCCGGCCCAGCCCGATCACCACGTTGGGCGCCCACTTGGGCTGCATCTCCTCGAAGGAGGAGATGCCCTCGGCGGTGTCGTCCAGCAGCTCCCACAGCAGCGGGTGGACGTCGTAGGCCCGCTGGCGGGCGACAGGGAGCACCACGCCGAGGTCGGTCTGCACCGCGGCCTTGGCCATGTCGAAGATGCCCGGCCGCGCGAACAGCCCCACGAAGCGGCGTGCCCGCTGCAGGGCGTCCGGCTCGTCCTCGGCCAGCACGTGCACCACGCCCGACTTCTTGCCGTGCGCCTCCGGGCCCCCGAGCGCGGCCATGTCCACCTGCTCGCCGGTGACGCTGCGCACCACGTCCGGTCCGGTGACGAACACCCGCCCCTCCGGCGCCATGATCACCACGTCGGTCAGCGCCGGCCCGTAGGCGGCACCGCCGGCAGCAGGGCCGAGCACCACCGAGATCTGGGGCACCTTCCCCGAGGCGCGCACCATGGCCGCGAACACCAGGCCCACGGCGTCCAGCGCCTCCACGCCCTCGGCCAGCCGGGCACCACCGGAGTGCCACAGCCCGATCACCGGGCAGCGCTCCTTGGTGGCCTTGTCGATGGCCTCGACGATGTGCAGGCAGCCCGCCGAACCCATCGCACCACCCATCTTGGTGGCGTCGGTGCAGAAGGCCACCGCCTTGGCGCCGTCCACGAGCCCGCGGGCGGCCAGCACCCCGGAGGTGTCGCGCGGGCGGAGCAGCACGACGGTGCCGGGGTCGAAAAAGTTCTCGAGGCGGACCAGCGGGTCGCGCGGGTCGAGCTCCTCGAGGGGTGCTGCCTCGGTGTGGGCAAGTGCGGTCATGGGTGCTCCTGGGCAGACAGCGGGAGCCAGGCCCAGGTCGGGTCGGACTCTCAGTTCGGGAGAGAGAGGTTCACAGAGCTGGTCAGACGCGGGTGAAGGCGAGCGCGACGTTGTGCCCGCCGAACCCGAAGGAGTTGTTGATCGCCGCGTCGATGGTCACCTTGCGCGGCGACCCCGTGACCACGTCGAGATCGATGGCCGGGTCCTGGTTGTGCAGGTTGGCAGTCGGCGGGATGACCCCCTCGCGGATCGAGAGCACCGTGACGATGGACTCCACCGCACCGGCCGCGCCGAGCAGGTGGCCCAGCGACGACTTGGGGGCGGTGACCGCGGCGTGCTCGCCGATGGCACCGCGGATAGATGCCGCCTCGGCGGCGTCACCGATCGGGGTGGACGTGGCGTGCGCGTTGACGTGGCCCACGTCGGCGGCGGAGATGCCGGCGGTGGCGAGCGCCTTGCGCATGGCGCGGGACTGGCCCTCGCCGTCCGGCGGGGAGGCGGTGATGTGGAAGGCGTCGGAGGTGGTGCCGACGCCAGCCAGCCGCCCGAGGATGGTCGCGCCGCGGGCAGCGGCGAACTCGGCCCGCTCCAGCACCACGATGCCGGCGCCCTCGCCGAGGACGAAGCCGTCGCGGTCGACGTCGAAGGGCCGCGAGGCCCCGGTCGGATCGTCGTTGCGGGTGCTCATCGCGCGCATCTGGGAGAAGCCGGCGAACGGGATGGCGGCGATGCACGACTCGGTGCCGCCGGCGATGACCACGTCGGCCTCGCCGGTCATGATCATCCGCCAGCCCCAGGCCAGCGCCTCGGCGCCGGAGGCGCAGGCGGAGACCGGGGCGTGCACGCCGGCGCGGGCGCCGCGCTCCAGGCCGACCGCTGCGGCCGCACCGTTGGGCATGAGCATCGGAATGGTGAGGGGGGAGACCTTGCGGAGGCCGTGGCCCTCCAGCAGGTCGTCCTGGTCGAGCAGGGTGTTGGCGCCGCCGATACCGGTGCCGACGACCACGGCGAGACGCTCGGGGTCGACCTCGGGGGCACCGGCGTGAGCCCAGGCCTCGCGGGAGGCGACCACGGCGAGCTGCTGGCAGCGGTCCAGGCGGCGAGCCTCGACCCGGGTGAGGATCTCGGTGGGCTGCACCGCGAGCTGGGCGGCGATGGTGACGGGCAGGTCGAACTTGGTGACCCACTCCTGGTGCATCGGCGCGATGCCGCTGCGGGCCTCGAGCAGGCCGGACCAGGTGGAGGCGACGTCCCCGCCCAGGGGTGTGGTGGCACCGAGCCCGGTGACGACGACCCCCTGGGGGGCGCCGTCACCGGGAGTGCTGGAGAAAGACGTCACTTGTTCTTCGCGATGTAGTTCACGGCGTCGCCGACCGTCTTCAGGTTGGCGAGCTCGTCGTCCGGGATCTTGACGCCGTACTTGTCCTCGGTCTGGACCGCGATCTCGACCATCGACAGGGAGTCGATGTCCAGGTCGTCCACGAAGGACTTGTCCACGGTCACCTCGGACGCCTCGATGCCGACGACCTCCTCGATGATCTCGGCCAAGCCGGAGGTGATCTCTTCGTTGCTCACAGGTGGTGATTCCCTTCTGGTGTTGGGTAGAACCGCAAGATCATGGCAGCAGCACAACTTGGGCTGCGAAGCACAGTCCGGCGCCGAAGCCGACGAGCAGGGCCACGTCGCCGCTGCGCACCGTCCCCTCCGTGCGGAGGTGGTCCAGTGCCATGGGTATAGATGCAGCCGAGGTGTTGCCCGAGCTGATGATGTCGCGCGCGAGGACCATCTCGTCCCGCGCGCCCTCCTTGCGCAGGGCCTTGGCGATGGCCTCGAGGATGCGCAGGTTGGCTTGGTGGGGGATCAGCACGTCGATGTCGCCCGGCTTGATCCCGGCGCGCTCGATGGCGGCCAGCGCCACCGGCGCAATCTTGGTGGTGGCCCAGCGGAAGACCGTCTGGCCCTCCTGCTGCAGGAACGCGGTGCGGTCGGGGATGCTGATCACGTCGGCCATGTCGCCCGAGCTGCCCCACACCACCGGACCGATGCCGGCGGGGTGCTCGGCGTCGGCTGCGCCGATCACGGCGGCACCGGCTCCGTCGGCGAAGATGATGGCGGTGGAGCGGTCCTGCGGGTCGACCCAGTCGGTGAACTTCTCCGCGCCCACCACCACGACGGTGCGGGCGCTGCCGGAGCGGACCAGGTCGGCGGCGACGGCCAGGCCGTAGGTGAACCCGGCGCAGGCGGCGTTCACGTCGAACGCGCCGATGCCGTTGACGCCCAGGCCGGTGGCCACGCGGGCGGCGGCGTTGGGCACCGAGGTGGGCATGGTGCAGGTGGCCACGATGACCGTGTCGACGTCGGCCGGCACCAGGCCCGCATCAGCGATTGCCGCCGCGGCGGCGGAGGTGGCCATGTCGACCAGCAGCTCGGCGGGGTCGGCCAGGTGCCTGCTGACCACGCCGACGCGGGAGCGGACCCACTCGTCGGTGGTGTCGATGGTCAGGGCCAGCTCGTCGTTGGTGACCACGCGGGCCGGCTGGTAGCTGCCGACGCCCAGCAGGCGGGCTCCGACGACAGGTGCCGCCAGCTGGAGCGCGGGGCTCACTGGGTCACCGCGAGGGCGGTGAGCGCAGCGAGGTCGTCCGGGGTCTTCAGGGCCAGGGTCGGGGTGCCGCGCAGCTCCCGCTTGGCCATGCCCACCAGCGCCCCGGACGGGGGAAGCTCCACCAGGGCGGTGGCGCCGAGCTCGGCCATGGTGACCATGCACGCGTCCCAGCGCACCGGGTTGGTCACCTGGGTGACCAGTCGTCGCAGCACGTCCTGGCCACTGTGGACCACCTGACCGTCGGCGTTGGACAGCAGGGGGCGGACCGGGTCGTGCGGGGTGATGGCGGCGACGCGCTCGGCGACGGCGTCCTGCGCGGAGGCCATGTAGGGCGTGTGGAAGGCGCCGGCGACGCTGAGCCGGCGGATCCGGGCCTTGGCCGGCGGGTCGGCCTCGAGGGCGTCCAGGGCGGTGAGCAGTCCAGCGGCCACCACCTGGCCCTTGGCGTTCTGGTTGGCCGGGACCAGGCCCAGCTCGTCCAGGCGGGCGGTGACCTCCGCGGCGTCGCCGCCGAGCACGGCCGCCATGCCGGTGGCCTCGGCGGCGCAGGCGGCCCCCATGGCCGCACCGCGCACGGCGGCCAGCGCGACCGCGTCGTCGGGGGAGAAGACCCCGGCGATGGCGGCGGCGGCCAGCTCACCCACGGAGTGTCCGGCGGTCAGCACCTCGCTGGGCAGCTCGCCACGACGCTCGAGCTCCTCGTAGGCCAGCAGCGCAAGGGCCACGACCAGCGGCTGGGTGACCGCGGTGTCGGTGATCTCCTCGGCGGTCGCGGTGGTGCCCAGCCGGGCGAGGTCGAGGTCAGCGGCAGCCGACCACGCCGCCACTCGCTCTGGTGCGCCGGGCAGCGCCAGCCACGGTTCGAGCATGCCGGGAGCTTGCGAGCCCTGGCCGGGTGCGAGTAAGGCGATCACGGACATCAGGAAACACGGTCCGGGTGCAGCAGGTCCCCGTTCTGGGGCACCAAGTCTGCGGCTCGGTGTTGTGGGATTCCTACAACGGTCCCGGGGCGGTCGGTGTGCCGCGCGATCCGGGCGGGCAACCGCAGTGGGCGTCCTCGGCGGGCGGGCGAGTCGCTGACGTGCGCGGACGTCATGGCTGGGTGCGGATGAATCGCTAGGCAGAGGGGCGAGACTCGGTGAGTCGGCCGACGGCCAGGGCAACGCGCAGGACGTACGCGTCGCGCGGAACGCTCGGTTCGCGGTGCGTGATCTCTGCCACTTTTCGCAGTCGGTAGCGCACCGTGTTGGCGTGGACGAACAACGACCGCGCGCAGCTCTCGATGGCGCCGCCCCCCTCCAGGTAGGCCTGCAGGGTGCTGGCCAGCGACCCGCCGGCCTCGTCCAGGGGGTGCACCACGCCCTGCAGCAGGGCGCGCTCTGCGTAGGGGTCCCCGGCGAGCACGCGCTCGGGCAGGAGGTCGGCGGCGAGCACCGGGCGCGGCGCGGCGGGCCAGGCGGGGACGGCGCGCAACCCCGCCATCGCCTCCAGTGCGCTGCGGTGCGCCGCCCCCACCGAGCTCGACGTCGGGCCCACCACCACCGGCCCTGCGGCGAAGCAGGCCGCGAGGTCGTCGAGCAGGGCGGGCTGCAGCCGGCCGCTCACGATCACCACCAGCCGCGAGCCCTGCACCCCGACCAGGGCGTTGCGTCCGTGCTCGGCGGCCGCGGCGTGCACCGCACCCACCAGTGCCAGGCCCTCGTCGTCGGGCGGGTTGCCCACCAGCACGGTGGCCAGCGAGCCGAGGTCCCAGCCCAGCGCCGACGCGCGGGACAACAAGGACTCGTCGGCGTCGCCACGCACCACCCCGTCCACCACCAGGGCTTCCAGGCGCGCGTCCCAGGCCCCCCGGGACTCCGCCGCCGAGGCGTAGACGGTGGCCGCGGAGAAGGCGATCTCCCGGCTGTAGCGCAGCACCGCCTCGGTGAGGGCCACCCGCTGCTCGTCGTCGTAGGCCAGCGCGGGCAGGTAGCGCTCGAAGACCCCGGTGGCGGTGCGCACCATGTCCACGGTCTGCCGCAGGCTGACCTGCTTCATCAGCTCGGGGGGGACCGCGCCGAAGGCCTGGGTGGTCAGCTGTACCGCGGAGTCGGGGTCACGCAGCCAGCGGACGAAGTTGGTGACGCCGGTCTGCACCACCAGGGCCACGCTGGCGCGGACGTCCGCGCCGAGCTCCTCGAAGAAGGGCAGCGTCTCGTGCATCGCCGCGATCGCCTGCACCGAGTACTCGCCGGAGGACAGCTCGAGCTTGCGGATCAGCCGGCTGGGCAGGGGCGCGGAGGGGCGGGACGCGGAGGGGGACACCCTCGGCAAGGTAGCGCCTGCCGACGCGCAACGGCGCGCAGGGGAGGGCGGCACAGCCCCAGGCGCATTCCGGTGAGTGGGAGGCGAACCGCCGAGGTGTGGTCCGCATCACCAGGATTGCGGCGATCTCCGGTGCGTGATGCACGTCTCAGCAGGCGTCGCGCACCGGTCCTGCACGTCTGGAGGAGGAACATCGATGACCCGTCTGACGAGGACGCGCTGGAGCCGGATGGCTGCAGCCACCGTGGTGGGCAGCCTGCTGCTCGCCGGGTGCGCCGGCGGCACCGAGAGCAGCGGTGACAAGACCGCCCAGGACGGCCCTGCCGTGCGGGTCGGGCTCGTCGGTGAGCAGGGCGACGGCGGCGAGCCGGTCCGCGGCGGCACGCTCAGCTATGCCACCTACGCCCCGGTGTCCACCCTGGACCCGCTCGTCACCTACGCGACCGGATCCACCGGCGGCACCGAGCTGGCCGCGGTCTACGACCTGCTGGTGCGCTACGACGCCCAGACGGACAAGTACGAGCCGCAGCTGGCCAAGGCCGTGGACGTCAGCGAGGACCAGAAGACCTGGACGCTGACCCTGCGCGACGGCGTGACGTTCAGCGACGGCACGCCCCTGAACGGGCAGGCCGTGCTCTGGAGCATCCAGCGGTACCTGGACAAGCGGGGCCTGAACAGCCAGCTGTTCAAGACCGGGGTGTCCAAGATGGAGTCACCCACCCCCAGCACCGTGGTGTTCACCCTCACCGAGGCGTGGCCGGAGTTCTGGGCGATGCTGTCCTCCGGGCCGGGCGTCATCGTGGCGCCCAGCTCGATGCAGAGCGGGAAGTTCACCCCGATCGGGGCAGGTCCGTACACCGTCGAGCGGCTGTCTCCGCAGAACGAGCTCGTCCTCAAGGCCAACCCGGGCTACTGGGGTGGCGAGCCGAACATCAGCACGCTGCGCTTCGTGAACATCGCCGGTGAGCAGGCCAAGGTCGACGCCTTCAAGTCCGGTGGCGTGCAGATGATTTACCTGCGCAACCCGGAGGCCACCGAGCAGATCACGGCGATGAACGCGCCTGCCTTCGTGGACACCGGTGCGCTGGGCAACGTGGGCGTGATCAACCACCGTCCGGGTCGCCCGGGCGCCGACGTGCGCATTCGCCAGGCGATGGCCTACGCGGTCAACCCCGAGGCCATCGACCAGCGGGTGTACGCCGGCAAGGGCATGCCCGGCGCCGACCTCTTCCCCGAGTGGTCGCGCTGGCACACCGACGTCCGTGGGCTGGGCTACGACCCGGAGAAGGCCAAGCAGCTGCTCGAGGAGGCGAAGAAGGACGGGTACGACGGTCGCCTCACCTACGCCGGCTTCATGGAGCCCAAGGCCCAGGCGCAGGCGCTCGCCGTCCAGGCGATGCTGCAGGCCGTCGGGTTCACCGTGGAGATCAGCTACGCCAACAACGTCACCGAGCTGACCAAGCGGATCTACGTCGACAACGACTACGACATCAGCCGCGGGTCGTTCAGCCTGTGGGAGGCGGCTCCGCAGATCCGCCTCGCCAGCACCCTGGCCAGTGACTCCGACACCAACTCCATGGGCTACAAGAACGCGGCCATGGACGCCGCGCTGGTGAAGGTGAAGTCGGCGAGCACCGACGCGGACAAGCGCACCGCCATCGCGGAGATCCAGAAGCTGATGAACGAGACCGTGCCGTTCCTCACCTGGGGCACGCAGGCCGCGCTGATTCCGTGGCAGACCTCGGTGCACGGCCTCAAGCCGAGCCTGGACGGGATCATCCTGTTCGACAAGGCTTGGATGAAGTAAGGCCTGGATGAAGTAGGGCCTGGATGAAGTAGGGCTGGGCTGACGCCCTCCACTGCGCGCCCCGAGGACTTCCTCGGGGCGCGCAGTGCTGTCACTCCCGCTGACCGGCGCGCGCAGCGCCGTGACCGGGGTGTGGGCGCTGGGCTAGCGTGGCTCCGATGACGGCCGAACGTCGCGACAGCTCCGGGTCCACCCCCAGCGCCGAGCCCACCACCACCCTCTACGAC
This sequence comes from Rhodococcus sp. Z6_132, assembly GCF_058133635.1. Lineage (NCBI taxonomy): Bacteria > Bacillati > Actinomycetota > Actinomycetes > Mycobacteriales > Nocardiaceae > Rhodococcus > Rhodococcus sp. Z6_132. The sequence goes on from NZ_JBYUNP010000002.1 coordinate 444,073, forward strand.
GCCATCCGGATGCGCCGGGACGTCCGGGCTGAGTTCACCGGAGAAGCGGTGGCCGAGGACGTGCTGCACCGGGTGCTCACCGCCGCGCACGCCGCGCCCAGCGTCGGCATGACCCAGCCGTGGGACTTCGTCCTGGTGCGCCGGCCGCAGACCCTGCACCGTTTCGCCGAGCACGTGGCCGCCAAGCGCCGGGAGTTCGCCGCCACGCTGCCGCCCGAGCGGGCCACCACCTTCGACCCCATCAAGGTGGAGGGCATCCAGGAGAGCGGGTTGGGCGTGGTGGTCACCCACGACCAGAGCCGCGGCGGCCAGCACGTGCTGGGCCGGCACACCGTGGCCGACACCGGCCTGTTCTCCACCGTGCTGGCCGTGCAGAACCTGTGGCTGGCCGCCACGGCCGAGGGGCTCGGGGTGGGCTGGGTGAGCTTCTACGACGAGGAGGTGCTCGCCGAGCTGGTGGGGGTGGCCGAGCCGGTGCGACCCATCGGCTGGCTGTGCGTGGGCCACGTGGCCCGGCGCCAGGAGGTGCCCGACCTGGAGCGCTTCGGCTGGCGCAGCCGCCGCCCGCTCAGCGAGGCCGTGCACCAGGAGCGCTACGGCTCCTGATCGCACGGCCTCGGAGAGTGCGGAGCTACCCGCTCAGGCGACGCCGGTGTCGCCGGTGGAGGGGCCGGCCGCGCGGGGGTCGTCGATCTTGTACTGCGCGGCCGCCTCGACCGGTGCCTTCTCGGGCACGTCGCCGGACTCGGCCAGCGAGGACAGCACGGCCACCACGACCGACTCGGCGTCCACGTTGAACACCCGGCGGGCCGCCGGTCGGGTGTCGGAGAAGCCGAACCCGTCGGTGCCCAGGGTGATGTACTCGTTGGGCACCCACTGGCGGATCATGTCCGGCACCGCGCGCATCCAGTCCGACACCGCGACCACGGGTCCGGCCAGGTCGGTCAGCGCCTCGGTCACGTAGGGCACGCGCTTGTCCGCCTCGGGGTGGCGCAGCGCCTCACGCTCGCACTCCACGCCGTCGCGGTGCAGCTCGTTCCACGACGTCACCGACCACACGTCCGCCGCCACGTCCCAGTCGTCGGCCAGCAGCTGCTGGGCCTTCATCGCCCACGGCAGGGCCACGCCGGAGGCGAGGATCTGCGCGCGCGGACCCGTTCCCGCCGGTGCGGTGCTCACCCGGTGGATGCCGCGGAGGATGCCCTCCACGTCGACGTCCTCGGGCTCGGCCGGCTGCTGGTAGGGCTCGTTGTAGACGGTGAGGTAGTAGAAGACGTTCTCGCCGGCGCCGTCCGGGCCGCCGTCGCCGTACATCCGGCGCAGGCCCTCGCGCACGATGTGGCCGATCTCGTAGCCGTAGGCCGGGTCGTAGGCGACGACCGCGGGGTTGCTCGCCGCCAGCAGCAGCGAGTGGCCGTCGGCGTGCTGCAGGCCCTCACCGGTGAGGGTGGTGCGCCCGGCAGTGGCCCCCAGGGCGAAGCCGCGGGCCATCTGGTCGGCGGCGGCCCACAGCCCGTCGCCGGTGCGCTGGAAGCCGAACATCGAGTAGAAGATGTAGATCGGGATCATCGGCTCGCCGTGGGTGGCGTAGGAGGTGCCGACCGCGGTGAACGCGGCCGTCGAGCCCGCCTCGTTGATCCCCTCGTGCAGGATCTGGCCGACCTCGCTCTCCTTGTAGGCGAGCATCAGGTCGGCGTCCACCGAGGTGTACAGCTGGCCGTTGGGGTTGTAGATCTTCAGCGTGGGGAACATCGAGTCCATGCCGAAGGTGCGCGCCTCGTCGGGGATGATCGGGACGAACCGCTTGCCCCACCCCTTGTCCCGCATCAGCTCCTTGAGCAGCCGGACGAAGGCCATGGTGGTGGCCACCTCCTGCTTGCCCGAGCCGCGCTTGACCACGTCGTAGGTCTTGTCCTCGGGCAGCGGCGGGTTGTTCGCCGTCACCTTGCGAGTGGGCAGGTAGCCGCCCAGCACCCGGCGGCGCTCCCGCAGGTACTTGATCTCCGGGGCGTCGGCGCCGGGGTGGTAGTACGGCGGCAGGTACGGGTCGCGCTCGAGGTCCTCGTCGCTGATCGGGATGTGCTGGCTGTCGCGCAGGTGCTTGAGGTCGTCGAGGGTCAGCTTCTTCATCTGGTGCGTGGCGTTGCGGCCCTCGAAGTGCGTGCCCAGCCCGTAGCCCTTGATGGTCTTGGCCAGGATGACCGTGGGCTGGCCCTTGTGCGCCATCGCGGCGGCGTAGGCGGCGTGCACCTTGCGGTAGTCGTGCCCACCGCGCTTGAGGTTCCAGATCTCGGAGTCGGTCATCGGGTCGACCAGCTCCTTGGTGCGCGGGTCGCGCCCGAAGAAGTGCTCGCGGACGTAGCCGCCGTCGTTGGCCTTGTAGGTCTGGTAGTCACCGTCGGGGGTGCTGTTCATCAGGTTGACCAGCGCACCGTCGCGGTCGGCGTGCAGCAGGCTGTCCCACTCCCGGCCCCACACCACCTTGATGACGTTCCAGCCGGCGCCACGGAAGAAGCTCTCCAGCTCCTGGATGATCTTGCCGTTGCCGCGCACCGGCCCGTCCAGGCGCTGCAGGTTGCAGTTGACGACGAACGTGAGGTTGTCCAGCTGGTCGGTGGCCGCCACGTGCACCAGCCCGCGCGACTCCGGCTCGTCCATCTCGCCGTCACCGAGGAAGGCCCACACGTGCTGGTCGGAGGTGTCCTTGATGCTGCGGTGCTGCAGGTACTTGTTGAAGCGGGCCTGGTAGATGGCGTTCATCGGCCCGAGGCCCATGGACACCGTGGGGAACTCCCAGAAGTCCGGCAGCAGCCGGGGGTGCGGGTACGACGGCAGGCCGCCGCTCTCGCCGGCGTGGCTGTACTCCTGGCGGAAGCCGTCGAGCTGCTCGGCGGAGAGCCGGCCCTCGAGGAACGCGCGGGCGTAGATGCCGGGGGAGGCGTGGCCCTGGATGAAGACCTGGTCGCCGCCACCGGGGTGGTCGCGGCCGCGGAAGAAGTGGTTGAAGCCCACCTCGTACAGCGCTGCGGAGCTGGCGTAGGTGGAGATGTGTCCGCCGACGCCGACGCCCGGGCGCTGCGCCCGGTGCACCATCACCGCGGCGTTCCAGCGGATCCAGGCGCGGTAGCGGCGCTCCACCTCCTCGTCGCCGGGGAACCACGGCTCGTTCTCGGTGGGGATGGTGTTGACGTAGTCGGTGGAGGTCAGCGACGGCAGGGCCACCCGGGCGTCACCGGCGCGCTCGAGCAGCCGGAGCATCAGGTAGCGGGCGCGCTGCGGACCGGCCTCGCTGAGCATCGCGTCAAAGGACTCCAGCCACTCGGCCGTCTCCTCGGGGTCGATGTCGGGGAGGTAGGAACCGACACCTTCCCGGATGACACGAACCCGTGCCGGACCCTTCGCGGGCGTGTCGCTCCCGCCAAGCTCCGACGGGGCGCTCGATCGCTCGGCCACGGTGTGCTCCTCACTCTGGGTGGGCACGGGCCTTGGGGTGAGCCCGGTGCCGGACGCGTCCGTGGTGCGGACGGCGGGGGCAGCAGCGACGGAGTCGGTGTGTCCCATGCTCAATCGTGCCGCATGTAGTGGTCAAGGTGCGATGGGGATCCCTACCAGCGGGTAGCGTCCTCGCCGGAGCGGGGGTGCTGGCACGAGCATCGTTGCTCTCCTGGGGCATTCGGCGAACGAGCAGAGCGGGTGGGACTGATGGGCAGGACACGAGTGGGGTCAACGGCGGCTCTGGTGGGTGCGCTCCTCGTGGTCGGCGCCGGGGCGGCCTGCACCAGCCAGGTGGACGGCGAGGCGAAGCCCGACCCCGCGCTGGCCGTGGCTCGGGGCACCACCTCAGCCACCGCGACGACCACCACCACGGCGCGCCCCACCACGGCGCGCCCCACCACCACGCGCCCGACCAGCACCGCTGCATCCGCCACGGGTGTGCCGCCCACCGTCGTTGCCGTCGGGGACCGCCTCGTGGTGTGCGGGCGCATCCCGCAGCTCACCAACGCGGCCACCAAGGCCGTGAACGACTTCCTCACGGTGGCCAACGCCGGCAAGGGGGTCACCCCGGAGCTGGTCGCTGCCGAGACCGCCGCGCTCGCCAAGCTCGGGCCCCTGCCGCAACAGCTGCGCACCGTCCCCGGCGTGGAGCGGCTGCCGGCCACTGACCTGCTGACCACCGAGCTGCCGCTGATGGCCACCTCGCTGGACGCGGTGATCGCGGCGATCCCGCAGCGGATGTCGGCGCCGTTCAACGCCGCCAAGAACGACTACAACGCCCACCTCGACAAGATCAAGACCTCCTGCACCTCCTAGGTCGTGCCCCGGGTGCTGGTGTGGAGGGCGCTGTCTCAATATCCTGTCTCGGCTTGCGTCTGGGGGCCTGAGCCTGTTCGCTCACCTGACACGAGCAACACGACACGAGGTGCGGCGACCGCCGTTCCTGAGCACCAACTGAAGGAGGACCGCACCGTGGTCGCCGCGGGGGATTCCCGAAATGACGCCGAGAAGCTCGGAATTGTGCACGGGATGGTGGTGCAGGAGATTGGCTGGGACGAGGACACCGACGATTCCCTGCGGGCGATCGTGGAGCAGCAGTCCGGCAGCGAGCTGGTCGACGAGGACACCGACGAGGTCATCGACGTGGCGCTGCTGTGGTGGCGGGACGGTGACGGCGACCTGGTCGACGCGTTGGTGGACGCCATCGGACCGCTGGCCGACGACGGCGTGGTGTGGGTGCTGAGCCCCAAGACCGGCGTCAACGGGCACGTCGAGCCGAGCGAGATCGCTGAGGCCGCGCCCACCGCAGGGTTGACGCAGACGCTGACGATGAACCTGGGTGACTGGACCGCCAACCGTCTGGTGCAGCCTCGGACCAAGGCCAAGCGCTGATCCTGCCGGTCGGGTGACCACCGGGTGGAGTCTCAGCCGTGCGTGGAGTCTCCGGCCCGTCCCGCTAGGCTTTTGCGGGGCGCAGGGTGCGCCCGGACGCCGCTGCACCATGGCGGCTCCGCGGTACGGAGAGGACTTCCATGACGCTCGACGTCGGTACGACTGCACCTGATTTCACCCTCAAGGACCAGAACAACCAGGAAGTGACGCTGTCCTCCTACCGGGGTGACAAGAACGTCCTGCTCGTCTTCTACCCCCTGCCGTTCACGGGAACCTGCCAGGGCGAGCTCTGCCAGGTGCGCGACGACCTCCCCAAGTTCCAGAACGACGACACCGTCGTGCTCGCCGTCTCGGTCGGTTCCGCGCCCTCGCTGAAGGTCTGGGCCGCCGACCAGGGCTACACCTTCCCGCTGCTGGCCGACTTCTGGCCGCACGGCGAGGTTGCCCAGGCCTACGGCGTGTTCAACGACGCGACCGGCTTCGCCAACCGGGGCACGTTCGTCATCGACAAGCAGGGCGTCATCCGGTTCGCTGAGATGAACGGCCCCGGCGAGGCCCGCGACCAGTCCGCGTGGGACAAGGCGCTGGCAGCGCTGCCGGCGTGAGCGCTCAGAGTTGATCACTGCACGCCGCGGCTCCGGCCGGGGTGTGCACGGGCGTGTAGCTCAGCGGTAGAGCACCTGTCTTACACACAGGCGGTCGTAGGTTCGATCCCTATCGCGCCCACCACGTTGTTCCTCCGGGGCCGCCCCACGCGGGCGTGCCCGCCGGGTCGGTACCGTGTCGGCCGTGCCCGCTCTCGTCTCCACCACCGCGGGCAGCCGCCGCGCGGTCGGTCTGCTGCTCGGCCTGGCCCTCGACCGTGCTCTCGGCGACCCCCGTCGCTGGCACCCGGTGGCCGGCTTCGGCTCCACCGCCGCGGCCCTGGAGCGGCTGACCTACCGCGACTCCCGCCCCGCCGGCGCGCTGCACGTCGGCGTCCTGGTGGCCGGCGCCGCGGGCCTGGGCCTGCTGGCGCCCCGGCGCGGGATGGGGCACGTGCTGGCCACGGCCGCCGCCACCTGGGCGGTGCTGGGTGGCACCTCGCTGCTGCGGGAGGGCTCGGCCATGGCCACCGAGCTGACCGCCGACGACCTGGACGCCGCCCGCCGGCGGCTGCCCTCCCTGTGCGGGCGCGACCCGTCGGCGCTGGACGCCGCCGGCCTGGCCCGCGCCACGGTGGAGTCGGTGGCGGAGAACACCTCCGACGCCACGGTGGCTCCGCTGGTGTGGGGTGCGCTGGCTGGGGTGCCCGGCCTGCTGGTCTACCGCGCCGCCAACACCCTGGACGCCATGATCGGGCACCACTCGCCGCGCTACGAGCGCTTCGGGTGGGCCGCGGCGCGGCTGGACGACGGGCTCAACCTGGCTCCGGCTCGGCTGGCCGGGGTGCTCACCGTGGCGGCCGCGCCGCTGGTGGGCGGCTCACCGCGGCAGGCGGTGCGGGCGTGGCGTCGGGACGGCGCAGCGCACCCCAGCCCCAACGCGGGGGTGATGGAGGCCTCCGCCGCCGGCGCGCTGGGCGTGCAGCTGGGTGGGGCGACGCCCTACCCGTACGGGGTGCAGCACCGGCCGCTGCTGGGGCACGGCGCGGCACCGACGGTGGCGGACCTGCGGCGGGCGGTGCGGCTGTCCCGGCTGGTGCAGGGTGGGGCGGTGCTCTCCTCAGCGGCGCTTGCCGTAGCGGTCGGCCAGGGTGGAGACCGGCTCCGGGGCAGGCTGCGGCTGCGGTGAGAGCTCCGGCTCGGGGGTGGCAGCGGGGTCGATCCGCCGCTTGTTGTCCCGCCGCTCGCGGAGCTCGGCCCACACGAAGTAGCCCAGGCCCAGCGGCGCCATGATGCCGAACGCGATCCACTGCAGGCCGTAGGACAGGTAGGGTCCCGCGTCCAGCTGGGGCAGCGGCAGCGCCTCGAGGACCCCGGGCTGGTTGTCGCCCAGCTGCAGGTAGCCCGGGCGCACGGTCAGCCCGGTCACCTCGCCCACCTGGCCGGCGTTGACGCCGTAGATCTGCCGCACTCCGCCGTCGTCGAAGCTCGGTCGCGGCTGCGGGCGCTCGTCCAGGCGGATGCGCGCCTCCAGCCTCACGGTCTCGCTCGGCGGAGCGGTGATGGCCGGGGGCTGGGTGCCCTGGATCGGGCGGACGAAGCCGCGGTTGACCAGCACCACCTGGTTGGTCAACACGCCCTCGGTGACCCGGAACGGGGTGAGCACCTCGTAGGCGGGCTGGCCCAGCACCGAGCGCAGGCGGGCGAGCACCTGGTCGTCGGTCAGGTAGGCGCCGGTGACCGTGACGCGACGCCACTCGTCGGTGCTCTCCGGCGCCTCGGTGCCCGGCACCACCTCGGCCAGCTCCACCGGCTCGGCGGAGAAGGAGGCGTTGATCTGGTCGTTGCGCTGCTCGGTGCTGGAGTTCTTGTCCAGCTGCCACGGCGCCAGCACGGTGAAGCACATGTAGGCGAACCCGGCGACCACCACGGCCAGGGCCAGCCAGCCCGGTTTGAGCAGAGTTCGCAGTCGGCGCACGGTTCCACGGTAGGCCACGGTGGCCTGGGCGCCGCCTCCGCCAGGTGTGGTCCCTGGCACGTCAGGCAGGCGAGGGCGGGCCGTAGGGTCGTGGCCGTGGAGGACACCACTGGGCCGGACTGCACAGCACTGGACTACCGGGCCCTGCGCCACCACGGCGACGTCGACGCCGAGCCAGGTCTGCTGGACTTCGCGGTGAACGTCCGGGGCACGGCGCCACCGGCGTGGCTGCGCGAGCGCCTCGCCGCCCGCCTGGACGACCTGGGCGCGTACCCCCGTGCGGCCGAGGAGCTGGCCACCCGCGAGCAGGTCGCCGCCCGGCACGGCCGCCGCCCCGACGAGGTGCTGCTGCTGGCCGGTGCGGCCGAGGGCTTCGCGCTGCTGCCGCGGCTGCGCCCGCGCCTGGCCGCCGTGGTGCACCCCTCCTTCACCGAGCCCGAGCTGGCGCTGCGGGAGGCCGACGTGCCCGTGCAGCGCGTGGTGCTGGCCCCGCCGTGGCAGCTGGCCGGCGGGGCGGTGCCCGCGGAGGCCGATCTGGTGGTGCTGGGCAACCCCACCAACCCCACCTCGGTGCTGCACCCCGCCGAGCAGGTGCTGGGCCTGCGCCGCGCGAACCGGGTGGTGGTGGTGGACGAGGCCTTCGCCGACGCGGTGCCCGGTGAGCCGCAGAGCCTGGCCGGCCAGCGGCTGCCGGACGTGCTGGTGCTGCGCAGCCTCACCAAGACCTGGGCGCTGGCCGGGCTGCGCGCCGGCTACGTGCTGGGCCCGCCCGACCTGTTGGCCCGGCTGGCGCGCGGACGTCCACACTGGCCGCTGGGCACTCTGCAGCTGGAGGCCATCCGCGCCTGCTGCGAGCCCGACGCCGTGGCGTGGACGCAGCGGGAGGCGGAGGCGATCGCCGTCGAGCGCGCCGAGATGGCGGCCCTGCTGGCGCCGTGGCTGTGCGGGCCCGCGCAGGGACCGTTCCTGCTGCTGCGCGTGCCCGACGGCGAGCGGGTGCGCCGCGAGCTGCGCACCCGCGGCATCGCGGTGCGCCGCGGCGACACCTTCCCCGGGCTGGGACCTGACTACCTGCGGGTGGCGGTGCGCAGCAGCGCAGACGCCCACCGGCTGACCGAGACGATGACGGAGGTGCTCCGATGAGCGCAGCAGACAACGGCGTGCGGGTGGCTGACCTGGTGGCCACCCTGGACGCCGCCTACCCGCCGGAGCTGGCCCAGGACTGGGACGCCGTCGGGCTGGTGTGCGGCGACCCCGCCGACCCGGTGGGCCGGGTGCTCTTCGCCGTCGACGCCACCGAGGCCGTGGTGGACGAGGCGCTGGAGTGGGGTGCGCAGGCCCTGGTGGTGCACCACCCGCTGCTGCTGCGCGGAGTGACCGGCGTGGGGGCCGACACCGCCAAGGGGGCGCTGCTGACCCGGCTGATCCGCGGAGGCTGCGCGCTGTTCAGCGCCCACACCAACGCCGACGCCGCCGACCCCGGGGTGTCCGACGCCCTCGCCGAGCGGCTGGGGCTGCGCGTGCTGGGCCCGCTGGAGGCCGAGCCCGAGCCGGCCCTGGACAAGATCGTCACGATGGTCCCGCAGGGGGCGGACGTGGAGCGGGTCAAGGCGGCGCTGTTCTCCGCCGGGGCCGGCGAGCTGGGTGCCTACAGCCGGGCGGCGTTCTCCGTCACCGGCACCGGGCAGTTCCTGCCCGGCGGAGGTTCGCTGCCCTCGATCGGCGAGGTCGGGGAGCTCACCGAGGTGGCCGAGGTCCGCATCGAGGTGGTGGCCCCGCGGCGGCTGCGCGCGCAGGTGGTGGGGTCCCTGGTGTGGGCCCACCCCTACGAGGAGCCGGCCTACGACGTGCTGGAAGTGGCGCCGCGGCCGTCGTCGCAGGGGCTGGGCCGCCTGGGTGAGCTGGCCGAGGCCGAGACGCTGCGCGAGTTCACCGCCCGTGCCGCCGCCGCGCTGCCCGCCACGGTGTGGGGCGTGCGGGCCGCCGGCGACCCCGATCGGCAGGTGCAGCGGGTGGCGGTGTGCGGTGGCGCGGGCGACTCCCTGCTGGGCACCGTGGCCCGGCTGGGGGCGGACGTGTTCCTCACCGCCGACCTGCGCCACCACCCCGCCGACGAGCACCTGCGCACCGGCGGGCCGGCCCTGGTGGACGTGGCGCACTGGGCCAGCGAGCAGCCGTGGTGCGCACAGGCGCAGGGCGTGGTGCAGGCCGCGTTCGGGGATAGGGTGAGCACGCGCGTGTCGCAGCTGCGCACCGACCCCTGGACCGTGGGCTGCGGCACCGGACACACCAACACATTGGAGCCCATCGAGTGAACGTCGACCCCGCCGTGCAGCGCACGCTGCTGGACCTGGCCGCGACCGACGCCGAGCTGGCGCGCATCACCCACCGCCGCCGCACCCTGCCCGAGGCGCAGGAGGTGGAGCGCCTGGAGACCGAGCGACAGGCCCGCAAGGACGCCGCCGTGGCCGTGCAGATGCAGGTGGAAGACCTCGACCGCGACATCCGCAAGCTCGAGCGCGAGGTGGAGGCGGTGCGCAGCCGCGAGGACCGCGACCGCAAGCTTCTCGAGGGCGGCACCGTCACCCCCAAGCAGATGACCGAGCTGCAGCACGAGCTGGAGACCCTCACCCGCAGGCAGGGGATCCTGGAGGACGAGCTGCTCGAGGTGATGGAGCAGCGCGAGGCCAGCGCCGCCGACCACGAGCACGCCGGCGCGCAGCTGAGCAAGGTCGAGGACGAGCTGAACGAGGCCGCCCGCCAGCGCGACGAGGCGCTGGCCGACCTGGACACCGCCGAGAGGCGCTGCATCGAGCAGCGCGCCCAGCAGCTGCCCCGCTTCCCGGCCGAGCTGCTCACCGTCTACGAGCGCCAGCGCGCCTCCCGCGGTGCCGGTGCGGCCCTGCTGCAGGCCCGCCGTTGCGGTGCCTGCCGGATGGAGCTGGACCGCAGCGTGATGGCTCGCTTCGCCGCTGCCCCACCCGAGCTGGTGCTGCGCTGCGAGGAGTGCGGCGCCATCCTGGTGCGCACCAAGGAGTCCGGTCTGTGAGCTTGGCCCACGTGCTGGTGGAGGCCGACGGAGGCTCGCGCGGCAACCCCGGGCCCGCCGGCTACGGCGCGGTGGTGCTCAGCGCTGACGGTGCGCGCACGGTGCTGGCCGAGCGCAAGGAGGCGCTGGGGCGCACCACCAACAACGTCGCGGAGTACCGCGGGCTCATCGCGGGGCTGCAGGCCGCCATCGAGCTCGGTGCCCACGAGGTGGACGTGCGGATGGACTCCAAGCTGGTGGTGGAGCAGATGTCCGGGCGCTGGAAGATCAAGCACCCGGACATGATCCCGCTGGCCGCTGAGGCCAGGGAGCTGGTGGCGCAGCTGTCCCGGGTGGGCTTCACCTGGATCCCGCGGGCCCAGAACTCCCACGCCGACCGGTTGGCCAACCAGGCCATGGACGCCGCCGCCGCCGGAATCGCACCGGCCGCCACGTCCGCGGCCGTAACCCCGGTCGCCGCGGCCAAGCCCGCGTCTCCCGGCTGGACCGGGGCCGTGGGCACGCCCACCCGGCTGCTGCTGCTGCGCCACGGGCAGACGGCACTGTCGGTGGACCGGCGCTACTCCGGGCGCGGCAACCCCGAGCTGACCGCGGTGGGCCGCGAGCAGGCCGCCGCCGCAGCCAAGCACGTGGCCGGCCTCGGCGGGATCACCGCCGTGGTGTCCTCCCCGCTGGGGCGTGCCCGCCAGACCGCCGCCGCCGCGGCGCAGGAGCTGGGCCTGGACGTCACCGTGCACGAGGACCTGACCGAGACCGACTTCGGCGAGTGGGAGGGGCTGACCTTCCGCGAGGCCGCCGAGCGCGACCCCGAGCTGCACCGCCGCTGGCTGGGGGACACCTCGGTGGCTCCTCCCGGCGGGGAGAGCTTCGACGAGGTGCACCAGCGGGTGCAGGCGGCGCGCGACGAGCTGGTGGCCGCGCACCCCGGGGCCACCGTGCTGGTGGTCAGCCACGTCACCCCGATCAAGACGCTGCTGCGCCTGGCCCTGGACTGCGGCCCGTCGCTGCTGTTCCGGCTGCACCTGGACCTGGCGTCGCTGAGCACCGCGGAGTTCTACCCCGACGGCGGCAGCAGCGTGCGCCTGGTCAACGCTCCCACCAGCTGAGTCGAGCCCTCACCGCAGCTGCAGGCCCAGCCACAGCGCGAGGACGGCCGCGGGCAGCGTGAGCGGCACGGTGAGCAGGCCCAGCACGGTGAACGTGCGCAGCGACGGCGCCACCCCGCGGCTGCGCAGCACCCGCCGCCACAGCAGGGTGGCCAGCGAGCCCACGTAGGTGAGGTTGGGGCCGATGTTCACCCCCAGCAGCACCGCCAGCACCAGCCCCGGGTCGGCGGTGGTTCCGAGCACGGCCAGCAGCAGCAGCGTGGCGGGCAGGTTGTTCACCACGTTGGCCGCCACTGCGGCCAGCACCGCCGTGCCCAGCAGGGCCAGCAGCGTGGGGTGCTCTGGCACCAGCTCGCCCACCAGCTCCCCGAGCCCGCCAGCGGTCACCCCGCCCACCACCACCCCCAGGGCCAGCACGAACAGGCAGAACAACGGCGCAGCCTCGCGCACCAGCCGGGGCGCGGAGGTGCTGCGTTTCGCCAGCGCGGGCACCGCCAGGACCGCAGCACCCACGGCCGCCACCCACCCCGGCCCCACCCCGACCAGCCCGGACACCGCGAACCCGACGAGGGTGAGCGCGAGCACCACCAGGGCGAGCCGCGGGGTGGGGGCCGGCTCCACGGGGAGCTCGAGGGCAGGGCGCGGACGCAGATCAGCAGCGAAGAACAGCCGGAACAGCACCAGCTCCAGGGCCACCACCACCAGCCACGGCAACGCCATCAGCGCCGCGAAGCCCAGGAAGCTGAGCCCGCTGGCGGAGAAGGCCAGCAGGTTGGTGAGGTTGGAGACCGGCAGCAGCAGCGACGCGGAGTTGGCCAGGTGCGCGGTGGCGTAGACGTGCGGACGGGCCGGCACCCGCAGCCGGAGCGTGGTGGCCAGCACCGCCGGGGTCAGCAGCACCACGGTGGCGTCCAGGCTGAGCACCGCGGTGGTGAGCGAGGCGGCCACGAACACCAGGCTCAGCAGCCGCCGCGGCTGCCCGCGGGCCCCGCCGGCCAGCAGCCCGCCGACCCAGCGGAACACTCCGTGCACGTCGGCCAGGTGCGCCAGCACCAGCACCGCCGCCAGGAAGCCGACGGTGGGGCCGAGCTCGCGCACCTGCTCCCAGGCCTGGGCCGGGGACAGCGCGCCCACCGCCACGGTGAGCACCGCGGCGGGCACGGCCACCACCGCCTCCGGCCACCGGTGTGGGGCGGCCACGGTGAACACCAGCACCACCACCAGCAGCGCGAGCGCCAGCACGCTCAGGTCACCACCAGGTAGGCGCCCACCGCCACCCCGAGCACCACCACCGACCAGCGCAGCACCGCGGCGTGCACCCGCTGGGCGATCTTGGCGCCGAGGTAGCCGCCCACCAGCGTGGCCGGGGCGATCACCGCCACCCAGCCCCAGTGCACCGGGGCGCCGAGGGCGAACACCGCCAGCGCGGCGGTTGCCGCCACCATGGACAGCGCCACCTTCACCGCGTTGAGCCGGCGCAGGGTGTCGTTGGCGGTCACCGCCAGCAGCGCCATCATGATGATGCCCAGCGCACCGCCGAAGTAGCCGCCGTAGAGCGTGGCGACCAAGACGGACAGGCCCAGGGCCACCGTGCGGTCGGGGTCCCCGGGCTGGGGGTCACCGGTCCAGTGCGTGATCCGTGGCTGCAGGGCCATCAGGGCGCTGGCGGCCAGCACCAGCACCGGGACCACGGTGTCGAACACCGCGCTGGACAGGACCAGCAGCAGCACCGCCCCGGTGAACGAGCCCGCGGCCGCCAGCGGCACCACCAGCCGCAGCCGGGCCTCCTGGCCCTGCAGGTCGGCGCGCTGGCCCACCGTGGCACCGAAGTAGCTGGGCCACTGGGCGATGGAGTTGGTGACGTTGGCATCCAGCGGCGGCAGGCCCACGGCGAGCAGCGCCGGGAACACGATCAACGAGCCACCGCCGGCGATGGCGTTGGCCGCACCGGAGATCACGCCGACCAGTGCCAGCAGCGTCATCTGGGCGGCGGACACGGCTGCTGACTCTAGCCAGCCGGAACGGGCGTCACCGGCGACGAGCCGGGCTCACCATCAGTCTCCGTGCGGCGGTGGCGGCTCGGTCGAACGCACCGGCAAAGGTGCTCATGCCGGCAGAGACGACGGCGCCCTCGTGCAGCAGCATGAGGGTCTCGGCCACCTCGTCCGGCTCCGCCGCGCCCGCTTGGACCGCCAGCTCGCGGAACAGCTCCAGCATCCACCGCTTCTGGCCGACGATCGCCGCGTGGGCGGGATGGGCAGGGTCGCTGATCTCGGCGTGGGCGTTGACCATCGCGCACCCCTTGCCGCCCCGCTCTGCCGCCCACTGGCCGGAGGCGCGGAAGATGGCCACCACCTGCTCCACGGGCGAGGGGTCGGCCTCCCGCAAGCAGTCGTGCAGGAACGCGTGCCACTGCGCGTCGCGCTCAGCCAGGTAGTCCGCCACCAGCCGGTCCTTGGAGCCGAAGCGCTCGTACAGCGTCTTCTTGGACACGCCGGCCCGCTCCGCGATGGTGTCCACCCCGACCGCGTGGATGCCGTGCGCGTAGAACAGCTCCGAGGCGGCCTGCAGGACCTGCGCCGCCTTCTTCGTCCGCACCACGGTCATGCACCCAGCCTAGGACACAAGTAAACAGATCTGTTTATGCTGGGGGTGACAGATCGGTTTACCTGCACGGAGAGGCGGCAGACATGGCACTGCTCACCGACACGCTCATCGCCCGTGGCGCGCGGATCGCCTATCGGGACCACGGCACGGGCGAGCCCGTGGTGTTCCTGCACGGAACGCCGTCGCACTCCTACGAGTGGCGGGCGGTGGTGCCTCGGGTGGAGCAGGCCGGCTACCGCACCATCGCCTACGACCTGCTCGGCTACGGGAGCTCCGAGCGTCCGGTTGCTGCCGACACCTCGGTGGCCGGGCAGACCGAGCTGCTCGGGGCCATGCTCGACGGGCTCGGTGTGACGCAGGCGACGATCATCGCGCACGACATCGGGGGAGCGATCGGGCTCCGCTTCGCCCTCGCCCACCCGGAGCGGGTACGTCGACTCATGGTGCTCGACACCGTGAGCTACGACTCCTGGCCGTCGTCCACCTGGCGGAAGATCATCGACGAGCACCTGGACGACTACGCCGGTCTGCCGCAGGACGAGCTCGACCAGCTGCTCACCGATCAGCTGCGCATGACCGTCCACGACACCGGGCTGATGACCGGCGAGACCCTGCAGGCCTACCTCGCGCCGCACCAGTCGGCCGTCGGGCGGGCGTCGTTCTTCGAGCACCAGGTGCGGCACTACGACTCCACCTACACCGAGGAGATCACCGACCAGCTCGGCGCGCTGGCGATGCCGGTCCGCATCGTCTGGGGCGAGCAGGACCAGTGGCAGCCGGTCTCCTACGCGCACCGGCTGCACGCCGACATCCCCGGCTCCGAGCTGGTCGTGATCCCCGAGGCCGGGCACTTCGTCATGGAGGACGCACCCGAGCGGGTCACCGACGAGGTTCTTCGGTTCCTCAGCGACTGACTAGCCTTGCGGCACAGACACTCGGAGGTCCGGTGATGACGACGCTCGGCTCGTGGACCTACGCCGCTGTGCTCCTCGTCGCCGTGGTCGGCAACGGGCTGCTGGCGGGGCTGTTCTTCGCGTTCAGCTGCGCCATCTGCCCCGCGCTGCGCCGGGTCGACGACCGCTCCTACGTCACCACCTTTCGTGCGATCAACTCTGCGATCCTCAACGCCTGGTTCCTGTCCGTGTTCGGCGCGGCACCACTGGCCGCGGTCGCGGCGACCGCCCTCGCGCTCGGCTCCGACCGGGATGTCTCGTTGCCGTGGCTGGTGGCCGGCGCCGCCTGCTCGGTGGCCACGTTCGTCATCACCGCCGTGGCGAACGTGCCGCTGAACCAGACGCTCGATGCCGCACCCATGGCGTCCGAGGCGCAGTACCAGTCGGCTCGCCGGCACTTCGAGAGTCGCTGGAACCGCTGGAACCTCATGCGCACCACCACCAGCACCGCCGCGCTCGCGTTCCTCGCCCTCGCGGTCATCGGGACACCCTGAGCATCACGCGAGGCGCAGCCCGCCCTCGGGGTCCAGGACCAGCGTGGTGGTGAGGTCCAGACGGGTTAGCAGGTCGTCGTCGTGGCTGACCACCAGCACCGCTCCGCGGTAGCCGCGCAGGGCGTCCACCAGCTGGTCCACGGTGTGTTGATCGAGGTTGTTGGTGGGCTCGTCGAGCACCAGCAGCTGGGGCGGGGGCTCGGCCAGCAGCAGCCGGGCCAGCGCCACCCGGAACCGTTCGCCGCCGGAGAGGGTTCGCACCGGCCGCTCGACGGCGTCGGCGAGCAGCCGGAAGCGGGCCAGGCGGCCGCGGATGGTGCCCGGGTGGACGTCGGGTGCTGCCCCGCGCACGTTCTCCAGGGCGGTGGCGTGGTCGTCGAGGCCGTCCAGGCGCTGCGGCAGGTAGCCGAGGCGGTAGGTGAGCAGGGTGCCGCCGGCGCGGTCCGGCGGTGTTGCGGCGCCGTGCACCAGGGCCTCGAGCAGGGTGGTCTTGCTGCACGCCAGCCCTAGCATCAGCGCGTTGAGGGTGTGGAGCGCGCGGAGGACCACATTGGATAAGTGTCAGTTCCGGGTCGGGGGGAATCTAGTCGGGGTGACCGCTGCCGCACGCGCGGGACGTTCGGCTCCGGTGAAAGGATCGTGGACCACCACATCTGGGTTGGTGGTGGTGAGTATGTCCCGCATCGTCGTCGCGGTGCTCTCGTCAAGCAGTCCGGCGTGGCCGAGCACCGTTGCCAACAGGTAGGACCGTTGCGTGTTAATCGCCGGGTCGCGGGTCTGCCCGGCCTCAAGTGTCTGCACCCAGATCGGGGTGCTGGTATCCGCGGAGGCGGGATCCTGGATCGCGGATCGAAGCGCAGTGACTGCGTCCGGGTCGTGGCGGAGTCGGCGCAGCAGCGGGCCTGTAAGCAGGGGGAACAGGTAGGCGGCGTCCCGGAGCATGATCTGGTGGTGTGCTCGTTCGACGATCGCGGGCAGGACGCTGGGCGGTGAGGACCGGACGGCGACGGCGAGCGAGTCGATCCATTCGCGACGATCCCGCGGATCGTCGGTGCGGAACCACGCCTCCAGGTCGGCAAACATCGTGCGACTGCACTCGTCGGTCGGGAACAGTTCGCAGAACAACGCCCGCAGTTGCGGGTCGGCGTCGAAACCGGACTGCCGCGTCAGCGCGTCGCGGAGCGTCTCGGCAGGGACCTGCCACGAGTCCGGATCGACCAGCAGGTCGTAGATCTCGTTCGTCTCTCTCCGGCTCGAGGTGGAAAAGCCTTCGCTTGTCAGGCAGGCGACGAAGAGGTCGAGATCGCGGCGTCCACCGCGATGCGACCAGAGAAGATACTCGGCGCTGTTGCGGAACTGAGGGTTCGTGTCAGCCTCCGCGCGAATGAGTTCGCTGACGGAGGGGTGCGGTGACGAGCTGGTGCTGAGCTGGCCGAGCACGGTTGCTCGAGCGTTCTCGCGCACGTACCTGGCGTTGGAGGCGGACAGCAGAGTGAACAGGTCGTCGCCGAAGTGGGTGGACACCTCGTCCCAGTTGGCGTTGAGCAGGTCGACCAGTTCCCGGTCGACGCCTCCGAACAGGTGTCGGAGGTGCACGCCTGGTCGGGTGGGTTCCCCAATGGTCTCCAGGAGTCCGTCGTGCAGCCCGAGGTCGCCCAGCAGCAGCATCCCAACCCACCCGGTCTGGCGGCGGTCTTGCAGAGCCGGACCGTAGCCGCAGAGTTCGGCTTGCACCTGTGTGCGCAGCCAGTCGGTCGCCTCCTGGGCCTGTGCGTGCTCGGCGTTCGGGGAGATCCGGTACCGATCGACGCGACGGACCAGTCCGGTCAGTGCAGTGCGCTGCACCCAGACGTCCGGGTCCTCACCCCAGCCCCCGAGGAGGTCGCGCAGGGTGGCGGGGGTCAGATCGGAGCGGGTCAGGGCATCGACGAGCACCTCCCGCAGCTGCGGTGGCAGGTAGGCGAGCTGATCGAGAACCGCATCCATCATCATGTTGGCGGTGGCGTCGGCGCGGGCGCCGTATGCGCGCACGATCGCAGGGGGTGCCGGGTCGCGGATGCCGCTGCTGACGCGCCGGGGGTGCTGCAGGGCCTGCAACGCGAATGCGACGACCGCCTCGTGCGCCGGCCACGCGGCGATGATTGCGTCGACATGCCAGGTGAGGTGTCCCGTCCCGACGGCGGTGCAGCGTGTCGCGAGTTCGTCCGGATCGTATTCGCGCAGGATCGCAGCGGACTCAGGGTCCTCCGGGGTGCTGGCGAACTGCGCCCAGGCGTCGGCGAGGGCCATCGCCACCACGACTCGGGCTTCCCCGTCACCCTCGTTGGCCGAAGACCGCAGTAACGCGACGAGCACCCGGAACCCTTCCTCGGCACCGAGCGCATCCAGCGCGAGCGGTGCGAGTGGTGCCGCCGACTCGACAGGCCCATGCAGGCGCTCGTCGAACACCGCGCGCACCTCGGGACGCTGCCCGAACCGTTGCACCAGCGCTGCCCCGGCACGGACGGGGCGCCACGAGTCCAGGGCGGGCATGAGCGCATCGAGCACGTCGGCGTCGGGCAACGATTCGGCGAGGGCGATGACCCCGTCGCTGAACGCAAGTTTCGGGGCTTCTTCCCGGATCGTCACCGCGGCGCTTCGCGCGAAAGCGGGGTCTGCGCGCCACGCCTCGGGGATGAGCGCAAGGTTGTGCAGCACGAGTCCGTTGCGGTCTGGGTGTTGCAGCTCGTCGGCCACCCAGTTCTTGATCACCTCGTCGTCGCTGAACGTGGTGCACGCCAGCAGCCAGGCCATCGACCGGTCGCCGCCATTCTTGCCGTTGCCGGATAGAGTCTCCAGCACGAACCGCGCCGCTTTCGGCTGCTCGGACAGCGCATGCTGCACGAACGGGACGGCGAGGTCTGTCCAGTGCGCCCGCGGCCGCAACCCCTCATGCCGCAGGAACCCTCCGAACCACTGCCGCTCCGCGGCGGAGAGGTAATCGAACTGTCCTCCCGCGGCTTCGCGAAGCAGGTGCAGAGCGCAAACTCGCAACTCCGGGGTGATCTGGGCTCGCGCCCACTCGAGGAGGGCGGGCAGCTGCGGCCAGTCCGGCCACCCTGTTCCCAGGCACAGCAGCGCGAACGCCTGGTCGATGGCCTTCGCACCGTCGCGGACGCTCGTTTCGATGCGGGCGCCGATCGTCGCATCGCCGGCGTAGCGGATGGCGATGGCATGGGCAGCGTTCAGCTGCACCGCCTCGTCCTCGTGCCGCAGCCCCCACAGCAGCGCAGGAAGGACCCCCGTCTCTGCGACCGCGGCGTCTCGGAGCATCCACAGCGGTGACGTCGGCTCGGGGTGTGCGGCGTTGAGCCATCGTGTGAAGGTTGTGAGCAGCAGCGGTCGCAGCGAAGCGTGTTTCGTCATCGATACCAGCGACGCAATCAGCGTGGCTCGGTGGGCGGTGTCAGCGTGCTCGTTGACTTGGTCGATGATCTCCGTCACCCACTGCGACTGCTTCGGCGTAGTGATCGCGACATCGGCGGCGATGGCCTCGGCGATCAGTTCGTACTTGTCGACCGGGTCCACCTCGGCGTGCTCGCTGAGCAAGGTGAGCCGAGACGCGTTCACGTGCGCGTTGACCTGCGTGGCAAGCCCGGCGATGAGCACATCCCGCCACGTAGGGTCGCCGGCCCGGCCGGTCAGGGCGTTCTCTTGCTCCTCGGGCGGGAGGGTGGCTAGGTGCTCGCCGGCAAGCTGATCGAGCAACACCCGATGCAAGAACCCGACCATGCCGACGCCTTGCGGGACGAGCAGACCGTATTCGTCCTCCGCCTGCGAAAGCACTGCCCTCGCGACCCGGGCCGCGTCAGCCGCAGGGTACGCGAGGCCGTCGTCGCGTCGAAGCTCCTCCCGGATCCGTCGCTCCATTTCCTGCCGGGGCCGGATCGGCGAGCCGCCCTCGATCCTTGTCTGATAGGCGACGCCACGGAGTACCGTGAGCATGTCGCCGGTGGAGAACTCGGATCCCGCCGCGGAGGAGGCGCGGCGGCGCATCTGCGGATGCTTGTCCACCAGAAGCTCGACGAGCGCGGAAAACAGGTGGAACCGTTGTGGCGGCAACGACTCACCACGCCACGACTTCGCCAGCAGCCTGAGGAAGAGCGGTGTGCCCAGAAGGGCGCTCAACGCTGGTATCTGCGTCAGTTCGGCCAGGAACGACTCCGCGTGCGGGCTGGACGCACCGTCTCCACCGGGCGTGTCGGACTCGGATAGCACCCGGGTGACCAGGTCGACCTGCTGAATATGGGTGAGCGGTGCGAGGACCGCTTTCGCCCACGGCTCCACCCAGTTCAGTCGGTCCACCGCATAGGGGCGTGCGGTGAGGATCGCGCCGATGCGGCGTTGGGACACGAACGACTCGATGAGCCCGAGCGCGTACTCCGCGGATGCGGAGTCACTCCACTCGTCGACTCCATCGACGAGCAGGATCGCCCGTTCATCGTCGAGAGCCGGCTGAGTGAAATCCCAAGCTGACGGTCCACCCTGCTGGGTGACCCAGGCCTGAATGGCCGAGACAACCGAGTTCGTGGTTGATCCGTCGAGGTGACGGCACAGGAACCCGAACGGCAACCACAGCGGCAAGTCGCCACCGTGCGCCCGCTGCAACGCCGCGGACTGCGGTTCAGCGGCGAGGATGTCCGCAGCGGCGAACATCAGGAAGCTGGACTTTCCCGCCCCGGGCGCGCCGATGAGCAGCCGGAGGCGCGCGGACTCAGTCCATTCGTCGACAGGAGTGCGTGCCCGATCTGCATCTGCCGATCTGACTGGGTCTCGCCGCGCAGGCTGGCGGATGCGGCGGCGCATCATTCGGGGAGTTCCCGCGTATTCCTCAAGCGGCTGAATCGTCAC
This sequence comes from Rhodococcus sp. Z6_132, assembly GCF_058133635.1. Lineage (NCBI taxonomy): Bacteria > Bacillati > Actinomycetota > Actinomycetes > Mycobacteriales > Nocardiaceae > Rhodococcus > Rhodococcus sp. Z6_132. The sequence continues at coordinate 464,621 of NZ_JBYUNP010000002.1, forward strand.
CGGCGGCTCCGTCTGCTCCGGCTCCATGGGGGTCGCCCGTGCCGATGTGTCCTCGGACGCCGGTTGTGTATCGAGGATCAGATACGACAGGCCCCGCGTGTGTGTGCCGGTGACCGTCGACGAGGCACCCTGCGCCCGGAACGCGGCTTGGTAGAGGCCTCCGAGGGCGGCGCGTGCGGCGCGTGCCTGCGCGGGGGTGATCCGCCGGACGAGCTCCGCGGCGCGGTCCTCTCCGCAGAACGCGGCCACCCACACCCGTCCGAAGAAGTCATCCACCAGCCGAGGTTGATCGCGGAGCCGGGCGGCGACCTCCTCCGCTCCCCACGGTTCGAACTCGATGTCCTTCTCCGCGAGGGCGTCATGCACGGACCGGAGGGCGGCATCCAGCTTGGTATCGCGAAGCGACGAACTCGTGGCGTAGTAGAACCGGGAGCACCGGTCCGCCCACTCGCCGGCGAGGAAGTCGGTGACCGCCGAGGTGATGGATGCTGCGGTGAGGCTCTTCACCCGACGTGACTGCAGGGCCACGAAGCTTCTCCCCGCCGTGGTGGCGGCATCCAGCGAGGGCGCCGTTCGCGCGTACACATCGATTCCTGCCTGGGCTTGCCCGGGCAGTCCGTACAGGGTCGCGTGCTCGATGTGCGCTTCGGTTTCCAGCAGCCGGGTGAACAGGCGTTCCGCGTTCTCCGGGGTCAACTCGCCCACGGGAAGCAGCGCCGGCCTAGTCTGTACCGGCGGGTCCGGCCACGGACCGTCCGGGACGGACCACAGCGTCGCCGGCAGCTCGAGTTGCTTCGTCGTCACGGTGCCATTTTGTCGCTCGGAACCGATAGCGTGCCTGCTTGCTCGCGGCTCGCCGCCAGGCGGTGCGCCGTCGAGTCCGAGGCAGCTCGCGTCAGATTGGTATGCAGACCAACCCGGGTACGCGATCCCGCAGTTCGAGCCACGGTTGAACAGTACCGGCTACGTCCTTGCCGATTCCGCCGGCGCCTCGTTATGTCGCTCGACTCTCACGACTGCGCGCGCCCCGCGCGGTAGCGTCCCTCAGCACGTCAACGTCGCCCGCACAGGAGCAGTCAACACAGCTCGATCAGGCACGCGATCGCCGCGTGCGCAGGAGTGATGGCTGCGGTGGCTCAGGCCTCCCCCGAGCACTGGCTCGAAGCGGGCGCCCAGCTCTCGTAGCCTGGAAGCGAAACTCGGGATTGCTAGGGTCAGAGATCCGATGTGTAACGCCGACGCCGTTGGGGCCGGTGAGGGCGAGGCGCTCAGGGCCCTGGATGAGCACGGTTGCGCCACGGGCGTCCTGCAGCTCGGCGATGCGGCGCGAGCGGGGTACGTCGGGGTCGGGCAGGTCGACGTGCACGTGCTCCTCGTCGCGCACCCGCGCGCTGGCCTCGGCCAGGATGTCCTGGGCGCTGCGCACCTTGCCGTCGAGCTCAGTGCGCAGCCGACCGGCGGAGACCTGGGCGTTGCTCTTGCGCTGGTTCATCAGGATCTTGGGCACTCGCTTGTTCTCGAACGCGGTGCGGCCGTTGCGGACGCGGTGCGCCAGCGTGGTCTCCGCCTCGACGCGCTGGCGCTTCTCGGTGCGCACCACCTGCTGCGCGGCCCGCTCGGCCTGCTCCGCGGCGGCCTGCGCCTGCTCGAGGTGGGCCAGCCAGGCGCTGTAGGGGCCGCCGAAGACGCTGAGCCGGCCCTCGAACAGCTCGGCGGTGTCGTCCATCAGCTCCAGCAGGGCGCGGTCGTGGCTGACGACGACCAGCGCGCCCGGCCACGTGCGCACCAGGTCGGCGAGCCGGGCCCGGGCGGCACGGTCGAGGTTGTTGGTGGGCTCGTCCAGCAGGGTGATGGGGGTGTGGCGCAGGCGCAGTCCGGCGGTGGCCACCAGCACGGCCTCGCCGCCGGAGACCTGGTTCACGCGGCGGTCGAGGTCGGCGCCGTCCAGCCCGGCGGTGCGCAGGGCGTCGGCGGCGCGGGTGGGCAGGTCCCAGTCGTCGCCGATCACCTCGAAGTGGCGGTTGTCCACGTCGCCGGACTCGATCGCGCGCAGGGCCGCCAGCTGCTCGCTGATGCCGAGCAGGTCGGCCAGGCTGGCGCGGGCGTCGAGGGTGAGCGTCTGCGGCAGGTAGCCGAGGTCGCCGGAGCACACGATGCGGCCGGCGGTGGGGGAGAGCAGCCCGGCGATCAGGCGGAGCAGCGTGGACTTGCCGGAGCCGTTGCGGCCGGTGCGGCCCGTGCTGAAAGCGCCGGTGATCCCGTGCAGCGCGACGGTGCCGTCGGGCCAGGTGAGGCCGACGCCGGTGAGAGTGACAGCGGCAGCGCTGGCGGTGGTGGTGCGAGAGGCAGACATGAGGCTCCTGGACGGTCAGCGGACGCGCTGACACCGGAGCCGGAGAACGGCGAGTCGACGGAGGTCAGCGCGGGGAGGACGTGGACGCGTCGAGCAGCTTCACCGGAGGGATCCTCACGCTGGGGAACAGGAGCGGACGCCAGTGTGCGCGCGGGCACGGCGGCGTGCAACGGGTTTTCGGATGCGGCGACGGAGCCCACGCCGTTCGCGCCCTCACCGGCCGCCAGCCCCCCCGGCGCAGCCAGTCGCAGGGGGCGACCAGGTGAGAAAGCTGGGCGAGCTGGCTTCTCGGCCTTGCGGCTAGCGACGACCGGCCGAGGATCAGCTCGGGAGGCTCTCGATCAACGCGCTGAGGGTCCGCCCGACGACGCGTAGCCCGGGTCTCTGCCAGAGGGCCTTCCGCTTCCTCGGACTCGGGTCCGGTGGGGCGGCCGACGCGTCCTGCGGATCAGCGGGCGTTCGCGTACGACGCTTGCCCATCAGAGGTCCTCCCGTCCTGGCACGAGGAGCAGGTGCCGCAGGTTGCTGATCATGCGCTCACGTTGCGACGCGGGCCAACCGGCGCGGGTGCAGCAGCGCGGCCGATCCCAGCGCCGACACCCCGGCGAGCACGAACACCGCGGCCCAACCCAGCCCCGCCGCCACCGCCCCGGCCAGCGCCGGAGTGAGGGTGGCAGCGAAGTAGTTCGCCGAGTTCTGCAGGCTCATGGCGGCGGCAGCCTGCCCGGGCGGCGCGATCTCGCCGGCCAGGGTGAAGGCGAGGCCGTTCCAGCAGGTGGCCAGCACGGTGCCCACCACCAGCACGGGCGCGAGCACCACCAGCGTCGGCCCGGTGACCACCACGTCCAGCACGGCGATCAGCAGGAAGCAGGCGGCCGTGCACAGGCCGAGCGTCCGCACTGGACGCACCCGGCTGCCCACCCGGTCCGACCACGCACCCACCGCCAGGCGGCCCACCGCCGAGGCCAGCTGCGCCACCGAGAGCGTGGCCGCCGCCGCGGTGAGCGCCACCGTCTTGTCGTCGTGCAGGTACTCCACCAGCAGCGCGCCCAGGGTGAACTGGGGCACCACCAGCAGGCCGCTGGCCGCGGACAACCGCAGCAGGCTGCGCTGGCCCAGCACCCGGCTGATCGGCGTGCGCCCGGCCGGGCGGCGCACCGTGCCTGCCGGGTCGTGGATCGTCGCCGCGGCCAGCACGGCGCTGAGCAGGCACACCGCCGCCAGGGTGCGAAACACCGCGGGCAGCCCGTGCGTCTCGCCGATGCCCGGCAGCACCGCGGCGGCGATCGCCGCACCCAGCGGCACCGCCGACTGGCGCACCCCCATGGCCACGCCCCGTCCGCGCACGGGGAACCAGGTGAGCACGGCCCGGCCGCTCGCGGCGTTGACGCTGGCCCCGAAGGCGCCGGCGAGCAGCAGCAGGAGCGCGGCCGCGACCGCGGACGTGGTCAGCGACAGCACGCCCAGCGAGGCGGCGGCGCCGACCAGTCCGGCGACGATCACCGGACGCTCGCCCACGCGGTCGGTGAGCATGCCCCACGGCAGGAGGGTGAGCAGGATGCCGGCGGAGATGAGCCCGAGCAGCAGGCCGACGCCGGAGACGCTGAGGGCGTAGGTCTCGCGCAGCAGCGGTGTGACCGAGGCCAGGCCGAGGAACACCGCGGCGGTGGAGGCCTGTGCGAGGGTGCCGGCGCCGAGCACCACCCAGCGATAGCGACTGGGGGAGGCCACGGCGGAGCTCATGGACCCATTGTGCCGCGCTGTCTCGTGAAGTGAGAATCGATTCTCACAATGTGAGAAACGGACGGTGTTGGGTGGCGGACCCGGACCCTGCGGGCAAGTAGAGTGCTGGGCGGACGAGCTGGCCGGGCGGCCGCGTTGGCGGGAACCGGCAGCACCTGCTGCCAGGCCCGTCGCCGAGGAAAGTCCGGACTCCGCAGAGCAGGGTGGTTGTTAACGGCAACCCGGGGTGACCCGCGGGACAGTGCCACAGAAAACAGACCGCCAGTGCGTGCACTGGTAAGGGTGAAACGGTGCGGTAAGAGCGCACCAGCGCCCCGGGTGACCGGGGCGGCTAGGTAAACCCCACCCGGAGCAAGGTCAAAGGCGGTACCGGTCGACCTCGGTCGGCAGGTTCCGCTGCGCAGGTGCTTGAGGGCTGCTCGCCCGAGCCTGCGGGTGGACCGCGTGAGGGCATCGGTGACGATGTACCCAGATGGATGGTCGCCGCTCGACGCGCTCCTCGGAGCACGTCGAGGCACAGGATCCGGCTTACAGGCCAGCTCGTCCCCCATCGGTTCGTCAGCCGCCCAGAGTGGGTGTGCCGCATGATGTCCAGGTCATCGGTGCGAGCAACGGGGGACACGTGAACCAACCACCTCGACCCCAGTGGGGCCCGCCTGAAGGCCCTCCGCCGCAGGATGGTTGGGCTCCCCACGGACATCCCCCTCCGGCGAGCAAGCGGGCGACGTGGCCGTGGATCACCGGGGGAGCAGTGCTCGTGCTGGTCGTGTTGCTCGTCGTGGTGGTGAGCGTGGGCGGCGGCGGGTCGGACACCTCCGCCGCGCCGAGCACGACGGTCCAGGCGCCGGTCACCACGGGACCGCCCTCGGCTGGGCCCAGTGGAACCGAGCTCCCAACCGAGCCCGAGACGGGTGCGAAGACCATCACGGTGGTGTACGAGGTGACGGGCGACAGGGCCCTGGCTGGCAGCATCGTCTACTGGAACGGGAAGAGCATCGCTCTGGAAGAGCTGGAACCGTTGCCCTGGTCAAGAACGCTCCACAGCAAGGACGCTGTCATGACGTCGCTGTCCGGGCTGATGATCGGCACCGGCACTATCGCCTGCCGCATCCTGGTCAACGGCAGCGTGGTCGAGGAGCAGCGGGTGACCGGTGAGAATCCCTACGTGGACTGCGAGGGTCCCGTCGCCCACCCCTGAGCGGTGCGGAGCTGCAGCTGGCGACCCGGGCGGAGCTGCGCGCGCACGATCGGTCCCCTCCCAGCGGCGTGCCACCGAGCCAGGCACCGTCCGTGGTTATCGTCGAACCATGATCGGACACATCGACGCGGTGGTCGTCGACTGCGCTGATCCGGCCGCTCTGGTCCGCTTCTGGTCGGGAGTGCTGGGTGGGCAGCCACGGGTGCGCAGCGACGACTGGGCCTACGTCGATCCGCCAGGCTCCACGCGGCTGGCCTTCCAGCGGGTGCCCGAGGCCAAGACCGGCAAGAACCGGCTGCACCTGGACATCGACGTGCGCGACTTGGAGGTGGCCACCCTGGCGGCCGAGGCCCTGGGTGCCCGCCGCCTCGGGGAGGTCCAGCGCGACGTCGCCGGGGCGTTTCAGGTGATGCTCGACCCCGAGGGCAACGAGTGGTGCCTGGTGCTCGCGCAGCCGTAGCCAGCTCGCGCGTCGCCGGAAGCCGGCGGTGAGGGCCGAGGCGCCGATACGGCTGGGTTGGCAGCGAGACCACGTCACTACCGCAGCCGGGTTGTGGTCGGCGGCCTCGTCGGCGGGATCACTGCAGGAGCTCTGCTGACGGTCGTGCAGGCCACGGAGGACGAGGCGTGGTCGTCAGCCGCGCTCGAGGGGGTCGGTTTCGGGCTGATCCTGTGGGTCGTGCTCACCGTCGTGCTGCTGCGCTCCAGCCGTCGCTAGAAGGGCAACAAGGGCACTGAACGCCCCGGCGGAGCCGGAATGAGGGGCGTTCAGGCCCTTGTTGCCCACGTGGTGGTCCGGTCAGCCCGCGAGCACCGGCTCCGCGACCGGCTCCGGGCGGCGCTGGCTGGCCCAGTACAGCAGCACCCCCACCGCCGCGGTGCCCAGCGTGAACAGGATGGCGAAGTACTGCATGTACCAGCTGCCGCCCTCGGGGTCGTAGATCTCCTGGCGCGGCCACGCCAGGTTCACCAGCATGGCCAGCCCGTAGAGCACCGCGGCGACGTTCACCGGCAGGCCCCAGCGGCCGAGGCTGAACACCGCCGCGCCCTGCTCGTCCACCACGTGCGCGGCGAGCAGCGGGTTGCCCCGCAGCCGCTGCACCAGCATGGCCGTGGTGAGCATCAGGTAGGCCAGGTACACCAGGGCGATGCAGGTGGACTCCAGGTTGATGAACGCCGAGTGCGGGCCGAGGTTGAGCGCCAGCACCCCGATGGCGCCGAGCCCGATCGCGGTGGCGGCGTACACCGGGGTGCCGGTGCTGCTCGGCACGTGCGCCAGGGTCTTGGCCAGCGGCATCTTGCCGTCGCGGGCCATGGAGAACAACATCCGCGAGCCCGAGGTCTGCACGGCCAGGGTGGCCACGCAGATCGCGATGGCCACCATCAGCAGCAGCACGTGCCCGGTGAGGCCGGTGAACAGCGCGCTGATGACGTAGGCCGGGCCCTCGCTGGCGAAGCGGCCGTCGGTGAGGCTCGGCGCGGCCAGCAGCAGCGCCATCAGCAGCGCTCCACCGAGCAGGCCGGCGGCCAGCAGCGCGCGCAGCATCGTCCGGGGCGCCACCCGGCGGGCGTCGCGGGTCTCCTCGGACAGCTCACCGGCGCTGTCGAAGCCGATCATCACGTAGGCGGCGGTGAACGAGGCGCACAGGAACGCGCCGAAGTAGCCGGAGGAGGACACCGAGCCGAGGTCGAAGACCACCTCGGTGCCGCGGTTGGTGTGGGTGAGCAGCAGGCCGATGATCACCAGCGCGCCGACGATCTCGCAGGTGACGCCCACGTTGTTCACCACGGCCATCAGCCGCACGCCGATGATGTTGATGACGGTGGTGGCCACGATCAGCCCACCGGCCAGCAGCATGGCGTTCTGCGCCCCCGAGGTGGAGGTGATGTCGGGGTCGTCGCCGATCACCTGGAAGCCCGACCACACCGAGGGCAGCACCACCTGCAGGGCGATGGCGGCGGCGGTCATCACCACCGTCTGCCCGACGATCATGATCCAGCCGGCGAACCAGCCGTAGGTGCTGTTGGACATGCGGGTGGTCCACTGGTAGATGGCCCCGGAGATGGGGAAGCGAGCGGCCAGCTCGGCGAAGCACAGCGCCACCAGCAGCTGACCGCCGAGCACCAGCGGCCAGGCCCAGATGAAGGCCGGCCCACCGAAGGAGAAGCCGAGCCCGGCGAGCTGGAAGACGGTGGTGAGCACCGAGATGAAGGAGAAGCCGGCGGCGAAGGAGGCGAACGAGCCGAGCTTGCGGTGCAGCTGCTGCTCGTAGCCGAACTCGCCCAGGTCGTCGCGCTGGGTCGCGGGCGCGGCCAGGCTGGGAAGGGTGGCGGTCATGGTTCCCCCTGTGGTGGGTGGAGGCGGTGGTCGGGGCTAGGCGGGGGTGAGCAGGCTGGGGTCGCCCACGACGTCGGTGACCACCCAGCGGCGAAGGGAGGCCTGCCCGGCGGGGGAGAGGTCGTGCAGGTGGACGGTGTCGCGGGCGGCGCTGACGGTGAAGGCGGCGGTGGAGCCGACCTTGAACGGCAGCGTGGAGCGGTCGATCACCCAGCCGTCCGGCCGCACGGTCCCCAGGGAGACCTCGCAGTCGAGCTGGTCCTGGGCCAGGCGCAGCGCGCCCGGGTCGGTCAGCTCGTCGGGCCGCAGGAACCGCTCCACCGCCACGGGGCGCGGGCGGACCAGGGCGAAGCGGTTGCCGGTGCGCAGCAGCAGCGCGGTGGCTCCGGTCTCCGGATCGGCCAGCACCAGGGTGGCGCTGTCGCCGGGTTGGTGCTGCTCGGTGTGCTCCCACAGCTCCAGGTAGGGCAGGTCCAGGCCACGCTCCACCAGCAGCGCGCCCTCGCGGTGCAGGGTGCCGTGGTCGATCCCGGCCGGGGCGGGCGAGAAGTCCACGGCCCGCTCCCACGTGTAGTGCGCAGGATCCACCGTGGACTGCAGCAGCCGGCCGGCGAAGGCCTCCTGGCGCACCATCCAGCCGACGTGCTCGGCGGTGAGCTCGCGAAGACAGCTCACCCCCGCGAAGCTCGGCTGCTCCGCGGGCTGGCGCAGGTCCGCGTAGTAGCCGTCGGCCTGCAGCCAGGTGACCGTGGTGGTGGTGTCCGACCCGCCGCCGTGCCAGACGATGAGGTCGCGGTTGAGCACACCGTTGAGCTCGGTGGGCTGGGGGACGCTGGCGTCGGCGGGTGGACCTTGGGGCCAGGGTCCGACGGCGGTGGTCTGCACGAGCACGGGCACGCTCCCAGGGCTGCGACGGGTTTTCGTTCGACTGACAGGTATTGAAGCCAGCAGATGAACCCGGGGAGTTGAGGGCGTGTTTCGAGTGGGTAAGTGATTGCCCGCCACGTTGCGTTCGTGTGACGTGACCACGCGAGCAGGCCGGAACAGCCCCGCGCACCGGTCCGGCCCAGGCGAGCAGGACCCAGGGCTCAGGGCAGGGAGACGTCGAGCTCGGTGAGCAGCTCCTGCGCCTGACGGCACAGCTCCGCGTCCGGCCCGGCGTGGCCGACGGCGCGCAGGCAGGTCTCCGCCACCAGCTGGGCCGGGAGGATCACCGGCTGCCCCGGGTCGGGTGAGTCGGCGTCGGAGCGGACGTCGATCACCGACTCCACGATGCGGAAGGGCAGCTCGGCCAGCAGGGTCGCCGTGTCACCGGGCCCGGGCCGCAGCTCGGCCAGCGCCGCCGAGGCCAGCCGGTGGTAGCGCTCCCGCAGCACCTGGCGCTGGCCGCGGAAGTCGGCGAACTGCTCCCCCCGCAGCTCGGGCAGCAGGTACAGCGCACCCAGGTTCCACCGGCCGGCGTTGAGGTGCCCGGCGTCGAACAGGCACAGCGCGTACAGCCGCACGTCGGCCGGGTCGGAGCGCTCCAGCAGCTGCGTGGCCACCCGGTTGGGGGCGTCCACGGTGTCGGCCAGCAGCGCGGTGAGCAGGTGCTCCTTGGTGGCGAAGTGGTGGTACAGCGAGGCCTGCCGGATGCCCACGGCCTCGGCGATGCTGCGGGTGGAGGTGGCCGAGAAGCCGTGGCTGACGAACAGCTCGGCGGCGGCGTCGAGGATCTCCGCGCGGGTGGTGCGACCCGGGCGACGCGGCGCGGCCAGCCGCGGTCGGCCTGGCCCGGCGGTGGACATGAGAGTCATTGTGCCAGCGCGCCGCGCGCGCCCGGCGCCCCTGCCCGGGTGCCGCGGGCACGGCTCCGGTGCAGGAAACGACACCGTTACACAGCGACCCGTGGCCGTCACGCAGCAGACACGTCCGGCACACATCGCCCCGCAAAACTGTCATCTGACAGGAAATACGGGGCGGTCGACCTTGACGGACAGGAGCACGATGAGCGCCGAGACGGTATCCAGCACCTCCACCAGCAGCACGGTGACCAGCAGCACCTCCACCAGCAGCACGGCCACCACGGCGGCCGCCCGGGCCCACGCCCGCGCCCAGGCCGGGGCCGTCACCGACGCCATGCCGGTGCTGCCGGCCAGCAGCTGGCCCACCCCGCCCGCCGACGTCGATCCCTCCCGCCTCACCTGGGCCGAGACGGTGCCGGGCGGGCGCTACACCGCCAAGGTGTTGGCCCGGGGGACCCGGCTGCGGCTGCGCGACGTCGCCGGTTCGGCCTGCGCGCACGTGCTGCTCCACCGCGCCGACGCGCCGTGGGAGCGCTACGCCATGGCCGACACGGTGAAGGTGCCGTGGCAGGCCTACCTCGGCCACGGGCACCCGCTGCTGTCCGACCAGGGCCGGGTGCTGGCCACGGTGGTGGCTGACACCTCCGCCCACCACGACGCGCTCTGCGGCACCACCACGCTGGAGTCCAACACCGCCCGCTACGGCGCGGGTGCCCCGCACACCGCCAGCCCCGCCGGACGCGAGCTGCTCACCCTGGCCGCCGCCAAGCACGGGCTCACCCCGCGCGACCTGGGCCCCTCGGTGTCGTTCTTCCACGGCGTGCGGGTGAGTCCCACCGGTGAGCTGCTCAGCGCCGGCAGCGCCGGACCGGACACCGCGGTGGACCTGCTGCTGCACCTGCCGCTGGTGGTGCTCATCGCCAACACTGCGCACCCGCTGGACCCCGCCGAGACCTTCGGCACCACGTCGCTGGAGGTGCTGGCCTGGCGGGCACCCGCCGAGCTGGCCGAGCTGCCCAACCCCGACCCCGAGTACGCCCGCGCGGTGCTCAACACCGAGGACACCTGGACCGCCGCCCACTCCGGAGAGGACGCCTGATGACCACCGCCACCCACCCCGAGGCCGGCAACCCCGAGACCGCCCGCCCCGAGGACCTGGCCCTGGTGCCGGGCACCGTGCTCGCCGACTCCGTGGTGGCGGCCCGCGCCCCCTGGTCGGCCGTGGTGCGCGCCGGGCAGGTGCTCACCATCGTCGACCTGCGCGGCAACCAGGCCGTGGACACCCTGTTCTACGCCGCCGCCGACCACACCCGCCGCTACTGCGCGGCCACCACCATCGCCGCGCAGCGCAACATCTTCCTGTCCACCGGCAGCGTGCTGCGCGCCGGTGACTCCACCGCGCTGATGACGATCGTCGCCGACGAGGTGGGCCAGCACGACACCGTGGGCGGGGCGTGCTCGCAGGAGTCCAACACGCTGCGCTACGGCCACCAGACCAAGCACCAGCACGCCTGCGTGGAGAACTTCCTGGCCGAGGGCTCCCGCTGGGGCCTGGGCAAGCGTGACCTGGCGCCCAACGTCAACTTCTTCATGAACGTCCCGGTCGACCCCGACGGCAGCCTGGGCATCGTCGACGGCCGCTCCGGCCCCGGCAAGCGCCTGGCCCTGCGCGCCGACGTGGACACCCTGGTGCTGGTGTCCAACTGCCCGCAGGTGAACAACCCCTGCAACGGCTTCGACCCCACCCCGGTCCGCATGATCATCACCGAGGAGTCCTGATGGGCGCGCCCGCCTTCGACACGCTGCTGGTGGCCAACCGCGGCGAGATCGCCTGCCGCATCATCCGCTCCGCCCGCGAGCTGGGCCTGCGCACGGTGGCGGTGTACTCCGAGGCCGATCGCGGCGCCGAGCACGTGCGGCTGGCCGACGAGGCGGTGCACATCGGCGCCGCGCCCGCGGCGGAGTCCTACCTGCGCCCGCAGGCGATCCTGGCCGCCGCGGCCGCCACCGGGGCGGGCGCGGTGCACCCCGGCTACGGGTTCCTCTCCGAGGACGCCGACTTCGCCGAGGCCGTGCAGGCGGCGGGCCTGGTCTTCGTCGGCCCCACCCCTGAGCAGCTGCGCCTGTTCGGCACCAAGCACACCGCCCGGGCCGCCGCCCGTGCCGCCGGCGTGCCGATGATCGCCGGCAGCGAGCTGCTGGCCGACGTCGACGCCGCCCTGGCCGCGGCGGCCGAGATCGGCTACCCGCTGATGCTCAAGGCCACCGGCGGTGGCGGCGGGATCGGCATGACGGTGTGCCGCAGCGACGACGAGCTGCGCGAGGCGTACCGCACCGTGGTGCGCCAGGCGGCGCAGAGCTTCAGCTCCACCGGGGTGTTCGCCGAGCGCTACGTGGAGAACGCCCGGCACGTGGAGGTGCAGGTGTTCGGCGACGGCACCGGCCGCGTGCTCACCCTGGGCGACCGCGACTGCTCGCTGCAGCGGCGCAACCAGAAGGTGGTGGAGGAGGCGCCCGCGCCCGACCTGGACGAGGCGCTGCGCACCCGCCTGCACGACACCTCCCGCGCCCTGTGCGCCGCGGTGGGCTACCGCTCCGCCGGCACCGTGGAGTTCGTCTACGACCCCGTCCGCGGGGAGGCGTCGTTCCTGGAGGTCAACGCCCGGCTGCAGGTGGAGCACCCGGTCACCGAGTCGGTCACCGGGGTGGACCTGGTGGCCTGGATGCTGCGCGCGGCGCAGGGCGACACCACCTTCCTGGACGCCTACCCCGACGGGTCCGTGCCGGTGTCCGGTGCGGCCGTGGAGGCTCGCGTCTACGCCGAGGACCCGCACCACGACTTCCGGCCCAGCGCCGGCACGCTCACGCACGTGGCGCTGCCGGACCTGCCCGGGGTGCGGGTGGACGGCTGGGTGCGCAGCGGCAGCGACGTCTCCACCAGCTACGACCCGCTGCTGGCCAAGGTGATCACCGCCGGTGACACGCGCGACGCCGCGCTGGACGCCCTCGGTGCGGCACTGGCCCAGACCCGGATGGACGGCATCGAGACCAACCTGGGGGTGCTGCGCGCCATCGTGTGCCACCCCGTGGTCCGCGCCGCCGCGCACAGCACCGCCACCCTGGCCGACGTCACCGACCCCACCCCGCGCATCGAGGTGGAGCGGGCCGGGCTGATGACCACCGTGCAGGACTGGCCCGGCCGCGTCGGCCTGTGGCAGGTGGGGGTCCCACCCAGCGGGCCGATGGACGACCTGTCCTTCCGGCTGGGCAACACCGCGCTGGGCAACGCCGAGGGTGCGCCCGGCCTGGAGTGCACCGTCTCCGGGCCCGCCCTGCGCTTCACCCACGCCACCGACGTCTGCGTCACCGGTGCGGAGGTGGCGGTGACCGTGGACGGCGATCCGGTGCCGCAGTGGCAGCCGGTGCGCGTGCCCGCCGGCGGGGTGCTCGACGTCGGCACGGTGGACGGCACGCCCACCGGCAGCGGCGGGCTGCGCACCTACGTCCTCGTCGCCGGCGGACTGGACGTGCCGGCGTACCTGGGGAGCGCGGCCACCTTCACCCTCGGCCAGTTCGGCGGGCACGCCGGGCGCGCGCTGCGCCCCGCCGACGTGCTGCGCGCGCACGCCACCGAAGCACAGGCCACCACGGGGGTGGCTGCTGACGTCCGTCCCGCGATGACCCGCAGCTGGCAGCTGGCGGTGACCGAGGGCCCGCACGGTGCCCCGGAGTTCTTCACCCCCGACGACATCGCCACGCTGCTGGAGACCAGCTACGAGGTGCACTTCAACTCCGCACGCACCGGCGTGCGCCTGGTGGGGCCCACGCCGCAGTGGGCGCGCACCGACGGCGGGGAGGCGGGGCTGCACCCGTCCAACATCCACGACAACGCCTACGCCATCGGCGCGCTGGACTTCACCGGCGACACCCCGATCCTGCTCGGCCCGGACGGCCCCAGCCTGGGGGGCTTCGTCTGCCCGGTCACCGTGGTCACCGCCGACCGGTGGAAGCTGGGCCAGCTGGCGCCGGGGGACACCGTGCGCTTCGTCCCCGTGCAGGTGGCCGCCGCACCCTCCCCGCGGGACCTCAGCTCCACCCGCGGCGCCGCCACCGTCGCCGTGGCCAGCACCGGCGGCGACGGCGACTCCGGGGTGCTGCACCGCGACCCGCGCGGCGACGGGCTGCCCTCGATCACGGTGCGCCGCTCCGGGGACGACAACGTGCTGGTGGAGCTGGGCGACATCGTGCTCGACCTCGGCCTGCGCGCCCGGGTGCACGCCCTGCACCAGCGGCTGGTGGAGGTGAACCGCCCCGGCATCCTCGACCTCACCCCGGGCATCCGCTCGCTGCAGGTGCACGTCGACCCGGACGTGCTTCCGGTGCGCACCCTGGTGGGGCTGGTGCTGGAGCTGGAGGCGCAGATCCCCTCGGCGCAGGAGCTGGTGGTGCCCAGCCGCACCGTGCGACTGCCGCTGTCCTGGGACGACCCGGCCACCCGCGAGGCCATCCAGCGCTACATGAGCGGCGTGCGCGACGACGCCCCGTGGTGCCCCTGGAACATCGAGTTCATCCGGCGCATCAACGGCCTGGCGCACACCGACGACGTCTACCGCACCGTCTTCGACGCCGAGTACCTGGTGCTCGGCCTGGGCGACGTCTACCTGGGGGCGCCGGTGGCCACCCCGCTGGACCCCCGCCACCGCCTGGTCACCACCAAGTACAACCCGGCCCGCACCTGGACCCCGGAGAACGCCGTCGGCATCGGCGGGGCCTACCTGTGCATCTACGGCATGGAGGGCCCCGGCGGATACCAGTTCGTCGGGCGCACCACCCAGGTGTGGAGCCGCTACCACGCCGGGCTGGACGGCTCCCCGTTCCAGGCGGGCTCGCCGTGGCTGCTGCGGTTCTTCGACAAGATCTCCTGGTACCCGGTGGAGCCGGAGGAGCTGCTCGACCTGCGTGCCGACCTCGCGGCCGGACGCGGCACGGTGGACATCACCGAGGGCGAGTTCTCCCTGGCCGAGCACCAGCGGTTCCTGGACGCCAACGCCGGCTCGATCGCGGACTTCCGGGCCCAGCAGGCCACCGCGTTCGAGGCCGAGCGCACCGCCTGGCAGGCCAGCGGCGAGTTCGACCGGCAGACCGCCGAGCCCGCCGTGGCCGTCGACGCCACCCAGCTGGTGGTGCCCGAGGGCGCCACCGTGGTGGAGGCACCCTTCGTGTCCAACGTGTGGCGTGTCGACGTCGCCGTGGGGGAGCAGGTGGTGGCCGGACAGTCGCTGCTGTCGCTGGAGGCGATGAAGATGGAGACCGTGGTGCGCGCCCCGACCGACGGGGTGGTGGAGCAGGTGCTGGTGGGCACCGCCACCGAGGTGGTGGCCGGCGAGCCGCTGGTGGTGCTGGCTGAGGTGCCCGCGGCGGCAGCCGCCTGATGCACACCGCGGCGGCAGCCGCCTGATGCACACCGCGGCGGCAGCCGCCTGACCCGACCGGTGCGGCGGGGCGTCAGCCCTTGGTCTTCTGACGCTCCCGCTGCACCCGGTTCTTGGTGCGCAGCAGGCGGATGGAGGTGACCAGGCCCAGCCCGCCCACCAGGTTGCCCAGTGCCGACCAGCCCAGCGCCCCGAGCCAGTCCAGGTAGCCGTACCCGGAGCCGGAGTGCAGGCCGGCGAACATGAACAGCGAGTCCAGCACCGAGTGGAACAGCTGCCCACCGGCCAGCAGGGAGCCGAACAGGATGGCGGGCACGATCTGCACCCCCAGGCTGTCGGCGGCGTGCTGCATCCGGGTCATCAACGTGATCACCAGCCCCGCCAGCACCGCGAGGGCGAAGGAGCTCAGGCTGAAGCCGAGCGCGAAGTAGTGGTTGGAGACCTCCACCGCCGTCGACCGCAGGTCCGGCCGCGCGGTGATGATCAGCCAGGCCACCACCCACCCGCCGATCAGGTTGGTCACCAGGGTGATGCCCCACAGCCGCGCCAGCGACCACACCGGGCGGTGCCCGGCGACCACGGTGGTCACCGGCACCAGGAAGTTCTCGGTGAACAGCTCGCTGTGCGCCATGAGCAGGGCCACGAACCCCACCGAGAACGCGATCCCGGCCAGCAGCGTGCTGTGGGTGAGGTGGTGCACCACGAAGTAGGCCAGCATCCCGGTGCCCACGTCCACGCCGCCGAGCAGCCCGGTGCCCACCAGTGCCGACAGCGGCCGGGACAGCCGCTCGTCGCCCTCGTCGACGAGGCGCTCGAAGGCGTCGTCCACGGAGTCCTCGGTGTCGGTGCCCCTGGCGTCGGGCTCGTGGGCTGCGCTGCTGTCGTCGGTCACGGGAACTCCTGGCGCGGGCGGCGGTGAGGCTGGGGAACGGGCACCCGGAAACCGTAGGGACGCAGCAGCCATCCCGCGCGGTGAGTGGTCCGGGGGAGGAGCACTTCCCGGCGGTGGCGGCCGGTGTCATGCTGGGCCCATGAGTGATGACGACGACCAGTGGTACTACTCCCTCTCTGACCACTCGGTGCGGCGGGGCAAGGACGCGCCCGCGCTGGACCGCATGGGTCCCTATCCGACCAAGGCGGCCGCCGAGGCGGCGCTGGCGACGGTGCGGGCCCGCAACGAGGCAGCCGATGCCGCCGACCGTGAGTGGAACGGCTGAGCCCGCGGGCTAGCCTCACGCTGTGCCGACGACGCGGATCATTGCGCCTGCCTTCGACTTCTCGGCCATCGGTGACGAGCTCGGGCTGAGCGTCGACTTCCCGAGCTACGCGCTGGCCGAGGCCGAGGCGGCTCTGGCCGCGGTGACCGCCGCCCAGGACGTGCCGCAGACCGACCCCGTGTGGGCCACCGCCCCGTGGGCCGACCGGGACGACGCCACCGGCCTCGCGCTGGTGAGCCTGGACCAGGCCGGCGCCCGCGAGATCGACCAGGCCTTCCAGGTGGAGCGGACCTCGGCCGGGTTCCTGCTGCACGTGGCGGTCTCCGACGTGGCCGCCCTCGTCACCCCCGGTGGCTCGCTGGACACCGAGGCGCGCCGCCGCGGCCAGAGCGTGCCGCTGCCTGGCGGCTCCGTGCCGCTGCACCCCGCGGTGCTCACCGAGCGTGCCGCCAGCCTGCTGCCGGACCTGCTTCGCCCCGCCGTGCTGTGGCGGATCGAGCTGGACGACGACGCGCAGGTGGTGGACAGCTCGGTGCGCCGTGCCGTGGTGCGGTCGGTGGGGAGCTTCAGCTACGACGAGGTGCAGCGCAGCGTGGACAGCTCCGCCGAGCTGCACCCCTCCCTGGCGGCGCTGCCCGAGCTGGGCCGGCTGCGCCAGTCCGCGGCCCGCGACCGTGGTGTGATCGCCCTGCGCCAGCCCGAGCAGGAGGTGCGGGAGCTGCCCGGGGAGCACCGCTGGCAGCTGAGCGTGCGCCGCCGCAGCGACGTCGACGACTGGAAGGCGGAGCTGGCGCTGCTGGTGGGTGCCTGCGCGGCGGCGATGATGCTGGAGGTCGGGACCGGCATCCTGCGCGTCGTCCCTGAGCCGGCGGCCACCACCGTGGCGCGGCTGCGGGCCCGGGCCCGCGCGCTGGGCGTGACCTGGCCGCTGGAGGCCCCCGTGGGGGAGGTGCTGGCCAACCTCGACCAGGCCGCGCCCACCACCCTGGTGCTCGAGCGCGCCGCTGGTGCGCTGCTGGCCGGGGCCACCTATGCCGCCTTCGACGGCGAGCCGCCCGCCGCCACCACCCACTACGGACTCGGCGTGCCCTACGCCAACGTCACCGCCCCGCTGCGGCGGGTGGTCGACCGCTACGCCACCGAGGTGTGCCTGGCCGCCAGCCAGGGCCAGCCGGTCCCGGAGTGGGTGCGGGAGGTGCTGCTCTCCCTGCCGGCCGTGATGGACAGCTCCGACGCGGTGGTGCGCCAGGTGGACGACTCCTGCGTCGACCTCACCACCGCGACGGTGCTCGCCTCCCGGGTGGGCGAGTCCTTCCCCGCGGTCGCCGTGCGCAGCGCCGACGAGGAGGAGCACGGCGAGGTGTTCATCGAGCAGCCCCCGCGGCTGGCTGCCTGCACCGGCCTGCTCGACCCCGGCACGCACGTCACGGCGGTGCTCACCACCGCCGACCCGGCCACCCGCTCAGTGGTCTTCGCCCAGGCGGAGCCGGTGTGACCGCCGGCTCTGGGCTGCGCGACGACCTGGCCGCTCCCGTCCACCTGGCCCAGCCGCCCCGGCGGGTGGTGAGCCTGGTGCCGTCGATCACCGAGTGCCTCGCCGACTCCGGTCTGCTGGTCGGTGCCACCGACTACTGCGTGCACCCGGCCAGGCTGGACGTGGCCCGGGTGGGTGGCTCGAAGTACCCCTCGGTGGCGGCGGTGCTGGCGTGCGAGCCAGACCTGGTGCTGGCCAACGCCGAGGAGAACCGCGAGCAGGACGTGCTGGAGCTGCGGGCGGCCGGGGTCCCGGTGTGGACCACCGCCGCGGCCGCGTCGGTGCCGCAGGCGCTGCTCGCGCTGCGCCGGATGTTCACCGAGGCGCTGAGCCTCGCCGTGCCCATCTGGCTGCCGGAGGCCGAGCAGCTGTGGTCGACGGTGCCGCCCACCCGGGTGGTGGCGGTGGTGCCGGTGTGGCGCAAGCCCTGGGTGGTGCTGGGCCGCGACACCTTCGCCGGCGACGTGCTCCTGCGGCTGGGGGTGGGCAACGCCTTCGCCGACCACGAGGAGCGCTACCCACGCCCGCCGCTCGCCGAGCTGCAGGGTGCCGAGCTGGCCGTGCTGCCCGACGAGCCCTACGAGTTCACCGCCGACGACGGCCCGCAGCACTTTCCGACGATGCCGTCGGTGCTGGTCTCCGGCCGCCACCTCACCTGGTGGGGTCCGTCGCTGCTGGCGGCCCACACCCTGCTCGCCGAGCAGCTGACCACCTAGCGACGAGCCCGGGGGTAGCGGTGACGGTCCTGGCACAGGAGATCAACGTCGACCTCGGTGACGACTCGATGACCCGCCCGCTGATGACCATGTTCCTCGCGGTGCTGGTCACCTTCCTCGGCACCCGGTACGTCACCCGGCACATCCGCGCGCGCACCACCCCGGGCGGGGCGCTCAACGACCTCACCATCGGCGGGGTGCACGTCCACCACCAGGTGTTCGGCATCGCGCTGATGCTGCTCGCCGGGCTCGGCCTCATCGGCGCCACCCCGGAGGGGGCCGCGCTGCACGTGTTCGCCGCCCTGTTCGGCAT
This sequence comes from Rhodococcus sp. Z6_132, assembly GCF_058133635.1. NCBI lineage: Bacteria > Bacillati > Actinomycetota > Actinomycetes > Mycobacteriales > Nocardiaceae > Rhodococcus > Rhodococcus sp. Z6_132. The sequence continues at coordinate 483,249 of NZ_JBYUNP010000002.1, forward strand.
CGGGGTGAGCCTGACCTTCGACGAGTTCGCCCTGTGGTGCACCTGGAGGACGTCTACTGGACCGAGGACGGCCGCAAGTCGGTGGACGCCATGTTCTGCGTGCTGGCCACCACCGGCCTGCTCGTGGGCGGCGCTGACTTCGTCTCCGGCGCCCCGCTGACTGCCGCCTGGTGGGGCTCGGTCGCCCTGCTCGTCGTCGACCTGGTGCTGGCCGTGGTCTGCCTGCTCAAGGCCAAGGTGCTCACCGGCGTGGTGGCGGTGTTCGTCCCACCGGTGGGGCTGGCGGGGGCGCTGCGGCTGGCCAAGCCCCGGTCCTGGTGGGCGCAGCGCCGCTACCGCGAGCGCCCTCGCCGCCGGGCCCGCGCCGAGCAGCGCTTCGACGCCGCCTACGAGGCTCGGTGGAACAGGGTCCGGGACTTCGTGGGCGGCGCCCCCAACGCCTAGCTGTCCGGGATGACCGGTCCGGCGACCGACGGCCGACTCGGTCTCCGCGGCCGACCTACGCTGGATGGCATCCCACAGCGAGGGGCAGGCGATGAAGGTTCTTGTGCTCGGGGGAGATGGTTTCTGCGGGTGGCCCAGTGCGGTGCACCTGTCTCGCGCGGGCCACGAGGTGACCATCGTCGACAACCTGGTGCGGCGGCGGACCGACGACGAGCTCGGGGTGCAGTCGCTGACCCCGATCGCCCCGATCGCCGAACGGCTGGTGGCCTGGGAAGAAGCCACCGGCCTCGTGATCGGGTACGAGGATCTCGACCTCGCCCAGGACTACGACCGGCTGCTGGCCGTGCTGGACGGGCTGCGTCCAGACGCAGTGGTCCACTTCGCCGAGCAGCGCTCCGCGCCGTACTCGATGGAGGACAGCGGCCACAAGCGGTACACGGTCGACAACAACGTCAACGCCACGCACAACGTGCTCACCGGTCTTGTCGAGGCGCGGCTGGACGCCCACCTGGTGCACCTCGGCACCACCGGCGTCTACGGGTACGAGACCTCCCCGGTCGACCTGCCCGAGGGCTACCTCGAGGTGACCTATCCCGACCGGTGCGGCGGGACGGTCACGCGGGAGATCCTGTACCCGACCAAGCCCGGCAGCGTCTACCACCTGACGAAGTCGATGGATCAGCTGCTGCTGCAGTACTACGCCGAGAACGACAACCTGCGGGTGACCGACCTCCACCAGGGCATCGTGTGGGGCACCCAGACCGACGACACCCGCCTCGACGACCGACTGGTCAACCGGTTCGACTACGACGGTGACTTCGGCACCGTGCTCAACCGGTTCCTGATGCAGGCGGCCATCGGCTACCCACTCACGGTGCACGGCACCGGCGGCCAGACCCGCGCGTTCATCAACATCGCGGACTCCGTGCGCTGCGTCCGGCTGGCCGTCGAGTCCGCAGACCAGGTCAAGGGCCGGGTTCGGATCATGAACCAGCTCGCCGAGACGCTGCGCGTGGAGGACCTCGCCCGACTCGTGGCCGGGATGCTCGACGGGTCGATCGACCACGTCTCCAACCCCCGGGTCGAGGCCGCCGCGAACGAGCTGGCCCTGCGCAACAGCAACCTGCGGGCGCTCGGGTTCCAGCCGATCCTGGTCAGCGAGGGGCTGATGCAGGAGTCCATCGAGATCGCCACCAGGTACGCCGATCGCTGCGACCGCTCGAAGATCCGGGCCGAGTCCTTCTGGACCCGGGACCGGCGGGCCGCGGCGGAGGAAGGGCAGTGAGTGGGCGGCGAACCTGGCTGCCGATCGGTGCCCTGGTCTTCCTCCTCGTCGCGGCGCTCGTCGTGGGCGGTGTCGCCCTGCTGCGCCCGGCCTGGTTCACCCAGGACGAGGAGGACGACGTGCCCGTCGACCGGGCCTTCTCCGCGAGCCTGCTCGACATCGGCGAGACGAACGGGATCCGTCTCAGTGACGACACCACGACGTCGCAGAGCTTCACCGTCCCGGTGCCGGTCGACTCCCGGGTCGACGACCTGGTGCTGAGCTTGCGCGGTCACACCCAGGCCGCCGAGGCGAGCACGGACTTCCTGCGCGTGCTGGTCGACGGCGAGGCCGTGTACGTCGACCAGCTCGAGGCCGGCGAGCACGCGCTCGACGCCGACATCGACCTGCCCGAGTCGCTGGCCGAGGACGGCTCGCTCACGGTGCAGGTCCGCACCACCGGCAGCCTCGACCAGCGGTTCTGCAACATCACCACCGAGCTCGGCGCACTGGTGGTGCTCGACCCGGCTCGCACCCGGGTCCGGGGCACGCTGGACGAGCCGCTGCGCACGGTGCGCGACGTGGTCGCGGGGATCAACCACGAGGTGACCCTGGTCCTCCCGCCCGGGGCCCGCTCCCGGGAGTGGTACGAGACCGCCGCGCGCCTGGGCGCGTTCCTCACCCAGCAGGGACGTGTCGTGTCCTACTCCGAGCAGGTCCCCGACGGCGGGGACGGGGAGGGTGGCAGGGGCACGCCGGTGCTTCTCGGGCCCCCCGACGTGCTCGCCACCCTCGACTGGGCCGCGGGGACCGACGACGGTTCGGTGCGGGTCGGCGAGCGCGCCGACGAGGCGACGCTCGGCGTGGTGGAGCCCGCGGCCGACGTGGTGCCGACCTTCCTCACCACGAGCACGGTCACCACCGCCGACGCCGGGTCCACCGCCCCCAGGGCCGTGCGGCTCGAGCGGAGCGGCGCTGGCCCGGTCACCCTGGACTCCCTCGGGGTGGACACCTCGGTGCAGCAGATCACCGACCGTCGGAGCTGGCGGATTCCGTACTCCCTGGCCGACCTCCCCGGAGGCGCCGTTCCCACCTCGTTCGGTCTCGTGATGCTGATCCCAGCCACCACTGCCGACGCCCGCTGGCTGGTGGAGGTGCGCCTCAACGACGAGCTGGTCGCCAGCTCGTCGTTGAGTGCCGGCCGGCAGTCGGCGGTGGCACCGCTGCCGGCCAGCGCCCAGCGGGTGCGCAACGAGGTCGTCGTGACCCTGATCCGCGACCGTGACCTCGGCGGGTGCAACGTGCGTCAGACCTCCTACGACGTCCAGCTGCTCAAGCAGTCGTCGCTGGCGCTCGGGGGGGACGGCGCCGGCTTCACGGCCGTGCCCGCGCAGTACGCCGGCGGGTTCGACGTGATCGTGCCGGCCGCCAGCCTCCAGGACCCGACCGTGTCGCTCGCCGGGCTGGTGCCCACGCTGGCCGAGTTCAGCGGCTGGCGACAAGACGCCGCCTTCGTGTGGGACGGCGCCCCCGGGGCGAGCCCCTTCCTGTTCCTCGGGCCACCCCCCGCCGGCGTCTCCACGCTGGTCACCGTGGCGGACGGCAGGATCCGCTCCGGCGGTTTCGATCTCTCCTCCTTCAAGGACGGGATCGTGCTGCAGTGCGTGCGCGGGCCGGGCTCGCGCGGCATGGTGCTCACCACGGTGGGCGACCCGGGCACGCGCGTCCCGGCGTACGGCCGTGAGGAGGCCCGCTTGGTCACCGAAGGCGGTGGCGGGTTCGTGGTGAGCAGGACCGGCCAGGTGGTGAGCTCCCCCGAGGTGCGCGCGGAGAGCCCGAGGTGATCACCCGGTGAGCGCCCCGGCGAGGGGCGGGTCAGGCCAGGCCGACTCCAGGCTCGAGGAGCTCACCGCCCCGGAGGCGGTCCTCGAGCACTACCGCTCGGTGGACAGCGCGCCGGAGGAGTACTCCCTGAACCGGTCGCCGCGGGCGGTGAACAGCTGCCTGGTCTCGTTCGTGGCCCTGAGCCTGCTGGCGCTGCTGGCGATCACCGTCCTGGTCGGGTTGGGCTACCTGGAGGACAGCCGCGACATCGTCGTGTTCTCCGCCTCGGGCGATCGAGCGACGATCCCGGTTCGGGTGTTCGTCCTGGTCTTCTTCATGGTGTTCAGCCTCAGCCTGGCCACCAACCTCTGGCGTCGCCTGCTGGTGCTGGTCGAGCTGTGCGGTGGTGTGCTGCTGGCCGCCCTCGTCGTGGACCTCGCCGCGCTGGCCGCTGGCCAGGTCCCCGCCCTCTCGCCGCCAGTGGCCGTCCAGCAGATCACGGCGGCGATCGTGGGACTGGCGCTGTTCCCGGTGGTCGTGCTGCGCAACGCCCACCTGCCGGACCCCGCGCCAGCCCCAGCGGCAACGGCCCGGATCCGCGCCGTGGCCTGGGTCCGGTTGCTGGTGCCGTTGAGCATCGCGGGGGCACTGGCAGCCCTGGTCGCGCAGCGATTCGGTCCCGTCCTGTCCGGGATGCGGGAGGTCGCCCTGCTCGGCGGCGTCGGCCCCGGAATCTTCCTGGTGCAACAGGTGATCGTGCTCATCGCAGCCGGCATCGGTGTCGTGCTGGTCGCCCGGTCCCGCCAGGTCCGGTTCGCACCGCCGATCGGGGTGCTGATCCCGGCGCACAACGAAGCCCACGGTATCGCCGAGACCATCGCTGCGGTCGACCGTGCGGCCGGGGTCTACGCAGCGTCGGTGCACCTGTACGTGGTGGACAACGTCTCCACCGACGACACCGCCAGGATCGCCGAGCGAGCCATGGGCCGCGCCCACCACCTGAGCTCGAGCATGCTGTCCTGTCCGACACCGGGCAAGGCCAGGGCCCTGAACTACGGCCTGGACCGGCTCACGGAACCCTTCGTGGTCCGCATCGACGCCGACACCGTGATCAGCGACCACTGCCTCGAGCAGGTCGTGCGGCACTTCCACGACGACCGGGTGGGTGCGGTGGGTGGGCTGCCGCTGCCGGCGAAGAACGAGACCTTCATCGATCGGGTCCGCCTGGTCGAGGCGCTCCTGCGACACGGCTTCTACCAGGTCGCACGGCTGGGCTACGACGGGATCGTGGGGATCCCGGGCATGCTCACGGCGTACCGGGGCTCGGCCCTCGCGGAGACCGGTCCGATCAGCCAGGGGATGAACGGCGAGGACACCGACATCTGCATGCGGATGAACTCGCTGGGCTACCGGTGCCTCGTCGAGCCGCGCGCCGTCTACCACGCCGAGGTGCCCCTCACCTGGGCCCACCTGACCGAGCAGCGGATCCGGTGGTTCCGCAGCACCTACCACGTCGCTGCCCACCACCGGCGGGCGCTGCTGCGGCAGGGCTCGATGGCCGGCGCCGTCGTGCTCCCCTTCGCCCTGTGGAACGCCGCGCGCCGCGCGATGCTGCTTCCGGTCCTGCTGTTCGCGCTCCTCACGTTCGGCGTCTTCTCGGGCACCTTCACCGGGCTGCGCTGGGAGCCGGTGCTGGCGATGGTGATCGGCCTGCCGGCGCTGTTCGCGGTCGCCGTGTGCCTGCTGCTGCGCCGACCACGTGCGGTGCTCTACGTGCCCGAGTACCTGCTCTTCCGCCTGGTCCGCAGCTACTTCACGCTGGCTGCGGTGCTCAGCCTGAAGTTCCCGCCCCTGGGCTCCCCGAAGGCGCGGCTCACCTCTCGTCAGGTGCGGCGAGAGCACGGGAGGAAGACCCCCGGGTGACCTCGGCCTTCTTCAGCCCGGCCGCGGTCACCCCAGCGCCTGGCTGGTCAGCTGCTCAGGCCACCGCACGCAGCTCGTACTTGCGCTCCGAGGCCGTCTCCGGTGCGTCGTCGGCAGTGGCCGTGAGGAAGCGGTCCGGCAGCGACAGCTTCCAGATGGTGCGCAGCGTCTGCCAGTACTGGTGGGCCAGCGAGCCGGTGGTGTACGGCAGCTGGTACTTCTCGCACAGCGCCTTGACCCGCTCAGCGATCTCGATGTAGCGGTTGCTGGGCAGGTCGGGGAACAGGTGGTGCTCGATCTGGTAGTTCAGGTTGCCGCTCATGAACGTCATGAGCTTGCCGCCGCGGAAGTTGGCCGAGCCCAGCAGCTGGCGCAGGTACCACTCCGGCGGGGTCTCCCGCTCCAGCTCGGCCTCGGTGAACTTCTCCGCACGGTCGGGGAAGTGGCCGCAGAAGATCACCGTGTAGGACCACAGGTTGCGGATGAGGTTGGCCGTGGCGTTGGCGGTGAGCGTGGAGACGAACGCCGGGCCGGTGAGCAGGGGGTAGACCACGTAGTCCTTGCCCATCTGCTTGCCGACCTTGCGGCCGATCACCTTCAGCTGGGCCCAGGCCTCGCTCAGCGGCTTCTCCCGCTTGCGGATCGCCTCGATGTTCAGGTCGTGCAGGGCCACCCCGTACTGGAACAGCGTGGCCAGCATGGCGTTGTAGAGCGGCTGCCCCAGGTTGATGGGGTGCCACTTCTGGTCCCGGGTGACGCGCAGGATGCCGTAGCCCACGTCGTTGTCCTTGCCGACGACGTTGGTGTACTTGTGGTGGATGTAGTTGTGCGAGTGCTTCCAGTGCGAGGACGGGCACGTGGTGTCCCACTCCCAGCTGGTGGAGTGGATCTCCGGGTCGTTCATCCAGTCCCACTGGCCGTGGATGATGTTGTGACCCAGCTCCATGTTCTCGATGATCTTGGCCGCGCCGAGCATGGCGGTGCCGGCCACCCAGGCGGGTGGGAAGGCGCTGGCGAAGAGGGTGATGCGGCCCCCGGCGGCCAGGCCGCGCTGCAGCTGGATCGCCTTGCGGATGTAGGCGGCGTCCTTGTCGCCGCGGGACTCCTCCACGTCGCGCCGGATCGCGTCCAGCTCTCGGCCGAGGTTCTCCACGTCGGCCTCGGTCAGGTGCGCGTAGGCCTTGATGTCGGTGATTGCCATGCTCTTCTCCCCTAAGCTTCGAGTACGCAGTCGCCCGCGGCAGCGGAGACGCAAGTCTGAATTCGGTCGCCCTCGTGGTGGTCCTGCCCCGAGCGGAGGTCGCGCACGCTGCCCTCCAGCAGCGGCACCACGCAGGACTGGCAGATGCCCATCCGGCAGCCGAAGGGCATCTGGATGCCGGCCTTCTCGCCGGCGTCCAGCAGCGTGGTGGCCCCGTCCACCTCGATGGTCTTGTCGGACACCTGGTAGGTGACCGTGCCGCCCTCGCCGCCGCCCCCCGACAGCGCCACCGTGAAGCGCTCCATGTGCAGCTGCTCGGACAGGTTGTGCTGCTTCCAGTGCTCCTCGGCGGAGTCCAGCATCGGCGCCGGACCGCACGCCCAGGTCTGGCGCTCCGTCCAGTCCGGGCAGACCTCGCCGAGGTCCTTGAGCTGCAGCTTGCCCTTCTCCCTGGTGAGCTGCTCGTGCAGCCGGAAGGTCGGGAAGTCCGCCTCCAGCTGCTTCAGCTCCTCGCGGAAGAGCATGTCCGCGGCGTCGGGGGCGGAGTGGATGAGCAGGATGTCCGTCATGCCGCCGCGCCGCTTGAGGGTGCGCAGCATGCCCATCACCGGGGTGATGCCGCTGCCCGCGGTGAGGAACAGCGCCTTCGCCGGGGGCGGGTCGGGCAGGGTGAAGTCCCCCTTGGGAGAGGCCAGCCGCACGATGGAGCCCGGCTCCACCCCGTTGACCAGGTGGTTGGAGACGAAGCCCTCCGGCGTGGCCTTCACGGTGATGGAGATGTGGCCCTGGTCGCGGCGCGGCGAGGACGTCAACGAGTACGAGCGCCAGTACCAGTGGCCCTCCAGCTGGGTGGCGATCCCGACGTACTGGCCGGGCTTGTAGTCGAAGGACCAGCCCCAGCCGGGCTTGATCACCAGCGTGGCGGCGGTGTCGGTCTCCTTCACCACCTTGACGACCTTGCCGCGCAGCTCCCGCGCCGACCACAGCGGGTTGAGCAGGTGCAGGTAGTCGTCGGGCAGCAGGGGAGTGGTGAGCCGGGAGGCGGCGCCGCGCAGCAGGTCCACGTCCGGGTGCAGCGCGGCGGCGGGATCCTTGGTCTCCTGCATCCGGCGACGGACCTCCATGGCCGTGGCGCCCAGCGCTGCAGCTGCGGCGCCCGCCGCCGTCCAGGTGCGCCGACGCAGTTGCGGCAGTGGTACGGATCTTGCTGGCACGGCGGGAGCCCCCTCGTGATCGGATGACCAACGGCACTCAGGTCTGCGTGATGCAGTTCACAGGACTGGGTGGGGCCATGATGCACGACTGTCCACTGAAACGTCTACCCGGGTGGCAGCGGGGTGACCAGCGCCTTTGCTCCCGGGTTGCCCGTACCGGTCGGCGGGAGTGTGGGCCGCGCGCCACCGGGCACGGGTGCGCCCCGGCGGCGTGCGGCTCGCCCTGGCTAGAAGCAGTGCTCCGGGGCGGGGAAGGACCCGGCCCGGACCTCCTCGGCGTAGGCCGACGCGGCGTCGCCCAGGGCTCTGCCCACCTCGCCGAAGCGCTTGACGAACTTGGGGCCCTTTCCCGAGCTCATCCCGGCCATGTCCTGCCACACCAGCACCTGGCCGTCGCAGGCCGGGCCGGCCCCGATGCCGACGGTGGCGATGCCCAGCTTGGCCGTGATCTCCTCGGCCAGGTGGGCCGGGACCATCTCCATCACCACTGAGAACGCCCCGGCGTCCTGCACGGCGAGGGCGTCGGCGACCAGCTGGTCGGCACCGCTGCCGCGGCCCTGCACCCGGAAGCCGCCCAGGCCGTTGACGCTCTGCGGGGTGAAGCCGATGTGGGCCATCACCGGGATCCCCGCAGCGGTGATCGCGGCGATCTGCGGGGCCACCCGCTCGCCGCCCTCCAGCTTCACCGCGTGGGCCAGGCCCTCCTTGAGGAAGCGCACCGCGGTGGCGACGGCCTGCTCCGGGCCGGCCTCGTAGGTGCCGAAGGGCAGGTCGGCCACCACCAGGGCGTGCGGAGCGCCGCGGACCACGCCGCGCACCAGCGGCAGCAGCTCGTCCACGGTCACCGGGACGGTGGTCTCGTAGCCGTAGACCACGTTGGCGGCGGAGTCGCCCACCAGGAGCACCGGGATGCCGGCCTCGTCGAAGATCTTGGCGCTGGAGTAGTCGTAGGCGGTGAGCATGGCCCAGCGCTCGCCGCGCTCCTTCATCGCCGCGATGTGGTGCGTGCGGGTCTTGCCGCGGCGCTGGGGCTCAGCCGGGGTGCCGCCGTAGGGCTGAGTCTCAGCGGGTTGGGTCTCGGCGGGTTGGGTCTGGTCGTGGCTGGTTGCGGACATCGTTGTCCATCCTCCCTCGAGGCCCTCGTCGGGTCCCCGGGTTGCACGGTGCTGACAGCGCAAATCGTGCCACTCGCAGCGTCAGGTTCCGCACGGGAGCGACCTTCGTCACGTTTGCTGCTCCGGGGCGCGCTCGCGCCAGCTGTTGGTCAGCGGCAGCCGGCGGTCCCGCCCGAAGGCCTTGACGCCGATCTTGGTGCCCGGCGGGTACTGGCGCCGCTTGTACTCCGCGCGGTCGACCTTGCGCACCACGTCCTCCACCAGCTCGGGGTCGAAGCCGTCGGCCACCATCTCCGCGAAGCTGGCGTCGCCCTCCACGTAGCGGGCCAGGATCTCGTCCAGCACCGCGTAGTCCGGCAGCGAGTCGCTGTCGAGCTGGCCCGGCCGCAGCTCGGCCGAGGGCTCCTTGGTGATCGACGCGTCGGGGATGGGCGGGGTCTCCCCGCGCTCGGCGGCCGCGGCGTTGCGCCACCGCGCCAGCTCCCACACCATCGTCTTGGGCACGTCCTTGATCGGGGCGAACCCGCCCACGGCGTCGCCGTAGATGGTGGAGTAGCCCACCGCGAGCTCGCTCTTGTTGCCGGTGGCCAGCACCAGGTGGCCCTCAGCGTTGGACAGCCCCATCAGCGTCACACCGCGGCAGCGGGCCTGCACGTTCTCCTCGGCCAGCCCGGTGAGGTGCAGCTGCTGGACGAAGGCATCCACCAGCGGCGCGATCGGCTCCACCCGGTAGTGCAGCCCGGTGCGCTTGGCCAGGTCGTCGGCGTCGGAGCGGGAGTGCTCGGAGGAGTACGACGACGGCAGCGACACCCCGTGCACCGCGTCCGGGCCCAGCGCGTCCACCGCCAGCGCGGCCACCACCGCCGAGTCGATGCCCCCGGACAGGCCCAGCACCACCGAGGCAAAGTGGTTCTTGTGCACGTAGTCGCGCAGCCCGGTGACCAGCGCGCCCCACACCTCCGCCGGCTCCGACAGTGCTGCCACCACCGGGGCCTGCCGCGGCTCCCACGCCGGCAGCGGCTCCGGCGACAGCGTCACCCGCTGCAGCTGCCAGCCCGGCACCGCCTGCGCGCGCTCGCCGCCGGCGGCCAGGTCCACGTCCACCAGCAGCAGGTGCTCGCTGAACTGCGGCGCCCGCGCCAGGACGTCACCGGCAGCGTTCACCACCATGGAGTCGCCGTCGAAGACCAGCTCGTCCTGTCCGCCCACCAGGTTGACGTAGGCGATCGCCGCGCCCGCCTCGGCCGCGCGCCGGGCCACCAGCGCGCCGCGGGTGTCGTCCTTGCTGCGCTCGTAGGGCGAGCCGTTCAGGCACAGCAGCAGGTCCACCCCCGCCTCGCCGTAGGCGGCCACCGGACCGTGGTCCTGCCAGATGTCCTCGCAGATCACGATGCCCAGGTCCAGGCCGTGCACCCGCAGCACCGGCAGGTCGTCGCCGGCGGCGAAGTAGCGGAACTCGTCGAAGACGCCGTAGTTGGGCAGGTGGTGCTTGGTGTAGCGGGCCTGCACCACGCCGTCCTGCAGCACCGCGGCACAGTTGCGGGCACCCTGGTCGTCGTGGTCGAGGTAGCCGACCACCACGCAGGCGTCGCCGCAGCCCGCCTCGGCCAGCCGGCCGGCCAGGGCGTCCAGCGCCTGGCGCGAGGCCGCTGCGAACGAGCGACGCAGCGCCAGGTCCTCCACCGGGTAGCCGGTGAGCACCATCTCCGGCAGCAGCACCACGTGGGCACCGCCCTGCACGGCGCGCCGGGTCCACTCGAGCACCAGGTCGGTGTTGCCGCTCAGGTCGCCGACGCACGGGTTGACCTGGGCGAGGGCCAGTCGCAGCTGAGGCATGGGCGTGAGCCTAATCGGCGGGTGCGCACGGGGGCACCGACGGTGAGCGGCCCTGTCGGGTCACCACTGTGCGGGTGCGGGCGTGGCACGATCGCTCCCATGACGCTGCGCCACCCGAGCCCGCCCGCCCCGAGCCCGCCCCGTCCGTGGCGGCAGCGCCCCCGCACCCGCCGGGTGGCCGCCGGGATCGCCGTGGGTGGGGCCGTGGTGCTGGCGCTGACCGGCTGCGCCGCCGACGGCGGGGAGCCGGTGGTCGCCGGCCCGCCGAGCGTCTCGGCCAGCCCGGGCATGCCGGTGGGCCCGGTGCCGGAGGGGCTGGGGGAGTTCTACGCCCAGACGCTCACCTGGGGCGACTGCGAGAAGTTCGCGGTCAGCCCGGACAGCCAGCAGGCCTACGCCGCCGACGGGCTGGAGTGCGCCCGGATGACCGTGCCGCTGGACTACGCCCAGCCGGCGGGCCGGCAGGTGACGGTGGGCGTGCTGCGCAAGGCGGCCAGCGGGGCCCGCACCGGGTCGCTGGTGGTCAACCCCGGCGGACCGGGGGCCTCGGGCATGGGCCTGGCCGCCGACCTGGCCTCGGCGGTCGCCGGCACCCCGGTCGGGGAGCACTTCGACCTCGTCGGCTTCGACCCGCGCGGGGTCGGCGCGTCAGAGCCGGCGGTGACCTGCCTGACCGGGCCGGAGAACGACGCCCGCCGCGCGCTGGTGGACGTGGACACCTCCCCGGCCGGCATCGCCCGCAGCGAGCAGGTGGCCAAGGACTACGCCAACACCTGCGCCGACCGGGTCGGGGTGGACGTGCTCGCCCACGTCGGCACCCGTGAGGTGGTCAAGGACATGGACGTGCTGCGCTCGGTGCTCGGCGAGCAGAAGCTGACCTACCTGGGCTACTCCTACGGCACCCGCATCGGCACGGCCTACGCCGAGGCGTTCCCGGCCAACGTGCGGGCCCTGGTGCTCGACGGCGCCGTCGACCCGATGGCCGACCCGGTGCAGGAGCTGGTGCTGCAGGGCCAGGGCTTCCAGGGCGCGTTCGACGCGTTCGTCGCCGACTGCGTCAAGCTCAGCGACTGCCCGCTGGGACCAGTCCCGGAGGCGGCGGTGGTCCGCTACCGCCAGCTGGTCAACCCGCTCGTCGCCGCCCCCGTGACCACCAGGGACCCGCGCGGGCTCAGCTACGCCGACTCCCAGACCGGCACGCTGCAGGCGCTGTACTCCCCGCAGCTGTGGAGCGCGCTGCGGGCCGGGCTGGCCCAGCTCGCCGCGGGCAAGGGCGACACCCTGCTGGCGCTGGCCGACCTCTACGAGGGCCGCAACGCCGACGGCTCGTACAACAACACCAACGACGCCTTCAACGCCATCCGGTGCGTGGACGACCCGCCGCTGACCGACCGCGCCACCAACGACGCCGCCGAGGCCCAGTACCGCAAGGTCGCGCCGTTCCTGGACGACGGCCGTGCCACCGGGGCCGCCGCGCTGGACACCTGCGCGTTCTGGCGGGTCCCCGCCACGTCCACCCCGCACCCGGTCAGCGCCCCGGACCTGCCGGAGGTTCTGGTCATCTCCACCACCGGCGACCCCGCCACCCCGTACGCGGCCGGGGTCGACCTGGCCCGCCAGCTGCAGGCCCGCCTGCTCAGCTTTGAGGGCAACCAGCACACCGTTGCGCTGCAGGGCCAGTCCTGCGTGGACGAGGTGGTCACCGCCTACCTGGAGGACCTGAAGCTGCCGGAGGAGGGCACCCGGTGCTGACGCTCAAGGACCCTCGACACACGCTTGTAACCCGGAATGCCTAGGGTCACCGCTATGGATCGTCAGCAGGAGTTCGTGCTCCGCACCCTGGAAGAGCGCGACATCAAGTTCGTGCGCCTGTGGTTTACCGACGTGCTCGGCTACCTCAAGTCGGTCGCGATCGCTCCTGCCGAGCTGGAGGGCGCCTTCGCGGAGGGCATCGGCTTCGACGGCTCGTCGGTGGAGGGCTTCTCGCGGGTGTCGGAGGCCGACACCGTGGCCAAGCCCGACCCGTCCACGTTCCAGATCCTGCCCTGGGTGGACTCCGATGGCGGCGAGCAGCACTCCGCCCGCATCTTCTGCGACATCGTCATGCCCGACGGCTCGCCGTCCTGGGCCGACCCGCGCCACGTGCTGCGCCGCCAGCTCAACCGGGCCAAGGCCATGGGCTTCACCTGCTACGTGCACCCGGAGATCGAGTTCTTCCTGCTGCGCCCGGGACCCGTCGACGGCTCGGTGCCGATCCCGGCGGACTCCGGCGGCTACTTCGACCAGGCCGTCAACGACGAGGCGCCGAACTTCCGCCGCCACGCCATCGAGGCGCTGGAGTCCATGGGCATCTCGGTGGAGTTCAGCCACCACGAGGCCGCCCCCGGCCAGCAGGAGATCGACCTGCGCTACGCCGACGCGCTGAGCATGGCCGACAACGTGATGACCTTCCGCTACGTCATCAAGGAGGTGGCCATCAACGAGGGAGTGCGCGCCTCGTTCATGCCCAAGCCCTTCCGTGACGAGGCCGGCTCGGCGATGCACACCCACATGAGCCTGTTCGAGGGCGACACCAACGCCTTCCACGACCCCGACGACCCCAACCAGCTCAGCGCCACCGGCAAGGCGTTCATCGGCGGAATCCTGCGCCACGCCCCCGAGCTGTGTGCCGTCACCAACCAGTGGGTGAACTCCTACAAGCGCCTGATCACCGGCGGCGAGGCACCCACCGCTTCCGCGTGGGGCGCGGCCAACCGCTCCGCCCTGGTTCGGGTGCCGATGTACACCCCGGGCAAGGCCTCCTCGCGACGCATCGAGATCCGTACCCCGGACTCCGCGTGCAACCCCTACCTGACCTTCGCCGTGATGCTGGCGGCCGGGCTCAAGGGCATCGAGGAGGGCTACGAGCTGCCGCCGGCGTCGGAGGACGACGTGTCCTCGTTGAGCGAGGCCGAGCGCCGAGCGATGGGCTACCAGGAGCTGCCGCAGAACCTCAGCGAGGCGCTGCGGCTGATGGAGAGCTCGGAGCTGGTGGCAGATGCCTTGGGCGAGCACGTCTTCGACTACTTCCTGCGAAACAAGCGCGCGGAGTGGGACAGCTACCGGCGCAACGTGACGCCGTACGAGCTCAAGACCTACCTCAACCTGTAGCGGCGGCACGGCTGGTGGCTAGGCTCTGCCCGTGAGCACTGTCCTCGTCCTGCAGCCGGCGGCGGACGATCCGCTCGGACCGATGCAGGACTGGTTGGTCGAGGCGGGTGCGGACCTCCGGCTGGTGCGGCCCTTCGCCGGTGAGCCGGTGCCGGCCGACCTCGCCGGGGTGGACGCGCTGGTCTGCCTGGGCGGGGCGATGAGCGCCGCCGACGACGCCGAGCACCCGTGGCTGGCCGACGTGCGCGCCCTGCTCGGCGCCGCGGTCCGCACCGGCACCCCGGTGCTGGGGATCTGCCTGGGTGCCCAGCTGCTGGCGCTGGCCACGGGGGGCGACGTGCGCCGCATGCCCGACGGTCCCGAGGCGGGCCTGCGGCTGGTGGCCAAGCGGGACGCCGCCGCGGCCGACCCACTGCTGGCCACCCTGCCCTTCACTCCCGACGTGCTGCAGTTCCACGCCGACGAGGTGCACCGCCTGCCCGCCGACGCCACCCTGCTGGTGGCCGGGCAGCGCTGCCCGAACCAGGCCTACCGCGTGGGTGCGACGGCGTGGGGCCTGCAGTTCCACATCGAGACCACGCCGGAGCTGGTGCGCCGGTGGATGACGGAGAACCCGGAGACCGCGGCCACCATGCCGCCGGCACAGCACCAACCGGGCGTGCTCGAGGACGGCCACGCCGACCTCGCCGAGACGTGGCGGCCGATCGTCGCCACGTTCGTCGGGATCGCCGACGCGCACCGCCCGAAGTCCACGCGGATCGACCTACCCCTGCTCGGAGAGTCGTGACAACTTCTGATCGCTACCGCTCGGCTCTGCCCACCCCCGGCCGGCTGGGACTGATCGACCCGGGTGCAGCGGACGTGCTGGCCAAGCTGGGCTGGACCACCGACAAGCACCGTGAGGTGCTCTGGGCGCTGTCCCGCTCGCCCGACGCCGACCTGGCCCTGCGCGGCCTGGAGCGCCTGTCGGAGTCTTCCGAGTCGCGCTGGGAAGAGCTGTCGAAGCGACTGCTCACCGAGAAGCCGTTGCGCGGCAGGCTGTTCGGCGTCCTGGGCTCTTCAACGGCGCTGAGCGACCACCTGGTGGCCCACGGCGACACCTGGCAGCTGCTGGCCGGCGAGCACATCGAGCTGCCGGGCGTGGAGCAGCTGCAGGAAGAGCTGCTCGGCGTGGTGCACGCCAAGCCCGAGCCCGGCAGCGCGCTGTGGCGGTCGCTGCTCACCGGCTCCGACGCCGTGGCGGCGCTGCGCACGGCCTACCGCGACCGCACCCTGGTGCTCGCCGCTGCCGACCTGGCCGCCACCGTGGAGGACCTGCCCGTCCTGCCGTACAAGGAGGTGGGCCTGCACCTGGCGAACCTGGCCGACGCCGCGCTCACCGCCGCCCTGGCCGTGGCCGTGGCCGAGGTGTGCGGGGACGAGCCCTGCAGCACCCGGCTCGCGGTGATCGCCATGGGCAAGTGCGGGGCCCGCGAGCTCAACTACGTCAGCGACGTGGACGTGATCTTCGTGGGCGAGCCCGCCGACGCGGTGGCCAACCGGCTGGCCGGCGCGATGGTCCGCATCGGCAGCAGCGCCTTCTTCGAGGTGGACGCCGGGCTGCGTCCGGAGGGCCGCTCCGGGGCGCTGGTGCGCACGGTGGAGTCGCACCTGGCCTACTACCAGCGCTGGGCGAAGACCTGGGAGTTCCAGGCCCTGCTCAAGGCCCGAGCGATGACCGGTGACATGGCCCTGGGCCAGGAGTACATCGACGCGGTCTCGCCGATGGTGTGGACGGCCTCGCAGCGGGAGGACTTCGTGCCCGAGGTGCAGGCGATGCGCCGCCGGGTGGAGCAGAACGTGCCCGCCGAGCTGCGCGACCGCGAGATCAAGCTGGGCAGCGGCAGCCTGCGCGACGTGGAGTTCGCCGTCCAGCTGCTGCAGCTGGTGCACGGCCGCTTCGACGAGGCGCTGCACGTGCAGTCCACCGTGGACGCCCTGGGTGCGCTGTCCTCCAGCGGCTACGTCGGCCGTGAGGACGGCGCCAACCTCACCGCCTCCTACGAGTTCCTGCGCCTGCTCGAGCACCGCCTGCAGCTGCAGCAGATGCGGCGCACGCACACCCTGCCCGACCCCGACGACGCCGCCGCGATGCGCTGGCTGGCCCGGGCGGCGCACGTGCGCCCGGACGGTCGCACCGACGCCGCGGGGGTGCTGGCCGCGGAGATCCGGCGCAACGCGGTGCGGGTGCGCCGGCTGCACCAGAAGCTCTTCTACCGCCCGCTGCTGGAGGCGGTGGCCCGCTCGGAGCCGGAGGAGCTGCGGCTGTCGGAGGACTCCGCCGCCCGCCAGCTGGCCGCGCTGGGCTACACCTCCCCGGAGAGCGCGCTGAACCACCTGCGCGCGCTCACCGCGGGGTCCTCACGACGCAGCCAGCTGCAGACGGTGCTGCTGCCGATCCTGCTGGGCTGGCTGGCCGACACCCCCAACCCCGACGGCGGGCTGCTGGCCTACCGGCGGCTGTCCGACGCGCTGGGGGAGACCCCCTGGTACCTGCGGACGCTGCGCGACGAGGGCGCGGTGGCCAAGCGGCTGATGCGGGTGCTGGGCACCTCCAGCTACCTGCCCGACCTGCTCATCCGCGCACCGGAGGTCCTCCGCCTCTACGCCGACAGCCCCAGCGGGCCGCGGCTGCTGGAGGTGGAGCCCGCCGACGTCGCGCAGAGCCTGCAGGTGAGCGCCGGGCGCCACCGCGACCCACAGCGCGCGGTGGAGGCGGCCCGCGGGCTACGTCGCCACGAGCTGGCCCGGGTGGCCAGCGCCGACCTGCTGGGGCTGCTCGACGTGCCCCAGGTCTGCGCCGCGCTGTCCTCGGTGTGGGCGGCGGTGCTCGACGCCGCGCTGAGCTCGGTGGCAGCCGAGGCCCGCGGTGACGGCGAGGCCCCGGCGGCCATCGCGGTGATCGGCATGGGCCGCCTGGGCGGCGCCGAGCTGGGCTACGGCTCGGACGCCGACGTGCTCTTCGTCTGCGAGCCCCGGGGAGACGCCGACGAGCAGACCGCGGTGCGGTGGGCGTCCCGGGTGGCCGACAAGGTGCGCGCGCTGCTGGCCAAGGCCAGCTCCGACCCGCCGCTGGAGGTGGACACCGGGCTGCGTCCGGAGGGCCGCAGCGGCCCGATGGTGCGGACGCTGTCCTCCTACCGCTCCTACTACCAGCAGTGGTCGGCGCCGTGGGAGGCGCAGGCCCTGCTGCGGGCCCGCGCGGTGGCCGGCGACCGGGAGCTGGGCGAGCGCTTCTGCGCCATGGTGGACGACGTGCGCTACCCCGACGGCGGGGTGGACGCCGCCACCATCCGGGAGATCCGCCGGATCAAGGCCCGGGTGGACTCCGAGCGGCTGCCGCGCGGCGCCGACCCGGCCACCCACACCAAGCTCGGGCGCGGTGGGCTCGCCGACGTGGAGTGGACGGTGCAGCTGCTGCAGCTGCGCTTCGGCCACGAGATCGCGTCGCTGCGCACCACCTCCACCCTGCAGGCGCTGGAGGCCGCCGGTGCGGCCGAGCTGCTGTCGGCCGCCGACGCGGAGACCCTGCGCACGGCGTGGCTGACCGCCACCCTGGCCCGCAACGCGCTGGTGCTGGTGCGGGGCAAGCCCGCCGACCAGCTGCCCGGTCCGGGGCGGGTGCTGGCCGCGGTGGCCACCGCCGCCGGCTGGTCCGACGACGACCCAGGCGCCTTCATGGACCACTACCGCAAGGTCACCCGGCGGGCCCGCGGCGTGGTGGAGCACTCCTTCGGCACCTGAGCACCTGATGGTTGGTCCGGGGCGCGGCGGTTGCGCCCCGGACCGTGCTCAGGCGGCGGTGCCGCGGGAGGGCCCGCCGTGGCCGGAGGTGCGGCGGGGCAGCGCCAGCGCGAGCGCCATCACCACCACCAGCACCCCGGAGAACACCCACAGCGTGCGGCGCTGGCCCTGCAGGAACGCCTGGCCACCCACCTCCTTGCCCGCCGCGGCCAGCGCCGGGCCCACCTGCGCCTGCGGGCTGCCCGGGATGGCGGTGGCGGGCTCGCACCCGGGCGGCGCCGAGGTGGGGTCGGCCGACGACAGCCGCCGCTCGGCGCAGGTGCCGAACGAGCCGATGATCTCCGACTGCGCCGGCGCGGGCAGCCCGCTCGCGGCCACCTGCTGGGTGAGCTCCGGGGTGACGTTCTGCACCGCGGCCTGTCCCTGGTTGCCGATGAAGGTGAAGAACAGCACGCCGATCACCGCCAGCCCCACGGAGCCGCCGAGCTGCTGGAAGGTGGGCAGCAGCCCCGAGGCGGAGCCGGCGTGCTCCTGCTTGACCTCCGACAGGATGATGGTCTGCAGCGGAGCGATGAACAGCCCCAGGCCGGCGCCGGAGACCAGCAGCGGTGCGGCGTAGGCCAGCCAGTGCGGAGAGGTGCCCTGCTGGTTCATCACCACCGACAGCGACAGCAGCCCCACCGCCAGCACCCCGGCACCCACGATGAGCACCCGGCTGCCCAGCTTCTGGGCCACCTTGTTGGACGAGCCCGAGGCCACGGCCGAGCCGAGCGCGAACGGCAGCGTCATCAGCCCCGAGT
Source organism: Rhodococcus sp. Z6_132 (assembly GCF_058133635.1). Classification (NCBI taxonomy): domain Bacteria; kingdom Bacillati; phylum Actinomycetota; class Actinomycetes; order Mycobacteriales; family Nocardiaceae; genus Rhodococcus; species Rhodococcus sp. Z6_132. The sequence goes on from NZ_JBYUNP010000002.1 coordinate 501,803, forward strand.
GCAGGGCGGTGAACCCGAAGCCCGCCTGCAGGGTGAGGGAGATGGTGAAGAAGAACGAGATGAGGCAGCTGAAGAACAGCAGCGCCATCACACAGCCCACGCTGAACGCGCGGACCCGGAACACTCGCAGCTCCACCAGCGGGGAGTCGTTGCGCCGCCCACGGCGGTACTCGTGGAGCACGAAGCCCAGCAGCACCGGCACCGACGCCACCAGCATCAGCACCAACCAGGTGGGCCAGTCCCGCTCACGGCCCTCCGCCAGCGGGTAGACCACCAGGAACAGGCCCAGCACCGACAGCCCCACGCCGGGCAGGTCGAGGCGTTGAGCGGACTCCGCGCGGCTGTCCACCAGGTGTCGGTAGCCGAACAGCAGCGCGATGATCCCGAGCGGCACGTTGACCAGGAAGATCGCCCGCCACTCCAGGCCGAGGACGTCCCAGGAGATGAGGGCGCCGCCCAGGGTCGGGCCCAGGATGGTGGCCATCCCGATGGTGGCGCCGTAGATGCCGAACACCTTGCCGCGCTGCTCGGCGGGGAAGGTGGAGGTGATGATGGCCAGCGTCTGCGCCAGCATCATCCCGGCGGTGAGCCCCTGCAGGAAGCGGGCCCCGATCAGCTCCACCGGGCTCTGCGCGATGCCGCAGAGCACCGAGGCGATGGTGAACGAGGCGAGCGCGAGCAGGAAGACCTTGCGCCGGCCGTAGAGGTCACCCAGCCGGGCGGCGGTGATCAGGGTGCAGGCGAAGGCCAGCGTGTAGGCGGTGATCACCAGCTGCAGGGTGGAGAAGGACGCACCCAGCTCGGTGGAGATGCTCGGCAGCGCCACGTTCACGATCGACACGTCCAGCAGCTGCATGAACACCGCGATCAGGGTGGCCGTCAGCGACAGCCACGGGTTGACGTGCGGTCGCGTGCTCGCCGCCTGGTCGGTGCGCACCGCCCCGCTGCTGCGGGAGGTGGCACCCGTCTGGTCATCGCGCGGGCTGGGTGCGCCGGAGTCGGCGCCGGTACTGGTCACGACCCCCCACCGTACGGCGCACCGCAGACGCCGTCGCTGCCGATCTCGCCCGCTCAGCCGACGTTTCGCCGGGACCGGACATACAGGGCGGCAGCGGCAGCAGCGACCACCACGACCACCCCGCCGATGATCCAGCCGGTCGCGCTGCTGCTGTCCTCGGACTCCGCCGCGGTGTTGGTGGTGGCGGAGTCTGCGGGGGCGCCGGCGGACGGGGTGCTGGTGGCGGGGGTGGCGCTGCTCGAGCTGGCTGCGGCGAGCTTCAGCGGCACGGTCGCGACGGTGTCGAAGCCGTTGCGGTGGTCGTGGAAGAGCGTGACCTCGCAGGCGGTGGTGGTGCAGTCGATGGCCTTGCCGGTGGAGGTGGTGCCGTTGGCGAGGACGGTCAGCTCGGTGCTGAACGTGCCGTCAGCGCCCAGCTTGGCCGTGCCGCCGGGGGAGTTGCTGAGCCACACCTGGGTGCCGGGCTGGGTGCGGTCACCCAGGCAGTCGGGCCCCTTGGGGCTGGTGGTGCCGGCGGCGCACAGCGCGACGTAGTAGCCGGCCTGCGGGTCGGCGCCGGTGCCGCTGACGGTGAGCTTCTCGCCCGGCTGCACGTCCGCGGACTTGGTCACGGTGAGGTCAACGTTCTCGGCGGCGAGGGCGGTGCCGGGGGCGAGGCCGAGCAGGGCGCCCGTCGAGAGGGTGGCCAGGGCGGTGGCGGCGGTGCGACGGTTCATCAGGGCTCCAGTGGTGAGGGTTGGCAGGTGGGCAGCGGGGCCGAGGGTCCTGACCGGCCAGTGGAAAGATCGCCATTAGGTTAGGCTTCACTCAGTTAGGATGGGTTTACTTATATCACTCTGGCACCGGGGCCGGCGGTCGTCGCTCGCCTGGCGCTGACTCAAGGGAGACCGCCATGACCCAGTCCCTCGCCGCTCGGCTCAAGGACGAGACCCGGGCCGTCCACGAGCAGGCCGAGAGCCAGGACTTCGTCACCAACCTGGTGGAGGGACACCTCAGCCAGGCGGACTACCGCGAGCTGCTGGTGCAGTCCTGGTTCCTCTACCGGGCGCTGGAGCGGGCCGGTGAGCGACTGGCCGACGACCCGCTCGCCGGGGTCTTCGTGGACGAGGCACTGCTGCGGCTGACGGCTCTCGAGCGCGACCTCGACCACCTCTTCGGGGAGCCTGGCTGGTGCGCGGCGGTCACCCCCCTGGCGGCGACCTCGGCCTACGTCGACCGGCTGGAGACGGTGGCGGCGAAGGACCCACTGGCCTTTGTGGCGCACCACTACACCCGCTACCTCGGCGATCTCTCGGGTGGACAGATCATGCGCCGCAAGCTGCAGGAACACCTGGGTCTCACGCACGAGGGCCTGGAGTTCTACGACTTCCCGCTGATCCCGAAGACCAAGCCGTACAAGGACGCCTACCGGGCCAAGCTCGACGCGCTGGACGTGGACGAGGACGGTGCACAGCGCGTGGTGGCGGAGGCGATCGTGGCGTTCGGGCTCAACCAGGCGCTCTTCGTGGACCTCGACGCCCACGTCGGCGGCCACCCCGCCACCCGGTGAGCTCGGCCGTGCACCGCACCAGCCCCGCCCGGGTCCGTTCCCGGCGCCTCCGAGCGGTCGCCGTCGTGCTGCTGGTCGGCGGCGTGCTGGCCGGTTGCTCGGCGGCCGGGGACACCGCCTCCTCCTCCGCACCGGTCACGGCGACGCTGGCCCAGGAGTCACCACGCACCGTCGCCACCACAGCTGCGCCGACGCTGCCGGTGACGGTGGCCTCGGCGGACGGCAGCCCGGTCACCGTCACCTCGGCCGATCGCATCGTCGCCGTGGACCGCAACGGCACCCTGGGGCAGACGGTGTTCGCGCTGGGCCTGGGGGAGCGGCTGGTGGGCCGCGACCTGGCCACCGACTTCCCCGAGGTGCACGACCTGCCGGTGATCACCCCCGGCGGCCACCAGCTCAACGCCGAGGCCGTGCTGGGCCTGCGGCCCACCGTGGTGCTCACCGACGGCAGCATCGGCCCTCGCTCGGCCGTGCAGCAGCTGCGTGACGCGGGCATCCCGGTGGTGACCTTCCCCGGTGACCGGACGGTCGCGGGCGTGGGCGGGCTCGTGGCCGCGGTCGGGACGGCGCTGGGTGTTCCCGACCAGGGCCGCCAGCTCGCCGAGCACGCCGGCACCGCCATCACCGACGCGACCGCCCAGGCCCGCCAGCGCGCCACGGGGGAGCGGGTGGCGTTCCTGTACCTGCGCGGCACCTCGGTGGCGATGATGGGCGGCAAGGGCTCCGGGGCCGACGAGCTGATCGCCGCGATCGGCGAGGTCGACGCCGGGGTGGACTCCGGCCTCGGCACCGCCTACACCCCCATCACCCCCGAGGCGCTGATCGTGGCCAAGCCGGACGTGCTGCTGCTGATGACGCACGGGCTGGAGTCGGTGGGCGGCATCGACGGCCTGCTGCAGGTGCCGGGCATCGCCCAGACCCCGGCCGGGCAGAACCGGCGCGTGGTGGTCATGGACGACACCGACCTGCTCAGCTTCGGCGCCGACACCGGTGACGTCATCCGGGTGCTGGGCGAGGCAGTGCACCGCAGCGCCGGACAGTGACGACCCAGAGGGTGCGTCCGCAGCGCGTGGGGGAGGCCGCGCCGGCCACGCCCGCGCGCGGCGGGTCCCGCCGCGGGCGGCTGCAGCCCACGCTGCGCCGCACGCTGCTGCCTGTCCTGGTGCTGGCCACGGTGGCCGCGGCCATCCTCGCCGCCTGCATCGGGCAGGTCCCCACCTCGCCCAGCGAGGTGCTCGGCGTGCTGCTGCACGGGGTGGGCCTGGACTGGCTGGACAGCCCCGCCCACCCGGCGGCCACCGACACCCTCTGGCACGTCCGCTTCCCGCGGGTGGCGCTGGGGCTGCTGGTCGGGGCGGCGCTGGGCTGCGCGGGGGCCCTGCTGCAGGGCGCCTTCGCCAACCCCCTGGCCGAGCCCGGCGTCATCGGGGTGTCCTCCGGGGCGGCGGTGGGGGCCAGTGCCGCCATCGTCATCGGCGGCGCCGGCACCGCGGTGTGGGGCGTGGCCGGTGCCGCCTTCGTCGGTGGCCTGCTCACCACCATGCTGGTCTACGCGATGGCGCGCTCCCACCAGCGCACCGACGTGATCACGCTGGTGCTGGCGGGCGTGGCCATCAACGCCGTCGCCGGCGGGCTGATCGCGCTGTTCACCTACATCAGCTCACCCACCGCCCGCGACCAGATCGTGTTCTGGCAGCTGGGCACCCTGGGCAGCGCCACCTGGGAGGCGGTGGCCCTCGCCACCGGACCCATCGTGCTCGGAGCTCTCGCAGCCGTGCTGCTGTCGCACCAGCTGGACCTGCTGGCCCTGGGGGAGGCCCCCGCGCGCCACCTCGGCGTCAACGTGGAGCGGCTGCGATTGTCCGTGGTCGCCCTGGTCGCGCTGCTGGTGGCCGCCGCCGTGGCGTTCACCGGCATCATCGCCTTCGTCGGCCTGGTGGTGCCGCACGCGGTGCGCATGCTGGTCGGCCCCGGCCACCGGCTGCTGGTGCCCGCCAGCGCGGTCGCCGGTGCCCTGGTGCTGCTGGTGGCCGACATGGGCGCCCGCACCCTGGTGCACAACGCCGACCTCCCGCTGGGCATGCTCACCGCGCTGGTGGGCGGTCCGGTGTTCTTCGTGCTGATCCTGCGCACCCGCGCTCGCCAGGGCGGCTGGTCGTGATGCGCCTGCCCTTCGGGCGTGCCCCCGAGGGTGCACCGGCGACCGCGCCGGCCGGGACCCCGCTGCTCAGCTGCGCCGATGTGGTGGTGCGCCGCGGCGGGCGCACCGTGCTGGACGACTTCACGGTGCAGGTGCGGGCCGGGGAGGTGCTGGTGCTGGTGGGTCCCAACGGGGCGGGCAAGTCCACCGCCCTCGGCGTGCTCGCCGGCGACGTGGCACCCGCGGCCGGCACCGTGCAGCTGCACCAGCGCGAGCTCAGCCGGTTCTCCGACGGGGAGCGGGCCCGGCGCCGCGCGGTGCTGCCGCAGCAGCACGGGGTGGGCTTTCCCTTCAGCGCCCACGAGGTGGTGGCGATGGGGCGCCACCCCTGGGCGGCGACCAGCATGCCCGCTGACGACGAGCGCATCATCGCCGCGTCGATGGCCGCAGCCGACGTCGCCCACCTCGACCAGCGCCGGTTCACCGAGCTCTCCGGCGGCGAGCGCGCCCGGGTGGCGCTGGCGCGGGTGCTGGCCCAGGACACCCAGGTGCTGCTGCTGGACGAGCCCACCGCGGCGCTGGACATCGGCCACCAGGAGGCGGTGATGGACCTGATGCGCCGCCGCGCCGAGCAGGGCTGCGCCGTGGTGGTGGTGCTGCACGACCTGTCCGCGGCCGCGGTGCACGCCGACCGCGTGGTAGTGCTCGGTGACGGGCGGGTGGTGGGCTGTGGCAGCCCTGAGGAGGTGCTGCGCCCCGACCTGCTCTCCGAGCTCTACGGGGTGTCCATCGACGTCATCCGCCATCCCCGCACCCAGGTGCCCATCGTGGTGCCCACCCGCGGCTAGGAGCTCACGCCGAGGCGGCGGTCGGCTGCTCGAGCCGCCGCCAGGTGCGCCAGCTGGTGGGCCAGTGCCCGGCCGCCAGCACCACCACGGCTGTGCCCAGCCACACCGAGCGACCCCACGCCGCTGCGCAGCCCAGGGCAAGCACCGGCAGCACCGCCAGCGGCACCGGCACCCCGGCCAGCGGGCCGAACAGCAGCGACGGGTGCCGTCCGCGCAGCAGGTACCGCAGCCACAGGGCGTAGTAGCCGGCCAGCAGCGCCGCGGCCACGGCGAACCAGCCGTCCAGCGGCGCGGAGTACCGGTCGCCGGTCAGCGCCAGCGCCACCAGCGCCCCCGCCTGGCCCAGCCGCTCCAGCACGGTGAGCACCCGGTCGGTGGTGGTGGTGCCCGCACCCAGTGCCGCCAGGCCTTCCCGGGGCGGTGCGACCAGGAGCAGCAGGCTCGGGCCGAGCACGGCCACCCCGATCAGCAGCCCCGCCGTCGAGAACATCGCGCCACCCCTCCACACACACCAACGCCGAGAGCCCGCACCAGGACTGGTGCGGGCACTCGGTCGATCAGCTCAGGTGCTCAGCAGTCGTAGTACAGGGAGAACTCGTACGGGTGCGGGCGCAGCCGGACGGGGTCGATCTCGTTGGTGCGCTTCATCTCGATCCAGGTCTCGATGAGGTCGGGCGTGAAGACACCACCCTCGAGCAGGTAGTCGTGGTCGGCCTCGAGGCGGTCGATCACGGCGGGCAGCGAGGTCGGAGCCTGCGCGATGTCCTTGGCCTCCTCGGGCGGCAGCTCGTAGAGGTCCTTGTCCACCGGGGCGGCGGGCTCGATCTTGTTCTTCACCCCGTCCAGACCGGCCATCATCATGGCGGCGAAGGCCAGGTACGGGTTGCCCGAGGAGTCGGGGGAGCGGAACTCGATGCGCTTGGCCTTGGGGTTGTTGCCCGTGATCGGGATGCGGACGCACGCCGAGCGGTTGCGCTGGGAGTACACCAGGTTGATCGGCGCCTCGTAGCCCGGCACCAGGCGGTGGTAGGAGTTCACCGTCGGGTTGGTGAACGCCAGCAGGCTCGGGGCGTGGTGCAGGATGCCGCCGATGTAGTGCCGGGCCACGTCGGACAGGCCCGCGTAGCCGGCCTCGTCGTGGAACAGCGGCACGCCGTCCTTCCACAGCGACTGGTGGCAGTGCATGCCGGAGCCGTTGTCACCGAAGAGCGGCTTGGGCATGAACGTCACCGTCTTGCCCGCGGCCTTGGCGGTGTTCTTGATGATGTACTTGAAGCGCATCACGTCGTCGGCGGCGTGCAGCAGGGTGTTGAACTTGTAGTTGATCTCGGCCTGGCCGCCGGAGCCCACCTCGCTGTGCAGGCGCTCCAGCTCGAAGCCGGCGTTCTGCAGGTTGGTGGACATCGTGTCGCGCAGGTCGACGTAGTGGTCGGCCGGGGCCACGGGGAAGTAGCCACCCTTGTAGCGGGTCTTGTGCCCCAGGTTGGGGGAGCCGTCCAGCTCGTTCTCGCGGCCGGTGTTCCACCAGCCCGCCTCGGCGTCGAGCTTGTAGAACGTGCCGTTGGGCTGGGAGTCGAAGGTGACCGAGTCGAAGATGTAGAACTCGGCCTCGGCCCCGAAGAAGCAGGTGTCGGCGATGCCGGTGCTGGCCAGGTACTCCTCGGCCTTGCGGGCGACGTTGCGGGGGTCGCGGCTGTAGGACTCGCGGGTGAACGGGTCGTGCACGAAGAAGCTCATGTTCAGCGTCTTGGCGGCACGGAACGGGTCCAGGTGCGCCGTCGCCGGGTCGGGCAGCAGCATCATGTCGGACTCGTGGATGGACTGGAACCCACGCACCGAGGAGCCGTCGAAGGCGAGGCCGTCGTCGAAGACGTCCTGGGTGAAGGCCTTGGCCGGCACGGTGAAGTGCTGCATCACGCCGGGCAGGTCACAGAACCTGATGTCGACGTACTCGATGTCCTCGTCAGCCAGGTACTTCAGGACCTCTTCAGAATTTTTGAACAACCTAGTGGCTCCTTCGCTCGGTCCCGCGCGGCAAGAGCGTGCGGGTTTGCAACGGGCTCTGACTGTAAACAGGCCTTGTTGCCCGGTAGTCAACCGTATGTTTCGCCAATGTTACGGGGACGGGGCGGGAGGGGTGGTCCCTGCCCCGTGCGGGCCCGCCTACCCTGGACCGCATGGCACGAATCACCGGTTCCTGGCTGTCCGGATCGGCAGCGGGGCTGCCCATGGGAGCCGACGGCAAGCCCGCACGCTACCGGGGAGAACGCTTGGGGCTGCCCGAGACCGGGCCACGTGCGCTGGCCACCGTGGGCCGTCGGGCCGGGGGGCTGGCCATCGACTGGGCCATCGCCACGGTGATCGCCGCGGCGATCGGGTCGATGTCCTGGAACCTGGCCGTCTGGGCGGTTGTGTCGATCATCTCGGTGGCCTTGTTCTCGATGACGCCCGGCCAGGCCGCCGTGGGCATCGGGGTGGCCCGCGTCGACCGGGAGGCGCCGGTGGGGCTGTGGCGCTCCGTCGTGCGCGTCGCCCTGGTGGGGCTCGTGCTGCCGGCGCTGTTCACCGACGGCGACGGCCGCGGCGTGCAGGACCGGCTCACCAGCACCGCCGTGATCCGCTCCCGCTGATCCCGCGCTGACCGGGCCCCGGCACCCGGGTGTCCTAGCGGCGGCGGGCGGTGCGCTGCGGGTTGCGGATCTTGGCGCCGGCGGGGTTGGGGCCCTTGGGGATGGCCGGGCCACCGCCGCGCGAGCTCAGTGCCGACAGCCGGGAGTCGATGGTGTCCATCCGCTTGGTGTCGATGTTGCGAGGCAGCTTGGCCACGTGCCGCTGCAGCTTGCTCAGCGGAACCTGGCCCTCCTCGTTGCCCACCACGATGTCGTAGATGGGGGTGTCGCCGACCAGGCGGGCGACCTTCTTCTTCTCCTGCGCCAGCAGGCCCTTCACCCGGTGCGGGGCACCCTCGGCGACCAGGATGACGCCGGGACGCCCGACCACGCGGTGCACGGCGTCGAACTGGGTGGTGGCAGCGACGGCGGACTTGACCCGCCACGCGCCACGCATGTTCTCCAGCGCCCACCCGGCGGCACCGGGCTGGCCCTCGGCCTTGGTGTAGACGCTGCGCTGCAGGCGGCGGCCGAACACGACGAACGCGATGAGCACACCCATGACGAGGCCGAACGGCAGAGTGAGCCACTGGATGCCGATGAGGTAGCCGAGCCCGAAGAGCACCAGGGTGGTGAGCACCACGGTGCCCACCAGGATCGGCAGCAGCGCCTTGTCCTCCTTGCGCTGCATCTGGAACGCCTGCCACATCTGGCCACGACGCTCCTTCGACGCCTGCTTGCGCACGCGCCGAGCCTCTGCTTTTGCCGCCTTGTCGGGCTTGCCCTTCGCCATGCCTCCCAGGATACGGCGGAGGCACCCTCCGCTCGCCGCCGGTGGCCCGGAGTCAGCGCGCGAGCAGCGCGCTGGCCTCCTGGCGAGCCGTGCCGGCCTCGGCGAGGTGGCGCAGGTTCTCCGGCACGGCGTCGCCCCGGTGGGTGACGGCCTGGGTGAACAGCCGTCCGGCGCGGTAGCTGGAGCGCACCAGCGGCCCGGACATCACGGCGGAGAAGCCCATGGCGGTGGCCGCCTCGGAGTGAGCGATGAACTCCTCCGGCTTGACCCAGCGGTCCACGGGGTGGTGCAGCGGACTGGGCCGCAGGTACTGGGTGATGGTGAGGATCTCGCAGCCGGCCTGCTGCAGGTCCGACATCGCCTCGGTCACCTCGTCGAAGGTCTCGCCCATGCCCAGGATCAGGTTGGACTTGGTGACCAGGCCGTCCTCGCGGGCGGCGGTGATGACGTCCAGCGAGCGCTGGTAGCGGAAGGCGGGACGGATCCGCTTGAAGATCCGGGGCACGGTCTCCACGTTGTGGGCCAGCACCTCCGGGCGGGAGGAGAAGACCTCGGCCAGCTGGTCGGGCTGGGCGGTGAAGTCGGGGATGAGCAGCTCCACGCCGGTGTCCGGGTTGAGGTGGTGGATGCGGCGGACGGTCTCGGCGTACAGCCACGCACCGCCGTCGGGCAGGTCGTCGCGGGCGACGCCGGTGATGGTGGAGTAGCGCAGGCCCATCGCCTGCACGCTCTCGGCCACCCGGCGCGGCTCGTCGCGGTCGAGCGCGGCGGGCTTGCCGGTGTCGATCTGGCAGAAGTCGCAGCGGCGGGTGCACTGCTCGCCGCCGATCAGGAAGGTCGCCTCGCGGTCTTCCCAGCACTCGTAGATGTTGGGACAGCCCGCCTCCTCGCACACCGTGTGCAGGCCCTCCCGCTTCACCAGGCCCTTGAGCTCGGTGAACTGGGGGCCCATCTTCGCGGTGGTGCGGATCCAGCTCGGCTTGCGCTCGATCGGCGTCTCGGAGTTGCGGGTCTCGATGCGGAGAAGCTTGCGTCCCTCTGGTGCCACAGTCACGTCCCGGATCCTACGCCCGGCGAACGGACACCCCTGGGGCGGCGAGTCAGCCGTGCGAGATGCGGTTGGACGGTCCCGACGGGTGGATGAGGCTGGGCGCGGGAACGATGCCGGACTGCTGCCCGCTGAGCGACCACACCACCTTGGCCAGCCGCTCGTCCTGCGCGACGGGGGAGGGCCCGATGAGCTCTGGGGCGCCGCGCAGCTGCCCGAGCCCGGAGGGGCCGTAGTACTCGCCACTGAGCACGCCGGGTGCGGTGGCCGCGTAGAGCTGGGGCAGCGCACCCCGGCGAGGCGTCTGGCCCAGCAGGCCGATGCCGAACTCCGTGACGCGGCCGGTGAGGCTGCGCGGACCGCGCTGCATGCTGTTGGCCAGGTTGGTGGCGGCAAAGCCGGGGTGCGCAGCCACGCTCAGCACGTGCGGGGCGTCCACCCGCAGACGGCGGTGCAGCTCGAAGGCGAAGAGCAGGTTGGCCAGCTTGGAGCGGGAGTAGGCGGACTGCGGGTTGTAGTCGGCGCCGCGGCTCTGCGCGTCCAGGCGCAGCGGGGAGATCTTGGCGAAGCGTGCGGTGACGCTGGAGACGGTGACCACCCGAGCGCCCTGGGTGGCGGTCAGCGCGGGGTAGAGCAGCCAGGTGAGCGCAGCGTGGCCCAGGTGGTTGGTGGCCCACTGTGACTCGAAGCCGTCCACCGTGAGGGTCAGCGGCGGAGCCATGATGCCGGCGTTGTTGATCAGCGCGTGCACGGAGTCACCGGTGCGCTCGCGGATGTCGGCCGCGGCGTGGCGCACCGAGCTGAGGTCCCCCAGGTCGAGCTGCACCAGCTCGGGGCGCTGCCCGGTGGCGCAGGCGGTGACCTCCTCGAGCGCAGCAGCCCCCCGCTCGGGGTTGCGGGCGGTGATGAGCACCTTGCCCCCACGCTCGGCCAGCGCACAGGCCGACCGCAGACCCAGCGCCCCGGTCCCACCGGTCACCACGATGGTGCGGCCGCTCTGGTCCAGCATGTCGATCTCGGTCCACGTGGGGCGCGTCGCTCGAACGTTCATTCTCTATGCATACCCTGTGATCAGGGTTGGCTGCTGGCCAGGGAACCCAGGTGCAGGTCAAGGCCGGGTACCTGCAGGGGGCGCCGCGGCAGGTCCCTCTCGGTCAGCGGCAGCGCACCCTCGAGCGCGGCCAGCACCGCGGTGGTGACGGCGTCGACCACGTCGGCGGGCTCGACCTGCCGGTTCAGCTCGCGGGTGAGCGAGGTGACCCCGGCGTCGGTGATGCCGCACGGAACGATGCTGTCGAAGCTGCGCAGGTCGGCACTGCAGTTGAGGGCGAACCCGTGCAGGGTGACCCCGCGCTGCACCCGCACGCCGATGGCGGCGATCTTGCGCTCGGGCTGGGTGCTGGTGGCCGCCAGCCACACCCCGGACCGGCCGTCCACGCGTCCCGTGGGCACGCCGAGGTCGTCGCAGACGGTGATCAGGGCCTGCTCCAGGCGCCGGACGTAGTCCACCACGTCGAGCGGCTCGGCCAGCCCGATGATGGGGTAGCCGACCAGCTGGCCGGGGCCGTGCCAGGTGATCTTGCCGCCGCGGTCCACGTCGATCACCGGGGTGCCGTCGGTGGGGCGCTCCTCGTCGGTGGTGCGCCGCCCCGCGGTGTACACCGGCGGGTGCTCCAGCAGCATCAGTGTGTCCGGACCGGTGCCGTCGGCGCGGGCCGCAGCGTGGGCGCGCTGCAGGGCCAGGGCCTCGGTGTAGTCGAGGAGTCCGTGCCGGGAGACCACCACGGCGTCGTGGCCGGCCCGCAGCGAACGGGTGGGTGCGCTCATGGGCGCACACGCTACGCCCGGCGCGCTCAGCGGCAGGCTGCCCGTAGGGCGGACGCCACGTCAGCGTGCCGGAACCGGTAGCCGGCCTGCTGCAGCACCGCGGGCACGGCCCGCTGCCCGGCCAGCACGCCCTCGGTGGCGAACTCCCCGAGCGCGGCGCGCAGGGCGAAGCCGGGCACCACCCACGGGGCGGGGCGGTGCAGCACCGCGGCGAGCGCACGGGAGAACTCGGCGTTGGTGACCGGCGCCGGCCCCGTGACGTTCATCGGGCCGGAGATGGCCGGGTTCTCCAGCGCGAAGGCGATGGCGGCGACCTGGTCGTCCAGGGAGACCCACGGGTAGTACTGCCGGCCGCTGCCCAGGCGCCCGCCCAGACCCAGGGAGTACAGCGGCTTGAGCCGGCCCAGCAGTCCGCCGCTGGGGGCGAGGACCAGCCCGGTGCGCAGCAGCACCACGCGGGCGGCCGCTGCCGCGGGCAGGGCGGCGCCCTCCCAGTCGGCGCAGACCTGGGAGAGGAAGTCCGGTCCGGCCGGGGACGCCTCGGTGACCACCGCGTCGCCGGTGTCGCCGTAGTAGCCGACGGCACTGGCACTGAGGAAGGTGGGCACGCCCTGGGCGAGCACTGCCCGGGCCAGCACCTCGGTGGGTGCGATGCGGCTGTCCCGGATCTGCTGCTTGTAGCTGCCGGTCCAGCGCTTGTCGCCGATGCCGACGCCGCAGAGGTTCACCACGGCGTCGGCACCGTCGAGCGCGGCGTCGGCACCGTGGCCGGCCGCAGGGTCCCACTCGTGCTCGTCGCCGGCTCCCGCCGTGCGCCGGACCAGCCGCAGCACCTCGTGCCCACCTGCGCGCAGGTGAGCCATCAGGGCTGTGCCGATCAGGCCGGAGGAGCCGGCGACGACCACGCGCATCGTGGCGCTACAGACCGAGGTCAGCCTCGAACGCTGCGTCCTCCAGTCGCTGCTTGACCGTGGTCAGGAAGCGTCCGGCGTCGGCACCGTCGATGAGGCGGTGGTCGTAGGTGAGCGGCAGGAAGCACATCGACCGGATCGCCAGCGAGTCGTTGCCGAGCTCGTCGGTGACCACGACCGGCCGCTTGACGATGGCGCCCGTGCCCAGCATGCCCGCCTGCGGCGGGACCAGGATCGGGGTGTCGAACAGGGCGCCCTGGCTGCCGATGTTGGTGATGGTGAACGTGCCGCCGGAGAGCTCGTCGGGCTTGAGCTTGTTGTTGCGGGTGCGGTCGGCCAGGTCGGCGATGGCCCGGGCCAGCCCAGCCAGGGACAGGTCGCCGGCGTTGTGGATCACCGGGGAGAGCAGCCCGTTGGGGGTGTCCACGGCGATCGCCAGGTGCACCGCGCCGTGGTAGGTGATCTCCTTGGCGTCCTCGTTGTAGGAGGCGTTGACGTTGGGGTGCGCCTTGAGCGCCTCCACCACGGCCTTGGCGAAGAACGGCAGGAACGTCAGGTTGACGCCCTCGGACTTCTGGAACGAGGCCTTGGCCCGCGTGCGCAGCGCCGCCACCCGAGACATGTCGACCTCGAAGGTCTGGGTGAGCTGCGCGGTGGTCTGCAGCGACTCCCGCGTCTTGGTGGCGGTGATCTGCCGGATCCGGTTGGCCTTCTGCTTGGTGCCACGCAGGGCGGCCAGCTCGGGACGCACGCCAGCGGTGGCCGCGGGGGAGCGGCCGGTGTCGCTGGTGCTGGCGGCCTCCTCGGCCGGAGCGGCCTGCTGGGAGTCGGCGTCCTTGGCCTCGGCGGCGGCGAGCACGTCCTGCTTGCGGATGCGGCCACCCACCCCGGTGCCGGTGAGCGAGTCGAGGTCCACGCCCTTCTGGTTGGCGAGCTTGCGCACCAGCGGGGTCACGTAGGGCGCGGAGCCCTTGTCCCCCGCCGAGGTGCTCGCGTCCGGCTTGGACTCGGCGGGCTTGGGCTCGGCGGGCTTGGGCTCGGCGGGCGTGGACTCGGCCTTGGCCGGCTCGGCCGCCTCCTGCTCCTCGGCGGCCTCCTCCGCGGCGTCGTCGGTCTCGGCGCGCTGCGCCGTCTCGTCCTGGGTGGCCTCGCCCTCGGCGGTCTCCTGCTCGGGCTCGCTGTCGTCGGTGTCGTCGGCCCCGGCGGAGGCGTCGTCGGCGGAGCCGATCTTGCCCAGCACCCCGCCGACCTCGACGGTGTCGTCCTCGGCGGCGGTCTGCTCCAGGAGCACGCCGGCCACGGGGGAGGGGATCTCGGTGTCGACCTTGTCGGTGGAGATCTCCACCAGGGGCTCGTCCACGGCGACCTCGTCACCGACCTGCTTGAGCCAGCGGGTGATGATGCCCTCGGTGACGCTCTCGCCCAGCTCGGGCATGGTCACGTCGGTGCCGGAGCCACCCTTGTTGGGCTTGGCGCCACCGGCCGGTGCCTGCTCAGCCTCGTCCTGGTCCTGGCTGGACTCCTCAGCACCGGACTCCTCGGTGCTCGACTCCTCGGCGCCGGACTCCTCGGCCTCGGGCTCCGCAGCGGAGTCCTCGTCCTCGGTGCTGTCCTGCTCGGCGGTGTCGTCGGCGGAGTCCCCACCGTCGTCGGTGGACTCACCCTCCTCGGCGATGACGGCGAGCTCGGCGCCGATCTCGACCGTCTCGTCCTCGGCGGCGACGATGCGCTGCAGCACGCCGGCGGCCGGCGAGGGGATCTCGGTGTCGACCTTGTCGGTGGAGACCTCGAGCAGCGGCTCGTCGACGGCTACCGTGTCGCCCTCCTGCTTGAGCCAGCGGGTGACGGTGCCCTCGGTGACGCTCTCACCGAGGGCCGGCATCTGGACGGAGAAGGCCATTTCGTCTGACTCCTCGTCAGTCGTAGCGGAGTGAAGCTGTTAACGGTGGTTAGGAGTGTGCGTGCAGGGGCTTGCCGGCCAGCGCCAGGTGCGCCTCGCCGAAAGCCTCTGACTGGGTGGGGTGGGCGTGGATGAGCTGGGCAACGTCGTCGGCGTAGGCCTCCCAGTTGTAGACCAGCTGAGCCTCCCCGATGAGCTCTCCGACGCGGGCGCCCACCATGTGCACGCCCACCACGGGACCTTGCTCGTCCTTGCCGCCGGCGCGGATGAGCTTGACGCCGCCGGAGGTCTTGAGGATCTGGCTCTTGCCGTTGCCGGCGAGGTCGTAGACGACGGTGCTGACCTCGCCGAACTTCTCCTTGGCCTGGGACTCGGTGAGCCCGACCGAGGCGACCTCGGGGTTGGAGTAGGTGACGCGGGGGATCCCGGTCTCGTCGATCGGCGCCGGCTCCAGGCCGGCGAGGTGCTCGGCCAGGTAAACACCTTGGGCGAAGCCCCGGTGGGCCAGCTGCAGGCCGGGGACGATGTCGCCCACGGCGTAGACGCCGTCCAGGCTGGTCTTGAGGTGCTCGTCGGTGAGGACGAAGCCGCGATCCATCTCCACGCCGGCCTCGGCGAAGCCGATGTCGGCGGTGCGGGGTCCGCGACCCACGGCCACCAGCAGCAGGTCGGCCTCGAGGGGGTCGCCCTTCTCGAGGCTGACCGTGACGCCGGAGTCGGACTGCTCCACGCCGGTGAACTTCACGCCGGTCTTGAAGGTGATGCCACGCTTGCGGAACGCCCGCTCGAGCTGCTTGGAGGACCACTCGTCCTCCAGCGCGACCAGGCGGGGCAGCGCCTCCACCACGGTGACCTCCGCGCCGAAGGAGCGCCACACGCTGGCGAACTCCACGCCGATCACGCCGCCACCGAGCACCACCACCCGCTCGGGCACGTAGTCGAGGTTGAGCGCCTGGTCGCTGGTGACCACGCGACCGGTGATCTCCAGGTCGGGCAGGCTGCGGGCGTAGGAGCCGGTGGCCAGCACGACGGCCTTGGTGGCGGTGTAGCGCTCGCCGTCCACCTCCACCGTGGTGTTGTCGACCAGCCGGCCGGTGCCCTCCACGACGGTGATCTTGCGGCTCTTGACCAGGCCCTGCAGTCCCTTGTAGAGCTTGGCGATCACGCCGTCCTTGTAGGAGTTGACGCCGCTCATGTCGATGCCCTCGAGGGAGGTCTTCACCCCGAAGGCGTCACCCTCACGGGCGGAGTCGGCCACCTCGGCCGCGTGCAGCAGGGCCTTGGTCGGGATGCAGCCCTTGTGCAAGCAGGTGCCACCCACCTTGTCGTTGTCGATCATCGTGACCGTGAGGCCCAGCTCGGCCGCGCGCAGCGCGCAGGCGTACCCGCCGGAACCTCCGCCGAGGATCACCAGGTCGGTGGCTTCGCTCAACATCGTCTCCTCTTCGTCGTCGCCGCACGTCCTGCTGTCCAGCACCGGAAGTGCGGCGTCTCGCCGGTGGGACGGGTGGTGCAGCAGGTGCCCGGTCATCCTTTCACTTCTCCAACTCGGCCGGGTGGCGAGGTGGCACTATCGACCCGCTCAGTGCCACAACGGCAGTGCGGGCAGACGTGACCGGGGGACACACGGTGGGGATGTTCAGGCGGCGACGCCGCGACGTGACGGCGACCAACCGGTGGCAGCGGGCCGAGCCCGCGGACGGGCGTCATCTGCGGTCATGGGCGCGCGAGCACCTCGGGGTGGAGGCCTACGTCGAGCCGGCCACCGCGGTGACCGGGATGACGGTGGTGCTGGTGGCCCACGACGGGGAGTGGACGCGCCGCCGCGTCGACGGCCCCGACGCGGCGCGCCGGCTGGGCAAGGACCTGAGGATCCCGGTGTACGACGTGCACCGGGTGGGCTACCCGCAGCGGATGCGGGACCACGACGCCCGCCTGCGCATCGTGCGCAGGCGGGCGGCCGGGTTGTCCGGGGGCTGATCTGGGCCTTTGCTGACGCGAGTCCCCGCCGCGAGCGGATCAGCCGTGCTCGGCGATGTCCTCCAGGACGGCGATCATGGTGCGCACCGGAACGCCGGTGCCGCCCTTGCCGGTGTAGCCGTGCGGGCTGCCGGTGTTGTACGACGGGCCGGCGATGTCGATGTGCGCCCACTGCACCCCGTCGGCCACGAACTCCTTGAGGTAGGTGCCGGCCACCAGCATGCCCGCCCAGCGGTTGCCCGCGACGTTGGCCAGGTCGGCGATGGGGGAGTCCAGCTCGGCGCGCAGCTCGGCGGGCAGCGGCATGGCCCAGCCGCCCTCGCCGACCTCGCGGGAGATCACCGCGACGCGGTCCCGGAACGACTCGGTGCCCATCACGCCGGGGGTGCGGTTGCCCAGGGCGACCATCTGCGCGCCGGTGAGGGTGGCGGTGTCGATGAGGTAGTCGGGGTTGTCCTCGCAGGCCCGCACGATCGCGTCGGCCAGCACGAGGCGGCCCTCGGCGTCGGTGTTGAGCACCTCCACCGTGGTGCCGCCGTACTGGGTGAGCACGTCGCCGGGGCGCTGCGCGGTGCCGGAGGGCATGTTCTCCGCCATCGGCACGGTGGCGGTCACGTTGATGGGCAGCGCGAGCTGTGCGGCCAGCACCACGGTGGCGACCACGGCGGCGGCACCGGACATGTCGGAGGTCATCGCGTCCATCCCGGCGGCGGGCTTGATGGAGATGCCACCGGTGTCGAAGGTGATGCCCTTGCCGACCAGCGCCACCGAGGGCTTGCCCCGCTTGCCGCCGGTGTAGGACAGCCGCACCAGGCGCGGGGGCCGGCTGGAGCCCTGCCCCACCCCGAGCAGGCCGCCGTAGCCCCCCTTGGCCAGGGCCTTCTCGTCCAGGACCTCGACCTTGAGCCCGGCGGCCTTGCCCAGGGCGGCGGCCCGGTCGGCGAAGGAGGCGGGAAACAGGTCGTTGGGCGGGGTGTTGATCAGCTCGCGGGCGGTGGCCACCGCACCACCGATCGCCGTGGAGCGGGCCAGCGCGGCCTTGGTGGCGGAGTCGGCGGCGTCCGGCACCACCAGGTCCATCCGGGCCATCGGCGCCTTGCCCGCCTCGGACTTGTACGCGGTGAACACGTAGCTGCCCAGGATGACGCCCTCCGCGGTGGCGCCCAGGTCCACCGTGGACAACGTGGTGGCGGCGCGGGCGGTGCCGGCCAGCGCGCGCGCGGCCACGCCGGCGGCGCGACGGACCTGCTCGCCGGTGGGGGCGCTGGTGCCCTCCTCCAGCGCGCCGAGCCCGACCGCGAGCAGCGTGGCGGCGCCCACCGCACCCCGAGTCGGCAGCTTGGTCACCTCACCGGCCGAGCCGGTGGCACCGAGGACGGCGAGCTCGGCGAGCAGCTCGCTGCCCCCGAGCACGTCCGCGCCCACCAGCTCGGGGCTGGGGGAGTCGCCGTTGGAGCCCTTCAGCAGCCCGACGACCAGCACGTCGACGCCGCCCTCGACCTCCTCGACCAGCCGCAGCTCAGGGGTGGTGGGCAGGGCCTTGGCTGGTTGAGCGCTCACGTGGTGACTCCTTGGGATGGTCTGCGGGAACAACGCGTGTCTCTGTCCGGTGATGCTAGTGCCGGGCCGGCAGCGGCGTCCGGGCTGCCGCCAGCGGTTCGCACCGGCACCGCGGGATACCGTCAGCACGTGGACGAACAGTCGAGCCAGCTGCGGCAGAGCCCGGTGCGCGACCAGCACGTCGCGCTGGGCGCCACCTTCGCCCCGTTCGGTGGCTGGGAGATGCCGGTGTCCTACGCCGGGGTGGTCGCCGAGCACACCAGCGTGCGCGAGGCCGTCGGGGTGTTCGACGTCAGCCACCTGGGCAAGGCCGCGGTGCGCGGACCGGGTGCGGCCGAGCTGGTCAACCGCTGCCTCACCAACGACCTGGGCCGCATCAGCCCCGGCCAGGCGCAGTACACCCTGTGCTGCACCCCCGACGGCGGCGTGGTGGACGACCTCATCGCCTACCTGGTGAGCGACGACGAGGTGTTCCTGGTGCCCAACGCCGCGAACACCGCCGCCGTCTGTGCCGCGCTGTCCGCAGCGGCGCCCGCGGGGGTCACCGTCACCAACGAGCACACCGGCCACGGCGTGCTGGCCGTGCAGGGTCCCCGCTCGGCGGAGGTGCTCGCCCAGCTGGGCCTGCCGCAGGACATGGACTACATGGCCTTCGCCGACGCGCAGTGGCAGGGCCGGGCGGTGCGGGTGTGCCGCACCGGCTACACCGGTGAGCACGGCTACGAGCTGCTCCCGCGGTGGGCCGACACCGCCGAGCTGTTCGCTGCGCTGCTGGCTGCGGCCGAGCCGCTCGGGGGACAGGCGTGCGGGCTCGGCGCCCGGGACACGCTGCGCACCGAGATGGGCTACCCGCTGCACGGCCACGAGCTCACCGCCGACATCACCCCGGTGCAGGCGCGGGCGGGCTGGGCCGTCGGCTGGGGCAAGCCGGAGTTCTGGGGAAAGCAGGCGCTGGAGGCGGAGAAGGCGACCGGTCCGGTGCGCCGGACCTGGGGCCTGCGGGCCAGCGGGCGCGGTGTGCCACGGGCGGACATGCCGGTGCTCGTCGACGGCGTGCAGGTCGGCCGCACCACCTCCGGGACGTTCTCGCCGACCCTGCGCACCGGCATCGCGCTGGCGCTGCTGGACACCGTCGCGGGCTTGTCGGCGGGCAGCCAGGTGGTGGTGGACGTGCGCGGGCGCAGCCTGCCCTGCGAGGTGGTGGCGCCACCGTTCGTCCCGGCGCACACCCGCTGACCGGCGGGTACTACCGTGCAGGGCATGAACGCGCCCGCCACCTTCACCCGAGCTCCGCACCCGTCCCCCGCCTCGGAGCAGGCGCGTGCGGACATTCTCGCTGCTCCGGGTTTCGGCGCGCACTTCACCGACCACATGGTGAGCATCAGCTACACCGAGGAGCGGGGCTGGCACGACGCGCAGGTGCTGTCCTACAGCCCCATCGAGCTGGACCCCTCGGCGATGGTGCTGCACTACGGGCAGGCGATCTTCGAGGGCCTCAAGGCCTACCGCCACGCGGACGGCACCATCAGCTCCTTCCGCCCCACCGCCAACGCGGAGCGCTTCCGCACCTCCGCCCGGCGCCTGGCCATGCCCGAGCTGCCCGAGGAGCTGTTCATGGGCTCCATCGCCGCGCTGCTGGAGGCGGACGAGGCGTGGGTGCCCGCGGCCGGCGGTGAGGAGTCGCTCTACCTGCGCCCGTTCCTGTTCGCCACCGAGGGCGGCCTCGGCGTGCGCCCCGCGCGGGAGTACCGCTACCTGCTCATCGCCTCACCGGCGGGGGCCTACTTCAAGGGTGGGGTGAAGCCGGTGAGCGTGTGGCTGTCCACCGAGTACGTGCGGGCCGCTCCCGGCGGCACCGGTGCCGCCAAGTTCGCGGGCAACTACGCCGCCTCGCTGCTCGCCCAGGCCCAGGCCGCGGACGAGGGCTGCGACCAGGTGGTGTGGCTGGACGCCACCGAGCGCCGCTGGGTGGAGGAGATGGGCGGGATGAACCTGTTCTTCGTCCTCGGCTCCGGCGACGACGCCCAGGTGGTCACCCCCGAGCTGTCCGGCTCGCTGCTGCCCGGCATCACCCGCAGCTCGCTGCTGCAGCTGGCCCAGGACATGGGCCTGCCGGTGACCGAGCGCCGCATCTCCACCGAGGAGTGGGAGAAGGGCGCCGCCTCCGGGGACATCACCGAGGTGTTCGCCTGCGGCACGGCCGCGGTCATCACCCCGGTCGGTCGGGTCAAGCACGCCGGCGGCGAGTTCACCATCTCCGACGAGGTCACCGGGCCGGTCACGTCCCAGCTGCGGGCCACGCTCACCGGCATCCAGCGCGGCGACGTCGCCGACACCCATGGCTGGATGCAGGTCATCAAGAGCTGACCGTCCCGGCAGGGCGCAGGCCGCGTGCCCTGGGCTAGGCGCCCAGGGCGAGGACCAGCACGGTCGCGGTGACCACGCTCTCCGAGCAGGCCCCCAGCACGTCCCCGGTGACGCCGCCGAAGCGACGGGTGGTGTGCCAGGACAGCGCCGCGGCGACCGCGGCACCGACCAGCACCGCCACCGGGCCCTGCCACCAGCGCCCGTCCACCGCCGCGGCTGAGGCCACCAGCAGCACCGCGCCCCACGCCAGCGGCGCGGCCACCGGCTGGGTGCCGGCCACCAGCGCGCCCAGCCCCTGCGGGCGGGCGGCGGCCACGCCGCGGCGACAGGCCCAGCCCACGGCCACTCGCCCGGCCGCCACCGCCAGCACCACCGCCCACCAGCGGCCCTCGACGGCGAGCGTGCCCAGCCCCACCGCCTGCACCCCGAGCACCAGCACCAGCGCCACCACCGCGAACGGTCCGGTGCTGCCGTCGCGCATCACGGTCAGCGCCCGCTCGGGCGGGCCGTAGCAGCCCAGCCCGTCCACGGTGTCGGCCAACCCGTCCAGGTGCAGCCCGCGGGTGGCCAGGGCCAGCCAGCTCACCGCGAGCAGCCCGGCCAGCAGCGCCGGGGCCTGCGCCTCGCCCAGCACCCACAGCAGGCCCGCGGTGGCCGCGCCCAGCAGCAGACCCACCACGGGCGCCACGGTGATCGCGCCGCCGGCCACCCGCCGGTCGACCTGCTCGGGGCCACGCACGGGGGCGACGGTCAACCAGGACAGCGCCAGCCGGGCCGAGTCCGCTGGCGTGGCGCTCACCGCTCGGAGGAGGGGATCGCCGGGGCGGGAGCGGGATCACCCGCGGGCCCGGCCACGCCGGCGCTGTCGAAGCTGGCCATGTCGGTGAGGATGCGCACCGCGGACTGCACCAGCGGCAGTGCGGTGACCGCGCCCGAGCCCTCGCCCAGGCGCATCTCCAGGTCCAGCAGCGGCACCAGGCCGAGGCGGCCCAGGGCCAGCTCGTGCGCGGGCTCGGCGGAGCGGTGCCCGGCCACCCACCAGGCCTTGGCGCCGGGGGCCAGGCGCTCGGCGACCAGCGCGGCGGCGGTCACCACCATGCCGTCCAGGATGGCCGGGGTGCGGCGGACCGCGGCCTGGGCCAGGAAGCCGGCCATGGCGGCGAAGTCCGCGCCGCCGACGCTGCGCAGCAGGGCCTCGGGGTGGTCCACCACGGCCATCGCCCGGCGGCGGGCGTCGCGGACCACGGCGGCCTTGCGCATCCAGCCGTTGTCGTCCACCCCGGTGCCACGGCCGATGACGGTGACCGGCTCGGCGCCGGTGAGCGCGGAGATCAGCACCGCGGCGGGGGTGGTGTTGCCGATGCCCAGGTCGCCGGCGATGAGCAGGTCCGCGCCGGAGTCCACCTCCTCGTCGGCCAGCCGCCGGCCCAGGGCGATGGCGTCGGCGCACTCCTGGGCGGTGAGGGCGTCCTCCCGGTCGATGCGGCCGGAGCCGCGGCGGATCTTGCCGCCGGAGACCACGTCGGCGGTGTCCACGTTCACGGCCACGTCCACCACGCGCACCGTCGCCCCTGCGGCGGCGGCGATCACGTTCACCGCGGCACCGCCGGCGAGGATGTTGTCCAGCATCTGCGGGGTGACCTCGGCCGGGTAGGCCGACACCCCGTGCGCGGCCACCCCGTGGTCACCGGCGAAGACCACCACGCGGGCGCGGGTGATGGGCTGCGGGGGACAGGTGCCCTGGCAGGCGGCGATCCACACGCCCAGCTCCTCCAGCCGGCCGAGCGAGCCGGCGGGCTTGGTCAGCTGCAGCTGACGGGCCACGGCCTCGCGGTGCGCCTGCTCGTCGGGCGGGGCGACGGGGGGAAAGTCGGTGCTCACGGGCAGCCTCTCGGTGGACGGGTGGGGAACGTGCGGCGGTCGGGGTACGGGGTCACTGGGCTAGCGCAGCCGGAGCGGCAGCCCGGCGACCACGAGCAGCACCTCGTCGCACACCGCGGCCACGGCACCGTTGAGCGCACCGACCTCGTCGCGGAACAGCCGGCCGGACACGGTGGCGGGCACCACGCCCATGCCCACCTCGGGGGTCACCAGCACCAGGCGGGCGGCGCAGCCGGCCACGGCCCGCACCAGCTCCGCGCAGCGGGGGGCCAGCGTGCCGCGCGGGGACTCCCAGGCGCCGGCCTCGTCGAGCTCGCGGGTGAGCCAGGTGCCCAGGTCGTCCACCAGCACCACGTCGCCGGCGACGGCACCGTCCAGCACGGCCACCAGGTCGGCGTCCTCCACGGTCAGCCAGTGCGCGGGGCGGCGTGCACGGTGGGTGGCGATGCGCGCGGCCCAGTCGGAGTCCTGCGGGCGGTCGGCGGCGGTGGCCACGTACCGCACCGGCCCGGTGCCCAGCAGCTGCTCGGCGTGCGCGGACTTGCCCGATCGGGCCCCGCCCAGCACCAGTGTCCGCACGTCCGGGCACGCTACCGTGCGCGACGACGTGGTCGGCGGCACGGCCACCCGGCGCCGCCGCTACGGTCTGGGCACACCCCAGGGTCGCCCGACCGGGGCAGCTCGCACGCAGGAGGAGCACACCGATGGCACACCGCTGGCGCTACGAGGACAGTGCGGGCCACCCCGTGGCGGGCCCGGACCTGGAGTTCGACGACGCTGCCGAGGCCGAGGCCTGGTTCAGCGACAGCTGGGAGGAGCTGGCCGGCGCCGGCGTGCACCAGGTGGTGCTGCTGGACGGCGACACCAAGGTCTACGGACCGATGGGCCTGGACCCGGCCTGACGGGCCGGCGGGGGGAGCGGCTAGACCGGGTCGCCGGGCTTGACCCGGGGACGCGGCGCCCGCAGGCGGCGGATCTGGGAGGCGCGGATGAAGGAGTACCAGCCCAGCCGCAGCCCGCTGGTGGTGTCGTCGGGGTAGCGCTCGTGCACCCGGGCCGAGACCAGCCTGCCCAGGTACACACCCTCCACCGCCATCACGATCATGATGAGCAGCATCCCGATGGCCACGACGTTCTGCAGCGACGGGATCATGAAGGTGAGCACCACCACCAGCGCCAGCGGCATGAACAGCCCGGTGATGTTGCGGCGCCCGTCCACCACGTCGCGGGCCAGCGCCTTGGCCGGACCACGGTCGCGGGCCAGCACGAAGCGGTCGTCGCCGGACATCATCCGCTCGCGCCGCTCGGCCGCGGCCTGGCGTCGCTCCGACTTGGTGGTCTTGGCGCCCTTGGTGGTCTTGGAGCGCTTGTAGGCCTCGCGCTGGGTGACCGGCGGCGGGGGGACCGGTCCGCGGCGGCGACCCTCGGCGTCGCGCCGCTTGGGCGTGGGGCGCCCCTTGCCGTTCACGACCTCCGGCTCGGAGACCGTGGGTTCCACGGTGTCGGAGGGAGTGGGCGTGCGTCGGCGCAGGAGTTTCACAGCACCAGGGTAGGCGAGAGCTCCACGACGGTCACCAGTGCTGGTGGCAGGACGTACCGGTCACAGGGTGAGGGAATGCCAGGAGGCGGAGTACCGTTAGCCCAGGCAAAGCCAATAGCACGAGCTGAGGGAGACCCATGAGCGTTCAGGACGAGACCACCACCACCCATGGTGTGATCATGACTGAGGCCGCCGCCAGCAAGGCGAAGGCGCTGCTCGAGCAGGAGGGCCGGGACGACCTGGCGCTGCGCATCGCTGTCCAGCCGGGTGGTTGCGCGGGCCTGCGCTACCAGCTGTTCTTCGACGACCGCACCCTCGACGGTGACCTCGTCAAGAGCTACGACGGCATCGACCTCGCGGTCGACCGGATGAGCGCCCCCTACGTCGACGGTGCATCCATCGACTTCGTGGACACCATCGAGAAGCAGGGCTTCACGATCGACAACCCGAACGCGGGCGGCTCCTGCGCCTGCGGCGACTCGTTCAACTGAGTCCGGCGGCCCGCTAGCCGGGCCGGGCACGGCGCGAGCCGGCAGAGCTTCCGAGGACCGTCACCCCCCGTGGGTGGCGGTCCTCGGTCGTGTCCGCACCACGGTCCCCGTACGGTAGACAGACTCGCGCTCCACACTGGAAAGGTCTTGCCACCGTGACGATCGCCGTTGCCGGTTCCATCGCTACCGATCACCTGATGAAGTTCCCCGGACGCTTCTCCGAGCAGCTGGTCGCCGACCGCCTGGACAAGGTGTCGCTCAGCTTCCTCGTCGACGAGCTGGTGATCCGCCGCGGCGGGGTGGCCGGCAACATCTGCTTCGCCATGGGGGTGCTCGGCGGCAACCCGCTGCTGGTGGGGGCGGTGGGCGCCGACTTCGCCGACTACCGCGCCTGGCTGGAGCGCCACGGCGTGGACTGCACGGCGGTGCGCGTCTCCGAGACCGCGCACACCGCGCGCTTCGTGTGCACCACCGACGTGGACATGGCGCAGATCGCCTCGTTCTACTCCGGGGCGATGGCCGAGGCCCGCGACATCGAGCTGGGCCCGCTGCTGGACAAGCACGGCGAGCTGGAGCTGGTGCTCGTCGGCGCCGACGACCCGGACGCGATGCTGCGCCACAGCGACGGCTGCCGCGCGCTGGGCATCCCCTTCGCCGCCGACCCGTCCCAGCAGCTGGCCCGCCTCGACGGTGACCAGGCCCGCCGGCTGATCGAGGGCGCGACGTACCTGTTCACCAACGACTACGAGTGGGACCTGCTGCTGCGCAAGACCGGGCTCACCGAGGCCGAGGTGCTCGACCAGGTGGGCATGCGGGTGACCACGCTGGGCCACAAGGGCGTGGAGATCGTCAGCGCCGACGGCACCTCGCTGCACGTGGGAGTGGTGCCCGAGACCGACAAGACCGACCCCACCGGCGTGGGCGACGCCTTCCGTGCGGGCTTCCTCACCGCCCGCAGCGCCGGGCTGAGCCTGCAGCGCGCCGCCCAGCTGGGCTCGCTCATCGCGGTGCTGGTGCTGGAGACGGTGGGCACCCAGGAGTGGACCCTGGACCGCGACGCGGCGCTCGCGCGCCTGCGGGGCGCCTACGGCGACGAGGCGGCCGAGGAGCTCGGCGCCCTCCTGCCCGTCTAGCGCTGGACACCTGAGACCGAGCAGGGCCCGGACACCACGCGGTGTCCGGGCCCTGCTCGTCGTGGCGGGTGCTGGGCTAGAGCAGCACGGGGTACTGCTGGTCGGAGATCTCCGGGTTGATCCGCTGCTCCACGAAGATGCCGTGCCAGAGCATGAACACCAGCACCGTCCAGATGCGCCGGCTGTGGTCGGTGGTGCCGGCCTGGTGCTCGTCCAGCATCCGCAGCACCGCGGTCTTGTCCAGCAGGTGGTCGGTGCCCGACTGGGTGACGATGTCGCGGGCCCAGGCGTTGAGCTCGGTGCCGCGCAGCCAGTGCTTGAGCGGCACCGGGAAGCCCAGCTTGGGTCGCTGCAGGACGTGCGCGGGCACGATGTCCTCCAGCGCCCGGCGCAGCGCGTACTTGGTGGTGTCCTTGGTGATCTTCTGCTGGTGCGGCAGCGCCGAGGCCACCTCGAAGACCCTGGTGTCCAGGAACGGCACCCGCAGCTCCAAGGAGTTGGCCATGGTCACCTTGTCCGCCTTGACCAGGATGTCCCCGCGCAGCCAGGTGAACAGGTCCAGGTGCTGCATCCGCGCCACCGGGTCCCAGCCCTCGGTCTGGGCGTAGAGCGAGGCGGTGACGTCGGTGTGGCCCCAGCCGGGGTTGAAGTCGCGCAGCACCGTCTGCAGCTCGTCGTCGCGGAAGTTGCGCGCGTTGCCGTAGTAGCGCTCCTCCAGGGTCAGCGCCCCGCGGCGGAGCAGGTCCTTGCCGCGGCGGCCGTCCGGGATGCGCTTGGACAGCTGGCCCAGCCCGCGGCGCAGGCCGCGGGGCAGGTGCTCGAACGGCGCCAGCGACAGCGGCTCGCGGTAGATGGTGTAGCCACCGAACAGCTCGTCGGCGCCCTCGCCGGAGAGCACCACCTTGACGTGCTTGCGGGCCTCCTTGGCCACGAACCACAGCGGCACCAGCGCGGGGTCGGCCACCGGGTCGTCGAGGTACCAGACGATCTGGGGCAGCGCGGCGGCGAACTCCTCCGGGCCCACGGTGCGCACCACGTGGCGCACACCGATGGCGGCGGCGGACTCCGCGGCCACGTCGACCTCGGAGTAGCCCTCCCGCTCGAACCCGGTGGTGAAGGTGATCAGGTCGGGGTTGTGCCGCTTGGCCAGCGCTGCGATGGCGGTGGAGTCGATCCCGCCGGAGAGGAACGCGCCCACGGTGACGTCGGCGCGCATGTGCTTGGCCACCGAGTCCTGCAGCGCCTCGGAGATCTCCGCGTAGCGCCGGGTGGCGTCGCCCTTGGCGAAGGGCACCGCGGAGAGCTCGGCGTGGAAGTAGCGGGTGATCTCCGGGTCCTTGCCGGGGCGCACCACGGCCCAGCAGCCAGACTCCAGCTTGCTGATCTGGGCGTGCAGGGTCTCCGGCTCGGGCACGTACTGCAGCGCCAGGTAGTGCTGCAGCGCCCGCTGGTCCAGGCCGGTGTCCAGCTCCATCGCCGAGGCCAGCTCCAGCAGGCTCTTCTTCTCGCTGCTGAACGCGGTGCCGGCGGCGGAGGTGGCCAGGAAGCAGGGCTTGATGCCGAACGGGTCGCGGGCCAGGAAGAGCTCGCGGGTCTGGGTGTCCCAGATGCCGAAGACGAACATCCCCCGCAGCCGGGTGACGGCGTCCGGGCCCCAGTGGTGGAAGGCAGCCACGATCGGCTCTGTGTCACCCTGGGTGGTGAACACCACACCGTGCTCGCGCTCCAGCTGCTCGCGGAGCTCGACGTAGTTGTAGACCTCGCCGTTGAAGGCGATGGCGTAGCGGTCCGGCGACTCCGGCGGCCCCCAGCGCAGCGGCTGGTGGGAGTGCGCGACGTCGATGATGGAGAGGCGGTTGAAGCCGAGTGCCAGGTCCTCGTCGTGCCAGCTGCCGGTCTCGTCCGGACCGCGGTGGCGCTGGCAGTGCATGGCGGCGGCGACCGCGTTGGCATGGTCGGCGGCGTCAGCCGAGGAGGTCAGAAGTCCAAGCAGTCCGCACACGCTGTAAGAGCACCTCAATCAAGTTGGTCGGGAGGATCGCCAGGGCGACCGACGACGGTCTCAGTATGCCGCTTGCTGCCCTCGCGAACAGTCACCACGGGCCGCCGGGACACGGCGCCGCACCGGGCGAACCCACGGCGCGCGTGCGCGGCGGGCTGCGATAGTCTTTCGCCACCCCGGCAGACCTGCTGGGGTTTGTGACTAGGAGGGCGTGGACGTGGCGCAGAGTGGGAACACCCGTCGTCGGGCGACCCGTACAGGGCTCGCGGCGCTGCTCGCGCTGACCGCAGTTCTGGTGTCCGGGTGTTCATCGGAGGAAGTGCTCCGCTTCGGCTGGCCCGAGGGCATCACGCCTGAGGCCGAGGACATGCGTGAGCTGTGGACGTGGTCGGTCATCGCCGCCCTGGTCGTGGGTCTGCTGGTGTGGGGCCTGATGTTCTGGACCATCACCTTCCACCGCAAGAAGAAGGGTGCGGAGGAGTTCCCCCGCCAGACGCAGTACAACCTCCCCCTCGAGGTCGTCTACACCGTCATCCCGTTCCTCATGATCGCCGTGCTCTTCTACTTCACGGTCATCACGCAGAACAAGGTCACCGACGTGCAGGCCGACCCGGACGTCAAGGTGAACGTCACTGCTTTCCAGTGGAACTGGGAGTTCAGCTACCCGGAGGAGGGGGACACCCCCTCTGGCGGCGAGGTCACCACCATCGGCTCCAGCGAGGAGGTGCCGATCCTGGTGCTGCCCACGGGCCAGCGGGTGGAGTTCACCATCGAGTCGGCTGACGTCATCCACGCCTTCTGGGTCCCGGAGTTCCTCTTCAAGCGTGACGTGTTCCCGCACCCGGAGAAGAACGACAGCCAGAACGTCTTCCAGATCTCCAGCATCGACAAGGAAGGTGCCTTCGTCGGCCGCTGCGCCGAGATGTGCGGCACCTACCACTCGGCGATGAACTTCGAGGTCCGCGCCGTCAGCCCCGAGCTGTTCGACCGCTACGTCGCGCTGCGCAAGCAGGTCGACCCCGCGACCAACGCTCCGTACACCACGGCCGGCGCGCTGAGCGAGCTGGGCAAGCAGGACACCGCCTGCGGTGAGCTGTGCAGCCCGGTCTCCACGTCGACCATCCCGTTCGACACCAAGCGTGACGCTCGCCAGGCGACCGTCGCCGACGGCAACTGACAAGAGAGACGTGGACTGACCCATGAGAATCGAAGCGCGCATCTTCGAGCTGCTCACCGCGTTCTTCCTCATCGTCGCGGTGATCTACGGAGTGCTCTCCCAGGAGCCGATCGGCACCACGGCGCTGGCCCTCAGCGCTGGGCTCTCGCTCATCGTCGGCACCTACTTCCGGTTCGTCGCCCGACGGCTGGCCCTGCGTCCGGAGGACTACGGCGACGCCGAGATCTCTGATGGTGCCGGTGACCTCGGCTTCTTCAGCCCGGGCAGCTACTGGCCGGTCGTCGTGGCCGCCGCCGCGGGCATGATGGCGATCTCCCTGGCCTTCTACCACGTGTGGATGATCGTGCTGGCTGGTGTGGTCGTCATCCTCACCGCGGCCGGGATGGTCTTCGAGTACCACATGGGCCCGGAGAAGCACTAGCAGCAACGCGCCCCACTGATCGCCCTCGGCCACCGGCCGGGGGCGATCAGTCGTTTGGTGAGCGGCTCGGCGCCGGCCGACCCTGGTGGGCGTTCAGGTCCCTTGTCGCCCTTTTCCGCCCCTGCCAGGTCGAGGAGGGACCTGGACGCCCCGAGAGCGGGATCAGGCGGGGAGGGCGTCCATGGCCTTGTAGATGCGCTTCTCCGAGATCGGGTAGGCGGTGCGCAGGGTCTGCGCGAACAGGCTGACCCGCAGCTCCTCGATCATCCAGCGCAGCTCGGCGACGTCGGGGTCGTCGTGGCGGTCCGGCGACAGCGACGCCAGCAGCTGGGCGTGCTCGGTGCGCACCCGGTTGAGCACCACCATGGCGTCGCGGTCGCGGTTGGCGCTGCCGGGCAGCGACTCCAGCCGGCGCTGCGCCGCGGTGAGGTAGCGCGCCAGGTCGGGCAGGCGTCGCTGGCCCACCTCGGTGACGAACCCGGCGTGCACCAGGTCGGCCAGCTGCTGGGCCACGTCCTCGGCGGGCTCGCCCCGGGCGCCAGCCAGGGTCAGGCGCAGCTGCTGGGCGGCGGCCAGCACCGGGCGCACCGCGGTGAGCACGGCGAACACCCGCTCGGACAGCTCGCCGCGCACCCGGTCCCGCAGCGCGGCGAAGCCGGCTTCGCTCCACACCGGGCCACCGGCCTCGGCCACGATCGCGTCCACCGCGGCGGCGGTGCAGTCGGCGAGCAGCGCGGCGACGCTGCCGTGCGGGTTCTGGCTCAGCGCGAGCCGGTCGGCGTTGCTCAGTCGCGCCACCACCGACTTGCTGGGGCTGGGCACCGCCAGCAGCAGCATGCGGCGCAGACCGGCGGCCATGGCGCGGCGCTGCTCGGCGGCGCTGGGCAGCACCTGCACCGCCACGGCGTCGCCGGTGTCCACCAGGGCGGGGTAGCCGCGCACGGTCTGTCCGCCCACGGCGTGCGCCACGCTGCGCGGCAGCTCGCCGATGCTCCAGGCGGTGAGCCCGGAGCGCTCCACGCCGGAGACCGCCTGGCTGACCGCGGTGCGCACGTTGGGCTGCAACCGGCGGCGCAGCGCCTCCAGGTCCTTGCCCTCGGCCAGCGTGGCGCCGGCGGTGTCCACCACCCGGAAGGTCATCCGCAGGTGGTCGGGCAGGGCGTCCAGGTCGAAGGCGCTGGGCGGGATCTCCGTGCCGCTGAGCGACCACAGGGCGTCGGCCACGGCATCGGTGAGGGGAGCGCTGCGCGGCTTGACCCGGTCCAGCACGGCGGTGGCGTAGTCCGGCGCCGGCACCACGTTGCGGCGCAGCTGCTTGGGCAGGGTCTTGATCAGCGCGGTCACCAGCTCGTGGCGCATGCCGGCCACCAGCCAGTCGAAGCCCAGCGGGCGCACCTGGTTGAGCAGCGGCAGCGGCACCTGCACGGTGACCCCGTCGGCGTTGCCGCCCGGCTCGAAGGAGTAGCTCAGCGGCAGCAGGATCTCGCCCTGCCGCCAGGCGTCGGGGTACTCGCCCTCCAGCACCGGTGCCGCCGCCGGGTTGGTGACCACCTCGGGGGTGAACGTCAGCAGCTCGGGGTCCTCCCGGCGCGCCTTCTTCCACCAGGTGTCGAAGTGGCGGGCGGAGACCACCTCCTTGCCCACCCGGGCGTCGTAGAACTCGAACAGCGTCTCGTCGTCGACGACGATGTCGCGCCGCCGTGCTCGGCTCTCCAGCTCGGCGACGTCCTCGAGCAGCTCGCGGTTGGCGTGGAAGAACCGGTGCTGGGTGCGCCACTCGCCCTGCACCAGGGCGTGCCGGATGAACAGCTCGCGGGAGACCTCTGGGTCGATGCGCCCGTACTGCACCGGGCGCTGGGCCACCAGGGGGATGCCGTAGAGGGTGACCCGCTCGTAGGCCATCACCGACTGCCGCTTGATGGACCAGTGCGGCTCGGAGTAGGTGCGCTTGACCAGGTGTGGGGCCAGCTCCTCGGCCCACTCCGGCTCGATGCGTGCGGCGGTGCGTCCCCACAGCCGGCTGGTCTCCACCAGCTCGCCCACCATCACCCAGCGCGGGGGCTTGCGGGCCAGCGCGGAGCCCGGCCACACCGCGAAGTGGGCCCCTCGGGCTCCGAGGTACTCGCGCTTCTCGCCCTCCTTGAGCCCGACGTGGCTGAGCAGGCCGGCCAGCAGCGCCTGGTGCACCGCGTTGGGGGCGGCCGGGGAGGTGTTGGGCGTCCACCCCAGCTGCTTGGTGATGGAGCGCAGCTGCCCGTGCAGGTCCTGCCACTCCCGGATGCGCAGGTAGTGCAGGAAGTCGGCCTTGCACTGCCGGCGGAACTGGTTGCTGCTCAGCTCGGTGCGCTGCTCGCGCAGGTGGTTCCACAGGTTGAGGAAGGCCAGGAAGTCCGAGGTGGGGTCGGCGAAGCGGGCGTGGCGCTCATCCGCCGCCTGCTGGTGCTCGGTGGGGCGCTCCCGGGGGTCCTGGATCGACAGCGCCGCCACGATCACCAGCGCCTCGGCCAGGCAGCCGTTGCGGTGGGCCTGGGAGAGCATGCGGGCCATCCGCGGGTCCACCGGCAGCTGCGCCAGCTCGCGGCCGGAGGCGGTGAGTCGCTTGCGGGGGTCGGGCTCACCGGGCTGCAGCGCGCCCAGCTCCTCCAGCAGGGCCACGCCGTCGCGGATGCTGCGGGCGTCCGGTGGCTCCACGAACGGGAACGCGGCGATGTCGCCGAGGCCCAGGGCGCTCATCTGCAGGATCACCGACGCGAGGTTGGTGCGCAGGATCTCCGGGTCGGTGAACTCCGGGCGGGACTGGAAGTCCTCCTCGGAGTACAGCCGGATGCAGATGCCGTCGGCCACCCGGCCGCAGCGGCCGGCCCGCTGGTTGGCCGAGGCCTGGCTGATCGGCTCGATGGGCAGGCGCTGCACCTTGGTGCGCACGCTGTAGCGGGAGATGCGGGCGGTGCCCGGGTCGACCACGTACCGGATGCCGGGCACGGTCAGCGAGGTCTCGGCGACGTTGGTGGCCAGCACCACCCGGCGGCGGGTGCCCGGGGCCGGGGGAGTGAACACCCGGTGCTGCTCGGCGGCGGTGAGCCGGGCGTACAGCGGCAGGATCTCGGTGCCGCGCAGGTTGCGCTCGCGCAGCGCGTCGGCGGTGTCGCGGATCTCCCGCTCGCCGGAGAGGAACACCAGCACGTCGCCGTCACCGGCCTCGCCCAGCTCCTCCACCGCCTCGCACACCGCGTCCACCGGGTCGCGGTCGATGCTCTGCTCGCCCACCTCCACCGTCAGCGGCCGGTAGCGCACCTCCACCGGGAAGGTGCGTCCGCTGACCTCGATGATTGGCGCCGGCCCTGCGTCGGTGGCGAAGTGCTCGGCGAAGCGCTGCGGGTCGATGGTGGCCGAGGTGATGATGACCTTGAGGTCGCGCCGGCGCGGCAGCAGCTCCTTGAGGTAGCCCAGGATGAAGTCGATGTTCAGGCTGCGCTCGTGCGCCTCGTCGATGATGAGGGTGTCGTAGCGCTGCAGCAGCGGGTCGCGCTGGATCTCGGCGAGCAGGATGCCGTCGGTCATCAGCTTGACCAGGGTGGTGTCGCCGGCCTGGTCGTGGAAGCGGACGGTGTAGCCCACGGCGCCACCGAGCTCGGTGTCCAGCTCCTCGGCGATCCGCTCGGCCACGGTGCGGGCGGCGATGCGGCGGGGCTGGGTGTGCCCGATGGTGCCCAGCACGCCGCGGCCCAGCTCCAGGCAGATCTTGGGCAGCTGGGTGGTCTTGCCGGACCCGGTCTCACCGGCCACCACCACCACCTGGTGGTCGCGGATGGCTGCGGCGATGTCGTCGCGGCGCTGGCTGACCGGCAGCTGCTCGGGATAGGTGATGGCCGGCACCGCAGCCCGGCGACCGGCCACCCGCAGCTCGGCGGCGTCGACCTCGCGGGCCACCTGCTCCAGCGCGCGGGCAGGGTCCTTGCCCTTGCGAGCCCGCTCCAACCGGCTGCGCAGCCGGCGCTGGTCACGCAGGGCCAGCTCGGGCAGGCGCGCGCGCAGCTCTGCCACCGACGGGGTGGCGCGGGGTGCGGGAGAGGTGGAGGTCATGCCCCAGACAGGGTACCGGGAGGCGCACCGAGGGCCGGCGGCGCCGCTGCGGTCGGTGCGGCCCCGGCGGCGGGGGCGTCCGTGGTCGCGCTGGCGGGGCTGGCGTCCACGGTCTTGCGCAGCGGCACCTCCCGGATGAGCAGGATGCAGATCAGCGTGAGGATCCCCAGCGGGGTAGCCACCAGGAAGAGGTCCCCGGTGCCGTGGCCGTAGGCCGACTGCACCACCGCGCGGGTCGCCTCGGGCAGCGCGGCCACGTCGGGCAGCGCACCGCCGCCGCCGGGCTGCAGCGCACCGGTGCCCCGGGCGTGGTGGGCGGCGCGGGTGGCCAGCAGGGCGCCGAGGGCCGACACTCCCGCCGCACCGCCAAGGGTGCGGAAGAACATCACGCCGGAGCTGGCGGCACCGATGTCGCGCATGTCCACGGTGTTCTGCACCGCCAGGATGAGGTTCTGCATGAGCAGGCCCATCGCCGTGCCCAGGCTGCACATCGCCAGGGCGAGGACCAGGTAGGACGTGTCCGCGCGCACGGTGGCCATCGCGGCGAGACCAGCGACCAGCAGGACCGCGCCGAGCACGAGGTAGCGCTTCCAGTAGCCGAAGGCGCTGACCAGCCGGCCCACCACCGTGGAGGCGACGAACATGCCCCCGATGAAGGGCAGGGTGAGCATCCCCGCCTTGGTGGGCGACACGCCCTGGCTGACCTGGAAGTACTGGCTGAGGAAGACCGTGCAGGCGAACATCACCACCCCGACCAGGGTGGAGGCCACGGTGGCCAGCACGACGGTGCGTCCGCGCAGCCGGTTCAGCGGCAGCAGCGGCTCGGCCACCCGCGTCTCCACCACCACGGCGATCGCCAGCAGCAGCACCCCGCCGCTGACCAGCACTGCCGTGGTGGGGGAGGCCCACGCGAAGCGCTTGCCGGCCAGGCTCACCCAGATCAGCAGCGCCGAGACCCCCGCGCTGATGAGGAGGGCCCCGAGGTAGTCGATGCGCACCGGCCGGCGCTGCACGGGCAGCTGCAGGGTGCGCTGCAGCACCACGATCCCGGCCACGGCGAAGGGGATCACCACGTAGAAGCACCACCGCCAGCCCAGCCAGCTGGTGTCCACCAGGACGCCGCCGATCAGGGGCCCGCTCACGGTGGCCAGGGCGTACGTCCCGCCGAGGTAGCCGCTGTAGCGACCGCGCTCGCGCGGGGACACCATCGCGGCGAGCACCACCTGGGTGAGCGCGGCGACCCCGCCGGCCCCGACGCCCTGGAACGCCCGGCAGGTGAGCAGCATCCCGGTGGACGCCGACATGCCGGCCGCAACCGAGGCGATGGTGAATATCACAAGTGCAAGCTGCATCAGCAGCTTCTTGGAGAACAGGTCGGCGAGCTTGCCCCACAGCGGCGTGGAGACGGTCATCGCCAGCAACGTGGAGGTGACCACCCAGCTGTAGGCAGCGTCGCTGCCGTGCAGGTCAGGGATGATGGTGGGCAGCGCGTTGGCCACCACTGTGGATGCCAGCGCGGTGACGAACATGGCAAGCAACAAGCCCGACAAGGCTTCCATCACCTGTCGGTGAGTCATGCCTGGAGCGGCGCCGGGGGCGGCGACAGGTGCGGTCGGTCCGGAGTGGCCTCGCGTCGCTCGCCCCATGCCCACTCTGTCCTTTTTCTATTACGTGCAGAAACCAACTACCCCGCTGCGGATAGTGACACCCGGCCGCGGCTGGGCGCAAGCCTGAGTCCCGCAGTGCCCCGCGGCGTGGCCGCTGACCGGGCGAAGGTCCCCTGGGCTGAGGTCACGATCCGTTACCGTCACGTACTCCAAACGATGCGTAGCCACGCACTGACGAAGAGTGACTGGGGAACGACATGGGTGTAAAGAACCGCCTGCGAGACATGATCACGCTGGCTGCCGTGGCCGCTGGCGCAGTCGCTGGAGTCGGTATCGGGCAGGG
Organism: Rhodococcus sp. Z6_132; assembly: GCF_058133635.1. Taxonomy (NCBI): domain Bacteria; kingdom Bacillati; phylum Actinomycetota; class Actinomycetes; order Mycobacteriales; family Nocardiaceae; genus Rhodococcus; species Rhodococcus sp. Z6_132. The sequence continues at coordinate 537,031 of NZ_JBYUNP010000002.1, forward strand.
TGCGGCACAGGCGGCTCCGGCGTGCCAGCCCTACGGGGAGATCGGCAGCACCTGGCACGGCGCCGGGGGCAACAAGTCCTATCTCGGGCACTGTGTGGACGACGAGCATGCGGTGCCGGGCGGTCGTGCCCAGGGCTTCGCCGGTGGCGCTGTCTACTGGAGCGACAAGTCCGGCGCCCACAGCGTCAAGGGCCTCATCCGCGAGCACTACTACAACATGGGAGCCAGCGGGTCCTTCCTGGGCTTTCCGCTGAACGACGAGTGGGGCACGGCCAAGCACACCGGCTCGTTCAACCACTTCCAGGGCGGCAGCATCTACTGGTCGCACGCCACGGGGGCGCACGAGGTGCACGGCGCGATCCGGGACCGCTGGAAGAGCATGGGCTGGGAGACCGGCGCCCTGGGCTACCCGACCTCCGACGAGTACAAGGTGAGCGAGGGCAAGCGCAGCGACTTCCAGGGCGGGTCGATCATCTGGAACGCCAAGACCGGAGCGACCCGGGTGATCGGCAACGCCGCCGCCGCGGTGGCGCCGGCCGCGCACACCACCTCGGCACCGTCCTCGGCGGGGCAGAAGGCGCTGGCCGTGGCGGCCACCAAGCTGGGTGCGCCCTACGTGTGGGGCGCCAACGGCCCGAGCACCTTCGACTGCTCCGGCCTGACGTCCTGGGCCTTCCGGCAGATCGGGATCAACATCCCGCGCACGGCGGCACAGCAGGCCACGGTGGGCAGCCACGTCGCCAAGGGTGACCTCAAGGCCGGGGACCTGGTGTTCTTCTACAGCCCGGTCTCGCACGTGGGCATCTACGACGGCAAGGGCAACGTGCTCAACGCCCCCACCGCCGGGCAGGGCGTGAAGTACACGCCGATCCAGTACCTGGAGTACAACACCGCTCGCCGCATCTAGGTTCGGCACGAGCATCTAGGTTCAGCACGAGCATCTAGGGCAACACGAGAGCCCGACCCTGGGAGGGGTCGCGCCCGCCGTCACATCCGCTGCACAGCGGTGACGGTGAGCGCGACCTCTCCCTTCTCGTCGGAGGCGGCCAGGTCGACCTCGGCCAGCACCGCCCAGTCGTGGTCGCCGGCAGGGTCGGCCAGCACCTGGCGCACCTTCCACGTGCCGGGGTGCTGTTCCACCTGGAACAGCTGGGGGCCGCGGGCGTCGGGGCCGGTGCCGATCTCGTCGTGGTCGTCGAAGTACTCCTCCAGCGAGCCCGCCCAGTCCACGTCCGGGTCGAGCTCGTCCAGGGCGTCCCACTGCTCGCGCGCGGCCAGCTGGATGCGGCGGAACAGGGCGTTGCGCACCAGCACCCGGAAGCTGCGGGTGTTGGCGGTGATCGACCGGGGGGCGTCGTCCAGCGGCTGCTCGTGCGGGACGCTCTCCGGGTTCTGCAGGGCCTCCCACTCGTCGAGCAGGCTGGAGTCCACCCCGCGGATCAGCTCGCCGAGCCACTCGGTGAGGTCGGCGAGCTCCTCGGTGCGGGCGTCCTCGGGAACCGTCTGGCGCAGCGCCCGGTAGGCGTCGGTCAGGTAGCGCAGCACCAGGCCCTCGGAGCGGCCCAAGTTGTAGTGGCTGACCAGCTCGGTGAAGGTCATGGAGTGCTCCACCATGTCGCGCACCACCGACTTGGGCGACAGGTTGAGCTCGCTCACCCACGGGTGGCCCTGTCGGTAGGTCTCGAACGCCGGGTAGAGCAGCTCCTCGGCCAGTGGCTTGGGCCAGGTGACCTCCTCCAGCAGCTCCATCCGCTCCTCGTACTCGATGCCCTCGGCCTTCATCGCCGCCACCGCCTCACCACGGGCGGCGTGCTGCTGGGCCATGAGCACCTGGCGGGGGTCGTCCAGCGTCGACTCGATCACCGACACCACGTCCAGGGCGTAGGTGGGCGAGGCCGGGTCGAGCAGCTCCAGCACCGCCAGCGCGAACGGCGACAGCGCCTGGTTCAGCGCGAAGTCGCGCTGCAGGTCCACCGTCAGCGCCACGGTGCGCCCGTGTGCGTCAGGCTCGGGCAGCACCCGCACGATGCCGGCGTCGCGCAGGCTGCGGTAGAGCCGGATGGCCGACAGCGCGTGCTTGCGCTGCTGGGCGGGGCTCTCGTGGTTGTCGGTGATGAGGTGGCGCATCGCGGCGAAGGCGTCGCCCGGACGGCTGATCACGTTGAGCAGCATGGAGTTGCTCACCGAGAACCGGGAGGTGAGCTGCTCGGGGTCGGCGGCCACCAGGCGGTCGAAGGTGGGCCGGCCCCAGGACACGAAGCCCTCCGGCGCCTTCTTGCGCTGCACCCGCTTGAGCTTCTTGGGGTCGTCGCCGGCCTTGGCCACCAGCCGGGCGTTCTCCACGTCGTGCTCGGGGGCCTGCACCACCACGGTGCCCAGCGTGTCGTAGCCCGCACGCCCGGCCCGGCCGGCGATCTGGTGGAACTCCCGCGCTCGCAGGTGCCGGGTGCGCACGCCGTCGTACTTGGTGAGACCGGTGAACAGCACGGTGCGGATGGGCACGTTGATGCCCACCCCGAGGGTGTCGGTGCCGCAGATGACCTTGAGCAGGCCGGCCTGGGCCAGGCGCTCCACCAGCCGGCGGTACTTGGGCAGCATCCCGGCGTGGTGCACGCCGATGCCCATCCGCACCAGCCGCGAGAGCGTCTTGCCGAAGCCGGTGGAGAAGCGGAAGCCACCGATCATCTCGGCCACGGCGTCCTTCTCTGCCTTGGTGCACAGCTTGACGCTGGTGAGCGCCTGGGCCCGCTCCAGCGCGGAGGCCTGGGTGAAGTGCACGACGTAGACCGGCGCCTGGTTGGTGGCGACGAGCTCCTCGATGGTCTCCTGCAGCGGGGTGTTGACGTAGGAGAACATCAGCGGCACCGGGCGCTCGGTGCCGCTGACCACGGCCACCTCCCGGCCGGTGCGGCGCTGCAGGTCGTCCACGAAGAAGCTGACGTCGCCGAGGGTCGCGGACATGAGGACGAACTGCGCGTCGGGCAGCTCGATGAGCGGCACCTGCCAGGCCCAGCCGCGGTCGGGCTCGGAGTAGAAGTGGAACTCGTCCATCACCACCTGGCCGATGTCCGCGCCGGCGCCCTCGCGCAGCGCGAGGTTGGCCACGATCTCGGCGGTGGCACAGATGATCGGCGCGCTGGAGTTCACCGCGGCGTCGCCGGTCATCATGCCGACGTTCTCCGCGCCGAACACCTCGCACAGGGCGAAGAACTTCTCGCTCACCAGCGCCTTGATGGGGGCGGTGTAGAAGGTGCGCTTCTTGGCCGCCATCGCCGCGAAGTGCGCGCCGATGGCCACCATCGACTTCCCCGACCCGGTGGGGGTGGCCAGGACGACGTGCGAGCCGGAGACGATCTCCAGCACCGCCTCCTCCTGCGCGGGGTAGAGGGTGATCCCGCGCTCCTGGGTCCACTCGGTGAAGGCCTCGAACAGGGAGTCCTCGTCGGGCGAGCTGGGGATCCGGGCGGTCAGGGTGGCCGGAGCGGGAGTTGTCATGGTGGTACCTATCGTGCCCTGCCGGGCGCTGGCGGTGGCGCGGCGGGCGATCGCGGGTGAAGTTGGCTAGGTTGACGAGATGGCTGACACACAGGTGACCACAGTGGAAACAGGCCCGCGCAGGGTCTCCCGACGAGTCGTGGTGGACGCCACCCCCGCCGAGGTCTTCGCACTCGCGGCGGACCCGCGGCGCCACGGCGAGCTGGACGGGTCCGGCACGGTGCGCGACTCGGTGAAGGCGCCCGACACGCTCAGCAAGGGTGCCAAGTTCTCGGTGAGCATGAAGATGTACGGCGTGCCTTACCGCATCACCAGCACCGTCGTGGACTTCGAGCCCGACCGGGTGATCGAGTGGCGCCACCCCATGGGTCACACCTGGCGGTGGGAGCTCGCCCCGGTCTCGCCCGGGCAGACCGAGGTGGTGGAGACCTTCAGCTACGGCACCCACGTGCTGCCCAAGGCGCTCGAGCTCGTCGGCGTGCCCAAGATGAACGGCACCGGCATCACCCGCACCCTGGAGAAGCTGCAGCAGCGCTTCGCCAGCTGACCTGCCGCGGGCAGACCCTGCTCCGGCTACAGGCCCTCGGGACCGTCGCCGGAGGAGGGGTCCTGCCCGGCGTTCTGGGCGAGGAAGCGCTCGAGCTCGGCCCCCAGCTCGTCACCGGTGGGCAGCTCGCCGTTGGCCGCCAGCAGCGACGTCCGCTCCTGCGAGCCGACGTAGGCGTCGTACTGGCGCTCCAGGGCCTGCACCACGGTGGCCACCTCCTCCGAGGCGGTCACCTGCGCGTCGATCTGCTCGCGCACCCGCGCAGCGGCCTCGGTGAGCTCCTCGGTGGGCAGCGTCAACCCGGAGGCGTCGCTCAGGTGCGACAGCAGGGTGAGCGCGGCCTCGGGGTAGTCGGTCTGGGTGAGGTAGTGCGGCACGTGCACGGCGAAGCCCATCGCCTCGTGCCCCGCCTCGCCCAGGCGCAGCTCGAGCAGCGAGGCCGCGCTGGCCGGAACCTGCACGTTGCCCACCCACGGCTCGTAGCCGCGGACCAGGTCGGTGGAGGTGCCGTGCGCGGTGACCCCGGTGGGGCGGGTGTGCGGCACGGCCATGGGGATGGCGTTGAGGCCGATGGTGCGGCGCACGCCGAAGCGCTCCGACAGCATCCGGACCGCGGTGATGAACCGCTCCCACTTCAGGTCGGGCTCCATGCCGGCCAGGAGCAGGAACGGGGTGCCGGTGGCGTCCTTGACCGAGTACAGGTTCAGCGTGGGCTCGGCGTAGCTGGCGAAGTGGTCGCCCTCGAAGCCCATCATCGGCCGGCGGGAGCGGTAGTCCAGCAGCGCGTCGATGTCGAAGCTGGCGACCAGGTCGGTCTCCATCGACTCGCGCAGGTGCGTGGTGGCGATGCGGACCGCGTGCCCGGCGTCGGAGAAGCCTTCCATCCCGTGCACCAGCACCGGACCGCTCCCGTCCGCACCCGTCAGCTCGGGGGAGGGGAACTCAAGTTCGTACATGGGGGAGCTCTCGTCGTTGGTCATGGGTGGTTCGTCACCTTCCGTCACGTCCCTACATTGTCCCCCAACGTCGGGCTGCGGTGCCGCATTCCGTCCCGCCCGCGTCTCGCCCGAGGAGGCGAGACCCGTCACAGCCGGCGGGGCGACCCGCTCGGCTGGAGCAGGCCTCAGCTGGAGAAGGCGTTGAGCGCGCGGATCTTGTTGGTGACGTCCAGCGCCGCCACCTTGTAGGCCTCGGAGAGGGTGGGGTAGTTGAACACCGCGTCCACCAGGTAGTCCACCGTGCCACCACACCCCATCACCGCCTGGCCGATGTGCACCAGGTCGGTGGCGCCGGAGCCGAAGACGTGCACGCCGAGCAGGGTGCGGTCCTCGGTGGAGACCAACAGCTTGAGCATCCCGTAGGCGTCGCCGGTGATCTGCCCGCGGGCGAGCTCGCGGTAGCGGGCGGTGCCCACCTCGTAGGGCACCGATGACTCGGTGAGCTGCACCTCGGTCTTGCCCACGTAGGAGACCTCGGGGATGGAGTAGATGCCGATCGGCTGCAGGCCCAGGTCCTTCGGCGTGGGCTCGCCGAAGGCGTGGTAGGCGGCCAGGCGACCCTGGTCCATGGACGTCGCCGCCAGCGCGGGGAAGCCGATGACGTCGCCGACGGCGTAGATGTGGTCGACCTCGGTGCGGTAGTGCTCGTCCACCGCGATGCGGCCGCGCTTGTCCGCCTTCAGCCCCGCCGCCTTCAGCTTGAGCTCGTCGGTGAGGCCCTGCCGGCCGGCGGAGTACATCACCGTCTCGGCGGGGATGCGCTTGCCGCTGGCCAGCGTGGTCACGGTGCCGCGGCTGCCCTTGGTCACCTTGGTGACCTCCTCGCCGAAGCGGAAGGTGACGGCCAGGTCGCGCAGGTGGAACTTCAGCGACTCCACGATCTCGGAGTCGCAGAACGCCAGCATCCCGGCCCGCTGCTCCACCACGGTGACCCGGGTGCCCAGGGCGGCGAACATGGAGGCGTACTCGATGCCCACCACGCCGGCGCCCACCACGACCATGCTGGCGGGGATCTTGGTCAGGTGGAGGATGCCGTCGGAGTCCAGCACCCGCTCGTCGTCGAACTCCACGTCCGCCGGCCGGGCTGGCCGGGTGCCGGTGGCGATGACGATCTTGGCCGCCCGGACGGTGGTGTGCTCGCGCTTGTTCTCCCCGTCGACCACCACGGTGTGCGGGTCGCTGAAGTGCGCGGTGCCGGTGAGCAGGTCCACCCGGTTGCGCATCAGCTGGGACCGCACCGTCTGGGTGTCCTTGCCGATGGTGTGCTGCGTGCGCGCCAGCAGGTCGTCCACCGTGATGTCGGACTTCACCCGGTAGCTGTCGCCGTAGAGCGTGCGCTCGTTCATGCCGGTGAGGTAGAGCACGGCCTCGCGCATGGTCTTGGACGGGATGGTGCCGGTGTTGGTGCACACCCCGCCGAGCATCCTGACCTTCTCCACGACGGCAACCCGCTTGCCCAGCTTGGCCGCAGCGATGGCCGCCTTCTGCCCTCCGGGGCCGGAGCCGATCACCACCAGGTCGTAGTCGTTGGCCTCGTCCTCCGCCTCGACCGGGGCAGGCACCTCGTCGATCGTCGCGCTGTCGGTCATGGAAGTCCTTCCGACGGTAAGTGTGTGACGCTACCGGAGCAGCCGGTGCCGGCCCGGGGCGAAGAGAAGTCCTTACGGGACGGTAACGCCGCTCTTACGCACCCGCAGGGTCGTCGGAGACGGCCACGTCGTCGTTGCCCCAGTAGGCGCGCATGGCCGTGATGCGGCCCTGCTCGTCGAAGGTCATCACGTCGATGCTGGAGATGGTGGTGACCCGGTTGCCGGCGTGCATGCGCACGTCCAGCTGGAACGCCGCGGTGTCGGCGACCGCGCGCACGGTCACCAGCTCGGCCTCCAGCTTCATCCCCGCCATGCCGCTGTAGTGGGTGGCGATCTCCTCGCGGCCGCGCCGCACCGGGCCGCCATAGGGGTCCTCCAGGGTGGCGTCGTCGGCGTAGAGGCCGACGATCGTGTCGACGTCCCCGGCGGTGACGGAGGCGATGTAGGTGGCGACGACGTCGCGCAGCTGGTCGGGTGCGGGCACGGCGGGCTCCTGAGCGGTGGGAGGCGAGGGTCGGGGCCTAGTTCTAGCCCGCACGCGTCGGCGACGGCGAGGGCCGTTCCCGGTGGGTGGTGGGTGGCCGTCACCGCGGTCCGCGCGCCTGGTGCGGGTTCTGGGACGATGGTCGGCGACGTCGGCTCTGTCCGAGCCGCAGGTCTTCCCGCCCAAGTCGAGAGAGGTGGCAGCACATGCCCCAGCAGGTACGCGGAGTGATCGCCCGGAGCAAGGGTGCCCCGGTGGAGCTGGTGACCATCACCGTTCCCGACCCTGGTCCCGGCGAGGTGGTCGTGGACGTGCAGGCCTGCGGCGTCTGCCACACCGACCTGACCTACCGCGACGGCGGGATCAACGACGAGTTCCCCTTCCTGCTGGGCCACGAGGCGGCCGGCGTGGTGGAGTCGATCGGCGAGGGCGTCACGCACGTGCAGCCGGGCGACTTCGTGGTGCTCAACTGGCGCGCGGTGTGCGGGGAGTGCCGGGCCTGCAAGCGTGGCCGCCCGTGGTACTGCTTCAACACCCACAACGCCACGCAGAAGATGACGCTGGAGGACGGCACCGAGCTCACCCCGGCCCTGGGCATCGGCTCCTTCGCCGACAAGACCCTCGTCGCGGCTGGCCAGTGCACCAAGGTGGACGCCTCGGCCGATCCCGCCGTGGTGGGCCTGCTCGGCTGCGGCGTGATGGCCGGGATCGGTGCGGCGGTGAACACCGGCAACGTCAGCCGGGGTGACTCGGTGGCGGTGATCGGCTGCGGCGGCGTGGGCGACGCGGCGATCGCCGGTGCCCGCCTGGCCGGGGCGTCGAAGATCATCGCCATCGACCGCGACCCCAAGAAGCTGGAGTGGGCCACCGACCTCGGTGCCACCCACACCATCGACGCCTCGGCCGTGGACGACGTGGTGACCGCGGTGCAGGAGCTCACCGACGGCTTCGGCGCGGACGTGGTGATCGACGCGGTGGGTCGTCCGGAGACCTGGAAGCAGGCCTTCTACGCCCGTGACCTGGCCGGCACCGTGGTGCTGGTAGGGGTGCCCACGCCGGAGATGCAGATCGAGATGCCCCTGGTGGACCTGTTCTCCCACGGCGGCTCGCTGAAGTCGTCGTGGTACGGCGACTGCCTGCCCGAGCGGGACTTCCCGGTCCTGGTGGACCTGTACCAGCAGGGCCGGCTGCCGCTGGAGCGCTTCGTCACCGAGCGGATCGGCCTGGAGGACGTGGAGCAGGCCTTCACCACCATCCACTCCGGCGGCGCGCTGCGCTCGGTGGTGATGCTGTGAGCGTGCGCGTGGACCACGTGGTCACCTCCGGCACCTTCAGCCTCGACGGCGGCACCTGGGACGTGGACAACAACATCTGGCTGATCGGTGACGACTCCGAGGTGGTGGTGGTCGACGCCGCCCACGACGCCCAGCCGATCATCGACGCCGTGGGTGGCCGCCGCGTGCTGGCAGTGGTGTGCACGCACGGCCACGACGACCACGTGACGGTCGCACCGCAGCTGGGCGAGCAGCTCGACGCCCCGGTGCTGCTGCACCCGGCCGACCAGGTGCTGTGGGACATGACCCACCCGGGCGTGCAGCACGGCGAGCTGTCCGACGGGCAGCGCATCTCGGTGGCCGGCACCGAGATCCACGTGCTGCACACGCCAGGGCACTCCCCGGGCAGCTCGTGCCTGTACCTGCCCGAGGCGGGCGTGCTGTGCACCGGCGACACCTTGTTCTCCGGCGGCCCCGGCGCCACCGGGCGGTCGTACTCGGACTTCCCGACCATCATCGGCTCCATCCGGGACCGGCTGTTCGCCCTGCCCGAGGACACCACGGTGCTCACCGGCCACGGCGACGGCACGACCATCGGCAGCGAGGCCCCACACCTGCAGGAGTGGATCGCCCGCGGCAGCTGAGGCCACCTGCCGGGTCTCGCCCGGCTAGCAGGCAGGCCCGACACGTCACCGCAACGGCCGCCCCCGCCACGACCGTGGTCCACACTCCGCCCGGAGTGTCCACAGCGTGGGGTGGGTGGCCGTTGCCCGTCGTGCCCGGGCGGCAGGGTCACGCCATGACCACCTCAGCCGACTCGCCCCCGAGCACCATCTGCATCGCCGAGCCAGGCGAGCTGATCGCCTCGCTGCCCGCCCTGCTGGGCTTCGTGCCCCAGCGCTCACTGGTCCTGCTCTGCCTGGAGGGGCCCACCGGCGCCCGGGTGGGACTGGTGATGCGGGTGGACCTGCCGCACCCGCACCAGGCCGAGCCGGGGCACGTCCCGGCGCTCGCCGAGGAGCTGTCGGTGCAGTGCGCCCGGCGCGGCACGGTGGCGGTGATCCTGGTGGTGGTCGACGACCGGTCCCGGCGCCCGGACGCCCACGCCGACCTCCTGGCTGAGTTGGTGCCCGCCTGTGAGGCGGTGGGCACGGCGGTGCTGGGGGTGCACGGCGTGGCGGTCGTCGCTGCCGGTGCACCGTGGTGGAGCCGGGACCGGGTGTCCGGCGGTGTCGATGGCCGGTGGCGAACGGATGCCGGTGTGCTGCCCGACCCGCAGAGCTGCCCGGCCGCCGCCGCGCACGTGGCGCACGGGCGGGTGATCCACGGGGGCCGCGACGAGCTGGACGCGCTGCTGGGTGGTGGCGACGCCGACGAGTGCCGGCGGTGCGCCCAGCTGGTCGACCGGGCGCTGGAGGAGTCGCTGCAGGCGCGGGAGACCCGCGGTCAGCGCGCGGTGCGGGAGGACCTGGAGCGGGTGCTGGCCGCGGCGGCCCGCACCGAGGACGGTGCCGCGGTGGACGCCGACGAGGCCGCCCGGCTGGGGGTGGCGCTGGCGGACCCGCTGGTGCGCGACGCCTGCTTCGCCCTGGCGGTGGGCGAGCACGCCGCGGCGGCGGAGTCGCTGTGGCTGCAGCTGTGCCGGCTGCTGCCCGCGCCGGAGAAGGCGGAGCCGGCGGTGCTGGTCGCCTACGGCTGCTACGTGCGCGGCGAGGGCCCGCTGGCGGGGATCGCCCTGCGCGCGGCGCTGGAGGCTGACCCCGGACACCGCATGGCGGGGCTGCTGGAGGCCGCCCTGGCCGGTGGTCTGCGCCCGGAGGCGGTGCGCGAGCTGGCCGACACCGCGATCGAGGTCGCCGCCGACCTCGGGGTCACGCTCCCGGCTGGGCCGTCCGCTGCTGGATGAGGGACCACGCGTCGGCCACGATGGTGTCCAGCTCGGGCCGCGACGGCTTCCAGCCGAGCTCGGCGGCCGCCCGGGCGCTGGAGGCCACCAGCACGGCCGGGTCGCCGGCGCGACGTGCAGCCACCTGCGCGGGGATGGGGTGGCCGGTCACCCGGCGGCAGGCCTCGATGACCTCCAGCACGGAGAAACCGGCGCCGGTGCCCAGGTTGTAGATGCTGTGCCGCCCCGCCTCGGCGTGCTCCAGCGCCAGCAGGTGCGCCTCGGCGAGGTCGCGCACGTGGATGTAGTCGCGCAGGCAGGTGCCGTCCGCGGTCGGCCAGTCGTCGCCGTAGACGGTGATGTGCTCGCGATCGCCGCTGGCCACCTGCAGCACCAGCGGGATCAGGTGCGTCTCCACGGTGTGCCGCTCGCCGTAGCCGCCGTGGGCGCCGGCCACGTTGAAGTAGCGCAGGCTCACCGCCGCCAGGCCGTGGGCGTTGGCGTAGGAGGTGATGGCGTGGTCGATCGCCAGCTTGCTCGCGCCGTAGGGGTTGGTGGGCCGGGTGGGCGCGTCCTCGGTGATCGGGTTGGTCTCGGGCTCGCCGTAGGTGGCAGCGGTGGAGGAGAACACCAGCCGCGGCACACCGGTGGCCCGCACCGCCTCCAGCAGCTGCAGGCTGGTCACCACGTTGCCGAACCAGTACAGCTCGGGGCGCTCCACCGACTCGCCGACCAGCGACTTGGCGGCGAAGTGCAGCACGCCGTCCATGCCCTCGGCCAGCAGCGCGTGGGCGTCGGTGGCCACGTCGCCCTCCACGAAGCGGGCGGCGGGGGAGACCGCGTCGCGGTGCCCGGTGGAGAGGTTGTCCAGCACGGTGACGTCGTGACCGCGCTCCACCAGCAGGTCGGTGCACACGCTGCCGACGTAGCCGGCCCCTCCGGTGACGAGCAGCTTCACGACGACCTCTTCCTGGTGGGACGGGCGGGCTTGCGGTTCCTGGCGTGGCTGGGTGGCCCCGCCGGTGCCCCGGCGGCGAGCGGCGTCGCGGCGTGCGGGCTAGCTGGCGGCCGGAGCCGCCGCGTCGACCAGCTCCACCTGGACGGCGTGCGCCATCTCGGTGGGCAGGTGGGCGGTGGTGTGCCCGGTGACGGTGATCTCCACCCCGGTGCGGGTGCGCTCCACGGTGACCCGGGCGTCGGGCACCACGCCGGCCTGGCGCAGCTGGGCCATCACCCCGGCGTCGGTCTGCACGTGCTCGGAGATGCGGCGCACCACCACGGCGACCGGGGCCTTGCCCGCGGCGTCGGTGAGCCGGACCAGCGTGGCGCCGTTGACGGGGCTCGGGGTGCCTCCGAGGTCGGCCAGGCCGGGGATCGGGTTGCCGTAGGGGGAGGTCGTGGGGTGGTCGAGCACCTCCACCAGGCGGCGCTCCACGCCCTCGCTCATCACGTGCTCCCAGCGGCAGGCCTCGGCGTGCACCTCTTCCCAGGCGAGCCCGATGACGTCCACCAGCAGTCGCTCGGCCAGCCGGTGCTTGCGCATCACCGCGATAGCCACGGCACGGCCCTCGGGCGTCAGCTCCAGGTGACGGTCCTGGGCCACGGCGAGCAGGCCGTCCCGCTCCATGCGCGCCACGGTCTGGCTCACGGTCGGGCCACTCTGCTCCAGGCGCTCGGCAATGCGGGCGCGCAGCGGGGTGACGCCCTCTTCCTCGAGCTCGTAGATGGTCCGCAGGTACATTTCCGTGGTGTCGACCAGGTCGTTCACGCTCACACCCCTTCGTTGTCCACGAGTATATGTACCGGGGTGGTCATCCGACGAAGGCTGTGGCGAGACGCTCGCCCGGCACGCCGCGATCCCGCTGGCGGCTGCCAGACAGTAGCGTCGCCGGCATGAGCCAGGCGCCAGCTGCAGTCGTGTGGACCAGTGACTACCTCAGCTACAAGCTGAGCGAGGACCACCCGCTCGACCCCATCCGACTGGACCTGACCATGCGGCTGTCCCGCGGGCTGGGTCTGTTGGACGGGGTGGAGACCATCCGGCCGCAGGCGGCCACCGACGACGACCTGCTGCGCATCCACACCCCGGCCTACCTGGCGGCGGTCAAGGGCGCGCCCACCCAGCTGCAGGCGGTCAACCATGGCCTGGGCACCGAGGACAACCCCATCTTCGAGCACATGCACGAGTCCAGCGCGCTGCTCACCGGCGGCTCGCTGGCCGCCGCGCGGGAGATCGCCGCCGGCCGCACGCGCCGGGCGGTCTCCCTCGGCGGCGGCCTGCACCACGCCATGGCCGACGCAGCCTCCGGGTTCTGCGTCTACAACGACCCCGCCATCGCCATCTCCTGGCTGCTCGACCACGGCTACGACCGCATCGCCTACGTGGACGTGGACGTCCACCACGGCGACGGGGTGCAGGCGGCGTTCGTGCACGACCCGCGGGTGCTCACCCTGTCCCTGCACCAGCACCCCGCCACGCTGTGGCCCGGCACCGGCTGGCCCCAGGAGGTCGGCCGGGGCGAGGCGGCCGGCAGCACCGTCAACCTGCCGCTGATGCCCGGCACCGACGACCAGTCGTGGCTGCGGGCCTTCCACGCCGTCGTTCCCGGGGTGCTGCGCGCCTTCCGCCCGCAGGTGCTGGTCACCCAGTGCGGGGTGGACACCCACCGCGAGGACCCGCTGGCTGACCTGCGCCTGAGCGTGGACGGGCACCGGGCCATCTTCCAGGCGCTGCGGGCGCTGGCCGAGGAGACTGCGGAGGGGCGGTGGCTGGCGATGGGCGGCGGCGGCTACGGGCTGCTGCGGGTGGTGCCCCGCTCGTGGACGCACCTGCTCGCCGCGGTGCTCGACCGCGACGTCGCCGTGGAGCGGCAGGTGCCCGCAGACTGGACCGCCCACGTGGCCACGCTCTCGCCGCAGGTGCCGGTACCCACCACCATGGGTGACGGCACCGACGTCACCCACCAGCCCTGGGACGGCGTGGCTGCCAGCGGAGATCCAGCAACGACCAAGGTGGACACCATGATCCGCGACACGCGACGTGCGGTGTTCCCGCTTCTCGGGCTGGACCCGGAGGACCCTCGAGACTGAGATCGCGGGACCGAGCAGGGGGACTGAGGAGTAAGGATGTCCACCATGGATGACAAGGTCGAGGTGGCCGAGGAGATCGACCCCTACCACTACCCCAAGCACTGGGAGGGTGACGCGCTGGCCTCCGACGGCGGCACGGTGCACCTGCGGCCGATGACCCCTGACCTGGCCGACGACCTGGTCCGCTTCCACAGCCAGCTCTCCGAGCGCACCCGCTACCTGCGCTACTTCGGTCCGTACCCCACCATGTCGGCCCGCGACCTGGCCCGCTTCTCCACCGTCGACCACCACGACCGGGTGGCGTTCGTGGTGCTGCTGGGCGGGGAGATCATCGCCGTGGGCCGCTACGAGCGGCTCACCAACGTCGGCGACGGGCACTCCGCCGAGGTGGCCTTCGTGGTGGCCGACGCCCACCAGGGCCGCGGGCTGGGGTCGGTGCTGCTGGAGCACCTCGCCGCGGCGGCGGCCGAGTGCGGCATCCGCACGTTCGTGGCGGAGGTGCTGTCGGAGAACCGCAGCATGCTCGGCGTGTTCAAGCAGGCCGGCTACCAGATCAAGCGCTCCTTCGACGGTGGTGTGCTGCACCTGGAGTTCGCCGTCGACCCCTCCGAGGCCCTGCTCACCGTGCGCAACTTCCGCGAGCGCGCCTCGGAGGCCCGCAGCGTGCACAACGTGCTGCACCCGTCCTCGGTCGCGGTCATCGGCGCCTCCACCGACCGGTTCAAGGTGGGCCACGCGGTGCTGGTGAACCTGCTGCGGGCGGGGTTCACCGGGCCGGTGTACCCGGTCAACGCGGAGAACCGCTCCGTGCAGGGCATCCGCGCCTACGCCGCGGTCTCCGACATCCCCGACCCGGTGGACCTGGCGGTGGTGGCGGTGCCCGCCAGCGGGGTGGAGGCCGTGCTCGACGACTGCCTGGCCAAGGGCGTCAAGGCGCTGGTGGTGATCTCCGCCGGCTTCAGCGAGGCTGGGCCCGAGGGCCTGGCCGCCGAGCGACGCATGGTGGAGGCTGCCCGCGCCCACGGCATGCGGGTGGTCGGCCCCAGCGCCCTCGGCGTGGCCAACACCGACCCCGAGGTGGCGCTCAACGCCACCCTGGCCCCGGTGCTGCCGCCGGCCGGGCGGGTGGGCTTCTTCTGCCAGTCTGGCGCCCTGGGCATCGCCATCCTCGCCGCCGCCGCCGAGCGCGGCCTGGGGTTGTCCACCTTCGTCTCGGCCGGCAACCGCGCCGACATCTCCGGCAACGACCTGCTGCAGTACTGGGACTCCGACCCGGCCACCGACGTGGTGCTGCTGTACCTGGAGAGCTTCGGCAACCCGCGCAAGTTCTCCCGGCTGGCCCGGCGCCTGGCCCGCAACAAGCCGGTGATCGTGGTCAAGAGCGGCCGCCACGCGGTGCCCGCCGGCCTGGCGGCCACCAGCGTGGAGGTGGACGAGGCGAGCGTGCAGGCGCTCTTCGAGGAGGCCGGCGTCATCCGGGTGGAGTCCATCGCCCAGCTCTTCGACTGCGCCCTGCTGCTCGCCTACCAACCGCTGCCGGCGGGTCCGCGGGTGGCCGTGGTGGGCAACTCCACGGCGCTGGGCGTGCTGGGCGCCGACGCCGCCCGCAGCCGCGGGCTCACCGTGGTGGGCGACCCGGTGGACGTGGGCGCCAGCGCCACCCCGCAGGAGTTCGCCAAGGCCGTGGGCGACGCGCTGGCCGCCGACGACGTGGACGCGCTGATCGCGGTGTTCGTGCCGCCGGTGGCCATCCCCGGCACCGAGTTCGCCACCGCCCTGCGGGAGACGCTGGCCGGCTCGCACAAGCCGGTGGTCACCACCTTCCTCGCCGCCGAGGGCATCCCGGACTCCCTGGCCGTGCTCGGCGCGGACGGGCAGCCCGCGCGCGGCTCGGTGCCCTCCTACCCCGGCCCGGAGCGGGCGGCGCTGGCGCTGTCGCGGGCGGTGCGCTACGCCCAGTGGCGCGAGCGCCCCGGCCCGGACCCGGAGCCGCTGGCCCACCCTGAGCTGGTGGACGTGGCCCGGGCCCGTGAGCTGGTGCAGGGCTGGCTGGCCGACGCCCCGGAGGGGCGCTGGCTCACCGACGACGAGGCCGCGGCGCTGCTGGACACCTACGGGGTGGAGGTGGCGGCCTTCCGGGTCGCCCACGACGCCGACCAGGCCGTCGCCGCCGCGCACGAGCTGGGCTTCCCGGTGGCGGTCAAGGCGATGGGGGAGCAGTGGCGCGACCGCTCCGACCTCATCGGGGTGCGCCTGGACGTGAGCAGCGACGACGCGGTGCGCATCGCCTACGACGACCTGCGGGAGGTGTCCGGCAACAGCTCGGTGTACGTGCAGCAGATGGCGGGCAAGGGCATCAACTGCACGGTGGCGGTGCAGGACGACCCGTCGTTCGGGTCGCTGATCTCCTTCGGCCTGTCCGGGGTGATCTCCGACCTGCTGGGCGACCGCGCGTACCGGGTGCTGCCCTTGACCTCGCCGGAGGAGCTGATCCGCGCGCCCAAGGCTGCGCCGCTGCTCACCGGCTACCGGGGCAGCGAGCCCGCGGACCTGGACTCCCTGGCCCTCGTGGTGGGCCAGGTGGCCGCGCTGGCCGAGCACGTCAGCCAGATCCGCGAGCTCTCCTGCGGCCCGATCCTGGCCTCGCCGGACGGCGCGTCGGTGACCGCGGCCCGGGTGCGCATCGGACCGGAGCCGACGCGGGCCGACCTGGGCCCGCGCCGGCTGCGCTAGGGATCCGGTGCTGGGCTAGCGGCGCGCTGCTGGGCTAGCGGCGGAAGCTGATCTGCAGGGTGGGCTGGGAGGTGCCGGCGAAGAAGTCGTTGCCCTTGTCGTCCACCACGATGAACGCGGGGAAGTCCTGCACCTCGATCTTCCACACCGCCTCCATGCCCAGCTCGGGGTACTCCAGCACCTCCACCGAGGTGATGCAGTCCTGGGCGAGGCGGGCGGCCGGACCACCGATGGAGCCCAGGTAGAACCCGCCGTGGGTGGAGCAGGCCTCGGTGACCTGCTTGCTGCGGTTGCCCTTGGCCAGCATCACCATGGACCCGCCGGCGGCCTGGAACTGCGCCACGTAGGCGTCCATCCGGCCCGCGGTGGTGGGGCCGAAGGACCCGGAGGCGTAGCCCTCGGGCGTCTTGGCCGGGCCGGCGTAGTACACCGGGTGGTCGCGCAGGTACTGCGGCATGGGCTCGCCGGCCTCCAGCCGCTCGGCGATCTTGGCGTGCGCGATGTCCCGGGCCACCACCAGCGGGCCGGTCAGCGACAGCCGGGTCTTCACCGGCAGGGCGCTCAGCGTCGCCTGGATCTCCGACATGGGGCGGGTGAGGTCGATCTGCACGACCTCGTCGGAGAGGTCCTCGTCGGTCACCTCGGGCAGGAACTGCGCGGGGTCGCGCTCCAGCTGCTCCAGGAAGATGCCGTCGGCGGTGATCTTGGCCTTGGCCTGGCGGTCGGCCGAGCAGCTCACGGCCAGGCCGATGGGCAGCGAGGCGCCGTGGCGGGGCAGCCGGATCACCCGGACGTCGTGGCAGAAGTACTTGCCGCCGAACTGGGCGCCGATGCCGAACTGGCGGGTCATCTCCAGCACCTGCTCCTCCAGGTCGGTGTCCCGGAAGGCGTGCCCGGCCGCAGAGCCCTCGGTGGGCAGGGTGTCCAGGTAGCGCGCCGACGCCAGCTTGGCCACCTTGAGGTTCTGCTCGGCCGACAGCCCACCGACGACGATGGCCAGGTGGTAGGGCGGGCACGCCGCGGTGCCCAGCGAGCGCAGCTTCTCGTCCAGGAACATGGCCAGGCGGCGCGGGTTGAGCACCGCCTTGGTCTCCTGGTAGAGGAACGTCTTGTTGGCGCTGCCACCGCCCTTGGCCATCACCAGGAAGTGGTAGGCGTCGCCGTCGACGGCGTTGAGGTCGATCTGGGCGGGCAGGTTGGTGCCGGTGTTGCGCTCCTCCCACATGGTCAGCGGGGCCATCTGCGAGTAGCGCAGGTTCAGCTCGGCGTAGGCCTGCCGGATGCCCTCCGACAGCGCGGCCTCGTCCCCACCGCCGGTGAGCACCCGCTCACCCTTCTTGCCCATCACGATGGCGGTGCCGGTGTCCTGGCACATCGGCAGCACCTTGCCCGCGGCGACGCAGGCGTTGCGCAGCAGGTCCATGGCCACGAAGCGGTCGTTGCCGCTGGCCTCCGGGTCGTCCACGATGGCGCGCAGCTGCTTGAGGTGGCTGGTGCGCAGCAGGTGCTGGATGTCGGTGATGGCCGCCTTGGCCAGGGTGGTCAGCGCCTCCGGGGACACCTGCAGGAACGAGCCCAGCTCGGTGTCCACCCGGCGCACCCCCTCGGTGCTGACGAGGCGGTACTCGGTGCCGTCGTCGGTGAGGGGCAGCAGCTCGGTGAAGGGGGGCACGCTCGTCATGGACAGGCACGCTACCGGAGCGGCGGAGGCCTCCCGCACGGCCACGGACGGCCGACGAGGCCAGGGCCCGTGCGGGTCCCGGCCTCGTCGGGCCGTGCTGGCTAGCTGGCGTAGGAGCGCAGCCGCTCCGCGCGGTCGCCGGCACGCAGCTTGCCCATCACCTCGCGCTCGATCTGGCGGACCCGCTCCCGGGAGAGTCCGAAGAGCTTGCCGATCTGGTCCAGGGTGCGGGGCTGTCCGTCGTCCAGGCCGAAGCGCAGCCGGATGACCTGCTGCTCGCGCTCGTCCAGGGTGGCGAGCACCGAGAAGATGTCGGAGTGCAGCAGTCCGGAGATCACCGCGCTCTCCGCGTCGGTGGCGTCGGCGTCCTCGATGAAGTCTCCCAGCGGGGCCTCCTCGTCGCTGCCCACCGGCATGTCCAGGCTCACCGGGTCCCGGCTGTGGTCGAGCAGGTCGGCGATCTTGTGCTCCGGGATGCCTGCCTCGGTGGCGAGCTCCTCGTCGGTGGCCTCCCGGCCCAGCTGCTGGTGCAGCTCCCGCTTGATCCGGGCGAGCTTGTTCACCTGCTCCACCAGGTGGACGGGCAGCCGGATGGTGCGGCTCTGGTCGGCCATGCCGCGGGTGATGGCCTGGCGGATCCACCAGGTGGCGTAGGTGGAGAACTTGAAGCCCTTGGCGTAGTCGAACTTCTCCATCGCCCGGATGAGGCCGAGGTTGCCCTCCTGGATCAGGTCGAGCAGGGGCATCCCGCGGCCGGTGTAGCGCTTGGCCAGCGAGACGACCAGCCGCAGGTTGGCCTCCAGCAGGCGCTGGCGGGCGGCGTGGCCCTCGCGGACCAGGGTGTTCAGGTCTCGCTTGCGGGCCGGGCTGATCTTGGTGCCCTCGCTGAGCAGGTGCTGGGCGTAGAGCCCGGCCTCGATGCGCTTCGACAGCTCCACCTCGTCAGCAGCGGTCAGCAGCGCGGTGCGTCCGATCCCGTTGAGGTACACGCGGACCAGGTCGGCTGCGGGGCTCTGGGCGTCCAGGTCGCCGTCGGACATGGACTTTGCGGTTCCCGTGGAGGTGGTGGTGGCAGATGTCATGGTGCGCCTCCGTGTCGTTGGTTCTCACTGACTTCAACGACGGGACGGCGGTGATTAGTTCCCTGTCTCACCGCGTCACACCCGCTGTGACCTGGGCAAACGCCCGCTCGGGCTGAGAAGTTCCTGAGAGTCCGATTGTGAGACGCACCGCGGCACGCGGACGATCTTTGCCGCCGCCGGGCGAACGTGCGTCAGCAGTCCACCAGCACCGTGAACGGGCCGTCGTTGACCGACGCCACCGCCATGTCGGCGCCGAAGCGACCCGTGGCGGCGGGCACCCCGCGCTGGGCCAGCTCGGCGAGCACCCGCTCGATCAGCGCGGTGGCGTGCTCGGGGGCGGCCGCGGCCGACCAGGACGGGCGCCGGCCCTTGCGGGTGTCGCCGTAGAGGGTGAACTGGCTGACCACCAGCACCCCGGCGCCGGTGTCGGCCACCGAGCGCTCCTCGCGCAGCAGGCGCAGCTCGGCGATCTTGCGGGCCATGGTGGCCGCTGCCGCGGGCTGGTCGTCCCTGGCGACGGCCAGCAGCACCAGCAGCCCCGGGCCCGTCAGCTCCGCCACCAGCTCGCCGTCCACGGTGACCGAGGCGCTGCTCACCCGGGAGATGACGGCGCGCACTCCTGGTCCCGCCCGGCTACTTGACCGAGCCCGCCATCACGCCCTGCACGAAGTACCGCTGGAAGGCGAAGAACACCCCGAGCGGGACGATGAGCGACAGGAACGCGCCGGGGGCCAGGATGTCGATGCTGGCGCCGAATGCCCGCATCTGGGAGGACAGCGCCACGGTGAGCGGCTGGGTGGAGGAGTCGGAGAACACCAGCGCCACCAGCAGGTCGTTCCACACCCAGAGGAACTGGAAGATGGCCAGCGAGGCGATGGCCGGCAGGCCCAGCGGCAGGATCACCGTGAGGAAGATGCGCAGCTCGCCGGCGCCGTCCATCCGCGCCGCCTCCAGCAGGTCCTTGGGGATGCCGGCGAAGTAGTTGCGGAACAGGAAGATGGCGAACGGCAGGCCGAACGCCACGTGGAAGACCACCAGGCCGGTGACCGAGCCGTAGATGCCTACCGTGCTGAACAGCTTGACCACCGGGATCAGCGCCACCTGGATGGGCACCACCAGCAGCGCGATGACGGCGATGAACAGCCAGTCGCGCCCGGGGAACTCCAGCCACGCGAAGGCGTAGCCGGCCAGGGCGCCGATGAGCACCACCAGCAGGGTGGACGGGACGGTGATCTTGACGGTGTTCAGGAAGGAGTCGGTGATCGCCGAGGTGGACAGCAGCGCCGAGTAGTTGTCGGCGGTGAGCTGGGCGGGGTGCAGCAGCGCCTGCCACCACCCGCCGGAGGAGTAGAACTCCTTGTTGCGCACCGACTGGACCAGCAGCCCGAAGGTGGGCAGCAGCCAGACCAGCGCGATGACGACCAGCACGATGGTGGCCGTGCCGCTGGTGAGCCGGGCGACGATGCGCTGGGGCAGCGTGCGCCCGCGGCCGGTGACGAGGTCGGTGCCTGCGGTGGTCAACTCTGCTCCGTTCGGAACCGGCGGATGTTGAACAGCATGGCGGGCAGCACCAGCAGCACCAGCGCGATGCCGATGGCGCTGGAGCTGCCGTAGCTGCCGTTGGCGTACAGGTTGTACATCTGCACGGCGAGCACGGTGGCGGCCGGACCGCTGCCGGTGCCCTGGGTCATCACGTAGACCAGGTCGAAGATCTTGAGCACGTTGATCACCAGCGTCACGAACACCACCATCAGCACCGGGGCCAGCAGCGGCGCGGTGACCCGGCGGAACACCTGCCACTCGGTGGCGCCGTCGATCCGGGCGGCCTCGAGCACGTCGCGGGGGATGGCGGCCAGCCCGGAGGCGATGAGGACCATGGCGAAGCCGGCCCACACCCACAGGTAGGCGATGAGGATGGCCGGGGTGATGAGGTCGGGCCCCAGCCAGTTCAGCCCACCGTAGGGCGCGGCGAAGTTGCTGGCCGGCAGGCGCAGCTGGTAGCTGCCCTCGGTGAGGGAGGGGAAGGAGAAGGTGCCGTCGGCGCTGACGGTGGCGGTCTCCACCACTGCGCCGTCGCGGACGGCCTGGATCTCCAGGCCCGGCAGGCCCAGCTCGCCGGAGTCGATGCTGCCCACGGTGCCGCCACCGCCGGCGGCGAAGTCGTTCCACACCGTGCCGTGCAGGCCCGCGCCGTTCGGGGCCGGTGCGGCCGGGGCCGCGTCGGCGGGTGGGTTGGCCACCGGCAGCCCCACCATTGGCAGCAGCACCGGGGTGCCGGCGGCGACGGCGGCGGTGGAGGTGTAGTCGCTTCCCTCCGCGCCCTCGAGCCCGGCGACCGGGCGAGGCTTGACGGTGGGGTAGGAGGCGGCCGGGCTGAACGTGTCGTGCACGCCCACCGCGACCGCGTTGGCCAGCCCACGGGTGGGCTGGTCGGAGTAGATCATCTGGAAGGTGATGCCCGAGGCCAGGAACGAGATGGCCATGGGCATGAACAGGATGAGCTTGAACGCGGTGCCCCAGCGGACCCGCTCGCTGAGCACCGCGAAGAGCAGGCCCACGATGGTGACCACCGTGGGCGCCACCACGATCCAGATGATGTTGTTCTTGACCGCGGTGAAGTTGTCCGGGTTGGTGAACAGGGCCGTGTAGTTGTCCAGCCCCACCCAGTCGCCCCAGCCGCCGCCGGCGTCGCTGAAGAAGCTGCGGGCCAGGGAGTAGCCGATCGGGTAGAGCAGGACCGCGGCGAGCAGCACCAGCGCCGGCCCCAGGAACGCGTAGGCCAGCCAGCGCCCCTCGCCGGGCGGGTGCGCCCGCTTGCCGCGCCCTGCGCCCCGAGACCGGGACGCAGGGACGACGTCTGGTTCCGCCCTGACGAGCACGTCAGCGCTCGTCGTCCCTGCGTCCTGGCTCATCGGTGCTCGTCCTGCCTCGTGATCGGATGTCCTGCCGGCTGGATCACCGGCAGCGGGGAGGAGCTACTTGTAGGCGGCCTTGGCTGCCGACTCCAGCTGGGCCTGGGCGGCGGCGACGTCACCGTTGCCCAGGAAGTCCTGCAGAGCCTTCCACTGCCCCTGGCCCTTGGTGCCGCCGAACGCCGAGGGCGTCTGGTCGGACATGTCGAAGCGGAACTTGTCACCGGCGGCGACGATGTCCGCCCCGACCTTGGCCAGGGTCTCGTTCGGGTAGTCCGACGCCTGCAGCGTCTTGTTGGCCGAGGCGAAGCCACTGCCCTCGCTGGACACCATGAGCTTGGCGGCGTCGGTGGAGGCCATGTACTGCAGGAACGCCTGCGCGGCGGGGTTGTCGGTGAAGGCCACCACCGCGTCACCGCCACCGACGACCGACTGCGGGGAGCCGTCGATCTCGGGGAACGGGAAGAACTTGGCGTCGGTGCCGACCTTGGCGGTGGGCACCTCCTGGCCGATCTGGGTGGCCACGAAACTGGCCTCGTAGACCATGGCCGAGGGGGCGTCGTTCTTGAAGGTGTTGGCCACCGACTGGGTGAAGCTGGTCTGCAGCGCGGTGGCCGGGTCACCGACCAGCGCCTTGTTGCCCCAGATCTTCTTCAGGGTCTCCAGCGCCTTGGTCACCGACGGGTCGGTCCACGGGATCTCGTGCTTGGTCAGCTTGTCGTAGCTGTCCAGGCCCGCGGTGCGGATGTAGACGTTCTCGAACCAGTCGGTCAGGGTCCAGCCGTCGCCACCGGCGACGGCGATCGGCACCTGGACGCCGGAGTCGGCCAGCGTCTGGGCGGTCTTCACCAGGTCGTCCCAGGTCTTCGGCTCGTCGGTGACGCCCGCGGTCTCGAAGGCCTTGGTGGAGTACCAGAAGGTGGACTTGTTGGAGGCGTCGGCGTAGACGCTGTAGAGCTTGCCGTCGACGCTGCCCAGCTCGGTCCACAGCGGGCTGTAGTTGGCGGCCACGGCCGCCTGCACCTGCGGGTTGGCGGGCTTGAGCTTGCCCTCCTTGGCGAACTTCTCCACCGTGCCGGGGGAGGCGATCACCGCGACGTCCGGCGGGGCGCCACCGGCGACCTTGGTCCCCAGGATGGTCGGCACGTCGTCGCCACCGGAGGTGTAGGTGCCCTTGGCGCCGGTCTTGGCGTTGAAGTCGTCGATCACCTTCTGGAAGGTGACCTGCTCGTCCTTGGTCCAGGGGCCCAGTATGGCGAACTCCTGGCCGTTGAGCTGCGGCAGCGCCGAGGCGCTGGAGGACGTGGTGGGGCTGGCCGACGACGAGCTGGAGGAGGACTCCTGGCTCGACGAGCACGCGGCGAGCAGCGCAGCCCCGGTGACGAGCGCTCCCAGCGCCAGGAATCTCTTGCGGTGCGATCTCATGCGATTTCCTCCCTAGTGTCGGCGCCGGGTCCGGGGTCGGGCTCGGCTGCCCAGATTCCGAGTCCGCTGCTCGGGTCGAAGAAGTGCAGGCGCTCGGTGTCGACGCGCACCGTCACCGGTGTGCCGACGCTGACGTCGCTGCGAGGGTTGAACCGGGCGACCATGGTGGCGGTTGCACCGTCGCGGCCCACGGAGGAGTCCCCACCGGGCAGCTCGTCGAGGTCGGCCAGGTCCGCGAGGTCGGCGACGGTGGCCGCGGACTCCGCGTCCAGGCCCAGGTGCACCACCAGGTCCGAGCCCAGCGGCTCGATGAGCTCGGCCACCACCTGCAGGGTCGCCTCGTCGGCACCGGGGCGCAGCGACGCGTCGTCCAGGTCCTCCGGCCGCACGCCCACCACCACCTTGCGGTCCACGTGCTCGGCCAGCGCCGGTCGCGCGGCGAGCACCGAGGCGGGCAGCGGCAGCGACTGCGAGCCCAGCTGCAGCTGCAGCGCGTCGTCGGCACCCCGGGAGAGGGTGCCCATCAGCAGGTTCATCGCGGGGGAGCCGATGAAGCCGGCCACGAAGATGTTGCGGGGGCGGTCGTAGAGCTCCTGGGGCGGGGCGATCTGCTGCAGCTCGCCCTTGCGCATGACCGCCACCCGGTGGCCCAGCGTCATCGCCTCGGTCTGGTCGTGGGTGACGTAGATGGTGGTCACGGCCAGGTCGCGCTGCAGCCGCGCGATCTCGGTGCGCATCTGCACCCGGAGCTTGGCGTCGAGGTTGGACAGCGGCTCGTCCATCAGGAACACCTGGGGCTCGCGCACGATCGCCCGGCCCATGGCCACCCGCTGGCGCTGGCCACCGGAGAGGTTGCGCGGCTTGCGGTCGAGGTAGTCGGTGAGGTCGAGGACCCGAGCCGCCTCCTCCACCCGCTTGCGGATCTCCGCCTTGGGCATCTTGCGCAGCTTCAGGCCGAACGCGATGTTGTCGCGCACCGACAGGTGCGGGTACAGCGCGTAGGACTGGAAGACCATGGCGACGTCGCGGTCGCGCGGCGGCACCGAGTTCACCACCCGGTCGCCGATGCGCAGCTCGCCCTCGCTGATGTTCTCCAGCCCGGCGACCATCCGCAGCGCCGTGGTCTTGCCACAGCCGGAGGGGCCGACGAAGACGATCAGCTCGCCGTCGGCGATGTCGATGGTGAGGTCGCGCACCGCACGGGTGCCGTCGTCGTAGACCTTGCCGATCCCCGACAGGGTGAGCCCAGCCATTCCGCAGCTCCTGACGATCAAGTCAATGGTGCCGGGCACAGCTGTCGCCGAGACGCGCAGAGCGCTCGTCGACGTTGACTGAGCCGGGCGTAAGGCGGCTCACGCTACAACGGCGCGCCGCAGATGATCGCCACCATCACCGGGTCGGTGTGTCGCCAGCCAGGTCCGCCGGGAGCACCAGGCCGTGTCGCAGCAGGTCGTGCACCAGGGAGGTGGCGGCGCCGGTCAGCGCACCCTCGTCCTCGCCGTGAGCCAGCTCCAACATCCCCACCAGCTCCCCGAGCGGAAGCCCGTCCGGGCGCAGCCCCGCCAGCAGGGAGACCGCGAGCTCGTCCACCTCGTGCTCCCAGCGCGGACCGTCGGTGCGAGTCACCCTGGCCACCAATGGCTTCCATCCTTCATCGGCGGCGACAGCCACCCGCTGCAGCACCACCCCGGGCGCCACGGCCAGCTGCGCGTCGAGCAGGTCGTGCTCGCGCAGCCACGCCACCCGGGCCAGGTACGCCTGCGCCTCGGGGCCCAGCGGGTCGGTGAACGGGTGCAGCAGGTCCTCGGCGAGCACGTCCGACGGCGCGTCGGTGGCCCGCAGCGTCACGTAGCCGAACCCGATGCCGGTGACCTCGGAGCGCTCCAGGTGCTCCAGCCAGGCGTCGTAGCGGCGGGCGCCCTCGCCGGTGTGCGGGTCCAGCCCGCCGTCGCGCAGCCAGGTGCTCACGTAGAGGGCGGGCTCGGCGACGTCGCGCTGCACCACCCAGGCGTCGATGCCGTGCTCAGGCAGCCACGACGCCACCCGCTGCCGCCAGTCCTGCCCGCGCACGTGCACCCACGACGCCAGCAGGGTGGCGGTGCCCCCGGGGTTGAGGTGCTCGGGGATGCCACGGATCACCAGCTCGCTGGCGCCGTCGAGGTCGAGCCCGGAGTCGCGGTAGACGCTGTGCACCTCGGCGGGGCCCACCACGAACGGCGGGTTGGCCACCACCTGGTCGAAGCGGCGCCCGGCCACCGGCTCGAACCACGACCCGGCCAACAGCTCCACCGACACCTGGTTGAGGGCGAAGGTGGCCGCGGCCATGGCCAGGGCGCGCGGGCTGACGTCGGTCGCGGTCACGGCACCGGCGTGCTCGCCCACCTGCAGGGCCTGCACCCCGCAGCCGGTGCCCAGGTCCAGCGCGGTGGCCGGTGCCAGCGCGGGGATGGCCTGCAGCAGCGACACCGAGGCCTGCCCCACCCCCGGCACGTACTCCCGGTCCCCAGCCAGCTCACCCCGGTCGGCGTCCAGGTCCGACACCACCCAGCGGGTGCCTGCCCCGGTGTCCAGCGGCCGCACGTCCAGCGCCGCGCGCACCGCACCTCCGTGGCGCTGCAGCAGCCCGCCAGCGACGGCGGCGTCGAGGTCCAGCGGCGCCAGCGCCGCCGCGGCCGCCGGCTCGGGGCAGGTGTCGCCGAGCAGGAACAGCCGCACCAGCGTGGCCAGGGACTGCCCGCCGGGATCGGTGGAGCCCTGGCGGTCCAGCACCCGGCGCACCGGCACCGCCTCGTTGCGGCCGAGGGCGGCGTTGACGTCCGCGCCCAGCAGCGCCAGCACGCCGTCGGTGTGGAAGCCGGCACGCAGGAACGCGGTGCGCAGGTCGGCGCACAGGGGCACCAGTTCCGGGACGGGGGCAGCGCTCGTGCGGGCATCGCTCATGGGCGCATTGTGCTCAGCGCGCACCCGAGGAGCGCGGCCCGCCCCGGGGCCGGTGCTGTGATGCCCCTGACGGGTGCGATCTTCTCGGCGCGGTGGGACACTGAACCAATGGCCGAACACGGATTTGCCGGACGAGGCGGTGGCCGCGACGACGCGGTGCTCATCACCGCCGCACAGCGCTCCTACGACGAGCAGCACAAGGCCCGCGTCCGCAAGTACGCGATCATGATGGCCTTCCGCATCCCGGCCCTGATCATCGCCGCGGTCCTGTACTCCATCTTCGAGAATCCCTGGCTGCCCCTGGCGGTCATCCTCATCTCGGTGCCGCTGCCGTGGATGGCCGTGCTCATCGCCAACGACGGTCCGGCGCAGAAGCAGGAGTACCTGAACCACTACCGCTACGGCGACGGCAGCGACCGTCCGGCCATCGAGCCCGCCCGTCGCGACGTCATCGAGGGCTGAGCTCCAGCCACGGCGGGACGGGGCGTGCGCGACGCTTGACCGAGGGGTGACGCTGGTGCCTGGGTGCGGCATCATGGTCGCTGTGAGCACCCAGACCCTGAACCCCACCCTGTCCACGCAGACCACGGTCGCGCCGGACACCCGCGAGCGCGAGACGACCGGCGACGACACGCCCAAGGTCTTCCACTACGTCAAGAAGAACAAGATCGCGGAGAGCGCCGTCATGGGCACCCACGTGGTGGCTCTCTGCGGCGAGGTCTTCCCGGTCACGCGGTCGGCCAAGCCGGGCTCCCCGGTGTGCCCGGACTGCAAGAAGGTCTACGAGGGCCTGCGTCCCGGCGGCGACGACTGAGCTCTCGGCACGCCTGAGGGCGTGAAGCTGAGGGTGCGCGGCGTGGTGATGCGCGTGCCCAGCCGCCCCAGCGTGCTGGTGGTCGCGTCGCGGGCGGCGGTGGGGGCGCCGCCTCGGCCGGCGACGCGCACCCGGGACGACGCAGTGGCAGCCGGACCGCCGCCTGCCGCGCGGACTCGGGCCGTGTCGCTGGGCTCGGGCACCGGCGAGGCACCGTCTGTCGGAACCGACACGTGGGTTCCCGGACCGGCCGTGCTGTCCTCCGCCGTGACGTCCTCCTCGGGGCCGTCCTCCTCGGGGCCGTCACCGTCGTCGGAGCGGCCCCGCAGCTGGATGCGCTCGCGCATCTGGTCCAGACGGGTGGCCTTGGCCGGCCAGAACTCCTGCACGGTGGCGTTGAACTCCGCGCCCAGCACCACCGCGAAGCCCAGGAAAAACGTGAACAGCAGGAACGCGATGGGACTGGCCAGCGCGCCGTAGGTGTAGCCGGTGCTGGTCACCCAGCTGAAGTACATCCGCAGCCCCGCCGCGGCGGCCAGGAAGAACGCCCCGGCGAAGATCGCGCCGGGGATCATCCGGTGCCACGGCAGCGAGCGCGGCAGCGCGAACTTGTACAGCGTGGCCAGCGCGATCAGGGCGATCACCCCGACCGTCGGGTAGTAGACCGACTGGATGAGCGTCTCGGTGGTCTGCCGCCACGTCTCGGGCACCCGCTCCGACACCAGGCCGGGCCCCAGGGCCAGCAGCGGCACGGTGAACACCGCCAGCACCAGCGCCACCACGTAGAGCAGCAGCGCGAAGATCCGCTGCCACACGGGGTTGCGCTCGTTGTGCTGGTTGTGGGCCAGCACGATGGAGTCCACGAACGAGGAGACCGCCGAGGACCCTGCCCACAGCGACAGCAGGAAGCCCAGCGACACGATGTCGGCGCGGCCGCGCAGCAGGACGTCGCTCACGGTCGGGGCGATGATCTGGTCCACCACCGACGGGCTGAACGTGCTGCGGCAGAACGTGAGGATCTTGGACTGCACCACCTCGACGGTGTCGGGGCCGAACCAGCCACCGATGTAGCCGATGGAGCCGAGCAGGCCCAGCAGCAGCGGCGGCAGCGACAGCGTCTGCCAGAAGGCCGCCTGCGCGGCGCGGCCGAAGATCGAGTCGCCCCACGCCTTCGTCACGGTTCGCCACAGCAGCCGGTGCGGTCCGCGCGCGGCGGGACGCACCGACAGGTCGCTGGGCCGGCTGGTGGGGGAGTCCATGATCCCCCCAGGATTCACTACCGCACCGCGGTTGGCCGGTTACGCACCGTCGTGTCGCCCGCCGGACCGCTGCAGGCACGACCCGCGCCCCGATCACCCGCGGGCACGGGCGTCGTGACGGGGACCACTGCCGGTCGACGACTACCCTCTGCACGGCGCCGGGTGCTGCTGCGCAGCGCGGACCGCGCCGGGAATTCATGTCGTGATCGTGAGGGAGTTGGTTGTCACCGTGCTGGATGCCGATGACGTAGGTGACGTCGTTGACGTGCAGCCCAAGGCGGCGCCGCTGCGTGCCTGGCAGCGACGCGCGCTGTCGCGCTACCTGGCCACCAAGCCGCAGGACTTCCTGGCCGTGGCCACCCCGGGCGCCGGAAAGACGACCTTCGGGCTGCGGGTGGCCAGCGAGCTGCTGCGCGACCGCACCATCGACCAGGTGACCGTGGTCGCGCCCACCGAGCACCTCAAGCACCAGTGGGCCGCGGCCGCCGGGATGGCCGGCATCGCCCTGGACTCCCGCTTCAGCAACTCCACCGGGCAAACGTCGGGCGACTACCAGGGCGTGGTGGTGACCTACGCCCAGGTGGCCGCGCACCCCTTCAAGCACCGTGCCCGCACCGACAGCCGGCGCACCCTGGTGATCCTGGACGAGATCCACCACGGCGGCGACGCCAAGAGCTGGGGCGACGCGGTGCGGGAGGCCTTCGACCCCGCCACCCGGCGCCTGGCGCTGACCGGTACGCCGTTCCGCAGCGACGACAGCCCCATCCCGTTCGTCACCTACGAGCCCGGCCCGGACGGCTTCGACCGGTCCAAGGCCGACCACACCTACGGCTACGCCGACGCGCTCAAGGACGGCGTGGTGCGCCCGGTGGTGTTCCTGGCGTACTCCGGCGAGGCCCGCTGGCGCACCAGTGCCGGCGAGGAGTTCACCGCGCGGCTGGGCGAGCCGCTCACCGCCGAGCAGACGGCCCGGGCCTGGCGCACCGCGCTGGACCCCGGCGGCGACTGGATCCCGGCGGTGCTGCACGCCGCCGACACCCGGTTGGGCCAGCTGCGCGCCGGCGGCATGGAGGACGCCGGCGGGCTGGTGATCGCCACCGACCAGACCATGGCCCGCGCCTACGCCGAGCTGCTCACCGCCATCACCGGCGTGGCTCCCGCCCTGGTGCTCTCCGACGACCCGGGGTCCTCGGCGCGCATCTCCTCCTTCGCGCAGAGCAACGAGCGGTGGATGGTCGCCGTGCGGATGGTGAGCGAGGGCGTGGACGTCCCCCGCCTGGCCGTCGGCGTCTACGCGACGTCCGCGGCCACGCCGCTGTACTTCGCCCAGGCCATCGGCCGCTTCGTGCGCTCGCGCCGCAAGGGGGAGACCGCCAGCGTCTTCCTGCCCTCGGTGCCCGTGCTGCTGGACCTGGCCAGCCAGCTGGAGGCGCAGCGCGACCACGTGCTGGGCAAGCCGCACCGCGAGCCGGAGGGGCTGGACGACCAGCTGCTCGCCCAGGCCAACAAGCAGCAGGACGAGCCGGGGGAGGAGGAGCAGTCCTTCACCTCCCTGGGCGCCGACGCCGAGCTGGACCAGGTGATCTACGACGGCTCCAGCTTCGGGACCGCGGCGTTCTCCGGCAGCGACGAGGAGGCCGACTACCTGGGGCTGCCGGGCCTGCTGGACCCCACCCAGATGCGCGACCTGCTGCGCAAGCGGCAGAGCGAGCAGCTCGACAGCCGCGCGCCCGAGCCGGCCGCACCCGCCCCGGCGCCGGTGCGCACCGCTGACACCGCCGCCAAGCTGGCCGCGCTGCGCCGCGAGCTGAACACGCTGGTGGCGATGCGCAACCACCGCACCGGGCAGCCGCACGGGGTGATCCACCGCGACCTGCGGGAGAAGTGCGGCGGGCCGCCCACCGCGATGGCCACCGTGGAGCAGCTGAACGAGCGGATCGCCTTGCTGCGCAAGTGGTAGCTGCACTCCGGGTGGAGTGAACCTGCTGGTCAGGGGAGGCTCACCTTGCTGGTGGGCGACGGTGGGCGTGGCTACCGTCGAGGAGGTCGCACGCTCACCCGACGTTCTCCGCTCGGAGGTTCCCATGGCCACGCTCGAGATGCCCCAGGTCGCCGACTGCACGGTCAGCAGCTGTTCCTACAACGAGCACGGGTGTCACGCCTTTGCCATCAACGTCCACGGGCAGAACGGCACCGCCGACTGCGGCACCTTCATCCCGCTGACCACCAAGGGCGGGCTGCCGCGGGCCCAGGCCCAGGTGGGTGCCTGCCAACGCGTGGACTGCACGCACAACAGCAACCTGGAGTGCAGCGCCGACGCCGTGCGCATCGGCGCCGAGGGCGGCGCTGACATGGCCAGCTGCCTCACCTACGAGCCGGCCTAGCCCGCGCCCGCCGGCCTACCAGGGAAGCGGGTCCGCAGACAGCAGCAGGGGCACCCACCGCGTCGGTGGGTGCCCCTGCTGGTTCAGGCTCTGGTCAGGAGACCGGAGCTCCCTCCACGATGGTCGCGTCCATGTCGCGCAGACGCGCCTCGTGCTCGTGACCGTGGTGCCCGCAGAAGAGAAGCTCGCCGCCCGAGGGCAGCATCACGCGGACACGTGCGCCCGCACCGCACCGGTCGCACCGGTCGGTGGCGGTGATCTCGGGGATCGTCAAGGTCCCGGTCATGTGTCCTCCGTCCTGACGCCCGCTCGCGCAGACGCCCTAGTGTGCTCGCTGCAAACCACCAGTAGCCACCCGTGGAAGCTCGTGACAGTCGTTCTGATGTCCTTGCACTCTGTCAGACGTTCGGCCGACGTGTTCTGTTCCCCCGCTCGTCGTGTTGTGGCCGGTCGCACTCCCTACCGGGGCTCCACTGTCCGGCGGGGGCAAAACCCCAGGTCGGAGCGCCGTCAGGGGGCCGAGACCACCAACCTGCGGTCCGTCGAGGGGCTCGCGCACGCGTGCGCGTTTCGCTCTCAGCGCAACCTCCGGACGCCCCCGCAGGCCGACAGCCGGCACCGGTAGGTTCGCGGTACAGGGGCTGCCGACGCGGCCACCTCCGGCGACCAGCACAGGAGCAGGCCATGAGCGAGACCGTGTCCAGCGAGCACGACCAGGACACCAGGGACGAGCACAGCACGGCCGGCGCCTACGTCACGGGCGGCAAGGAGTTCACCCGCGACACCGCCTACATCCAGACGCGCATCACCCGGGACGGCCGCGACGGCTACCCGGTGGAGGCCGGGCGCTACCGGCTGGTCGCCGCCCGGGCGTGCCCGTGGGCCAACCGCACCGTCATCGTGCGGCGGCTGCTGGGCCTGGAGGACGCGATCTCCCTGGCGCTGCCCGGACCCACGCACGACAAGCGCAGCTGGCGCTTCGACCTCGACCCCGGCGGGAAGGACCCGGTGCTGGGCATCGAGCGCCTGCAGGAGGCCTACTTCGCGCGGTTCCCGGACTACGCGCGGGGCATCACCGTGCCTGCCATCGTGGACGTGCCCACCGGCAAGGTGGTCACCAACGACTACCCGCAGATCACCGAGGACTTCTCCACCGAGTGGACCGACTTCCACCGCGACGGCGCCCCCGACCTGCTTCCCCAGGAGCACCTGGACGAGCTGGCCGAGGTGAACAAGCGGGTGTTCACCGAGGTCAACAACGGGGTGTACCGGTGCGGCTTCGCCGGCTCGCAGGAGGCCTACGACCAGGCCTACGACCGGCTGTGGACGGCGCTGGACTGGCTGGAGGAGCGCCTGAGCGGGCAGCGCTACCTCGTCGGCGACACCATCACCGAGGCCGACGTCCGGCTGTTCACCACCCTGGCGCGCTTCGACCCC
The DNA here is from genome assembly GCF_058133635.1 of Rhodococcus sp. Z6_132. Taxonomy (NCBI): domain Bacteria; kingdom Bacillati; phylum Actinomycetota; class Actinomycetes; order Mycobacteriales; family Nocardiaceae; genus Rhodococcus; species Rhodococcus sp. Z6_132. Next base: position 569,060 of record NZ_JBYUNP010000002.1, read on the forward strand.
GTCTACCACGGGCACTTCAAGGCCAACCGGCAGAAGCTCACCGAGATGCCGGCGCTGTGGGGCTACGCCCGCGACCTGTTCCAGACACCGGGCTTCGGCGACACCATCGACTTCGTGCAGATCAAGCAGCACTACTACGTGGTGCACACCGACCTCAACCCCACCCAGGTCGTGCCGCAGGGACCGGACCTGCGCGGCTGGCTCACCGCCCACCACCGCGAGGAGCTGGGCGGGCGGCCCTTCGGCGACGGCACGCCGCCCGGACCGGTGCGCGCCGGCGAGGAGATCGCACCCGGGCACGGGGCCGACTAGGTGGCCGAGCGCGAGCTGCTGCACCTGGTGCTCGAGGACGACTGGGTGCGTGCCCAGCAGGTGGGGGAGATCCCTGCCCACCCGGGCCCGTTCGTGCACCTGTCCACCCCCGAGCAGGTGGCGCTACCGGCGAACCGGCTCTTCGCCGGCAGAGCGGACGTGCTGCTGCTGCGAGTGGACCCCCAGCGGCTCACCGGTGAGGTGCGCTGGGAGCCGGGGGTGCCGGGTGACCCCGAGTCGATGCGCTTCCCGCACCTGTACGCCCCGCTGCCGGTCTCGGCGGTGGTCGGGGTCCTCGCGTACCGGCCGGGCCCCGACGGGCGCTTCGGCGCCCCTGAGCCGGCCGAGCCGTAGCCGCCAGACCCTGTGGTGCCGGGTTCCCGGAAGCACAGCAGGCGGCGCACCCATCCGGGTGCGCCGCCTGCTGCGTGGTGAGCGGAGCTCAGAAGTTGATCATGTGCCCGGTGAGGCCGTGGAAGGTCTCCTGCAGCGCCTCGCTCAGCGTCGGGTGCGCGTGCACGTTGCGGGCCAGCTCGGCAGCGGTGAGGTCCCACTTCTGCGCCAGCGTCAGCTCGGGCAGCAGCTCGGTGACCTCGGGTCCGATCAGGTGCGCACCCAGCAGCTCGCCGTAGGTCTCGTCGGCGATCACCTTGACGAAGCCGTTGGGCTCCGCGAGGCCGTGGGCCTTGCCGTTGGCGGTGAAGGGGAACTGGGCGACCTTGACCTTCCAGCCCTTCTGGTCGGCCATCTCGCGGGCCTGCGCCTCGGTGTAGCCGAAGCTGGCCACCTGCGGCTGGCAGAAGGTGGCCCGCGGCATCATCGGGTACTCCAGCGTCATGGTCTCGGCCTCGGCGATGGTCTCCGCGGCCACCACGCCCTGGGCCTCGGCGACGTGGGCGAGCATCAGCTTGGCGGTGACGTCGCCGATGGCGTACACGTGCTCGACGTTGGTGCGCATGTAGTCGTCGATCTCGATGGCGCCGCGCTCGGTGAGCTTGACGCCGAGCGTGTCCAGGCCGTAGCCCTCCACCCGAGGCTGGAAGCCGATGGCCTGGATGACCTTGTCGGCCTGCAGGTCGCGGGTGCCCTTGCTGTCAGTGACGGTGACCGTCACCTGGTCGCCGGAGTCGTCGATCTTCTCCACCCGGGTGGAGGTGAGCACCTCGACGCCGAGCTTGCGGTAGCGCTTGCCCAGCTCCTTGGACACGTCCACGTCCTCCAGCGGCAGCAGCCGGTCGAGGAACTCCACCACGGTGACCTTCACGCCGTAGTTGGACAGCACGTAGGCGAACTCCACACCGATGGCCCCGGCGCCGGCGATGATCACGCTGCCGGGCAGGTCGCGGTTGGTGATCTGCTCCTCGTAGGTGACCACGCGCTCGGACAGCGACGTCCCGGGGAGCAGCTTGGTGGAGGCGCCGGTGGCGATGATCACGTCGTCGAAGGTGACCGTCTCGGTGCCGCCCTTGGACAGCTCCACCTCGATGGTCTTCTTGTCGGTGAAGCGACCGATGCCGTCCAGCTCGGTGATCTTGTTCTTCTTCATCAGGAAGTGGACGCCCTTGACGCGGCCGTCGGCGACGCTGCGGCTGCGGTCGAAGGCGACGCCGTAGTCGAAGGAGACCTCGCCGCTGATGCCGAAGGTCTTGGCCTCCTTGGTGACCAGGTGGGCCAGCTCAGCGTTGCGCAGCAACGCCTTGGAGGGGATGCAGCCCACGTTGAGGCAGACCCCTCCCCAGTACTTCTCCTCGATCACGGCCACGCTCTTGCCGAGCTGGGCGGCGCGGATGGCCGCCACGTACCCGCCGGGACCGGCACCAAGGACTACAACGTCGAAATGAGGCATGGGCCCATCCTATGGCGGCGGGCCGCAGCGGCGACCGGGGTCCCCGGTGCACGGCTGGCGCGGGCGATCTGCCCCCACACGCAGCCAACCGCCGCCCGCGGGACGCGGACGACGGTTGGTAGCGGGTGCAGACCGGTTGGGGCGTGCTGGGTGGTACTTGCAGACGCCCCTAGGGGGCTAGTCCAGGTAGTCGCGCAGCACCTGGGAGCGGGAGGGGTGGCGCAGCTTGGACATGGTCTTGGACTCGATCTGGCGGATGCGCTCCCGCGTCACGCCGTAGACCTGGCCGATCTCGTCCAGGGTGCGGGGCTGGCCGTCGGTGAGGCCGAAGCGCAGCCGCACCACCCCCGCCTCGCGCTCGCTGAGGGTGGCCAGCACCGACTGGAGCTGGTCCTGCAGCAGCGTGAAGCTGACGGCGTCCACGGCCACCACGGCCTCGGAGTCCTCGATGAAGTCACCGAGCTGGCTGTCGCCCTCGTCACCGATGGTCTGGTCGAGGCTGATGGGCTCCCGGGCGTACTGCTGGATCTCCAGCACCTTCTCCGGGGTGATGTCCATCTCCTTGGCCAGCTCCTCCGGAGTGGGCTCGCGGCCCAGGTCCTGCAGGAGCTCGCGCTGGATGCGCCCGAGCTTGTTGATGACCTCGACCATGTGCACCGGGATGCGGATGGTACGAGCCTGGTCGGCCATGGCTCGGGTGATGGCCTGGCGGATCCACCAGGTGGCGTAGGTGGAGAACTTGTAGCCCTTGGTGTAGTCGAACTTCTCCACCGCGCGGATCAGGCCGAGGTTGCCCTCCTGGATGAGGTCCAGGAACGCCATGCCGCGACCGGTGTAGCGCTTGGCCAGCGAGACCACCAGGCGGAGGTTGGCCTCGAGCAGGTGGTTCTTGGCGCGGTTGCCGTCCCGGATCACCCAGGACAGGTCACGGCGCTGGGCGACGGGGAGCTTCTCGCCCTTCTCGGCGATGAGGCGCATGCGCTCGACGGCGAACAGGCCGGCCTCGATGCGCTTGGCCAGCTCGACCTCCTCCTCGGCGTTGAGGAGGGCGACCTTGCCGATCTGCTTGAGGTAGGCGCGGACGGAGTCGGCCGAGGCGGTGAGCTCGGCGTCCTTGCGCGCCTGGCGCAGGGCCTCGGACTCCTCCTCGTCCCAGACGAAGTCGCCGGAGGCCTTGTCGGCCGCAGACGGCTCGAGGTCCACCTCGTCCTTGTCGTCGTCACCGGCAGCGCCGACGGCGAGCACCTCGACGACGTCGTTCTCCGGGGCGACGTCGCTGTCCGGCAGGTCGGCGGAGCGACCGGCGGCCAGGTCGACGACCTTGGGTCCGGCGTCGGCCTGCTTCTCGGCGGTGGCCTTGGCCTTGGCGGTCCGCTTGGCGGGGGCCTTGGCGCCGGCCGCAGCCTTGGCGCCGGCCGCAGCCTTCGCGCCGGCCGCAGCCTTGGCGGTCGCCGCGGGCTTCGAGGCAGCCGTGCTGCGGGCCGCCTTCTTCGCGGGTGCCTTGACGGCGGTCGGCTCAGCCGCGCTCGTCTCCGCTGCGGTCTGACGGGTGTTTGTGGCTGCCACGTATGCCCTTTCGCGACTGTTCGTGCGGCGTCACGCCGAGGTGCTTTCGGCGGAGAGGTCATGTGGGTGTGTCCCGGCGTCGGCCGCAGACATCAACCCATTGTAGCGACTCCTGGCTGGTTACCCGCTCCGGTCAGTTTGGGAGGTCCGCCGCAACCGCCATCGCCGCGCCCACGATGCCCGCGGTGTTCTTCAAGGTCGCGGCCACCACGTTCGTGCGGTTGTCGAGCAGGGGGATCCACTTGTGGCCCTTGCGGCTCACCCCGCCGCCGGCGATGAACAGGTCGGGCCAGAACAGGTCCTCCATCTTGCGCAGGAACCGCGAGACGTAGGGGGTCCACTCGTCCCAGCTCAGGTGACGCTCGTCTCGCACCGACGCGGCCGCGGAGTGCTCGGCGTCGTCGCCGTCGAGCTCCATGTGCCCGAACTCGGTGTTGGGCAGCAGCACCCCGTCGTGGATGATCGCCGACCCGATGCCGGTGCCGAAGGTCAGCAGGATCACCAGCCCGCTGACGTCCTTGCCCGCGCCGTAGTGGTACTCCGCCAGCCCGGCGGCGTCGGCGTCGTTGAGCACCCGCACCGCTCGCCCGCCCAGCGCCTCGCTGAACAGTGCGCGGGCGTCCGTGCCGATCCACGCCTTGTCGATGTTGGCTGCCGTCAGCGCGACACCGTCCTTGACCACCGACGGCAGGGTGAGCCCCACCGGGCCGTCCCACTCGAACCGGCGGGTCAGCTCCGCGGCGGTCTCCGCCACGGCCGCTGGCGTGGCGGGCTGGGGGGTGGCGATCTTGAGCCGCTCCCCGATCAGCGCACCGGTCGACAGGTCGACGATGCCGCCCTTGATGCCGGTGCCGCCGACGTCGATACCGAAAGCCCGTTGGTCCGCGGGCACGTCCGCCGTGGTGGTCGTCATCGTCATCGGCTCCTCGGTGCAGGTGTGGTCGCCCTGACCCTAGTTCGTGCCGGGCCCGACGTCGCCCGCACCACGATGGGCCAGGTCAGGGCGCGCTGGCCCGCAGTGTGCTGCGATGGCGGCATGACTCACCCCACCGCCGGCGCCCAGCGCCCCGATCCGCTGGGCGTCGAGCTCCGCGAGGTCGCCGTCCAGGTCGCCGCCGCCGCCGCCGAGCTGGTGGCCCGCCGCCGTGCGGAGGTGCTCGGCAGCGGGACGGTGCGCACCAAGACCTCCGGCACCGACCCGGTCACGCTGGCTGACACCGAGTCCGAGCAGCTCATTCGGTCCGAGCTGGGGCGGCTGCGACCCGGGGACGCGGTGCTGGGCGAGGAGGAGGGCGGGGACGCAGCCGTCGACGGTCTGCGCTGGCTGATCGACCCCATCGACGGAACCGTGAACTTCCTCTACGGGCTGCCCTTCTACGCGGTGTCGGTGGCGGTGCAGCGCGACGGGCAGAGCATCGCCGGCGCAGTGGTGGAGGTGAGCAGCGGGCGGGTGTTCTCCGCGGCGCTGGGGGCCGGCGCGACCCTGGACGGCCAGCCGCTGCGCTGCAACGACGTGACCGACCCCGCGCTGGCCCTGGTGGCCACCGGGTTCGGCTACCAGGCCAGGCGCCGCATCACCCAGGGCGCGGTGGTGGCCGAGCTGCTGCCGCAGGTGCGCGACGTGCGCCGGGTGGGTTCGGCGGCGCTGGACCTGTGCGCGGTGGCGGCGGGCTGGCTGGACGCCTACTACGAGCACGGGCTGAGCCCGTGGGACTGGGGGGCGGGGGTGCTGATCGCCGCCGAGGCCGGCGCGGACGTGCGCCCGCCCCCGGCCACCGCCCCCGGCAGCCAGGGCGAGCTCACCTTCGCGGCGGCCCCGGGCGTGTCCGCGGCAGTGCTGACCCTGGTCGAGCGGGCCTGGAGCGGCCCGATGCCCTGACCGGGGCTGGTCTCAGCAGCTGACCGAGAGGGCCTGGGCCAGCTCGGTGGAGTCCGGCGCCGGGGTCTGCGGGTCGGCGGCGTGCTTGGACAGCGCCGTCAGCGCCGCGGTCACGTCGGCGTCGGAGCTGAGCGAGCTGAACACCGTGCCCAGCGCCAGGTCGACCGTCTGGTCCTTGCGGTCGTCCTGCACCAGCTCGGCGCAGGGCACCAGCAGCTGCAGGGTGCGTGCCGCCGGCTTGCCAGCCTCGCCGAAGCGGACCTGGGCCTGGCAGCGCATGTCCTGCGCGGTGAACACCGTGTCGTTGCCGGAGGCCATGTCCGGCGCCGGGGTGAAGCCGAGCTGGGCCAGCTGCGCGGCCACCAGCGAGGCCTGCCCGCGCTGGCCGTTGGCGTTGAGCACCCGCACCTGGGCGGCCTGGGGCGCGGACGGGGGAGCCGCGGCCAGGTCGGCCGAGGTGATCTTGGTGCCCTGCTCGGTCTGCGGCACACCCACCTCGATGCCGGCGTTGTCCCCGGCGGGGGTGGGCTCGGGGCAGACCGAGGTGTCCGCCGCCGTGCTGCTCTGGGTGAGCACCTGCACCCACACCACCAGCACCAGCACGCTCAGCACGACGAGCAGCGCAACGGCCGGCAGGGGGCGACGACGTTGGTACCCGTCGTGCGCTCCCGGAGGGCCGCCCGGCGACCGACTTCCCGTGCTCAGCGAAACCACCGCGTGTCCTGCCCTTTCGTTCCGCCGCGTGAGGGCTGCTGCGACAGACCGCTGCTGAGCAGCGCTGCCCCCGCCACGGCCAGGTGAAGGGTCCGCCCGGTGCCGGCGCAGGGCCAGGTACCCGCGGTTCCCGCGACCAGACTAGGTGGCCGCGGGCGCGGGCCGGCGCAGTGTCCCGGCGCGGGCCCGTCCGGGCGTGTCTAGCGGACGCCGTGGTCGAGGACGTGGTGGCCCAGCGCCACCAGCGGGTCCAGGGCGGTGAGGATGCCGGCGGCGGTGCGGGCGTCGGCCGCGCCGGCGTTGGCGCGGGCGGCCACGCCGGCCAGCACCACCGCCAGCTTGAAGGCGCCGAACGCCACGTAGAACTGGATGTCCTGCTCCAGGGCCTGCGGGTCGAGGTCGCGCCGGTGCGCGTAGTGGTGCAGCAGCTCGATGCGGGTGGGGAAGCCGGGCAGCCGGGTGACGCTGGGCAGCACCTGGGCCGCGCGCCACACGTCCTGCTCCTCGGCCTGGTGCCAGTAGATGAACATCAGCCCCAGGTCGGACAGCGGATCCCCCAGGGTGGACATCTCCCAGTCCAGCACCGCGCGGACCTGGGCGGGGTCCTCGGGGGCGAAGATCATGTTCTCCAGCCGGTAGTCGCCGTGCACGATGCTGGCGCCGGCCGAGGTGGGCACCGCGACGCTGAGGCGCTCGGCGAGCCGGGTGAGCTCCGGGCGGGGGCTGTCACTGCCCGAGGCGGCGGCCAGCCCGTCGCGCCAGGTCTCCCACTGGGCGCTCCAGCGGCGCAGCTGCCGGGCCATGAAGCCCTCCGGCCGGCCGAACTCGGCCAGTCCGACCGAGGACGGGTCGATGCTGTGCAGCTCGGCCAGGCAGTTCACCATCGCCGCACCCGCCCGCGCGCGGACGCCCGGGCGATCAGCCCAGGCGTCGCCGTCGGCGCCGGTGGGCACGGTGCCCTCGACCAGCTCCATCACGTAGAAGGGGGCGCCGAGCAGGTCGGCCTCGCGCTGCCCGGCCAGCACCTGGGGGACGGGCACGGCGGTTCCGGCCAGCGCGGTGAGGACGGTGCGCTCCCGGCCCATGTCGTGCGCGGTGGCGGCCACCGAGCCCAGCGGCGGCCGCCGCAGCACCACCGAGCCGGCCGGGCTGTGCACGCCGAAGGTGAGGTTGGAGCGGCCGTCGCCGATGGGCGTGACGTCGCAGGTGGCCCACCGCGGGTCGTCCAGCTGCTGGGCGAGCCAGGGTCCGACCACCTCCGGGGGAGCGCCCTCGCGCACGGTGTCCACGGCCGGCGGACGGGGCTGGGCGGTCTGCTCGCTGCTCATCCGCGCACCGTACAACCGCGCCCCGTCCACCGCCGGGAACCGGGTGTGCCACGAAACACAGGCTCTTCTGGCCGGGAATCGGGCACATCTCACCTGCCGTTCAGGTTCGTCGGCTATGGTCCAGCCGCTCCGCCCGCCACGATGTCTTCCCCGAGCACGCGGAAAGCGTGACGTAGATCACACTGGCGGCGGGCACAAGGAAGGGCACCTGAACGTTGAGCAGCCACACCTGGCGAATGCCGAACAGGTGACGAGCCTGCTCTGAGGTGTCAGCTTCGCGAGACCAGCTCAGGACACCACCGCACCGGGCACCAACTCCCCAGCGGGCGCACCACCAGCACGGCCGGGCAACACACGGGCAGCACGAGAGACAGGCAGGACAGGGGAACAAAGATGGCACAAGACTACGACGCTCCACGACGCACGGAGTCCGACGACATATCCGAGGACTCGCTCGAGGAGCTCAAGGCGCGACGCAACGAGGCGCAGTCCTCGGCCGTCGACGTCGACGAGACCGACACCGCGGAGTCCTTCGAGCTTCCCGGCGCAGACCTCTCCGGTGAGGAGCTGTCGGTGCGGGTGGTGCCCAAGCAGGCGGACGAGTTCACCTGCTCCAGCTGCTTCCTGGTGCACCACCGCAGCCGCTTCGCCGGCGAGCGCAAGGGCATGCCGATCTGCCGCGACTGCGCGGCCTGAGGCGCACTGCCGCCCGCGCCCTGCACCACCGAGGGACGGCGCACGACAGAGGGGGAGGCCTGCAGCTGCAGGCCTCCCCCTCTTGTCGTGCGGGTGTGCTCAGTCGCGCTCGGCGCCCAGGCCCGCCTCCTGCAGCGCGGCGATGACGCGGTCCGGGTGGCGGGTGCTGACCAGCCAGTACGGCGTCGGGTCGTCGGGGTCGTCCAGCACCAGCAGCACCATGGTGGGCACCCAGGTGCGGTGCTGCACGTAGGCAGCCGGGTCGAGCTGACGGCCCATGGCGGCGCGCTTGGCGGTGGCCGGCACCGGCGCCGCACGGGCGATCAGCGACACCGGGATGTGGGCGTCGCCCACCCGGAGCTCGCCGTCGCGCACCGACAGCCGCAGCGAGCCCATGCGGACCAGCGTCCAGGCCGCGAACGGCACCAGCACGACGTAGGGCAGCCACGCACGCACTCCCGGTGCGCCCATGTGCACCTCGGCGGCCAGCAGGGCGGCCACGAAGATGCCCAGCGGCCACCACCACCACGGGACCCACAGCCGCTCGGTGTAGGCGCCGCGGGTGGTTGCGCCCGCTCCGGTCGTGGAGCTGGCTGGTGATGCAGGTTCGGCCATGGTCCCCAGGGTAGTCTCGGCCGCCGTGCCGTCCCCCTCTGCCGTCCATGCCGCTCCCGAGCAGCTCGAGGTCGCGCTGCGGCGACTGCACCCGGACGCGGTGGTGCCCCGTCGGGCGCACGCCGACGACGCCGGCGTGGACCTGTGCACCCTGGACGAGGTGCGGCTGGAGCCGGGTGAGCGGGTGCTGGTCGGCACCGGCCTGGCCCTGGCGCTGCCGCCCGGCTACGTGGGCCTGGTGCACCCCCGCTCCGGCCTGGCGGCCCGGCTGGGACTGGGCGTGCTCAACGCACCAGGCACCATCGACGCCGGCTACCGCGGGGAGATCAAGGTGTGCCTGGTCAACCACGACCGTTCCGCCACGATCGAGCTGCAGCGCGGAGACCGGGTCGCCCAGCTGCTGGTGCAGCGGGTGGCGCAGGTCAGCTTCGTCGAGGTGGACGAGCTCGCCGACACCGAGCGCGGAGCTGGTGGGCACGGCTCCACCGGCATGAGCACACTGGGTAGCACCACGACTGAGGGGCAGTGACGATGTTTGGGCGGCGCAACAAGCGGGCGAGCGAGGCGGAGGCCGAGGCCACCGTGACCGACATTCCCGAGGACCTGCTGGCCGAGCAGGCGGACGACGACGCGGACATCCCCGCCGACGGCCCCTACGACAGCAGCGAGGTCGACGCCGAGCCGGAGGCCGACGGTCGCCTCGACCTGGGGTCGGTGCGGGTGCCGCTGCTGGAGGGCGCCCAGATCCAGGTGGAGATGGAGGAGGACGGCACCCTGCGGGCGCTGCACCTGCTCACCGAGGTCGGCCGCATCACCATCGCCGCCTTCGCCGCGCCGCGCAGCGAGGGCATGTGGCGCGAGGTGCTCGGCGAGCTGGCCCAGTCCCTCAAGGACGACGGCGCCGAGGTTCGCCTCGAGGACGGCCACTGGGGCCGTGAGGTGATCGGCGTGGGCGCCGGCGCCACCATGCGGTTCATCGGCGTGGACGGTCCGCGCTGGATGGTGCGCTGCGTAGCCGCCGGCCCGGACGAGAAGCAGGCCGAGCTGGCCGACGTGGCCCGTGCGCTGCTGCGGGACACCGTGGTGGTGCGCGGCACCGAGCCGCTGCCGGTCCGCTCGCCGCTGCCGGTGCGCCTGCCCACCGTGCTGGCCGACCAGCTGGAGGCGGCCCGCGCCCAGCAGGACGCTGGCGCCCAGGGACCGGCTGGTGAGGAGTCGGACGCTCCGGACTCGTCCGGTCAGCCGAGCTCCCCCCAGAACAGCTAGCGGACGGCCCGCGCTGCCGACACCGCGCGGGCGGCCTGCCAGGCCCGCACGCACGCGGTCCCCAGCACCCCGGGGTCGGCGCCCAGCTCGGCCAGCGTCACCGTGTCCAGCACGGCCGCAGGGGCGCAGGCCACCCACTGCTGGGCCACCGCGAGCGGGTGCACCGGGTCGTCCACCGCGCCCGCCACGCCCGTCGGCACACCCAGCTCGGCCAGCTCCGTCGCCGTGGGCCCCACAGCGGTGGCAGCGTGGTCCATGGCCGTGGGCAGAGCGGGCCACTGCCGGCGCCAGGCGCGGCTCAGCTCCGCGGACAGCCACGGCGGTGTGGAGGCGTTCACCTCGGCCAGCACCGCCTCCAGACCGTGCTCCCGCAGGCGCCGGGCGGAGAAGCGGGCACTGAGCGCGGCGGGCGCGTCACCCGGCTCGCCCAGCCACGCCGGCAGCGCGACCAGCAGGCCACTGAGGACTCCTGGGTGCTCCCGGGCCCAGCCTGCCGCCACGGTGGCCCCAAGTGAGACGCCCCCCACAAGTAGCGCTCCGTGACAGTCCCGCGCCGCAGCGTCCAGTGCCGCACGGTAGCCGGCCACCACGTCGACCGGGTCGGGCTCGACCGCCACCAGGTCGATCCCGCAGGCGGCGAGCGCTTTTCCGAACGCCCGGCGGACGAAGTCGGCGTCCGAGCCGGTGCCGGGCAGCAGCACCGCGCGGGGCGGGGGACGGTGTCCGATTTCGGGCATGCACCCGATCCTTCCCGGTTGGGGTTACGCGGTGTACACAGGGAGCGTTAGGCTCACCAAGCCCAACACCTGGGACCGTCCCAGGTACCTCCTCAAGCGCAACGGAGCGCCCCATGGCCAGCACCGAGGCCGGCTACTTCCGGCGGCTCGCCCGCCGCCTCACCACCGACGTCGCCGAGCTCGACGCCCATGAGATCACCCAGACCTCGGAGGCCGCCGGCGCTCGCCGGGCCTGCGACTGCTCGCGGGGCGAGGAGGTCACCGTGCTCGGGCGCCTCCGCAGCACCGAGGGCAGCCCGGCCGGGTGCGACGCCAGCCTGGAGGCCGAGCTCTTCGACGGCACCGACGGCATCACCCTGGTGTGGATCGGCCGCCGCCGCATTCCCGGCATCGAGGCGGGCCGCACCGTGCAGGTGCGCGGTCGCCTCGCCGAGCGCAACGGCGCCAAGGTGCTCTACAACCCGCACTACGAGCTGCAGTGTGGGCAGTAGCGATCCAGCTGCTGGTTCCCGCACACCTCCCGAGCCCCCGGCACCGCCGGTGACGTCGCCGGTCCAGAAGACCCTGCTGGAGCAGATGGGCGGCACCAGCGGAGTGCTCGCCTCCAGCCTGCCCGTGGTGGTCTTCGTCGTCGTGAACTCGCTGACGAGCCTGACCCCGGCCATCTGGTCCGCGGTGGGGACCGCGGCCGCCATCGCCGTGCTGCGGGCGGTGCGCAAGGAAGGCGTCCAGCCGGCGATCTCCGGACTCTTCGGCGTGGCCATCGCCGCCTACATCGCCCACCGCACCGGCACGGCCAAGGGCTACTTCCTGCTGGGCATCTACACGAGCCTGGTCTACGGAGCGCTCTTCGCGCTGTCGGTGGTGGTGCGGTGGCCGCTGGTGGGCGTGGTGTGGTCGTTCCTCAACGGGCACGGCTGGGCCTGGCGCGCGCACCGGGGCGCGGTCCGCGCCTACGACGTGGCCACGCTGGCCTGGGTGGCGGTCTTCGGAGCGCGCTTCGTGGTGCAGCAGTGGCTCTACGGCAACGACCAGGAGGGCTGGCTGGCCACCGCGCGGATCGGCATGGGCCTGCCGCTGTACGGCCTGGCGCTGCTGGTGACCTTCGCCTGCGTGCGCCGAGCCGACCGCATCATCGAGGCTGGGACGCCCCCGGTCGCACCAGCGCCCCCCGAGCCGCCGGGCCAGCCCAGCGCGGGGCCGCAGCAGCGAGACTGACGCCCCGGGTCTCGCTCAGCGCTTGAGCGCGGTGCGGATCTGGTCCTCCACCTCGACCGAGGCCACGAACAGCAGCTCGTCGCCGCCCTCGAAGGAGTCGTCGGGCAGCGGCACGATCACCCGGCCGCCGCGCAGCACGGTCACCAGCGCGGCGTCGCGGGGCAGCTGCAGGCTGCTCACCGGCTTGCCCGCCAACGGGGTGTCCAGCGGCAGCGTCACCTCCACCAGGTTGGCCTGGCCCTGGCGCAGCGTCATCAGGCGCACCAGGTCGCCGACGGACACCGCCTCCTCGACCATCGCGGCCAGCATGCGCGGGGTGGAGACCGCCACGTCGACGCCCCAGGCCTCGGTGAACAGCCACTCGTTGCGCGGCTCGTTCACACGGGCCACCACGCGGCGGACCGCGAACTCCGTCTTGGCCAGCAGGCTGACCACCAGGTTGGCCTTGTCGTCACCGGTGGTGGCGATGACCACCTCGCAGTCCTGCAGCCCGGCCTCCTCCAGGGAAGCCAGCTCGCAGGCGTCGGCGTGCACCCACTCCGCGGCGGGGACCGCGCTGCCGTCGATGTGGGAGAGGTCGCGCTCGATGAGCATCACCTCGTGGTCGTTCTCCACCAGCTCCCTGGCGATCGAGCGGCCCACCTTGCCTGCTCCGGCGATGGCGACCCTCATGTGTCCTGCTCCTGTCGGTGGTCGTGGCTGCCCGTGCTCGGCTGGCTCGTCATGCGCTCACTCCTCCGGCGGCGGCGCGGCGGCGAGCACCGAGGCCTCGGCGACAGTGCCGGCGACCGCGGCCACGTAGACCTGGTCGTCGGCCTGCACCACCGTGCGCCGGTCGGGCAGCACGCCGACGCCGAAGCGCAGGATGAACGCGACGCGGGCGCCGATGGTCTGCTCCAGGTCGGTGACGCGCCGGCCCGCCCAGTCCTCGTGCAGGGTGACCTCGAGCACCGCGACGGTGCCGGAGGGATCACGCCAGGCGGTGGAGCTGCTGTCCTGCATCAGGGTGCGCAGGAAGCGGTCGGTGGTCCAGGGCACGGTGGCGACGGTGGGGATGCCCAGCCGCTCGTACACCGCGGCCCGCTTGGCGTCGTAGATCCGGGCCACCACCCGCTCCACGCCGAAGTTCTCCCGGGCCACCCGGGCGGAGATGATGTTGGAGTTGTCACCGCTGGAGACCGCGGCGAACGCGCCGGCCCGCTCGATGCCGGCGGCGATGAGCACGTCCCGGTCAAAGCCCATGCCGGTGATCTGTCGGCCGGCGAAGTCGGCGCCGAGGCGACGGAAGGACAGGGCGTCGCGGTCGATCACCGCGACGTCGTGGCCGAGGCGCTCGAGCCCGGCCGCAAGCGACGACCCGACGCGCCCACAGCCCATGATGACGACGTGCACTTGTGCTGACCTCCAGCTGGTGGCTCCCGGAAGTAGCGAACGCTACAGCCAGCCGCTGCGCAACCGTGGCCAGCCCGGCCGGTGCTGACGCGCTGGGGGCCTACGCTTCACCCTCGTGCCCACCATCTCGAGCGTGGCCAAGCGCCTGCTGCTTGGCCGCCCCTTCCGCAGCGACACCCTGAGCGACACGCTGCTGCCCAAAAGGCTTGCGCTACCGGTGTTCGCGTCCGACGCCATGTCGTCGGTGGCCTACGCACCGCAAGAGATCTTCCTGATGCTCTCGGTGTCCGGGCTGGCGGCGTACACCTACGCGCCGTGGATCGGCCTTGTGGTGGCGGTGGTGATGCTCGTGGTGGTCACCAGCTACCGCCAGAACGTGCACGCCTACCCCTCCGGCGGTGGCGACTACGAGGTGGCCACGGTGAACATCGGCAAGCCGGCCGGGCTCACCGTCGCCAGCGCGCTGCTGGTCGACTACACGCTCACCGTCGCCGTCTCGATCTCTTCCGCCGCGGACAACATCGGCTCGGCCGTGCCGTTCATCGCCACCCACAAGGTGACCTTCGCCGTGGCGGCGATCATCCTGCTCACCGCGGTGAACCTGCGCGGGCTGCGCGAGTCCGGCACCGCCTTCGCGCTGCCGACCTACGCCTTCATGGGCGGCATGCTGGTGATGATCGCCTGGGGACTGAGCCGGATCCTGCTGCTCGGCGACGACGTGCAGGCGGAGTCGGCCAGCTTCGAGCTGGTCCCCGAGCACGGCAGCGAGCTCACCGGGTTCGCGCTGGCCTTCCTGCTGCTGCGCGCGTTCAGCCAGGGCTCGGCGGCACTCACCGGGGTGGAGGCCATCAGCAACGGGGTGCCCGCCTTCCGCAAGCCCAAGTCCAAGAACGCGGCCACCACGCTGCTGCTGCTCGGCGTCATCTCGGTGACCATGCTGCTGGGCCTGGTCAGCCTGGCGGTGCTCACCGACGTGCGCATCGCCGAGGACCCGGCCACCCAGCTGCACGGAGCCCCCGCCGGCTACGAGCAGAAGACCTTGGTGGCGCAGATCGCGCAGGCCGTGTTCTCCGGCTTCTCCCCGGGCTTCTACTTCATCGCGGCCGTCACCGGCCTGGTGCTGGCCCTGGCGGCCAACACCGCGTTCAACGGCTTCCCGGTGCTCGGCTCGATCCTGGCCCAGGACCGCTACCTCCCGCGCCAGCTGCACACCCGTGGCGACCGGCTGGCCTTCTCCAACGGCATCGTCTTCCTCGCCGCCGCCGCGATCGTGCTGGTGGTGTCCTTCCAGGCCAGCGTCACCTCGCTGCTCAACCTGTACGTGGTGGGGGTGTTCGTCTCCTTCACCGTGAGCCAGTTCGGCATGGTCCGGCACTGGAGCCGGCTGATGCAGGTGGAGACCGACCCGATGGCGCGTCGAGGGATGCGGCGGTCCCAGACCATCAACGCGGTGGGCATGACCATGACCGGTGCCGTGCTGGTGATCGTGCTGCTCACCAAGTTCCTGGCGGGTGCGTGGATCGCGATCCTGGCGATGGGGATGCTCTACCTGATGATGACGATGATCCACCGGCACTACCAGCGGGTGGCGGTGGAGCTGGAGTCGGCGGAGGGTGAACAGGTGCTGCCCAGCCGCAACCACTCCATCGTGCTCGTCTCCAAGCTGCACAAGCCGACCATCCGGGCGCTGGCCTACGCCCGGGTGACCCGGCCGGACGTGCTCGAGGCGGTGACGGTGAACGTCGACGACAAGGACACCCGGGCGCTGGTGCGGGAGTGGAACGCCCGCAACATCCCGGTGCCGCTGAAGGTGGTGGAGTCGCCGTACCGGGAGATCACCCGACCGGTCCTGGACTACGTGAGCCGGGTGCGCCGGGAGTCCCCGCGCGACGTGGTGACGGTGTACGTGCCGGAGTACGTGGTGGGGCACTGGTGGGAGCAGCTGCTGCACAACCAGAGCGCGCTGCGGCTGAAGAGCCGGCTGCTGTTCCAGCCCGGCGTGATGGTGACCAGCGTGCCGTGGCAGCTGACGTCGTCGCAGAAGGGCGGCAAGACCGACTCACCATCGGTGACGCCGGGAGCGTCCCGGCGCGGATTCGACGAGCGGACGGCACCACGATGAGCTCCAGGATGAGCACCACGACGAGCAGGACGGCACCACGATGAGCAGCACGGCAGCACCGGGGGAGAGCCTGGACTGGACGGGGGAGACGCTGGAGCTGGAGCTCGGCGCCCCCGGGCACGGCGGGTTCTGCGTGGCCCGGCACGAGGGTCGGGTGGTGTTCGTGCGCCACGGCCTGCCCGGCGAGCGGGTGCGCGCGCTGGTCACCGAGGACCGCGGCGGGTCCTTCTGCCGTGCCGACGCCGTGGCCGTCCTCACCGCCTCGCCCGACCGGGTGGTGCCACGCTGCCCGGTGGCCGGCCCCGGCGGCTGCGGTGGCTGCGACTTCCAGCACGCCGCGCTGCCCGCCCAGCGGCAGATGAAGGCCATGGTGGTGGCCGAGCAGCTGCGCCGGCTCGGCGGGCTGGACCTGACCGCCGAGGACGTCGTGGTGGAGGAGCTGCCCGGCGCGCCCGACGGCCTGGGCTGGCGCAGCCGGGTGCGGATGGCGGTGACCGCCGACGGACAGCCGGGCTTCCACCCACACCGCAGCAACGACGTGATCCCGGTGCTGGGCTGCCCGCAGGCGGTGCCGCACGCCCTGGACGACGTGGTGGGCCAGCAGTGGACCCCCGGTGCGGACCTGCAGGTGGTGCGCGACGGCGCGGGGGAGCAGCACGTGGTGGAGCTGACCACCCCGCAGCGCCCGCAGCGCGGCCGGCGCAAGCCGCGCCCGGTGGCCCAGCTGCGCCGAGGCAGCGCCACCGCCACCGAGCAGGCCGCGGGGCGCACCTGGGCGGTGTCCGCCGACGGCTTCTGGCAGGCCCACGTGGGCGCGGCCGAGGTCTACGCGCGGGTGGTGGCCGAGCTGGCCGACGCCCCGACGGGCGGCACGGCCTGGGACCTCTACAGCGGGGTGGGCCTGTTCTCCGCGGTGCTGGCCGAGCAGGTGGGGGCCGCGGGCACCGTGGTGGCGGTGGAGTCCTCCCGCCAGGCGGTGGCCGACGGCACCGCGGCGCTGGCCGACCTGCCGCAGGTGCGCATGGTGGCCGGGCAGGTGGAGCAGCAGCTGCGGACGCTGCCGGTGCCGGTGGACGTGGTGGTGCTCGACCCGCCGCGCAGCGGAGCCGGCCGGGCGGTGGTGGAGGCGATCACCGCGGCCGAGCCCACCCGCATCGTCTACGTGGCGTGCGACCCGGCGGCGCTGGGCCGCGACGTGGCCCTGCTGGGCGCGCAGGGCTACCGGCTGAGCGTGCTGCGCGCCTTCGACGCCTTCCCGATGACCCACCACGTGGAGTGCATCGCGCTGTTCCAGCGCTGACTCCGTGGGGCGTCTGCAAGTACGCCCAAGCGGAGCCCGCTACGTCGGCAACCGCTACCAAGGCAGTCCGCTCAGTGGAGGTACCTGACAGCGGCGTGGGTCACACCGGTTACCGTCTGCGCTGACCGTAAGTGCTGCCTGAACGAGAGTGGGATCACATCGTGGCCGGACCGCTGCAGGGACTGAAGGTGCTGGAGATCGCCAGCCTGGCGCCGGGGCCGTTCGCGGTCACGATGCTCGCCGACATGGGGGCGGAGGTGCTGCGGGTGGACCGCGCGACCGCGGTCGGCGGCACCGCCCCCGCCGACCCGCCGCTGGACCCGCTGGGCCGCGGCCGGCGCTCGGTGGCGGTGGACCTCAAGGACCCCGCCGGCGTCGAGGTGGTGCTGCAGCTGGCCGCGCAGGCCGACGTCCTGGTGGAGGGCTTCCGCCCCGGTGTCTGCGAGCGGCTGGGGTTCGGCCCCGAGCAGTGCGCCGAGCGCAACCCCGGACTGATCTTCGCCCGGCTCACCGGCTACGGCCAGGACGGTCCGCTGAGCCAGGCCGCCGGGCACGACCTCACCTACCTCGCCTACTCCGGGGCGCTGCACCCGATCGGTCCGATGGACGGTCCGCCCGTGCCGCCGGTGAACTACGTGGCCGACTTCGGCGGTGGCGCGATGATGCTGGTGGCCGGCGTGCTCGCCGCGCTGTACGAGCGGCAGAGCTCCGGGCGCGGCCAGGTGGTGGACACCGCCATGAGCGAGGGCGCGGCCATGCTCACCTCCATGCTGCACGGCTGGCAGGCCAGCGGCTTCTGGCCCACCGAGCGCGGCGGCGCCATGCTCGACGGTAGCGCCCCGTTCTACCGCTGCTACACCTGCGCCGACGGGCAGTTCATGGCCGTCGGCGCCATCGAGCCGCAGTTCTACGACCAGCTGCTCACCGGGCTGGGCCTGGGCGCCGGCGACGTCGCCGACCGCAACGACCCGTCCAGCTGGCCCGCGCTGACCGAGACCTTCACCACGATCTTCGCCAGCCGCACCCGCGAGGAGTGGACCAAGGTCTTCGACGGCACCGACGCCTGCGTGGCGCCGGTGCTCTCCCCGGCCGAGGCCGTCACCCACCCGCACGCCGTCGCTCGGGGCTCGTTCGTCCAGGTCGCCGGCATGACGCAGCCCGGACCGGCCCCGCGGCTGACCCGCACCCCCAGCTCGGTGCGCTCTCCGGCACCGCACCCGGGCCAGCACACCCGGGCCGCTTTGATCGACTGGGGCGTAGGGACGGACGAGGTTGACGCGCTGCTGGCGGCGGGGGCCGTCCGCTCCAGCGCTACGTAGAGTGGGACGGGTTCTGTCGTCTTCTCGGAGGGTTGTGAGTGCTGTGAGCCTGTTGCGAGGTGTCCAGTCGCCCGCCGATCTCCGGCGCCTGGACCTGGCCGAGCTCCGCGTGCTCGCGACCGAGATCCGTGAGTTCCTGGTGCAGAAGGTGGCCGCCACCGGCGGCCACCTGGGGCCGAACCTCGGTGTGGTGGAGCTGACGCTCGCGCTGCACCGGGTGTTCGACTCCCCGTCGGACCCGCTGATCTTCGACACCGGCCACCAGGCCTACGTGCACAAGATCGTCACCGGCCGGCAGGCCGGCTTCGACACCCTCCGCATGAAGGACGGCCTGTCCGGCTACCCCTCGCGCGCGGAGAGCGAGCACGACTGGGTGGAGTCCAGCCACGCCTCGGCGGCGCTGTCCTACGCCGACGGGCTGGCCAAGGCCTTCCAGCTGCGCAAGCAGCGCCGGCACGTGGTGGCGGTGGTCGGTGACGGCGCGCTCACCGGGGGCATGTGCTGGGAGGCGCTGAACAACATCGCCGCCGGCCAGGACCGCTCGGTGGTCATCGTGGTCAACGACAACGGCCGCTCCTACTCGCCCACCATCGGCGGGCTGGCCAACCACCTCGCCGCGCTGCGGGTGCAGCCGGCCTACGAGAAGGCGCTGGCCACCGGCCGCAGGACCGTGCAGCGCCTGCCCTGGGTGGGTCGCTCCGCCTACGCGCTGCTGCACGGGATGAAGGTCGGCATCAAGGACGCGGTGAGCCCGCAGGCGATGTTCGCCGACCTGGGCATCAAGTACCTCGGTCCGGTGGACGGGCACGACCAGCAGATGATGGAGGCCGCGCTGCGCCGCGCCAAGGCCTTCGGCGGCCCGGTGATCGTGCACGCGGTCACCCGCAAGGGGATGGGCTTCGCCCCCGCGGAGAACCACGAGGCCGACCAGATGCACTCCACCGGCATCATCGACCCCATCACCGGCGTGCCGGTGGGCACCGCGCCGCAGGGCTGGACGTCGGTGTTCGCCGCCGAGATGGTCGCCCACGGCGCGCTGCGCCCGGAGCTGGTGGCCATCACCGCCGCCATGCCCGGTCCCACCGGGCTCACCCCGTTCGCCGAGAAGTACCCGGACCGGTGCTTCGACGTGGGCATCGCCGAGCAGCACGCGATGACCTCCGCGGCCGGCCTGGCCCTGGGTGGCATGCACCCGGTGGTGGCGGTCTA
Source organism: Rhodococcus sp. Z6_132 (assembly GCF_058133635.1). Lineage (NCBI taxonomy): Bacteria > Bacillati > Actinomycetota > Actinomycetes > Mycobacteriales > Nocardiaceae > Rhodococcus > Rhodococcus sp. Z6_132. The sequence goes on from NZ_JBYUNP010000002.1 coordinate 588,579, forward strand.
CGCCACCTTCCTCAACCGCGGGTTCGACCAGCTGCTGATGGACGTCGCGCTGCTGCGCCAGCCGGTCACCCTGGTGCTGGACCGGGCGGGCATCACCGGCTCCGACGGGGCCAGCCACAACGGCATGTGGGACCTCTCCCTGCTCGGCATGGTGCCGGGCATGCAGGTGGCCGCCCCGCGCGACGCGCAGACCCTGCGCGAGGAGCTGACCGAGGCGCTCGACGTCACCGACGGGCCCACCGCGCTGCGCTTCCCCAAGGGCGCCGTCCCCGAGCAGGTGCCGGCCCTGGAGCGCCTGCCCGGCGGCACGGACGTGCTGCTGCGCCCGGACACCGACGACGCCCGCGACGTGCTGCTGGTGGCGGTCGGTGCCTTCGCCGACCTGGCGCTGCAGACCGCGCAGGGCCTGGCCAAGCAGGGCATCGGCGTCACCGTGGTGGACCCGCGCTGGGTGCTGCCGGTGAGCGAGGACCTGGTGGAGCTGGCCCGCGGGCACCGGCTGGTGCTGACGCTGGAGGACGGCGGCGTGCACGGCGGCGTCGGCTCGGCGGTCTCGCAGCGCCTGCGCACCGCGGAGGTCGACGTGCCCTGCCGCGACCTCGGCGTCCCGCAGCAGTTCCAGGACCACGCCTCGCGCGGGCAGGTGCTGGCCGACGTCGACCTCACGGCCCAGCACCTGTCTCGCAAGATCACCGGCTGGGTCGCCGCGATGTCCACCGACGTGCTCTCCGGCGCCCCGGAGAGCGACCAGCAGGAGACCGGCGACTCCGAGCGGCACTAGCCCGCAGGGCTCTCCGGCACCCCTGCGCAGGTGCGTCTCAGAAAGGTCACAGGCTGACGTGGCAGTCTGGGCGGGTGCGCATTCTGGTGGTGGAGGACGAGGAGCCGTTGGCTGAGGCCGTGGCCAGGGGACTGCGGCGTGAGGGCATGGCGGTGGACGTCGCCCTGGACGGCCTCGCCGGCCAGGAGAAGGCGTCGGTGACCCGCTACGACGTGGTGGTGCTCGACCGCGACCTGCCCGGTGTCTCCGGCGACGCGCTCTGCCAGGAGCTGGTGGCCGGCGGCGGGATCAGCCGGGTGCTGATGCTCACCGCCAGCGACAGCGTGGCCGACACGGTGTCCGGGCTGGCCATGGGCGCCGACGACTACCTCACCAAGCCCTTCGCGTTCCCCGAGCTGGTGGCCCGGGTGCGGGCGCTGGGCCGGCGCACCACCCCGGCCACCCCGCCGACGATGGTGGTGGGTGACCTGGAGCTGGATCCCGCCCGTCGCACCATCCACCGCGACGGCCGACTGGTGGAGCTCACGCGCAAGGAGTTCGGCGTCCTGGAGGTGCTCATGGCCGCGCAGGGCGCGGTGGTGAGCAGCGAGGAGCTGCTGGAGCGGGTGTGGGACGAGAACGCCGACCCGTTCACCACCACGGTGCGGGTGACGATGATGACCCTGCGCAAGAAGCTGGGTGAGCCCGGCGTGATCGACACGGTGGTGGGGTCGGGCTACCGCCTGCCCGTGCAGGACTGAGACCCCGTGGGTCTGCGGCTGCGGCTGACGCTGCTGGCCACCGCGCTGGTCGCGGGGATGAGCCTGGTGCTGGTGCTGCTGGCCTGGGTGCTGGCCGGACGCACCTCGTCGCCGGTGGCGGTGCTGCCCGCGTCTGCGCCCGTGGTGGTGGACGGCGTGGTCACCACCCCCGAGGTGCTGCTGGCCACCGTGCGCGACCAGGCCCAGGCCGACGTCCTGGGCCACGGCTCGGTGGCGGTGCTGCTGGTGGTCGCCGCGGCGGCCCTGCTGGCGTGGACGCTGACCGGTCGGGTGCTGCGGCCCCTCACCGACGTGACCGCCACGGCGCAGGCGCTGTCCCAGACCACCCTGCACGAGCGCACCCGCCTCGCCGGTGCCGCCGGTCCCCGCGACGAGGTGGGCCGGTTGGCCGAGGCCTTCGACCGGATGCTCGACCGGCTGCAGCAGTCCTTCGAGGCCCAGCAGCGGTTCGTCGCCGACGCCAGCCACGAGCTGCGCACCCCGCTGGCGGTGATGCGCACCGAGGTGGACGTGACGCTGGCCGACCCGTTCGCCGACGCCGCCGAGCTGCGCCGGATGGGGGAGGTGCTGCGCGACGCCACCGACCGCGCCGAGGCGATGGTGGCGGGCCTGCTCATGGTGGCCCGCACCAGCGCGACAGGTCTGGCCGTGCACGAGCGGGTGGACCTGGTCCCGCTGGTGGCGCCGGCGCTGGCGGCGGTGGAGCCGGAGCGGGCTGCGCGCCAGGTCACCGTCACCCGCCAGCTGCAGCCGGCGACGACGATCGGGGACCCGGCACTGCTGGCCCGGGTGGTGGGCAACCTGGTGGAGAACGGGGTGCGCCACAACGTCCCCGGCGGGTGGCTGCGGGTGCGCACCGAGGTGGCGGCCACCGGCGCGGTGGTGCTGACGGTCACCTCGTCCGGGCCGCCCGTGGCCGCCCACGAGGTGGCCGCGCTGTTCGAGCCGTTCCACCGCGGGGGCACCGGCCGCACCGCGCACCGGGGGTCGGGCCTGGGCCTGGCCATCGTGGCCGCGGTGGTGCAGGCGCACGCGGGCACCGTGCACGGGGCGCCCGTGTCCGGTGGGGGCCTGGAGGTGACGGTGACGCTGCCGCCCGCGCCACCGACCGGATCAGCCGGCAGCTCCGACGCGGCTGGCTAGCTGCTGCCCGGGACAGCCTCGGCGGTGTCGGCGGTGCTGCGCAGCGCCTGGGCCAGCGGCTCGGCCAGCAGCTCGCGCTGCCACGGCCGGGCGCCACCGGCGCGCAGCACCTCCGCCACCGCGGCGACGTCCAGGTCGGCGGGCGGGCTCCAGCAGACCCGGCGCAGCAGGTCGGGCAGCAGCAGGTTCTCCGCCGGCACCCGGTGCTGCTCGCTGAGGGTGGTGAGCGCGCTGCGCGCGGCGGTCATCCGGGCTGCGGCGTCGGGGTCGCGGTCGGACCAGCGGCTCACCGGCGGCGGGCCCTCGTGCTGGGCGGTGACGGTGGGCAGCTGGTCGGCGGGCAGCGCGCGAGCCCGCTCCAGCGCGGTCAGCCAGGTGCGGGCCTGCCGCCGCTGGGCGCGACCGCCAAAGACCGGCAGCGCGGTGAGCGCGCCGACGTCGGTGGGATCGGCCACCGCGGCGCTGACGATCGCGGCGTCGGGCAGCACCCGGCCCGGGGCGATGTCACGGGCGGCGGCCACCTTGTCCCGCTCCAGCCACAGCTCGCGGATCGCGGCCAGCTGACGGGGCTTGCGCACCTTGTGGATCCCGGAGGTGCGCCGCCACCGGTCGGGCTTGGGCTTGGGGCCACCGGCGGTGCGCACGTGCTCGAACTCCTGGCGGGCCCACTCGGTCTTGCCCTGCTCGGCCAGCTCGGCGGCCAGGGCGTCGCGCAGCTCCAGCAGCACCTCCACGTCCAGCGCGGCGTACACCAGCCAGTCGTGCGGCAGCGGCCGCTTGGACCAGTCGTCGGCGCCGTGGCCCTTGGTCAGCGCCAGTCCGAGCACCCGCTCCACCATCGCGGCCAGCCCCACCCGCTCGAAGCCGGCGAGGCGCCCGGCCAGCTCGGTGTCGAACACCGAGGCGGGGTGCAGGCCCAGCTCGGCCAGGCAGGGCAGGTCCTGGCTGGCGGCGTGCAGCACCCACTCGGGCCCGTCCAGGGCGGCGGCCAGTGGCGCCATGTCACTGGCAACGGGGATGGGGTCGACCAGGAACGAGCCGGCGCCGCGCCGGCGCAGCTGCACCAGGTAGGCGCGCTGGGAGTAGCGGAAGCCCGATGCTCGCTCGGCGTCCAGCGCCACCGGGCCCGTGCCGGCAGCCAGCTGCTCGGCGACCTCGGTCAGCGCACCGGCGGACGTCACCAGGTCGGGCACGCCGTCGGCGGGGGTGAGCAGCGGCACCGCACTGGGCACCGGCGCCGCGTCGGGCGCCAGCTCCTGCGCGGACGGGTCGGTCTCGGTGCGTGCCTGCTCAGGGTTGTCGACCACGGCACCAGACCCTACGGCGCGGGGCGAGCCGCCCGACGCTGCGGGCGGGTGCGGGGCCACCACGGTGCGGGCGTCAGTCGCGGCGCGGCGGGAGGGAGTGGACGCCGAGCGGGGGCAGGCCGGCAGCCGAGCTGAGCGCGGCGCAGAAGGCGTCGGCGTGCGCGGCCAGCGCCGGGGTGCTCGCCGTCCAGGACGCGCGCAGCTCCAGCTGGTTGGTGCGGGCCGGGCCGGCCAGGTCGCCGAAGCGCACCGAGGACGTCACGGTGACCGTGCCGCCCAGCGCGGTGTAGTCCGCCCCGCTCTGCACCAGGGCGTCCAGCAGCCAGGTCCAGCCCACGTCGGGCAGCAGCGGGTCGTTGGCGGTGTCGGCGTCCAGCTCGGCCTGGATGTAGGCGACCAGGCGCAGGGTGCCGTTCCAGGCGTCGTGGCCGTCCGGGTCGTGCAGCAGCACCAGGCGGCCGCTGGCCTCGCTGTGCTCGCCGTCGGCGCCCTCGACCTCGGCACCGATGGCGTAGGTGTAGGGCGCCAGCTTCTGCGGCGGGCGGATGGGGCCGAGCTCGATCTCGTCCCGTGCCGAGGCAGCGGACAGCGCGGACACTGCCTTGCGGAACTCCTCTGGCTGGGCCAGCACACCGGACATCGTCACACGAACGGACGCTAGCCGCGGGCTGGTCCCGCGGACCGGAGGCGCGCCGGTCGGACCCGTCGCGCCGGAGGGGCTGTGGCGGCGCCGGGCCGGGCTCGCGTCATGGCAGCATGGACCCCGAGATGAACAGCCACGGTAGTACCTCAGTCATCCCCGCCACCGGGGCCCGCCGCACGCTGCCGGACGCACCGCTGCTGGCGGCGGCGCGCGGCCAGCAGCCCAGCCACCGCCCCATCTGGTTCATGCGCCAGGCCGGCCGGTCGCTGCCGGAGTACCGCGAGGCGCGGAAGGGCATCGGCATGCTCGACGCCTGCTTCACGCCCGAGCTGGTGTGCGAGGTGACCATGCAGCCGGTGCGCCGACACCACGTGGACGCCGCCATCTTGTTCTCCGACATCGTGGTGCCGCTCAAGGCCGCGGGCATCGACCTGGACATCGTCGCCGGCACCGGTCCGGTGGTGGCCGAGCCGGTGCGCACCAGTGCCGACGTCGCCGCGCTGCCCCCGCTCACCCCGGACCAGCTGGCCCCGGTGGCCGAGGCCGTGCGGCTGCTGGTCGGCGAGCTGGGCGAGACCCCGCTGATCGGCTTCGCCGGCGCCCCGTTCACCCTGGCCTCCTACCTCATCGAGGGTGGGCCGAGCCGCAACCACGAGCGCACCAAGGCGCTGATGTACGCCGACCCCACCACCTGGCACGCCCTCCTGGGCCGGCTGGCCGACTCCACCATCACGTTCCTCTCCGCCCAGGTCGAGGCCGGCGTGGACGCGGTGCAGCTGTTCGACTCCTGGGCGGGTGCGCTGTCGCTGGCCGACTACCGCGAGTTCGTGCTGCCGCACTCCGCGCGGGTGCTGGAGGCGGTCGGCACCGCCGGGCTGCCGCGCATCCACTTCGGCGTGGGCACCGGCGAGCTGCTCGGGGCCATGGGTGAGGCCGGCGCTGACGTGGTGGGCGTGGACTGGCGGGTGCCGCTGCGCACCGCCGTCGACCGGGTGGGGCCGGGCAAGGCGCTGCAGGGCAACCTCGACCCCGCCGTGCTCTTCGCCGGTCCCGAGGCCGTGCAGCGGGAGGTCGCGCGGGTGCTGGCCGACGCCGACGCCGCGCTCGCTGCCGGGGCCACCGGCCACATCATGAACTTGGGGCACGGCGTGCTGCCCAGCACCGACCCCGACGTGCTCACCCGGGTGGTGGAGCTGGTGCACGGGGCATGACCACCCCGTCTGCGCCCCGCACCGACGGCTCAGCCTCGGTCGCTGTGGTGGGTGCTGGGATCTCCGGCCTGGCCGCGGCGCAGCGGCTGCGCACCCTGCTGGGACCGCGGGCGCAGATCACCGTGCTGGAGCAGTCCGCGCGGATCGGCGGGGTGCTGCGCACCGTGGAGCTGGCTGGACGTGGCTTCGACGTGGGGGCGGAGGCGTTCCTCACCCGCCGCCCCGAGGTGCCGGCGCTGCTGGCCGAGCTCGGCCTGGCTGAGCAGCTGGTGCACCCGGCAGCGGTGCCGGCCAGCGTGCTTGCCGGGGGCCGCCCGCACGGCCTGCCCCCGCGCAGCGTCATGGGCATCCCCTCCAGCGTGGACTCCGTGCGCGGGCTGCTCAGCGACGACGCGCTGCGCCAGGTGGCCGCCGAGCCCGAGCGTCCGCTGCGCTGGGAGCCCGGCAGCGACGTCGCCGTCGGGCAGCTGGTCCGCGAGCGCCTGGGTGCGGAGGTGGTGGCCCGCTCGGTGGACCCGCTGCTGGGCGGGGTGTACTCCGGCAGCGCCGACTCCCTCGGCCTGCGCGCCGCCGTGCCCGCGGTGGCCGCGGCCCTGGACGCCGGTGCCCCCAGCCTCACCGCCGCGGCCGCGCAGGCGGCACCGCAGCCCCAGCCCGGGGTTCCGGTGTTCGGGGCGCTGCGCGAGGGCTACACCAGCCTGCTCGAGGCGCTGCGCGAGGCCGCCGCCGCCCGGCTGCGCACCGGCTGCACCGTCACCGCGGTCGGTACCGACGCCACCGGCTGGTGGGTGGACACCGCGGACGCCGGCCGCGAGCGCTTCGACGCCGTGGTGCTGGCCGTGCCCGCCCCCGCCGCCCGCCGGCTGCTCACCGACGTGGCGCCGCGCGCGGCCCACGCGGCCGCCGGCATCCCCCTCGCCTCCTGCGTGGTGGTGGGGCTGGCCTACGACGGGGAGCAGGTGGACGCCCAGCTGCCGCCGACGTCGGGGCTGCTGGTGGCCACCGGGGAGGCGCTGCACGCCAAGGCCTTCACCCACTCCAGCCGCAAGTGGCCGCACCTGGGTGGCGACGGGGTGCTGCGGCTGCGGGCGTCGCTGGGTCGCTACGGCGACGCCGCGGCGCTGCAGGTGGACGACGCCACGCTGCTGGCCCAGGTGCGGGCCGACCTCGAGCAGGTGCACGGCATCACCGCGGTCCCGCTGGGCGCCGTGGTGCAGCGCTGGGGCGGGGGACTGCCCCAGTACGGACCCGGCCACCTGGACCGAGTGGCGGAGATCGAGGACGCGGTGGCGGCGGTGGCCGGGCTGGCCGTCGCGGGATCGATGCTGCACGGGGTGGGCGTGCCCGCCTGCATCGCCACCGGTCGGGCGGCCGCCGAGCGTGTCGTGCAGCACGTCACCACCTGTGCCGAGGGCTCGACCGCGGTGGCACGATAGGCCCCATGGCACACCTCGACTACGCAGCGCTGAACTCGCAGATCCGCTACACCATGTTCTCGGTCTTCAAGACGCGCCCCGGTGCTCTCGGGGACGACCGCGCCGCCGTGGCGCAGGAGGCGCAGGAGTTCCTGGACTCCCTGGAGGGCAAGGGCGTCGTGGTCCGCGGGATCTACGACGTCGCCGGCATGCGGGCCGACGCCGACTGGCTGATCTGGACCCACGCCGAGACCATCGAGCAGCTGCAGGAGGCCTACTCCGGGCTGCGTCGGGACACCGCGCTGGGCCGGGCGAGCGACCCGGTGTGGTCCAACGCGGCCCTGCACCGCCCTGCCGAGTTCAACAAGGGCCACCTGCCGGCCTTCATCGCCGGGGAGGAGCCGGGCAAGTACCTGTGCCTGTACCCGTTCGTCCGCTCCTACGAGTGGTACCTGCTGCCCGACGCCGAGCGCCGCCAGATGCTGGCCGACCACGGCAAGGCCGCCCGCGGCTACGCCGACGTCCGCGCCAACACCGTGCCCTCCTTCGCACTGGGCGACTACGAGTGGCTGCTCGCCTTCGAGGCTCCCGAGCTGCACCGCATCGTGGACCTCATGCGTGACCTGCGCGCCACCGACGCCCGGCGCCACGTGCGCGAGGAAGTCCCGTTCTTCACCGGACCGCGTGTGCCGGTGGCGGAGCTGGTCTCGCACCTGCCCTGAGCGGCGCCACTCGCCGCCAGCCTCCAGACAACACAGCACCGCGCGGGCCTGCCGCGCGGTGCTGTGTCTTTCTGGGGAGGACCGGCTAGGCCTCCGGGGTCTGCTGGGCGTTCTCCTTGGGCACCAGGCGCATGGAGATGCTGTTGATGCAGTAGCGCTGGTCGGTGGGGGTGGCGTAGCCCTCACCCTCGAAGACGTGGCCCAGGTGGCTGTGGCAGGACGCGCAGATCACCTCGGTCCGCTTCATGCCCAGGGTGCTGTCGTCGCGCAGGATCACCGCGTCGGTGCCCGAGGGCGCGAAGAAGGACGGCCAGCCGCAGTGCGACTCGAACTTGGTGTCGCTGCGGAAGATCTCGGCGCCGCAGGCGCGGCACTCGTAGACGCCGGTGGTGGTGGTGTCGGTGTACTCGCCCACCCCCGGGCGCTCGGTGCCCGCCTTGCGCAGCACCTCGTACTCGGCGGGGGTCAGCTTCTCCTTCCACTCCTGCTCGGAGAGCACGACGGAAGGGGTGGCGTGCGTGTCTTTCATGGCGACCACGCTAGTCCGGCCGTCGCGGTGCGCGCACCGGGGAGGTGGGCGCTTCACTCTGGGCGCAACCGGGCCGATCGATGGCCGCGCGAACGGCCCAGGGCCGCTAGAGCATCCCTGAGATCGCGACGAGGGCGTTCCACACCGCGTAGAGCACGCCCAGCAGCACCAGCGCCACCACCGTCACGGCCACCAGCCGCCGCAGCCCACCCGCCCGGTTGGCTGAGGTGGCGAAGTCGCCGACCCCGGCGAGGTAGCCCTCCACGGTGAAGCTGGGGCGGGAGCGCTCGATGCGGTCGAGGTGGGCGGCGAAGGCCTGCGCGTCCGGGTCGTCGGGATCCAGGCCCACCAGGTCGTCGGCGAACCGGCCGGGCGGCAGCGGTGGGTCCAGCGGGCAGTCCTCGTCCCGGCCGGGGTCGGGGCCGGTGACGCTCATGCGGTCCACCGTAGCGCTACGCCGGGCAGATGGTGCCTGCCTGCGGGCGGGTGCCGTCAGCCAGGTAGGCCGCCACGGCAGTGCGTGCGCAGGCCGACGCCGGCAGCACCGGGTGGCCGTAGCCCTGCCAGCGCACCAGGGTGGCGTCGCTGCCGGCCTGCTGCACGCTGGTCACCGCGGCCGGGGCGCCGCTGGGCCCGGCGACAGGGTCGGCGGCGGGTGCCAGCACCAGCACCGGCGGGACGGCGCCGAGCTCACGCACCTGTGGGGCGGTGGCGGGGGTGGGCCAGGACAGGCACAGCAGCAGCCGGGCCGCTGCGTCGGCGCCGAACACCGGCATCTCGGTGCGCCACTGGGCCAGCAGGGTGGAGACCTGCTCGGCGGAGGGCCGCAGCGCCACGTCGCTGCACCGGGCGACGAGCTCGGCGTCCACCTGCCCCGGCGGCGCGCCGGTGGAGCCCAGCTGTGCCAGCGCGGTGCCGTCGCCGGCCCGGGCCCGCTCCAGCGCCGCCGGCAGGGCCCGCGCGCCGTCGGGGCTGGACAGCGCCCGAGCGAGGAGGCCGGGGATGGCCCCGGCGGCGAGGCTGCCTCCGGCCGCCGGCAGGCCGTTGCGGGCGCGCGCCTGGTTGAGCACGTCCAGCACGGTGGCGGTGGCGTCCGGCCCGGCGGGGCACTGGGTGGCCGCGCACTGGGTGCTGAACGCCCGCAGCGCCGCCTCAGCGCCGGTGGCCTGCTCCTTGGCCATTGTGGCGGCGTCGGCTCCGTAGGAGGCGGGGGAGTCCAGCACCAGCCGCGACACGTGGTTGGGGTGGGCGATGCTGTAGCGCAGCGCCACGGCGGCGCCGTCGCCCAGGCCCAGCAGCGCCAGCCGGTCCACCTTCCATGCCGTCCGCAGCACCTCCAGGTCGCCGGCGGCGTGGGCGGCGTCGTACCCCAGCTCCGCCGGGCTCAGCACGTCGGTGCAGGACTGGGTGCTGGTGCGACCCAGCTGCTGGATGGTGTCCAGCGCGGAAGGGTCGGGGCCGGAGGCGTCCACGGTGGTGATGTCGGTGCGCTGGGCGGCGGACAGGCAGGACACCGGGTCGGAGGTGCCCAGGCCGCGACGATCCAGCGCTACCACCGGGTGCTGGGCCAGCAGCGCGGCTCCGTCAGCCCGGGCCCACCGCGCCAGGGCGGTGCCGGAGGGCTCGTCCGCGCCGGTGGTGAGCACGACCGGCGCCGCCTCGCGGGGGGTGTCGGCGGTGCGGGCCCGCACCAGTCCCAGGCTGAGGCTGTCCGGCAGCTGGTCGTCCACCGGCGCCGTGAGCGTGGCGCACTCCAGCGTCACCCCGGCGGGCAGCGGCGCGGGGGAGGTCTGCTGCAGCCAGGTGCTGGAGCAGCTGCGCCAGGTGAGGTCGGTGACCGGGGCCTGCAGCGGCGGGACGGCGGCGGGGCTCGGGCTGGGGCTCGGGGAGGCCGGCGCATCGCTGCGGACGGCGATGGTGGGACGGTCGGAGGGGCCGGCGCTGCACCCGGCGACGGCGGCGGTCACCAGCGCTGCCGCCAGCACGATCACGGGGACGCGTCTCACGCCGGCAGCATGCCAGAACGTGGGTGTGCCCGCGGTGAGCGCTCAGCGCACGCGGGGCGGGGCGTGGCGCCGGCGGTGCAGGGTGCGCACGGGGTGGGCGCAGGCGTCCAGCATCGCCCGGGCACCCCGGCGGCGGGAGGTGAACTGGACGTCGCCGCGGAAGTCCCGCTGGTCGTGCTCGGCGGCGGCCGGGCCGTACAGGCGGCGGTAGGTGGCGAGCACCTCGGCGAAGCGGTCGGGATCACCACCGACGTCCGGGTGCAGCGCGCGCAGCTGGGCCCGCAGGCTGCGGCGGCGCTGGTCGCCGGTGGGCTCGTCCATCACCGGGCCGAGACTAGCGCCGGCGCACCCAGCGCAGCAGCATGGTGGCGTCGTCGTCGCAGAGCACGTGCCCCAGCGACAGGCCGCGCGGCTCGCCGGCGGGGCCGGTGGCGATGCGCCCGGCGCCGCCCAGGGCGAGCAGCGGTGCGGTGGTCAGGCACACCTCGTCCACCAGGTCGGCGGTCACCAGGTCGCCGAACAGGGTTGGTCCGCCCTCGCAGAGCACCCGGTACAGGCCCTGCTCGGCCAGCACGGCCAGCAGGGTGGCCGGCTCCACCCGCTCCACCCCGGCGGTGTGCACCTGGGCACCGGCGGCCCGCAGCGCGTCGCCGTGGGCCTCGGCGCCGCGGGTGGTGGTGATGACCAGCGGCGCCACGGTGGTGTCGGTGAACAGCGGGGCATCGGCGGCCAGGTTCCCGCTGGCGGTGACCACGGCGATCGGCGGCACGGGCGCCTGGCCGCGGGCCTCCCGGGCGCGGCGCAGCTCCGGGTTGGTCCGGGCCCCGCGGTAGCCCTCCGCCCGCGCGGTGCCCGCACCCACCACGATGACGTCGGCCAGCTCGCGCAGCAGCGCAAACACCTTCTGGTCCGACGGGGTGGCCAGCCCGGCGGTGCGACCGTCCACGCTCACCGCGCCGTCCACGCTGCTCACGAAGTTCACCCGCACCCAGGGCCGCACCAGCTCCGGCGGGTAGGCGTAGAGCGCCCGCAGCTCGGCGTCGGACAGGTCGGCCTGGTTTGAGTCGGCAGCGCCTGGTGTGGTCAACGACTCACCGGCGGACAGCATTTTTCGCACGTCCCAGATCACACCACGCCGATATTCTGGGTGGATGCCTGACCACCTCGTCGACCGCCGTCCGCACCTGAACCAGGACGAGCTGGTCGCCGCCATGGTGCCCCCGGGACGCTTCGGTGACGTGCGCTTCGAGACCTACCGCCCCGACCCGGACGAGCCGAGCCAGACGGCGGCCGTGGAGGCCGCCCAGGCCTTCGCCCGGCAGATCAACGAGCAGCAGACCGGCAAGCGGGGTCTGTTCGGCCGCAAGGCCAAGACCGTCACCGGTGCGGGTCTGTACTTCGACGGCGGTTTCGGCGTGGGCAAGACCCACCTGCTCGCCTCGCTGTGGCACGAGGTGCCCAGCCCCAAGACCTTCGGCACCTTTGTCGAGCTGACCCACCTGGTGGGGGCGCTCGGCTTCGCGGCCACCGTGGAGCGGCTGTCCACCCACCGCCTGCTGGCGATCGACGAGTTCGAGCTGGACGACCCGGGCGACACGATGGTCATCACGCGCCTGCTCGCCGAGCTGAGCGCCGCCGGCGTCAACGTCGCGGCCACCTCCAACACGCTCCCCGGCCAGCTCGGTGAGGGCCGCTTCGCCGCGCAGGACTTCCTGCGCGAGATCAAGACGATGTCCGACCGCTTCACGGTGCTGCGCGTGGACGGGCCCGACTACCGCCACCGCGACCTGCCGCCGGCGCCCGACCCGGTCTCCGAGGAGGAGCTCGTGGCCGCCGCGGAGGCCATCCCCGGCGCCACGCTGGACTCCTTCGACGACCTGTGCGCCCACCTGGCCACGCTGCACCCCTCCCGCTACGGCGCGCTGGTCCGCGACCTGCCGGCTGTGCACCTCTCCGGCGTGCACGCCGCTGCCGACCAGGCGATGGCGCTGCGGCTGGTGGTGTTCGCCGACCGGCTCTACGACGCCGACATCCCGGTCACCGTCTCCGGTGCCCCGCTGGACAAGATCTTCACCGAGGAGATGCTCAACGGCGGCTACCGCAAGAAGTACCTGCGGGCGACGTCGCGGCTGGTGGCGCTGTCCCGCCTCGAGGCTGCGGTCTAGGCGCTGGGGTCTAGGCGCTGGGGATTTGGGCACCGCCGTCCAGGCCCCAGCCTGCGGCGAGCGACCCGCTCGCCGAACCGCTGCGGGTCCTCGCCGCGAACAATGATCATGCGGCGACCGAGGATCATGGACGGACGAGTGCTCCTGCCGGTGGTGGCTGGGCTCGTGGTGCTGTCGGCCTGTGGCAGCGGCGGCTCGGAGACGAGCCAACCCGCCCCCGCGAGTGCTGCACCCACCACCAGCCCAACCGCCGCTCCGGGCCTGCCCCAGGCCTGTGCCCGCTACGGAGCGGCGTCGACGATCGCTCGGCAGGTGGTCACCTCGGCGGCCGAGCCCGTGCTGGCGTCGGCTCCGGCGTTCGTGCTGCTCGGCGTGCGCCAGGGCGCCACCGACGCCGCGGCCGCGGCCCCCTCGGCGGCGCCGGTGTTCAGTGAGGTGGTGGCGGCCGTGGACGACCTCGACGCCCAGGCCGTCGCGCGGCTGCCCAGCGGCGCCGATGGCTCGACCACCCTGGTGCAGCTGCAGCCGCAGCGGCTGGGCGCGGCCCTGGACGCCGCCGACGCCCTGTGCCGCAGCGTCGGGTGAGGGCACCACGGCCCGCCTGAGTCCCCCCGACAGTCCTTTGTGGATCCTGTGGGCGGCGACCGTGTCGGCGTGCGCGCACCGAGGGCGCCGGGCAAGGTGTGGGGCACCACCGGGTCCGGTCGCCACCGGGCCTGGCCCCCGCCGAGGAGAAGGAGCACGTCCATGGGTGCCACAGTGATCAAGCGCGGGCTGCTGGCCGGAGGCGCCGGCGTGGCCGCGCTCAACGCGGTGACCTACCTGGACATGGCGGTGCGCGGGCGGCCGGCCAGCAGCACGCCCGAGCGCACGGTGGACACGCTCACCGACAAGGCAGGGCTGGTCATCCCCGGGGACGCGCCCACCAGGGACAACCGCCGCACCGCCCTCGGGGCGCTCAGCGGCATCGCCACCGGCGTGGCGGTGGGCGTGGCGGCCAGCGTGGCGCGGGCAGCCGGCTTCGCGCCCCCGGCTCCGCTGGGTGCGGTGGCCACCGGCGCGGCGGCGATGGCGGTGAGCGACCTGGGCATGGCGGCGCTGCGGGTGAGCGACCCGCGCACCTGGAGCGGCCGCGACTGGGCGAGCGACGTGGTGCCACACCTGGCCTACGGGCTGGCGGTGCGCTCGGTGATCCACGCCCAGCCCACCCCTGCCGAGCGCGTCAGCGCTGCGCCCACCAGGGCCTCCGCCGGCCTGCTCACCCGCTCGGCCCTGCTGGGTGTGGCGGCAGGGGGGCGCAGCTCGCTCGGGCTGGCCGGACCGGCCCTGTCCAGCCGTCGCACCGGGGGGCTGGCTCGCGGGGGTGCCGTGCTGGGCGTGGCCGGGGAGATGGTGATGGACAAGCTGCCCACCACACCGAGCCGGCTGGCGCCTCCCGCGCTGGGCGGCCGAGTGGCCAGCGGCGGCGCGGGTGCGGTTGCCCTGTCCCGGCGGGAGCACGCGCAACCGCTGGTGCCGGCGACGGTGGGAGCGCTCGGCGCCCTTGCCGGCTCGCACGCCGGTGCGGCCTGGCGCAGCTGGGCGGCGGGGCGGATGCCGGACTGGCAGGCCGCGCTGGTGGAGGACGTCGCCTCGGTGGCGCTGGCTGCCGTGGCGTGCCTTCCCGGGCGTCCGGCCGCCGGGATCCAGCCCCCTCCCGGTCCCCGCTACCCCGAGCTCGCCGGCCGGCGCTGACTCGACTTCACGCGTGTGGCGCAACACTTCCGGTCGGGCTTCGCTGGGTCCGCCCGGTCGATCTGTGATCTGATCAGAGCCGACGTTGAGCACACAGCGTCCCCACGTTTGCCGCGTCCGTCATCGGACGTGCGGACTAACGCTCATTGACTGTCCCCAGAGATGTCCCTGACATGCCTGAGAGCTGGAGGTCTTGATGTTCGACAAGTCCAAGGCAGTACCCCCGGAGCCGATTCCCGGCGCGCCGGGCAGCGGAGTGCCGACGGTCGAGGAGCCCACCGCTCCGGTGCCGCCGCTTCCCACCAAGCCTGACCAGACCGAGCCCGCGCTGGGCTCGCCCACCGGCAAGCCGCTCGACGGCCCCGCCGACGCGCGCGGGCAGGGCGGGGAGTACCTCACCACCGCCACCGGCGTCCGGCTGCCCGACACCGATCACTCGCTCAAGGCCGGGCCGCGTGGGCCCCTGCTCATGCAGGACCACCACTTCCGCGAGAAGATCATGCACTTCGACCACGAGCGCATCCCGGAGCGCGTGGTCCACGCCCGCGGCACGGGAGCGCACGGCGTCTTCCAGTCCTACGGCACCGCCACCAACCTGACCAAGGCCGGCTTCCTGGCCAAGGACGTGGAGACCCCGGTCTTCGTCCGCTTCTCCACGGTCGTCGGCAACCGCGGCTCCGCCGACACGGTGCGCGACACCCGAGGCTTCGCGACGAAGTTCTACACCCAGGAAGGCAACTTCGACCTGGTCGCGAACAACATCCCGGTGTTCTTCATCCAGGACGCGATCAAGTTCCCGGACATCATCCACGCGGCCAAGCCCCACCCGGACCGCGAGATCCCGCAGGCCCAGAGCGCGCACGACACGTTCTGGGACTTCGTCTCGCTGCACACCGAGGCAACCCACCACGTCATGTGGCAGATGTCCGACCGCGCCATCCCGCGCTCCTACCGCACCATGGAGGGCTTCGGCGTCCACACCTTCCGCCTGCTCAACGGCGAGGGTGAGACCACGCTGGTGAAGTTCCACTGGAAGCCCAAGCTGGGCGTGCACTCCCAGCTGTGGGAGGAGGCTCAGCTGACGGCCGGTGTCGACCCCGACTTCCACCGTCGCGACCTGGCCGACGCCATCGAGAGCGGCGCGTTCCCCGAGTGGGAGCTCGGCGTGCAGGTCTTCCCGGACACCCCGGAGCAGACCTTCGAGGGCATCGACCTGCTCGACCCGACGAAGATCGTGCCCGAGGAGCTCGCCCCGGTTCAGCCGATCGGCAAGCTGACCCTCAACGGCAACACCACGAACTTCTTCGCCGAGACCGAGCAGATCGCCTTCCACACCGGTCACCTGGTGCCCGGCATCGACGGCACCGACGACCCGCTGCTGCAGGGCCGCAACTTCTCCTACCTGGACACGCAGCTGACCCGGCTGGGCGGACCGAACTTCAACCAGATCCCGGTGAACCGGCCGCACGTGCCGGTCAACGACATGTTCCGGGAGGGCTTCCACCAGCACGCCGTGCACCGTGGCGTGGCGCCCTACCGGCCCAACTCCCTCGACGGCGGCAACCCCGCCGAGGCGGACGCAGCCAGCGGCGCCTTCATCGAGGTGCCGCAGCCGATGGCCCCCGACGCCACCAAGGTCCGGGCGCTGCCGGTGTCCTTCGACGACCACTTCACCCAGCCTCGGCTGTTCTGGAAGAGCATGAGCGCGGTGGAGCAGGAGCACATCATCCAGTCCTTCACCTTCGAGCTGGGCAAGTGCTACGAGACCCCGGTCCGTGAGCGCACCCTGCAGGTGCTGGCCAACGTCGACCCGGTGCTGTGCGCCGGCGTGGCCACCGGCCTGGGCATGCCCGTGCCGTCACCGACGGCGGACCTGCCGGACGTGGTGGCCAGCCCGGCGCTGAGCCAGATCGGCCAGACCTGGCCGTCTGACGGCCGGATCATCGGCATCATCGCCGACGACAGCAGCGACCTCGGTGCGGTCGCCACGGTGCGCGACGCCATCCAGCAGGCCGGCATGGTCCCGCTGGTCATCGGCCCGCGTGGCGGGGCGGTGGGCACGGGCAAGGACACGATCGTGCCGCAGCGCACCTTCCTCACCGCCCGCTCCGTCGAGTTCGACGCGATCCTGCTGGCGGGTGCGCCCGCGGTGGCTCCGGACGCGACGGACAACCTGGACGCCAAGGCCGGCGACCCGGCGCACCTCAGCGACACCGTCGACCCCCGGGTCACGCTGATGCTGGGGGAGGCCTTCCGCCACGCCAAGGCGATCGGTGGCTGGGGCCAGGCCGAGCAGGCGCTGGCGCTGGCCGGCTGCGTCCCGGGCACGCCCGGCGTCGTGGTCGGTGACAACGCCGAGGCCGTGCTGGCCGGGGTGCTGGAGCTGCTCTCCGCGCACCGCGTGTGGGACCGCTTCCCGCCCTCGGTCGCCGTGAGCTGACCACTCTGGTCTGAGCACTGCACGAGGAAGCCCCCTGCCGAACGCGGCGGGGGGCTTCCTCGCGCTCAGGGGGTCAGCCGGTGGTCAGGAAGCGGGTGATGCCGTCGGCGATGGCCCGCGCGTAGGGCGTGCGACCAGCAGGGGTGGACACCGCGGCAGCCTCGGCGGGGTTGCGCAGGTTGGCGCACTCCACCAGCACGGCGGGGCCGGTGGCGAGGTTCAGCCCGGCCAGGTCGGACCGCGGGTTGAGCCCGTCGCTGCCCAGGTAGGTGGACGGGGTGAGCCCACCGGCCACCATCGCGTCGCGCATCGTGGTGGCCAGCCGGACCGACGGGCCACTCTGCACGGCGCTCAGGGGCGGGGCGGAGTACGCCACGTGGAACCCGCGGCCGCTGGGCGGTGCCCCGTCGCCGTGCAGGCTCACCACCACGTCCGCACCGGCACCGGCGGCGGCGCGCTGGTCCACGCACGGGCCCAGCCCGCTGTCGCTGTCGCGGGTGAGGCGCACCGTCGCGCCCTGGGCGGCCAGCAGCTGCTGCGCCTGCTGGGCCAGCGCCCAGGTGAACGCGTGCTCGGCGTAACCCTCGGCAGTGGAGGTGCCGGTGGTGTTGCAGGCCTTGGTGCCGCCGCGACCGTTGGGCACCTGCGCGTTGAGGGCGGCGGGGTCGGTGCGGCCGTTGTGCCCCGGGTCCAGCACCACCAGCTTTCCGGTGAGCGGACGCACGGCCGGCGCGGCGGAGCTGGCGGCAGGGGCCGGCGGCGGGCTGGGTGCGGGGACGGACAGCTCCGTCGTCAGCGGAGCCGGTGCCTCGGCGGGTGCGGGGGTCTGCGCGCCCTGGCAGCCCGTGAGCAGGACGGCCGCCAGCACGAGCCCGCCCGCCCCGCGCCTGGTCAGCACGCGGGAGACACTACGGGTCGACGCCTCAGCCCCCGGCCAGGTACTGCCGGATCCCCTCGGCGATGCCGCGGGCGTAGTCGGCGCGACCCTCCTCGCTGGCCGCCCGTTCGGCCTCCACCGGGTTGCGCATGTTGATGCACTCGATGAGGACGGTGGGTCGGGTGGAGAGGTTGAGGTTGGCCAGGTCGTCGCGGGTGGCGATGCCCGCACCGGCCAGGTAGGTGGCCGGCTGGTGGCCCTGCTCCACCATGGCGTCGCGCAGCACGGAGGCCAGCCGCACCGCGGGTCCGGCCTGGGCGTCGTTGAGCGGCGGGTCGTTGTAGATCACGTGGAAGCCGTGCTCGTCGGAGTCGGCACCGTCGGCGTGGATGCTCACCACCACGTCGGCGCCGGCGGTGTTGCCGATCGCGGCCCGGCGGTCCACGCAGGGGCCCACGCCGTCGTTGTCGCCCCGGGTGAGCCGCACGGACGCCCCCTGGTCCTCCAGCAGGGACCGGGCGTGCTGCGCCACCGACCAGTTGAAGGCGTGCTCGGCGTAGTTGTCGTCGGTGGACGTCCCGGTGCTGTTGCACCCGGCGGTGCCGCCGCGTCCGTTGGGCACCCGCTCGTCGAGGGGGTCGGGGTTGTCCGCGTTGCCCCCGTTGTGTCCGGGGTCGAGCACCACGAGCTTGCCCGCCAGGGGACCGGCAGCGGCAGCGGTCACGGGGTTGGGTCCGGCCCGGGGCGGGGCGGGATCCGCGGGGGCGGCCGACCGTGCCTGCGGCAGGATCGCGGCGAGCAGTGCCGCTGCGAGAAGGCCCGCGGTGAGAAGTGCACAGCCGACGAGGCCGGCCCCGACTGCCCTGGGTCGCTGCATGCGGTCGAGGCTACGGAGGCTCGCAGCGGTTGCCCACACGAATGGCGACCCCTGCGCGGAAGGTGTCCGAAGATCCGGTTCTCTGTGTTCCTGCTGGTCAGCGCCGCACAAACCTGCCGTCAGGGAGTCACGGCCAGCGCGGTGAGCACCTGCAGGGCGAGAGTCTGGTCGCCGCCGATGCTGAGGCGGTCGGACATCGCGTCCGGGCTGCGGCGCCCACCGCCGAGCATCGTGAAGGTCTCGGTGTCCATGGCCAGGCTGACGGTGGGCGAGCTGGGCGGCTGCTGCGGAGTGCGGGCGCGGCCGTCCTCGCCCACCTCCACCGCGGCGGTGAACCCGTGCGGACCGGACACCTCCAGCGCCACGACGGTGCCGGTGGGGGGAGCCACCCGCTTGCCGACCACGACGGGCAGGGCGCGGGAGAACACCCCGACGCAGTGCGCGGCACCAGCGGTGTCCAGGTGGCCCGGCCGGCCCACGGCGCGCCGGATGTCCTGCTCGTGCATCCACATGTCCACCACGCGGTTGCTCAGCAGCACCTCCCAGCTCCACGGGGTCCCGCCCGGGGTCACCGCTGCGGGCGAGGCGGCATCGCTGGGCGGATTGGCGGCGAGGCTCTTGGCGCGCGCCTGCACCGAGGAGTCGAGCTCGTCGATGATTTGCGCCGGCGTCCAGTCGGCGCGCGCGATGCAGCCGGACTCGGTGTAGCGCGACATCTTCCCGGTGAGGTGCGGCAGGTCGGGCACGTCCACCCGCGGCTGCGGCACACCGGCCAGCTCGGCCTCGATGTGGGCCAGGTGCGCGGCGACGGCGTGCACGTCCCAGCCGGCCAGGTCGGTGGGCCGGCTCCAGTCGTCAGCGTCCAGGGAGCGCAGCAGCTCCAGCACGTCGTCAGCGCTGCTGCGCCACGCCTGGATGTAGGACGCGAGAACCTGCTCATCGGCTGCCATGCAGGCACAGTAGGGGATGCGCGCCCGCGCGTGATTGAACCCGTGGTTGAGGCCCCTTCGCCAGCACCCTGTTCGGCGACGTCCTTGATGGCCGCGAGGGTCACCGGGATGCCGCGGTGTGCGGCCGCGATCAGTGCAGGGCTGCGACCTGCCAGGTCTGCGGTGGGGACTTCAGCCAGTCGAGGTCCCACCACTGCTGGCCGAAGAACAGGGCGAACGCCATCCACGCGATGGCCGGCACCAGCAGCGTCGCGAAGCTGCGCTCCAGGGCGGAGTCGGTGCGCCCCAGCAGTGGCAGGCGCACCACCAGCTTCGGCAGCAGCGGGTACAGGATCGGGACGCCGTCCACGGTGAGGATGTCACCGACGATGTGGCCGATCACCCCGAAGCCGACGGCGTAGGGCACCCACCACCAGTCCTCGATCAGCTGGTACGTCGCGGCGGTCGCCGCGGCCGCCTCCACCACGTACAGCAGCTCGGCCTTGCCCGAGCGGTGGTTCGGGGACAGGCGCAGGATCATCGCGAACAGGTAGTAGCCGACGAACACCACGGGGACCAGCGCGTCCCGCCCGAAGCGGGTGGCGAGCGTCGTGACCAGTCCGACCATGAGCAGGGCCATCCACACGGTGTGGGTGCCCCTGCGGTGTCCGCCGGAGAGGTTGTTGACGACCCGGGAGAGTGCCTTGGTGACCGGGCCGAGGGTGCGCGCCAGGGTGGCGTGGGGGTGGTCGAGGTCGGGCAGCACGCCGAAGCCGCCGACGACGGCGGCGAACGCGAGCAGGGTGGCCACCGGCATCGGGTGCTCCCCGACGTGGCGGGCCAGCGGAGCGGCGCACGCCAGCCCGATGGCCGTCGAGCTGAGCACGTGGGTTCGGCCCATGCACACGTGGAGGTCTCCTGGCGGGTTCGTCGGACGTGGACGAACCACCGGGTGTGCGGCGAGGAGCCAGCTGTTCCCCGCAGATGGGACAGGGACGAGTGCGACCGACGGCGAGGCTCGCGCGTCGACGCAGACGTCGCGGGTGCGCGGTGACGCTGAGGGCGGCCGGCGCTGCGGTTGTCCGGTGGTTCGCCGGGAACTTTACAGGCGTCAGCTCACACTTCCCCCGGTCGAGGGCAGGTGCGCCGGCTCGCCGATCCCGGTGCTGCTGATCAGGATTCGGCGTCAGCGAGCGCTCGGCGTCGAGCGGGGGTCGTCGAGCACGGCGTGCCCGCCGAGGTTGGCGCGTGCACCCGCTCGCCGGCCTGCCTTGAGGCCGGCGGCACTCAGGCGTGGCTGCCGTGTGGTCTCCCGCTGCGGGTGCGCCTCGTTCATCGCCTGCTCCACCAGCGCGGACCGGTCGGCCAGGACCAGCTCGACGCCCGTGGCGCCGCCGGACTTGGCCGCCTCGCGCGAGGTGGTCTCCGCCTGCACCAGGCGGGTGAGGACCGTGGAGGCGTAGCCGGTAAGCCAGGCTCGCCGGTAGGGGATCGGGTTCTCCTCGGCCGGCACCTGCATGCGCGCCATCTCCCGCGCGGACTGCAGCAGCAGCGAGGTGTACAGCAGCTCGATGCGCTCCATGTCCGCGGTCATCGCGTAGACCACCGCGCTGG
The DNA here is from genome assembly GCF_058133635.1 of Rhodococcus sp. Z6_132. Classification (NCBI taxonomy): domain Bacteria; kingdom Bacillati; phylum Actinomycetota; class Actinomycetes; order Mycobacteriales; family Nocardiaceae; genus Rhodococcus; species Rhodococcus sp. Z6_132. The sequence goes on from NZ_JBYUNP010000002.1 coordinate 609,733, forward strand.
CCTCGCGTCCGCGCTGGGCCTTGCGGAACCCGGCGCGGCCGCCCAGGGCGCTGGCGACGACGGTGAGCAACATGCCCTTCTGCCTGGCGTAGGGCGCTGCGAGGCCGATCGTGCGGCTCTCGACCCGCTCGCGTCCCCAGTCGGCGGCGGTGAGCAGGGCCTGGTCGATGCCGTACTTGCCGATGAGCTCCATGGCGCGGGCAGTGAAGGCCTCAGCCTCCTGCGGGCCGGTGTTCGGGTGCTCAGCCTGGGCGAGCATCGCGCGGACCCTGCTGAGGAGGCGGTCGTCGTGGGTCATGTCGGTTCTCCGTGGGGGTGCAGGGCGGACCCTGCTTGTTGCGGCGCCGCAGGCCGCTCTGCGTCGCAGCTGCCGTGCACCGCTGCGGCACCGATGCACTCGGCGGGGGAGTGTACGGACTCGAGCGCCCCGACAGGCAGCGCGGTGGCGTGGTGCGGTGCACCCTCGTGCCGTCAGACAACGGGGGGCCGTCCACCGGGTGCCCGGCCGCCGGGAGTGAGCCACGCGCCCCAAAATCGGGTGGCAGGGTGGCCTGGCCGTTCCGGGGTACCTCCGACGGCCGCTGAGACACCTACGAAGACACGTCGCGGGCACAAAAAAATCCCCCTACCGCATTGCTGCAGTTCGGGGGGTCTTCTTGATGGTGGGCGATACTGGGATTGAACCAGTGACCTCTTCCGTGTCAGGGAAGCGCTCTCCCACTGAGCTAATCGCCCTAAGGTAAACGTTCGATCGAGGCGGAGACGGGAATCGAACCCGTGTACAGGGCTTTGCAGGCCCTTGCCTAAGCCACTCGGCCACTCCGCCGGGAGAGCCCGAGTTACAGCCTCTCGAGCGGATGACGGGATTCGAACCCGCGACCCCAACCTTGGCAAGGTTGTGCGCTACCAGCTGCGCTACATCCGCACTCGCTCCGTCCGGCGGGGCGTTGGCCCTGCTTGGCGGTGCGAGAGGAACAGTAGCGGAGGGGTCCGGCGATATCCAAACCGGGGGTGCCCCCTCCCGGGGCGCACGGTTCGTCGGCCGGGTCCGACGCCCCGCTGACCAGCCGCGACGGCGCAATTATGGCCTGCGCCACTCCGGGTTGCGGGCCTGGTGGGCGTGCGGGTGGACGACGACTGGCCCCGGCGAGTCGGTCCTGGTCAGCGGTGGGCCCCGCGCGCCGCTGGTGCATTTGTCGTGGTTCCGGCGGATCCCCGTACCCTGGTGATCAAACCGGGGCGACCCGGCGCGCTCGCGGCGGGTGAACCATCGGACTGCCTGTCTGCGAAGACATGACGTGAGGAACATGCCAGTGGTGGAGAGCAGCCCCCGCGGTGGGCACGGAGACGATCCGGAGCCCCCACGCACGGCTGCGCCTCGCCGGCCTCGAGTGGCGCCGGACCCGGAGCGCGCCCGGCAGGACGTGCGGATCGTGGAGCGCATCGGCGCCGGCGACGAGTCCGCGCTGGCTGAGCTCTACGACCGCTACGCCAAGCCGGCCTACTCCCTGGCTCGACGCATCTGCGTGGACGAGGTGCTGGCTGAGGATGTCGTGCAGGAGGTGTTCCTCTCGGTGTGGCGCGAGCCCGGCAGCTACGTGCCCGGCCGCGGGGCATTTGCCTCGTGGCTGCTGACGGTGGTGCACCACAAGGCGGTGGACGCGGTCCGTCGCGAGGGGGTCCACCGTCGGCGCCAGGTGGTGATGGACGACGAGGTCCCCGAGCCCACGGGGTTGGCCGACCCCGGCGCCGACCACAGCGCGATCGACAACGTGCTCGGCGACGACGTGCGCCGAGCGATCGGGGCGCTCCCGCCGGACCAGGCGCGCGCCATGCTGCTGGCCTACTACGGCGGCTACACCCAGCGTGAGGTCGCCTCGATCGTCGGCGTGCCGCTCGGCACGGTGAAGTCACGAATGTTCGCGGCGTCGCAACGACTCCGCGGGGTGCTCGCACCGATGGCGCTGGACTTCGGCATCGGCGGAGCACGTGTGGAAGGACAGGGCCTGTGAGCGCAGAGGGAATGGGCGCAGAGGGGATGGGCGCACACGGGATGGGCGCAGACCGGACGGGCACCGAAGCAGAGGGCAGCTGCGAGTACCTCGAGCTGGCGACCGGCTGGGCGCTGCACGCCCTCGAGCCGGAGGACGAGGCGTTCTTCGCCCGCCACCTGCCCGGCTGCGCGGAGTGCGCGGAGGAGGTCGAGGCGACCGAGGAGATCGCGCTGCTGCTGGCCGCGGACGTGGAGCAGGTTGATCCGCCCGAGCACCTGCGGGCCTCGGTGCTGGAGCTGGCGCGCGGGTCAGGCACCAGCGGCGGACAGACCTCGCCGGCGCCGTCCACGAGCGTCCCTGGTGTAGGCCCGAGCGGCAGCACCACGCCCGGCAGCCCGGGCGCGCACCGCCCCGTCGGCGGCCCGCTGCGCGGGCGGGGAGCCACCCGGGGTGGACCGGGGCGCTGGCTCGGAGGTTCGCGGCGCGCGCTGCTCGCTGCGGCGGCCGTGCTGGTCCTCGGCGTGGGAGTGGTGGCCGGCTGGGCCGGCGCGAACGTCTTCGACGGCTCGACCAGCACCACCCCCACGGTGTCGGCCTTCGACCAGCCCCAGGTGGTCAGCGCGCTGTCCGACCCGTCGGTGCGCAAGGTGGCGCTGCGGGAGAAGGACCTCACCGGTGCGCCGATGGCCCTCTTGCTGGCCGGAGACTCCGGCACCATGGTGGTGCCCATGAACATGCCCGGCGCCGCCGCCAACAGCCAGTACGTGTTGTGGGGGATGAACGGCCTCGGTGACACCAGCCCGGTGATGCTGGGTCCAGTGACCACTACCGGGGCACCCGCCGGTGCCCTCGGGGTGGCGCCGATGACCACGTCCGACCCCACCAGCTTCCCGATGTTCGCGGTGTCCGTGGAGCCCGCAGGAGCCCAACCGGCCAGCCCGGGCACCATCGTCGCGATCGGACAGGTCTCGGCGTGAGCGGACAACCAGAGCGGCAGGACGCCCTGCCAGAGGAGACCATGACCGAGCAGACCGTGCCAGCAGAGACCCCGCCGCAGAAGGATGCGCGGCAGGAGACCGTGCCGCAGAAGACTGTGCGGCCGGAGACTGCGGCGCAGGAGAGTGCGCGGCACGAGCGGGAGGAGCGGGGCGTCGAGCAGCCCGACGACGGCTGGCTCGTGCGCACCCAGAAGAAGCACCGACGGTGGCGCGAGCGGCTGCGGCACCGGCGCACGGCGAACCTGGTGTACCGCATCAGCACCGGCGTGGTGGGCACGCTGGTGCTCTGCCTGGGCATCCTCCTCATTCCCTACCCCGGACCGGGGTGGGCCGTCGTCATCGCCGGGCTGGCGATCCTGGCCAGCGAGTTCTCCTGGGCGCAGCGCGTGCTGGCACAGGTCAAGAAGTTCTACTACGGCTGGACGCGCTGGCTGGCGTCGCAGCCACGCTGGATCCAGGCCCTGGCGTGGCTGGGAACTGCGGCGATCGTGCTGACCACGCTGTGGCTGATCGGCGCGCTGGCCCTCATGGCGGACCTCGTCGGCTATGACGCCGGGTGGGTGCAGTCACCCCTCTAGCGGGGTCTGGAACCCGACCAGCCGACCGCCCCAAGGGCGTCCGCGGAGGGCCCTTGCAAGAGCCCTCCGCGGGACGTGTTAATGTTCCCAACCGCACCGACCGACCAGGGTTCACCCGGGTCAGGCACGGTCCCGTGGCTCAGTGGAAGAGCGTCCCGTTCACACCGGGAAGGTCGCTGGTTCGAACCCAGCCGGGACCACCCTCACCTCTCCGGCAGGCTCCTGCCGACCTCCGCGCCACCTTCGCTCCCGCCTCCCGTGCGTCTGCTGCCGGGCGCCCGGACGGGCACCGATAGCATCGGGGCACACAACGGTGACGCACCCCGTCGCCGGTCCCCGCGTCGTTCAGCACAAGGAGCCCAGCACCGTGGCACATCCAGTCGAGTCCGCCCCGCAGCACGTGACAGTTGCGGCGGGCACCACGGCCGGGACCGCGGTGCGGGAGGCCGGACTGCCGGGCAAGGGCGCCGAGGCGATCGTGGTGGTCAAGGACGCCGAGGGCCAGCTGCGCGACCTGTCCTGGGTCCCGGACGCCGACACCGAGGTGGCGGCCGTCGCCGCAGGCAGTCCCGAGGGCCGCATGGTGATCCGGCACTCCTGCGCCCACGTGCTGGCCCAGGCCGTGCAGGACCTCTTCCCCGACGCGCGGCTGGGCGTCGGCCCGCCCATCACCGACGGCTTCTACTACGACTTCGCCATGCCACGGCCCTTCACCCCGGAGGACCTGACCGCGCTGGAGAAGCGGATGCGCCAGATCATCAAGGGCGCCCAGCGGTTCTCCCGCCGCGTGATCGAGGTGGACGAGGCCGAGCAGGAGCTGGCCGGCGAGCCGTTCAAGCTCGAGCTGATCCGCGACAAGTCCGGCATCGACGACCCGGAGGTCATGGAGGTCGGCGCCGGCGAGCTGACCATGTACGACAACCTCGACCCGCGCAGCGGTGACCTGGTGTGGACCGACCTGTGCCGCGGCCCGCACATCCCCACCACCAAGCACATCCCCGCCTTCAAGCTCACCCGCAGCTCCGCGGCCTACTGGCGCGGCGACCAGAACAACGCCGGCCTGCAGCGCGTGTACGGCACCGCCTGGGAGTCCAGCGAGGCCCTGGACGCGCACCTCACCCTGCTGGCCGAGGCCGAGCGCCGCGACCACCGCCGCCTGGGCACCGAGCTGGACCTGTTCAGCTTCCCGGACGAGATCGGCTCCGGCCTGGCTGTCTTCCACCCCCGCGGCGGCATCATCCGCCGGGCCATGGAGGACTACTCCCGCATCCGGCACGAGCAGGAGGGCTACGAGTTCGTCTACTCCCCGCACATCACCAAGGGCAGCCTGTTCGAGGTCTCCGGGCACCTGAGCTGGTACCGCGACGGCATGTACCCACCGATGCACCTGGACGCGGAGTACAACGAGGACGGCACCCTGCGCAAGCAGGGCCAGGACTACTACCTCAAGCCGATGAACTGCCCGATGCACGACCTGATCTTCCGGTCGCGCGGGCGCTCCTACCGCGAGCTGCCGCTGCGGCTGTTCGAGTTCGGCACCGTCTACCGCAACGAGAAGTCCGGCGTGGTGCACGGCCTCACCCGCGCCCGCGGCTTCACCCAGGACGACGCACACATCTTCTGCACCCCCGAGCAGGTGCAGGAGGAGCTGACGTCGCTGCTGGACTTCGTCCTCGGCCTGCTCCGCGACTTCGGCCTGGACGACTTCTACCTCGAGCTGTCCACCCGCAACGAGGACAAGTACGTGGGCACCGACGAGAACTGGGCGGAGGCCACGGAGGCGCTGCGGGTGGCCGCGGAGCGCTCGGGCCTGGACCTGGTGCCCGACCCGGGCGGCGCGGCCTTCTACGGCCCCAAGGTGTCCGTGCAGGCGCGCGACGCCCTCGGGCGCACCTGGCAGATGTCCACCATCCAGGTGGACTTCAACCTGCCCGAGCTCTTCGAGCTGGAGTACACCTCCGACGACGGCTCCCGCAAGCGCCCGGTGATGATCCACCGCGCCCTGTTCGGCTCCATCGAGCGCTTCTTCGGGGTGCTCACCGAGCACTATGGCGGCGCCTTCCCGGCGTGGCTCGCCCCCGTCCAGGTGGTGGGCATCCCGGTGGCCGAGGCCTTCGCCGACCACCTGCTGGACGTGGCCAAGCAGCTGCGCACCCACGCCGTCCGGGTGGACGTGGACCTCAGCGACGAGCGGATGCAGAAGAAGATCCGCACGCACACCACCCAGAAGGTGCCGTTCATGCTGCTGGCCGGCGAGCGCGACGTGGAGGCCGGCGCGGTGAGCTTCCGGTTCCGCGACGGCACCCAGGTCAACGGCGTGCCGGTGGAGCGGGCCGTGGCGCTGATCACCGACTGGGTGGCGCGGCGGGAGAACGCCTCGCCCACTGCCGAGGTGGTGCAGGCCGAGCTGGCGCAGGGGGAGCAGGCACAGACCGAGCTGGTGCAGGCGGAGTGACCGAGCTGCGCCAGCACGGGGTGGGGACCCCCGATCGCCTGGAGCGCCTGTGGACCCCGCACCGGATGTCCTACATCGCCAGCCCGGTGGGGGAGGACGACCTGGGCGAGCGCGCTCCCGCGCCGGAGTGCCCGTTGTGCGTCATCCCGACCATGAGCGACGAGGACGGGCTGGTGCTGACCCGCGGTGAGCACGTGTACGCGGTGCTCAACCTCTACCCGTACAACCCCGGCCACCTCATGGTGCTGCCCTACCGGCACGTGGCCGAGCTGGAGGACCTCACCGACTCCGAGTCGGCCGAGCTGATGGCGCTCACCCGCGACGCCATCCGGGTGGTCCGCCAGGTCTCCCGCCCGCACGGCTTCAACGTGGGGCTCAACCTGGGCTCGGTGGCGGGGGGATCGCTTGCCGCACACCTGCACCAGCACGTGGTGCCCCGCTGGGGCGGCGACGCGAACTTCATCACGGTGCTCGGCGGTACCAAGGTCCTGCCCCAGCTGCTGGGGGAGACCCGGCAGCTGCTCGCCGAGGCCTGGCCCGCGCCGAACTGAGCGCCCGAGCGTCGGTCGCTAGGGTGACCCTGGTGAACCACGACGAGCAGAACACCGACGAGCAGACCACCGACGTCGCCGCCGAGCGGGCCGGCATCGTGCTCGGGCCGCTGCTGCGGTTCGTCGACGACCACCAGGCCACCGTGTGGGTGGAGACCGACACCGCGGTGCAGGTGACGGTGGAGTGCGACGGCGTCCGCCGCACCGAGCCCACCTGGAGCCTGCACGGCCACCACTACGCCCTGGTGGTGCTCGACGGCCTGCCCGCCGACGCCGAACTGCCCTACACGGTCTCGCTGGACGACCAGCAGGTGTGGCCGCTGCCCGGGGCGCCGGCGAGCCTGGTGCGCACCACCTCCGACGAGGAGTCGGTGCGCCTGGCCTTCGGGTCCTGCCGGCGCGGCGAGGGCCACACCCCCGACCAGCTCGCGGCGCTGGGTGCGGACGCCCTGGTGGCCATGGCGCTGCGCATGCAGGAGCTCGACCACGCCCAGTGGCCGGACGCGCTGCTGCTGGTGGGCGACCAGGTGTACGCCGACGACCCCTCCGAGGCGATCCTGGAGAAGCTGCACGCCCGCCGCGCCGCCGGCGAGGGCCCGCCCGGGGTGGACGCCGGTGGCGAGGAGGTGGTGGACGAGATCTGCGACTTCGAGGAGTACACCTGGCTCTACCACGAGTCCTGGGGCTCCGAGCACGTCCGCTGGCTGCTCTCCACCCTGCCCACCTGCATGATCCTGGACGACCACGACCTGCGGGACGACTGGAACAGCTCGTGGTCGTGGCGCCAGCAGATCATCACCGAGCCGTGGTGGCGCTCCCGCGTCATCGGCGCCTTCTCCTCGTACTGGGTGTACCAGCACCTGGGCAACCTCTCGCCCACCGAGCTGGCCGAGGACAAGCTCTACCAGGCGGTGCGCGAGGCCCCCGGGGACGCCGAGCGGGTGCAGCTGCTGGCCGACTTCGCGTGGCGCGCCGACACCGAGCCGCAGTCGATGCAGTGGAGCTATCACCGGGACTTCGGGCGCAACCGCCTGGTGGTGCTGGACTCCCGCTGCTCACGCCGGCTGGACCCGGCCAACCGCGCCATGATGGACACCGCCGAGTGGGAGTGGGCGCGGCAGCAGGCGCTGCAGCCGCTGCCGTCGGGCAAGCCGGTGCAGCACCTGCTCATCGGGTCCACGCTGCCGTTCCTCATGCTCCCGGGCCTGCACCACCTGGAGGGCTGGAACGAGGCCACCGCGCAGGGGGCCTGGGGCAAGCTGGGTTCCAAGGTGGGGGAGAAGATCCGGCTGGCGGTGGACCTGGAGCACTGGGCGGCGTTCCGGCAGTCCTTCGACGACATGGTGGCCCTCGTCGCCGACGTCGCGCACCTGCCGGAGCCCCCCGCGAGCGTGCTGTGGCTGTCCGGCGACGTGCACTGCTCCTACCTGGCCGAGGCGCAGGTGCAGGACGTGGAACCGCGCGACACCGCCGTGCACCAGCTCACCATGTCGCCGTTCCGCAACCCGCTGAACAAGCCCATCCAGGTGGTCAACAAGCTGGTCAAGCGCCCCGCCGTGGCCGGGACGCTGCGGCTGCTGGCCCGGGCCGCCGGGGTGCGCGATCCCGCCATCCGTTGGGACGTGCAGGGCGGACCGTGGTTCGACAACGGAGTGATGACGGTGGTGCTCAAGGGGCGCAAGGCCAGCGTCGAGGTGGAGCACGCGTCCGTGGACGAGCAGGGCCGGCAGGTGCTGCAGCGAACACTGGTGCGCCGACTGGCGTGAGGTCAACGACTATCCTGCTCGCAGCCGCCCCGCAGAACCCGGGTGGATCCACTGATGCGGAGATGAGACGTTGAGCGCGTTCAGCACGTACGCCAGGTCGGCGCTGTCCAAGGGCACGATGTCGCTGGCCCGGTCGCTGGTGCGCATCGGCCTCACCCCGGACGCGGTCACCGTCATCGGCACCGTGGCCAGCGTGGTGGCCGCGCTGGTCCTGTTCCCCACCGACCACCTGCTCGCTGCGGCGCTGGTCATCTGGTTCTTCGTCATGTTCGACATGCTGGACGGCGCGATGGCCCGGGTGCGCGGCGGCGGCACCCCCTTCGGGGCGGTGCTGGACGCCACCTGCGACCGCATCGCCGACGGGGCCATCTTCGCCGCGCTGGCCTGGTGGGCGTTCACCACCGGGGACAGCCGGCCGCTGGCCGTCGCGGCGCTGCTGTGCCTGATCACCTCCCAGGTCACCTCCTACGTCAAGGCCCGGGCCGAGGCCAGCGGCTTCGCGGCGCACGCCGGCTTCATCGAGCGTCCCGAGCGGTTGATCATCGTGCTCACCGGCGCCGGGCTCACCGGGATGGGTCTGCCGTGGGCCGTGCACGTCGCGGTGTGGTTCCTGGCCGCGGCCAGCGTGCTCACCGTGGTTCAGCGGCTGCTGGCGGTGCGCAACGCCGACGGCGCCCGCGACCAGATCTCGGTCTGACCCGTGCGGGCAGCTGAGCGCGCCGCCGACCTGGGGTACGCGGCGGGATGGCGGGTGGTGCGCGCCCTGCCGGAGTCGGTGGCCGCCCGCCTCGCCGACGCCGGCGCGGGCCTGGCCGCGCGCCGGGGCGGTCCGGGCACCCAGCAGCTGCGCCGCAACCTGGCCCGGGTGCTGGGCGTCACCCCGGAGGAGGTGCCCGAGCAGCTGGTGCGCGAGTCGCTGCGCTCCTACGGCCGCTACTGGCGGGAGGCGTTCCGGCTGCCCGCCATGGACAAGGCGGCGCTGGCCGCGAGCATCACCGCCGACATCGAGGGCCGGGAGCACCTGGACGCCGCCCTGGTCCGGGGCAAGGGCGTCGTCGTCGCGCTGCCGCACAGCGGGAACTGGGACGTGGCCGGGGTGTGGCTGGCGGCCACCCACGGCACCTTCACCACCGTCGCCGAGCGGCTCAAGCCGGAGCGGCTGTTCCAGCGCTTCGTGGCCTACCGGGAGAGTCTCGGCTTCGAGATCCTCCCGCTCACCGGAGGTGCGGAGTCACCGGTGCGTGGGCTGGTCCGCCGGCTGCGCTCCGGCGGCGTCATCTGCCTGCTCGGCGACCGCGAGCTCAGCGGCGTGGGCATCACCGTCAGCTTCTTCGGCGAGAAGACCACCATGCCCGCGGGTCCGGCGCGGCTGGCCCGCAGCACCGGGGCGGCGCTGCTGCCGGCGCACTGCTGGTACACCCCGCACGGGTGGCGGATGCGGGTGCACCCGCCGGTCGACCCCGCCCTGGACGTGCAGGCCGCCACGCAGGCCATGGCCGACCGATTCGCCGAGGGCATCGCCGCCCACCCGGCCGACTGGCACATGCTGCAACCGCTGTGGCACGCCGACCAGGCGGCGGGGCAGCGATGAAGATCGGGATGGTCTGCCCGTACTCCTTCGACGTGCCCGGCGGCGTGCAGGCGCACATCGCCGAGCTGGCCGCGGTGTTCATCGACCAGGGCCACGAGGTCAGCGTGCTGGCCCCGGCCGAGGAGGGCACGCAGCTGCCGTCGTACGTGGTTAACGGCGGCAAGGCCATCGGCGTGCCCTACAACGGGTCGGTGGCGCGGCTGAGCTTCGGGCCGAGCCACTGGGCGAAGGTGCGGCGCTGGATCGGGGAGAACTCCTTCGACGTGCTGCACATCCACGAGCCCAACGCGCCGAGCCTGTCCATGTGGGCGATGGCGGTGGCCGACGGTCCCATCGTCGCCACCTTCCACACCTCCACCACCCGATCGCGGGTGCTCAGCACCTTCCAGCCGGTGCTGCAGCCGTTCCTGGAGAAGATCAGCGGCCGCATCGCGGTGTCCGACCTGGCCCGGCGCTGGCAGGTGGAGTCGCTCGGCTCCGACGCGGTGCTCATCCCCAACGGCGTGCACGTGCGCGCCTTCGCCGACGCGCAGCCGCTGCCGGGCTTCCCCCGCGAGGGCGGCACGCTGGCCTTCGTCGGTCGCTACGACGAGCCGCGCAAGGGCATGCCCGTGCTGCTGGGTGCGCTGCCCCAGCTGGTGGCCGCCCACCCCGACCTGCAGGTGCTGGTGGTCGGCGGTGGCGACGAGGCGGCGCTGCGCAAGGCCGCCGGCCGCGCGGTGTCCCGCCGGATGGTGCTGCTCGGGCGGGTCAGCGACGAGGAGAAGGCCTCGGCGCTGCGCAGCGCCGACGTCTACTGCGCACCCAACACCGGCGGCGAGAGCTTCGGCATCGTGCTGGTGGAGGCCATGTCCGCGGGCACCGCGGTGGCCGCCAGCGACCTGGACGCCTTCCGCCGGGTGCTCAACGACGGGGCCGCCGGACGGCTGGTGCCCACCGGCGACTCCGCCGCCTGGGCGCGGCACCTGCACGAGATGCTCGGCGACGCCCCGGGCCGCGCCCGGCTGGTCGCCGCCGGGCGCGAGGCGGTGCAGAGCTACGACTGGCAGGTGGTGGCCCAGCGAGTGATGCAGGTCTACGAGACCGTCACCGCCGGCCGCGACCGGGTGCACGAGGTGGACCAGTGAGCACCTGGACCCTGCTGCTGGTCGTGGCGCTGGTCGTACTGGTGGCGCTGGCCGCCCTGTGGAGCTACGGCACCGCCCACCGCCTCGACCGGCTGCACGTGCGCCTGGACTCGGCGTGGATCGCGCTGGAGGCGGCCCTGTCCCGGCGCGCCGTGGTGGCCCGCTCGGTGGCCCTCGCGGTGCCCCCGGGTGCCCGGGTGGACGGCCGCCGGCTCACCAGCCTGGCCGCCGGGGCCGAGCGCACCGACCGCGAGCGCCGCGAGACGGTGGAGAACGCGCTGTCGGTGGCGCTGGACCAGGTGCCGGTGGACCAGCTCTCGCCGCAGCTGGCCGCCGAGCTGGCCGACGCCCAGACCCGGGTGCTGCTGGCCCGCCGCTTCTACAACGACGCCGTGCGCGACACCCAGGCGCTGCGCAGCCGACGGCTGGTGCGCTGGTTCCGCCTGGGCGGCACCGCGCCGCAACCGCGCTACTTCGAGATCGCCGAGGCCGAGGTCGCCGACGCGACCGCCCCGCCCCAGCGCCCGGCCGCGCGGGTGCTGCTGCTCGACCCGGACGGCCGGGTGCTCATGCTGCGCGGAGCCAGCACCACCGCCCCGGACACCCACTACTGGATCACCACCGGTGGAGGGCTGGAGCCGGGGGAGTCGCTGGTGGAGGCGGGGGTGCGCGAGGTGGCCGAGGAGACCGGTCACCGGCTGGACGTCGCGGCGCTGCGCGGACCGCTGTGGTGGCGGCGCACCGTGCTGGAGCTGGAGGGCCGCACCGTGGAGGCGGCCGAGACGTACTTCGCGGCGTGTGTGCCGCCGTTCCTGCCGCACACCGACGGCTACACCGAGCTGGAGCAGCGGGTGTTCGCGCAGCCGCGCTGGTGCACCCCGGAGGAGCTGGTCGAGCTGGAGGGCCGCGGGGAGCAGGTGTACCCCCCGGGCCTGCCCGCGCTGCTGCCGGAGGCGCTCGCGGCGGCGACGGCCGGACCGGACGCCCCGGGCCCGGTGCTCAGGCGCATTCCCTGAGCCGGACGCCGGCGGAGGACGTCGGCGGAGGACGTCGGCGCCAACCCCTACGATGGAGCCTGACCGGCACCAAGCCTCAGCAGGAGATCGGGAGTACACCGTGAGCACCGCTCAGCCCAGCACCCCTCAGCCGTCCACCGCAGGCGGAACCGGCACGGCCCGCGTCAAGCGCGGCATGGCGGAGATGCTCAAGGGCGGCGTCATCATGGACGTGGTCACCGCCGAGCAGGCCAAGATCGCCGAGGACGCCGGCGCCGTGGCCGTGATGGCCCTGGAGCGCGTCCCCGCCGACATCCGCGCCGAGGGCGGCGTCTCCCGGATGAGCGACCCGGACATGATCGACAGCATCATCTCCTCGGTCAGCATCCCGGTGATGGCCAAGGCCCGCATCGGGCACTTCGTCGAGGCGCAGATCCTGCAGAGCCTGGGCGTGGACTACGTCGACGAGTCCGAGGTCCTCACCCCGGCCGACTACGCCCACCACATCGACAAGTGGCAGTTCACCGTGCCCTTCGTCTGCGGTGCCACCAACCTCGGCGAGGCCCTGCGCCGCATCACCGAGGGCGCGGCCATGATCCGCTCCAAGGGTGAGGCCGGCACCGGGGACGTCTCCAACGCCACCATGCACATGCGCACCATCTCCGCGGAGATCCGCCGGCTGTCCACGCTGCGCGCCGACGAGCTCTACGTCGCCGCCAAGGAGCTGCAGGCCCCCTACGAGCTGGTGGCCGAGGTCGCCGCCGCGGGCAAGCTGCCCGTCACGCTGTTCACCGCCGGTGGCATCGCCACCCCGGCCGACGCGGCCATGATGATGCAGCTGGGCGCCGACGGCGTCTTCGTCGGCTCGGGCATCTTCAAGTCCGGCAACCCCGCGCAGCGCGCGGAGGCCATCGTCAAGGCCACCACGTTCCACGACGACCCCGACACCCTGGCCAAGGTCTCCCGCGGCCTGGGCGAGGCGATGGTCGGCATCAACGTGGAGCAGCTGCCGGTGGACCACCGGCTGTCCACCCGCGGCTGGTAGCCCCCTCCGGATTGTCTGAACCAGCCTCACCCGAGCAGCCGAGGACGCCCGACCACCCTGGTGGCCTGCCGACACCCTGGCAGGTCACCAGGCGGCTCTCCCCGCTGCTGCTGGCCATCGCGCTGGTGGGGCTGTCCTTCGGCACGGTCGCAGTGGCCACCGGGCTCTCGGTGGCCAAGACGGTGGCCATGTCGCTGCTGTTGTACTCCGGGGGCGCGCAGTTCCTGGTGCTCGCCGCCGCGGCCGGCGGCGCAGGCCCGGTGGCGATGATCGTCGGCGGCCTGGTGCTCAACGCCCGGCACCTGCCCTACGGCCTGGTGCTGGCCGACGTGCTCTCCGGTTCAGGGTGGCGGCGCCTGGTGGGTGCGCACCTGATGACGGACGAGGCCACCGCGTTCACCCGCGCCCAGCCCGACCGCGCCCACGCCCGGCTGGCCTTCGCCGTCGCCGGGGTGCTGCTGTTCCTCGCCTGGAACCTGGGCACGGTGATCGGTGCGCTCGGCGGCAACCTGCTGGGCGATCCCGACGCGCTCGGGGTGGACGCCGCCTTCCCCGCGGCCCTGCTCGCCCTCGTCGCCCCGGCGCTGCGCGACCGCCTGGACCGCCGGGTGGCGGTGGCCGGCGCCGTCGTGGCCCTGGTGCTCACCCCGTTGCTGCCGGCCGGCGTGGGCGTGCTCGCGGGGCTGTGCGGCGTGGTCCTGGCCTGGCGGGAGCTGCGCGGATGAGCCCGGTCAGCTGGTGGGTGATCGGGCTGCTCGCCGCGGGCACGTTCCTGATCCGGGTCTCCGGCGGGCTGCTGCGTCGGCGCGTGCACGTGCCACCGCGCGTGGTGCGGCTGCTGGGGCTGGCCGCGACCGCGCTGCTGCTGTCGCTGGCGGTCACCTCAGCCGTGCTCGACGGGTCCTCCTTCGGCGGCTGGGCGCGCGTGCTCGGCGTGGGTGCGGGTCTGCTGGCGCTGTGGCGACGAGCCCCGTTCGTGGTGGTGGTGCTGGTGGCCGCGGGCACCACCGCGCTGCTGCGCCTGGCCGGCGTGGCCTGATCCTCGCTGCGCCGACGCAATTTCTGGCGCAATTCGCCGGTGCCCCAGAGAATTCGGCCGAATGCGCCGCCAACCGGCATTCTTTCTGTTGCCGAATGCTGTGTCGAGTGTCACTATTTGCGGGTGCCGGGTTGTTCGTTTGACCAGGCCACGGGGGATGAGTCGGGTGCCGGGAGATGATCTTTACCGGCGGGTGTCGATGAATTGTTTTCTGTGCGCCGAACAGGTCTGCCCGCGTGCACCTATCGACTCCTCGAGCACCCGTCTGCACTGATCGAGAGGCATTCACATGGCTGAGACCAATCGTCGGAGCTTTCTGCGCACGGCCTCGCTGGGCGCGGTCGCGGTGGGAGCGGCCTCCGCGGTGCCGGGCGCGGTGCTGGCGGGCACGGCGCACGCCGAGCCTGCAGCCCGGGCCAAGCAGCTCGACGGGCCGGTGGTGCTGCTGCTGCGCGACGCCAGCACCGGCGAGTTCACCGTGATGCACGGAGAGCAGTCGTCGACGCTGACCGACAAGGCACTGGCCGCCCGGCTGACCCACGAGGCGCCCACCGCGCAGCTCTGACGCCGCGCCCCGCTCAGCCCACCTCCTGCCCAGCTCCGGGCAGCCTCCCCACTCTGCCGACCGTCGTGTCGGCGGGCTCCCGCGTGACCAGACCACGACCGAAGAGGTAAGAGATGTCCTCGCACCGCGAAGCCCCGGAGATCTCCCAGGACCCCGTCGCCGACAACACCGACGTGTACGCCTTCGTCAGCCCCGACCGGCCGGACACCGTCACCCTGCTCGCCAACTTCATCCCGTTCCAGAACCCCGACGGCGGACCCAACTTCTTCGTCTTCGGCGACGACGTGCTCTACGAGATCCACGTCTTCAACACGCCGATCACCGCGGAGGGGCAACGGCCGGACATCACTTACCAGTTCCGCTTCACCGAGACCTACGCCGACCCGGGCTCGTTCATGTACAACCTCGGAACCGTGTCGGTGGACCCGAACGGTTCCGGAGCCACCACCTACGCCAACCTCAACCGGCGCCAGACCTACACGGTCACCAAGGTGCTCAAGGACGGCACGAGCACCGTCGTCGGCGACGACATCCCGTCCCCGCCCTGCAACGTGGGGGTGCACTCCACGCCGAGCTACCCGCAGTACGTCCCGCCGGCCATCCGCCAGCTCAGCGACGGCGCCACGGTGTTCGCCGGCCAGCGGGCCGACGCCTTCTTCGTCGACCTTGGTGCGGTGTTCGACCTCGACGACATCCGGCCGCTGCAGTTCCTGCACACCGGCCCACTGTTCCCCGCCCCGGGTGTGGACTCCTTCCGCGGGCTCAACGTGCACACCATCGCGCTGCAGCTGCCCAAGACGCTGCTGGCCGTCGACGGCAGCAACCCCACCGACGTCATGGCGCCCAGCTCGGTCATCGGGGTCTACGCCTCGGCCAGCCGCCAGGCGATGACCAGCGTGGAGGAGGACGGCAGGCGGGTGGGGATGGGCGCCTGGCAGCAGGTCTCCCGGTTGGCCAACCCGCTGTTCAACGAGCTGCTCATCGGCATCGGGCAGAAGGACCTGTGGAACGCCAGCTCGCCCACCAACGACGCCACCTTCCTGGAGCGGGTGCTGCAGCCGGAGCTCGCCCGGCGGCTGCCCGAGCTGTACCCGCTGGTCTTCAACAACCTGCGCGCCTACACCAAGGACCGCAACGACCTGGTCCGGATCTTCCTCACCGGCTTCCCCGAGGGCCTCGTGCCGGGCTTCCAGAACTACACCGGCCCGGTGCTCGCCGACCTGGTGCGGCTGAACATGGCCATCCCGCCGGCCACCGCGCTGCGCGAGTACGGCGTGCTCGTCGGCGACCTGGCCGGCTTTCCGAATGGCCGTCGCGTGCCCGACGACGTCGCGGACGTCGAGCTGCGGGCTGTCGCCGGGGCGACGATCCCGGTGGTGGACTCCGGCTACGTGCCCGACCTCGCCGTGGCGCTGCTCGGCGACTACGCGGGCCAGGAGAACGGGCCGCTGCTGAGCAGCTTCCCGTACCTCAACATCCCCAACAGCGGGTTCGCCACCATGCCGCGCCCCTACGCGCCAGGCAGCTAGGAGCACCGACGTGGAACAGCAGCAGGTGCAGGGCGGATCGGTGGTGCTCGACATCGGTGGCGACATCGGCGCGCTGGTGGTCCACCTGCCCGATCGCTTCGCCGGCACCGAGATCGACATCTCACACGCGGGCAGCACGCGGGCTGTCGGGCACACCGGCGTGCACGTGCGAGCGGCTCCGGACGGCACCCGCGGGCTCACCGCGGTGTACCCCGAGCTCGTGTCGGGCAGCTACCAGCTGTGGGACCCGCACCAGCCGGGGCGCCGGCTGGGTCCGGTGGTGCACGTCGAGGGCGGGCTGGTGGCCCAGCTGTCCCTGCTGAGCCCGGCGCAGGCGCGCTAGCGGACCAGCAGGGCCGGGCGGTCGGGATGGTCGGTACGCACCACTGCGTCGGCCACGGCGTCGCTGTCGGCGTCGCGCTCGTGGGCCACCAGTGCGGGCACCGTCCACGCCAGCTCGTCGGTGACCCGTCGCCGCAGGCTCGCCTCGCTCAGGTGCAGGTGTACCGCCAGCTCGGCGGGCAGGCCGCGGCCCAGCAGCATCGGCCCGGCCACCAGCACCACCTGGCCCTCCCCGCAGCGGAGCCGGGCCGCGCGGGTGGCCCGGTCGGTGGCCGGGTCCCACAGCGTGGGCAGCCACTGCCCGGTGCCGCCCGGGCCCAGCGGGTCGAGCACCTCCCGGCGCAGCGCCGCCAGGTCGAACCACTCGTCGCGGTAGCTGTCGGCGTCGGTGCGCCCGTGCTCCAGGCGCAGCGACGCCGGGCGCAGCCACCACCGGAGGTCGACCACCGCGCAGGGTCGGCCCGCGGCGCGCAGCAGCTCGGCCACCGCCACTGCCAGCTCCGCCGGGCGAGCAGCGTCGGCGCCGTCGAGCAGCACCCGCAGCGCCGGGCCGTGCTGCTCGACCCGCAGGCACAGCGCGACGAGCTCGGCCGCCAGCGCGTCGGGGCTCACCGCCCGGAAGTGCGGTGCGCCGGAGGGGCCCACGGTCACGCTCTCTACGATATGGCCCGTGAACGTGCGCCCCTCCGTCGGTGTGCTGGCCTTGCAGGGAGACGTGCGAGAGCACCTCACGGCACTGGAGTCCGCCGGCGCCGACCCCGTGACGATCCGTCGTGAGTCCGAGCTGGCCGGTGTCCAGGCCCTGGTGATCCCTGGCGGGGAGTCCACCACCATGAGCCGCCTGCTGCAGGTGTTCGACCTGCTCGAGCCCATCCGCGAGCGCCTGGCGCAGGGCATGCCCGCCTACGGCTCGTGCGCCGGCATGATCTTGCTCGCCTCGGAGGTGCTGGACACCCGCGCCGACGCCGTGCAGCTCGGCGGGTTGGACATCACCGTGCGACGCAACGCCTTCGGCCGGCAGGTGCACTCCTTCGAGACCGACCTGACGGTGGACGGCATCGACGACGGTCCGGTGCGGGCGGTGTTCATCCGCGCCCCGTGGGTGGAGCGCACCGGCGACGGAGTCACGGTGCTGGCCTCGGTGCCGCCGAGCCCGGAGGCCGAGCCCGAGGCGGTGGACCGGGTGGTGGCGGTGCGGCAGGGAAACGTGCTGGCCACGTCGTTCCACCCCGAGGTGACCGGCGACCACCGGGTGCACCAGCACTTCGTGCAGATGATCGTCGCGCGTGCCTGAGGGTGGGAGAGCCCCCGCGGGGACGGCGCCGGGGGTGCACGCCCCGCTAGGATCGGTTGACTGGACTGAAGCAAGCACACGCTGCACCGAAGAGTGGGGAAGGTTCGCGCACCGATGAGCGGTCACTCCAAATGGGCTACCACCAAGCACAAGAAGGCCGTGATCGACGCCCGTCGCGGCAAGGCCTTCGCCAAGCTGGTCAAGAACATCGAGGTGGCGGCCCGCACCGGTGGCGGTGACCCGGACGGCAACCCCACGCTCTACGACGCCATCCAGAAGGCCAAGAAGACGTCGGTGCCCAACGACAACATCGAGCGCGCACGCAAGCGTGGCGCCGGTGAGGAGTCCGGCGGCGCCGACTACCAGACGATCATGTACGAGGGCTACGGCCCCAACGGCGTTGCCCTGCTGGTGGAGTGCCTCACCGACAACCGCAACCGCGCCGCCGGCGAGGTCCGCACCGCGATGAGCCGCAACGGCGGCACGCTGGCCGACCCTGGCTCGGTGTCGTACCTGTTCAGCCGCAAGGGCGTGGTGCAGCTGGACAAGGGCGAGCTGAACGAGGACGACCTGCTCATGGCGGTGCTGGACGCCGGCGCCGAGGAGGTCAACGACCTCGGCGAGAAGTTCGAGGTGGTCAGCGAGCCCACCGACCTGGTGGCCGTGCGCACCGCGCTGCAGGACGCCGGCATCGACTACGACTCCGCCGAGGCGAGCTTCCAGCCCTCGATGAGCGTGGCCGTGGACGCCGACGGCGCCCGCAAGATCTTCAAGCTGGTGGACGCTCTGGAGGACTCCGACGACGTGCAGAACGTCTTCTCCAACGTCGAGCTGACCGACGAGGTCATGGCCGAGCTGGACCAGGAGGACTGAGCCCCGGGCTCAGCCGGTCGGGGCGGTCTCGGCCCGCTCCAGGAAGGCCGCGTGGGCGGCACGGGCCGCCGCCACCGGCGCGGCCAGCTCCGGCGGCAGCTCACCGAACGGGTCCACCGTGATCTCCACGGACCGGGCACGCAGGGTGCGGCTCCAGGTGCCGGCGATCGTGCCGTCCACCAGCAGCGGCGACCGGAACAGACCGTTCTTGGCCGGGCCGACGGTGGCCCGGTGGGCGTCGTCCAGGATGAGCCGCCGGTCGGCGTAGCCGATGTGGTACTCGTCGAAGCCCGCCAGCAGGTGCACCCGCGGTGCGGGGTCCGCGGACCGGGCCAGCAGGGTCGCGCTCACGTGGTGGGCCTCCCCGGCCACGCTCACCTCGGCCAGCTCGTCACCGGCCAGGCGCAGCGCGTGCTGGCAGTCCCGCAGCAGCAGCCCGCTCCACCAGGCCAGGTCCCTGGCGGTCGCCGGCCCGTGTCCGGCGACGTAGCGCACCGCGAGCCGCGCCAACGCCCCCTCTCGGGTGGGCGCCGGACCGGCGGGGACCCAGTCGTCGAGCAGCGCGAAGGTGGGGGTGCGCCCGCTCGGCGGGCCGGGCACCAGGGTGGCGCTCTCGGCGAGGTAGCGGAGCACGTGCGAGCCTGCCTGCCCAGCGGTCGGGACACCGGCGTTGGCGAGGGCGCCCAGCAGGGCGGGCCGAGCGACCAACCGGGCGCCCGCGAGCTCGACGCGTGCGACCTGGCGGGCCCGGGTGAGCTGCTGCTCGTCCAGCCCGCAGCTGCGCCAGAGCGTGGACCGGCCGCCGTAGGCCCGTGGCCCCAGCAGCGTGAGGAGCCACCGCACGTCCTCCGGCGCGCACAGGTGCAGCGTCCCGCGCATCGTCCAGGTGCGCACCAGCTCACCCGAGGCGAGTGCGGCGGCCACGGCTGGCTCGGTGAGCCCGGTGGTGCGCAGACCCAGCGTCCAGCCGGCGTCGCCCAGGTTCTGCGCCTGCACCGCCAGCAGGTGTCGCGTCGCCGCCACCGCCGTGCCCCAGCGCGCGCCCGACAACCGGTGCGCCCGCAGCCGCAGCGCGCGGACCTCGTCGGCGGTGAGCTCCGCGGGCGTCAGCTGACCAGGCCAGCCCGGAAGGCGACCAGGGCCGCACCCACCCGGTTGGACACGCCCAGCTTGGCCAGCACCGCCGAGACGTGGCTCTTCACCGTGGTCTCGCCCAGGTAGAGCCGTCGGGCGATGTCTGAGTTGGAGTCACCGACGGCCAGCGCCGCCAGCACGTCGCGCTCTCGATCGGTCAGCACGGCCAGGTCAGTGGTGGACGGCAGCTGCGAGCCCCCACCACCGGCGGCGATGATGCGCTGCAGCGACTCCGGGCTGAACACCATGTTGCCGGCCGCGGCGACCCGCACCGCGAGCTGGAACATCTCCGGCGGCTCGTCCTTGCTGAGGAAGCTGTGCGCGCCGGCGGCCATCGCCTGCACCACCAGGTCGTCCACGTCCAGCGCGGTCATCGCCACCACCTTGGGCGGGGCGGGCAGCCGCATCAGCTCCCGGGTGGCGTCCAGACCACCTGTCCGGCGCATCTTCAGGTCCATCAGCACCACGTGCGGGCGCAACCGGGTGACCGCGTCGACCGCCTGGTCACCGTCCTCGATCTCGCCGACCACCACGATGTCGTCGGTGGCGGCGAAGATCTCGCTGATGCCGCGACGGTTGTAGCGGTCGTCGTCGGCGATGAGGACCGTGCGGCGCGGGGAAGTGGTCATGGCGGCACCGAGTATGCCCCGGGCCACCGACAAGGGCAGCCGGGGTGCTCAGGCCGACCAGGGCAGCCAGCACTCCACCAGGAACTCCCCGTGCTGGCTTGCGGCGCTGAAGGTTCCACCGACCTGGTGAGCCTGCTCGGCCAGGCCCCGCAGCCCGCTGCCCGACCCGGGCGTGAAGCTCGACGCTGCCTCGCTCAACCGGTTGCGCAGCACCACCCGGATGCCGGCGTGCTCGCTGCCGACCACCGACACGTGCACCGTCTGGTCGGCCGCGTACTTCTGCACGTTGGTCAGCGACTCCTGCACCACCCGGTAGGCCACCTGGCTGGCCAGGGTGCCCAGGTCGCCGGGGGCGAGGTCGGTGATGAGCACGGCGTGCACCCCGGCTGCCCTGGCCGACTGCACCAGCGCGGAGATCGCGTCGATGCCCTGCTGCTGGTGCCCGCCGCTGCGGCCGTTGCCGCGGAGCACGCCGATGATCTGCTTGAGGTCGTCCAGCGCCTCGTGGGCGGTGGTGCGGATCAGGGCCGCGGTGTTGGCCACCTTCTCCGGGTTGCCCGCGCCGTTGACCTGCAGCCCGCCGGCGAACAGCGAGATGCGGCTGAGGCTGGCGGCCAGGGTGTCGTGCATGTCCCTGGCGATGCGGGTGCGCTCCTCGGCGCGCACCATCTCGTCGCGCAGCACCTCCTGCTGCGCCGTGGCCCGGTCCCGGGTGTGCTCGGCGGTGCTCAGCGCGGTGCGGGTGCGCAGCAGCTGGCCGAGCACCACTGTGGCCGCGACCAGCCCGAGCGCCACCACCCAGGGGATCCACGGGGCCACGTCGTACTGCTGCACGGCGCTGCCGTCCTCCGCCTTGGGCGTGCCCATGGTGAGCACCGAGTACTCGCGCAGCCGGTAGGCGTCGTAGGTCAGCGAGACTCCGCAGGCCACGAGCACCACCGCGGCGGCGGCCACCAGCTGGCGCACCTGCGCCACCCGGGACACCGCCACCAGGGCCACCAGGGCGGCCGTGGCGTCGGTGGAGAGGAACAGCGGCGCGGCCACCGCGAGGCCGAGCACCCACCACGGGTGCTGGTGGCGCCACACCAGAGCGGCAGCGGCGGCCAGGTTGACCACCCCGCCGAGCACCCAGCTCCAGGTCGGAGCCACCCCGGACTCGTCGGAGAACGCCATCGTCGAGATGGTGGTGAGCACGCACATCGTGACGGCGGCGGTGGTCCAGGCCCGCCGCCGCAGGGTGCTCGTGCGGGCTGGCTTCGCCCACCCTTGTTGCCCCTCGCCGGCGTGCGCCCACCCCGGTTGCCCCTGGTCCTGCTGCCACCCCGTCCGCTGCACGGAGGCGACGCTACGCACTGGCACTGACACTGCCCATCCACCAGGAGGAGGACCGGCGCCGGCACCCCGACCGAAAGGAGGAGGCCAGACCTACC
This sequence comes from Rhodococcus sp. Z6_132, assembly GCF_058133635.1. Lineage (NCBI taxonomy): Bacteria > Bacillati > Actinomycetota > Actinomycetes > Mycobacteriales > Nocardiaceae > Rhodococcus > Rhodococcus sp. Z6_132. Next base: position 631,668 of record NZ_JBYUNP010000002.1, read on the forward strand.
GATGGCCGAGGCGACGGATGGCGTTGGCGCCGTTGACTTCGGGTACCGCAACGTCAGCGGCACTCGAGGAGGGACACCCACGATGAACACGCTCACGAAGAAGAACCTGAGGACCGTCCTGGCGGTGGCAGCGGTGGCGGTCGGCCTCGCCGCCACCACCGCGTCGGGAGAGACCAACCAGGCCACCAAGGTCGACGGCGGCGGCGGCGACGCTCCGGCCGCGGCCCAGGAGTTCAGGGTCGGCGACGTCGTCGAGCTGGGGGACTGGCGGACCACGGTGCACGCCGTGACCGACCCGTACACCAGCAGCAACCAGTTCCTGCAGGCCAAGCCGGGCAACCGGTTGCTGACGGTGGACACCGAGGTGCGCAACCAGTCCACCAAGCCGGCGACGGTGTCGTCGATCATGTGCTTCGAGCTGCAGGACAGCCAGAACAAGTCCTACAACCTCACGATCACCGACGAGAGCACCGCCGGCCTGGACGGCGAGCTGGCTCCCGGAGCCGCCAAGCGCGGCACCCTGGCCTACGAGGTGCCTGCGACCTCGACCGGCCTGCGGCTGCAGTTCAAGTGCGACCTGCTCAGCTCCGGCTCGGCGACCATCACGCTGTCGTGAGGCACCCCGGTGACCTGCTGCTGCACCCGGCGGCCGTGGGGGCGGTCGCCGTGCTGGTGGTCAACGACCACCACCTCAAGGGGGCGCACGGCAGCACGGTCACCGGCAAGCTCTCCGACGTGGCCGGGGTGTTCTTCCTGCCGCTGCTGCTGCTCGCGCTGACCGAGGGGTTGCTGGTCGTGGCGCGACGCCCGGGATGGGCGTCGGGCCCCGGCCGCACGGCGTGGGCGGTGGCGGTGACGGGAACGGGGTTCGCCGCGGTCAAGACGGTGCCCGCGGTGGGCGACTGCTACGAGGTGGCGGTCGGGTGGCTGCGCGGCGGGGGGCCGCCGATCGTCGTGGTGCGCGACGCCACCGACCTGCTGGTGCTGCCGGTGCTCGCGGCCACGTACCTGCTGGTGGCGCGGGTGCGTCGGTTCCGCCGCCCGCCAGCTGCCGGCCGCGGCAGCCGAGCTCCTCGTCAGCGGGCCGCGCGGCGCAGCGATCTCGGCGCCCTGCCTACCTTCTTGCGCAGGTCGGCAGGGCCGAGCTCGATCATGCGGTCGGTGCGCAGGTAGGAGTGCGCGGGTTCCGGGGAGAACACCAGGCGCGGGGTCTGGACGTAGCTGGGATGGCCCGACTTGTCCTGGCTGGTGAACATGCGGACGTCAACGGTGCGGGGCTTGACCTCCACCACCAGCACGGGCCGGTGCGGGGACCGCCCCTCCTCCTCGAGGGGAACCTGCGCCCACCAGATGTCACCCCTCGCGACGTCGCTGAGCTGCACGGGGGCGGTGACCTGCAGCCAGGCGGTGAGCAACAGCCCCGCCAGCACACCTCCGACGAGAACCGCCCACCAGGCGTCGACCAGCTCGGCGGCCAGGACGGCGACGGCGACCGCCGCACAGATCCAGAGCCCCAGCACCAGCCCCATCACCCTGGCCCACCACGCGCCCATGGTGTGCGAGAGAACCCATCGGCACGCTGCCACGACAGCGACGACGAGCTGTCCGAGGGTGCCGGCCAGCGCGAGCGCCAGCACCCAGACCGGTGGGGTGCCCCACCACCAGTCGTGCACCAGGACTCCGCCGGCCAGGCAGCTCAGCAGCACCTGCACGGCGATCGGCGTGGCTCGCCGCGTCGCCAGGCGCCCCAGCAGTCGCATCACTGCGGCAGGACGATCTGTGCGGTGGGCCTTGTGGGGGGCGTGCTCGCCATGGTGACCACGGGCTAGTGCGCCACCATCCCGCCGTCGGCGATCAGCACCTGTCCGGTGACGTAGCTGCCGGCGTCGGAGGTGAGCAGCAGTGCCGGCCCCACCATCTCCTCCGGCGTGGCCAGCCGCTGCTGGAACGACCCCACCCGCATGGCCTCGACGGCCTCCGGGGTGTTGTTGCGCACCATGTCGGTGTCCACCGATCCGGGCGCCAGGGCGTTCACCCGGATGCCCCGTGACGCGTACTCGGCGGCCATCGACCGGGTGAGCGACATCAGGGCCGCCTTGCCCGCGGCGTACATGGCGACCTTGGGCGCGAACATGAACGCGCCGACCGAGATGATGTTCAGCACCGCGGCGTGGCTGCTCGCCGTCAGGTGCGGCAGCGCCTCCTGCACCAGGAACAGCGGGCCGCGGACGTTGACGTCCTGCGACTTGGCCCACGCCTGCGGTGTCATCTGCCCCAGCGGCTGGGTCACCGGGTTGGCCGCGCCGTTCACCACGATGTCCACCCCGCCGAACTCGGCCACGGTGCGCTGCACCAGCGTCGCCAGCGCGTCCAGGTCGCCGGCGTGGGTGGGCACCCCGATGGCGTTGCCGCCCAGGCTCTGCAGGTGCTGGGCCGTGGCCTTGGTGGCCTCGGCCTTGCGGCTGGCCACCACCACGTTCGCGCCGGCGCAGGTGTAGGCCTCGGCGATGGCCAGCCCGATGCCGCGGGTGCCGCCGGTGACGATGGCGGTGCGCCCAGCCAGGTCGAAGAGCCGGTTGAGCTGGTCGTGGTTCATGACTCTCCTGTGGAGGGGGACGGTGATGCCCACCGCGGTGGGCGCTTCTCCCGGAAGGCCGCGCTGGCCTCGCGGAAGTCGCTGCTGGTGCCCGCCAGGATCTGGGTGCGGTTCTCCAGCGCGATGGCTGCGTCCACGCTGGTGGCGGCGGCGTTCGCGGTGAGCACCTGCTTGGTCATCGCCAGCGCGAAGGGGCTGTGCGCCAGCAGGGTGGCCGCCAGCTTGCGTGCCGCGACGAGCAGCTGCGCGTCCGGCACCACCTGGGTGAGCAGGCCGATGCGCTCCGCCTCCTCGGCGTCGAACGTGCGCGCGGTGGTGATCAGCTCGGTGGCGCGGGAGAGCCCGACCAGCCGCGGCAGCGTGTAGCTGATGCCGATGTCGCACCCGGACACGCCGATCTTGATGAACTGCACGCCGAAGGTGGCCGAGGCCGCCGCGATCCGCAGGTCGCAGGCGGCGGCGAGCGCCAGTCCACCACCGAAGGCAGGGCCGTTGACCGCGGCGATCACCGTCTGCGGCAGCCGCTGCAGGCGGGGCACCAGCGAGGCGAGGTACTCCTGGGAGCGCATCCCGGCCGCTGGTCCGCTCAGCCCGGCGGCGGTGGGGGAGCGCTGCGTCTCGTCCTTGAGGTCGAGCCCGGCGCAGAAGCCTCGACCGGCGCCGGTGAGCACCACCACCCGAGCCTCGTTGTCCTGCTCCAGCACGGCGAGCGTGGTGTGCAGCTCTTCCGCCAGGGCGAAGCTCAGGGCGTTGAGTCGCTCCGGCCGGTTGAGCGTCACCACGGCCAGGCCGGCTGCGGGACGCTCGAGCTCGACCAGGGGCATGCGGCTCCAGTGTTCGTGCCGGACTATTCCGGTTCGAACCTATCTCAGGGCCGGAAGACTCCGGGCCCGCACCGCCGAGCGTGTCGCTGCTCGGTGCACAGCACCGCGCCCACTAGAGTTCGAACGTCTGTTCGCACCGGAGCGGGCGCTGACCAGGAGCAAAGGGGATGAGCCAGTGCGCGTGCTCGGTGTCGACCCCGGCCTGACCCGCTGCGGCTTCGGCGTGGTGGAGGGTGGCCGTGGCCGCGAGGTGTTCGCGCTGGACGTGGACGTGGTCCGCACCCCCGCAGACCTCGACCTGGCCCAGCGGCTGCTGCTCATCTCCCAGGCGGCCGAGCACTGGCTGGACGTGCACTCACCCGACGTCGTCGCGGTGGAGCGGGTGTTCAGCCAGCACAACGTGCGCACGGCCATGGGCACCGCGCAGGCCGGCGGAGTGGTGGCCCTCTCGGCGGCGCGGCGCGGCATCCCGGTCAGCTTCCACACCCCCAGCGAGGTCAAGGCCGCCGTCACCGGCAGCGGCACGGCGGGCAAGGCGCAGGTGACCACGATGGTGACCAAGCTGCTGGGCCTCAACGTCAAGCCCGCGCCCGCCGACGCCGCCGACGCGCTCGCCCTGGCCATCTGTCACTGCTGGCGCGCGCCGATGATGGCCCGGTTGGCTGCTGCCGAGCAGGCGGCGGCCGAGCAGCAGCGCCGGTACCAGGAACGACTGGCCCAGGCACGAAAGGCAGGCGCTCGGTGATCTCCTCCATCCGCGGAGAGGTGTTGTCCCTGGGGCTCGACCACGCGGTGGTCGAGGTTGGCGGAGTGGGCCTGCGCGTGCACGCCACCCCGGCCACCCTGGCGGGGCTGCGCCGCGGCGACGAGGGTCGGTTGTCCACCACGCTCATCGTCCGCGAGGACGCGCTCACCCTGTACGGCTTCGGCGACGCGGAGTCCCGGGAGCTGTTCGGGCTGCTGCTCACCGTCTCCGGGGTGGGCCCGCGGCTGGCCATGGCGGTGCTGTCGGTGCACGAGCCGGACGCGCTGCGCGCGGCGCTGGCCGAGGAGAACGTCACCGCGCTCACCCGGGTGCCCGGGATCGGCAAGCGTGGCGCCGAGCGGATGATCGTCGAGCTCAAGGACAAGGTGGAGAAGGTGGCCGGCGGGTCTGGGGTGCAGCACCTCGGTGGTGCCGTCCGCGAGCAGGTGCTCGACGCCCTCGTCGGCCTCGGCTTCCCGACCAAGCAGGCCGAGCAGGTGGTGGACGCCGTCCTCGCCGACGCCCCCGACCTCACCACGCCGGTGGCGCTGCGCACCGCCCTCAACGCGCTGGGCCGCAAGCGGTGACCGGGCGCGAGGAGCTCACGCCGGAGGCGCTGCCGGAGGACCGTGACGCCGAGCGCAGCCTGCGGCCCCGCAGCCTCACCGAGTTCATCGGGCAGGCCAGGGTGCGCGAGCAGCTGGAGCTGGTGCTCTCCGCGGCACAGCTGCGCGGCACACCGCCCGACCACGTGCTGCTGTCCGGCCCGCCCGGGCTGGGCAAGACCAGCCTGGCCATGATCATCGCCGAGGAGCTGGGGTCCGCGCTGCGGATCACCTCGGGTCCGGCGCTGGAGCGCGCCGGTGACCTCGCCGCCATGCTGAGCAACCTGCTCGAGGGCGACGTGCTGTTCATCGACGAGATCCACCGCATCGCGCGGCCCGCCGAGGAGATGCTGTACCTGGCGATGGAGGACTTCCGGGTGGACGTGGTGGTGGGCAAGGGCCCCGGTGCCACGTCCATCCCGCTGGAGGTCGCCCCGTTCACGCTGGTGGGCGCCACCACCCGCTCCGGGGCGCTGACCGGTCCGCTGCGCGACCGCTTCGGCTTCACCGCGCACATGGAGTTCTACGAGCCGGCCGAGCTCGAGCTGGTCATCCGCCGCTCCGCGGGCATTCTCGGGGTGCAGCTCGACCCCGGTGGGGCGAAGGAGATCGCCGGGCGCTCCCGGGGCACTCCGCGCATCGCCAACCGGCTGCTGCGCCGGGTGCGCGACTTCGCCGACGTCCGCGCGGACGGGGTGGTCACCCGGGAGGTCGCCCGGGCGGCGCTGGCCGTCTACGACGTGGACGAGCTGGGCCTGGACCGGCTGGACAAGGCAGTGCTGGGCGCGCTGGTGCGCAGCTTCGGCGGGGGGCCGGTCGGCGTGGCCACCCTGGCCGTGGCCGTGGGTGAGGAGCCCGCCACGGTGGAAGCGGTCTGCGAGCCGTTCCTGGTGCGCGCCGGGATGCTCGCGCGCACCCCGCGGGGCCGGGTGGCCACCGCCGCTGCCTGGGCGCACCTGGGTCTGGTGCCGCCGCCGGACGCGGTCAGCGGCGGCACGCCCGAACCGCCGCTGTTCGACTGACGCGGGGGTGCCGCAGGCGGCTAATGGCACACTTGGGTGTTGGTCGGGCGATACTGCCCGATCCAGTCAACCTAAGGATCCACTCTGATGGAAAACTTGATCCTCCCGCTCCTGCTGGTCGCGCTGGTCCTGCCGATGTTCCTGGGACGCCGCCGCCAGCAGAAGGTGCTGCAGGAGGCGCAGGAGTTCCAGGACTCCCTGAGCGTCGGTGACCGGATCATGACCACCGCTGGCCTGTACGCCACCGTGGTAGCCCTGGACGAGGAGACCGTGGAGCTGGAGATCGCTCCCGGCGTGGTCACCACCTGGAACCGCATGGTCGTCAGGGAGCGTGTCTCCGACACCGCCGCCGACGTCCCCGACGTGTACGACTACTCCGACGAGCTCGACGCGAGCCACGACGCGTCCCGGCCGGACCTGGTCAAGCGCGACACCACGGCCTGACCCGCACCGGCCCGGTGCACGCAGCGTGAACAGGGCCTTCACCTGCACACAGGTACGCTCTGCCGGCGCTCGTGGTCGCAGGGCGCACGACGTGGCGGGCTGCACCCATGATGAAGCGAACCTGAGGAGAGTTACCGAACGTGGCACCACCGGCAGGGCAGATCCGCCCCGTTCGCTACCTGGCCATCTTCGTGGCGATCGTGGCGGCGCTCTACTGTCTGGTGTTCTTCACCGGCGACCGCAAGCCCACCCCGAAGCTCGGCATCGACCTGCAGGGCGGTACCCGGGTCACGTTGACCGCGCGCACCCCCAACGGTGAGGCGCCCAGCCAGGAGAGCCTCAACACCGCCCGGGAGATCATCGAGAACCGGGTGAACGGCATCGGGGTGTCCGGCTCCGAGGTGATCATCGACGGGTCGAACCTGGTGATCACCGTGCCGGGAGACGACGGCGCCCAGGCCAAGGCGCTCGGGCAGACCGCGCAGCTGTACTTCCGTGGCGTGCAGACCGAGGTGGCCGCGACCCCGCCGGCCACCACCGCGCCGACCACTCCGGCTCCGGCCCCGGCGACCACGCCCCCTGCGCCCGCGGTGACCTCCGAGGCGCCCGCACCCACCACCGCCCCGCCGCCGACGCCGCAGGGCCGTCCGGTGCCCGCGCAGGATCCGAGCATCCCGCCCGAGCCCACCACGGTCGCCCCTGCGCCGACCACCGCTGCCCCCGCACCCACCACGGCTGCCCCCGCACCCACCCCCTCTGCGCCCGCCCCGGAAGCGCCCGCCGTCACGACCACTCCGTCGGCCGCCACCCCCGCACCGGTGCCGGGCAGCGAGGCGGCCAGGGTCGCCGGCGAGATCGCCGCCGCGAAGGCGCAGCGCCAGAGCACCGACGCGGCGGTCCAGCAGCAGGCCCTGACCACGCTGGACTGCTCCGTGGCCGACGTCCTCGCCGGCAACGACGACCCGGCGCTGCCGCTGGTCACCTGCGGCGCCGACGGGCTGGCCAAGTACGTCCTGACCCCGGCCTTCCTCAAGGGCAGCGACATCAAGGACGCCACGTCCTCGGTGGCCTCCGGCGGGGTCGGCTTCGAGGTGCAGCTGACCTTCACCGGTGAGGGCGGCAACATCTGGGCCGCCTACACCGCCCAGAACGTGGGCAAGCAGGCCGCGTTCGTGCTCGACAGCGAGGTGGTCAGCGCCCCGCGGATCAACTCCGCGATCACCGGCGGCGTCACCTCGATCACCGGCAAGTTCAGCCAGCCGCAGGCCGAGGAGCTGGCCAACACCCTGAAGTACGGCTCGCTCCCGCTGTCGTTCAACCAGTCGGAGGCGCAGACGGTCTCGGCCAGCCTGGGCCTGGCCTCGCTCAAGGCGGGCCTGCTGGCCGGTGGCATCGGCCTGATCCTGGTGCTCATCTACTGCCTGTTGTACTACCGGCTGCTCGGCGTGCTCACCGCGCTGTCGCTGATCCTGTCCGGCGTGGTCATCTACGCCGTGCTGGTCCTGCTCGGCCGCTACATCGGCTTCACCCTGGACCTCGCCGGCATCGCCGGGTTCATCGTGGCCATCGGCATCACCGCCGACTCGTTCGTGGTGTTCTTCGAACGGTTGAAGGACGAGGTCCGGGAGGGCCGCAGCTTCCGGTCGGCGGTGCCCCGCGGCTGGGTGCGTGCTCGGCGCACCATCCTCTCCGCTGACGCGGTGAGCTTCCTGGCCGCGGCGGTGCTGTACGTGCTTGCCGTCGGGCAGGTCAAGGGCTTCGCGTTCACCCTCGGCATGTCCACCGTGCTCGACCTGATCGTGGTCTTCCTGGTCACCCACCCGCTGGTGGCGATGGCGTCCAAGAACGCCTTCCTGTCCCGGCCCGAGCTCACCGGGCTGGGCTCGGTGCAGGCGCAGGCCAAGCAACGCAAGCAGCTCGCCGCCGCCGGCGCACGCCCGAAGGAGGCCTGAGCATGTCCGAGACCCCAGACCCCCAGGGCAGCACCACCCAGAACGACGAGAGCCTCAACGGCGACGAGAACGGTGGCTCCCTGAACGGTGGAGTCGACACCCGTGACCCGCTGACGCGCAAGAACGTCATGACCCGGCTCTACTCCGGCACGGGCGCGTTCGACATCATCGGCAACCGGCGTCGCTGGTACGTCATCACCGCAGTCCTGGTGCTGGTCTGCCTCGGCTCCATCATCTTCCGGGGCTTCAACCTCGGCATCGACTTCGAGGGCGGCACCCAGATCCAGTTCCCCGCCGGCGGTGCCACGGTCTCCGAGGTCGAGGAGGTGTACTCGGCGGTCATCGGCACCGACCCGGTGACCGTGCAGACGGTGGGCTCCGGCGGCTCCAGCACCATCCAGATCCGCTCGGAGACGCTGGACGCCAACCAGGTCGACGGGCTGCGCCAGGCGCTCTTCGACGCCTTCCGCCCGGCGCCGGCCGGCGGTGAGCCGAGCCTGGCCGCCATCAGCGACACGGCGGTGAGCGACACCTGGGGCAGCGAGATCACCCAGAAGGCGATCGTCGCGCTGATCGTGTTCCTGGTGCTGGTCGGCATCTTCATCGGCATCGTCTTCGAGCGGGACATGGCCATCGCGGCGCTCGCCGCTCTGGCCCAGGACCTCATCGTCACCGCAGGCGTGTACTCCCTCATCGGGTTCGAGGTCACCCCGGGCACGGTGATCGGTCTGCTGACCATTCTCGGCTTCTCGCTCTACGACACCGTCGTGGTGTTCGACAAGGTGCACGAGACCACCCGCGGGGTGCTGCACCTGACCCGGCGCACCTACGCCGAGCAGGCCAACCTGGCGGTCAACCAGACCATCGTCCGGTCGGTGAACACCACGGTGATCGCGGTGCTGCCGGTGCTCGGGCTGCTGGTCATCGGCGTGTGGCTGCTCGGTGTCGGCACGCTCAAGGACCTGGCACTGGTGCAGCTGACCGGCCTGATCGTGGGTACCTTCTCCTCGATCTTCCTGGCCACGCCGCTGGTGGTGACGCTGCGCGAGCGCAAGGGCGAGGTGGCCGTGCACACCAAGAAGGTGCTGGCCCGGCGCAAGGCGCTGGCGGCCAAGCAGGCGGGTGCGCCGGAGGCCGCCATGGTCGGCGGTGCTGACGTCGCCGCCGTCCGTGCCACCACGGCCACCACGACCCCGCGCACCCCGGTGCGCCCCACTCGCCCGACCAAGCCCAACCAGAAGCGGGGGAGCGCGCCCAGCACGGGTGCGCGCCCCACTGGAAAGCGGAAGCGATGAGCCTCACCAACGACCTCGACGTGCGGCGCAGCGCGGCGGAGCACGTCCGGCGACTCACCCGGGTGGTCGCGGACTTTCCCGTCCCCGGCGTGCTGTTCTCCGACCTCACCCCGGTGTTCGCCGACGGTCCCGCGCTGGCCGCGGTGATCGCCGCGCTGGCCGAGGACGCCCAGGGTGTGGACCTGGTGGCGGGCATCGACGCACGTGGCTTCCTGCTCGGCTCCGGGGTGGCCCTGGCGCTGGGCGTCGGGGTGCTGCCGGTGCGCAAGGCCGGCAAGCTCCCGCCGCCGGTGCACTCGCAGAGCTACGACCTCGAGTACGGCAAGGCGACCCTCGAGGTGCCGGCCGCGGCGGTGGACCTGCACGGTCGCCGGGTGCTGGTGGTGGACGACGTGCTGGCCACCGGCGGGACCCTGGCCGCGTCGGTGCGGCTGCTGCGGCGGTGCGGGGCCGAGGTCACCGCGGCTGCGGCCGTCCTGGAGGTTCCCGGTCTGGGTGGGCGCGAGCTGCTCGCCGACGGTCCCGAAGAGGGACGTGCCCCGCTCGTCTGTGTCGTCCCTGCCTGAGGTTTACTCTCGACACCGTGACGGTGTGACCGTTGCGTGATGACGGCATGCCGTTCCAGGCATTGGGCAGGAGGTGGAAGTGGTGAGCCACGACGTGCAACCGGTGTCCACCGAGAGTGCTGATGGCGCGGGAGCTGTTGCGGAGACCCCGCCCCCGTCCAGCACCTCGTCGGCCTCGCGGCGCGTGCGTGCCCGCCTGGCCCGACGCATCACCGCGCAGCGTGGGGGTGCCGTCAAGCCGGTGCTCGAGCCGCTGGCGACGCTGCACCGGTCGCTGCACCCCAAGGCGGACCTGGTCACCCTGCAGCGCGCCTACGACGCCGCGGAGGCCCACCACGAGGGCCAGATGCGCAAGTCTGGCGACCACTACATCACCCACCCGCTGGCGGTGGCGACCATCCTGGCCGAGCTGGGCATGGACACCACCACGCTGATCGCCGCCCTGCTGCACGACACCGTGGAGGACACCGGCTACTCGCTGGACGAGCTGCGCCGCGACTTCGGCGACGAGGTGGCGCACCTGGTGGACGGGGTCACCAAGCTGGACAAGGTGGCGCTGGGCAGCGCCGCTGAGGCAGAGACCATTCGCAAGATGATCATCGCGATGGCCCGCGACCCCCGCGTGCTGGTGATCAAGGTGGCCGACCGGCTGCACAACATGCGCACCATGCGGTTCCTGCCGCCGGAGAAGCAGGTGCGCAAGGCGCGCGAGACCCTCGAGGTCATCGCCCCGCTGGCGCACCGGCTGGGAATGGCGACGGTCAAGTGGGAGCTGGAGGACCTGGCGTTCGCGATCCTGCACCCCAAGAAGTACGACGAGATCGTGCGGCTGGTGGCCGGCCGCGCGCCCTCGCGGGAGACCTACCTGGCCACCGTTCAGCAGCAGATCCAGCAGACGCTCACCGAGGGTCGCGTCGACGCCACGGTGGAGGGCCGGCCTAAGCACTACTGGTCGATCTACCAGAAGATGATCGTCAAGGGACGCGACTTCGACGACATCCACGACCTGGTGGGTCTGCGGGTGCTGTGCGAGGAGGTCAAGGACTGCTACGCCGCCGTGGGCGTGGTGCACTCGCTGTGGCAGCCGATGGCGGGGCGGTTCAAGGACTACATCGCCCAGCCGCGCTACGGGGTGTACCAGTCGCTGCACACCACGGTGGTGGGCCCGGAGGGCAAGCCGCTGGAGGTGCAGGTGCGTACCCGCGAGATGCACCGCACCGCGGAGTTCGGCATCGCCGCGCACTGGCGGTACAAGGAGTCCCGCGGCAAGAACGCGGCCTCCCCCGGCGCCGACGTGGACGAGATGGCGTGGATGCGTCAGCTGCTGGCGTGGCAGCGGGAGTCGGCCGACCCGGGGGAGTTCCTGGAGTCGCTGCGCTACGACCTGGCGGTCAAGGAGATCTTCGTGTTCACCCCCAAGGGGGACGTGATCACGCTGCCGGCCGGCTCGACGCCGGTGGACTTCGCCTACGCCGTGCACACCGAGGTGGGCAACCGCTGCATCGGTGCGCGGGTGAACGGGCGCCTCGTGGCGCTGGAGCGGCCGCTGGAGAACGGCGAGGTGGTGGAGGTGTTCACCTCCAAGGCCGCCAACGCCGGGCCCAGCCGTGACTGGCAGAGCTTCGTGGTGTCGCCGCGGGCCAAGAGCAAGATCCGGCAGTGGTTCGCCAAGGAGCGCCGCGAGGAGTCGCTGGAGGCGGGCAAGCTCGCCATCACCAAGGAGGTGCGGCGCGGCGGGTTGCCGCTGCACCGGTTGGTGAGCGGGGAGACCATCTCCGCGCTGGCCCGCGAGCTGCGCTACGCCGACGTCTCGGCGCTGTACACCGCGGTGGGCGAGGGTCACGTGTCGGCGCAGCACCTGGTGCAGCGGCTGGTGGCGCAGCTGGGCGGTGTGGAGGACGCCGAGGAAGAGCTGGCTGCACGCGCGACGCCGTCGACCACCACGGGACATTCGCGACGCTCCACCGACGTCGGTGTGCTGGTCACCGGCGCCACCGGCGTGCTCACCAAGCTGGCGAAGTGCTGCACGCCGGTGCCTGGCGACGCGATCCTGGGCTTCGTCACCCGGGGCGGCGGGGTGAGCGTGCACCGCACCGACTGCACCAACGCCACCTCGCTGAACGCGCAGGCGGAGCGACACGTGGAGGTGCAGTGGGCGCCGACCTCGTCGTCGGTGTTCCTGGTGGCCATCCAGGTGGAGGCGCTGGACCGGCACCGCCTGCTGTCTGACATCACCAAGACGTTGGCCGACGAGAAGGTCAACATCCTGTCCGCGTCGGTCACCACCTCGCACGACCGCGTGGCGGTCAGCAAGTTCACCTTTGAGATGGGCGAGCCCAAGCACCTCGGCAACGTGCTCAACGTGGTGCGCAACGTAGAGGGTGTCTACGACGTGTACCGAGTGACCTCAGCCAGCTAGGGCGGGTCGGGGTCGCTCAGGTCCGGTGGGTGGTGGATCGGGTTGGTGCGTGGAACCTGTTGTGGGTCAACGTGTCTGGGTGCGAGCCATTCCACTCTGCCGCTGGTGCCCATGCGGACGGTGAAGCCTTCGTGGGTGATGAGGCGGTGGTCGAACGGGCAGACTAGCGCGAGGTTGTGCAGGTCGGTGGGCCCACCGTGTTGCCACTCGTGCAGGTGGTGGACCTGGGTCCACTGGGCGGGCATCTCACAGCCCGGCCGGGTGCAGCCGCGGTCTCGGGCGTACAGGGCCAGGCGTTGCGCCGGTGAGGCCAGTCGTTGCCCGGTGCCCAGGTGCAGGACCTGGCCGGCGGAGTCCAGCACGCAGGGCAGCCACCTCGCGTCGGCGGCCATGCGCAGCACGTCACGCACCGGCACAGTCCCACCTGAGGCGGTGCTGGCAGTGCCTGTCCGGCGCTCCAGGTCCGCCAGTCCCATGGTGACCACCACCGTCGCTGGCAGACCACGGTTGTTCGGGAGCTCACCGGAGGCGAGGGCGTTGCGGCACAGTGTGGCCAGCGCGTCGTGGTTTCGCTGCGCGGCGCTGCGCGGATCCACAACCCCATCTTCCGACACCGGCCGGGCGGCCGCGGAGAACGCCGCGTCCACCAGGGCCCGGGTCATCGGGTCCAGCTCACCGCTGATGCGGCTCATCCCGTCCGGGCGCTGGCGGCCGATGGTGAAGCCACGTCGCCGCGCCCGGTCCACGTCAGAGGTCTCGCGGCCGTCGGGATCGAGGTAGGTAGTCAGTCGCTCCGCCGCCTTGGTCAATTCGGAGGGCCGCAGCGCACACGCCTGCGCGGCCAGAGTCTGCTCGGCCAACCCGACAGTCTCGGTGTCCAGGGATGCGGGTAGGTCGTGCATCGTCTTGGCGACGATCTCGGCGTGCCGCGGGGAGAGGGAGCCTTCCGCTTCGGCGGCCGCGCACGCAGGATGGGCCGGTCCGAGGTCCTCACCAGTGAACGACGTGCGCGGCCCTCGAAGCTGCGCAGCCCGTACCCGGGCCCGCGCCTCCTGGATGTCCAGGTGCAGCAGCTCCGACAACAACCCCGCAGTACCGCGAGCCAGGAACACCGTGGCCAAGGAGCGGCACTCCATCTCCACGATCAACCGATGCTGCACTGTGGGCTTCATCCGTTGCACCCGCTCCACCTCACGGCACACCGCCAACACCCCAGCATTGCTGAGCCCGGCCAGCGGCAGCCGCTGCAACCGCCCCATCACTGAGGCGTGCTCGGCCAGTAGCGAGGCGACCTCGTCGGGGAGGTCCTCCACTGCCACTGCCGCAACATTCGAACGCATGTTCGAAGCATAGGGCCCCGCCCCGACATTTTCGGCCCTGTGACCAGCACCGACAGCGAACGGGCCGCCCCCGGCAAGGAGCGGCCCGTTCGAGAACACCAGAGCTAGCTGGCCGTGGCCTTCTCGATGGTGACCGCGGTCTTGGGTGCGCCGCCGCCAGCACTGATGGAGCCGTCGTCGCCGCCCGCCGCCACCTTGTCGAGGGTGGCCAGCCCGGCCTCGCTGATGGAGCCCACCACTGTGTAGGTCGGCGGCAGCGGCGAGTCCTGGTACACCAGGAAGAACTGGCTGCCGTTGCTGGACGGCTTGCCGGTGTTGGCCATGGCGACGGTGCCGCGGGGGTAGTTCACCGACGTGGACAGCGCGGGATCATTCGCCTGGTACAGGTCGGTCGGGTACTCGTTGGCGTAGACGTACCCGGGACCACCGTTGCCCTTGCCGGTCGGGTCGCCGCACTGCAGGACGTAGATGCCGGAGGTCACCAGGCGGTGGCACGGGGTGTCGTCGAAGTAGCCCTGCGTCGACAGGCTCACCATGCTGTTGACCGTGCACGGTGCGAGCGCCCGGTCGAGGTTCAGCCCGATGTCACCGACGGACGTGTCCAGGGTGACGGTCGCGATCCCCTGGGTGGAGATGTTGGCGGTCGGCGGGGGGCTCACCGGCCGCACCGCTTGCGCGGACGGCGGGTAGGCGCAGGTGACCGTCGGCGGGAGCGGGGTGGGCCGGGCGAACTGGCCGGCCAGCGGCGCGCTGGTGGGGGACGTGCTCGGTGCGCCGGTGGTGGACACCGGCAGTGATGCGGGAGCAGCGCCGTCGTCGGAGTCGCTGCTGCAGCCTGCGAGGCTCAGCGCCGCGGCCAGTGCGACCGCCGCGAGCGCGGTGGCCCGCCTCATGCCTGCACCGTCATCGAGGTGATGGTGACGGGAGTGGCGGGCGCCCCGCCGCCGGCGCTGATGGAGCCGTCGTCACCACCGGCCGCGATCTTCTCCAGCACGGCCAGGCCGGGTTCGTCCACGGTGCCGAAGACGGTGTACTGCGGCGGCAGCGGGGAGTCCTTGTAGAGCAGGAAGAACTGGCTGCCGTTGCTGTTGGGCTGACCGCTGTTGGCCATCGCGATCGTGCCGCGCGGGTAGATCGCGGCCGCCTGGGCAGCGGCGTCGTCCGCGGCGTACTGGTCGGTGGGGAACTCGTTGCCGAAGCCGTAGCCCGGGCCGCCGGTGCCCTGCCCGGTGGGGTCGCCGCACTGCAGGACGTAGATGCCGGAGGTCACCAGGCGGTGGCACGGGGTGTCGTTGAAGTACTGCTGGTTGGCCAGGCTGACGAAGCTGTTCACCGTGCACGGAGACAGGGCCCGGTCCAGCGACAGCCCGAGGTCACCCTGGGTGGTGGCCATCTTCACCGCGGCCACCCCCTGGGTGGACACCCCGGTGCTCTGCGGCGGGGTGTTCGGCTTGGACGCCTCGCCGGAGGCGGGGTAGCTGCAGTCCACAGTGGCAGGCAGAGCCGCGCTGCGGGCGGCGGGCAGCGGCGCACCCTCGGCCGGCGCCTCCTCGGTGGTGGGCGGGGCAGCAGTGGTGTTGTCGTCCTCGCCGCCGCGGGTGAGCACCACCACGAGGGCCACCACGCCGATGGCCAGCACCACGCCGATGGCGGTGAACGCCACGGTCAGCTGGCGGCGCCGCTTGGCCCGGACCGCCCGCCGCTCCAGCTGGCGCTCGAGCTTGCGCTTGGCGGCTTGGCGTCGCTGCTCGTTGGTCGGCACCGGGTGGTCCTCCAGGTCGTGGGCGCCCAGAACGGTCCGGGCGGGGCGAGGGTCAGACCCACCGAGTGTGCCAGCCCCCGGGTGTCGGGAGCGTGAGGGGCGGCGCCGATAGGCTGACCGAGTCCACCGCCGTCTCCACACCAGGAGCCCTCACCGTGCTTGTCGCCGGGTTTCCCGCCGGGTCGTTCCAGACCAACTGCTACGTGATCGCTCCCGAGGAGGGCGGCCCCTGCGTCGTGGTCGACCCCGGCCAGGACGCAGTCGAGCCACTCACGGCGCTGCTGGCTCGGCACCGGCTGACTCCCGCAGCCGTCCTGCTCACGCATGGACACCTCGACCACACCTGGTCGGTGTTTCCCGTGTGCGACGGCAACGACATCCCCGCCTACATCCACCCGCTGGACGAGGAGATGCTGGCCGACCCCGGCAAGGGCGTCAGCCCGCAGATGCAGGCGATGCTCGGTGACCTCGTCTTCCGCGAGCCCCGCGAGGTGCGCGCCCTCGGCGACGGTGACGGGCTCGACCTCGCCGGCGTGACGATGACGGTCGACCACACCCCGGGCCACACCCGCGGGTCGGTGGTGTTCCGCTCCACGGTGGACACCGAGGACGGACCCACCCAGGTGCTACTGGCCGGCGACACGCTCTTCGCCGGCTCCATCGGGCGCACCGACCTGCCCGGTGGCGACCACGCGACGATGCTCGAGTCGCTGCAGAAGAAGCTGCTGCCGCTGGACGACTCCACCGTCGTGCTGCCCGGGCACGGCCCCACCACCACCATCGGGCGCGAGCGCGCCAGCAACCCCTACCTGCTGGGTCTCCAGCAGCCTCCTCGCAAGGGCATGTGACGTGGCCACCTTCTCCGCCCCCAAGGGCGTTCCCGACTACTACCCCGGCGCTGGCGCGGCTGACTCCTCGGCGTTCCTCGCCGTGCGCGAGGGCCTCACTCGTCCGGCGCGGCTCGCCGGCTACGGCCACATCGAGCTGCCGATCTTCGAGGACACCGCGCTCTTCGCCCGCGGCGTCGGCGAGTCCACCGACGTGGTGAGCAAGGAGATGTACTCCTTCGACGACCGCGGCGGCCGCTCGGTCACGCTGCGCCCGGAGGGCACCGCCGGCGTGATGCGGGCGGTCATCGAGCACAGCCTGGACCGCGGCCAGCTGCCCACCAAGCTCAGCTACTCCGGCCCGTTCTTCCGCTACGAGCGCCCGCAGGCCGGTCGGTACCGCCAGCTCCAGCAGGTCGGCGTGGAGGCCATCGGCGTGGACGACCCTGCGCTGGACGCTGAAGTCATCGCCATCGCCGACGCTGGGTTCCGGGGCCTCGGCCTCACCGGCTTCCGCCTGGAGGTCACCTCGCTGGGCGACGACACCTGCCGGCCGCAGTACCGCGAGCTGCTGCGGGAGTTCCTGTTCTCGCTGCCCCTGGACGAGGTCACGCGGGCTCGGGCGGAGATCAACCCGCTGCGAGTGCTCGACGACAAGCGTCCGGAGGTCCGCGAGCTGACCGCCGACGCCCCGCTCATGCTCGACCACCTCTCCGCCGAGACTGCCGAGCACTTCGCCGCCGTGCGTCGCCACCTCGACGCTCTCGGAGTGCCCTACGTGATCAACCCCCGGATGGTCCGCGGGCTGGACTACTACACCAAGACCACCTTCGAGTTCGTGCACGACGGGCTGGGCGCCCAGTCGGGGATCGGCGGGGGAGGGCGCTACGACGGCCTGATGGCCCAGCTGGGCGGCCAGGCGTTGTCCGGCATCGGCTTCGGACTGGGGGTGGACCGCACCCTGCTGGCACTGCAGGCCGAGGGAGTCACCGTGGGCGACGTCGCCCGGTGCGAGGTGTTCGGAGTTGCCCTGGGCGAGGCGGCCAAGGACGCGGTGGTGCAGCTGGTGGCCACCCTGCGCGCGGCGGGCATCCGGGCCGACATGTCCTACGGCGGGCGCGGGATGAAGGGCGCGATGAAGGCGGCCGACCGCTCCGGTGCCCGGCTCGCGCTGGTGGTGGGGGACCGCGACCTGGAGGCGGGACGGGTGGGCGTGAAGGACCTCAGCACGGGCTCCCAGGCGGAGGTCCCGGCGGCCGAGGTGCTCGCGGCGGTGCAGGCCGCGCTGGGCTGAGCCGGCCGGCTCCGGCCCTGGCAGGGGACTTGTTCGGCTGCCTAGTTAGGCAGGCGCGAGTACCTGTTCCCGGTCACTGTGACGTCCTAGTGTGTGGTCATGACGCAGCCATTTCCGTCTGAGCCGTCTGATGACCGCCCAGCCCAGGGGTCGGCACCGGCCGAGCCCGGGGAACCTCTCTCGGGGCCAGCCGAACCGGGCCCGGCCCAACCGGGCCCGGCCCAACCCGGTCCGTCGCAGCCGGGGCCGACGCAGCCGGGTCCGAAGCAGCCGGGACCGAAGCAGCCGGGTCCGCCGCCCGGTCCGCCGCCGGGCCCGTCCCAACCCGGTCCTCCGCCCGGCGCCCAGCGCTACGGCGAGCCGGGCTACCCGCCGTCGGGGTACGGCCAGCCGGGGTACGGGCAGCAGGGCCAACCCGGCGTCGCTCCGCGCCCGTACTCCGACGTGGCCGGCCGCCAGCTCTCGCCGGACGAGACCACCTGGAGCCTGCTGGCGCACCTCAGCGGGATCGTGCTCGGCTTCCTCGGCCCGCTGCTGGTGATGCTGATCAAGGGCAACGAGTCGCCGTACACCCGCAGGAACGCGGTGGAAGCACTGAACTTCCAGATCACCCTGGTGATCGCCTACGTCATCTCCGCGCTGTTGATGGTCCTGCTCATCGGCTTCCTGCTGCTGCCGCTGCTCTACGTCGCCGATGTCGTCTTCAGCGTGCTGGCCGGCGTCGCGGCCAGCAAGGGTCAGGACTACCGGTACCCGTTCACCTGGCGGTTCATCAGCTAGACCCGCGCTGGGCAGTCCGCGAGCGGCCCCCGCACCAGCTTCCCTTCACCACCGACGATGCCCCCGGTGGTATCGGCGTATCGTCGGTGGACGGTTCACGGAAGGGAAGTCTGATGACAGGTGACGAGGAGAGCATCAACCTGGTGCTCAACCGGCTGCGACGTGCGCACGGCCAGCTGGCCGGGGTGATCTCGATGATCGAGGACGGCCGGGACTGCAAGGACGTCGTCACCCAGCTCGCGGCGGTGTCCAAGGCCCTCGACCGGGCCGGGTTCAAGATCGTGGCCTCCGGCCTGCGCGAGTGCCTCAACGGGGACAGTGCCGAGCAGCAGCCGATGACCGAGGCAGACCTGGAGAAGCTCTTCCTCTCCCTGGCCTGACCTTCCCGCGGCACCAGCACCGACGCCGACGCACCAGCACCGACACTGACAGCGGGCCCGGACGGATCCTTCCGTCCGGGCCCGCTGTCGCACCTCGACCCCCGCCGCTCCCGAGGAACAACCAAGGAGAAGAACAAACAAGCAGACTTGACTGTTTGTTCGTTGACCCCGCACACTGGTGACCATGACCACACCGGCGGTGACGCCCAGCGTCACCGCCCCGGCGGGTCGGCAGACCCAGGGCGAGCGCAGCCGGGAGACCCGGCTGAAGCTGATGAACGCGGTGGTGGAGTGCCTGGCCGAGCACGGCTGGGCAGGAACCACCACGGCCCTGGTCTCCCAGCGTGCTGGGGTCTCCCGCGGAGCGCAGCTGCACCACTTCGCCAGCCGCGGCGCCCTGGTGGCCGCCGCCGTGGAGCACGTCGGCTCCCGCGGCGTGCAGGAGTTCCGGGCGAGCGCCACGGTGCTGTCCAGCTCCCGCTCCGCCGTGCGCACCGAGGCGGTGGTCCAGCTGATCGTGGACTTCTTCATCAGCCCGGTGTTCGCCGCTGCGCTCGAGCTGTGGGTGGCCGCCCGCACCGACGCCGAGCTCACGCCGATGGTGCTGCGCCTGCAGGCCAAGCTCGGCCGTGAGTGTCACCGGATGGCGGTGGAGCTGCTGGGCGCTGACGAGTCGGTGCCCGGCGTGCGGGAGTCCGTGCAGGCCACCCTCGACCTGGCCCGCGGGCTCGCCCTGGCCAACCAGCTCGCCGACGACAGCGTGCGGCGCGCCAAGATCGTCCGGCAGTGGGCCGGGCAGCTCGACGACCAGCTCGGAGGCAAGACGTGAGTGCCCTGGACCAGCTGCTGACCGACCTCGCCGAGGAGAACGACGACCTCGACGCCCGGGTGGCCGACCTGCCCGACTCCGACTGGGCGCGGGGGACTCCGGCCGCCGGGTGGACCGTGGCCCACCAGGTGGCGCACCTGGCGTGGACCGACCAGGTGGCGGTGCTGGCGGCCACCGACCTCGACGGCTTCACCGAGGTGCTCACCGGCGCCGCGGCCGACCCCATGGGCTTTGTGGACGCCGTCGCCGAGCGCGACGCCACGCAGCCACCGCCGGAGCTCCTCCAGCGGTGGCGCCAGGGGCGGGCGCAGCTGCTGGCGGCGCTGGCCGCCGCCACGCCGGGGGAGAAGCTGCCCTGGTTCGGACCACCCATGAGCCCCACCTCGATGGCCACCGCGCGCCTGATGGAGACCTGGGCGCACGGCCAGGACGTCGCCGACGCCCTGGGTCAGCGGCGGGTGCCCACCGCACGGTTGCGCCACATCTGCCACATCGGCGTGCGCACCCGCGGCTTCGCCTACCTGGTCAACGGCCTGACCCCGCCCACCGGCGACGTGCGGGTGGAGCTGACTGCGCCGGACGGTGAGCTGTGGTGCTGGGGCGAGTCCGACACCGACGTGGTGCAGGGCCCGGCCGAGGACTTCTGCCTGCGGGTCACCCAGCGCCGCCACCTCGACGACCTCGCCCTGCGCACCACCGGCGCCGGAGCCGAGGAGTGGCTGCGCATCGCCCAGGCCTTCGCCGGGCCACCCGGCCCCGGACGCGCGCCCGCCACCGTCCCCAGCTCCTGACTCCCGTCCGTGCTTGCCCCCGACCGGCCCACACCCCGAGGAGACACTCCGACCGTGAGCGTCAACGACCTGTTCGAGACCCCCGAGCGCACCGAGCTCCGGGCCACCATCCGCACCTTCGTGCAGCGGGAGGTCCTGCCGCACCTGGACGACTGGGAGCGTGCCGGTGAGCTGCCGCGCGAGCTGCACAGGAAGGCGGCGGCGCAGGGCCTGATGGGCCTGGCCTTCGACGAGGCCGTCGGCGGCTCCGGCGGTGACCTCCTCGACGCGGTCATCCTCAACGAGGAGCTCATCCAGGCCGGTGGCAGCTCGGGCCTCGCAGCCGGGTTGTTCACCCACGGCATCGCGCTGCCGCACATCGTCGCCGCCGGCAACCCCGACCTCGTCGACCGCTTCGTGCGGCCCACCCTGGCCGGGGAGATGATCGGCGCGCTGGGCATCACCGAGCCCAGCGGCGGCTCCGACGTGGCCAACCTGCTCACCACCGCCAAGCGCGACGGCGACGACTACATCGTCAACGGTGCCAAGACCTACATCACCTCCGGCACCCGCGCCGACTTCATCACTACCGCGGTGCGCACCGGCGGCAAGGGCGCCGGTGGCGTCAGCCTGCTGGTGATTCCGACCGACACCCCCGGCTTCACCGTCACCCGGCGGCTGGAGAAGATGGGCTGGCTGTGCTCGGACACCGGCGAGCTGTCCTTCGACGACGTCCGCGTGCCCGCCGCCAACCTGGTGGGCGAGGAGAACCAGGGGTTCCTGCAGATCGCCATGCAGTTCCAGCACGAGCGCATCTCCATCGCCGTGCAGGCCTACGCCACCGCGCAGCGCTGCCTGGACCTGACCCTGCAGTGGGCGCGCGACCGGGAGACCTTCGGCAAGCCGCTGATCAGGCGCCAGGTGGTGCAGCACAAGCTGGTGGAGATGCGCTCGCGCATCGAGCTGGCCCGCACCTACACCCGCGACCTCGCCACGCGGGTCGCGGCGGGGGAGACCGACATCGCCGCGGTGTGCGTCGCCAAGAACATGGCCTGCGACGCCGCCGACTACGTCGTCAACGAAGCCGTGCAGCTGCACGGCGGGATGGGCTACATGAGGGAGTCTGAAGTGGAACGGCACTACCGGGACGTGCGCATCTTGCCCATCGGCGGCGGAGCCCGCGAGATCATGGTGGACCTTGCGGCCAAGCTGTGGAGCTGGCAGTGAGCGCCGGCGCCGCCACGGCGTTCACCGAGTCGGCCGAGCGCCAGGAGCTGCGCAAGGCCGTGGCCGCGCTGGGCGCGGAGTTCGGCGGGGACTACCTGCAGGACTGCGCCCGCAACGGCCGCAAGACCACCGAGCTGTGGGACCGCGCCGGTCAGCTGGGCTACCTCGGGGTGGCCATCGGCGAGGCCTACGGCGGCGGTGGCGGTGACATCGGTGACCTGGCCGCAGTGTGCGAGGAGCTCGCCGCGCAGGGCTCACCCATGCTGCTCATGGTGGTCTCGCCGGCCATCTGCGGCACCATCATCGAGAAGTTCGGCACCGAGGAGCAGCGCCAGCACTGGCTGCCCGGCTTTGCCGACGGCAGCACCAAGATGGCCTTCGGCATCACCGAGCCCGACGCCGGGTCCAACAGCCACGAGCTGAGCACCGCGGTGCGCCGCGACGGCGACGACTGGATCCTCAACGGCGGCAAGTACTACATCTCCGGGGTGGACGAGGCCTCGCACGTGCTGGTGGTGGCCCGGCACACCGACGCCGCCGGCAACCGCGGGCTGCCCTCGGTGTTCATCGTGCCCACCGACGTCCCGGGCCTCACCGCGCAGATGATCGAGATGGACATCGTCTCGCCGGAGAAGCAGTTCACCCTGTTCTTCGACGACGTGCGGCTGCCGGCCGACGCCATCGTGGGCGACCCCGACGCGGGACTCAGCCAGATCTTCGCCGGGCTGAACCCGGAGCGGATCATGGCCGCGTCCTTCGCCACCGGGCTGGGACGCTTCGCGCTGGACAAGGCCACCGACTACGCCCGCACCCGCAACGTGTGGGGCACGCCGATCGGGGCGCACCAGGGCATCGCCCACCCGCTGGCCCACGCCGCCATCTCCCTCGAGCTCGCCCGGGTGATGACGCAGAAGGCCGCCGCGATGTACACCGCCGGGGCCAAGGGCGCGGGCGAGGCGGCGAACATGGCCAAGTACGCCGCCGCCGAGGCCGCGTGCGCGGTGATCGACCAGGCGGTGCAGGTGCACGGCGGCAACGGCCTGGCCGCGGAGTACGGGCTGGGCGCGCTGCTCGGCGCCTCGCGGGTGATGCGGATCGCCCCGGTGAGCCGGGAGATGATCCTCAACTACGTCAGCACCCACACCCTGGGACTGCCGCGCTCGTACTAGCCGCTCCGCTACGGCGTTCAGGGCCCTTGTCGCCCCCAGGGAAGCCCCTGGAGGGCGATCAGGGCCCTGAACGCCCCCCAAGAGGCGCTAGCGCGCGTAGCGCATGAGCCCTTCCTGCACCACGGCCGCCACCATGTTGCCGGCCTGGTCGAAGATGCGGCCCTGGGTGAGCGCGCGCCCGAAGCCCGCCGACGGCGAGGTCTGGTCGTAGAGCAGCCACTCGTCGGCCCGGAACGGGCGCAGGAACCACAGCGCGTGGTCCAGCGACGCACCCTGGGTGTGGGCGTCGGGGTGCGGCACCCGGGCGGAGCCCAGCAGCGTCATGTCGCTCATGTACGCCAGCACGCACACGTGGAACACCGGGTCGGGAGGCAGCTGGTGGCGGTAGCGGATCCACACCCGCTGCTGCGCGGCCAGGCCGCGGCTGGTGGACATGTCCACCGCGGGCACGATGCGGATGTCCCAGTCCGGCCACTCCTGGCGGAACCAGTCGTTGATCGCCTCGTTCACCCCGCCCAGCGCGGAGAGGTTGTCCGGTCCGGGCACCCGCGGCATGTCGTCCTGGTGCTCGGGGCCGTCGTCGTGGGCGTGGAAGGACGCCGACATGGAGAAGATGGCCTTGTCGTGCTGGATGGCGGTGACCCGGCGGGTGAGGAACGACCGCCCGTCCCGCACCCGGTCGACGTGCAGCTCGGTGGGGGCGTCGGGGTCGCCCGGCCGCAGGAAGTAGCCGTGCAAGGAGTGCACCCGCACGTCCTCGCGCACCGTCCGCACCGCCGCCACCAGCGACTGGGCCGCCACCTGGCCGCCGAAGGTGCGCTGCATGCTGGTGTCGAAGGACTTGCCCTGGAACACGTCCTCGGCGAGCTGGTCGACCTTGAGGACCTCGTCGATGGGGGGCACGGGACTCCTCGGGTCGTCGCAGGTCGGTCAGCTCGGGCGTGATCTCGCCTGAACCTCACCACACGGTGGCGGTGGGGGTCGACCAGGGTGCCCGGGCCGCACCCAGCGGCTCAGGCGTCGAGCTTCAGCACCTTCCGGGCGTTGAGGTGCAAGAACTTCGGCCACACCTCGTCGCGGAAGCCGACGCCCGGCAGCTCGGCGGCGATGCGCTCCAGGGACAGCCCGGCCGGGAAGTAGCCGGCGTAGAGGATCTTGTCGGCGCCGCGGGTGTTCGCGTAGTCCACGATGGCCTGCGGGTAGTGCCTGGGCGCGAAGGCCGACGTGGAGAAGTAGAGGTTGGGCCACTTGAGCAGGAGCTTGACCAGCAGGTCCTGCCAGGGCTCGCCGCCGTGGCGGGTGACGAAGACCAGGTCGGGGAAGTCGAACATCACGTCGTCGATCAGCTCGACGTGCTGCGGGGCCATCCGCACTCGCGGGCCGGGCACGCCGACGCAGGCGAAGATCGGGATGCCCAGCTCCACGCACGTGGCGTAGATCGGGTACATCTGCGGGGCGTTCAGCGCCACCTGCGGGAAGGTGCCCGCGGCGAAGGAGCTGACCGAGCGGATACCGAACTGCTCGTGCTCCCGCCGCATCCGAGCCAGGGTGCCCATGATGTCGTGCGGGTCCACCGCGCTGCCCAGCGGCACGAACCGGTCGGGGTGCGTGGCCACGGCCCGGCGCCCCGAGGCGGTGGACACGCTCACCATGCCGATGCTGATGCCGTGGGCGTCCATCTCCCGCAGCGTCACCGACACCGGGTCGTCGGTGGGCAGGTCGTGCGGGACGTCCGTGAACATGTACTGGGCAGGGAAGCTGAACTCCTCCTTGCTCTCCCGGTCCTTGGTCTGGGCGGTGATGAAGTCGTACTCGCCGCCCCCGGCCTCCCGGAAGCCGATGAAGGTGTCGATGATCGGGCTGTCCGCGGGAAAGCTCACGGCGGAGACGATCGCAGGCGACGAGGTGCCGGCAAGCACGACTGCCCGCTCAGTGGACGCCCCGGGTCCACCTTGGTGCACTGGTGGCGGCGTGATCCACGCCATAGCGTCGCTGCACATGAGCGCACTGCCGAAGGTCTGCATCATCGGAGCTGGTCCTAGCGGGTTCAGCACGGCCAAGCGGTTGAAGGATGCCGGCATCCCCTACGACTGCTTCGAGAGCTCCGACGACGTGGGCGGCACCTGGTACTACAACAACCCCAACGGCCGCTCCGCCTGCTACGAGAGCCTGCACATCGACACCTCCAAGTACCGGCTGCAGTTCCAGGACTTCCCGGTGCCCGAGGAGTGGCCGGACTTTCCGCACCACACCCTGATGCACCAGTACTTCCGCGACTACGTGGCGACGTTCGGCCTGCGCGAGACCATCACCTTCAACACCAGCGTGGAGCGGGCCGAGCGCGGATCCGACGGCATCTGGACGGTCACCCTGGACACCGGTGAGGCGCGCACCTACGACGTGCTGGTGGTCGCCAACGGGCACCACTGGAGCCCGCGGATGCCGGAGTACCCCGGCACCTTCGACGGGGTGGTGCTGCACTCGCACGCCTACCGCAGCCCGTTCGAGCCGGTGGAGATGCGCGGCAAGAACGTGGTGGTGGTCGGCATGGGCAACTCGGCGATGGACATCGCCTCCGAGCTCTCGCACCGCTCCATCGCCAAGAACTTGTGGGTGTCCGGCCGCCGCGGGGTGTGGGTGCTGAGCAAGTACCGCAACGGCAAGCCCGCCGACAAGGCCGCCAAGCCGCCGTGGATGCCGCGCAAGCTGGGGCTGGCCCTGTCGCGCAAGGCGATCAAGAAGGCGGTGGGCAACATGGAGGACTACGGGCTGCCCAAGCCCGACCACGAGCCGCTCTCGGCGCACCCGTCGGTGAGCATCGACTTCCTGGCCAAGGCCGGCTCCGGCGACCTCACCTGCAAGCCGGCCATCACCCGCCTCGACGGCGACACGGTGCACTTCACCGACGGCACCTCGGTGACAGCGGACGTGGTGGTGTGCGCCACCGGCTACAACATGGAGTTCCCGTTCTTCACCGACCCGGCGCTGCAGCCCGACGCCGACAACCGGTTCCCGCTGTTCAAGCGGATGGTGAAGCCGGGCGTCGACAACCTGTTCTTCATGGGCCTGGCCCAGGCGTCGCCGACGATCATCAACTTCGCCGAGCAGCAGAGCAAGCTCCTGGCTGCCTACCTCACGGGCGAGTACGCGCTGCCCTCGGTGAACGAGATGCGGCTGATCATGCGCAAGGACGAGAAGGCCAGCCTGGAGCAGTACTACGACACCCCGCGGCACACCATCCAGGTGGACTTCGGTCGCTACGTGCGCGACCTGGTCAAGGAGATCGCGACCGGGCGCAAGCGGGCGACGCAGGCCGGCAACCAGCTGCCGGTGCCGCCGCGGGCGGAGCAGGTCAGCGTCGGCTGAGGCCTGCGGGTTGGGCACTACCGGCTGCGGTGCAGCAGGACCGCGAGCTCGGTGCGGGACTGACAGCCGGTGGCGGTCAGGGCGCGGCTGACGTACTTCTTCACCGTGTCCACGGCCAGGCCCAGCCGCAGCGCGATGTCGGCGTTGCCCAGACCCTCGCCCACCAGCCGGGCGACCTCGGCCTCGCGGCGGGGCAGCCCAGCGAGGGCGTCCACCGGAGCGGCCTCGGGCAGCAGGCGCGAGACCAGGGAGAGCTGGCGCACCAGCAGCTGCAGCACCTGGCGGTCCCGCACGCCCAGCCGCGGCTGGTCCACGGTGAACAGCCCGACCACCCCGACCGTGCCCGCGGGCAGCGGCAGCCGCAGCGCCGCGGCGCCGGTGAGCCCGCGCGGCGCCATCACCCGGTCGCGGAAGGAGTGGCTGATGTCGGCGAGCTCGTGCAGCGACACCACGCCGCTGCGGTTGAGGTGCTGCAGCGACGGCGAGCTGGCGAAGACGTCCACCGACCGCCAGTGCGCGTGGTAGTGCGCCAGGCTGGTCCGTCCGCCCCCGTGCACCACCGCGCAGTGGTCGTCGAACGCCGAGCGCAGGCTGTGGCCGCGGAAGAAGGTGGTGTAGCGGGCGCCGAAGGCTGCGGCGAGCGACTCCAGCAGCCGCTCCGAGAACTCCGGCACGGTGTCCGCCGACCCGCAGTGCGCGGAGACGTCGAGAACCAGCTCGTAGTCGGTGGCGGTCAGGCCGGCACGAACGGGCATGGGCACGATCCTGGGCTAGGGGTGGGTCCGGCGGCTGAGGCGCGGCTGTGACCGCGATCATAAGCACCCCCGCGCGAGTGACTGGCCTTGACCTTGACGCTGCGTCAACCCCTAGCGTCGCTGGTGGCCGGAGAGACCGGCCGATTCGTGAGCTCGCGGACGCTGCGGCACTACGACGACATCGGGCTGAGGCGGTGGCGCCCAGGCTGGCGGAGTACCACCGCGACGCCATGAACGTCTACGCCGACGCTCGGTTGCACTGAGTCGAAATATTCTGAGTCGGACTACTTGTGGCCGAACGCTGGCCGCCATAGTGTCGCTTCTCGTGACGCTGACATGAGGGCGCTCGTCCTGCACGGTGCCGACGACCTCCGCCTGGAAGACCTCGAGCCTCCGGTGCCCGGCGCCGGCGAGGTGCTGGTGCGGGTGGCCTTCAACGGCATCTGCGGCTCCGACCTGAGCGTGGTGGGCAAGGGCTTCCTCGCCTCGGAGCCGCACCCGCTCACCGGGGCGCACGGGCCGCAGGTGCTCGGCCACGAGTTCTCCGGCACCGTGGAACAGCTCGGCACCGGGGTCACCCAGCTGCAGGTGGGCGATCGGGTGGCGGTGCAGCCGAACTACTCCTGCGGCACCTGCCCGCGCTGCCGCGACGGACTGGCGCACCTGTGCGCGGTGATCGCCTTCCACGGCCTCTCCGCGCACGGGGGCGGGCTCTCCGAGCTGACGGTGGTGCCCGCGCGCAACGCGCACCCGCTGCCGGAGTCGGTGAGCCTGCGCCAGGGCGCGGTGGTCGAGCCCCTGGCGGTGGCCCTGCACGGCGTGCGGCTGGCCGAGCCCCGCCCTGACGAGCTGGCGCTGGTGCTCGGCGGCGGCCCCATCGGCATCTGCGCCGCGCTGAACCTCCGGGTGGCCGGGGTGCAGCGCATCCTGCTCAGCGAGCCGTCCCCGCAGCGCCGCGCGGTGGTGGAGTCCCTCGGGCTGGAGGTGCTGGACCCGACCAGCAGCGACGTCCGGGCCGAGGTGCTGGAGCGCAGCGACGGAGCCGGTGCTGACCTGGTGCTGGAGTGCGCCGGTGCCCCGGCGGCCATCGACACCGCGCTGAGCAGCGTCCGCGCCCGCGGCCGAGTGGTGCTGCTGGCCACCTACCCGCAGCCGGTGGAGCTCTACACCTACGCGCTGATGTTCTCCGAGGCCCAGCTGCGGTGCTCGATGGTGTACTCCGCCGAGGAGTTCCGCGAGGTCATCGCGCTGATGGCGCAGGGTGCGTACGACCTCGACGGGTGGGTGCAGCAGGTCCCCATGGTCGAGGCCGTGACCGAAGGTTTCCAGGCCGCGTCGGCAGGACGCGCCATGAAGGTGTTGGTGGAGGTAGGACATGGCTGAGCAGGAGCAGGGCGCACGTTTTCAGGGCAAGAACGCGGTGGTCACCGGAGCCGCCTCGGGGATCGGTCGGGCCATCGCCGCCCGGCTGGTGGCCGAGGGCGCGACGGTGATCGGCGTGGACGTGGCCAAGGATGCGCTGGACGCGGTGGCCGGCACGCTGGGGGAGTCGTTCTCCCCGGTGGTCGCCGACGTCACCGTGGAGGCGGACGTGGCCGAGGCGATGGCGGTGGCGGTGCGCACCCACGGTCGGCTCGACCTGGCCTTCAACGTGGCCGGCGCCGCCCGGATGGGTGCCATCGTGGACCTGGACGAGGCCGACTGGGACTTCACGGTGGACCTGGTGCAGAAGGGTGTCTTTCTCAGCACCAAGCACGAGGCGCGGCACATGCGCGACTGCGGCAACGGCGGCGCCATCGTCAACGTCGCCTCCCTCAACGCCCACGTGCCCATGCCCGGCGGCAGTCCGTACAACACCGGCAAGGCCGGCGTGGAGAGCTTCAGCCGGACCGCGGCCGTGGAGCTGGCCCGGCACGGCATCCGCGTCAACTGCGTGCTGCCCGGCCTGGTGGACACCCCGCTGGTGGGCGTGGTGATGGGCTACCAGCCCATGCTCGACGCCTTCACCGACCGCATCCCGCAGCGCCGGGCCGGCACCCCCGAGGAGATCGCCGGTCCCTGCCTGTACCTGGCCAGCGCCGACGCCGCCTACGTCACCGGCGCCGCACTGGTGGTGGACGGCGGGTGGGAGCAGTCCAACTACCCGGACCTGGGCGGAGTGACCGACCGCCCCAGCCTCTGACCCTCGGGGCGACGGGGCCGGGGCGAGGCGGCGCGGTCTCGGTCGGTGGGACGTGAGCACGGGTCGCGCACCGTCGCCGCCTACGGTCGGGTCACCTGGCTCGTGTGCCGCTCACGCGACGGAGTCGGCGTCGACCTCGTGAGTCCGTTGAAGGAGTAGTTGTCATGGGTTTCCCCGTCATCGTTGATGCCGCCCGATCACCGTACGGCCGTCGCAACGGCTGGCTGTCCAGCATGCACGCGGTGGAGCTGCTCGGCGCGGTGCAGACCGGCCTGCTGGAGCGCACCGGCGTCGACCCCGCGCAGGTCGAGCAGATCATCGGTGGCTGCGTCACCCAGGCCGGCGAGCAGGCGTCCAACGTCGCGCGCTTCGCCTGGCTGCACGCCGGCCACCCGGAGGAGACCGCGGCCACCACCATCGACTGCCAGTGCGGCTCCGCCCAGCAGTCGGTGCACCTCATCGCCGCGCAGATCGCCGCGGGCGTCATCGACGTGGGCATGGCCTGTGGCGTGGAGATGATGTCGCGGGTGCCGCTGCTGTCCAACATCCCCGAGGGCTTCGGCGTGCCCCGTCCGCCCGGCTGGAAGGTGGACCTGCCCGCCCAGTTCGAGGCCGCCGACCGCATCGCCGAGCGACGCAGCTTCACCCGCGCCGACCTGGACGAGTTCGGCCTGCGCTCCCAGCAGCGCGCCGCCGACGCCTGGGCCGAGGGCCGCCTGGACCGTCAGATCATCCCGATCACCGTGCCGAACCCCGCCGAGGGCGCACCTGAGGTGGTCGCCCGTGACCAGGGGCTGCGGGAGACCAGCCTGGAGGCGCTGGGTGCGCTCAAGACGATCCGCGAGGGCGGGCTGCACACCGCGGGCACCGCGTCGCAGATCTCCGACGGCGCCACCGCCGCCATCCTGATGGACTCCGACCGCGCCGCCGCGCTGGGCCTCACGCCCCGCGCCCGGCTGCGCAGCCAGTGCCTCATCGGTGGCGAGACCAGCTTCCTGCTCGACGGGCCGGTCCAGGCCACCCGCATCGCGCTGGAGAAGGCCAAGATGAGCGTCAGCGACATCGACCTGTTCGAGGTGAACGAGGCTTTCGCCGCGGTGCCCATGTCCATGGCCTCCGTGCACGGGGTCGACCCGGACAAGCTCAACGTCAACGGCGGCGCCATCGCGCTCGGCCACCCGGTGGGCTCCACCGGTATCCGCCTGATCGCCACGATCATCGACGAGCTCGAGCGCCGCGACAAGCAGCTCGGCGTGGTCGCCATCTGCGCCGGCGGCGCGCTGGCCACCGGCGCCGTGATCGAGCGGCTGTGACCGCACCCGCGGGTCACGCGGGCTCCGCCACGTCTCTCGACCCGGCGGCGTACGCCAAGCTGGTCGGGACCACCCGCGCGCTGATGACCGACGTTGGGCTCGCCGACGTCGACGCTGCCACGATGACCGAGGCGGCCCGGCTGCTCGAGCAGGCCTCCGCGCTGCTGAGCACCCGCCAGCGCGAGCGGTGCTACCGCCCGCACCGTGACCTGCCCCGTGGCCGCATCGCGGTGGGTCACCAGGCCACCATGGACGTCTACAACCCGCAGTCGGTGCCGGTGGAGATCACCTACGGCGAGGGCAGCGTCAGCGCCACGCTGGTGGCCGGTGCGCTGCTGGAGGGCCCGCCCGAGTCGGTGCACGGCGGTATCAGCGCGTGGCTGATGGACATGCTGCTGGGCGCGGTGGTGCGCGGCGAGGGCCGCCGCGCCGTCACCGGCACGCTGACCATGCGCTACCTGGCCCGCACCCCGCTGGACCAGGAGCTGAACCTGGGCGCGGAGCTGGTCAAGCACGACGGCCGCAAGCTCACCGTGCGCGGCTGGATCGACCACGACGGCCGTCGCTGCGTCGAGGCCACCGGACTCTTCATCGAGGTGGCGGGGTAGTGGCGCTCGAGCTCACGGGTCTGGCCGGCAAGGTCGCCGTGGTGACCGGGGCCGGCCGGATGCGCTCCATCGGCCGCGCGGTGGCCGTCGAGCTGGCCCGAGCGGGCTGTGACGTGGTGGTCACCGGGACCGGGCGCTCGCCCGAGCACTACCCGGAGGAGGAGAAGGCCGCCGGCTGGCGCGACATCCACTCCGTGGCCGAGGAGGTACGGGCGCTGGGGCGCCAGGCCACCGCCGTGGTCACCGACGTCTCCGACGAGGCGTCGGTGCAGGCGCTGGTCGAGCAGGTGCTCGCCGAGCACGGCCGGGTGGACGTGGTGGTCAACAACGCCGCCGCTGCCCGCGGGGCCGACCGGGTGCCCGTGCTCGAGCTGGACCCCCAGGTGTGGGACACGGTGATGCGGGTGAACCTGCGCGGGACCTTCCTGGTCAGCCGCGCCTTCGGCCGCTGCCTGGTGGAGCAGGGCGAGGGCGGCGCGATCATCAACATCTCCTCCATCGGCGGCAAGACCGGCGGCGCGGCCACCGCTGCGTACGCCGCGTCCAAGGCCGGCATCCAGTCGCTCACCTCGTCCATGGCCAAGGAGCTCGGCGGCCACGGCATCCGGGTGAACGCCATCTGCCCCGGCGTCACCGCCACCAGCCGGCTCGACGACCTGGCTCCGGACGTCTGGCAGTCCTACGTGGCGGCCAACATCCCGCTGGGCCGGGCCGGCACCGCCCAGGAGGTCGCGTTCACCGCGGTGTTCCTGGCCAGCGAGCAGGCCGCCTGGGTGAGCGGACAGTCCTGGAACGTCGACGGCGGCCAGCTCACCGTTCGTTGATTCGGCCCCGTTCGTTGCTCCAGCTCCTAGACCGACACTGCAGACCTGCACGAGAGGAACCACGATGACTGACCAGACCACGGCGTCGGACCCCCGCGCCGAGGCGATGGCCCGCCTGACCGCTCCCGGTCAGCGCTTCGAGCTCATCGAGGAGGACGTGCGCGGCAACCAGATGCAGGTCTTCGCCCAGCGTCACCGCAGCCTGCACGAGCTGTTGACGGAGTCGGCCGGCTACGGCGACCGCGAGTACCTGGTGTGCGACGACCTGCGCCTGACCTACACCGAGCACCTGCGCCGGGTGGCCTCCCTCAGCGCGGTGCTGCGGGACGAGCACGGCATCGGCAAGGGCGACCGGGTGGCCGTGCTGTCGGCCAACAACGCCGAGTGGGTCATCACCTTCTGGGCCGCCACCTCCCTCGGCGCCATCGTGGTGGGGATGAACTCGCTGTGGTCGGCGCGGGAGATCGCCTACGGGATGGAGCACTCCACGCCGTCGCTGGTGGTCGCCGACGCTCCCCGCCGCGAGCTGCTGGGCGAGGTGGACGTCCCGGTGCTGAGCATCGAGGCGGTGCGCGAGCTGTCGCTGGCCCACCCCGACGCGGAGCTGCCGCCGTGCGTGGTGGTGGAGGACGACCCCGCGGTGATCCTGTACACCAGCGGCACCACCGGCCGGGCCAAGGGCGCCACGCACTCGCACCGCAACCTCATCTGCGCCGTGGACTACTTCCGCATCAACGACGCGGTGGCCGCCGAGCTGGGCGTGCCGCAGGGTCCGCGTCGGTTCCTGCTCACCGGTCCGCTGTTCCACATCATGTCGCTGCACAACCTGGTGGTGCCGCGGCTGGCGTTCGGTGACGCCGCGGTGATCTACACCGGCCGCTTCGACCCCGACCGCATCCTGGGCCTCATCGAGCGCGAGCGCATCAACCAGTGGGGCGCGGTGCCCACCATGGCCAGCCGGCTGCTCGAGCACGGCGTGGACGGCTACGACCTGTCGTCGCTGAAGAGCTTCTCGCTCGGCTCCGCCCCGTCCTCGCCGGCGCTCAAGGCCGGCCTGCGGGAGCTGCTGCCCGTGGCCGGGAAGGCGCTGGGCACCACCTACGGGCTCACCGAGTCCAGCACCGCCGCCACCCTGGCCACCGCCGCCGACCTGGTGCGCAACCCCGAGTCGGTGGGCCGCGCCATCGTCACCGTGCAGGTGGAGGTCCGCGACGCGCTCGGCCAGGCGGTGCCCGACGGCACCGAGGGCGAGATCTACCTGCGCGGCCCGCAGGTGATGCTCGGCTACTGGAACAACCCCGAGGCCACCGCCGCGACCATCGACGAGCAGGGCTGGATGCGTACCGGCGACCTGGGCACGCTGCGCGACGGGGAGCTGCAGATGAGCAGTCGGCGGTCGGACCTCATCATCCGCGGCGGGGAGAACATCTACCCGGCCGAGGTGGAGGCCGCGATCATCGAGCACCCCGCCGTGCGCGAGTGCATCGTGGTGGGCGCGCCCAGCGAGGACCTCGGCCAGGAGGTGGCCGCCATCGTGGTGGTGCCCGACCTGTCGGTCACCGCCGAGGAGCTCACCGCGTTCGTGGCTGAGCGCATCGCCCGCTACAAGGTCCCCGCGCGGTGGCTGGTCACCGACGAGGAGCTGCCCCGCAACGCCACCGGCAAGGTGATGCGCAAGGCTCTGCCTACCGCCGTCGGCACCGCCCAGTGACGGTGGGGGAGAACCGCGCGGCCTGGGGTCCGCTGCTGGACACCCTCGCCCGCCGCCAGGCCGCCGCCCGGGTGATGGGTGGGCCGGAGAAGCTGGCCCGCTACCGCGCCACCGGCCGGGTGGACGCCCGCGCCCGCGTGCGGGCCCTGCTGGACACCGACACCTTCGTCGAGCTCGGCGCGCTGGCCGGCGACGGCACCGCGTCCGCCGACAAGCCCGTGCCGGCCGACGCCTTCGTGGCCGGGTCCGGGCTGGTGGACGGGCGCCCGGTGCTGGTGGGCTCGGAGGACTTCACCGTCGCCGGCGGGTCCATCGGCACCGCCGCCGCCACCAAGCGGGCCCGCATCGCCGCGCTGGCCCAGCAGGAGCGGGTGCCGCTGGTGATGATGCTGGAGGGCGCCGGGCACCGGGCCACCAACGCGCTGCACCCGCACCGGCCTGCCCCCAACGACCTGCAGGCGCTGAGCGAGCTGGCCGGTCTGGTGCCCACCGTCGCGGTGGTCACCGGCCCGTCGGCCGGGCACGGCGCGCTGGCCGCCCCGATGTCGGACTACGTGGTGATGGTGGACGGTGACGCGTCGCTGTTCACCGCCGGCCCACCCCTGGTGGCCGCCTCGCTGGGCGAGCAGGTCAGCAAGGAGGAGCTCGGTGGTCCCGCCGTGCACGCCGTGGCCAGCGGGCTGGCGCACGCCGTCGCCGCGGACGTCGAGGAGGCCCTCGAGCTGACCCGCACCTACCTCTCGTACTTCCCGACCAACGCCTGGAGCCGCACCCCCGACGCCGGACCCGCGGAGGGCAACGACGACGTGGGGGAGCGGGTGCTGGAGGAGCTGCTCGACCTGGTTCCGCCCAACCCTCGCCGGCCCTACGACATGCACGCGGTGCTGGCCGAGCTGGTGGACGAGGACAGCCTGTTCGAGGTGCAGCCCCAGCACGGGCCCTCCATGATCACCGCGCTGGCGCGGCTGGGCGGGACCGCCGTGGCCATCGTGGCCAACCAGCCGCTGGTGCTGGCCGGCGCCCTGGACGTGGCGGCGGCGAGCAAGGCCGCCCGCTTCATCGAGTGCACCAGCGCGTTCCACCTGCCGCTGGTGCAGCTGGCCGACAACCCCGGCGTGCTGGCGGGCAGCGCCTCCGAGCGGGCCGGCATCCTCCGGGCCGCCGCGCGGATGTTCGCCGCGCAGCACCGGGCCGGGGTGCCCAAGCTGCACGTCACCGTGCGCAAGGCCTTCGGGTTCGGCAGCTCGGTGATGGGGCAGAACGCCTTCGACGCCCAGACCGTGTCGCTGGCCTTCCCCGACGCCATGCTCGGCGGGATCCCGGCCGCCGTGGGCGGTGCCACCGCCAAGGAGGACGCCGGTACCCAGCAGGCGCTGGTGGACAACGAGGCCGCCGGTCCGTGGCGGCTGGCGAGCACCGTCACCTACGACGACGTGATCGACCCGCGCCAGCTGCGCAACGCGCTGCTGGCCGGGCTGCGACTGGCCCAGGGACGCCGCAGCGCCCCGGTGGGCCCGGTCCAGCGCACCGGGTACCTGCCCTGAGCCGGTCGGCTCGTACCCCAAAGTCCTGATCCCTTTCCACCTACCATCTTTTGGAGCCGTGCACAGTGGCCATCTCCCTCACCCAGGACCACGAGGACCTCGCCCAGTCGGTCGCCGCGTTCGCGCAGCGCCACGCACCCATCGACACCACCCGCGCCGGTGCCGACGAGCTGGCCAAGGGCGCCACGCCCAGCTGCTGGGCGCCGCTGGTGTCGCAGGGCCTGCACGCGGTGCACCTGCCGGAGGAGGTCGGTGGGGACGGCGCCGGTCTGCTGGAGCTGGCCATCATCGTGGAGCAGCTGGGCCAGGCGCTGGTCCCGGGCGGGTACCTGCCCACCCTGCTGACCAGTGCGGTGCTCACCCAGGCCACCGCCACCGAGGCGGTCAGCACGGCCCTGCGCAGCCTGGCCGAGGGGGCCGTGGCGGCGCTGGTGCACGACGCGACGGGGCTCACCGCCACCGCCGACCCGAGCGGGTGGGTCCTGCGCGGGCGGTCCGTGCCGGTGCTCGGCCTGCCCGGTGCCGACGTGGTGGTGGTGGCGGTCCGGGACACCGCCGACCAGCAGCCCCGCTGGTTCGTGCTGCGGGCGGAACAGCTGGGCGCGGCGGTGCACACCGACGCCGGGGTGGACCTCACCCGCTCGCTGGGCCACCTGGAGCTGGACGGGCTCACCGTGCCCGGTTCCGCCGTGCTCGAGGGGCTCACCGCCGAGGCGGTGGACGTGGTGGTGCTGGCCCTGCTCGCCGCCGAGGCGAGCGGCATCGCCCGCTGGTGCCTGGACACCGCGGTGGAGCACGTGAAGGTGCGCCACCAGTTCGGCCAGGCGCTGGGCACGTTCCAGGCCGTGCAGCACAAGGCCGCCCACCTGCTGCTGCGCGCGGAGAAGGCCAGCGCCTCGGCGTGGGACGCCGCCCGCGCGCTGGAGCACGAGCCCGCCCAGCAGCGCCTCGCCGCGGCCCAGGCCGCTGTCACCGCGCTGCCCGCGGCCGTCGAGGCCGCGGTGGAGTGCGTGACCCTGCTGGGCGCCGTCGGCTTCACCTGGGAGCACGACGTGCACCTGTACTGGCGCCGGGCCATGAGCATCCGGGCGATCGCCGGGGCCGACGCGGTGTGGCAGCAGCGCCTGGGCGTGGCCGCGCAGCAGGCAGCCCGAGACTTCAGCATCGAGCACGACACCGACAGCAGCGACTTCCGCGCGCAGGTGTCTGCCGCGCTGGACGAGGTCGCCGCACTGCCTGCCGACGTCCCCGCGGTGGCGGACAGCCAGCACCGGGTGGGCCCGCGCCGGCAGCGGCTGGCCGAGCTCGGCTACCTCGGCGCACACTGGCCGCAGCCCTACGGCATCGGCGCCAGCACCACCCAGCAGCTGGTGCTCACCGAGGAGCTGCGCGCCCGCAGCATCCAGGCGCCGGACCTCATCATCGGCGAGTACGCGATGGCGGCGCTGATCAAGCACGGCACGCAGGAGCAGAAGGACCGCTTCGTGCACGCCACCCTGCGGGGCGACCTGGTGTGGTGCCAGCTCTTCAGCGAGCCCGGCGCGGGCTCCGACCTCGCCGGCCTGAGCACCAGGGCCACCAAGGTCGAGGGGGGCTGGAAGATCCAGGGCCAGAAGGTGTGGAACACCATGGCGCACCAGGCTGACTGGGGCATCTTGCTGGCGCGCACCGACCCCGACGCCCCCAAGCACAAGGGCATCTCCTACTTCCTGGTGGACATGACCTCACCCGGGATCACCGTCCGGCCGCTGAAGCAGGCCACCGGCAGGGCGGAGTTCAACGAGGTGTTCCTGGACGAGGTCTTCGTGCCCGACGCCAACCTGGTGGGCGAGCCCGGTGGCGGCTGGAAGATCACCCTCACCACGCTGGCCACCGAGCGGCTGAACATGGCCACCACCCGGCTGGGCCACGGCACGTCGGCGCACCTGCGCGAGGCCATCGGCAGCGGGGCGCTGGCCGCGCCGGAGGAGGAGGTGCTGCGGGTGCTGGGCCGGCTCACGGCCGCCGAGATCACCCTCGGGGCGCTGAACCTGCGCGGGATGTTCCTGCAGCTGCTGGGCCGCAGCGCCGACGCCAACAACAGCGTGACCAAGGTGTCCGGAGCCCTCGCCCAGCGATCCGGGTCCGAGGCCACCCTCGCGCTGCTCGGCCCGGCCGGCGCGCTGGCCACCAGCCCGGGCAACACCAACGTCGACCACCTGGGTCTGCCGGCCATCCTCTTCGGTGGTGGCACGGTGGAGATCCAGCTGAACATCCTCGCGCAGCGGGTGCTGGGGCTGCCGCGGGCCTAGCGCCACCAGCCCCGTGCGACAGCGTGGCACCCCAGCGGGGTGCCGCGCTGGGGCGCGTGAGAGGCGTTGCCCACCAGGCGTTTTGGTTACGGTCTCTAGTTCTGTCCCGCCCAGCGGAATCTAGCGGCGTGCGCGCGTGTGCCCCGAGCCACACTGCATCCATCCAGGCATGCCACACTTATCGATAGTTCCTAATAGAACTATGTGTAGTTGAAACATGTTGCAGTGCAACCTGGTCCGGCGCACGCGTGCCGAGCTCCAGGCAGGACGCAGATCCCGCAGATCGTCGAGAGGAAGACCATTGAGAGCCGGTTGGATCCGTAGAGGAACGGGAGTGGTGGCCGTCTCGCTGGCGGCGACGCTGCTGGCCGCAGGCTGTGGCGCGGGCGAGGAGACCTCCGCCACCGCGCCCGCTGCTGACGCGCAGGTCGACCCCAACGCGGTGCTCAAGGTCGCCGCCTCGGCGCCCACGCGCAACCTCGATCCCTACCTGCAGACCAGCTACGGCGGCTGGGGCTACATCTCCGCCGTCTACGACCGCCTGGTGCTGGTGGACGACAAGGACAAGCTCGTCCCCGGCGTGGCCACCTCCTGGGAGTTCGCCAAGGACGGGTCCTCGCTGGAGCTGAAGCTGCGCGACGACGTGAAGTTCCACGACGGCACCCCGTTCGACGCCGCCGCAGTCGCCGCCAACATCAAGCGCGGGCAGACCCTGAAGGGCAGCACCGTGGTGGCTGCGCTGAAGGACGTCACCTCCGTCGACGTCGTCAACCCCACCACCGCTCGGCTGAACCTGGCCAAGGGCACCGGCGTGGACCTGCCGGGTCTGTTCAGCACCAACGTGGGCATGATGATCAGCCCCAAGGTGATCGAGGCCGGCACCGACATCCAGAACCAGCCGGGCAACGCCGGCTCGGGCCCCTACCTGGTGTCCAGCTACACCCCCGGCGAGAAGCTGTCGCTGAAGAAAGCCCCGGGCACCTACTGGGACCCCAAGGCCGGCCGACTGGGCGGCATCGAGCTGCAGTGGACCGCCGACGCCTCCACCCGCCTCAACGGCACGCGCACCGGCGCCACCGACCTGACCTGGGTCAGCTCGGCCAACGAGCTCGTGCAGGCCAAGGACCTGGCCAAGCAGGGCGGCCTGGTGGTGAACACCGTGGAGTTCCGCAACGTGCTCAGCGTGATGCTGCGTGCCCGCGGTGACCTGGCCAAGCCGGAGATTCGCGAGGCGGTGGCCCGGGCGGTCAACCCCCAGGCCATCAGCGCGCTGTTCTCCGACACCTGCTCGCCCTACCGCCAGCTGGAGCCCTCCTCCAGCTGGGCCACCGACCAGGGCTACCAGTACCCGTACGCCTACGACGAGGCCAAGGCCAAGGAGCTGGTGGCGGCCAACGGTCCGGCGAAGATCGCGCTGACCTTCGGGGCGGGCACCAACACCGAGCAGCCGGCCAACGTCATCCAGTCCGAGCTCAGCAAGGTGGGCTTCAACGCCGAGCTCAACCCGGTGCCCAACACGGTCAACGAGCCTCGCTACATCGCCGGCGACTTCGAGGCCATGGTCACCAACAGCTACAGCCCCAAGGTCGACCCAGCGGAGACGGTGAAGACCTTCGTGACCGGTGCCTACAAGATGGGCAACGACAACCCGGAGATCCTCAAGCTCGCCGCCGAGGCATCCGACCCGACGAAGTCCCAGGACGAGCGCGGCGCGCTGTACAAGAAGATCTGGTCGCTGACCCTGGACGAGGCGCTGGTCATCCCCATCTGCCACCAGACCAACGCGACGGTCGCCAGCCCCAAGGTCATCGGCGCTGACAACATGCCCTGGGTCAACACCGGCATCTTCGACCTCCGCTACGTGGCCATGACCTCCTGAGTCACCGGTCTGACTCACCACTCACCCACACGGCCCGGCCTGCGCCGGGCCGTGTGGGCACCGCTCTCGTGCGCACCTGGTAAGGGGTTGTGATGCTGCGCTACTCCGGCAAGCGGCTGCTGACAGCGATACCGCTGTTGCTCGTCGTCCCGCTGCTGATCTTCTTTCTGATCGACCTGTCCCCGGGTGATCCCGCGGTCATCCTGGCCGGGGAGAACCCGACACCGGAGCGGCTGGCCGCCATCCGAGAGTCGTTGCAGCTCGACCACAACGTGTTCATCCGCTACCTGGACTGGGTGGGTGGGGTGCTGCAGGGCGACCTGGGCATGTCCTACATCTCCAACCAGACGGTGTCCGACCTGCTGTTCCGGCGGATGGGCACCACCATGTCGCTGGTGCTCTTCGCCATGGTGGTGGCCGTGCTCGTCGGCGCCATCCTCGGCACCGTCGCCTCGCTGCGGCCCGGCGGCATCGTCGACCGCGCGGTCAACGTCATCGCCTCCATCGCCATCGCCATCCCGGCGTTCTGGTTCGGGCTGGTGCTGGTGGCCATCTTCGCGGTGAGCCTGCGGGCACTGCCGGCATCGGGCTTCAGCCCGCTGTCGGAGGGGTTCACCCCCTGGATTCGGCACCTGGTGCTTCCCGGCATCGCCCTGGGGCTGCTGCCGGCCGCCGAGGTCACCCTGCAGCTGCGCGCGTCGCTGGTGCAGGTGCTCAAGAGCGACTACGTGCTCAACGCCCGGGCCAAGGGGCTCAGCCCGGTCAGCGTGGTGATCAAGCACGGCATGAAGAACGCGCTCATCCCGGTGGCCACCGTGCTGGGCATCCGGGTGTCGGAGGTGCTCGGTGGCGCCGTCACCATCGAGATCATCTACAACATGCCCGGCCTGGGCAGCATGGCGGTGGAGGCCGTGCAGAACCGGGACATCCCCGTGCTGCTCGGCTTCGTCCTGTTCACCACCGTGGTGGTGGTGCTGGTCAACCTGGTCGTGGACATCTCCTACGGCTACTTCAACCCCAAGGTGCGCGCATGAGCGACACGACGTCCCTGGCCAAGGGACCTGTCTCCCCGTCCGAGACCGACCCGACCGACACCCCGGTGGCGCTCCGCGGCGGTGCGCTGCGCTCCATCGTGCGGCGGCCGGTCACCGTGGTGGCAGGACTGTTCGTCCTCGCCGTCGTGGTGATGGCGATCTTCGCCCCGCTGCTCGCCCCGCACGACCCGCTCGCGCAGGAGGTGGTCAACCGGCTCAAGTCCCCGAGCGGGGCGCACCTGCTGGGCACCGACGACTACGGCCGTGACGTGCTCAGCCGGATCATCCACGGCGCCCGCATCTCGCTGTCGGCATCGCTGCAGGCGGTGGCGGTGGCGATGCTGCTCGGCTTCCCGCTCGGCGTGCTCGCCGGCTACCTCGGCGGCTGGGTGAGTGCCGTGACCACCAAGGTGATGGACGCGCTGATGAGCGCCCCGTCGCTGGTGCTTGCCATCACCATCGTCGCCGTGCTCGGTGCCAGCATCACCAACGCCATGTTCGCCGTCGGCCTGGTGATGGCACCGCGGTTCTTCCGCGTGGCCCGGGCGTCCACCATGGACGTCCGCCACGAGACCTACATCGAGGCGGCCATCGCCCTGGGCTGCCGCCCGCTGCGCACCATCGGCCGGCACATCCTGCCCAACGTGCTGCCCCCCATCGTGCTGGTGATCTCGGTGTCGCTGGGTTCGGCGGTGGCCGCCGAGGCCAGCCTGAGCTTCCTGGGCCTGGGCGCGAAGCCGCCGGCCGCCAGCTGGGGCTCGATGCTGAGCACCGCCGCCTCGAACATGCAGGGCGCACCGCACCTGGTGTGGCCCCCCGGAGTGATGATCTT
Organism: Rhodococcus sp. Z6_132; assembly: GCF_058133635.1. Lineage (NCBI taxonomy): Bacteria > Bacillati > Actinomycetota > Actinomycetes > Mycobacteriales > Nocardiaceae > Rhodococcus > Rhodococcus sp. Z6_132. The sequence goes on from NZ_JBYUNP010000002.1 coordinate 672,853, forward strand.
CCTGACCGTCCTGGCGTTCACCTACCTCGGTGACGGGGTGCGCCGTGCCATGGTCCGCAGCCGCAGTGGAGGCGACAGTGCCTGAGAGCCCGCTCGAGACGACCAAGACCGCGACCGTCGCGGCGGCGGAGCAGCCGCTGCTGCGGGTGCGCGACCTGACCGTGCAGTTCCCGGCGGCCGGCCGCAGCTGGGTCACCGCCGTGGATGGCGCGTCCTTCGACGTGCGGCCCGGGGAGTCGGTGGCCCTGGTGGGCGAGTCCGGCTCCGGCAAGACGGTGTCCTCGCTGGCCGTGATGGGCCTGACCGGGGCCACCGGCGGACGCATCTCCGCCGGGTCGGTGGAGTTCGAGGGTCGTGACCTGACCGCGCTGCCCGAGCGCGAGTGGCGCAAGCTCCGCGGCGCCGGGATGGGCATGATCTTCCAGCAGCCCATCCGCAGCCTGAACCCGGCCTACACGGTGGGGGACCAGATCGCGGAGTCGGTGCGCCGCCACATGGGGCTCAACCGCAAGCAGGCACGGGCCCGCGCCGTGGAGATGCTCGAGCTGGTGCAGATCCCGCGCGCCGCCCAGCGGGTGGACGAGTACCCGCACGCCTTCAGCGGCGGCATGTGCCAGCGCGTGATGATCGCGATGGTGATGGCCTGCAACCCCAAGCTGCTCATCGCCGACGAGCCGACCACCGCCCTGGACGTCACCGTGCAGGCCAAGATCCTGCAGCTGCTGCGCGAGCTGCAGGAGCAGACCGGGGTGTCGCTGCTGTTCGTCAGCCACGACCTCGCGGTGGTGGCCGAGCTGTGCCAGCGGGTCGTGGTGATGTACGCCGGCGAGGTGATCGAGGACGGCGACGTCGACGACATCTTCTTCCGCCCGCAGCACCCGTACACCTCCGGCCTGCTCGCGGCCATCCCGCAGCCGGGCACCATGACCGACCGGCGCCTCGTCGCCATCCCCGGTGGCATCCCCGCCGCCGGTGAGTGGCCCACCGGCTGCCGCTTCGCCGCCCGCTGCCCGCACGCCCAGCCCGGGCGCTGCGACAGCGAGCATCCCCCGCTGATCAGCGCGGGACCCACCGACCAGGCCCGGTGCGTGCGCCTGGGTGAGCTCGCCCTGCAGGGAGTGACGATCTGATGAGCCTGCTCGAGGTCCGCAACGTCTCCAAGTCCTTCTCCTCCGGCCGCGACCTGCTGGGCCGCAAGTCCCGCTGGTCGCACGCCGTGCAGGACGTCAGCTTCAGCCTGGAGCGCGGGGAGTGCCTGGCCGTGGTGGGGGAGTCCGGCGCGGGAAAGTCCACCGTCGGGCGCATCGTGCTGCGCCTCATCGAGCCCGACACCGGCAGCATCACCTTCGACGGTGCTGACGTGCGGGCGGCCAAGGCCGGCGAGCTGCGCCGGATGCGCCGCGGCATGCAGATGATCTTCCAGGACCCGCACAGCTCGCTGGACCCGCGGATGACCGTGGGCGAGGCGGTCGCCGAGGCGCTGGTGGTGCACACCGACCTGGACCGCGCCGCGCGGACCAAGAAGGTCAGCGCCATGCTCGACCGCGTGGGCATCGGCTCGCGCTACCTCAGCCGCTACCCCGCCGAGCTCTCCGGCGGGCAGCTGCAGCGCGTGGCGATCGCGCGGGCGCTGACCCTGGACCCGAAGATGATCGTGTGCGACGAGCCAGTGGCCGCGCTCGACGTCTCGGTGCGCGCCCAGGTGCTCAACCTGCTGCGCGACCTGCAGGAGGAGCTGGGGGTGGCGTACCTGTTCGTCTGCCACGACCTTGCCCTGATCGAGGTGATCGCCGACCGGGTGATGGTGATGGCCGGCGGCAAGGTGGTGGAGACCGGCGACGTGCAGCAGATCTTCACCGACCCGCAGCAGGAGTACACCCGCGCCCTGCTCGAGGCCATCCCGGTGCCGGTGCCCCGCGCCGCCCGGCTGGCCGCCGAAGCCGTCCCGAGCCCGTCGCTGAGCAGCTAGGAGAACCCCGTGCCGCCAGCCGTGACGCCGGACCAGGCCCGCACCGTGCGCCGAGAGACCGCGGAGGGGCAGTTCCTGATGAGCGACTTCCTCGGCCGCCACGACCGGCTGGACGGCGAGGACGGCTACCAGGCCTACCTGGTCACCCAGCAGGCGCCGCTGCTGCGCCCGCACTTCCACGAGGTGGACCAGTTCCAGGTGGTGGTGGGCGGTCGCGGCCGGCTGGGCCGCGACGAGGTGGGTGTCGGCGTCGTCCACTACAGCGACGGGCACACCCCCTACGGGCCGATCACCACCGACGACCCGGACGGGCTCGCGTACTTCACCCTGCGCCTGGACGCGGCCACCGGGCTGAGCTACATGCCGGAGTCGCGGGAGCGGACCGTCCGCGGCGGCGAGCACTTCACCGCGCTGGCCACCCCGGAGGGTGCGGCGGCGTCACTGCTGGCCCAGACCTCGCGGGGCGCGCAGGCCTGGGCGGCTCGGCTGGGTCCGGGCCAGTCCCTGGCGCCGGAGCTGGTCGCGCTGACCGGACGGGGCTACGTGGTGGTGCTCTCCGGTGCGCTCACCCAGGACGGCCGTGAGCTGCCACCGCGCACGCTGGTGCCGTTTGCCGACGGCGCCAAGCTGGCCACGCTGCGGGCCGGCACCGAGGCCGCGACCCTCGCCGTGGTGCGCTTCGCCACCGCGGCGTCTGTCGGCGGAGCCCGCCCCCTTGGACAGCAGGAGCCGCGATGAGCCAGGACAGCACCGCCCGCTCCACCGACACCGCCCGCTCCACCGACACCGCCCGCACCACCGACGACGCCCGCACCACCGACGACGTGCTGTCCGGTGTGGACCTCACCGGCCGGACGGTGGTGGTCACCGGGGCCAGCGCGGGGCTGGGCCTGGAGACCGCCCGCGCCCTCGCCGCGGCCGGTGCCCGAGTGGTGCTGGCCTCGCGCAACCCGGAGAAGTCCGCCGCCGCGCTGCAGAGCATCCTGGACCGCCATCCCGCGGCCGACCTGGAGCACGTCGAGCTGGACCTGACGTCGCTGGCCAGCGTGCGTGCCGCTGCCCAGCAGATCCTCGCCCGGCACCGCGAGATCCACGTGCTGGTGAACAACGCGGGCGTGATGTTCACCCCGTTCGAGCGCACCGCGGACGGCTTCGAGCTGCAGCTGGGCACCAACCACCTGGGTCACTTCCTGCTCACCGAGCTGCTCACCCCCGCGCTGGTGGCGGGTGCCCCTTCTCGGGTGGTGGTGCTCAGCTCCGCCGGGCACAGCCTCGGGGCCGTGGACTTCGACGACCCCTGCTACCTGCGCCGGCCCTACGACAAGTTCGAGGCCTACGGGCAGGCCAAGACGGCCAACGCGTTGTTCGCCCTCGAGCTGAACCGGCGGCTGGAGCCCAGCGGGGTGCGGGCCTACTCGGTGCACCCCGGCATCATCGTCACCGAGCTGGCGCGCTACATGGACGAGGCCGACCTGGCCGAGATGGTGCGGCTGACCAAGCTCAACCGTCCGCCCCGGGACCCCGCCGCCGCGGGTGCGGCTCGGCCGGCGCGCAGCGGCATGCGCTACGGCACCGTGCCGGTCGGCGCCGCCACCACGGTGTGGGCGGCCACCGCGCCCGAGCTGGACCAGCACGGCGGCGCGTACCTGGCTGACTGCGCACTGGGCCGCGCCCGCCCGCACGCCAGCGACCCCGAGCTCGCCGCCCGGCTGTGGGCGTTGTCGGAGGAGCTGATCGCCCGGGCGTGACCCCTGGCACAGCAACTGCTAGATTCTCTAGCAATGTGCCTAATAGGCATACCTTCTCCGGAACGGACGGGCATGGACTTCGAGCTTGACGCCGACCAGCGAGCCTGGCGCGAGGAGGTGCGAGTCTTCCTGCGCGAGAACGTCACTCCCGAGCTGCGGGCCGAGATGGCCGTGCACGACCTCGAGGCCCCACAGGGCGAGGTCACCCGCTTCCGCAAGAAGATCGGGGACAAGGGCTGGTTCGGGCTGAACTGGCCAGCGGAGCTGGGCGGGCTCGGCCTGGGGCCGGTCTACCAGCACCTGCTGGTCAGCGAGTTCGAGTACTGGGGGGTGCCGGGTCCGGACCTCACGGTCACCTCCGTGGCGCCGATGATCATGCGGCACGGCACCGAGCGCAACCGCTCCGAGTTCCTGCCGCCCATCGCCCGCGGCGAGATGACCTGCGCGGTCGGCTACTCCGAGCCCGGCGCTGGCACCGACCTGGCCAGCCTGCGCACCCGCGCGGTCCTGGACGGCGACGAGTGGGTGATCAACGGGTCGAAGATCTGGAACTCGATGGCCCAGCGGGTCACCCACGAGTGGCTGTGCGTGCGCACCGACACGGAGGTGCCCAAGCACAAGGGCATCTCGGTGATCATCGTGCCGATCGACGCCCCCGGCGTCACCATCCGTCCGATCATCTCCTGGTCGGACTACCGCACCAACGAGACCTTCTTCGACAACGTGCGGGTGCCGGCGACCAACCTCATCGGCGAGGTCAACCGGGGCTGGCAGTACATCACCGGCGCGCTGGACCTCGAGCGTGGCGCGCTCACCAACGCCGGCGACCTGCGCCGCGCGGTGGACGACCTGCTCGAGCTGGCGCGGCTGCCCCGCGAGGACGGCACCCGGCCGGTGGAGGACGCCGACGTGCGCCGCCAGCTGGCCCAGCTGGACGCTGACGTCGAGGTGGCGCAGCTGATGGGCTTCGAGGCTTCCTCGCTGCTCGACAGCGGCACCATCCCCTCGGTGCTGGTCAGCTCGGAGAAGATCTTCTCCAGCGAGCTGCGCCAGCGCATCGCCGACGTCGCCACCGGGCTGCTCGGCCCCGCCGGCGTGCTGGCCCACCGCAGCGAGTACGCGCCCGCCGGTGGCAAGTTCGAGCGGCTCTACCGGGCCGCGCCACTGCTGCGCTTCGGCGCCGGCACCAACGAGGTGCTGCGGGACGTGATCGCCCAGCGCGGCCACCGCCTGCCCAGCTACGGACGCTGACGAGCCCGCTCGCCCACACTGCCGCTGCCCTGCAGCGCGAGGAGAACCATGAAGATCGTTCCCACCCAGGACCAGCTGGACCTGCAGGCCACGCTGCGGTCGGTGCTGGCCAAGCACTGCCCGACCACCCTCGTCCGCGAGCTGCGCGACCCCGCAGCCGACGCCTGGCCCAAGCAGCTGGCGGCTGCCCTGGCCGACGTCGGCGCACTGGGCCTGGCCACCGACGAGGCGCACGGCGGAAGCGGGGCCGGCCTCTACGAGCTGGGGCTGTTCTTCGCCGAGGCCGGCCGGGCGCTGTGCCCCAGCAGCATCTACAGCAGCCTGCTGCTGGGCGTCGCGCTCGGGCGGCTGGGCACCCCCGCGCAGCAGGAGCGCCACCTGCCCGCGCTGGCCGCCGGTGAGCTGCGGGCCACCACCGCGATCAGCAACCCCGCCGATGCCGGTGACGTGCGCCCGGTGCTGACGGCGGTGCCGGCCGAGGGCGGGGGCTGGGCGCTCAGCGGCACCCTGCCGTTCGTGGTCAACGCCGAGGGCGCCGAGGTGGTCCTGGTGACGGCCAGGGCCACGGTCTACGCCGAGCCCACCCGCACCCTCGGGTTCCTGGTGGACCCGACCGCGGCGGGCTGGCAGGCGCAGGCGCTGGAGACCATGTCGGGGGAGCGGGTGAGCCGGGTGGTGCTCATCGACGTGCTGGTGCCCGCCACCGCCGTGCTGGCGGGCCAGGACGGTCGCGGCCTCAGCACCGACGACCTTCGCTGGGTGGCCAACGCCGCGGTCGCGCTGCAGTGCATGGAGATGGTGGGCGGCACCGCAGCGGTGCTGGACCAGACCGTCGCCCACATCAGCACCCGTGAGCAGTTCGGCCGCCCCATCGGCAGCTTCCAGGCAGCCCAGCACCTGGTGGCCGACATCCACATCGCCCTGGACGCCGCGCGCCTGGCCGCGCACAGCGCCGTGTGGTGGCTGGGTCGCGGCGAGTGCGCCACCCGGCCGGTGGCCATCGCCACCATGCGGTGCAACGAGGCCTACAAGTGGGCCACCCTCAACGCCCACCAGCTGCACGGCGGCATGGGGTACGTGCGGGAGACCGACCTGCACCTGTGGTCCGAGCGCGCCAAGACCACCGAGGTCTGGGGCGGCACCGCCGACGTCGCGGCCCGGTGGCTGCAGGAGGAGCTGGGTCTTGTCCACTGACGAAGCTCTCACTGACGATCAGTCCACCCAGGACCGAACCCGTCCGCGCCAGGCCCTGCAGGACCTGCGGGTGCTCGACCTGTCCCGCTGGGTGGCGGGGGAGTACGCCACCAAGCTGTTCGCCGACTTCGGCGCCGACGTGGTCAAGGTGGAGAAGCCCGGCCAGGGCAGCCTCACCCGGCACTGGGGACCCTTCCCCGACGACGTGCCCGACCCGGAGCGCAGCGCGCTGTTCCTGCACCTGAACACCAACAAGCGCTCCGTGGCGCTCGACCTCACCGACGCCGGCGACCGGGAGCTGCTGCTGGAGCTGGTGGCCAGCTCCGACGCGGTGGTGGAGTCCTTCCGCCCCGGCCACCTGGAGCGCCTCGGGCTGGGTCCGGACGTGCTGCGGGCGCGCAACCCCAAGCTGGTGCTCACCCGGATCAGCGCCTTCGGCCAGACCGGTCCCCACCGCGACCGCGAGGCCACCGGCCTGGTGCTGCAGGCCGCGGGTGGTCCGATGAACGCCACCGGCGCTGCCGACCGCGCCCCGCTGCGCAAGCCCGGCCTGCTGGAGCACTACACCGTGGGCCGCACCGCCGGGGAGGCCACCATGGCGGGCATCTTCCAGGCCCGCCGCACCGGCACCGGCTCGGTGATCGACGTCTCCGGCCAGGAGGTGCTGCTCTCCGGCGCCGACCGCCGCGCGTCCTACCTGGTCTCTGCGGCCTACTCCGGGATGGTCGCCCCGCGGGGGGTGCGCAGCCCGCACCGCCACGGCGCCACCTTCACCGGGCCGTTCCGCACCAGCGACGGCTTCGTGATGGTCTACGTCACCAACCAGGCCTTCTGGAACCGTCTGGTCGACCTGATCGGCGCCGACGCCCCGGAGTTCCACGCCCGCTTCCACGGCCGCCAGACCGTGATGGGTGCCGATCGGGAGGACTTCCTGGCCCACGTGGCCGCGTGGTGCGCGGTGCGGACCAAGCTGGACGTGATGGAGCGGGCCGAGGCCGCCCGCATCCCGGTGACCGCCTACCTGCAGGTCTCCGAGCTGTTGCAGCACGAGCACTTCCGCGGGCGGGACGCCTTCGTCCGCGCCGAGCACCCGGTGGCCGGGAGCCTGGAGTACACCGGGGCGCCGTGGCGGATGCGCCACGGGTTCCGGCTGCGCACCACCGCGCCGCTGCTGGACCAGCACGGTGCTGACATCAGGAGCGCCGACATCAGGAAGCAGGTGCAGGCATGAGCGGCCCGTTGGACGGCATCCGGGTGATCGACCTGACGGTGGTGTGGTCCGGACCCGGCGCCACCGCGCTGCTGGGCGACCTGGGCGCGGAGGTGATCCGGCTGGAGGGCAACAACCGCACCAGCCGACAGGTCTCCGCGCGCACCACCAAGGAGCTCATCGCCCAGACCGGCTACCACGGCGGCACCTACCCGGAGAAGGACCCCGGCGAGCGTCCCTACGACCGCACGGCGCTGTTCACCTGGCACTCCCGCAACAAGCTCTCCGCGTGCATGAACCTGGAGACGCCCGAGGGGCACGCGGCGGCGCTGGAGCTGCTGAAGATCAGCGACGTGCTGGTGGAGAACAACACCAACGGCACGCTGGAGAAGCTGGGGCTGGGCCACGAGCAGCTGCTGGAGCTCAACCCGCGGCTGGTGGTCGCCCGGATGCCCCCGCTGGGGATGACCGGTCCGATGAGCGGCTACCTCGGCTACGGGCCCAACTTCAACTCCCTGGTGGGCATCGCCGCGATGGACGGCTACGAGGGCGAGGAGCCGGACTCCGCCGGGGAGAACTACCACATGGACGAGGCCGCGCCGGCGGGGCTGGCGTTCGCGGTGATGGCCGCGCTGTGGGACCGGGAGAGCACCGGCGAGGGCGGCCTCATCGAGTTCGCCCAGGCGGAGAACGTGATGGCCGAGATCGGCGAGCACGTGCTGGACCAGCAGGTGAACGGCCGTGACCCGCAGGTGCTGGGCAACACCGACCCGCACGTGCTGCAGGACGTGTTCCTCAGCGCCGACCACGACCGGTGGGTAGCCATCAGCGTCCGCGACGACGCCGACTGGGCCGCCCTGGTGGGGGTGCTCGAGCTGGACGATCTCGCCGAGCTGGGGTCCACCGCGGCGCTGCGCACGGAGCACTCCCGAGCCATCCGCGACCGGATCGCGGAGTGGGCCCGGGCGCGCTCGGCGGTGTCCATCGTGGACGAGCTGCAGGCGGCGGGGGTGCCGGCCGGTGAGGTGATGGCCGAGGACCGGCTGCTCGTCGACGAGCACCTGGCGGCCCGCGGCTTCTTCCAGGAGCGCAGCCACCCCTCGGTGGGCACCTACCGCTACCCCGGACACCCGTGGCGCGCCGAGGGCCTCGACCTGGCCTTCGGCCGGGTGGTGCCCGGCTTCGGCGAGGACAACGCCTACGTCTACCAGACCTTGCTGGGCTACTCCGACGACGACTACGCCGACCTGGTGCGGCGCGGACTCGTCACCGACCACCAGATCGCTTGAAGGGCAGCACATGTCAGAGCACGATTCGTTGATCCCCGACGAGGTGGCCGCCCGCGTGGGCACCGTCGCCTCCACCGCCACCGGAGCCGTGGTGCGCCGCGACTGGCAGCGCTGGGCCGTGGCGGTCAAGGACCAGAACCCGCTGTACTTCGACGCTGAGCACGCCCGCGCCAACGGGTACGCCGACGTCATCTGCCCGCCGCTGTACGTGCAGTACGCCATCCTCGGCGTCACGCCCATCGAGACCCTGCGCGTGGACGGCTCCTCCGGAGCGGCCTCGGGCAACCTGGCCTTCCCGAGGTGCCCCAAGCGGATGGCCGGCGGGGAGAACACCACCTTCCTGCGGCCCTGCTACGACGGCGACGTCATCACCAGCGTCCGCACCATCGACTCCATCGTGGAGAAGGCCGGGCGCTCGGGTCGCTTCGTCCTGGTCACCTGGAAGACCACCTACACCAACCAGCGCGCCGAGCTGGTGGCCGAGGCCACCACGTCCATGATCGCGCGCCCGTGAGCACAGCAGAGGTGAACCCCATGGCAGACGCCCCGTCCCAGCTCTTCTTCGAGGACGTCGAGGTGGGCACCGTGGTGCCACCGCTGTCCGTGACCGTCGACCCGCTGCAGATGTTCCTGTTCAGCGCCGCCACCTACAACGGCCACCGCATCCACTACGACCGCAGCTGGGCGGTGGACAAGGAGGGCTACTCCGACATCGTGGTGCAGGGTCCGCTGCAGGCGGCGCTGCTGGCCCGTGCGGTCACCGACTGGATCGGTGGCGCCGGGACGCTGGTCACCTACGCGGTGCAGAACCGGGCGTCGGCGTTCCCGGGGGAGGAGCTGGTGTTCACCGGCACCGTCACTGGACTGGGCGAGTCCTCCGGCGGGCGGGGCGTGGTGGAGCTGAGCATCCAGGGGCTGCGCGGCGACGAGGTGCTCATGCCGGGAACTGCCACCGTGTCGCTGCCGCTGCGCGCCGGGACGGGCTCCTGATGGCGGGGCTGCGCGGCGAGGCGGCCATCGTCGGCATCTGCGAGCTGCCGGCGCAGAAGAAGCAGACCCGGCCGGCGATGTTCACCCTGGAGCAGTACGCACTGCTGGCCAAGATGGCGGTGGACGACGCGGGCATCGACGCCTCGCTGGTCAACGGCATCGTGGCGCACGGGCTGGCGGAGTCGGACATGTTCGTGCCGGCCACGCTGTCGGAGTACCTGGGTCTGCCGCTGAACTTCGGTGAGCGCGTCGACCTGGGTGGGGCCACCTCGGCCGGCATGGTGTGGCGCGCGGCGGCGGCGGTGGAGCTGGGCCTGTGCGAGGCGGTGCTGGTGATCGTGCCGGGCTCGCTGATGCTGCCGCGCTCGAGCACCCGGCCGGGCAAGGACCCCGGCTACTTCGGCGCCTCCAGCAACAACTTCGGCTCGCCCCAGGCGGAGTTCGAGATCCCCTACGGCAACCTCGGGCAGAACGCGCCCTACGCCCAGATCGCGCAGCGCTACGCCGCGGAGTTCGGCTACGACGCCGAGGCCACCGCCAAGATCGCGGTGGACCAGCGCACCAACGCCTGCGCGCACCCGGACGCGGTGTTCCACGGCAAGCCCATCACCGTGGCCGACGTGCTGGCCAGCCCGATGATCGCCGACCCCATCCACATGCTCGAGGTGGTGATGCGGGTGCAGGGCGGGTGCGGGGTGATCGTGGCCAACGCCGACGTCGCCGCCCGCAGCAAGAACCGTCCGGTGTGGATCAAGGGCTTCGGCGAGCACCTGTCGTTCAAGACGCCCACCTACGCCGAGGACATGGTCCGCACGCCCATCGCCAAGGCCGCCGACATGGCGTTCACCATGGCCGGGCTGGACCGCTCTGCCGTGGACGTGGCATCGATCTACGACTGCTACACCATCACCGTGCTGATGAGCCTGGAGGACGCCGGCTTCTGCCCCAAGGGCACCGGCATGGAGTGGGTGCGCAACCACGACCTCACCTTCCGGGGCGACTTCCCGGTGAACACCGCCGGTGGGCAGCTGTCCTTCGGCCAGGCCGGCATGGCCGGCGGGATGCACCACGTGGTGGACGGCGCCCGCCAGGTGATGGGCCGGGCCGCGGCCGCGCAGGTGAACGACTGCAACACCGCGTTCGTCACCGGCAACGGCGGAATCATGAGCGAGCAGGTCGCTCTCGTGCTGCAGGGAGACTGAGTCATGACAAGCACTGCCGTTCCCGACGCCCAGGGCGACCGCGTTCCCGACGGGCCGGTGAAGCCGCTGCCGGAGCCCACCCCGGTGTCGGCGCCGTTCTGGGACAGCCTGCGCCAGGGCACCATTCGCATCCAGTACTCGCCGTCGGCGCAGCGCTACGTGTTCTACCCGCGGCTGCTGGCGCCAGGCACGCTCGCCGACGACCTGGAGTGGCGGGAGATCAGCGGGCTGGGCACGCTCTACACCTTCACGGTGGCCGACCGTCCGACGGCGCCTCCGTGGGCCGGAGACCTGCCACAGCTGCTGGCCGTGGTGGAGTGGGACGAGGGCCCGCGGCTGAGCACCGAGCTGGTGGACGTCGATCCGGCGGACATCCACGTGGGCATGCGGGTGAAGCCGGTGTTCTGCGACGTGCCGCCGAGCCCGGGTGCGCCGGAGGGCATCACGCTGCTCAGGTACACCAAGGCCTGAGGCTGGGCCAGGTCGCGAGCAGGTAGGGGCGAGCCCGGTGGGCCGCCCGGCAGGACGTGCACGGCCGGATCCAGCTCGGCGGGCGCCACTGTCGCTGGTCAACCTAGTCGGGCGAGATCGCACGAGCTCCGGAAGTTGTCGGGGGTCGCTCGTACTATTCGAACATGAGTTCGAGTGGTGCAGCGGTGGCAGTGGAGGACCTCCCCGACGAGGTCGCCCTCCTGCTGGCCGAGCACGCCGCGGTGATGGGGCGACTGCAGCAGGTTCCGCTGGCCGGGCTGTCGGATGCTGGGGTGCTCACGGTGGTGCGCGAGGTGGAGCGGGTGCACCGGATGAAGCCGACGGTGGATCATCGGTTGATCGTGGAGATGGAGTGCCGTTCCTTAGCCACGGTGTTCCTGGCGCGGGGCACGGCGGGGTTGTTGTCGGAGCTGCTGCACCTGGACGTGCAGGAGGCCCGCGCTCGTGTCCGCGCAGCGGAGGTTCGTGGTCCGCGGACGTCCTTTACCGGGGAGGATCTCGGTCCGCTGCAGCCCGCTACGGCCGCAGCCGAAGCCGCTGGTGAGATCTCGCCGCGCCACGCCGAGATCGTCGCCAAGACGATGCACGACCTACCCGCCTCGCTGGACGCCGAGACTGTTGGTCTGGCCGAGCAGACTCTGGCCGCGCAGGCTTGTGCGTTGCGCCCGTCGGAGCTGGCGAAGGCGGCGGAGCGGCTGGTGGCCTACCTCGATCCCGACGGCCGTGAGACCTCTGACGTGGACCGGGCGCGGCGGCGGGGTTTCACCATCGGCCGGCAGCGCCCGGACGGGATGAGCCGCATCAGTGGTGAGCTGGATCCGATGACGCGAGCGCTGGTGGACGCGGCGTTCTCCGCCGCTGCGCGGCCGGTCACCGAGGACGGGGTGGCGGACCCGCGCAGTGCCGCCCAGCGCAACCACGACGCGCTGGCCACGCTGTGCCGCAACGCGCTGGCGGGCGGTGAGCTGCCCAGCAACCGCGGATTACCGGCGACGGTGGTGGTCACCATGGGGCTGGCCGACCTGGAGCGCCGGGCGGGTACCGCCTCCACCGCCTCAGGTGGCACCGTGCCGGTGCGTGACCTGCTCCGCATGGCCGCCGACGCGAAGTGGCTGCCCTGCGTGCTCGACTCCGCCGGACAAGTCCTCCACCTCGGCACCGGGCAACGCCTGGCCTCCCCGGCGCAACGGTTGGCCCTGTATGCCCGCGACCGTGGCTGCACGCGACCCGGCTGTGAGATGCCCCGCCCAGTGGACCCAAGTCCACCACCTCACCGAGTGGCAACACGGCGGACCGACAGACCTGCAGAACCTGGCCCTGGTGTGCCCGTTCGACCACCGGCTCATCACCCACGAAGGCTTCACCGTCCGTATGGGCACTCACGGCCGCATCGAGTGGATCGCGCCCAGACACCTCGACCCCGACCAGCAACCCAGGCTGAACCCGATCCACCACCCACCCGACCTGACTCACCCACCCGAAGGACGTGACCCATGACCCCCACCCACGAGCCAGCCCCGGCCGACCAGACGATGGCCGCCATCACCGATGCTGTCCAGCTGGGGTTCGCCGGCGATCCGGATGCTGCCCGCGCCGCTCTCGCCGCAATCTGGGCGGAAGTGGGCCCGGGCGGTGACCCGCTGCACCGGTGCACGCTGGCCCACTACCTGGCCGACCTGCACGACGACCTTGCCGAGGCGCTCGTGTGGGACGTCCGCGCCCTCGACGCCGCCGACAGCCTCACCAACGCCCGTGCCCAGCAGCACCACGCCTCCCTCGACGTTCGCGGCTTCTACCCCTCGCTGCACCTCAACCTCGCCGACAACTTCCGCCGGCTCGGCTCGTTCGGCGCGGCCCAGCGTGAGCTGATGGCAGCTCGCGAACGACTGGACGCACTGCCCGACGACGGCTACGGCGCGACGATCCGATCTGCCCTCGACGGCGTGGAGGTTGCGGTGCAGGCGCGGTCCACGGGGCGCAGAGTGTCAGCGCCAGACGGAGCGGGGGAGAAGCAGGGACGGGGCTAGCTCCGGCTTTCTGCCTGGGCTGTCCAGTCACGGTCGGTGCACCCGAGAACCTCGAACACCTGACGGTAGCGTCGCGGCTGCAGCCAGGCGGCGCGGGCGAAGACCACCGCGCCGAGCAGCCACACAGTCGCCGACAGCACGTGCAGGCCGGTGGGCTCAGCCACGAGCAGCGCCGCGTAGGCCACACCCAGTACCGTCCATACGACGGCGAGGAGGCGCTGCGCCCGCAGGAGGCGTTGCTGGTAGCTGGTGTAGCGACGAGCCAGCTCCCGCTGGGTGTAGGTGTCGGTGGGGGCTCGGCCGGCCTCTACCTGGCGACGCACGACGTCGAGCTGGTCGAGGTCGCCGACGAAGCCGATGGCGTCGGCCAGCTTGGCCCGTCTGCGGTGTGCCGTGAGCTGCCCGGCACCCCCGATCACTGCACCTACCGCCATCCACAGCACAGCCCGGTCCGCGGGACCCGTGGCGAGGCCGCAACCCGCACCCAGCGCCGCGCCCCCGACCACCGAGCACAACACCCGCACCCACAGCGGCAGCCCGGCATACCGCTCAGTGACGCTCACCCACCCAGTGAACACGACAAATGCCTTGTACCGCAGCATTTCTGGAACATCGGACCATCGCGGAGGGGGCCTTGCCACCCGCATCTACCCACCGTCGTCGGGGCACCCCAGCGGGCGTCGCCGTGCCGGTGGACGACGCCACGCCCCAGCTGATCCTGCCTGCGCTGGTGCCAGCTGATCCAGCACCACCTGGAGAGCCGGCCGAACTAGCGGCGCAGCGGCTTCTTGACCGCAGCCAACAGCTCCTCGGTGCTGGCCAGCTTGACCCGCGGCCGACCCACCTTGGCACCGAGCTCGCGCTCAGCCTGGTCGATGGCCAGCGCCTGTTGGCGGGTGATCACCTGCGGCTGCCGCTGGCGCACCAGCCGGGCGAACGCCCTGGCGGAGCTGCGCGGGGACGGCAGCGCACCGGCAGCAGCGTCGTCGATGATGGAGTCCACCGTCTCCTCCGCGCAGGTGCGGTTGGCGCCGATGCCACCGGAGGGTCCGCGCTTGATCCAGCCCACCACGTAGGTGCCGTCCAGTCGAGCACCCCCGGGGGAGTCCAGCACCCGCCCGGCCTCGTGCGGCACGGTGGCGGTCGTGGAGTCGAACGGCAGCCCCGGCAGCGGGCGGCCGCGGTAGCCGGTGGAGCGCAGCACCAGCCCGGTGGGCAGCTCGTCCCGGTCGCCGGTCGCCGTCACCGCCACCTGGCCGTCCCGCTCCTCCAGGATGTTGCGGCTCAGCGCGATTCCCTCGACGCGGTCGTCCCCGGTGAGCTCCAGCGGCGACGACAGGAAGCGGAACACGATGCGCTTGCCTGCCGGCGGCGGTGACTGCCAGTCGACCTCCTCGGCGTCGACGTCGCTGAACAGCGCCGTCTTGCTGCCCGGCGCGGCCGCAGCCACGTCGTCGGCGGTGACCGTGGTGGAGTCGAGCACCAGCCGCACGCCGGGCAGGTGCTTGAGCGCGAGCAGCTCGGGGCGGGTGAACGCCGCCTGCTCGGGACCGCGGCGCGCGATGAGCACCACCTCGCGGATGTTGCTGGCGCGCAGCGCCTCCAGCGCGTGGTCGGCGATGTCGGTGCGGGCCAGATCCTCGGGGTCCGACGCCAGGATCCGCGCCACGTCCAGCGCCACGTTGCCGTTGCCGACGATCACGGCCCGCTCGGCGGAGAGGTCGATCGGGGTGTTCGACACGGTGGGGTGCGCATCGGGGTATGCGTTGTACCAGGCCACGAACGCGGTGGCGGAGATGCTGCCCGCCAGGTCCTCGCCGGGCACGCCCAGCGGGTTGTCGGCCGCGGCGCCCACCCCGTAGACCACGGCGTGGTGGTGCGCCGCCAGCTCCTCGTGGCTGACGTGCGTACCCACCTCCACGTTGAGGTGCATCTGCAGGCGCGGGTGCTGGAACAGGCTGGCGAAGCTGTCGCCGATCTTCTTGGTGGACGGGTGGTCGGGTGCGACGCCGAAGCGGACGAGCCCGCCGGGCACCGGCTGACGGTCGATCATGGTGACGTTGGCGCCGATGCGCAGCAGCGACTCGGCGGCGTAGCAGGCGGCCGGTCCGGTGCCCACCACGGCGACCCGAGCGGGGCCCTCCGGGGTGCGCGGCAGCGATCGGGGGAACCGCGGCGCCGACCACTCGTTGTCGGTCGGCCGGTCGGCGTAGTACTGCTGGTTCAGCTCGGCGAACACCGTGTCGCGGCCCATGAGCCGGTCGACCGGGAAGATCGCGTCCACCGGGCAGGCGTCGGCGCAGGCCCCGCAGTCGATGCAGGTCTGCGGGTCGACGTAGAGCATCTCCGTGGTCCCGAAGTCAGGCTCTTCGGGAGTGGGGTGGATGCAGTTGACCGGGCACACCGACACGCAGGTGGCGTCGTTGCAGCAGGTCTGGGTGATCGCGTAGGCCATGGCCGGTGGAGGTCCCTGTGTGTGAGGTCCGGAGAGACGGAAGGTGGGTGGCTCGGCTCAGAGCATGTTGGCGCGCTGGTAGATGCGCATGGCCGGGCGGCTGAGCAGCCCGCACTGGGCGAGGAAGTCCATCAGGTGGGCGCAGCTGGACCGCATCATCGCCTTGTGGTGCTCGTTGTTCTTGGCCTCGCGCACCGCGCGGTCGGTGTCCAGCCCCGCCGCGGCGTAGACGCCCTTGTTCACCATGTTGGAGACGATGACGTAGGCGGCGATGGCGATGACCAGGCTGCTGGTGCGGCGGCGCGTGGCGCTCGCACCCTCCATCTGCTCGCGGATCTCCTGGCGGGCGAACTTCATGTGCCGGGACTCCTCGACGACGTGGATCTTGCTCGTCGTCCGGACCATCGGCAGCACGTTCTCCCCGCGCATCCAGTCACGCTGCATGACGTCGAGGACCTCCTCGGCCACCAGGATCCCGCCGTAGGCGACCTCGGCGTTGGCCACGCTCTTGAAGGCGCGGCCCAGCTCCACGCTCAGGCGGGTGGGGAAGTAGGACGAGGCGCCCATCTTCTCGCAGGCCCGGGCGAACATGATGGAGTGCCGGCACTCGTCGGCGATCTCGGTGAGGGCGAACTGGAAGTCCGAGCGCGCGGTGTCGGTGACGTACATGTCCCGCAGCACCATCTGCTGCAGGATCATCTCGAACCAGATGCCGGTGCTCATGATCGAGCACACCTCGTGGCGAGTGAGCGTGATGCGCTGCTCCTCGGTCATCTCGTCCCACAGCGCCGTCCCGTAGAGGGTGCTCCACTCCGGGTTGAGGCCGTGCAGCGTGGGGTCCAGCGGGGACTCCCAGTCGACCTCCTCGGCGGGGTCGTAGGACAGGGCCGCGGCCGACTCCAGGAGCCTGCGGGACACGTCCTCGTCGGCAGTGGTGCGCTGGTCGGTGATGGCCGGTGCGGTGGTCATGTCTTCCCCCTGGGGAGTCTGGTTGGTCGCGTCGTAGATTGTGTCAATGACCGTTGGTGAGATTGACGGTAACAGTAACTCACGCCACGTTCCACCCCCCTGGCGGAAATTCTCACCTGGCGGTGTGCGCTCGCTCGTGCTCGTCCCACCGACCGGGACCAGCTCAGCCGACGATGCGCGTTGTGCCCGTGGGAGTGTCACGATGAACCGTGACTTCTGGCTGGCAGTGGACTTCTGGCTGGCAGCGTCGGTGCCGATGACTCGCCCCCCTGCGGCCCCCGCTGCGCTGGGCCGCACCGTGTGCGACGTCGCAGCCCACCTGGGCCTCGCCGCCACGGGGACGACCAGGGAGCTCGCTCGGTCGGTCACCGGCGTCAGCGACGACTCCCGGACGGTCACCGCCGGAGACCTCTACGTGGCACTGCCGGGCGAGCGGGAGCACGGGCTCACCTTCGAGGCCGAGGCGGCGGCCCGCGGTGCGGTGGCCGTGCTCAGCGACCGGCCCGCCACGGCCCTGCCCTCCCTCGTCGTGGCCGATCCCCGTCGTCACGTCGGCCCGCTGGCCGCCTGGATCCACGACCACCCCTCCGCCCGGCTGGACGTCTACGGCGTCACCGGGACCAACGGCAAGACCAGTGCCACCTACCTGGTTGACGCGGGCCTGTCCGGTGCGGGTGTGCGCAGCGCGATGATCACCGGCATCGCGATCCGCAGCCCCGCCGGCTCCTGGCCGGCCCAGCGCACCACCCCGGAGGCGGCGGTGCTCCAGCGGCTGCTTGCCGGGTTCCGGGACGAGGGCGCGCTGGCGGCGGCCATGGAGGTCTCCTCGCACGCGGTGAGCCAGCGGCGGGTGGACGGCACCCGCTTCCGGGTGGTGGCCTTCACCAACCTGGGCCGCGACCACCTGGACTACCACCGGACCATGGAGGAGTACTACGCCGCCAAGGCCGCCCTGTTCACCCCCGAGCGGGCCGGCGCGGCCGTGGTGAACGTGGACGACCCGTACGGCCGCCGGCTCTGCGCCAGCACCGACCTGCCGGTGTGGACCCACTCGACCCGCGACCCCACGGCCGACGTGTACGCCGACGGCATCGCCTGCGACGCCGAGGGCACCCGGTTCACCGTGCACACCCCGCTCGGGCGGCTGCCCGTGTCGCTGGCGCTGCTGGGTCCGCACCAGGTGGCCAACGCGCTCACGGCGCTCACCTCGCTGGCGCTGGCGGGGGTGGACCTGCGGGGCGCGGTCCACGGGATGGAACAGCTGGCCCGCGTCCCGGGGCGGCTGGAGCGCGTCGACGTCGGGCAGCCGTTCCTGGCCCTGGTGGACTACATGCACAACAGTGCCGGGCAGCGCTCGCTGCTGCCGTTCCTGCGCTCGCTGACCACCGGCCGGCTGCTGGTCGTGCTGGGGGCCACCGGTGACCGCGACCCGGGCAAGCGCTTCCGCCTCGGTGCCACCGCCGCCGAGCTGGCCGACGTGGTGGTGGTCACCGACGAGAGCCCGCGCTCCGAGCCTGCCGACCGCGTCCGGGAGGCGGTGGCCGCCGGGGCCCGCTCGGTGCGTGGCGGCGAGCTCGTGGTGGAGCCCGACCGTCGCCGGGCCCTCGAGCAGGCCGCGGCTCGCGCCAGGCCGGGCGACGTGCTGGTGGTGGCCGGCCGCGGCGCCGACGGCCACCAGGTCTACGGCGAGCAGGTGCGTCCGTTCGACGACCGCGAGCAGCTGGCCCAGGTGCTGGACCGGCGGCGCTAGCCCCCCGCGAGCAGGGACTGCAGCTCGGGCACCACGGTGCGCAGCTGTGCGGCGAAGGCCTGCATCTGCTGGTCCACCGCCCGAGGGGTGCTCAGGTGCAGGTGGAAGCGCTCGGGCAGCAGCACGTAGCCCACGCCGATGCACCGGTCGCTGGTGGAGCCGAAGCCGAAGTACTGGGTGAACTGCGACGGCGCCGAGCTGGTGCTGAGGTAGTCCTGGCGCAGCACCACCCAGCCGGGGCTGTGGTACAGCGCCAGCGGCTCGGTGGCGCCCAGCTCCGCACCGCGACGCTGCTGGGTCAGCTGCAGCTCCCACAGGTGCTGCTCCGGGGCGAGGCCCTGCTTGCACTCCCGGGCCCGCGCGGTGTGCGCCGCCAGCGCTGCCCGCAGTGCCGCCACCCGGTCGGCCGGATCGACCGCGGGGTCGTCCATCGCCGCCACGAAGGTGAGCACCTCCGGCGTGACCACCCGCATGGCCTCGGTGCGGCCGTGCCAGAACTGCCGGGTGGCCACCGACTCGTAGGTCGATCCCACCAGCCCACGAGCGCGCTGGTGGGCCAGCTGGAAGGCCATCTGCACGAACGCGTCGGGGGAGACCCCCAGCGACTTCAGCTGCGCCGAGCCGAGGTGGTCGAAGCTCACCAGCTCGGTGGCGCAGCCGGCGGTGAAGTCGGCGAAGGACTCCGCCGCGGCCACCACCCGCTCGGCCAGCGCTGCGGTCAGCCGGACGTCCAGCGCGGCGACACCGGGCTCGCCCTCGGCCGCCGGAGCTGTCTCCGTGCCGCCCGGCGCGAGCAGCGCGTCGATGAGGCCGACCACGGTGGTGCCATCGAGGTGGGTGTGCTCGCCGTTGAGTCCCGCGGTCCCGTCGGCCGCCACGATCAGCGAGAACGACTTGTCGTACCAGCGGTTGGCGCCGCTGCCGGCCAGCAGCTGCCAGCACGCCGCGTGGGCGTCGGCCGGCGCCACGTCGTCCAGGCACAGGCAGAACAGTGCCGTCTCCACCTGGTCGAGGAACGCGGCGTTCTCCGGTGCACCCGCCAGCAGCTCGGCGCGGTCGGTGGCCCACTGGGCCCGGTCCTGGGTGGTGAGGTGGCCCAGCGCCCGGCTCGGAGGCGCCCAGTCCTGCGACTGCGCGAGCACGCGCTGCAGCCCCGCCGCCAGCTGCTCCACGGGGTAGGGCCGGTCGTGGTGGTCGAGCACCTCCAACCGGAACGCGTGGCCGCGGCTGAGCACCAGCACGTGGCGGTGCCGGGACGGGCCGGGCTCGGTGGCGCTGTAGGCGGTGCGGTCGGTGTCGTGCTCCGTGCCGGGGATGCGGGTGGCGGAGAACAGGTACTTGTTCTGCTCCATCGACTGCACCTGGTCGCGCTCGCGCACCGGGGCCACCGCCTCGGCGTCCAGGCGCTGCTTGTGGTCGACCGCGGCGCGCGTGAGCGCCGCCGCCCGCTCCACCTGGCCCAGCGGGGAGTCCCCCAGCAGGAAGAAGTAGTTGGCGTTGACGGCGATGCGGTCCCGACGACCCAGGTAGCGACTCGCCCAGAACCCCTCCAGCCAGCCAGCCCCCTCGTCCTGCTCGCGCTGCAGCGCCGCCTGCAGCCGGTGCGCGGGGGAGCCCGGCCGCAGGAACGCCACCACCGCGGCCTGGGTCTCCGCCAGCTGCTCGGCGTCCAGCAGCGGGGCGCTCCACTGCAGCAGGCGGTCGCAGCTGTCCTGCAGGCTGGGCAGCGGGGCCCGGGGCAGGCCCTCCTCGGCGGCGTAGGTCGTGGTGGCGGCCACCGGTCAGTCCATCAGCTGGTCGAGCCGCACCGCGCGGCCCTCGGCGGCGAGGTGCTCGGGCAGCACCCGGCCGAACAGCTGGCGGGTGCGCGCCACCGAGCCCACCACGCCCGGTCGGGCCGAGTACGCGAAGATCGCGGAGTGCCGCTCGGTGCCGCCCCGCACCGCGGTGACCCGGTGCAGGGAGTAGCGGCCGCGGAACAGCTGCAGGTCGCCCACCCGTGGCTGCAGCCGCGACACCCGGTGCTCGCCCTCGCCGGCGAGCACGGCGGCGACGTCGGCGAGGTGCTCGTCCTCGGCGGTGCGGATGTCGGGGCAGTACTCGAAGGTGCCGCCGGCCTCGGGCGCCTGGGTGAGCATGCTGATGGCCAGCTCGTTGGTGTCGAAGTGCCACGGGTGCGAGTGGCCCTCGCTGAGCACGTTGAGCACCAGCCCGGCCAGCGGATCGGCCAGCTCGTGGATCTCCGGCAGCTCGAAGCACGCGGCGAGGAACCGTTGCAGCAGGGGGCTGGCGTAGAGGCCCTGGACGAGCAACCCCGGGTCCAGCTGGTCGCGGGCGACGAAGGCGTTGCCGCGCGGCAGGAGCACCTGCGCCGGGTGCTCCGGGGGCAGGTGGGGATCAGGCGGGGTGTTGTAGACGTTGGCCAGCTCCACGTCGTGGTGGGCCAGCGGCGCCGCCAGCGCGGACTCCGCCTGCAGCCGAGCAGTCAGCTCCGGGCGGACGAAGCCGGTGAGCACGCAGCAGCCGTCGGCGTGCAGCCGCTCGCGGGCGGCGAGCACGGCCCGGTCCCAGGCGGGGGAGTCCGGGGCGGACAACGGGTACCGATCGGTGTCCACCACCTCGTCGATCACGTCGGCATCCGCAGTGGTCATCAGCACCTCCCGCACCCGCACGGCGCGTGCTCCACGTGGAGCAGGGCCGTCCCCTGGAGGGTAGTCAGGCTGGGCCGAGGCGCCACTCCGAGCGCGGTCAGGCGGTGAGCACGAACCCCGGGTAGCCGTCGTCGGCGACCTGCTGGCACTTGTCCCGGTACAGCCCGACGCCGCCGAGGTAGGGCATGAAGACCCGCGGCTTGCCCGGCACGTTGGACCCGGTGTACCAGGAGTCGGTCTCCGGGTACAGCGTGTAGGAGGCGACCTCCTGCACGTGCTGGGTCCACTCCTGCTGGGCCTGCGGGTCGGCCTCGATGGCCGCCACGCCGTGGTCGCGCAGGTAGGCCACCGCGTCGGCGACCCACTCCACGTGCTGCTCGATGGAGACCGCCATGTTGGTGATCACCGAGGGGCTGCCCGGGCCGGTGAGGTGGAACATGTTGGGGAAGCCGGCGGTGGCCAGGCCCAGGTAGGTGATCGGGCCCGACGCCCACTCCTCCCGCAGCGTGGCACCGTCGCGGCCGGTGATGTCGATGGCCAGCAGCGGGCCGGTCATCGCGTCGAAGCCGGTGGCGAAGACCAGCGAGTCCAGCTCGTGCTCGCCGTCGGTGGTGGCGATGCCGCGCTCGGTGATCGCCACCAGCGGTGTCTCGCGCAGGTTCACCAGGGTGACGTTGTCCCGGTTGTAGGTCTCGTAGTAGCGGGTGCCCAGGCACGGCCGCTTGGTGCCGATGGCGTAGCCCTGCGGGCACAGCGCCTCCGCGACCTCCGGGTCGGTGACCGCCTCGCGGATCCGCTCGCGGACGTACTCCGCCGCGGTCTCGTTGGCGGCCCGGTCCACCATGATGTCGTGGAAGGCCTGCAGCGGGCCGCTCAGCAGGCCCAGGCGCCACCGCTCGCCGTAGCGACGCTGCCGCTCCTCGGGGGTGACCTCCAGCGCCGACGTCGGCGGGTTGGTCGGCGGGATGCCGCCGTAGGAGGAGCGGATGTTCGCCACCACGCTGGGGTAGTCGGACTTGATGGTGCTGACCTTGTCCTGGTCCGCGGGGCCGTTGAAGGCCGCGAAGGCGAAGTTGGCCGTGCGCTGGAAGACGGTGAGCTGCTCAGCCTGCTCGGCCACCAGCGGGATCACCTGGATGCCGGAGGAGCCGGTGCCGATGACGCCCACCCGCTGCCCGGTGAAGTCCACCCCCTCGTGCGGCCAGTGGGCAGTGTGGAAGGTGCGCCCGCGGAACTGCTCCAGGCCGGGGATCTCCGGCAGCTTGGCCGAGGACAGGCAGCCCACCGCGAGGATGCAGTAGCGGGCGCTGACCTGGTCGCCGTCGGAGGTGGTCACCGTCCACCGCGACGACGCCTCGTCGTAGGCGGCGGCGGTGACCTGGGTGTTGAAGGTGAAGTCGCGCCGCAGGTCGTGGCGGTCGGCCACGTGCTGCAGGTAGCGCAGGATCTCCGGCTGGGCCGAGTACTTCTCCGACCACTCCCACTCCTGCACCAGCTCGCGGTCGAAGGAGTACGCGTAGTACATGCTCTCCACGTCGCAGCGAGCGCCCGGGTAGCGGTTCCAGTACCAGGTGCCGCCCACGTCGGCCCCGGCCTCGAAGCCACGCACCGACAGCCCGAGCCCGCGCAGCTTGTGCACCATGTAGAGCCCGGAGAACCCTGCTCCCACCACGACGGCGTCGACCTCTGCTGGTGCCATCAGTGCTGCGCTCCTGTGCTCTCGGGGGTGGGGGCGGTGCCGGCCTGGTCCAGGTGCGCGCCGACCTGCTCGGCCACGAAGTCGATGGCCGCGGCGCTGCCGGGCAGCAGGTTCACCATGGTGAAGAAGCCGTGCATCTGGCCGTCGAAGCGGCGGTGGGTCACGTCCACGCCGGCCTCGGCCAGCGCGGACGCGTAGGCCTCGCCCTCGGTGCGCAGCACGTCGTGCTCGGCGGTGACCACCACCGCCGGCGCGAGCCCGGCGAGGTCGGCGGCGCGCAGCGGGGAGACGTCGGGGTGGGTGCGCTGCTCGTCGGTGACGTAGTGGTTCCAGAACCAGGCCATGGTGTGGCGGTTGAGCATCCCCTGGTTGGCCGGGTCCACGTAGGACTCGCTCTCCAGGTCGCAGTCGGTCACCGGGTACACCAGCACCTGCAGCGCCACGTCCGGTCCGCCGGCGTCGCGGGCGTGCCGGCTGACGATGGCGGCGAGGTTGCCCCCGGCGCTGTCGCCGGCCACCACCAGCGGCAGGCCGGCCGGGCCCGACCCCGCGCTGGCCAGCGTGGCGGAAGCCCACTGCAGCGCAGCCCAGGCGTCACCGACCGCGGCCGGGTAGGGGTGCTCGGGGGCCAGGCGGTAGTCCACCACCGCCACGGTGCACCCGGTGCGGGCGGCGAGCTGACGCCCGAGAACCTCGTACTCGGGCAGGCTGCCCAGCACCCAGCCACCGCCGTGGAAGTAGACGAGGACGCCGCGTGGGCGTCCGTGCGGGACCAGCACCCGGACCGCGAGGTCGCCGCCGGGGCCGGGCACCTGCTCGGTGCGAGCCTCGGCGACGTCCGGGCCGGTGCCGAACATCGGGACGAGGCCGGCCAGCTTGGTGCGGGCCTCGGCGGGGGAGAGCTCGTGCAGCGGGGGGCCGCCGGCCTGGGCCATCAGGCCGATGAAGTCGGTGGTCGCGGCGTCCAGCGCCATGGGTGGGTCCTCTCGGGTGGGGTCCCGTCGCCACGAGCCGGTCACAGGTACGGGGCGAACTATGCAATTTCGGCATAGTCGCACCAGTTCCACCAGTGGTCAAGCACTGCCGCGCCGCCGTCCGGCACCCTTGACGCGCACCAGGCGGTCTGTTCCACTGCTGCCTATGTCTAACCGGCATAGTCGAGCTAGTTGATCAGAGGAGCAGGCCAGTGTCCGAGCACGATCTCGTCATCCGAGGTGGCAGCGTCGTCGACGGCACCGGGGCGCCTGCCTTCACCGCCGACGTTGCGGTGCGCGACGGCATCGTGGTGGAGGTCGGCGCCGTCTCGGGGACCGGCCGGCAGGAGATCGACGCCGACGGCGCCGTGGTGGCGCCCGGCTTCGTGGACGTGCACACCCACTACGACGGCCAGTCCACCTGGGACGACCGGATGCAGCCCTCCTCCTGGCACGGCGTCACCACCGCCGTGATGGGCAACTGCGGTGTCGGCTTCGCCCCCGTGGTGCCCGCCGACCACGACCGGCTGATCGAGCTGATGGAGGGCGTGGAGGACATCCCCGGTGTCGCGCTGGCCGAGGGTCTGGCCTGGGACTGGCAGTCGTTCCCGGAGTACCTCGACGCGGTGGAGCGCCGCCCGCACGACATCGACCTCGCCGCGCAGGTTCCGCACGCCGCAGTGCGGGTGCGGGCCATGGGTGCCCGTGCCGCTGCGCACGAGATGGCCACCGGCGAGGAGATCGCCCTGATGGCCAAGCTGGCCGCGGAGGGCATCGAGGCCGGCGCCCTGGGCTTCAGCACCTCGCGCACGCTCAACCACAAGAGCATCTCCGGCGAGCTGACCCCCACCTACGACGCAGGCCTGGAGGAGCTCACCGCGATCGCCGCCGCCATCGGGCGCACCGGCAAGGGGGTGCTGCAGCTGGTCACCGACTGGGACGACGACCTGGGCCCGAACGCACGCCTGGTGCGCGCCATGATGGAGGCCTCCGGACGCCCCATGTCGCTGTCCCTGGCGCAGAGCACCACCAACCCGCAGAAGTTCCGGGAGATCCTCCGGCTGATCGAGCAGGTCAACGAGGACGGCTACCGGTTGCGCGCGCAGGTCGCTGCCCGCGGCATCGGGATCATCCTCGGCCTGGACTGCACCCTCAACCCCTTCATGTACAACCCGGTGTGGCAGAGCGTGTCCCACCTGCCGCTGGCGGAGCAGGCGGCCCAGATGGCGAGCTCGGACTTCCGGGCCCGGGTGCTCGCCGCGCAGTCCGGCGAGGAGAACCTCACCCGCATCGGCGGTCGCATCATCGGCAAGTTCGACCTGATGTTCGAGCTGGCCGACCCGCCGAGCTACGAGCCCGACCCGGAGGACACCGTCGCCCGCCGGGCCGCCCGCATCGGCTGCACGCCGGAGGAGCTGGCCTACGACCTCCTGGTGGCCGACCACGGCCGCGGGCTGCTCTACAGCCCGTTCGCCAACTACAACGCAGGCTCGCTGGACGCCGTCCAGGAGATGATGGCGCACCCCTACACCGTGCCCGGGCTCTCCGACGGCGGCGCCCACGTGGGCACCATCTGCGACGGCAGCTTCCCCACCACGCTGCTGCAGCACTGGGTGCGCGACCGCGACCACGGCACCTTCGAGCTGCCCTACATCGTCGCTCGGCAGTCCCGCGCCACCGCCGAGCTGGTGGGGCTGCTCGACCGCGGCCTGCTCAAGCCCGGCTACAAGGCCGACGTCAACGTCATCGACATGGCCGGCCTCCGGCTGCACAAGCCGGAGATCCGCCACGACCTGCCTGCGGGCGGGCGCCGGATGGTGCAGCGCGTGGACGGCTACCGGCACACCGTGGTCAGCGGTCAGGAGACCTACCGCGACGGTGAGGCGGTGGGGCCGCTGCCCGGGCGGCTGATCCGGGGGGCCCAGCCCGGCCCGGCTGCTCGCGCCCAGTGACCGCGGCAGCGCCACTGGTCCGACTCGAGCACAAGGTCGCCGTCATCACCGGCGCGGCCCAGGGGCAGGGGGCAGCGGAGGCCGAGCTGTTCGTCGAGCTCGGGGCCACCGTGGTGCTCACCGACGTCAACGAGTCCGCCGGCCGCGAGGTGGCGCAGCGCCTCGGGCCGTCGGCCACCTTCCTCGCCCACGACGTGACCGACAGCGCCGCCTGGCAGCGGGTGGTGCGGGAGACGGTGCAGCAGCACGGGCGGGTGGACGTGCTGGTGAACAACGCGGGGATCTACCGCAAGCAGCCGCTGGCCAGCTGGTCTGACGCCGATCTGCGGAGGCTGCTGGAGGTGAACCTGCTCGGTCCCGTGCTGGGTATGCGCGAGGTGGTGGACGCCATGCCCGACAGCGGTGGCGCCATCGTCAACGTCGCCTCCATCTCGGGGATGCGCGGGCACGGCGGAGCGCTGGCCTACGCCTCGTCCAAGTGGGGGTTGCGCGGAGCCAGTCGCTCGGCTGCACAGGAGCTGGCACCGCGGCACGTCCGGGTGAACTGCGTGTGCCCCGGCTCGGTGGACACCCCGATGGTGGACCTGGCCGTGCTGAACCTCTCGCACCTGCCGATACCGCGGGCGGGCACCACCGGGGAGGTCGCCGCGATGGTGGCGTTCCTGGCCAGCGACGCCAGCAGCTACTGCACCGGCGCCGACTTCGTGGTCGACGGCGGAGCCACCGCCTAGCCGGCCCCGCGGCCGGTCTCGGAGGTGATGGACCTGGCCGAGCAGCTCGCGGCCGAGGGCGGGACCGGGCTGCTCAGCCGTCGCGGAGGGCGGCGAGCACGGCCGTGGTCACCGCGGCCAGCTCGTCGTCCGAGGCGGCGCTGAGCGCTGGGAAGGCGCCGGAGCCCAGGCCCAGCGCGATGCCCGCGAGCGCCGCGATGGCCACCTCGGCGCGCAGGGCGGCGTCGGTGTGGCCGGCCTCGGCCAGGCGCTCGGTCAGCGGGGTGGTCAGGCGCAGCGCCAGCGTCTCCCGCGCCGCCTCCTGCACGTCCGGGTCGTCGTGCGGGCGCAGCGCCGCCTGCAGCAACGGCGCCGAGCCGGACCGGCGGATGCCGCGCAGCACCTCCGCCACCCGCCCCGGCTGCAGCAGGTCGGGCACCCCGTCCTGGGCCGAGGCCTTCAGGGTGGCGACGTACAGCGCCACCTTCCCGCCGAAGTAGCGCGCCACCAGCGCCGGGTCCACCCCGGCGCGCTCGCCGACCTCGCGCAGCGTCGTCCGGTCGTAGCCGCGCTCGCTGAACAGCTCGGCCGCCGCCCGCAGCAGCTCCTGCCTGCTCCGGGCGGAGTCGCGCTTGCGTGCCTCGCTCATGGTGTCCCCAGCCTCGCCGCGGGTGCCTCCGCGTCGGTGGGGGCTTGGGCGTCGGCGGGAGCCTGCGCGTCGGTGGGTGCCGGCGTGCGCAGCGACCGCCCGAGCAGGACGTAGCCGAGCACCCCGACCAGCACCCAAATGCCGATGCACAGCACCGCGCCCACCGAGTAGCCGCTGTTCTCCGGGTAGCGGGCGCCGGCCAGGGTGTGCGAGGCCAGCACCCCCGAGGCCAGCGCGCTGCCCATCGAGCCACCCACCGTCTTGAGCACCTGGTTGACGCCGAGCGCGCTGCCGGTCTCGTGCACCGGCACCGAGCGCACGATGAGCGCGGGCATGGCCGCGAAGGTGCAGCCGACGCCCAGGCCGGCCAGCCCCATCACCACGCACACCTGCCACACGCTGTGCCGCAGGAACAGGAACATCAGCATGGCCAGCAGGAAGAACCCCGCCCCGACGGGGATGACCAGGCGCTCGCCGACGCGGCGGCCGATCAGCACCGCCAGCCGGCTCGCCGCCACGCTGCACAGCGAGAACGGCACCAGCACCAGCGCACCCACCACCACCGACTGGCCCAGCCCGTAGCCGGTGGAGGTGGGGGACTGCACGAACAGGATGATCGTGGCCATCAGGAAGTACATGCCGACCCCGGAGATGACCGCGCTGACGTCGGCCGTGAGCACCGCGCGGTTGCGCAGCAGGCGCAGGTCGACCAACGGGTGGGCCACCCGCAGCTCCCACCATGCCCACGCTGCGCCGAGGAACACCGCCACCACGAGCAGGCCGAGCACGCGGCCGGAGAACCAGCCCCACTGCCCGCCGGTGCTCACGGCGACCAGCACCGCGGCCAGGCTCAGGCTCATCAGCGTGGCGCCGAGGACGTCCAGGCGGTGGCGGGTGCGGGTGGTGCTGGGCGGCACCACGGCGATCACGGCGACGAGCACCAGCGAGGTGGCGGCGGCGGCGCACCAGAAGGCGGCGTGGAAGCCCAGGTGCTGCGCGGCGAGCGCGGTGAGGGGGTACCCCAGTCCCACGCCGGCCGCGGTGGTCACCGACAGCGTCGCCACCGCCGACCGGGCCCGCGCCCCGGTGAGGTGGTCGCGGGCCACCGCCATGGCCAGCGGGGTGAGGCCCAGGCCCACGCCCTGCAGGGCCCGCCCCACCAGCAGCAGGGGGTAGCTGCCGGGGACGGCGGCCAGCACGCAGCCGAGCACGATCAGCGCGAGCGCACCGATGATCACGGCGCGGCGGTGCGGGCCGTCCCCGAGCCGGCCCAGGACGGGGGTGGACACCGCGCCGGCCAGCAGGGTGATGGTGAGCGACCACTGGGCACTGGGCAGTGACACCGCGTAGTCCACCGCCACCGTCGGTACCAGGGGAGCGCCCAGGCTGCTGACCACCGCCACCAGCGCCCCCAGAAAGACAAGGGCGGGAACGAGACCGGGGTGTCGCGCGGCCTCGGTCGCCTGCGGAGCGGCGGCGGTGGGGCGGGCAGGCATGGCGCTCCTCAGCAGAAGTCAACGCGTGATGTCTCCGAAGGATGACATACCTGGCCTCGGCGTCGCCGGACTGGCCCTGACCTCGCGTTGCTACCGTGCGCGGAAACACGTGCCAGCGGGGCAGGTGTGCGCGGATCGCCCGTCTGCGGCGATCGCGCCCGAGGCAGACGCGAGGAGAAGCCTTGACGAACATCGCGGAGAACCTGGCCAGGAGCGTGCAGCGCGACCCGTCGCACCCGGCCGTGAAGCTGGACGACCTGGTGCTCGACTACGCCGCGCTCGACGGTGCGACCGCCCACCTGGCCGGGTTGCTCAAGGCCAAGGGACTCAAGCCCGGTGACGCCGTGGGTGTCTCGCTGCCCAACGTGCCGCACTTCCCGATCGTCTACTACGGCGTGCTGCGCGCCGGCGGTGTCGTCGTCCCGCTCAACCCGCTGCTCAAGCAGCGCGAGGTCGCTTACCACCTGGCCGACTCCGGGGCCAAGTGGCTGTTCGCCTGGCAGGACTTCGCCGAGGCCGGCGAGAAGGGTGCGGCGGACGCGAACGCCGAGTGCATCGTGGTCACCGTGGAGGGCTTCACCGCCCTGGTCGGGGCGGCCGAGCCGGCCCCCGAGGTGGTGGAGCGGGCCGACGAGGACACGGCCGTCATCCTCTACACCTCCGGCACCACCGGAAAGCCCAAGGGCGCCGAGCTGACCCACCACAACCTGAACAGCAACAGCGAGCTGAGCGCGTCCACGCTGCTCAACCTCGGTCCCGACGACGTGATGCTCGGCGCCCTGCCGCTGTTCCACGCGTTCGGCCAGACCTGTGCGCTGAACACCGTCATCCGGGCCGGCGCCACCCTCACCCTCATCCCGCGCTTCGACGCCACCAAGGCGCTGGAGGTGCTGCAGCGCGACAAGGTGACCGCCTTCGCCGGCGTGCCCACGATGTACGCGGCGATGCTGCACCACCCCGAGGGCGACTCCTACGACCTGTCGAACCTGCGGGTGTGCGTCTCCGGCGGGTCGGCCATGCCGGTGGAGGTCATGCGCGGGTTCGAGGAGAAGTTCGGCTGCACGGTGCTGGAGGGCTACGGCCTGTCCGAGACCAGCCCGGTGGCCACGTTCAACCTGCCCGACCGGGAGCGCAAGGCCGGCTCCATCGGCGTGGCCGTCAAGGGTGTCGAGGTCACGCTGCTCGACGAGGACGGCAACGAGGTCGGCAAGGACGAGGTCGGCGAGATCTGCATCCGCGGCGAGAACATCATGAAGGGCTACTGGAACAACCCCGAGGCGACCGCCGCCGCGATCGTCGACGGCTGGTTCCACAGCGGCGACCTCGCCCGCGTGGACGACGAGGGCTACTACTACATCGTCGACCGCAAGAAGGACCTCATCATCCGGGGCGGGTTCAACGTCTACCCCCGCGAGATCGAGGAGGTGCTCTACGAGCACCCGGCGGTGGCCGAGGCTGCGGTCATCGGCATGCCGCACGACGACCTGGGCGAGGAGATCTGCGCGGTGGTGGCGCTCAAGGCGGGGGCCGAGGCCACGCCCGAGGAGCTCATCGCCCACGTCAAGCCCCTGGTGGCGGCCTACAAGTACCCGCGCAAGGTGCTCATCGTGGACGAGCTGCCCAAGGGAGCCACCGGCAAGATCCTCAAGCGGGAGATCAGCGCGGGCTGAGCCCAGCTCCCCCCGAGATGAGTGTTGGCCGTCCGGCTGGATCACAGCCGGACGGCCAACGGGGCGGTGCCCGCCAGTGCGCCTCTCGGCACGGGGTCGCTCGTAGCGACTATTTTTGGGGCCCGGGGCATGGATCGAGCACCGCCAGTCGTACAAACTACCGACCGGCGCCCAGTGTTCCCGCACGCTCGAGCTGAGATCACTGTCACGACGCGGCACCGGGGCGCGACGCGGCTCGGGCGCCGCCGGGCCGCTCCGTAGGATCAGCAGCGAATCCCAAGATCACTACGAGAGGACCATCGTGCTGCGCACCCACTCCGCCGGCTCGCTTCGTGCCGAGCACGCCGGACAGACCGTCACGCTCTCCGGCTGGGTGGCCCGCCGGCGCGACCACGGCGGAGTGATCTTCATCGACCTGCGCGACGACAGCGGGGTCGCCCAGGTGGTGTTCCGCGAGGGCGAGATGGCCGAGCGCGCCCACCGGCTGCGCGCGGAGTTCGTCGTCCAGGTCACCGGCACGGTGGAGCGCCGCCCGGAGGGCAACGCCAACCCGGAGATCGCCTCCGGCGACATCGAGGTGACGGTCACCGAGCTGACCGTGCTCAACGAGAGCGCCCCGCTGCCGTTCCAGCTCGACTCCACCCCGGGCGAGGAGGCGCGGCTGCGCTACCGCTACCTGGACCTGCGGCGCGAGGCCCCGGCCGCCGCGCTGCGGCTGCGCAGCCGGGTCAGCCGGGCCGCGCGCGGCGTGCTGGACGAGCAGGGCTTCGTGGAGGTGGAGACCCCCACGCTCACCCGCTCCACGCCGGAGGGCGCCCGCGACTTCCTGGTCCCGGCCCGCCTGCAGCCGGGCAGCTTCTACGCCCTGCCGCAGAGCCCGCAGCTGTTCAAGCAGCTGCTCATGGTCGCCGGGGTGGAGAAGTACTACCAGATCGCCCGCTGCTACCGCGACGAGGACTTCCGCGCCGACCGCCAGCCCGAGTTCACCCAGCTGGACGTGGAGATGGCCTTCGTCGAGCAGGACGACGTGATCGCCGTGGCCGAGCAGGTGCTGCGCGCGCTGTGGTCGCTCATCGGCGTGGACCTCAGCCTGCCCCTGCCGCGGATGACCTACGCCGACGCCATGCGCCGCTTCGGCACCGACAAGCCGGACCTGCGCTTCGGCCTGGAGCTGGTGGAGTGCACCGAGTACTTCGCCGACACCACCTTCCGGGTCTTCCAGGCGCCCTACGTGGGCGCGGTGGTGATGCCCGGCGGGGCGAGCCAGCCGCGCAAGCAGCTCGACGCCTGGCAGGAGTGGGCCAAGCAGCGCGGTGCGAAGGGCCTGGCCTACGTGCTGGTGGGCGCGGACGGCACCTTGGGCGGTCCGGTGGCCAAGAACCTCACCGACGCCGAGCGGGAGGGCCTCGCGGCGCACGTGGGTGCGCAGCCGGGTGACTGCATCTTTTTCGGCGCCGGTGCGGTCAAGTCCACCCGCGCCCTGCTGGGTGCCGCCCGGGTGGAGATCGCCAACCGCGGTGGGCTGATCGACCCCGACGAGTGGGCGTTCACCTGGGTGGTGGACGCACCAATGTTCGAGCCCGCGTCGGAGGCCGTGGCCAGCGGCGACGTGGCCGTGGGCTCGGGTGCCTGGACGGCGGTGCACCACGCGTTCACCTCGCCCAAGCCCGAGCACCTGGACACCTTCGACACCGACCCCGGCTCCGCGCTGGCCTACGCCTACGACATCGTCTGCAACGGCAACGAGATCGGCGGCGGCAGCATCCGCATCCACCGCCGCGACGTGCAGGAGCGGGTCTTCGCGGTGATGGGGATCAGCCAGGAGGAGGCGCAGGAGAAGTTCGGCTTCCTGCTCGACGCGTTCGCCTTCGGCGCGCCCCCGCACGGTGGCATCGCCTTCGGCTGGGACCGCATCGTGGCGCTGCTGAGCCACTCCGACTCCATCCGCGAGGTCATCGCCTTCCCCAAGTCCGGGGGCGGCATCGACCCGCTCACCGACGCGCCGGCGCCCATCACGCCCCAGCAGCGCAAGGAGTCCGGCATCGACGCCAAGCCGGAGCGCAAGCCGGAGGCGTCCTAACCGACACTCGTGTCGGCTCCCGGACCCCGGTGCGGGGGCCGACACGAGGCATCGGTGCAGGTCAGCGGCTCGGCGCGGTGCTGGACCGCTGACCCAGGTACCCTTTGGAACAATGCGAGCTGTGGCGACGGACCCGGTGACCGAGGTGGTGCAGGCGGCGCAACGCCTGCTCACTCGGCGTACCGGCGCTCCCGTGACGTTGGTGGATCCGGTCGACCTGGGAGGTAGCGACCGGACCCTGGTGCTCCGTGTCCGAGCGGAGGAGAACCCGTTCTCCCTCCCCAAGACCATGGTCGTCAAGCGGATGCTCGAGGGTCCGCTCGGTGACTCGGCGCAGAGCGCGGACGCCCGCGGCGCCTTCCTGCGCGAGGCCGTGTCCTACCAGTTCGGCAACTCCCTGCGCCCGGAGCACCGCCCCGGCGCGGAGATGTTCGCCCACGACGTGGACGACGGCCTGCTGGTGCTCTCCGACCTGGGCAACGGGCCCACCCTGGCCGACGTGCTGCTGCGCGGGGACGGCTCCGGCGTGCAGCACGGGCTGATGGCCTGGGCGCAGGCGCTGGGCCGGATGCACGCCGCCACCGCCAACGGCGAGGACGACTTCCGCACCCTGCTGCGCCGGGCGAACCGCCAGGCCTGGCCCGACCCGATGGCCAAGGTGGCCACCACGGCGCTGAACACCCTGCCCGACCTGCTCGCCGCGCAGCTGGGCGTCAGCACGCCGCCCGCCGTCGCCGCCCGCGCGACCGGGGCGCAGCGACTGCTGGGCCAGGACGCGCTGCGCGCGTTCAGCCCGTCGGACCTGTGCCCGGACAACGCCATGATCACCGACGGCGGGGTCCGGTTCCTGGACTTCGAGTGGGGCGGCTTCCGCGACGTCACCCTGGACGCGGCGTACGCGCTGGTGCCGTTCCCGTCCTGCTGGTGCATCCACGAGGTGGGGGAGTCCCAGGCCGAGAAGCTGGTGCAGGCGTGGCGCTCGGAGGTGGTCGGCGTGTGGCCCGAGCTGGCCGACGACGCCGTGCTCTGGCCGCGGATGCTGGACGCGCAGCTGCTCTGGGTGTGGCTGAGCACCTACTGGTTCCTGCCGGCCAGCCCGCACCGGGCCAACCCGGGCGGGCACCACCCGCTGACCTACACCCGCCAGGGCGCCCTGCGGGTGCGCTGGCAGCAGCTGGCGCGCGCCGCCGAGCGGGGCGGGGACGCCGACGTGGCCGAGCACGCCCTGGCCGTCGCCGCAGCGCTGCAGGTCACCGGCTGAAGTGTCCCACCCAGAACCGGGGCTGTTCGGCGACGAGGCCGAGCAGCCGTCCGCGGCGTCCGGCCCCGCTCGCCCCGTCGCGTCCCGTCCCCACGCCCCCCTGCCCGTGCGGATGCGGCCCAGCTCGCTGGAGGAGGTGCTCGGCCAGGAGCACCTGCTGGGCCCGGGCGCGCCCCTGCGCCGCCTGATCGAGGGCGCCGCACCCGCGTCGCTGCTGCTCTACGGCCCGCCCGGCACCGGCAAGACCACCCTGGCCACCCTGGTGTCGCAGGCCACCGGTCGCCGCTTCGAGGCGCTGTCGGCGCTGTCCGCCGGGGTGAAGGAGGTGCGCGCGGTCATCGACGTGGCCCGCCGCCGGCTGGCGCACGGTGAGCAGACGGTGCTGTTCATCGACGAGGTGCACCGCTTCTCCAAGACCCAGCAGGACGCGCTGCTCGGGGCGGTGGAGGACCGCATCGTGCTGCTGGTGGGCGCCACCACCGAGAACCCGTCGTTCTCCGTGGTCGCACCGCTGCTGTCGCGCTCGCTGGTGCTGCAGCTGCGGCCGCTGGGCGCCGAGGACGTCCGCTCCCTGCTGCGCCGGGCCGTCACCGACCCGCGCGGGCTCGCCGGCGTGGTGACCCTCAGCGCCGACGCCGAGGACCACCTGGTGCGGCTGGCCTCCGGCGACGCCCGCCGCGCGCTCACCGCCCTGGAGGCCGCCGCCGACGCGGTGTCCAGCGAGGGCCGCGGCGAGATCGACCTGCCGGCCGTGGAGGCGACGGTGGACGAGGCGGCGGTGCGCTACGACCGCAGCGGTGACCAGCACTACGACGTCACCAGCGCGTTCATCAAGTCCATCCGCGGCTCCGACGTGGACGCCGCCCTGCACTACCTGGCCAGGATGATCGCCGCCGGGGAGGACCCGCGCTTCATCGCTCGCCGGCTGGTGGTGCACGCCAGCGAGGACGTCGGCATGGCCGACCCGACGGCGCTGCTCACCGCGACCGCCGCCGCGCAGGCGGTGCAGCTGATCGGGATGCCCGAGGCCCGCCTGGCGCTGGCCCAGGCCACCATCCACCTGGCCACCGCGCCCAAGTCCAACGCGGTGCTCGCCGGGCTCTCCGCCGCGCTGGCCGACGTGTCCGCGGGCAAGGCCGGGTCCGTGCCGCCGCACCTGCGCGACGGGCACTACGCGGGGGCGGCCAAGCTGGGCAACGCCCAGGGCTACCGCTACCCGCACGACCACCCCGACGGCGTGCTCACCCAGCAGTACCCGCCCGAGGAGCTGGTGGGCCGGGAGTACTACCGGCCCACCAACCACGGGGTGGAGCGCACGCTGCGCGAGCGGCTGGCCAAGCTGCGCTCCATCGTGCGCGGGCGAGGCTGATCGACAGCCCCGACCGGCAGGCCCTGATCGGCGGGTCCCGGAGCTTGTGGGCGGCCCGGTAACCTGACCGCCGTGCCAGCAGAGCCTGGGAGGAACGAGGATGGACGTGCGGCGAGACCGGGCAGCGCGACCAGGGCGCGTGACGGCGCCCCGGCTGCTGCTGACGGCCGGGACCGGCGTCGCCGTCGGGGTGCTGCTCGCCCGGTGGCTGCGGCGGCCCACCTCGCCCTCGGCCACCAGCCCGCCCCGGGTGCCGGCCGAGCTGCTGCCTGACGACGAGCCCGCCGCCACCGGCTGAGACCGGCACCTCCCACAGACCCGGGCCGACAGGCCGCTTCCCCGCGTATTGAGGACACCCCCGTGCAGACCCACGAGATCCGCCAGCGATTCATCGACCACTTCGTGCGCAACGGCCACACCCTGGTCCCCAGCGCGTCGCTGATCCTGGACGACCCGAACCTGTTGTTCATCAACGCCGGCATGGTGCAGTTCGTGCCGTACTTCCTGGGTCAGGCCCCCGCGCCGTGGCCGCGGGCGGTCAGCGTGCAGAAGTGCGTGCGCACCGGTGACATCGAGAACGTGGGCATCACCACCCGGCACAACACCTTCTTCCAGATGGCCGGGAACTTCTCCTTCGGCGACTACTTCAAGCGCGAGGCGATCACCTTCGCCTGGACCCTGATCACCGCGCCGGTGGCTGACGGCGGCTACGGCCTGGACCCCGAGCGGGTCTGGGTGACGGTGTACCTCGACGACGACGAGGCGTTCGGGCTGTGGCAGGAGATCGCGGGTCTGCCGGCCGAGCGCATCCAGCGCCGCGGGATGGCCGACAACTACTGGTCCATGGGCATCCCCGGCCCGTGCGGGCCCTGCTCGGAGATCTACTACGACCGCGGCCCGGAGTACGGCGTCGAGGGCGGCCCCATCGCCGACGAGGACCGCTACATCGAGATCTGGAACCTCGTGTTCATGCAGAACGAGCGGGGCGCGGGCACGTCCAAGGACGACTTCGAGATCCTCGGCCCGCTGCCGCGGCGCAACATCGACACCGGTCTCGGCGTGGAGCGGGTCGCCTTCCTGCTGCAGGGCGTGGACAACGTCTACGAGACCGACCTGGTGCGCCCGGTGATCACCAAGGCCGAGGAGCTCTCCGGGCGTCGCTACGCGGTGGGCAACGAGGCCGACGACGTGCGCTTCCGGGTGGTCGCCGACCACGCCCGCACCGCGGTGATGCTCATCGCCGACGGCGTCACCCCGGGCAACGACGGCCGCGGCTACGTGCTGCGCCGCCTGCTGCGCCGCATCGTGCGCTCCGCCCG
The DNA here is from genome assembly GCF_058133635.1 of Rhodococcus sp. Z6_132. Lineage (NCBI taxonomy): Bacteria > Bacillati > Actinomycetota > Actinomycetes > Mycobacteriales > Nocardiaceae > Rhodococcus > Rhodococcus sp. Z6_132. The sequence continues at coordinate 709,229 of NZ_JBYUNP010000002.1, forward strand.
GCTGCTGGGCGTGGACAAGCCCAGCATGGCCGAGCTGGTGGCCGTGGTGCTGGACACCATGGGGCAGAGCTACCCGGAGCTGGTCACCGAGGGCGCACGCATCGAGCGCATCGCGGTGGGGGAGGAGACCACCTTCCTGCAGACGCTGAGCTCGGGCTCCAAGCTGTTCGACAACGCCGTGGCGGAGATCCGCGCCGGGGGTGGCTCGGTGATCGGCGGTGACAAGGCCTTCGCCCTGCACGACACCTACGGCTTCCCCATCGACCTCACCCTGGAGATGGCCTCCGAGGCTGGGCTCACCGTGGACGAGCCGGGCTTCCGCGCGCTGATGACCGAGCAGCGCCAGCGCGCCAAGTCCGACGCCGCCAGCCGCAAGCACGCCCACGGAGACCTGTCGGTGTACCGCGAGCTGCTCGACGCCGGCCCCACCCAGTTCACCGGCTACGACGAGCTCGCCACCGAGGCTCGGGTCATCGGCATCGTCGCCGACCACGGGCGGGTGGGCTCCGCCGGCGAGGGCGAGGTGGTGGAGGTGGTGCTGGACCGCAGCCCGCTCTACGCGGAGTCCGGCGGCCAGGAGAGCGACGCCGGCGTCATCACCGGCACCGACCTCGACCTGGAGGTCCTCGACGTCCAGAAGGTGGCCAAGCGGCTGTGGGTGCACCGGGTGCGGGTGCGCGGTGGCGAGGTCACCGAGGGTGCCCAGGTGCTCGCCCAGGTCGACCCGGTGTGGCGAGCCGGTGCCCGGCAGGGCCACTCCGGCACGCACCTGGTGCACGCCGCGCTGCGCGAGGTGCTCGGCCCGACGGCGCTGCAGAGCGGCTCCTACAACAAGCCCGGCTACCTGCGCCTGGACTTCGCCTGGCAGGGCGGGCTGTCCGCCGCCACGCGCAGCGAGGTGGAGGAGGTCACCAACCGCGCGGTGCTCGAGGACCTGCCGGTGCGCGTGCTGCACACCAGCATGGCGGGCGCCCGTGAGATGGGGGCGCTGGCGCTGTTCGGCGAGACCTACGACGAGGAGGTCCGCGTGGTGGAGATCGGCGGCCCCTGGTCGCGCGAGCTCTGCGGCGGCACGCACGTGCTGCACTCCTCGCAGGTCGGTCCGGTCACCCTGCTCGGGGAGTCCTCGGTGGGCTCGGGCGTGCGCCGCATCGAGGCCTACGTCGGCATGGACGCCTACCGCTACCTGGCCAAGGAGCGCGCGCTGGTACAGGGCCTGGCCGCCACGCTGAAGACGCCCGACGCCGACGTGCCCGCCCGGGTGGCGGACCTGGTCGAGCGCCTGCGGGTGGCGGAGAAGGAGCTGGAGCAGACCCGCGCGGCGGCCGTGCTGTCCTCGGCCGGCACCCTGGCGGAGTCCGCCGAGCGGGTCGGCGACACCCTGCTCGTCGCCACCCAGGCTCCGGCGGGCACCAGCGGCAACGACCTGCGGGCACTGGCCGGCGACGTGCGCGGCAAGCTCGGCCAGCAGCCCGGCGTGGTGGCGCTGTTCAGCACCAACGGTGACAAGGTCAGCTTCCTGGTGGCGACCACCGCGGCGGCCCGCGACGCCGGTCTGTCGGCCGGTGCGCTGGTGCCCAGCTTCGCTGCCGCCATCGGCGGCCGTGGCGGCGGCAAGCCGGACATGGCGCAGGGCGGGGGCACCGACCCGGCCGGGATCCCGGCCGCCATCGCGGCCCTGCGCGGGGCGCTCGCGCCGTGACCGAGCGCGCCCGGCCCGACCGGCCGGACGACACCGACCCCGGCCGGGGGCGGCGGATCGGCATCGACGTGGGCAGCGTTCGCATCGGAGTGGCCTCCTGCGATCCGGACGGGATCATGGCCACTCCGGTGGAGACGGTGGCCAGGGCCGGGGGACGCGCCGGTCTCGACAGCCCCGACGTGCGCCGCATTCGTGAGATCGTGACGGAGTACGAAGCGGTCGAGGTCGTGGTGGGGCTGCCGCAGACCATGCGCGGCGAGCACGGCAAGGCCGCCGCACTGGCCACTGAGTACGCTGATCGACTGCGTCAGGTGCTCGCCCCGGTTCCGGTGCGGCTCAGCGACGAGCGGTTGACCACGGTGACGGCCAGCCGGGTGCTGGCCGAGCAGGGGGTGAGAGGCAAGCGCCAGCGCTCGCTGGTGGACCAGCTTGCGGCCGTGGCGATCTTGCAGGGCTGGCTCGATGAACGGGCCAGCAGGACCAGGGGAGACAACGCGACCACGGAGGAAAACCGGTGAGTGACAGCTTCGACGGTGGCCCCACCAGGCCAGGAGCACCCCGCACGCCTGGCCACGACGATGGTGGCGACGGGTGGGGTCGCCGCTCGGTCGGGCCGCGGTTCGTGGCCCCACCACCGGGTGCCGCCACCGGCGACTCCGTGCTGGAGCCGGACTCCCTGCTGGACGACCCGCTGCTCGACCCCGACGGCTACTACGACTCCGACCACGCGGGCGAGCCCGACTGGGCCGACGAGCACGACTACGACGCCGGCCCGGCGCGCTCGCGGCGCACCGGCCCGTCGCGGGTGCACGCCACCCGACGCCGGGTGGGCGTCGCCGTGGCACTCGTGGTGCTGCTGGTGCTCGGCGGCGTGGTGTACCTCGGCGGCAAGGCGCTCTTCGGGCAGTTCTCCAGCTCCGAGACCGAGGACTACGCCGGTGGGGGCGAGTCCGACGTGGTGTTCCGCGTGATGGAGGGCGACACCGCCGGCGCCATCGGTGCCGCGCTGGTCAGGGACGACGTGGTCAGCAGCGCGTCGCTGTTCACCAAGGCGGCTGCCAACGACACCCGCATGGCGTCGGTGCAGCCGGGCTTCTACAAGCTGCGCACCAAGATTCCCGCCGCCACGGCCGTGTCCCGCCTGGTCGACCCCAAGTCCCGCGTCGGCGGCCTCGTCATCCCCGAGGGCCGCCAGCTCGACGACGTCCGCGGCAAGGACGGCTCGGTCACTCCCGGCATCCTGTCCACCCTGGCCAAGGCCTCCTGCGTGGAGCTCGACGGGGAGCGGCGCTGCACCAGCGAGGCCGACCTGCGCACAGCCGCGGCCACCGCCGACCTGGACGACCTCGGCGTGCCCGACTGGGCCAAGACCGAGGTGCAGGCCGCCAGCTCGGAGAAGGAGAAGCGCATCGAGGGCCTCATCCGGCCCGGCAGCTACGACGTGGAGCCGGGGGCACCGGCCACCACGCTGCTGCAGCGGATGATCAGCAGCTCGGCCACGGCGCTGCAGCTGGCGGGCCTGCCGGAGGCGAACGTGGACGGCCTGACGCCCTACCAGGTGCTCGTGGTCGCCTCGCTCAACGAGCGCGAGGTCAAGCCCGGGGAGTACGACAAGGTCACCCGGGTGATCCTGAACCGGCTCAAGATCAGCCAGAAGCTCGAGTTCGACTCCACCGTGAACTACCCCCTGGACCTGCAGTACATCGCCACCACGCCCAAGGACCGGGCCACGGTCACGCCGTGGAACACCTACGCCAGCCCGGGCCTGCCGCTGACCCCCATCGCCTCCCCGGGCGAGGAGGCCATCACCGGGGCGATGAACCCGGCGGAGGGCACCTGGCACTACTTCGTCACCTGTGGCACCCAGGGCGCCACCTGCTTCTCCGACACCTACGACCAGCACCTGGCGATTATCGCCGGCGGGGGCGGGCCGCCGTGACCGCTCGCCGGGCCGCGGTGGTCGGCACGCCGATCGCGCACTCGCGCTCCCCGCAGCTGCACCTGGCCGCCTACGCGGCGCTCGGGCTGCCGGAGTGGACCTACGAGCGCATCGAGTGCGACGCGGACGGCGTGGCGCCGCTGGTGGCCTCGCTCGGCCCCGAGTGGGTGGGGCTGTCGGTGACCATGCCGGCCAAGCTCGCCGCGCTGGCGGTGGCGGACGTGCGCACCGCGCGCGCCGAGGCGGTGGGCGCGGCCAACACCCTGGTGCGCACCGGGGACGGCTGGCTGGCCGACTGCACCGACGTGGACGGCGTGCTCGGTGCGCTGGGGGTGACCCCGGGCGACGAGCAGCTGGCCGGCACCCGCGCGGTGGTGGTGGGCGCCGGGGGCACCGCCCGCGCCGTGGTGGTGGCCCTCGCCGCCGCCGGGGTGCGCGAGCTCGACCTGGTGGTGCGGGAGCCGTCCCGGGCCGTGGGCACCGTGGAGTGCGCGGAGGCTGCCGGCCTGCACACCGCGATCGTCCCGTTCGACCCGGCTGCGGTCGCCGCCGCCTGCGCCCAGGCCGCCGTGGCGGTGAGCACGGTGCCTGCCGCCGCTGCCGCCGGGTTGGCCGAGGCGCTGGCCACGGTGCCCAGCGTGCTCGACGTCATCTACGACCCGTGGCCCACCCCGCTGGCCGAGGCCGTGCAGCGCGCTGACGGCCAGCTGGCCAGCGGGCTGGACATGTTGCTGCACCAGGCCTTCGGGCAGGTGCAGCTGTTCACCGGCCGCGCGGCCCCGCGCACGGCCATGGCTGCCGCCCTGGACTGAGCGCGGTGCGCGGGCGCCGGTAGCCGCATGGGAAGATGGCTGCCGTGCTGCGCTGGATCACTGCCGGAGAGTCCCACGGACCTGCCCTGGTCGCCGTCCTCGAGGGGATGGTCGCCGGGGTCGAGGTCACCACCAACGACATCGCCGGGGAGCTGGCTCGTCGCCGCCTCGGCCACGGGCGGGGCGCCCGGATGAAGTTCGAGGCCGACGCCGTGGACATCCTCGGCGGGGTGCGCCACGGCGTCAGCATGGGCGGGCCCATCGCCATCCGGGTGAACAACACCGAGTGGCCCAAGTGGGAGACCGTCATGTCGGCGGACCCGGTGGACCCCGACGTGCTGGCCAGCCAGGCCCGCAACGCCCCGCTCACCCGTCCGCGGCCCGGACACGCCGACTACGCCGGCATGCTCAAGTACGGCTTCGACGACGCCCGTCCGGTCCTGGAGCGCGCCAGCGCCCGGGAGACCGCGGCGCGGGTGGCGCTGGGCACCGTGGCCAAGGCACTGCTGCAGCAGGTGCTCGGCGTGCACGTGCTCTCCCACGTCACCGCCCTGGGCTCGGTGGACGCCCCCGAGGGGCTGGTTCCGGGTCCGGACGACCTCGCCGCCATCGACGCCAGCCCGGTGCGGGTGTTCGACCCCGCCGCCTCCGAGGCCATGGTGGCCGAGGTCGACCTGGCCAAGAAGGAGGGCGACACCCTCGGCGGCATCGTCGAGGTGGTCGTGCACGGCCTGCCCATCGGCCTCGGCTCCTACGTGGCCGGCGACCGTCGCCTGGACGCTCGGCTCGCCGAGGCGCTGATGGGCATCCAGGCCATCAAGGGAGTGGAGGTCGGTGACGGCTTCGCCACCGCCCGCCGCCGCGGCAGCCTGGCCCACGACGAGATGCGGCCCGGCCCCGACGGCGTGCTGCGCTCCACCAACCGCGCCGGCGGCATCGAGGGCGGCATGACCAACGGTGAGCCGCTGCGGGTCAAGGCCGCCATGAAGCCCATCTCCACCGTGCCCCGCGCGCTGGCCACGGTGGACATGTCCACCGGCGAGGAGGCCGTCGCCATCAACCAGCGCTCCGACGTCTGCGCGGTGCCCGCGGCCGGCGTGGTGGCCGAGGCCATGGTGGCGCTGGTGCTGGCCCAGGCCACCCTGGAGAAGTTCGGTGGCGACACCGTGCGTGAGACCACCCGCAACGTCACCAGCTACCTGCAGGACATCGCCAGGTGAGTCCGGTCGTCGTCCTGGTCGGGCCGCCAGGAGCCGGCAAGACCACCGTCGCCCGCCGGGTGGCGCAGGCGCTGGCGGTGCCGGTGCACGACACCGACCACGCGGTCGAGGAAGCCGCCGGGCGGTCGATCTCCGACATCTTCACCGACAGCGGCGAGGAGGCCTTCCGCGCGCTGGAGGAGGCGGCCGTCGCCGCGGCGCTGCAGGAGCAGACCGGGGTGGTGGCCCTCGGCGGGGGAGCGGTGCTGTCCGCGGCCACCCGCGCCCGGCTCACCGGGCACCCCGTGGTGTTCCTCAACGTCGGCCTGGCCGAGGGTGTGCGCCGCGCCGGCCTGGCCAGCAACCGGCCGCTGCTGGCCGGCATCAACCCGCGCGCCACCTTCAAGGCCCTGCTCGACGCTCGGCTGCCGCTGTACCGGGAGGTGGCCACCGTGGAGGTGTCCACCGACAGCCGCGACGTCGCCGACGTCGTGGCCGAGGTGCTCGACACCGTGGGCACGCCGTCCGGCCCGAGCCCCAGCACCACCGACACGGGAGACCAGCAGGCATGAGCGAACCCACCCGCATCCGGGTCAACGCCGAGAACCCCTACGACGTGATCGTGGGCCGCGGCCTGCTCGGGGAGCTGACCCAGGAGCTGCGCGGCACCACCACCGCGGCGATCATCCACCAGCCGTCGCTGATCGCCACCGCAGAGGCGATCCGCGAGGCCCTCGCCGAGGTGGGGGTGGACGCCCACCGGGTGGAGATCCCCGACGCCGAGGACGGCAAGGACCTGGCCGTGGCCGGGTTCTGCTGGGACGTGCTCGGCCGCATCGGGCTGACCCGCCGGGACGCGGTGATCTCCCTGGGCGGGGGCGCGGCCACCGACCTGGCCGGCTTCGTCGCCGCCACCTGGATGCGCGGGGTGCGGGTGTTCCACGTGCCCACCACGCTGCTGGCCATGGTGGACGCCGCGGTGGGCGGCAAGACCGGGATCAACACCGAGGCCGGCAAGAACCTGGTGGGTGCCTTCCACGAGCCTGCCGCCGTGCTGGTGGACCTGACCACCCTGGAGACGTTGCCGCGCAACGAGATCATCTCCGGCATGGCCGAGATCATCAAGGGCGGCTTCATCGCCGACCCGACCATCCTGGACCTCATCGAGGCCGACCCCGAGGCCGCGCTGGACCCCGCCCAGGACGTGCTGGGCGAGCTGGTGCGTCGCAAGATCCAGGTGAAGGCCGACATCGTCTCCGCAGACCTGCGCGAGTCCGACCTGCGGGAGGTGCTCAACTACGGCCACACCCTGGGTCACGCCATCGAGCGGCGCGAGCGCTACCGCTGGCGCCACGGTGCCGCGGTGGCGGTGGGCCTGGTGTTCGCCGCCGAGCTGGCCCGCCTGGCCGGACGCCTGGACGACGCCACCGCCGACCGGCACGCCTCGGTGCTCGCCTCGGTGGGGCTGCCCACCACCTACGACCCGGACGCGCTGGGCCAGCTGATGGAGGGCATGCGCACCGACAAGAAGAACCGTTCCGGGCTGCTGCGCTTCGTGGTGCTCGACGGGCTCGCCCGACCCGGCCGGCTCGAGGGTCCCGACCCCGCGCTGCTGGCGGCGGCATACTCCGTGGTGGCGCGCGAGGAGCGCCCCAAGAGCGGAGGTGTGCTGCTGTGAAGGTGCAGGTGCTCAACGGGCCCAACCTCGGACGACTGGGCAAGCGCCAGCCCGAGGTGTACGGCGCCACCACGCACGACGAGCTGGCCGCGCTGTGCGTGCGCACCGGCGACTCGCTGGGGCTGCAGGTGCAGGTGCGCCAGACCGACCACGAGGGCGAGATGCTCGGCTGGGTGCACGCCGCCGCCGACGCCGGTGACGCCGTGGTGCTCAACGCAGGGGCATGGACGCACACCTCGGTGGCGCTGCGCGACGCCTGCGCCGAGCTCCGTGGTCCGCTGGTGGAGGTGCACATCAGCAACGTGCACACCCGCGAGGACTTCCGCCACCACTCCTACCTGAGCGCGGTGGCCACCGGCAGCATCGTGGGCCTCGGCATCACCGGCTACGTGCTGGCGCTGCAGTACGTGGCCACCGTCACCGGGGCGCCCGGGGTGGCTCCGGTGGAACCACCCGCGGACGCCTCCGGCGAGGAGACCGCGCCGACCTGAGTGGGCCCACCTGAGCGGGCCCGCCTGGGCGTGCGCTACTCCAGCAGCTTGTCCGCGGTGACGGGCAGGTCGCGCACCCGGGTGCCGGTGGCGTGGTGGACCGCGCTGACGATGGCCGACGCGGTGCCCACGATGCCGATCTCGCCCACCCCACGGGTGCCCATCGGGTTGGCGTGCGGGTCGTGCTCGTCCAACCAGCTCACGTCGATGTCCGCGACGTCGCCGTGGGCGGCGATGTGGTACTCGGCGAAGTCGTGGTTGACCACGTGGCCGAACCGCGGGTCGGTGATGCTCTGCTCGTGCAGGGCCATCGACAGGCCCATGGTCATGCCGCCGATCAGCTGGGACCGCACGGTGCGGGGGTTGACCACCCGGCCCACGGAGAACACCCCCACCATCCGCGGCACCCGCACCTCGCCGGTGTCGGCGTGCACGCGCACCTCCACCAGCTGGGCGCCGAAGCTGTGGATCGCCGTCTCCAGCGGCCCGGGCAGCTCGGGCATCACGGCCTCGCTGTGCACCCCGTCCTCCGGGTGCTCGCCGTGGTCGTGGCGGAACAGCTCAGCCGCGGCGGTGATGGCGGTGCCCCAGGAGGTGGTGCCGGAGGAGCCACCCGCGACGGTGGCCATCGGCAGCGCGCTGTCCCCGATCTGCAGGTCCACCGCGTCCAGCGGGCAGCGCAGCGCGTCAGCGGCGATCTGGGCGAGCGCCGTCCACGCGCCGGTGCCGATGTCCACGGCGCCGATCTGCACCGAGTAGCGGCCGGCGGCGTAGGAGATCTTGGCGTGGGAGCCGGGCATCACGTTGTGCGGGTACGTCGACGCCGAGACGCCCAGCCCCACCCACCAGCCGTCCTCCAGCCGCGCCCGGGGCTGCGGGGCGCGATCGGACCAGCCGATGCGCCGGGCGCCCTCGTAGAGGCACTCGAGCAGGCGTCGCTGCGACCACGGCTTTCCGGTCTCCGGATCGACCTCGGGCTCGTTGCGCACCCGCAGCTCGATGGGGTCCAGCCCGCACGCGGCCGCCAGCTCGTCCATCGCGGCCTCGGTGGCGTACATGCCCGGGCACTCGCCGGGAGCACGCATCCAGGACGGCACCGCCACGTCCAGCGCCGCCACCCGGTGGCTGGTGCGCCGGTTGGCGCAGGCGTACATCATCCGGGCGGGCACCGCGGTCTGCTCGGCGAACTCCTTGACCGTGGAGGACTGCTCGAGGACCTCGTGCACGATGGCGGTGAGGTGTCCGTCGGCGTCGGCGCCGTAGCGCACCCGCTGGATGGTGGGGGTGCGGTAGCCGACCACGGTGAACATCTCCTGGCGGGTCAGCGCCATCTTCACGGCCCGCCCGGGCGTGACCTGGGCACCCATGGCCGCCAGCACGTTGTGCGGGTGCGGCATGCCCTTGGAGCCGAAGCCTCCGCCCACGTTGGGCGCGACCACCCGCAGCTGCTCCGGGTCGAGGCCCAGGACGGGGGCGAGCGTGGTGCGGACGGTGTGCACGCCCTGGGTGGAGTCGAACAGGGTGAGCACCTGCCCGTCCCAGAGCGCCACCGTGGTGTGCGGCTCCATCGGGTTGTTGTGCTCGGTGGGGGTGGAGTAGGTGGCGTCCACGGTGACCGCAGCCTCGCGCAGCGCAGACTCCACGTCTCCGCTGTCGGTGTCGGTCTCGAAGCCGCCGTTGACCGACTCCGGGGTGTAGAAGTCGTCGCGGTCGGCGTGCAGCACGGTGTCGTGCGGCTGCTGGTGGTACGTCAGGTGCACCAGGCTCGCCGCGTGCCGGGCGACCTCGGGGGTCTCGGCGATCACCGCACCCACCAGCTGCCCCCGGTAGGCGATGTCGGCGGTCTGCAGCACCGCCAGCTCGGCGTCGCTGGTGTCGGCCAGCCGGGGGGCGTTGAGGTGGGTGAGCACGGTGAGCACGCCCGGCAGCGCCTCGGCCTGCGAGGTGTCCACGGCGGTGATGCGGCCGCGGGCGATGGTGGAGTGCAGCGGGTGCAGGTGCACGGGGTGCTCGACGGGGTGCTCGTAGGCGTAGGTGGCGCTGCCGGTGACCTTGGCGACGCCGTCCACCCGCGGCTGGTCGGTGCCGATGGCGTGGGGCTGCACGGGCGCGGTCATCGCTGCTCCTCGGTGGGGGTGAGCTCGCGCAGCACGGACACGAGGGTGTTGCGGACCATGGGGATCTTGAAGGCGTTCTCGCCCTGCGGAACGGCGTCGGCCAGCTCGGCCTCCGCGGCGCGTCGGTAGGTGTCCTCGGTGGCCGGTGCGCCCCGCAGGAGCTCCTCGGCGCGGCTGGCCCGCCACGGCTTGTGGGCCACTCCGCCCAGCGCGATGCGGGCGCGGGTGACGGTGCCGTCGGTGACCTCCAGGGTGGCCGCGACGGAGACCAGCGCGAACGCGAACGAGGCGCGGTCACGGACCTTGCGGTAGGCCGAGCGCGAGGCGCCGGTGGGGGAGAGGTGCACCGCGGTGATCAGCTCGCCGTGGGCGAGGACGGTGTCGCGCTCGGGGTGCGCACCGGGCAGGCGGTGCAGCTCGGTCACCGGGACGTGGCGCTCTCCGTCGGGCCCGACCACCACGACGGTGGCATCCAGGGCCGCCAGCGCCACCGCCATGTCCGAGGGGTGCACGGCGATGCACTCCGGCGAGGAGCCGAGGATGGCGTGGTAGCGGGTGTAGCCACCGATGGCCGAGCAGCCGGAGCCGGGCTCGCGCTTGTTGCACGGGGTGGTGACGTCCTGGAAGTACACGCACCGGGTGCGCTGCAGCAGGTTGCCGCCGGTGGTGGCCAGGTTGCGCAGCTGCCCGGAGGCGCCGGCGAGCAGGGCCTGGGACAGCGCCGGGTAGTGCGCGCGGATCACCGGGTGGGCGGCCAGGTCGCTGTTGCGGACGTTGGTGCCGACGTGGACGCTGCCGTCGGGCTGCACGTCCACGGCGTTCAGCGGCAGGCGGCTGATGTCGACGAGCAGCGTCGGGTTGTCCACGCCGAGCTTCATCCGGTCGACGAGGTTGGTGCCGCCACCGAGGAAGGCGGCGTCCGCACGGGCTGCGACGGTGGCCACCGCGCTGGCGGCGTCGTCGGCGCGCTGGTAGTCGAAGGGGATCACGAGGCGGCCTGCCGGATGGCGGCGACGATGTTGACGTAGGCGCCGCAGCGACAGAGGTTCCCGCTCATGCGCTCCCGAATCTCCGCGTCGGTCAGCTCGACGGGCCCGTCGTCCTCGGTGACGTGCGAGGGGTGGCCGGCCTTGGCCTCGTCCAGCATCCCCACCGCGGAGCAGATCTGACCGGGAGTGCAGTAGCCACACTGAAAGCCGTCCTGGTCCTGGAAGGCCTGCTGCATGGTGTGCAGCTCGCCGTCGGCGGCCAGGCCCTCGGCGGTGGTGATCTCCGCGCCGTCGTTGGCGACGGCGAAGGTGAGGCAGGTGGTGGCCCGGCGGCCGTCGAGCAGCACGGTGCAGGAGCCGCACTGGCCGTGGTCGCAGCCCTTCTTGGGGGAGGTGACACCCAGTTGGTCACGGAGCGCGTCGAGGACCGTGGTCCGGTTGTCGACGGTGAGCGTGCGCTCGTGCCCGTCGACGTGCAGGGTGATATCCGATTCCATGGGTCTGACGCTAGCGACACCACTACCCTCCGTGCCCAGCGAAGCGTGGGCGAGCGAGGTGGCCAGGGCGAATGAGTCCACCCTCGTTCGAGCCAGCGGCGCTCAGTGCTGCCTATCGCCGCCGGATCCCCACGAGCACCAGCACGACACCGGTCAGGGCAACGAGATAGGCGACCAGCTGGATCAGCCCGGCCAGAAAGTTTGGGCCACCCCACTGGGCCGGAAACGCCTGTCCTGCCACGACGTTCAGGGTCACCGCAAGCACGGCAACAGCCACGAGGACAGCGCCCCAGCGTGTCTCTGCAGGCACTGTCGACTTCCCCTCGACGGACGGCGTGGCGCGTGCTGCGCGACCGTAGCAACGCTTGGCGCGCAACGGGGACCAACGCGCACGGTGCAGCTCGCCGGTGCGGCCGCTACTGGTCGGCGGTGGCGGTCCTGCCCAGCGACCTGCCGCGGGCGAGGCGCCCGAGCACCAGGCCGACGGTGGCGGGCAGGTAGATGAGCAGCGCGGTGAACGCACCGCCACCGATGATGGAGCCCAGCAGCTCCGAGGCGCCCATCTTGTCGATGAAGACCGCCTGCACGGTCCAGCTGAGCAGGCCCGCGACCGGTCCGGCCGCCAGGGCGGCCTTGAGCCAGCCCAGGTTCAGCGTCGAGCGCTCGTCGGGGTCGTCGTCAAGGGCGTCGTCGCGCAGCGAGTCGAGCCCCGCCCACACCAGCGGCGGGACCACCAGCACCACGAAGGCCGCCGCTCGCTGCAGGGCTCCGGACGTCGGCCACTCCACCGCGGCCAGACCGAGCGCGGCAGCGACAGCCACGTGCAGCACCACCATCACCGCTGCTCGCGTCAGCCACTGCCTCACAGGTGCAGGGTAACGGGCACCTCACCGGCTCGCGCGGTACGTGCGGGCCCGCCGGGGGCGGGTCGCTACCGTGGTGAGCATGACGAGCAACCACAGCCAGCGGCGCGCGGCGCTGCGCACGCTGCTCCGCGCCGACGGTTGTGACGCCCTGCTGGTCACTGACCTGCTGAACGTCCGGTACCTCACCGGCTTCACCGGCTCGGCGGGTGCGCTGCTGGTGAGCGCGACCGACGAGGAGCACACCGTCTTCTGCACCGACGGCCGCTACCGAAGCCAGTCCGCCCAGCAGGTGCCCGACCTTCGTCGCGACATCGACCCGCCGTGCGCCCAGCACCTCGGCCGGCTGGCGGCGACGACCGGAGTGGGCACGCTCGGCTTCGAGAGCCACGTGCTGACGGTGGACCTGCACGCCGAGGTGGCGGCCGCCGCCGAGGGTGTGCAGCTGGTCCGCGCGCCGGGGCTGGTGGAGCAGCTGCGGCTGGTCAAGGACGAGGGCGAGCTCGAGCTGCTGCGCGCGGCCTGCCGAGCTGGTGACCGCGCGCTGGCCGAGCTGTTGGCGGACGGGGGAGTGCGGGTGGGTCGCACCGAGGTGGAGGTGGCGAGGGACCTCGAGCAGCGGATGCGCGACGCGGGCGCGGACGGTCCCTCCTTCGAGACGATCGTCGCTGCTGGCGCCAGCTCCGCCGTGCCCCACCACCGACCCACCGCCAACGTGCTGGCGCCCGGAGACTTCGTCAAGATCGACTTCGGTGCCCTGGTGGGCGGCTACCACTCGGACATGACCCGCACCATGGTGCTGGGCGAGCCGGCTGCCTGGCAGCGGGAGATCTACGACCTGGTGCACACCGCCCAGGCCGCGGGGTGCGAGGCCGTGCGCGTCGGTGCTGAGGCCGCCGTCGTGGACGCCGCGGCCCGCAGCATCATCGTCGACGCCGGCTACGGCGAGTACTTCTCCCACGGGCTCGGGCACGGCGTCGGGCTGGAGATCCACGAAGCGCCGGGAATCGGTCCCCGCAGCACCGGTATGCTTCCCGCTGGCGCGGCAGTCACGGTCGAACCCGGCGTGTACCTGCAAGGACGCGGCGGCGTCCGCATCGAGGACACTCTCGTGGTCACCGGCGCCATGCCGGAGCTGCTGACGCTGACGACCAAGGAGCTCCTCGTGGTCTGAGCCGCCCCGTGGTCGGTGTCGGCCCAGCGGGGGCGAGACCGACAGCGCAGCCACCAGGCGGCGCAGTGCGAGCAGCGAGAAGACAGAGAGGCAAGGGCACGTGGCATCCACGAGCGACTTCAAGAACGGGCTGGTCCTGAAGATCGATGGCCAGCTGTGGACCATCACCGACTTCCAGCACGTGAAGCCGGGCAAGGGGCCGGCCTTCGTCCGTTCCACCCTGAAGAACGTGCTGACCGGCAAGGTCAACGACAAGACGTTCAACGCCGGCGTGAAGGTCGAGACCGCCACGGTCGACCGGCGCGACATGACGTACCTCTACCGCGACGGTGAGGACTACGTGTTCATGGACTCCCAGGACTACGAGCAGCACTACCTGCCCGCAGCCATCGTCGGCGACAACGCCAACTTCATGCTGGAGAACATGACCGTGCAGATCGCCTTCAACGAGGGCGTCCCGCTGTACGTGGAACTGCCCGTCGCGGTCGAGCTCGTGGTGCAGCACACCGACCCGGGTCTGCAGGGTGACCGCTCCACTGGTGGCACCAAGCCGGCCACGCTGGAGACCGGCTACGAGATCGCGGTGCCGCTGTTCATCAACACCGGCGACAAGCTCAAGGTCGACACCCGCGACAGCCGCTACCTGGGACGAGTGAACTCCTGAGTGGTTTACGCGCACGAGAACGACCCGCGGCACGACGAGCACGTCGAGCCGCCTGCTGAGCACGAGCTGCTGGAGCACGCCGCACCCGCACCGGGTGCGGCGCCCCAGCGGGAGCGCAAGCCCGGCGGTGCCCGCCGCAAGGCGCGCAAGCGGGCCGTGGACTTCCTGTTCGAGGCCGAGGCCCGTGACGTGGACCCGGTCGGCATCGCCATCGAGCGACGCCGGATGGCCAAGGACGACCAGAGCGTCCCGGCCGTGAACGACTACACGCTGACCCTGGTCAGCGGCGTGGCCCGCAACCTCGACCGCATCGACGAGGTGGTGTCCTCCCACCTGCAGGGGTGGACGCTGAACCGGCTGCCCGCGGTGGACCGGGCAGTGCTCCGGGTGGCGGTGTGGGAGCTGTTCCACGCCAGCGACGTCCCGCCCGTGGTGGCGGTGGACGAGGCGGTGGAGTTGGCCAAGCAGCTCTCCACCGACGACTCGCCGACGTTCATCAACGGGGTGCTCGGGCAGGTGGTGCTGGTGGCGCCGCAGGTGCGGGCTGCCGCGGCGGCGGTCTCCAGCCGGGCCACCGAGCCGGCGGCGACAGAAGCCACCGAGCCGGCGGCGACAGAAGCCACCGAGCCGGCGGCGACAGAAGGTACCGAGCCGGCGAGCGCAGAGCTCAGCTCGGAGCGGGACGACTCACCGCGGGACTGACCTGCTGCGGTGTGCTCCGAGGGCCGGGCTCCCAGCAGCGCTGGGAGCCCGGCCCTCGGACCGATCAGCAGGTCAGGCGACGCCTGGTGCCAGCACGCCCCACGAGACGAGCCGGCCGACCAGCTCGTCGGTGGGGATCGTGTACAGCTCGGCGAGCGCGTCGAGGTCGGCCGAACGGATCTGCAACAACGTCTCGTGCGCCCCCCGACGCTGGGCGATGTCGGCGATGTAGCGGGAGAGCACCTCGGTGTCGCTCTCCGGAACCTCGTGCAGGCGCTCGAGGTTGAGCACGATGGGCGCCGCGACGCCGTCAGCGGCACCGAAGTCGTCCGGCGGGAGCAGCTCGCTCATCGGCACGCCGTAGAAGCGGGCCAGCTCGGCCAGCTTGTTCACGGTGACCGCACGGTCACCGCGCTCGTAGGAGCCGACGACGACCGCCTTCCAGCGGCCCCGCGACTTCTCCTCCACCCGCTGGAGGGACAAGCCCTCCCGCTGGCGAACATCACGAAGACGCGCCCCCAGGGCTTTCGCGTACTCGGCCATCTCTCCCCCTCCTAGCATGAGTCCCCGCACGGGCCGTCAGCGCGACGTCACTCGATGCGGCTGGCATCAATCTAACTGATTGGAGGCGACTGGTAACCTACGGAGAAATGTTCGACATCCTTTAACAACCTGTCCAGTGAGGCAGGCAAGGAGGTCCTGGATGCCACAGGCACCCGGGGCGAACGGATCGCAGGGGCGTACCGACGTCATCGAGCGTGAGCTGCTCAGCTCCGCCGACGTCGCGCGCACCGTGGCCCGCATCGCCCACCAGCTGATCGAGAAGACTGCTCTGGATGCACCGGACGCACCTCGCGTCGTGCTCCTCGGCATCCCCACCCGTGGCGGCACCCTCGCCGCGCGCCTCGCCGACCGGGTGGCTGAGTTCTCCGGGATCCGCCCCGACCTGGGGACCCTGGACACCACCCTCTACCGCGACGACCTGCGTCGCCAGCCCTCCCGTGCACTGGGGGAGACCTCCGTCCCGCCCGGCGGCGTGGACGACGCGCTGGTGGTCCTGGTGGACGACGTGCTGTTCTCCGGCCGCACCGTGCGCGCCGCCCTGGACGCGCTGCGTGACCTGGGTCGTCCCCGGGCCGTCCAGCTGGCGGTCCTGGTGGACCGCGGCCACCGGGAGCTGCCCGTGCGGGCGGACTACGTGGGCAAGAACGTGCCCACCTCCCGCAGCGAGGGAGTGGCGGTGCTGCTCACCGAGCACGACGGCCGGGACGCCGTGCTGCTGCGCACGCCAGGCGGAGGCGCGGTGGCCGGCGCATGAGGCACCTGCTCTCCGCAGCCGACCTCTCCGCCGATGCCGCCACCGCCCTCCTCGACGACGCCGAGGCCTTCGAGCAGGCGCTGCTGGGGCGGGAGGTCCGCAAGCTGCCCACCCTGCGCGGGCGCACCGTGATGACGGTCTTCTTCGAGGACTCCACCCGCACCCGGGTGTCCTTCGAGGTGGCCGGCAAGTGGATGAGCGCGGACGTGGTCAACGTCAGCGCCAAGGGCTCCTCGGCCTCCAAGGGTGAGTCGCTGCGCGACACCGCGCTCACCCTGCGCGCGGCCGGTGCCGACTGCCTGGTGGTGCGCCACTCCGCCTCCGGCGCCGCGCACCGCATCGCGGCCTGGACCGCCGACGGTGCCGGGCCCGACGCCGCGGGCCCCGCCGTGGTCAACGCCGGCGACGGCACCCACGAGCACCCCACCCAGGCGCTGCTGGACGCCCTCACCCTGCGCCAGCGCCTCGGCGGGCTGGCCGGGCGGCGCGTCGCCATCGTCGGCGACGTGCTGCACAGCCGGGTGGCTCGCAGCAACGTCAGCCTGCTCAGCACGCTGGGCGCGGAGGTGGTGGTGGTCGCTCCGCCGACGCTGCTGCCCCCCGGGGTGGCGCACTGGGGCGGGCCCGACGCCGCGGTGACGGTGTCGCACCACCTCGATGCCGAGCTGCCCGCGGCCGACGCGGTCCTGATGCTGCGGGTGCAGGCCGAGCGCATGCAGGGCGGGTACCTGCCCTCCACCCGGGAGTACGCGGTGCGCTACGGCCTCTCCGAGCGCCGGGCGGCGCTGCTGGCCGAGCACGCCGTGGTGCTGCACCCCGGCCCGATGAACCGCGGCATGGAGATCGCCTCGTCGGTGGCCGACTCACCGCGTGCCGCCGTGCTGAACCAGGTGCGCAACGGCGTCCACGTGCGCATGGCGGTGCTCTACCAGCTGCTCGCCGGCGACAGCCGCACCGGATCAGACCAGGGAGTCAACGAATGAGCGTGCTCATCACGGGAGCGCGGCCCTACGCGGAGGGTGCGCCCACCGACCTGCTGCTGCGCGACGGCGTCATCGCCGAGATGGGCAGCGGCCTGGCCGCGACGCTCACCGAGGCCGACGACGTCGAGGTGATCGACGGCGCCGGCCTGGTGGTGCTGCCCGGGCTGGTGGACCTGCACACGCACCTGCGCGAGCCCGGCCGGGAGGACACCGAGACCATCGCCACCGGTTCCGCGGCGGCCGCCCTCGGGGGGTTCACCGCAGTGTTCGCGATGGCCAACACCGACCCGGTCGCCGACTCGGTGGTGGTCACCGAGCACGTCCGCACCCTCGGCCGCCGCGCCGGGCTGGTGGACGTGCACCCGGTGGGTGCGGTCACCGCGGGCCTGCGCGGGGAGCAGCTCGCCGAGCTGGGCACCATGGCCGCCGCCGGGGTGCTGGTGTTCTCCGACGACGGCCACTGCGTGTCCGACCCGCTGGTGATGCGTCGCGCCCTGGAGTACTCCAGCTCGCTGGACGTGCTCGTGGCCCAGCACGCCGAGGAGCCGCGGCTGACCGGCTTCGGCACGCCAGGCGGCGCGCAGGCCCACGAGGGCCCCACCGCCGCTCGGCTGGGCCTGGCCGGCTGGCCCCGCGCCGCGGAGGAGTCCATCGTGGCCCGGGACTGCCTGCTGGCCCGCGACGCCGGTGCCCGGCTGCACGTGTGCCACGTCTCCACCGAGGGCACGGCCAGCATCCTGCGCTGGGCCAAGGACGCCGGCATCCGGGTCAGCGCCGAGGTCACCCCGCACCACCTGCTGCTGGACGACTCCCGGCTGGCGACCTACGACCCGGTGAACAAGGTGAACCCGCCGCTGCGCGAGCCGGCCGACCTCGCGGCGCTGCGGCAGGCGCTGGCCGACGGCACCATCGACTGCGTGGCCACCGACCACGCCCCGCACGCCCCGCAGGACAAGGACTGCGAGTTCTCCGCCGCCCGCCCGGGCATGCTGGGTCTGCAGACCGCGCTGTCGGTGGTGGTGCTCACCATGGTGCACACCGGCCTGTTGGACTGGCGCGGTGTCGCCCGGGTGATGAGCGAGCGTCCCGCCGAGATCGCCGGGCTGGGCGACCAGGGCCGGCCGCTGGAGGTGGGTGAGCCCGCCACCCTGGTGCTGGTCGATCCCGAGGCGGAGTGGACGGTGCGCGGCGCTGAGCTGGCCAGCATCGCGGGGAACACCCCGTACGAGGGAATGACCCTGCCTGGGAAGATCGTTACCACAGTGCTGCGCGGACGGGTCACCGCGCACGAGGGAAAGGTCCGTGCCGCGTGAGAATTCTGCTGACCCTGCTGACCATCGCCGTGCTGGTGCTGGCGGTGTGGGCCATGTACCGGGGCTGGACCAGGCGTGCCCAGCGCCAGGCCGAGGGGCTGCGTGGCTGGCCGGCGCCGCCGGCGGAGGTGGGTCCGGCCCTGCTGGGCCCCACCACCGGCTTCTACATCGGCACCACCATGGCGGGAAACTGGCAGGACCGGGTGACGGTGGGCGACATCGGCCACCGCGCCACCGCCGAGCTGAGCCTGCACGAGGCCGGCGTGCTGCTCGCCCGCCAAGGCTGCAGCGACCTGTGGGTGCCCCGCAACGCCCTGGTCGAGGTGCGCACGGACAACAAGCTCGCCGGCAAGGTGATGACCAGGGACGGCCTGCTGGTGCTGCGCTGGCGGGTGGCGTCAGAAGAGGTCGACAGCGGGTTTCGCGCCGACGACAAGACGACTTACCCCGAGTGGCTGCACGCCCTGGCCCACGAGGCCAGCTCGGGTTCGGATCAGGACAAGAATGGAGACATCGCGTGAGCGAGGCAGTGCTGGTGCTCGAGGACGGCCGGACCTTCCGGGGCGAGGCGTTCGGCGCCACGGGCGCCACCTTTGGTGAAGCGGTCTTCTCCACCGGGATGACCGGCTACCAGGAGACCCTCACCGACCCCAGCTACCACCGCCAGATCGTGGTGGCCACGGCGCCGCAGATCGGCAACACCGGCTGGAACGACGAGGACGACGAGGCCACGCGCATCTGGGTGGCCGGCTACGCGGTGCGTGACCCCTCCCGCACCTCGTCCAGCTGGCGCGCCAACCGCACCCTGCCCGAGGAGCTGGTCAAGCAGGGCGTGGTGGGCATCGCCGGCATCGACACCCGCGCGGTGGTGCGCCACCTGCGCGAGCGCGGTGCCATGCGGGCCGGGATCTTCTCCGGCGACGCGCTGGCCGACCACGACGCGCTGGTCGACCAGGTGCGCGAGCAGCCCAGCATGGTGGGCGCTGACCTCGCCGGGGAGGTGACCACCGCCGAGCCCTACGTGGTCTCCGCGCAGGGCGACAAGCGCTTCACCGTCGCCGCGCTCGACCTGGGCATCAAGTCCAACACCCCGCGGATGCTCGCTGCGCGCGGCGTGGAGGTGCACGTGCTGCCCAGCACCGCGACGCTGGAGGACATCCTCGCCGTCAGCCCGGACGGGGTGTTCCTCTCCAACGGGCCCGGTGACCCGGCCACCGCCGACGACGTGGTGGCCCTGACGCAGAAGGTGCTGGAGCGCGAGGTGCCGCTGTTCGGCATCTGCTTCGGCAACCAGATCCTCGGCCGCGCCCTGGGCCGGGACACCTACAAGATGCGCTACGGCCACCGCGGGATGAACATCCCGGTCGTGGAGCACGCCACCGGCCGGGTGGCCATCACCGCGCAGAACCACGGCTTCGCCCTGGCGGGGGAGGCGGGGGAGGAGTTCGACACTCCCTACGGCCGCGCTGTGATCAGCCACACCTGCCCCAACGACGACACCGTGGAGGGCGTCGCCCTGCTCGACGGCCCCGCCTTCTCGGTGCAGTACCACCCCGAGGCGGCGGCCGGCCCGCACGACGCCGCCTACCTCTTCGACCGCTTCACCGACCTCATGGAAGGCGCGCACTGATGCCGCGGCGCACAGATCTCGACCACGTTCTCGTCATCGGCTCCGGCCCCATCGTCATCGGGCAGGCCTGCGAGTTCGACTACTCCGGCACCCAGGCGTGCCGCGTGCTGCGCGAGGAGGGCATCCGGGTCAGCCTGGTCAACTCCAACCCCGCGACGATCATGACCGACCCGGAGTACGCCGACGCCACCTACGTCGAGCCGATCACCGCGGAGTTCGTGGAGAAGGTGATCGCGGCGGAGCAGGCCAAGGGCACGCCGATCGACGCCGTGCTGGCCACCCTGGGTGGGCAGACCGCGCTGAACTGCGCGATGGACCTGCACTTCGCCGGCGTGCTGGAGAAGTACGACGTGGAGCTCATCGGCGCCGACATCGAGGCCATCCAGCGGGGTGAGGACCGGCAGAAGTTCAAGGACATCGTGGCCAAGGTGGGCGGCGAGTCGGCCCGCTCCGCGGTGTGCCACACCATGGCGGAGGTCCACGAGACCGTCGCCGAGCTCGGCCTGCCGGTGGTCGTGCGCCCCAGCTTCACCATGGGTGGGCTCGGCTCCGGCATGGCCTACACCACCGAGGACCTCGAGCGCATCGCCGGCGGCGGGCTCGCCGCCTCGCCCACGGCCAACGTCCTCATCGAGGAGTCCATCCTCGGGTGGAAGGAGTTCGAGCTGGAGCTGATGCGCGACAGCCGCGACAACGTGGTGATCGTCTGCTCCATCGAGAACGTCGACCCGATGGGCGTGCACACCGGTGACTCCGTCACCGTGGCGCCGGCGATGACTCTCACCGACCGCGAGTACCAGAAGATGCGCGACCTGGGCATCGCCATCCTGCGCGAGGTCGGCGTGGACACCGGCGGCTGCAACATCCAGTTCGCCGTCGACCCCGCCGACGGCCGCCTCGTGGTCATCGAGATGAACCCACGGGTCTCTCGCTCCAGCGCCCTGGCGTCCAAGGCCACCGGCTTCCCCATCGCCAAGATCGCCGCCAAGCTGGCCATCGGCTACACCCTGGACGAGATCGTCAACGACATCACCGGCGAGACCCCGGCGAGCTTCGAGCCCACCCTGGACTACGTGGTGGTCAAGGCGCCGCGGTTCGCGTTCGAGAAGTTCCCCGGCGCCGACCCCACGCTGACCACGACCATGAAGTCCGTGGGCGAGGCCATGAGCATCGGCCGCAACTTCTCCGAGGCGCTGGGCAAGGTGCTGCGCTCGCTGGAGACCAAGCGGCACAGCTTCTGGACCGGGCCGGACCCGGCCGAGGCCGACCTGGAGAGCACCCTCACCCGGCTGCGCACCCCCACCGAGGGGCGCATCTACGACGTGGAGCTGGCGCTGCGCCAGGGCGGCACGGTGGCCGAGGTCGCCGCGGCCTCCGGCATCGACCCGTGGTTCGTGGACGAGGTGCTGGGCCTGGTCGAGCTGCGCGCGGAGCTGCTGGAGGCGGAGGTGCTGGACGCCACCCTGCTGCGCAAGGCCAAGCGGTCCGGGCTCTCCGACCGGCAGCTCGCCGCCCTGCGTCCGGAGCTGGCCGGCGAGGACGGCGTGCGCACCCTGCGCCACCGGATGGGCATCCGGCCGGTGTACAAGACGGTGGACACCTGCGCCGCCGAGTTCCGCGCCTCCACGCCGTACCACTACAGCGCCTACGAGTCCGACCCCTTCGCGGAGAGCGAGGTGGAGCCGCAGACCGAGCGGGAGAAGGTGCTCATCCTGGGCTCCGGGCCCAACCGCATCGGCCAGGGCATCGAGTTCGACTACTCCTGCGTGCACGCCGCACAGGCGCTGTCGGCCGCCGGGTACGAGACGGTGATGGTCAACTGCAACCCGGAGACCGTCTCCACCGACTACGACACCGCCGACCGGCTGTACTTCGAGCCGCTCACCTTCGAGGACGTCATGGAGGTGTTCCACGCCGAGCAGCTCTCCGGCACGGTCGCCGGCGTCATCGTCCAGCTCGGTGGCCAGACGCCGCTGAGCCTGGCCGAGCGGCTCACCCAGGCCGGCGTCCCGGTGGTGGGCACCAGCGCCGCCGCCATCGACCTGGCCGAGGACCGCGGTGAGTTCGGCGAGGTGCTGACCCGGGCCGGGCTGCCCGCGCCCAAGTACGGCACCGCCACCAGCTTCGTGCAGGCCAAGAAGATCGCCGACGAGATCGGCTACCCGGTGCTGGTGCGCCCCTCCTACGTGCTCGGTGGGCGCGGCATGGAGATCGTCTACGACGAGGCGGCGCTGTCGGACTACATCTCCCGCGCCACCGAGATCACCCCGGAGCACCCGGTGCTGGTCGACCGCTTCCTGGACGACGCCATCGAGATCGACGTGGACGCGCTGTGCGACGGCACCGAGGTGTACCTCGCCGGCGTGATGGAGCACATCGAGGAGGCCGGCATCCACTCCGGTGACTCCGCATGTGCGCTGCCGCCGATCACCCTGGGCCGCACCGACGTGGATGCCGTGCGGCGCTCCACCGAGGCGCTGGCCCACGGCATCGGGGTGCGCGGGCTGATGAACGTGCAGTACGCGCTCAAGGACGACACGCTCTACGTGCTGGAGGCCAACCCGCGGGCCAGCCGCACCGTGCCCTTCGTCTCCAAGGCGACTGCGGTGCAGCTGGCCAAGGCCGCGGCGCGGATCATGATGGGCGCCACCATCGCCGAGCTTCGCGACGAGGGCATGCTGCCGCAGACCGGCGACGGCGGCTCGGTGCCGATGGACGCCCCGGTGTCGGTGAAGGAGGCGGTGCTGCCGTTCAACCGGTTCCGCAACCCCGACGGCAGCGGCATCGACAACCTGCTCAGCCCGGAGATGAAGTCCACCGGCGAGGTGATGGGCATCGACGTCGACTTCGGTCGCGCGTTCGCCAAGAGCCAGGCCGCCGCCTACGGCTCGCTGCCGGTCGCGGGCACCGTGTTCGTCTCGGTGGCCAACCGGGACAAGCGGTCCATGGTGTTCCCGGTCAAGCGCCTGGCCGACCTGGGCTTCGAGGTGCTGGCCACCGAGGGCACCGCCGAGATGCTGCGTCGCAACGGCATCCTCTGCACCGAGGTGCGCAAGCACACCGAGAACGGCAAGCAGCTGGACGGGCCGACCATCGTCACCCGGATCCTGGCCGGCGAGGTGGACATGGTGGTCAACACTCCCTACGGCAACTCCGGGCCCCGGGTGGACGGCTACGAGATTCGCAGCGCCGCGGTGAAGATGGGCATCCCGTGCATCACCACCGTGCAGGGCGCTGCGGCCGCCGTGCAGGGCGTGGAGGCCGTCATCCGCGGCGACATCGGGGTGCGACCCCTGCAGGACCTGCACAAGGCGCTGCGGGCCGGCCGGTGAGCGCAGTCCGGCTCCCGTTCGGCCACCGGCTGGCTGAGGCCGTGGCCGAGCGGGGCCGGCTCTGCGTGGGCATCGACCCGCACCCGGCCCTGCTGCAGGCATGGGGGCTGGACGACAACGCCCTGGGCCTGGCCCGCTTCGCCGACACCTGCGTGCGGGCGCTGGCGGGCGAGGTGGCCGTGCTCAAGCCACAGGTGGCCTTCTTCGAGGCGCACGGCTCCGCGGGGGTGCGGGTGCTGGAGGACACCATCGCGGCCGCCCACGCCGCCGGGGCACTGGTGCTCCTCGACGTCAAGCGGGGTGACATCGGCTCCACCATGGCCGCCTACGCCCGGGCCTACCTGGGGGAGGGCTCGTCGCTGGCGGCCGATGCGGTGACGCTCTCGCCCTACCTGGGCACCGGCTCGCTGGAGCCGGCCCTGCAGCTGGCCGAGGCCACCGGGCGGGGCGTGTTCGTGCTCGCGCGGACCTCCAACCCGGAGGGTGCGCCGGTGCAGCTGGCCACCGCACCCGACGGCGGCACCGTGGCGCAGCACGTGGTGGACGCCGCGGCGGCACGCAACGCCGGGAGCGCACCGGGCTCGGTGGGGGTGGTCGTGGGGGCCACCCGGGACCACGGGCTGGCGCTGGGCGGGCTGAACGGGCCGGTGCTGGCGCCGGGCCTGGGTGCCCAGGGGGCCACCGCGGCAGACCTGGCGGCGATCTTCGCCGGCGTCGCAGAGCTGGTGCTGCCCAGCACTTCTCGGGACGTCCTGGGGCGCGGGCCGGACGTCGCAGCCCTGCGCGGCGCCGCCGCCAGGACCCGCGACGAGGTGGCCGCCGCGCTGCCTTCCTGACGCGGCTGCCACTACCGAGAGTGGTGGCAGAAAGACACGCTGCGTAACCGCCTCTACAGCGTGACCGGGGAGTCCTTGTCGCGGGGGCGGGTAAGAACAAGTGTGGCGACGTCGGTACGGTCGTCGCTGCTGCTGGCACACCAGCAGCTTCCCGAGAACAAACACAAGACGGAGGAACCCGTGGCCCTTCCCCAGCTGACGGATGAGCAGCGAGCGGCTGCTTTGGAGAAGGCAGCTGTGGCCCGCCGCGTCCGGGCTGAGCTCAAGGAGCGCCTCAAGCGAGGTGGCACCGACCTCAAGCAGGTCCTCCAGGACGCCGACGAGAACGAGATCCTGGGCAAGATGAAGGTCTCCGCACTGCTGGAGGCCCTGCCCAAGGTGGGCAAGGTCAAGGCGGCGGAGCTCATGACCGAGCTGGACATCGCCCCCACCCGCCGCCTGCGCGGACTGGGTGACCGGCAGCGCAAGGCGCTGCTCGCGAAGTTCGACCAGGCCTGAGCGCGATCGTGGCTGACTCGGCGAGGGGCCGGCTGGTGGTACTGGCCGGCCCCTCTGCCGTGGGCAAGACCAGCGTCGTCCGACTGCTGCGTGCCGACGTCCCTGACCTCTTCTTCAGCGTCTCGGCGACCACCCGGGCTCCCCGCCCTGGCGAGGTTGACGGGCGCGACTACCGCTTCGTGTCGCCGACGGAGTTCGACCGCATGGTGGCCGACGGCGACCTGCTCGAGTGGGCGGAGATCCACCGCGGCCTGCACCGCTCCGGCACCCCGGCAGCACCGGTTCGCGAGGCCCTGGAGCACGGCAGGCCCGCGCTGGTGGAGGTGGACCTCGCCGGCGCCCGCGCCATCCGGGAGTCCATGCCCGAGGCCGTCCTGGTCTTCCTGGCGCCCCCCAGCTGGGAGGTGCTGGTGGGCCGGCTCACCGGCCGCGGCACCGAGCCCGAGGACGTGATCGCCCGCCGCCTGGAGACCGCCCGCGAGGAGCTGGCCGCCCAGGGCGAGTTCGATCACGTCGTCGTCAACGACAACGTCCAGCACGCTGCGGCGGAGTTGGTATCCTTGTTGGTCGGCCCTTCCGGTCAGGATGACGCGCGAGCCGAGAACGACCTCGACCAGCACCCGGACCGGCCCGAACAGGTCCGACCAGCTCCACCCCACGACACAAGCCCAGGAGCCATTGAGTGAGCAACCCCCAGACCGAGTCCAGCCCCGCACCGGCGTACGACACGCCCCTGGGAATCACCAACCCGCCCATCGACGAGCTGCTCGCCCGCACCTCGTCGAAGTACGCCCTGGTGATCTACGCGGCCAAGCGGGCTCGCCAGATCAACGACTACTACTCCCAGCTCGGTGACGGGATGCTGGAGTACGTGGGCCCGCTGGTGGAGCCCGGCGCGCAGGAGAAGCCGCTCTCCATCGCCATGCGCGAGATCCACGCCGACCTGCTCGAGCACACCGAAGGCGAGTGAGCGACAGCCGCACGCCCGCCGACCGCCCAGCAGTGGTGCTCGGCGTCGGCGGGGGTATTGCGGCCTACAAGGCCTGCGAGCTGCTGCGTCGGCTCACCGAGAGCGGCAACCGGGTCCGGGTGATCCCGACCGAGGCCGCGCTGCAGTTCGTCGGTGCGGCCACCTTCGAGGCGCTGTCCGGCCAGCCGGTTCGCACCGGGGTCTTCACCGACATCCCGGAGGTGCCGCACGTGCGGCTGGGCCAGGAGGCCGAGCTGGTGGTGGTCGCGCCCGCCACCGCCGACCTGATGGCGCGGCTGGCCCACGGCCGGGCGGACGACCTGCTGACCGCGACCCTGCTCACCGCGCGCTGTCCGGTCCTGCTGGCCCCGGCCATGCACACCGAGATGTGGGAGCACCCCGCCACCGTGCACAACGTGGCGCTGCTGCGCTCCCGTGGCGTGGTGGTGCTGGAGCCCGCCTCCGGTCGCCTGACCGGTGCCGACACCGGTGCCGGCCGGATGCCCGAGGCCGCCGAGATCGCCGCGGTGGCCGCGCTGCTGCTGGAGCGCGGCGACGCCCTGCCCCGTGACCTCACCGGCCGCCACGTGGTGGTCTCCGCCGGGGGCACCCGCGAGCCGCTGGACCCTGTGCGCTTTCTCGGCAACCGCAGCTCGGGCAAGCAGGGCTACGCCCTCGCCCGGCTCGCCGTGCAGCGCGGGGCCCGCGTCACCCTGGTGGCCGGCAACACCGCCGGGCTGGTCGCTCCCGCCGCGGTGCAGGTGGTGGACGTAGTGACCGCCGAGCAGATGCGCGCGGCGATGCACGCCAGCTCCGCCGACGCCGACGTGGTGGTGATGGCTGCGGCCGTCGCCGACTTCCGGCCCACCACCGTGGCCACCAGCAAGATCAAGAAGGGCGCCGACGAGCCCGACACCATCGCGCTGACCCGCAACGCCGACATCCTGCGCGAGCTGGTGCAGGCCCGTGAGGAGGGCCGGGTGCCGCGCGAGCAGGTCATCGTCGGCTTCGCCGCGGAGACCGGTGACGCGCACGGCGACGTGCTGCACCACGCCAGGGCCAAGCTCGGGCGCAAGGGCTGCGACCTGCTCGTGGTCAACGCCGTCGGCGACGGCAAGGCGTTCGAGGTGGACAGCAACGACGGGTGGCTGCTGGCCTCCGACGGCACCGAGCGGGTGCTGGAGCCGGGGTCGAAGGCGTTGCTGGCCAGCCGAGTCCTCGACGTCGTGGCCGACTTGCTCAAGCCGGCCTGACCCACCCCGGCTAGGCTCGCCCCCCGAGTTGCTGACCAACCCCCGAGAGGACACCTCGTGACCCAGTCCGGCCGCCGTCTGTTCACCAGCGAGTCAGTCACCGAGGGGCACCCAGACAAGATCTGTGACGCCATCAGTGACTCGATCCTGGACGCGATGCTGGCTGAGGACCCCCGCAGCCGGGTGGCCGTGGAGACGATGGTGACCACCGGTCAGGTGCACGTCGCCGGCGAGGTGACCACCAACTCCTACGTGCCGATCGCCGACATCGTGCGCAACCGCATCCTGGACATCGGCTACGACTCCTCCACCAAGGGCTTCGACGGCGAGTCCTGCGGGGTGAGCATCTCCATCGGCCAGCAGAGCCCGGAGATCGCCCAGGGCGTGGACACCGCCTACGAGGCGCGGGTGGAGGGCGACGCCGAGGACGAGATCGACCGCCAGGGCGCCGGCGACCAGGGCCTGATGTTCGGCTACGCCTGCCAGGACACCCCCGAGCTGATGCCGCTGCCGATCGCCATGGCGCACCGGCTGGCACGTCGGCTCACCGAGGTGCGCAAGGAGGGCCTGCTGCCCTACCTGCGCCCGGACGGCAAGACCCAGGTGACCATCGAGTACGCCGGCGACCAGCCCGTCCGCCTGGACACCGTGGTGCTGTCCACCCAGCACGCCGCGGACGTGAGCATCGAGGGACTGCTCACCCCGGACGTGCAGGAGAAGGTGGTCGAGGCCGTGGTGGCCGAGATGGACCTGCCCGGCCTGGACACCTCCTCCTACCGGCTGCTGGTCAACCCCACCGGTCGCTTCGTGCTCGGTGGCCCCATGGGTGACGCCGGCCTGACCGGCCGCAAGATCATCGTGGACACCTACGGCGGCATGGCCCGCCACGGTGGTGGTGCCTTCTCCGGCAAGGACCCGTCCAAGGTGGACCGCTCGGCGGCCTACGCCATGCGCTGGGTGGCCAAGAACGCCATCGCCGCCGGGCTGGCCCAGCGCATCGAGGTGCAGGTGGCCTACGCCATCGGCAAGGCGAAGCCGGTGGGCCTGTTCGTGGAGACCTTCGGCACCGAGAACGGCGACCCGGCCAAGATCCAGCAGGCCATCTCCGAGGTGTTCGACCTGCGCCCGGGCGCGATCATCCGTGACCTGGACCTGATGCGTCCCATCTACGCGCCCACCGCGGCCTACGGGCACTTCGGCCGCACCGACGTGGACCTGCCCTGGGAGCGCACCGACCGCGCCGACGCCCTGCGCGCACTGGCGGGATTCTGACCGACACGCTCCTACCGACGCTCCCGTGGCGGCTCTTGGGTGGTCTGCAAGTACCACCCAGAGCCGCCACCGGCGTCTGCAACCGCTACCGAGCAGGCCGCCCCGGCCCTGACGTGAGCTGCCCCGCCGGGTGCACTGTCGGACATGGTGGGTAGACCTGTACGGGTGAAGAGCGAGCACACGGCCGCCCCCGAGCTGCCCGTCGCCCGCGTGGCGCTGATGGTGCCGCTGGCTCACCTCGACCGTGACTTCGACTACCTCGTCGACGCAGCCCAGTCCGACGACGCCCAGCCCGGGGTGCGCGTGCGCGTCCGCTTCGCCGGCCGCCTGGTGGACGGCTTCGTCCTGGAGCGCGCCGCTTCGTCGGCGCACACCGGCAAGCTGGGCTGGCTGGAGAAGGTGGTCTCCCCGGAGCAGGTGCTCACCCCCGAGATCGCCGCGCTGGCACGCACCGTGGCCGGCCGCTACGCCGGCACCCGCTCCGACGTGCTGCGCCTGGCCGTCCCGGCCCGCCACGCCCGGGTGGAGACCGACGCCGCCCCGCCCGTGCAGGGCTGCCCTCCGGCACCGCCGGAGGCGCCCGCCTGGGCCGCCTACACCCACGGCGAGCGCTACCTGGTGGCGCTGGGCCAGGAGCGCTCCCCGCGTGCGGTGTGGCAGGCGCTGCCCGGCGAGGACTGGCCCGCCCGCATCGCCGAGGCGGTGGCCTGGACGGTGAGCGCCGGCCGCACGGCGCTGGTGATCGTGCCCGACCAGGGCGACGTGGACCGGGTGCACGCCGCGTGCGTGGGCGCCCTGGACGCCGACACCGTGGTGGAGCTGACCGCCGCGCTAGGGCCGTCGGCGCGCTACCGGCGCTGGCTCGCCGCCCTGCGGGGCACCGCACGGGTGGTGGTGGGCACCCGCGCGGCGGTGTTCGCCCCGCTGCGCAACCTCGGTCTGGTGGTGGTGTGGGACGACGGCGACGACACCCACGCCGAGCTGCGCGCGCCGTACCCGCACGCCCGCGAGGTGGCGCTGCTGCGGGCCCACGCCGACCACGCCGGGGTGCTGCTGGGTGGCTTCTCCCGCACCGCCGAGGGGCAGCTGCTGGTGGAGACCGGCTGGGCGCACGACCTGCTCGCCCCCCGCGAGGTGCTCCGCGAGCGCAGCCCCCGCATCACCGCCGTGGCCGACACCGACGTCCAGCTCGAGCGCGACCCCGGCGCCCGCGCCTCCCGGCTGCCCGCGGTGGCCTTCGCCGCCGCCCGCGCCGCCCTGGCCGCCGACGCCCCGGTGCTGGTGCAGGTGCCCCGCCGCGGCTACGTGCCTTCGCTGGGCTGTGCCCGCTGCCGCGAGCCCGCCCGGTGCCGGCGCTGCGCAGGACCGCTGTCGCTGCCGGCCGCCGCCGGCCCGGACGGCGCGGCCACCCCGGTGTGCCGCTGGTGCGGGGTGGCTGACGCCGCGTTCCGCTGCGCGGCCTGCGGGTCGCGGGCGCTGCGGGCGCGGGTGGTGGGCGCCGGGCGCACCGCCGAGGAGCTCGGTCGGGCGTTCCCCGGGGTGCCGGTGCGCACCTCCGGCGGGTCGTCGGTGCTCACCGAGGTGCCCCGTGGCCCCGCGGTCGTGGTGGCCACGCCGGGCGCGGAGCCGGTGGTGCCGGGTGGCTACGGCGCCGCCCTGCTGCTGGACGGCTGGGCGCTGCTGGGCCGGGCCGACCTGCGCGCCGCGGAGGAGACCCTGCGCCGCTGGATGGCCGCCGCCGCCCTGGTGCGCCCGATCGGCCAGGGCGGGCAGGTGGTGGTGGGCGCGGAGTCGGAGCTGCCCACCGTGCAGGCCCTGGTCCGCTGGGACCCGGTCGGCCACGCCGCCACCGAGCTGCACTCCCGCGCGGAGGTGGGCTTCCCGCCGGCGGTGCACCT
The DNA here is from genome assembly GCF_058133635.1 of Rhodococcus sp. Z6_132. Lineage (NCBI taxonomy): Bacteria > Bacillati > Actinomycetota > Actinomycetes > Mycobacteriales > Nocardiaceae > Rhodococcus > Rhodococcus sp. Z6_132. Next base: position 739,359 of record NZ_JBYUNP010000002.1, read on the forward strand.
GGCCGCGGTGGAGGGGCCCCCGAAGGCGGTGGCCGCCCTGGTGGAGGCGGTGGAGCAGCCCGAGGGAACCCAGCTGCTCGGCCCGGTGGACATCGACGACGGCGGGGAGCGGATGCTGCTGCGGGTGCCCCGCGAGCAGGGCAAGGCGCTGTCCGCGGCGCTGTCGGCGGCGCAGGCCGCACGCAGCGCCCGCAAGGACGCCGAGTCGGTGCGGGTGCAGGTGGACCCGCACCGCATCGGCTGAGCCGGGCCGCCACCGCCCCCTAGAATTGACCTACCAACCCCGTCGCTGAGGAGCTCCTGCGTGTCCGTCGTGCCTGTCCGACTCTTCGGTGACCCGGTGCTGCGCACCCGCGCGGACGAGGTGGTGGACTTCGACGCCGAGCTGCGCGCCCTGGTGCAGGACCTCACCGACACCATGACCGAGCACGGCGGCGCGGGCATCGCCGCTCCGCAGCTGGGCGTGGGGCTGCGCGTGTTCACCTACGACTGTGACGGCTTCGCCGGCCACCTGGTCAACCCCACCTTCGACGTGGTGGGGGAGGAGGAGCAGGACGGCCCCGAAGGTTGCCTGTCCATCCCCGGCCTGCGCTACGACTGCCGCCGCGCCCTGCAGGTGGTGGCCCGCGGGTGGAACATGCACGGCGACCCGGTGGAGATCGAGGGCAGCGGCCTGCTCGCCCGGGCCATCCAGCACGAGGTGGACCACCTCGACGGCGTGCTCTTCCTGGACCGGCTGGACGCCGAGGCCCGCAAGGCCGCCATGCGGGAGATCCGCAGCGCCCCGTGGTTCGGCGAGCAGCAGCCCACCGTCAAGCTCAACCCGCTCGGCCTGCACGGCGGGGTGCGCTGACGTGCGGCTGGTCTTCGCCGGCACCCCCGAGCCCGCCGTGCCCACCCTGCAGCGCCTGCTCGGCTCCGCCCGCCACGAGGTGGTCGCGGTGATCACCCGGCCCGACGCCGCCGCCGGCCGCGGCCGCAAGGTGGTGCGCTCGCCGATCGGCCAGCTCGCCGACGCCCACGGTGTCCCGGTGCTCACCCCGACGTCGCCCTCGGACCCAGACTTCCTGGACCAGCTGCGGGCGTTGGAGCCGGACTGCTGCCCGGTGGTCGCCTACGGCGCCCTGCTGCGCCCGGCGGCCCTGGCCATCCCGCGGCACGGCTGGGTGAACCTGCACTTCTCGCTGCTGCCCGCCTGGCGCGGGGCCGCGCCCGTGCAGTCGGCGATCCGTGCGGGTGACGCGGTCACCGGCGCCAGCACCTTCCGCATCGAGGAGGGCCTGGACACCGGCCCGGTGTTCGGCATCGTCACCGAGACCATCCGCCCCAACGACACCGCGGGAGCGCTGCTGGCGCGGCTGGCCGACTCCGGCGCGGCCCTGATGAGCTCCACCATGGACGGGATCGAGGACGGCATCCTGACGGCGGTGGAGCAGCCCACCGACGGGGTGTCCCTGGCGCCCAAGGTGACTGCGGCCGACGCGCGGGTGGACTGGACGCTGCCCGCGCTGGCGGTGGACCGCGTGGTGCGCTCGGTGACCCCGGCGCCCGGCGCGTGGACCACCATGGGCGAGGTCCGGCTGAAGCTCGGTCCGGTGCTCCCGGTGGACGAGCCGGCCCTGCCGCCCGGGCAGCTGCAGGTGGGCAAGGACGGTGTGCTCGTGGGAACCGCCACGCAGCCGGTCCGGCTCAGCCAGGTGCAGCCGCCGGGCAAGAAGATGATGAACGCCGGCGACTGGGCCCGCGGCGCCCGCCTGGACGACACCGCCCGCCTCGACAGCCCGCACCACGAGACCACCCAGCCCGAGACCACCCAGCACACCCCCACGGACAGGACCACCGCACGATGACTGAGTCACGCCGCCCGGCCAAGCGCACCGGCGGCAGCCGCCGGCCCAGGCCCGCCGCGGGACCGGTGGACGTCGATCCCGTGCGCGGCGCCGTGCGCGAGGTGCTCACCGCGGTGCGCGAGCGCGACGCCTACGCCAACCTGGTGCTGCCGAAGATGCTGCGCGACCGCAAGATCAGCGGCCGCGACGCCGCGCTGGCCACCGAGCTGGCCTACGGCACCTGCCGCGCGCAGGGGCTGCTGGACGCGGTCCTCGGCGAGTGCGTGGACCGCCCGTTGGAGGAGGTGGACGGCGTGCTGCTGGACATCCTCCGGCTGGGCGCCTACCAGCTGCTGCGCACCCGGGTGCCCATGCACGCCGCGGTGTCCACCGCCGTGGACCTGGCCCGCGCCGAGAAGGGCACTGCCCGGGCCGGCTTCGTCAACGCGGTGCTGCGCAAGGTGAGCAAGCAGGACGAGGCGGGCTGGGTGGCGCAGCTGGCGCCGGACGCCGCCGAGGACCCGGTGGGCCGGCTGGCGTTCACCCACGCCCACCCGCGCTGGATCGCCCAGGCCTTCGCCGACTCCCTGGGCGCCGAGGCCGCCGAGCTGCCCGAGGCGCTGGCCGCCGACGACACCCGTCCCACGGTGCACCTGGTGGCGCGGCCGGGGGAGATGAGCGCCGAGGAGCTGGCCGCGGTCACCGGCGGCGAGCCGGGCCGCTACTCGCCCTACGCGGTGTACCTCGACGCCGGTGGCGACCCCGGCGACCTCGAGGCGGTTCGCGAGGGCCTGGCCGGGGTGCAGGACGAGGGCAGCCAGCTGGTGGCCCGTGCGCTCACCCTGGCCCCGCTGGACGGCCCGGACGGCGGGCGCTGGCTGGACCTGTGCGCCGGCCCCGGCGGCAAGGCCGCGCTGCTGGCGTCCATCGCGGCCATCGACGGCGCCCGGGTGGACGCGGTGGAGCCCACCCCGCACCGCGCCGAGCTGGTGCGCAAGACCACCCGCGACCTGCCGGTGGACGTGCACGTGGTGGACGGCCGCGACCCCGGCCTGACGCCCGGCTACGACCGCGTCCTGGTGGACGCCCCCTGCACCGGCCTGGGTGCCCTGCGCCGCCGTCCCGAGGCGCGCTGGCGCCGCCAGTCCAGCGACGTGCCCGAGCTGGCCGCGCTGCAGCGCCAGCTGCTGGCCTCAGCGCTGCGCCTGGTCCGCCCGGGCGGCGTGGTGCTCTACGCCACCTGCTCGCCGCACCTGTCCGAGACCACCTCGGTGGTGGCCGACGCGGTGCGCCGCAGCGGTGCCACCCAGCTGGACGTCCGCGAGCTGCTGCCCGGCGTGGACCGCCTCGGCGACGGCCCGCACGCGCAGCTGTGGCCGCACCGCCAGGGCACCGACGCCATGTTCCTGGCCGCACTCACCCGCAGCTGAGCGGGCGGGCCGCCGCGGCCCGAGACACAGGGGCACGGGACACAGGGGCACAGGGGCACAGGGGCACAGGGGCACAGGGGCACAGGCGGCACGGGACAGAGGCGCAGGGGCGCACGGGGACAGGCGCACGGGGACACGGGTGACCCGGGCGCGGCGCCTAGACTGCTGCACCGTGGCTGCGCCGATGATCGCCCCGTCCATCCTGTCCGCCGACTTCGCCCGTCTCGCCGAGGAGGCCGCGGCCGTGCACGGGGCCGACTGGCTGCACGTGGACGTGATGGACGCGCACTTCGTGCCCAACCTCACCCTGGGTCTGCCGGTGGTGGAGAGCCTGCTCAAGGCCACCGACATCCCGCTGGACTGTCACCTGATGATCGACGACCCCGGTCGCTGGGCACCCGGGTACGCCGAGGCCGGTGCGCACAACGTCACCATCCACGCCGAGGCCACCGACGACCCGGTGGCGGTGGCCCGGGACATTCGCGCCGCCGGTGCCAAGGCCGGGCTCAGCGTCAAGCCCGGCACGCCCATCGAGGACTACCTCGAGGTGCTGCGCGAGTTCGACACCCTGCTGGTGATGAGCGTGGAGCCCGGCTTCGGCGGCCAGTCGTTCATGCCCGAGGTGCTCGGCAAGGCCCGCACGGTGCGCAACCTGGTGGACACCGGGCACCTCACCCTGCTGGTGGAGATCGACGGCGGCATCAACGCCGACACCGTGCACGCTGCCGCCGAGGCCGGCGTGGACTGCTTCGTGGCCGGCTCCGCGGTCTACGGCGCCGAGGACCCCGCCGCGGCCGTGGCGGCGCTGCGCACGAGCGCGGCCGGGTCCTCCGCCCACCTGCTGGGCTGAGCGCCGCCGGTGAGCAAGCACGAGGACCAGCGCGAGGAGCAGGACCCGCGCGGCACCCACCCGGTGTCGGTGGACGCCGCCATGGAGCTGGCCGCCGCGCAGGGGGAGCGCGTCCGCGGCACCACCGCCCCCAACCCGCCGGTGGGCTGCGTCATCCTCAACGCCGGCGGCATCGTGGTGGGCGCGGGTGGCACCGCCCCGGCCGGCGGTCCGCACGCGGAGGTGCAGGCGCTGCGCCAGGCCGGCGCGGCGGCCAGGGGCGGCACCGCCGTGGTCACCCTGGAGCCGTGCAACCACCACGGCCGCACCCCGCCGTGCACCGCCGCGCTGGTCGAGGCCGGCATCGCCGCCGTGCACTACGCCGTCGCCGACCCCAACCCCGCGGCCGCCGGGGGAGCTGCGCACCTGGCCGAGCACGGCGTCACCGCGGTGCACGCGCCGCACCAGGTGGTCACCCGCGGTGCTCTGCGGGCCTGGCTGCACCGGCAGCGCACCGGACGTCCGCACGTCACCTACAAGCTGGCCGCCACCCTGGACGGGCGCACCGCCGCCGCCGACGGCACCAGCCGCTGGGTGACCGGCGAGCAGGCCCGCGCCCAGGTGCACGCCGAGCGGGCCCACCTGGACGCCATCGTGGTGGGCACCGGCACCGTGCTGGCCGACGACCCGTGGCTCACCGCTCGGCTCCCGGACGGCAGCCTGGCTGCGCACCAGCCGCTGCGGGTGGTGGTCGGCACCCGGGAGCTGCCCCGCGACGCCAAGGTGCTCGACGACAGCGCGGAGACCCTGCTGGTGCGCACCCACGACCCCCGCGAGGTGCTGGCCGCGCTGGACGGGCTGGACGACGTGCTGCTCGAGGGCGGCGCCACCCTGGCCGGGGCGTTCGTCGCCGCGGGGCTGGTCGACCGTGTCGTTGCTTACATCGCGCCCACCCTGCTGGGGTCGGGGGTGGCGGCCCTGGGGGATGCTGGAGTACGCACCATGACCGATGCGTTGCAGATGGTGACCGAAGACGTCCAGCTGCTGGGCAACGACGTGCGAGTGAGTGCGGTCCCACGAGTGAGTGCGGGGCCGATGGGTGGCCGAGGAGAGGCGGACTGACGTGTTCACCGGAATTGTCGAGGAGCTCGGCCACGTGGTGGCCAAGGAGGACCTCGCGGACGCCGCGCGGTTCACCGTGCAGGGACCGGTGGTCACCTCCGACGCCAAGCACGGCGACTCCATCGCGGTCAACGGCGTGTGCCTGACCGTGGTGGACGTGCTCGGCGAGGGCGCCTTCACCGCGGACGTGATGCACGAGACCCTGCGGCGCAGCAGCCTGGGCGGGCTGACCGCCGACAGCGTGGTCAACCTGGAGCGGGCCGCCTCGCTGAGCAGCCGCCTGGGCGGGCACCTGGTGCAGGGCCACGTGGACGGCACCGGCGAGGTGCTGCAGCGCACCCCCTCCGAGCACTGGGAGCTGGTGCGGATCTCCCTGCCGCAGAGCATCGCCCGCTACGTGGTGGAGAAGGGCTCGATCACCGTCGACGGAGTCTCGCTCACCGTGGCCGCGCTGGACGACAGCTCGTTCACCGTCTCGCTCATCCCCACCACGCTGGAGCTGACCACGCTGGGCCGGGCTCAGCCCGGCACCGTGGTCAACCTGGAGGTTGACGTCATCGCCAAGTACGTCGAGCGACTGCACCTGGCCGGCGGTGCCGGTGGCCAGGCGTGGGATCATGCGGTGACACAGACGGAGGCAGGCACGTGAGCAGGTTCGACAGCATCGAGCGCGCCGTCGCGGACATCGCGGCGGGCAAGGCGGTCGTCGTCGTGGACGACGAGGACCGCGAGAACGAGGGCGACCTGATCTTCGCCGCGGAGAAGTCCACCCCCGAGCTGGTGGCCTTCATGGTCGAGCACACCTCGGGCTACGTGTGCGTGCCGCTGCTCGGTGAGGACTGCGACCGCCTCGGGCTGCCGCCGATGTACTCCACCAACCAGGACAAGCACGGCACCGCCTACACGGTCACCGTGGACGCCCGCGAGGGCATCGGCACGGGCATCTCCGCCACCGACCGCTCCACCACCATCCGCACGCTGGCCGACCCGGCGGCGGGAGCCCACTCGCTCACCCGGCCCGGGCACGTGGTGCCGCTGCGGGCCAAGGAGGGCGGCGTGCTGCGCCGTCCCGGGCACACCGAGGCCGCGGTCGACCTGGCCCGGCTAGCGGGGCTGCAGCCCGCGGGCGTCATCTGCGAGGTGGTCAGCAAGCGGGAGCCCGGCGAGATGGCGCGCACCGACGAGCTGCGCGAGTTCGCCGACGCCCACGACCTGGCCCTGATCTCCATCGCCGACCTGATCACCTGGCGCCGCCGCAACGAGCAGCAGGTGGAGCGGGTGGCCGAGGCCCGCATCCCCACCGTCTACGGCGACTTCGTGGCGGTGGGCTTTCGCAGCCTCTACGACGGCGTGGAGCACGTGGCCCTGGTCCGGGGCTCCATCGGCGACGGCGAGGACCTGCTGGTGCGGGTGCACTCGGAGTGCCTCACCGGCGACGTGTTCGGCTCGCTGCGCTGCGACTGCGGCACCCAGTTGGACGCCGCCCTCGCCGCGGTGGCCGCGGAGAACCGCGGTGTGGTGCTCTACATGCGTGGCCACGAGGGCCGCGGCATCGGTCTGATGCACAAGCTGCAGGCCTACGAGCTGCAGGACGCCGGGTCCGACACAGTGGACGCGAACCTGCTGCTGGGTCTGCCCGCCGACGCCCGGGACTACGGCATCGGCGCCCAGATCCTGGTGAACCTGGGCGTGCAGTCCATGCGGCTGCTCACCAACAACCCCGCCAAGCGCGTGGGGCTGGACGGCTACGGGCTGCGCATCACCGAGCGGGTGGCCATGCCGGTGCGGGCCAACCCGGAGAACCTGCGCTACCTGCGCACCAAGCGCGACCGGATGGGCCACGACCTGGAGGGCCTGGACGACGTGCCCGACGGCGAGCTCGGCGACACCGTGCCCGCCGGTCTCGACCTGCCGCACGTCCCGGCGAGCGGGCGCTCGTGAGCGGCGAGGGAAACCCGGAGCTGGTCCCGGCCGACGCGGCTGGGCTCACCCTGGCCGTGGTGGCCACCCGCTGGCACGCCGAGATCACCGACCAGCTGGTCGGCTGCGCGCTGCGGGTGGCCGAGCAGGCCGGCGTTCGCAGCCCCACCACCGTCCGCGTGGCCGGTGCGGTGGAGCTGCCCGTCGTCGCCCAGCAGCTGGCCCGCACCCACGACGCGGTGGTGGCGCTCGGGCTGGTGGTGCGGGGCGGCACCCCGCACTTCGAGTACGTCTGCGACGCGGTGACCTCCGGGCTCACCCGGGTGGCCCTGGACGAGGGCACGCCGGTCGGCAACGGCGTCCTCACCACCGAGACCATGGACCAGGCGACCGACCGGGCCGGCTTCCCCGACTCCGCCGAGGACAAGGGCGGACAGGCCACCGCGGCGGCCCTGGACGCCGCGCTCACCCTGCGCCAGCTGCGCACGCAAGCAGAAGCACGCACCCAGACAGAAGCATGAGTGCCATGACCGACACCCCCTCCGCCGACCGCAGCGCCGCCCCTGCCCCCGACGAGCTCGTCGTGCTGGTGGCCCGCCCCCGACGCACCAGCCGGGTGGCCGTGGTGGCCGCCGCGGCCATCGCCATCTTCTGGGTGACCATCGCCCTGCTGCTGCACGGCGACCGGACCGGCGTGTACTTCCGTCCCGCCGACCAGGTGGCCATGGCGGTGTTCGGCCTGCTGATGGCCGGCGCCGTGCTGCTGCTGGCCCGACCCCGGCTGCGCGCGGGCGCCGCGGGCATCGCCGTGCGCAACGTGCTCGGCGAGAAGCTGTACCCGTGGGAGGTGGTGGAGGACGTCAGCTTCCCGCCGGGCTCGTCCTTCGCCCGCATCGAGCTGCCCGACGACGAGTACGCCACCATCCTGGCGCTGCAGTCCACCGACGGGGACCGTGCGGTGACGGCGATGGACCGGCTGCGCGAGATGTACCGCACCTACGGCGACACCACCCGGAGCCAGCGAGACCGATGAGCGTGCACCACCAGGACACCGACCACCAGAACACCCGCTCGACCCCGCGCACCACCCGCCGCACCGTGCTGTGCGGCCTGGGCCTGGGCCTGCTCGCCCCCGGCGCGCTGGCTGCCTGCTCCGCCGGCAAGGTGGGCGGCGGCACCCCGCCGGTCAGCGCGGAGCCAGGGACGGCGCTGGCCGCCCTGGCCGAGGTCCCCGTGGGCGGCGGCGCGGTGGTCAACGGCCCGGACGGCAAGGTGCTGCTCACCCAGCCCACCGCCGGCACCGTCAAGGCCTACCAGGCCGCGTGCCCGCACGCCGGCAGCATCGTCAGCCCGCCATCGGACGGGGTGGTGGTGTGCCCGGCGCACGGCAGCCGCTTCAGCGCCGCCGACGGCGCGGTGCGGCAGGGCCCGGCCCGCACGCCGCTGGTGCCGGTCGCGGTGACCGTCAGCGGACCTGACGTGGTGCTGGCCTAGCCTTGAGCCGTGCCTGACCCGTCCACCTACCGTCCAGCTCCGGGCACCATCCCGGACCAGCCGGGGGTCTACAAGTTCCGCGACCCACACGGCCGCGTCATCTACGTCGGCAAGGCCAAGAGCCTGCGCAGCCGGCTCAGCTCCTACTTCGCCGACCTGTCCGGCCTGCACCCGCGCACCCGGCAGATGGTCACCACCGCCGCCAGCGTGGAGTGGACCGTGGTCGGCACCGAGGTCGAGGCGCTGCAGCTGGAGTACAACTGGATCAAGGAGTTCGACCCGCGGTTCAACGTCCGCTACCGCGACGACAAGACCTACCCGGTGCTCGCGGTGACGCTGAACGAGAAGTACCCGCGGCTGTTCGTCTACCGCGGCCCCAAGAAGAAGGGGGTGCGCTACTTCGGTCCGTACGCCCACGCCTGGGCCATCCGCGAGACCCTGGACCTGCTGCTGCGGGTGTTCCCGGCTCGCACCTGCTCCACCGGGGTGTTCAACCGCCACAAGCAGATCGACCGGCCCTGTCTGCTGGGCTACATCGACAAGTGCTCCGCCCCGTGCACCGGCGCGGTCAGCGCCGAGGAGCACCGGGAGATCGTGGAGGACTTCTGCGACTTCCTCGCCGGGCGCACGGACAAGCTGGTGCGCCAGCTGGAGAAGCAGATGCAGGCGGCGTCGGACGAGCTCGACTTCGAGCGCGCGGCCCGGCTGCGCGACGACGTGGGGGCGCTGCGGCGGGCCATGGAGAAGCAGGCGGTGGTGCTGGGCGACGGCACGGACGCCGACGTGGTGGCCTTCGCCGGGGACGACCTCGAGGCTGCGGTGCAGGTGTTCCACGTGCGCGGCGGCCGGGTGCGCGGCCAGCGCGGCTGGGTGGTGGAGCTCACCGGCGACCTGGCGGGCGACGACGACTCCGCCGACCACAACCCGGCGGGCGACGGGCTGAGCGCCGCCGCCACCGCGTACCTGGTGGAGCAGTTCCTCACCCAGTTCTACGGCGAGCAGGCCGCGCTGGCCGACGGCACCGCGAGCCCGGCCGAGCAGGTGCCCCGCGAGGTGCTGCTGCCCCAGCTGCCCGAGGACTCCGAGGCGCTGGAGCAGTGGCTCAGCGGGCTGCGCGGCTCCAAGGTGCGCCTGCGGGTGCCGCAGCGCGGGGACAAGCGCGACCTGGCCGCCACGGTGGCGCGCAACGCCCAGGAGGCGTTCGCCCAGCACAAGCTGCGCCGCGCCGGTGACCTCACCTCCCGCTCGGCGGCGCTGCAGGGGCTGCAGCGCTCCCTCGGGCTGGACTCCGCGCCGCTGCGCATCGAGTGCGTGGACGTCAGCCACGTGCAGGGCACCGACGTGGTGGCGTCGCTGGTGGTGTTCGAGGATGGCCTGCCCCGCAAGTCCGACTACCGGCACTACGCCATCAAGGAGGCCGCCGGCGGCGGGCACTCCGACGACGTGGCCAGCATCGCCGAGGTCACCCGGCGCCGGTTCCTGCGCCACCACACCAGCACCACCCCACCGGAGTCGGGGGCCTCGCCCGAGCCGGCGCTGCCCACCGACGCCGCCGTCCCGGCCAGCACCGAGCCCGCCGCTGCCCCGGTGGAGGCGGCGCCGCTGGACTCCAGCACCGGCCGTCCGCGGCGCTTCGCCTACCCGCCCAACCTCTACGTGGTGGACGGCGGTGCGCCCCAGGTGGCGGCCGCGGCCGCGGTGCTCGACGAGCTCGGGGTGCGCGACGTGGCGGTGGTCGGGCTGGCCAAGCGCCTGGAGGAGGTGTGGGTGCCGGGGGAGGAGGACCCGGTGATCCTGCCGCGCAGCAGCGAGGAGCTGTACCTGCTGCAGCGCATCCGCGACGAGGCGCACCGCTTCGCCATCACCTTCCACCGCAGCAAGCGCAGCAAGCGGATGACGGCCTCGGCACTGGACTCGGTGCCGGGTCTGGGGGAAAGTCGTCGCAACGCCCTGGTCTCGCACTTCGGATCCGTTGCGCGCCTGCGCAAGGCCAGCCTCGAGCAGATCGTCGAGGTCCCCGGTGTGGGGGCGACCACGGCGCGTGCGGTTCTCACCGCGCTGCGCGGAGAGGATGATGCACCAGTGACTGCAGAGCAGGGGGACCGCGCGTGAGCACCGAGCCGGAGGTCGCGACCGAGACGGCCAGCCCAGACCCGGGGGGTGCAGAACCCACCGGTGTCGAGGTGGCCATCGTCACCGGCCTGTCCGGGGCGGGGCGCAGCACCGCGGCCAAGGTGCTGGAGGACCTGGGCTGGTTCGTGGTGGACAACCTGCCACCCGAGCTCATCTCCACCGTCGTCGACCTCGGGGCCCAGTCCCGGGCGGGGCTCACCAAGATCGCCGTGGTGATGGACGTGCGCAGCCGTGGGTTCACCACCGACCTGGCCGACGTGATCCGCCAGCTCGACGCCAAGACGCTGCGCCCACGGGTGCTGTTCCTGGAGGCCTCCGACGCGCTGCTCATCCGGCGCTTCGAGCAGGTCCGCCGCAGCCACCCGCTGCAGGGCGACGGCCGCCTGGCCGACGGCATCGCCAAGGAGCGCGAGCTGCTCGCGCCGCTGCGCGCCGAGGCCGACCTGGTCATCGACACCACCTCGCTGTCGGTGCACGACCTGCGCCAGAAGATCGACGACGCCTTCGGCACCGAGGCGACCACGCAGACCAAGGTGATGGTGCTGTCCTTCGGCTACAAGTACGGGCTGCCGATGGACGCCGACCTGGTGGTCGACGTGCGGTTCCTGCCCAACCCGCACTGGCTGCCGGAGCTGCGCAACAACACCGGGCAGGACCCGTCGGTGCGCGACTACGTGCTCGGCCAGGAGGGTGCGGCGGAGTTCCTGGACCGCTACCACGATCTGCTGCGGCTGATGAGCGCCGGCTACCGGCGCGAGGGCAAGCGCTACCTCACCCTCGCCGTGGGCTGCACCGGCGGCAAGCACCGCAGCGTGGCCATCAGCGAGCAGCTGGCCCAGCGGCTCAGCGAGATCGACAACCTGACCGTGCAGGTCGTGCACCGAGACCTGGGACGGGAGTGAGCACCCCCGCGCCGACGGTGGTGGCGCTGGGCGGAGGACACGGTCTGCACGCCACCCTCCGCGCCGCGCGCCACCTGGGCGAGAACGTCACCGCGGTGGTCACCGTGGCCGACGACGGCGGCTCCTCGGGGCGGCTGCGCCGCGAGCTCGGTGCCCTGCCGCCCGGCGACCTGCGGATGGCGCTGGCCGCCCTGGCGGCGGACAGCGAGCACGGCCGGCTGTGGTCGACCGCGGTGCAGCACCGCTTTGGCGGGCACGGCGCGCTCGCCGGGCACCCGGTGGGCAACCTGCTCATCACCGGCCTGGCCGAGGTGCTGGGCGACCCGGTGGCCGCGCTGGACACGGTGGGCTCGCTGCTCGGCCTGCAGGGCCGGGTGCTGCCGATGAGCCGGGTCCCGCTGGAGATCGAGGCCGACGTGGCCGGGCTGCAGGACGACCCCCGCGTCTCCACCGCCATCCGCGGCCAGGTCGCGGTGGCCACCACCGCCGGGCAGGTCCGCCGGGTGCGACTGCTGCCGCCCAAGCCGACGGCGTGCTCGGAGGCGGTGGCCGCGGTGCTCGCCGCCGATCTGGTGGTGCTCGGCCCCGGTTCCTGGTTCTCCAGCGTGATCCCGCACGTGCTGGTGCCCGAGCTGCTGGCCGCGATGCTGAACACCAGGGCGCTGCGGGTGGCGGTGCTGAACCTCGCCCCCCAGCCCGGGGAGACGGCGGGGTTCAGCACCGAGCGACACCTGCACGTACTCTCGCAGCACGCTCCCGGGCTTCGCCTCGACGCGGTGGTCGTCGACCGCCGCTCGGTGCACCCGGGCAAGGAGACCGAGCAGGTCAGCCGGGTTGCCCAGCGGCTGGGTGCACGGCTGGTGGTCGCGGACGTGGCCAAGGAGGACACCGAGACGCACGACCCGGCGCTGCTCGGCCAGGTGCTGGCCGACATCCTCGCCCAGGGCGGCTCCGCCGAGGCGGAGGCGGCGGGAACCGTCGCCGCAGACCGGGTCACCCCAGGGCCGAGCAGCCCACACCCGGTCACCCCAGACCCCATCGATGGAGAGGATGCGCCAGCGTGGCGATGACCGCAGCGGTAAAGGACGAGCTGAGCAGGTTGGAGACGACCAAGACCTGCTGTCGCCGAGCCGAGGTGGCTTCGCTCCTGCGCTTCTCGGGCGGTCTGCACATCGTGGCCGGGCGGGTCGTGGTGGAGGCCGAGGTGGACGCGGGCTCGGTGGCCCGGCGGCTGCGCAAGGCCATCCACGAGGTGTACGGCTACCCCTCCGACGTACACGTGCTCAGCCCGGGCGGGCTGCGCAAGGGCACCCGGTACATGGTGCGGGTGGTCAAGGACGGTGAGGCACTGGCCCGCCAGACCGGGCTGCTCGACCCCCGCGGCCGTCCGGTGCGCGGCCTGCCCGCGCCCGTGGTGGCCGGCGGGCTCTGCGACGCCGAGGCCGCGTGGCGGGGCGCGTTCCTCGCCCACGGCTCGCTCACCGAGCCCGGCCGCTCCTCCGCCATGGAGGTGGGCTGCCCGGGACCTGAGGCGGCCATGGCGCTGGTGGGGGCCGCCCGCCGGCTGGGCATCACCGCCAAGGCACGTGAGGTCCGCGGTGCCGACCGGGTGGTGGTGCGCGACGGGGAGGCCATCGGTGCGCTGCTCACCAAGATGGGTGCCCAGGACGTGCGGCTGACCTGGGAGGAGCGCCGGATGCGGCGCGAGGTCCGGGCCACCGCCAACCGGCTGGCCAACTTCGACGACGCGAACCTGCGCCGCTCCGCCCGCGCGGCGGTGGCGGCGGCGGCCCGGGTGGACCGCGCGCTGCAGATCCTGGGTGACGACGTGCCCGAGCACCTCGCGGCGGCGGGCACGCTGCGGGTGCAGCACCGGCAGGCCTCGCTGGAGGAGCTGGGGCAGCTGGCCGACCCGCCGATGACCAAGGACGCGGTGGCCGGACGTATTCGCCGGCTGCTGTCCATGGCCGACCGCCGAGCCAGGGAGACCGGTGTTCCTGACACCGAGTCCGTGGTCACCGCAGACATGCTGGACGAGGGTTAGAACCCACGCGCACAGGCCGGTAAGGTAGGCCGCAAGCAGGTCCGCACGGGTGATCGACGCCGTCAGACGGCCATTCTCCACCGCTCGTGGGAATGGACTTGCGACCAGCAACGATTCACCGCCGCTGCTCTTGGTGGCACCGAGTTTCTCGCGGTACTGAGCTTTGGCAACACCGAGTTTCCAGCGACATCCGATGATGAGGAGTGCACTGTGACGGTCCGGGTAGGCGTGAACGGCTTCGGTCGTATTGGTCGGAACTTCTTCCGGGCGGTGGAGGCGCAGCGCGCGGCCGGCTCCACCGACATCGAGATCGTGGCGGTGAACGACCTGACTCCGCCGGAGAGCCTCGCGCACCTGCTCAAGTACGACTCCATCCTGGGCCGCCTGCCGCAGGAGGTCTCCGTCGACGGTGACTACATCGTCGTGGGCGAGCAGCGCATCAAGGCCCTCGCCATCAAGGAGGGCCCCTCGGCCCTGCCCTGGGGCGAGCTGAACGTCGACGTGGTCATCGAGTCCACCGGCATCTTCACCGACGCCGACAAGGCCCGCGGCCACCTCGACGCCGGTGCCAAGAAGGTCATCGTCTCCGCGCCCGCCAAGGGTGAGGACCTGACCGTGGTCATGGGCGTCAACGACGGCGACTACGACGGCAGCCAGGACATCATCTCCAACGCCTCCTGCACCACCAACTGCCTCGGCCCGATGGCCAAGGTCCTGGACGAGGCGTTCGGCATCGAGCGTGGCCTGATGACCACCATCCACGCCTACACCGCCGACCAGAACCTGCAGGACGGCCCGCACAAGGACCCGCGCCGCGCCCGCGCCGCCGCCCTCAACGTGGTGCCCACCTCCACCGGTGCCGCCAAGGCGATCAGCCTGGTGCTGCCCCAGCTGAAGGGCAAGCTCGACGGCTACGCGCTGCGCGTGCCCGTGCCGACCGGCTCCGCCACCGACCTCACCGTCACCGTCTCCAAGCCGGTCACGGTGGAGCAGGTCAACGAGGCGTTCCGCGCGGCCGCCGACGGCGAGCTCAAGGGCATCCTGGTCTACACCGAGGCGCCCATCGTGTCCTCCGACATCGTCACCGACCCGGCGTCGTGCATCTTCGACTCTGGCCTCACCAAGGTGATCGACAACCAGGTCAAGATCGTCGGCTGGTACGACAACGAGTGGGGCTACTCCAACCGCCTGGTTGACCTCACCGGTCTCGTCGGCTCCAAGCTCTGAGCCGGGCTGTGCAGACTCTGCAGGACCTCCTGGACGCGGGCGTCGCAGGACGCACCGTCCTGGTGCGCTCGGACCTCAACGTCCCGCTCGAGGACGGCACCATCACCGATGCCGGCCGCATCGAGGCCTCGGCCCCGACGCTGACCACGCTGGCTGAGGCCGGCGCCCGGGTGATCGTCACCGCGCACCTGGGTCGCCCCAAGGGCGAGCCCGACCCCGCGCTGTCGCTGGGCCCGGTCGCGGCTCGGCTCGGCGACGCGCTCGGCCGCCCGGTGGCCCTGGCCGACGACGTGGTGGGCCCCTCGGCCCGGCGCCTCGCGGCCGACCTGGCCGACGGCGACGTGCTGCTGCTGGAGAACATCCGGTTCGACCCGCGCGAGACGTCGAAGTCCGACGAGGAGCGCGGCGAGCTGGCGGACGCGCTGGTGTCGCTCACCGGCACCAACGGCGCGTTCGTCTCCGACGGGTTCGGTGTGGTGCACCGCAAGCAGGCGTCGGTATACGACGTGGCCCAGCGCCTGCCGCACCACGCCGGGCTGTTGGTCGAGGCGGAGGTGAAGGTGCTCGCCACCCTCACCGGCGACTCGCCCAAGCCGTACGCGGTGGTGCTGGGTGGGTCCAAGGTGAGCGACAAGCTGTCGGTCATCGAGGCCCTCGCACCGAAGGTCGACGCGCTGTTCATCGGCGGCGGGATGTGCTTCACCTTCCTGGCCGCCCAGGGACACATGGTCGGCGACTCGCTGCTGCAGCCGGAGATGATCGAGACCTGCCGCGACCTGCTCGAGCGGTTCGGCGAGAAGATTCACCTGCCTGTCGACCTGGTCGTCGCGGAGGCCTTCTCCGGCACCGTGCCGGTGCAGACCGTGCCCGCCACCGAGATCCCGGTGGGCCACATGGGTCTGGACATCGGCCCGGCCACGGTGGAGCGCTTCACCGGTGGTCTGCTGCAGGCGAGGACGATCTTCTGGAACGGCCCGATGGGCGTGTTCGAGATGTCCAACTTCGCCGGTGGTACCCGAGGCGTGGCCGAGGCCATCATCTCCGCCACCCGCGACGGTGCGTTCAGCGTGGTGGGTGGCGGTGACTCCGCCGCGGCGGTGCGCCTGCTGGACCTGCCCGAGGACGGCTTCTCGCACATCTCCACCGGTGGTGGGGCGTCGCTGGAGTACCTCGAGGGCAAAGAGCTCCCCGGCCTCGCAGTGCTGGAGGCGTGATGACGACGGCAAAGAGCTCCCGCACCCCGCTGATCGCGGGCAACTGGAAGATGAACCTCAACCACCTCGAGGCCATCGCCCTGGTGCAGAAGATCGCGTTCGCCCTGCCGGACAAGTACTTCGACAAGGTGGACGTGGCGGTCGTGCCGCCCTTCACCGACATCCGCAGCGTGCAGACCCTGATCGACGGGGACAAGCTGCGGCTGACCTACGGGGCCCAGGACGTCTCGGCGCACGACTCGGGTGCCTACACCGGTGAGATCAGCGGCTCCATGCTGGCCAAGCTGGGCTGCACCTACGTGGTGGTCGGACACTCCGAGCGCCGCAGCATGCACGCGGAGACCGACGCCGTGGTCTCGGCCAAGGTCGCTGCGGCCTTCCGGCACGGCCTCACGCCCATCGTGTGCGTGGGGGAGGGCCTGGAGGTCCGCGAGGCTGGTGACCAGGTGAGCTACTCGGTCAACCAGCTGCGTGGTTCGCTCGCGGGCTGCACCCCGGAGCAGGTGGCGTCCGTGGTGGTCGCCTACGAGCCGGTGTGGGCCATCGGCACCGGGCGGGTGGCCACTCCGGCCGACGCCCAGGAGGTGTGCGGTGCGCTGCGCAAGGAGCTCGTGGAGCTCGGCGGCGCCGCCGCCGGGGCTGCGGTCCGCGTGCTCTACGGCGGCTCGGTGACCTCCAAGAACGTCGGCGAGATCGTCGCCGAGAACGACGTCGACGGTGCCCTCGTCGGCGGCGCGAGCCTCAAGGGCGAGGAGTTCGCCACCCTGTGCGCGATCGCCGCCGGGGGACCGTTGCCCTGAGCCGGACACGTCCTGGTCGCCGCCACCCGAGAGGGGGCGGCGACCAGGGCGTTAGGCTGGGCGCGCGCACGACCGAGACCGACCACCGAGCGACCAAAGAGCTAGGACTTACATGAAGCTGTTCCTGCAGATTGTGCTCATCATCGCCAGCATGGCGCTGATCCTGCTCATCCTGCTGCACCGCGGCAAGGGCGGCGGACTGTCCACCCTCTTCGGTGGTGGCGTGCAGTCGAACCTGTCCGGCTCGAACGTGGTGGAGAAGAACCTCGACCGGATCACCATCTTCATCGGCCTGATCTGGGTGGTCTGCATCGTCGGCATCGGCCTGGCGATCAAGCTCGACGTCTGAGCGCCGCCCACTGATCGACCAGCACAGCTGATCTCACGACGCCGCCCGGCCGTCCCGCGAGGGACCGCCGGGCGGCGTCGTGTCGGTCCGCGGCTAGCTCAGCGGCGGCAGCAGCTCCCGGGGCAGGCGCGCCGCGGCGGAGCGGTCCAGCGCCCACAGGGTGCGTCGCTGGCCGGTGGCCCCCGCGGCGGGCAGAGCCACCTCGCCCGCGCCCTCCAGCGCCAGCTGCACCGCGGCTGCCTTGGCCTCCCCGGCCACGCACAGCCACACCTGGGCGGCCTGCCGGATGGCGGGCAGGGTCAGGGAGATGCGGGTGGGCGGCGGCTTGGGGCAGCCGCGCACCCCCACCACGCTGCGCTCGGTCTCGTGCACCGCGGGTGACTCGGGGAAGATCGACGCCACGTGGCCCTCGCCGCCCATGCCCAGCATCAGCACGTCGAAGCGAGGTACCGCGCCGTGGTCCTCCGGCTGGGCCTGCCCGGCGAGCACCGCTGCGTACCGCCGGGCGGCCGCCTCCGGGTCGTCGCCGTCGGGTCCGTCGGAGGCCGGCATGGCGAACACCCGCTCGGGATCGACCCCGACGTGGTCCAGCAGGGCGAGCCGCGCCTGCGTCTCGTTGCGCTCCGGGTCGCCGGTGGGCAGGAAGCGCTCGTCGCCGAAGTACACGTCCACCCTGGACCAGTCCACCGCGTAGCAGGCGGGGGAGCTGCGCAGCTGCTCCAGCAGGGCAATGCCCACCCCGCCGCCGGTGAGCACCACCGAGGCGCTGCCCTTGGCCGTCTGCGCGTCCACCAGCGTGGTCACCAGCCGAGCCGCCAGGGCCGCAGCCAGCACGTCCGCGTTGCTGTGCACCACCACCTGCGGCGTGCTCACACCATCTCCTCGTGGCTGGCCGAGCCGTCGTCCGCCGCGAACCGGGAGGTTGCCGACCGGGATCGCTTCACCATGGTCAGCCCCTGCAGCGCGCGGGCGTAGATCTCGTCGGAGTCCAGCCGCCGCATCTCCTCGGACAGGCACTCCTTGATCTGGCGGCGCCCCAGCGCCACCGCCCGGTCGGGCTGACCGGGCTGGGTGAGCACCCCCGCGGTGCCGGCCGGGCGCACCAGCGCCACCGGGCCGGACACCCGGTCCAGCACCACCGAGCCCAGACCCTCGCCCTTGCGCACCCGCTTGACCGGCACGTCCAGGAACGCCGCGAGCCACCCGGCCAGCAAGTCCGAGGAGGGGGAGTCGGGTCCACCGGTGACCGTCGCCGAGCGCACCGGGTCGTAGGGCGGCTGGTCCAGCGCGCTGGCCAGCAGGGCCCGCCAGGTGGTCAGCCGGCTCCACGACAGGTCGGTGTCGCCGGGGGCGTAGCTCGCCGCGCGCTGCAGCAGGGCGCGACCGGGGTTCTTGGACGAGGACGCGTCGGTGATCCGCCGGGTGGCGAGCTGGCCCACCGGGTCGGCGGCGGGGTTGGCCGGCGGCTCGCCGGGCCACCAGGCCATCACCGGGGTGTCCGGCAGGAGGAAGGGCACCGCGGCGCTGGCGGCGTGGTCAGCGAGCGGGCCGTAGAGCCGCAGCACCACCACCTCCGAGGCGCCGGCGTCACCGCCCACCCGGATCTGTGCGTCCAGGCGGGTGGCGGCCTTGCGAGCACCGCGAGCCAGCACGATCACCCGGCAGGGGTGCTCCCGGCTGGCGTCGTTGGCCGCGTCGATGATGGCCTCGGTCTGCACGTTGTCGTCGGTGGAGATCACCAGGGTGAGCACCCGCCCGAGGGTGACCGCGCCGCCGCTCTTGCGGAGGTCGACGATCTGCCGGTTCACCTTGCCGGTGGTGGTGGCCGGGAGGTCGATGATCATGGTCGTCTCCAGCTGCGGCCGCTGCGGGCCATCATCTCGTGCGCCGACTCCGGTCCCCAGGTGCCCGAGACGTAGGGCTCGGGGCGCCCCTCCGCGGCCCAGTGCCGGATGACCGGGTCGAGGATCTTCCAGGACAGCTCCACCTCGGCGTTCACCGGGAACAGCGACGGCTCGCCCAGCAGCACGTCCAGGATGAGCCGCTCGTAGGCCTCGGGGGAGGACTCGGTGAAGGCCTGGCCGTAGCTGAAGTCCATGCTCACGTCGCGCACCTCCATCCCGCTGCCGGGGACCTTGGAGCCGAAGCGCATGGTGATGCCCTCGTCGGGCTGCACCCGGATGACCAGTGCGTTCTGGCCCAGCTCCTCGGTCATGGTGCTGTCGAAGGGCAGGTGTGGCGCCCGCTTGAACACCACCGCGATCTCGGTGACCCGCCGGCCCAGCCGCTTGCCGGTGCGCAGGTAGAACGGCACCCCCGCCCAGCGGCGGGTGTCCACGTCCACGGTGATCGCCGCGAACGTCTCGGTGGTGGAGTCCTTGGCGAAGCCCTCCTCCTCCAGCAGCCCCACCACCTGCTGGCCGCCCTGCCAGCCGCCGGTGTACTGCCCGCGGGCGGTGGTGTCGTCCAGCGGCTGCACCAGCCGGGTGGCGGAGAGCACCTTGATCTTCTCGGCCTGCAGCTCGTGCGGGTCGAAGCTGATCGGCTCCTCCATGGCGATGAACGCCAGCAGCTGCAGCAGGTGGTTCTGGATGACGTCGCGGGCGGCGCCGATGCCGTCGTAGTAGCCGGCCCGGCCACCGAGCCCGATGTCCTCGGCCATGGTGATCTGCACGTGGTCGACGTAGTGGGCGTTCCAGATCGGGTCGAACAGCTGGTTGGCGAAGCGCAGCGCCAGGATGTTTTGCACCGTCTCCTTGCCGAGGTAGTGGTCGATGCGGAACACCGAGTCCTCGGGGAACACCTCGTTGACCACCGCGTTGAGCTCGCGGGCGCTCTGCAGGTCGTGGCCGAAGGGCTTCTCGATCACCACCCGCCGCCACTCCCCGTCGGTCTGCTTGGCCAGGCCCGAGCGGGACAGCTGCTCGCAGACGGTGGGGAACGCCGCCGGCGGCACCGACAGGTAGAACGCGTGGTTGCCGCCGGTGCCCCGCACCCGGTCGAGCTCGGCGAGGGTGGCGGCCAGGCTGTCGAACGCCGCGTCGTCGTCGAAGCTGCCCTGCACGAAGCGGAACCCCTCGGCGAGGGCGTTCCAGACGTCCTCGCGGAACGGCGTGCGGGCGTACTCGCGCACCGCGTCGTGCACCACCTTGCCGAAGTCCTCGTCGGCCCACTCCCGCCGGGCGAACCCGACGAGCGCGAAGCCGGGCGGCAGCAGGCCTCGGTTGGCCAGGTCGTACACGGCCGGCATCAGCTTCTTGCGGGCCAGGTCACCGGTGACGCCGAAGATCACCAGGCCACAAGGCCCGGCGATCCTCGGCAGCCGCTTGTCCCTGCTGTCACGCAGCGGGTTGACCCAGCCCTCGGCCAGCGGGTTGGTCCACCCGGCGGAAGGGGCCACTAGGTACTCCTCGGTGTCGCTCGACGTTCGTTGCTCGGGGCGGGTGGACCAGCCGTGCTCAGGCCTTCGCGGCGCTGTCCAGCTGGCCCTGCACGGTCTCGGACAGCTCGGACCAGGAGCCCATGAACTTCTCCACGCCCTCGTTCTCCAGCGCGAGGAAGACCTCGGTGATGTCGATGCCCACGCGCTCCAGGCTGTCGAACACCTCCTGGGCGGCCACCGAGGTGTCGCTGACGGTGTCGCCGGTGACCACGCCGTGGTCGGCGAAGGCCTCCAGGGTCTTCTCCGGCATGGTGTTCACCGTGTTCGGCGCCACGAGCTCGCTGACGTACATGGTGTCGGAGTAGTCGGGGTTCTTCACTCCGGTGGAGGCCCACAGCGGGCGCTGCGGGTGTGCGCCCTCCTTGGCCAGCTCGGCCCAGCGGGAGCCGACCTGGAAGACCTCCTCGAAGGCGCCGTAGGCCAGGCGGGCGTTGGCCAGGGCAGCCTTGCCGCGCAGCTCCATCGCCTCCGGCGTGCCGATGGCCTCCAGGCGCTTGTCCACCTCGCTGTCCACGCGGGAGACGAAGAACGACGCCACGCTCTCGATGGTGGCGAGGTCGTGCCCGGCCGTCCTGGCCTGCTCCAGCCCGTCGAGGAAGGCGTCGATCACCGCACGGTGCCGCTCGACGGAGAAGATCAGGGTCACGTTGACGCTGATTCCCTGGGCCAGGGTCTGGGTGATGGCCGACAGCCCCTCCTCGGTGGCGGGGATCTTGATCATCGCGTTCGGCCGGTCGACGATCTTCCACAGCTCGACCGCCTGCTCGACGGTCTTGTCGGTCTCGTGCGCCAGGCGGGGGTCGACCTCGATGGAGACCCGGCCGTCGCGGCCGCTGCTGGCCTCCCACGCCGGGCGCAGGACGTCGCAGGCCTCCCGGACGTCGTCGGTGGTCAGCACCCGCACGGTGGTGTCGAGGTCAGCGCCCTGGGCGGCCAGCTCACGCAGCTGGGCGTCGTAGGCGTCGCCCTTGGACAGCGCCCCGGCGAAGATCGTCGGGTTGGTGGTGACGCCCACGATGCTGCGGGTCTGCACCAGCTGCGCCAGGTTCCCGGTGCGCAGCCGCTCCCGGGAGAGGTCGTCCAGCCACACGCTCACCCCGGCCGCCGACAGCGCGGCCAGGTTCGGGTTCTGCTCGGTCGCAGGGCTGGTGCCTGCGGTGTTCACGTCTGTCATGGTTGTCATGCCTCCACTCGGGCGAGGGACCGCTGCGCGGCAGCCGTCACCGCCTCATCGGTGATGCCGAACTCTCGGTAGAGCGTCTCGTAGTCGGCGGACGCACCGAAGTGGTCGAGGCCGACGATCTCGCCGGCGTCCCCGACGTAGCGGTACCAGGTCAGCGGCGAGGCCGCCTCCACCGCCACGCGGGCCTTGACCGCGGCGGGGAGCACGGACTCCCGGTAGTCGGCGTCCTGCTCCTCGAACCACTCCACGCAGGGCATGGAGACCACGCGCGCACCGATGCCCTGTGCCTCCAGCGTCTCCCGGGTGGCCACCGCGATCTGCAGCTCGGAGCCGGTGCCGATGAGGATCACCTGCAGCGGGCCCGCCTCGGCGTCCTGCAGCACGTAGCCGCCGCGGGCGACGCCCTCGGTGCTGGTGCCCGCCAGGATCGGGATGTTCTGCCTGGTGAGCGCCAGACCGGCGGGGCCCTCGGGGCGCTCCAGCACGGCCTTCCAGGCGGCGGCGGTCTCGTTGGCGTCGCCAGGGCGCACCACGCTGAAACCGGGAATGGCCCGCAGCGTGGCCAGGTGCTCGATCGGCTGGTGGGTGGGGCCGTCCTCGCCGAGGCCGATGGAGTCGTGCGTCCAGACGTGGATGACGGCCGACTTCATCAGCGCGGCCAGCCGCAGCGCGGGACGCTCGTAGTCGCTGAACACCAGGAAGGTGCCGCCGTAGGGGCGAGTGGGCCCGTGCAGCGCGATGCCGTTGAGCGCCGCCGCCATGGCGTGCTCGCGGACCCCGAAGTGCAGGGTGCGCCCGTAGGGCTGGGCGGTCCAGGTGTCGGTGGAGATCGACGTGGGGCCGAAGGAGTCCGAGCCCTTGATGGTGGTGTTGTTGCTGCCGGCCAGGTCGGCCGAGCCGCCCCACAGCTCGGGCAGCACCGGGCCGAGGGCGTTGAGCACGGCCTCCGACGCCTTGCGGGTGGCGACGGCCTTGTCGTCGGTGGACCAGGTGGGGAGGTTGTCGGCGTAGCCGTCGGGCAGCGTGCGGCCCAGGAGCCGGTCCAGCAGCTGCTTGCGCTCGGGCTCGCGCTCGGCCCAGGCCTGGAAGGTGGGCTCCCAGTCCTCGTGCGCCGCGGTGCCGCGGTCCTTGGCCTGCCGGGTGTGCTTGATGACCTCGTCGCTCACCTCGAAGGACTTCTCCGGGTCGAAGCCCAGCTCCTTCTTGACGGCGGCGACCTCCTCGTCGCCGAGAGCGGCACCGTGCGCGGCACCGGTGTTCATCTTCTTCGGGGCGGGGTAGCCGATGATGGTGCGCAGCACGATGATCGAGGGACGGCTCGTCTCGTCCCGGGCTGCCAGCAGCGCCCGCTCGATGGCCACGACGTCCTCGCCGCCCTCCACCACCTGCACGTGCCAGCCGTAGGCCTCGTAGCGCTTGGCGGTGTCCTCGCTCAGCGCGATGTCGGTGTTGTCCTCGATGGAGATCTTGTTGTCGTCGTAGATCACCACGAGGTTGCCGAGCTGCTGGGTGCCGGCGAGCGAGGACGCCTCGGAGGTGATGCCCTCCTCGATGTCACCGTCGGAGGCGATCACGTAGACGTGGTGGTCGAACGGGCTCTCGCCCAGCTCCGGCTCCGGGTCGAACAGGCCGCGCTCGCGGCGGGCCGCCATCGCCATGCCCACGGCCGAGGCCAGCCCCTGGCCCAGCGGGCCGGTGGTGATCTCGATGCCCGGGGTGTGCCGGTGCTCGGGGTGGCCGGGGGTGGCCGAGCCCCAGGTGCGCAGCTCCTTGAGGTCCTGCAGCTCCAGCCCGTAGCCGGCCAGGTACAGCTGGATGTACAGCGTCAGGCTGGAGTGCCCGGCGGAGAGCACGAAGCGGTCGCGACCGATCCAGTCCGCGTCCGTGGGGTCGTGGCGCATCACCCGCTGGAAGAGGGTGTAGGCCAGCGGCGCCAGGCTCATCGCGGTGCCGGGGTGGCCGTTGCCCTTGTGCTGCACGGCGTCGGCGGCCAGCACCCGCGCGGTGTCCACGGCGCGGGTGTCCAGCTCCGACCAGCCGTCGGGGTAGTTGGGTCGAGTGAGGGCACTGATCTCGGCGGTCACCGGCACGTCGTGGGGCTCCTGACACTGTTGCTGGGTGGGACCAGCGGTGAGACCCGACGTCAACGCCGTGCGGCGCACAGGGTGGCGTCGGGGTCCTGCCTCCGGTTGCCCGTTGTCTGCGGCCAAGCCTAGTGCGGCTGCACCACAATGACGATGTCGGCGATGATCTTGGGCGCCACCGGCTGCCGATGCCCCCGTCACCCCGGGGCTGACGTTCTCGCCACACTCCTCGGTGCGGGGCGGGTGGTGGCCCGCAGGCCGTCTACCATTGCTCGCGGTAGAGGGTCACAGTTCTGTACTGACGGCCGAATCTTATTTGAGGAGAAGCGGTGCGGACAGCGGAACGGACCAGCCGAGCGCAGGCGACGCCGGGGCCGGGCCACGGTGCTGGTCAGCGCCTTCGCGCCAAGGTGGGCGCCTACGTCGGGCTGACCAAGCCCCGCGTGATCGAGCTGCTGCTGGTCACCACCATCCCGGCGATGCTGCTGGCGCAGCGCGGTGTCGACCCCCTGCCGCTGCCCCTGCCGCTGCTGGTGCTCACCACCCTGTTCGGTGGGATGCTCGCCGCGGCCAGCGCCAACACGCTCAACTGCGTGGCTGACGCCGACATCGACAAGGTGATGAAGCGCACAGCGCGACGCGCCCTCGCCCGAGAGACCGTGCCCACCCGGCACGCGCTGGTCTTCGGGCTCGCGCTGGGCGTGCTGTCCTTCTTCTGGCTGTGGGCCACCACCAACTTGTTCGCCGGTGTCCTCGCCGTGGCGACCATCCTCTTCTACGTCCTCGTCTACACCCTGGTGCTCAAGCGCCGCACCACCCAGAACGTGGTGTGGGGCGGCGCCGCCGGGTGCATGCCGGTGGTCATCGGGTGGGCCGCGGTGACCGGCACGGTGGAGTGGCCGGCAGCGGTCATGTTCGGGATCATCTTCTTCTGGACGCCGCCGCACACCTGGGCGCTGGCGATGCGCTACAAGGAGGACTACCGCGCGGCCGGCGTGCCGATGCTGCCGGTGGTGGCCACCGCGCAGGAGGTCACGCGCAAGATCGTGCTCTTCAGCTGGGTGATGGTGGCGGTCAGCCTGTTGCTGCTGCCGGCCACCGGATGGCTCTACGCCGCCGTGGCCGTGCTCACCGGCGCCTGGTTCCTGGTGATGGCTCACCGGTTGTACGCGGCCACCAAGGCCGGTCGGCAGACCAACCCGATGAAGCTCTTCCACCTGTCCAACACGTACCTGTCGCTGCTGTTCATCGGCATCGCGGTCGACTCCGTGCTGAACCTGCCCACCCTGCTCTAGCTGTTCCTTCCGCTTGGCTCCGGCAGCAGCACGAGCGAACCCGTGGTGGACCGCGCCTGCAGGTCGCGGTGCGCCTGGGCCGCCTCGGACAGCGGGTAGGTGGCACCCACGCGCACCCGCAGGGTGCCGTCAACGACGGCCCCGAACACGGCGTCGGCTCGCCAGGTGAGCTCCGGGCGGTTGCGCGTGTAGTGCGCCAGCGTGGGGCGGGTGAGGTAGAGCGACCCCGCCGCGTTGAGCCGCTGGGGGTCCACCGGTGGCACCGGCCCGCTGGCGGCCCCGAACAGCGCCAAGGTCCCGCGCACCCGCAGCGCGGCCAGGCTGGCGTCGAAGGTGGCCGCGCCCACGCCGTCGTAGACCGCCGCCACCCCCTCGCCCGCCGTCAGCTCGCGCACCTGCGCAGCCAGGTCGTCGCCGTAGCGCAGCACGTGCGCGGCGCCGGCCGTGCGGGAGAGCTCGGCCTTGGCGTCGGTGGACACCGTGGTGATGACGGTGACGCCCGCGGCCACCGCCAGCTGGGTCAGCATCAGCCCCACCCCGCCCGCGCCGGCGTGCAGCAGGACCGTGTCGCCGGGCTGGGCCGGGTAGGTGGAGGTGAGCAGGTAGTGCGCCGTCATGCCCTGCAGCAGCGCCGAGGCCGCCTGGTCGTCCGGCACGCCGGCCGGTACCGCCACGGCGGCGCTGGCGGGCACCACCACCTGCTCGGCGTAGCTGCCCGGTGCGGAGCACCAGGCCACCCGGTCACCCACCGCGAAGTCGGTGACGTCCGCGCCGAGGGCCTGCACCACGCCGGCGCCCTCCAGGCCGGGCACGGACGGCAGCTCCACCGGATACTGGCCGGTCCGGTAGTAGGTGTCGATGTAGTTGACCCCCGCCGCGGCCACGCTGACCAGCAGCTCGCCCGGCCCCGGCACGGGCTCGGCGACGGTGGTGGGGACGAGGACCTCGGGTCCGCCGGTGGCGGTGATCTGGACGGCGCGCACGGGGTAAGTCCTACCCGATGGGCTCCCCGGCTGACCCGTTAAGGTGCTCGCATGAGCGACAGCGAGCCGAACGAGCTGAAACCAGTCGACCCCGACGCCCCCAAGGGCGCGGTGAGCACGGTGGACAAGTTCGCCGCCGAGCACGGCGACGGTGCCACCGCGGTGGTGCAGTACGTCGGCCGCAGCGCCGTGCGGGTGACGCTGGTCGGTGCCGACGGCACGCTGGGCGACGTGGTGGTTCCGGACATGGAGACCGCCGAGCAGCTGGTGGCCCGCTCCACCGCCACGCAGGCCGAGTGGGACCGTGAGCTCGCCGGCGCGGTGAAGACCCCCAAGGGCCTGGCCAAGAGGATGGCCGGGTACCTGGCCCGCGACAAGTAGCTCCGCCTCGACGCGATGAACGTGCCGGTGCGGTGGATCAACGCCTTCCTGGACACCCCAGCGTCCCAGGGCGAGCAGCTCGCGCGGTTCTGGAGCTCGGTGAGCGGGCACGCGGTGTCCGCCACGCCCCGGGGAGAGCACGGCGAGCTGGTGCCGCTGGAGCCGGTGGACGCAGATCCACACCTGTGGCTGCAGGAGGTCGACGACGCGCCCCGGGTGCACCTCGACCTCTACGTCGCCGGCCTCGACCAGGCGGTGGCCGAGGCCACCGCGCTGGGGGCGACGGTCACCAGCCGACCCAGGGACGGGCTGGTGGTGCTCACCTCGCCCGGCGGCCTGCCGTTCTGCTTGGTGGCGCACGCCGGGGAGTCGCGCCGCGCGGCACCGGCACCCTGGCCGGAGGGCGCGTCCGCGGTCGACCAGATCTGCATCGACGTCGCCCGGGACCGCTACGACGCCGAGGCGGCGTTCTGGCGCGAGCTGACCGGCTGGCCGGTGCAACCGAGGATCACCTCGATGGTGTTCGAGCGGCTCGTCTCGCCCGACGAGCTGCCGATGCACCTGCTCCTGCAGCGGCTGGACGAGGAGAGCGGTCCCACCCGGGCGCACCTAGACGTCGCTGCGGCCGACCGGGACGCCGAGGTGCGCAGGCACGAGGGTCTGGGCGCCGAGGTGGTGCGGCGCACCGAGGACTGGACGGTGCTGCGCGACCCGGCCGGTCGGGAGTACTGCGTGGTCGACCGGGATCCGGCGGACTGGGTGCGGCGCTCGGCCCGCCTGGCCTAGCCCACCCGGCGCGCGTGCGTGAAAGGCGCACGCGCGCACCTTCTCCGCACTAGGGTCCTGCTGTGCCCCCCGTGCCTGCGCGTCGTCGTCGTCCCGGCCCCGGCCTGCAGCTGGCCGTGCTGCTGAGCATCCCTGCGCTCGTGGTGATCGACGAGCACGTGCGCTTCGCCTTCGTCCCCGACGGTGTGCGCAGGGCGATCCACCTGCCGCTGAACAACCCGTTCGTCTTCATGGGCCTCATGCTCGTCGTGGTTGCCATCGCCACCCTGGTCGCGCGACGGCACCGCCCGGGCCCGCAGGGCCGGACCACCAGCGAGTCCCCCACGTCCGGCTTCGACGGTGGCGGTTCCTTCTCCCACGGCGGTTCCTCCTTCGACGGCGGAGGCGGTGACGGCGGTGGCGGTGGCGACGGGGGTGGCGGTGGCTGCTAGCGAGCAGGCCGCCCCGGCCGCCGCTGCGGCCTAGTGGGCAGCGGCCGGGCTCAGCTGGGGCGAGCGGTCGGTCAGGTCCTCGGTGAGTGACGCCCGCACGCGGGTCCTGGCCCAGAGCGCGGCCATGGCCCAGGTGGTGGCACACGCACCAGCGACGTGGGCGGCCACCAGCGCCTCGGGGACGCCGGTGAAGTACTGCACCACCCCGATCCCGCCCTGAGCGAGCACCACCGCGGCGAGGATCCACCACTGCCGCAGGACAGCGCGGGGTGCGGCCACCGCCTTGAAGGCGAAGTAGGCACCGACGAGCAGGCCCAGGTAGCCGACCAGCAGCTCGGCGTGCAGCTGGGCCAGTGCCGGGATGTCGAGGTCCAGGCGGGGGGTCTCGGAGTTGCCGGCGTGCGGTCCTGCGCCGGTGACCATGGTCCCGGCGACCATCAGGGCGGCGAGCACGGCGGTGGCCACTGCGAGCAGCGTCCGCAGCGGCGGCGGCACCGTCAGGTGCGGCTGCCCGGTGTCCGGCTGGCCCACCCCGACGTGCAGCTGCACCGCCAGCCAGACCAGTACGGTGGACACCAGCAGGTGCAGGGCGACGGTCCACCACTCCAGCCCGGTGAGCACGGTGATGCCGCCGAGCACGGCCTGCACCACGGTGCCCAGGGGCAGCGACCACGCGTAGCGCTTGAGCGACGTGCGCCGTCCTGCGCGCAGCACCACCAGCAGCGCCGCCACCGCCGCCGCGGTCACCACATAGGTGAGCAGGCGGTTGCCGAACTCGATGGCCTGCTCGTAGGCGGGGACGTCGTGAGCGCCGGTCGGCACCATGCTGCCGGGGAAGCACTGCGGCCAGGTGGGGCAGCCCAGGCCCGACCCGGTGACCCGCACGACCGCCCCGGTGACCGCGATCCCGGCCTGGGTCAGCGCGGCCACGAAGGTGAACCTGCGCTGGGCGGGAACGGACAGCTGGGGGAGTGCCGAGAGGCC
This sequence comes from Rhodococcus sp. Z6_132, assembly GCF_058133635.1. Taxonomy (NCBI): domain Bacteria; kingdom Bacillati; phylum Actinomycetota; class Actinomycetes; order Mycobacteriales; family Nocardiaceae; genus Rhodococcus; species Rhodococcus sp. Z6_132. The sequence continues at coordinate 768,221 of NZ_JBYUNP010000002.1, forward strand.
GGGGAGGTGCACGTGAACGATGGTAGGGGGAGTCAGGTGAAGCGGAAGGTGCGGGTCGCGGCGAGCGCTCCCACCACACCCCACACGAGCAGCGCCAGCAGCCCGGTCAGGTTCACCGACGTGTGCATGGTCGCCTCGCGCAGCACCTCGGTGAGCGCCCCGGAGGGCAGCAGCCGGGCGATCTCGGCGAGGGCGTCGGGCAGCCGGTCCAGCGGAACCACGATGCCGCCGAGGCCCAGCAGCACGAACCAGATGATGTTGGCCAGCGCCAGCACGATCTCGGCCTTGAGCCAGCCGCCGATCAGCAGGCCCAGCGCGCCAAAGGCGAAGGTGCCCACTGCCAGGGCGATCACGCCGAGGGCAAGTCCAGCGACGCTGGGCCGCCAGCCGATGGCCAGGCCGATCACCCCGAGGAGCAGCGCCTGCAGCGCCACCACCACGAGCACCGCGGCCACCTTGCCGCCGAGGATCCCCCAGCGCGGCAGCGGGGTGGCGCCCAGCCGCTTGAGGGCGCCGTAGCGGCGGTCGAAGCCGACCGCGATGGCCTGCCCGGTGAACGCGGTGGACATCACGGCGAGAGCCATCACACCCGGCACCACCGAGTCCACCCGGGGCTCGGGCAGGTCCACGATCGGCAGCAGGCTCAGACCCACCAGCAGCGTGATCGGGATGAGCATCGTGAGCAGGAGCTGCTCGCCGTTGCGCAGCAGCAGCAGCAGCTCCAGCCGGCCCTGGGCCAGCAGCATCCGCCCCGGGGTGGCCGGCCGCGGGTCCGGTGCGAAGGTGCCGGCGGGGAAGCGCGGCTCGGCCTGCCCGCGGGCATCGGCTTGCGCTGTCATCGTCTGAGCTCCCGTCCGGTCAGCTCGAGGAACACGTCCTCTAGGCTGCGTCGTGCCACCTGCAGGTCAGTGGCGAGCACGTCCATCCGCGCGCACCAGGAGGTGACCGTGGCCAGCACCTGCGGGGTGATCTCGCCCTCCACCAGGTAGCGCCCCGGCTGTGGCTCCGAGGTGATGTAGCCCTCCGGCAGAGCCAGCGCCAACAGCTCGACGTCCAGGCGGCTGGGCGCGGAGAAGCGCAGCTGCTGCTCGGCCCCGACGGTGGTCAGCTCGGCGGGCGTGCCCTCGGCGACCATCCGACCGGCGTCCACGATCGCCACGTGGTCGGCCAGCTCCTCGGCCTCGTCGATGAGGTGGGTGGTGAGCACCACGCTCACCCCGTCGCGGCGCAGCCCGTCCACCAGGTCCCAGACCAGCAGCCGGGCCTGGGCGTCCAGACCGGCCGTCGGCTCGTCCAGGAACACCAGCTCCGGGCGGTTGACCAGCGCGCAGGCCAGCGCCAGGCGCTGCTGCTGCCCACCGGAGAGCCGCCGGTAGGGCGTGCGCACCGCGTCGGTGAGCCCCAGCGTGCGCAGCAGCCAGTCCGGGTCGTGCGGGCGGTCGGAGTAGGCCGCGATGAGGCGGAGCATCTCCCCGGCCTTCGCACCCGGGTAGGCGCCACCACCCTGCAGCATCACCCCGATCCGCGGACGCAGCTCGTCGCTCTGGCCCACCGGGTCGAGGCCGAGCACGCGCACGGTGCCGGAGTCGGGGGCGGAGAAGCCCTCGCACATCTCGACGGTGGTGGTCTTGCCGGCGCCGTTGGGGCCGAGCAGCGCCAGCACCTGGGCGGGCTGCACCTCGAGGGTGAGCCCGGCTACCGCGGTGGTGGGACCGAAGGACTTGACCACGTCGCGCAGCTGCACGGCGGCAGCGGGTGGCGCGGAGGAAGCAGAGGTCACGGGGTGCCAGCGTATGCGGCCGGTCGACCGGGCAGAGCGGCAGGCCGAAGGAACTCCCGCCACGGCAGCACCCTGCGGGTGAGGAACATCGCGACCAGGGCGACGACCACGGCAGCCGCCGCGGCCTCCACGATGACGAACGGCGGGTACTCCGCGCCGTTGGGCATCAGCAGCACCGCCACGGCCGCGGACACCGCCACCGCCACCCGGCGGTAGGCCGGCGCCGACGCCCACGCCGCGAGCGGGATCGCCGCCCAGAGCAGGTACCAGGGGTGCACCACCGGGAACAGCAGCACCACTGCTCCCAGGGTGATGCCCAGCCCGCCCACGGCGTGCAGGCGCCCGCGCAGCACCGCGAAGAGCATCCGGGCCCCCACGTAGGCCGCCAGCGCCGAGCCGATGAGCCGGGTGAAGGTGAGGATCGCCGACGTGTGGTCGCCCAGGCCCAGCAGCTTGCCCACCAGGCCGGTGAGCATGCCCGACAGCGTGGACATCGACATCCAGGAGCGCACGGCGTTGGCGGTACCCAGCGTCTTGGTCCAGCCGAAGCCCAGCCCGCTGAGCCCGCCGACGAGCAGGAACACCGCCGCGGTCACCCCGAGCAGCAGGGCCCCGGCCGCCACCACCGCACGCAGGCTCGCCCCCCACCGCCGGGCCAGCGCCATCCCCACGAAGCCCAGCGCCAGCAACGAGGGCACCTTGACCGCGGCGGAGAGCCCCACCAGGGCGGAGCCGGCGAGCAGGAGCAGCAGGGCCCGCCCGCGCAGCGGCCCGGCCGTCTCCACCCCGCGCAGCGCCAGCTCGACCCCGGCCAGCATCAGGCCGATCATCAGAGCCTCGTTGTGGATCCCGGAGACCAGGTGGAACAGCACCAGCGGGTTGAGCGCACCCAGCCACAGCGCGGACACCGGGGCCACCCCGCAGCGCCGGGCCAGCCGGGGCAGGGCCCACACGATCAGCGCGACCCCGACCAGGGCCAGCAACCGGTGCAGGAAGATGCCGGTGAGGATGGAGTCCCGGGAGATCGAGGAGATGCCGCGCCCGATCCACAGGAAGAACGGCCCGTAGGGGGCGGGGGTGTCCCGCCAGATGGTGGGGACCGTGCGGGTGAGGACGTTGCTCACCCCCAGGGCCTGCGCCGGCCCGAGCACGTACGGGTCCAGCCCCCGGGCGGCGATCTCGCTCTGCGCCAGGTAGGAGTAGACGTCCTTGCTGAACATCGGCGGGGCCACGGTGAGCGGCAGCGCCCACAGCAGCAGCGTGCGGTCGAGCTGGGAGCGGGACATCCGCCGCGGGGCGCCGCCCCTGGCGAAGCGGCCGATCACCAGCCACGCCAGCACCACCAGGATCATCCCGGTGATGGTGATGGCCAGCGCGGTGGCGGGCATCCGGGCGGGCAGGCCCAGCAGGCGCACCCCCTGCAGCGGGTTCTGCAGCACCGGGTTGGCGCCGGCGCCCAGCGAGCCCAGGGCCATCAGGACGGTGCCGGTGGCACCGAGGCGGCGGGCCGCGCGCAGCTGGGCCAGCTCGGCTCGGGAGAGCGCGGCGGCCGGTGGCTCCACGTCGTGCAGGCGGGCGATGCGGGTGCTCAGCACCGAGCGCCGGTGCTCCGGTGGACGTCCCGCCTCCGCGGGCGGTGCCGCTGCGGAGGCGGACGACGCCACCCTGGGACCGTCACCACGCCGTGTTCGTCCCGCCGGTGTCACAGCGACACCCTAGTCGGGTCACGCGTGGTGACACGGCACACCGCCACGGCCCACGAGTGGACAGCGCCACGGCAATTGCGTCACACTAGTGTTGTGAAAAAGGTCTTATCTGCGCAGGAGAGTCCGGTGACCCGTCCGCGGGCCGCCGCGGCGCTGCCTGGACGGACCGAGCAGGCCAAGTCCCTGGGTGCGCCCCACCGTGCCCAGGAGCAGCAGACCCGGGAGTGCGTGGCCCGCGAGCTGCTGGAGAAGGGTCCGGTCACGGCGTCCGACGTGGCGCAGACCCTCGGGGTGAGCCCCGCGGGGATCCGGCGACACCTGGACGCGCTGGTGGCCAGCGACGAGGCCACCAGCATCAGTGCGCCCGCCCTGGTGCGCCGGGGTCGGGGCAGGCCCGCCCGGCAGTACCTGCTCACCGCGACCGGCCGGGCGCGCTTCGGCCGCTCGGAGGGCTTGTCGGAGCTGGCGGCGTCCGCGCTGCGCCAGCTGCGCGAGCTCGGGGGAGACTCAGCGGTCCGGGAGTTCGCCCGCCGCCGCGTCGCCGCCATCACCAGTCGGGTCCAGCCGAACCAGAGTGCCGCAGCCACGGCCGATAGCCTGGCCCAGGCACTGACTGACGCGGGCTACGCCGCATCGACCCGCGAGGTCGGCAACGGCGTCCAGCTGTGCCAGCACCACTGCCCGGTGGCAGAGGTCGCTGCAGAGTTCCCAGAGCTGTGCGAGGCCGAGCGTTCCGTGTTCGCGGACCTGCTCGGCACCCACGTGCAGCGCCTGGCCACCATCGCCAACGGCGACCCGGTGTGCACCACCCACGTACCAACCGGCGCGCAGCCCGCGCCGAACCGCACCGCTCTCCGAAAGGAGCACGCATGACAGTCACCCAGAACGAGGTCGACCCGACGGCCGCCACGCCCGTCGCCGCGCCGACCATGACCCAGGACGAGACGATCGCCTCCCTGGGCCACTACGCGTTCGGCTGGGCGGACTCCGACGAAGCGGGCTCCGTCGCCAAGCGCGGCCTGTCCGAGGCCGTCGTGCGCGACATCTCGGAGAAGAAGAGCGAGACCAGCTGGATGCTCGAGAAGCGCCTCAAGGCCCTCGACATCTTCAACCGCAAGCCCATGCCCAGCTGGGGTGCGGACCTGTCGGGCATCGACTTCGACAACATCAAGTACTTCGTGCGCTCCAGCGAGAAGCAGGCGGCCACCTGGGACGACCTGCCCGCCGACATCAAGGCGACCTACGACAAGCTCGGCATCCCCGAGGCGGAGAAGCAGCGCCTGGTCTCCGGCGTGGCGGCGCAGTACGAGTCCGAGGTCGTCTACCACTCCATCCGCGAGGACCTGGAGGAGCAGGGCGTCATCTTCATGGACACCGACACCGGGCTGCGCGAGCACCCGGAGCTGTTCGAGGAGTACTTCGGCTCGGTGATCCCGGCCGGGGACAACAAGTTCTCCGCGCTGAACGCCGCGGTGTGGTCCGGCGGGTCGTTCATCTACGTGCCCAAGGGCGTGCACGTGGAGATCCCGCTGCAGGCCTACTTCCGGATCAACACCGAGAACATGGGCCAGTTCGAGCGGACGCTGATCATCGTCGACGAGGACGCCTACGTGCACTACGTCGAGGGCTGCACCGCGCCGATCTACAGCTCGGACTCCCTGCACTCCGCGGTCGTGGAGATCATCGTGAAGAAGGGCGGCCGCTGCCGCTACACGACCATCCAGAACTGGTCGAACAACGTCTACAACCTGGTGACCAAGCGGGCCAAGGCCGAGGCCGGCGCCACCATGGAGTGGATCGACGGCAACATCGGCTCCAAGGTCACCATGAAGTACCCGGCCGTGTGGATGATGGGCGAGCACGCCCACGGTGAGGTGCTCTCCGTGGCGTTCGCCGGCGAGGGCCAGCACACCGACGCCGGGGCCAAGATGCTGCACCTGGCGCCCAACACCACCTCCACCATCGTCAGCAAGTCGGTGGCCCGGGGCGGTGGCCGCAGCTCCTACCGCGGGCTGGTGCAGATCAACAAGGGAGCGCACGGCTCCAAGTCCACGGTGAAGTGTGACGCGCTGCTGGTCGACCAGATCAGCCGCAGCGACACCTACCCGTACGTGGACATCCGCGAGGACGACGTGTCCATGGGCCACGAGGCCACCGTCTCCAAGGTCAGCGACGACCAGCTCTTCTACCTGATGAGCCGTGGGCTCACCGAGGACGAGGCGATGGCGATGATCGTGCGCGGCTTCGTCGAGCCGATCGCCCGGGAGCTGCCCATGGAGTACGCCCTCGAGCTGAACCGACTGATCGAGCTACAGATGGAAGGGGCCGTGGGCTGAGCATGAGCGCGCCCAACACAGCACCAGAGCGTCCCACCCAGACCCCGGTCGTCCCGGCGGTCAGCCGTGGCGCCGCCTTCACGTCCTACGACGTCGAGGCCTTCGAGGTCCCCACCCACCGCGACGAGGCGTGGCGGTTCACCCCGCTCAAGCGCCTGCGCGGACTGCACGACGGGTCGGCCCCGGCCACCGGTCGCACCACCGTGGAGATCACCGCCCCGGACGGCGTGACCGTGGAGAAGGCCGACCGCAGCGACCCGCGCATCGGTGCGGCCGGCACTCCCGCCGACCGCGTCGCGGCTCAGGCGTGGAGCTCCTTCACCGAGGCCACCGTCGTCACCGTGGCCAAGGAGACCGAGGTCGCCGAGCCCGTCATGGTCACCGTGACCGGCCCCGGCGTCGACCAGGTGGCCTACGAGCACACCCAGATCCGGCTTGAGCCCTTCGCCCGCGCCGTGGTGGTCGTCGACCAGCGCGGCTCCGGCACCCTGGCGGAGAACCTCGAGCTGGTGGTCGGCGACTCCGCCCACCTGACCGTGGTCACCGTCCAGGACTGGGCCGACGACGCCGTGCACGTGGCGTCGCACCACGCCAAGCTCGGTCGCGACTCGGTGCTGCGGCACACCGCCATCAGCCTGGGCGGCTCCGTGGTCCGGCTCACCCCCACGGTGCTGTACTCCGCGCCCGGCGGTGACGCGCAGATGCTCGGCGTGTACTTCGCCGACGCCGGCCAGCACCTGGAGCAGCGGCTCTTCGTGGACCACTCGCAGCCGCACTGCCGCTCCGACGTGATGTACAAGGGCGCCCTGCAGGGCGTGGACAGCGGCGGTGCCGGCGACGCGCACACCGTCTGGATCGGCGACGTGCTCATCCGCGCGGCTGCCGAGGGCACCGAGACCTTCGAGCTCAACCGCAACCTGCTGCTCACCGACGGCGCGCGCGCCGACTCGGTGCCCAACCTGGAGATCGAGACCGGCGAGATCGTCAGCGCCGGGCACGCCAGCGCCACCGGCCGCTTCGACGACGAGCAGCTGTTCTACCTGCGCTCGCGGGGCATCACCGAGGAGCAGGCGCGTCGGCTCGTGGTTCGTGGGTTCTTCCACGAGGTGCTGGCCAAGATCACCGTCGCCGAGGTGCGCGAGCGCCTCGAGGCCGCCATCGAGACGGAGCTCTCCGCCGTGGGCATCTGAGCCTCCCGCTCAGCCCCCGGCGGCGCGTCCGTCCCTCCCACTCGCACCGACCTTCCTGAACTGGAGACCACAACCTGATGTCCACCCTGGAGATCCGCGACCTGCACGTCAGCGTGAACACCGGTGACGCCGCAGAGCCGACCAAGCAGATCCTGCGCGGGGTCAACCTCACCGTCCGCTCCGGCGAGACGCACGCCATCATGGGGCCCAACGGCTCCGGCAAGTCGACCCTGTCCTACGCCATCGCCGGCCACCCCAAGTACGAGGTGACCTCCGGCTCCATCACCCTCGACGGTGAGGACGTGCTGGCGATGAGCGTGGACGAGCGCGCCCGCGCCGGGCTGTTCCTGGCCATGCAGTACCCCGTCGAGGTGCCCGGCGTGTCCATGTCCAACTTCCTGCGCACCTCGGTCACCTCCACCCGCGGCGAGGCCCCCAAGCTGCGCCACTGGGTCAAGGAGGTCAAGAGCGCGATGGCCGACCTGGACATCCAGCCCGAGTTCGCCGAGCGCTCCGTCAACGAGGGCTTCTCCGGTGGTGAGAAGAAGCGCCACGAGATCCTGCAGCTGGCGCTGCTCAAGCCGAAGATCGCCATCCTGGACGAGACCGACTCCGGCCTCGACGTGGACGCGCTGCGCATCGTCAGCGACGGCGTCAACCGCTACAAGGCCGACAACGACGGCGGCGTGCTGCTCATCACGCACTACACCCGCATCCTGAAGCACATCACGCCCGACTACGTGCACGTGTTCTCCGGTGGCCGCGTGGTGGAGTCCGGCGGTCCCGAGCTGGCCGACGAGCTGGAGACCAACGGCTACGTGCGGTTCACCAACGCCGACAAGGCCGAGGCGGCTGCGGTGCTGACGGCGAACCAGCAGGATGTGACGGTCTGAGCATGACGGCGGTCGCGGCGCACGGCAACGACGCCGCGCCCGCGCTCGACGTGGCCCGGATCCGGGCGGACTTCCCGATCCTGGCCCGCACCGTCCGGGACGGTAAGCCGCTGGTGTACCTGGACTCCGGGGCCACCGCGCACCGCCCGCTGCAGGTGCTCGACGCCGAGCGGGAGTTCCTGCTCACCTGCAACTCGGCGGTGCACCGCGGTGCGCACCAGCTGGCCGAGGAGGCCACTGACGCCTACGAGTCCGCCCGGGCCCGCCTCGCCGACTTCGTCGGGGCGCGCCCGGGCGAGCTGGTGTTCACCAAGAACGCCACCGAGTCGCTCAACCTGGTCGCCCACACCCTCGGCGACGACCGGTTCACCGGTCGCACCGTGGGTCCGGGCGACGAGGTGGTCGTCACCCGGATGGAGCACCACGCCAACCTGGTGCCCTGGCAGGAGCTGTGCCGACGCACCGGCGCCACCCTCCGCTGGTACGAGGTGACGCCGGAGGGCCGCCTGGACCTGGACTCGCTGCAGCTCACCGAGCGCACCAAGGTCGTCGCCTTCACCCACCAGTCCAACGTGCTGGGCACGGTGCCGCCGGTGGCCGATCTGGTCGCCCGCGCCCGCGCGGTGGGTGCGCTCACCGTGCTCGACGCCTGCCAGTCGGTGCCGCACGGCCCGGTGGACCTGCACGCCCTGGACGTGGACTATGCCGCGTTCTCCGGCCACAAGATGCTCGGCCCCTCCGGCGTCGGCGTGCTCTACGGCCGGGAGTCGCTGCTGGAGCAGATGCCCCCGTTCATCACCGGGGGCTCGATGATCGAGACCGTGGAGATGACCGGCTCCACCTACGCGCCTGCCCCGCAGCGGTTCGAGGCCGGGGTGCCGATGACCTCGCAGGCCATCGGGCTGGGTGCCGCGGTGGACTACCTCAGCGCCCTGGGCATGGACGCCGTGGCCGCCCACGAGCGCCGGCTCACCGAGGCGGCGCTGGCCGGGCTGGGTGAGCTGGCGGGAGTCCGCGTCGTCGGGCCCACCACCACCGACCAGCGGGGCGGGGCGGTGTCGTTCGTGGTGGACGGCGTGCACGCCCACGACGTCGGCCAGATCCTGGACGACGAGGGCGTCGCCGTGCGGGTGGGACACCACTGCGCGTGGCCGCTGCACAAGCAGCTCGGCGTCACCGCCACCGTGCGAGCGTCGTTCGCGCTGTACAACACCGAGGCCGAGGTGGACGCGCTGGTGGCCGCCGTGCGCCGCGCGCAGTCGTTCTTCGGCGTGGGGAGCTGAGCCCGGTGCAGATGGAGCAGATGTACCAGCAGGTCATCCTGGACCACTACAAGCACCCGCACGGCCGCGGTCTGCGGGAGCCCTACGGCGCCGAGGTTCACCACGTGAACCCCACCTGCGGGGACGAGATCACCCTGCGGGTGGCGTTGTCGGAGGACGGGCAGGTGGTGGCGGACATCTCCTACGACGGCGAGGGCTGCTCCATCAGCCAGGCCTCCACCTCCGTGCTCACCGACCTGGTGACCGGCACCCGGGTGGACGAGGCCATGTCCACCCTCCGCGCGTTCAGCGAGATGGTGGGCAGCCGTGGCACCGTGGCGGGTGACGAGGACGTGCTGGGCGACGGCGTGGCCTTCGCCGGAGTGTCGAAGTACCCGGCGCGGGTGAAGTGCGCGCTGCTGGGCTGGATGGCTTTCAAGGACGCCGTGTCCCAGGTGGTGGACGCCAAGTCCGCGCCCGAGGACGCGAGCTCGAACGAAGGAGTGACCCGATGAGCGAGACCGACACCGCGGTGGAGACCAACACCGTTTCTGAGGCCAGCACCGTGGCCGAGACGGCCAGCGCGACCGACCCCCGGGCCGGCCGCACCGCGGCCGACCTGGATGCTGCGTCCGCTCCGGCCGCAGCAGAGTCCAGTGCGGCCGAGTCCAGTGCCGACCTGCCCTCCCTGGAGGACCTGGAGGAGGCCATGCGCGACGTGGTCGACCCCGAGCTCGGCATCAACGTGGTGGACCTCGGGCTGGTGTACGACATTCGTGTCGACGCCGACCGGGTGGCCACCGTGGACATGACGCTGACCTCGGCGGCCTGCCCGCTGACCGACGTGATCGAGGCGCAGGCCCGCACCGCGCTCACCGAGGGCGGCATGTGCTCCGACCTGAAGATCAACTGGGTCTGGATGCCGCCATGGGGCCCGGACAAGATCAACGAGGACGGCCGCGAGCAGCTGCGCGCCCTGGGCTTCACCGTCTAGCAGCCTCGGCACCGTCTCACCGGCAAGGCCCTGTTGCTGCGGGGCGCCCTCATCCGAGGAGCGCCCCGCGCAGCAGGGCCTTGCGCATGGGCGGGGACAGGGCAGCAAGGGTGGCCCGCATGGCGGCGGCGGTGCCCGCCAGGTCCGCTCGCCCCGACAGGTAGGCCTGCTGGTGGTGGACCGGCAGGTCCAGGAAGGCCGCGAAGAACTCCGGCACCTGCGGCGGTGCCAGCGACAGCAGCGTGCGCAGGCCCCGCAGCCGCAGCGCGTGCACGGCCCGAGCCCGCGCCGGCCACACCAGCTGCTGCAGGTGGGGTGCGTCGGCCCCCGCAGCCAGGGCCTGGGCCAGCACCGGGGCCAGCCGCAGCGTGGCCGCCACGCTGTAGCCGCTGGCCGGGTGCACCAGGGGAGCGGCGGCACCCAGGCGCACCACGCCCGCCGGACGCCCGGCCCACTCGCGGGCGGGCAGCGGGGTGTCCAGCGCGAACCGCACCCGCTCCACCGGCTCGGCGCCGGTGAGCCGCACCCCGCGGGCGGCCAGCCGCGCCTGCAGGCGCCGGGCCAGCTCGTCCATGCCCAGGCCGGGCCGCGCCGCCAGCGAGGTCTCCTCCAGCAGCACCCGCCCGCCGCCGACTGGCACCGCGTACAGGAAGGTGGGGTGCGTGCCGGGGTCCGCGCCGTGGTCGGTGCGCCAGTCCATGAACAGCGCGTCCAGCCCTCCGGTGGCGGCCTCGGCAAGGGCGGAGTCCACCACCACCCCGTAGGCGGTCTGCTGCGTGCGTCCGGCTGCCGGAGCGCCACGGGCGTCCAGCACCACCCGGGCGTGCAGGGCGGTGCCGTCGGTGAGTGCCCGCGCGTCCGGGCACGCGGCACCCTGGTGCACCCGGACGCCGGCCACGCTCAGCGACTGCTGCAGGCCGGGGCTGTCGAGCACCGTGTACGCCCGGTGCAGGTGGTGGGTCCGGGTGCTCCACGCGGTGGGCCGGGCGATGGTCGCCACCCGGGGAACCGGCGAGACCAGCTCGTCGGCCCACGCGCCGTAGGTGCTCGACCAGGGTGCGTCCGGGTGCGGGTCCACCGCGGCGACGTCCAGGCCGGCCGCGGCACACGCGCTGGCCACCGCCCGCCCCGCCGGACCGAGGCCGAGCACCAGCACGTCAGCAGTGATCGCCGCGGTGCCGGCCTCGGTGGGGCGCGTCACGATCAGCCGGTGGCCAGCGAGCCGCCGTCCACGCGGATGGTGTCGCCGGTGATCCAGGACGCAGCGTCGGAGACCAGGAAGCCGACCAGCTTGGCCACGTCCTCGGGCTCACCCAGTCGCTTCATCGGGTAGCCGGACGCTGCCTCCTCCTCGCCGGCGGCGTAGAGCGCCTCGGCGAACTTGGTCTTGACCACGGCCGGGGCGACGGCGTTGACGCGGATCGACGGGCCCAGCTGCCAGGCCAGCTCCTCGGTGAGGCGGATCAGGGCCGCCTTGGAGGCGCCGTAGGCGGAGATCACCCCGGAGGAGCGAATACCGGCGACGCTGGCGATGTTGACCACGTTGCCGCCGTGCTCACCCATCCACGCCTTGTACGCCTCCTGCACGAAGCCGAGCGCGGCCACCACGTTGACGTCGAAGATCTTGCGGACGCCGTCGAGGTCGGCGTCCATCAGCGCGCCGAACACGGGGTTGATGCCAGTGTTGTTCACCAGGATGTCCAGCGACCCGAAGGTCTCCACGGTGCGGGCCACCGCCTCCGCACGGGAGTCGGCGCTGCCGGCGTTGCCGGCCACGGTGAGCACGCGCGGGCCCAGGTCCACCGCGGGGCTGCCGCCCTCCACCAGCTGCTTGCCGGCCACCTCGAGCTGGTCGGCCTTGCGCGCGGTGATGGTGACGTTGGCGCCACGGGAGAGCAGCTCGGCGGCGATGCCGAGGCCGATGCCGCGGCTGGCCCCGGTGATGAGCGCGGTGCGCCCGGCGAGGTCCTGGGGCGGGCGAGAGGCAGTGGTCATGCTGCCTGACGCTACCGATTGCAGTGGGAACCACCACAACGACGCTGCGTAGGCGGGGGAGGAGCCGTCGCGCCCGTAGACTTGAAGGCTGTCGTCTGTTCACTGGGAGCCTTAGTTGATCACCGCAACCGATCTTGAGATTCGCGCTGGTGCGCGGACACTGCTGTCCGTGCCTGGTTCGGGGTTGCGCATCCAGCCCGGCGACCGCATCGGCCTGGTCGGCCGCAACGGTGCGGGCAAGACCACCACCATGCGGGTGCTGGCCGGCGAGGGCGAGCCCTACGCGGGCACCGTTGTCCGGTCCGGGGAGATGGGCTACCTGCCCCAGGACCCCCGCGAGGGTGACCTGTCGATCACCGCCAAGGACCGGGTGCTCTCCGCCCGCGGGCTGGACCAGCTGCTGCGCGACCTGGAGAAGCAGCAGGCCACCATGGCCGAGCTGGTGGACGGCAAGCAGCTCGACGCTGCCGTGCGTCGCTACGGCGTGCTGGAGGACAGCTTCTCCTCCCGCGGGGGCTATGCCGCGGAGAGCGAGGCCGCGCGGATCTGCGCCAACCTCGGCCTGGCCGACCGCATCCTCGTCCAGCCGCTGAGCACCCTCTCCGGTGGTCAGCGCCGCCGGGTCGAGCTGGCCCGCATCCTCTTCGCCGCCTCCGACGGCAGCGGGGGGCGCTCAGGCACCACGCTGCTGCTGGACGAGCCCACCAACCACCTCGACGCCGACTCCATCACCTGGCTGCGCGGCTTCCTGCAGCAGCACGAGGGTGGGCTCGTGGTGATCAGCCACGACGTGGAGCTGCTCGCCGACGTCGTCAACCGGGTCTGGTTCCTGGACGCGGTGCGCAGCGAGGTCGACATCTACAACATGACGTGGAAGCGCTACCTCGACGCGCGCGCCACCGACGAGCAGCGCCGCCGCCGCGAGCGCGCCAACGCCGAGAAGAAGGCCGGCGCGCTGCGCGTGCAGGCCGCCAAGATGGGGGCCAAGGCCACCAAGGCCGTCGCCGCGCAGAACATGGCCAAGCGGGCCGACAAGCTCCTCGCGGGCCTGGACGACGTGCGGGTGAGCGACAAGGTGGCCAAGATCCGCTTCCCCGAGCCCGCCCCGTGCGGCAAGACGCCGCTGATGGCCAAGAACCTGACCAAGGTCTACGGCTCGCTGGAGATCTTCACCGGCGTGGACCTGGCCATCGACAAGGGCAGCCGAGTGGTGGTGCTGGGCTTCAACGGTGCCGGCAAGACCACCCTGCTGCGCATGCTGGCCGGCACGGAGACTCCCGACGCTGGCGAGATCGAGCCGGGCCACGGCCTCAAGCTGGGCTACTTCGCCCAGGAGCACGAGACGCTCGACCACGACGCCACGGTGTGGGAGAACATCCGCCACGCCGCGCCGGACACCGACGCGACCTCGCTGCGCAGCCTGCTCGGCGCCTTCCTGTTCAGCGGCGACCAGCTGGAGCAGCCGGCCGGCACGCTCTCCGGTGGTGAGAAGACCCGCCTGGCGCTGGCCGGGCTGGTGTCCTCGGCGGCCAACGTGCTGCTGCTGGACGAGCCCACCAACAACCTCGACCCGGTCTCCCGCGAGCAGGTGCTCGACGCCCTGCGCAGCTACACCGGTGCCGTGGTCCTGGTCACCCACGACCCGGGTGCCGTGGAGGCGCTGGAGCCGGAGCGGGTCATCCTGCTGCCGGACGGCTCCGAGGACCACTGGTCACAGGAGTACCTGGAGCTCGTGCAGCTCGCCTGACCCGCGTCTCGGCCTGCACGGCCCGTCCGGCACGGCTCAGGCCTGCTTGCGCGGCCGCGGCTGGTAGCCGGGCTCGTGGTCGGCGGGGTCGGTGGTGTCGCCGGCGATGCGCAGCAGCCGCGCCCGGTCGTCGGGGTGCAGCCGCTGGTCGGCGGCCACGATGTCGCGCAGCATCTGGACCTGGTGGCGCAGCGCCGGGAGGTGCTCGTCGCGGCCGTGTTCCTGCACGTGCAGGACCAGCATCCGCAGCACCCGCAGCAGGGCTGCGGCAACCTCAGGATCGGCAGTCGCAGCGCGGCGCAGCTGGTCGAAGGCGTGGGCCACGTACTCGGCGTGGCGCAGGTTCCACGGGCGCACCAGCGTGCGTCCCTGGGGACCGGCGACGGCCTCCGGCGGCAGGTCGCTCAGCAGCAGCCGTCGCAGCAGGCTGCCCAGGCGCAGGATCACCTCCACGGCGGTGGTCGGGTCGTTGACCGCGGGGCTCAGGGCCCGCAGCCCGACGTCAACCAGCTGGCGCAGCGCAAAGTCCGTGTCCTCCTGCATGGTGCGCACCGGGGCCACGGCCACCGTGGCGGCGAGCCCACGCGCGATCTTCTCGGGTGCCTCGGGCACCGGCCACAGCGTCGCGAGCGCCTCGCCCTCGTGGATGTAGGCGCCGGTCCGGGTCTCCAGCCGCACCGTCGTCCCCGGCGGCACCAGGGTGAGCATCTGGCGGCTCAGCGCCTGGGTGACCCACCCGTCGTGCGGGGCGTCGACCACGAACCCCGGTGAGTCGTCCTCCGCCCGGGTGGGCACGACCGCCTCCTCCTGCCTGGCGGCCCTGGCCATGGCCATCGTCGTGGCGGTGCCCTCGCGGGCGATCTCCTGGATCACCTGACCCACCTGCAGCCGCCGCGCCAACCGGTCGAGGTGGGCGATGATGAGCAGGACGGCGCCCACCGTGAGCAGGACGGCCACCGTCAGGCTGACCTGGGGTGCCGGTGCGGCAGGCTCGGCATCGATCCGGGGCAGGGTGAGCACGCAGAACACGAAGGTGGCCACCAGCAGGCCGATGACCAGCTGGCTCAGCCGGTCGCGGATGAAGGTGCGCATCACCCGGGGAGAGAACTGGCTGCTGGCCAGCTGCAGGCTCACCACCGTCAGGGAGAACACCACGCCGGCGGTGGTGATGGTCGCGCCGGCCACCGTGGCGAGCAACCAGGTGGCGGCGTTGCTGTTCATCGACAGGGTCAGCGGCACGTCCCGCTGTGGGCCCACCGCCTGGTCCACGGCCCAGGTGAGCCCGGCCAGCCCGATGCTGGCCAGCACGCTCAGCGCCGGCAGTGCGAAGAGGCTCTCCCGGAACCGGTACAGCGTGGCGGAGGCGCGCAGCCGTGTCGCCGCAGCCATCCACCGGAGACCCTCCACACCACTCACTCCCTCTCCCACACCCGGCGCCGCTGAGGTGCGCGGACACCGACCTCGAACCTATCCCGCCGGGAAGAAGATCGAACCGGTGCCGGGATGTGGTGCGAACAACCTCCAGAGCCGCCGACAGCGGCCACACAGAGGCGACACAGGCACCAGACGGAGGCACGTGATGGAGATGGCCAAGGGTGTGCGGATCGCGGGCGAGCACCGGGCTCAGCTGGCGAGCGACTTCAAGAGCCGCTACGAGGAGGGCGCCAGCATCCGGACCATCGCGGAGAGCTCGGGCCGCTCCTACGGCTTTGTGCACCAGGTGCTGAACGAGGCTGAGGTCGCGCTGCGCGGGCGAGGGCGCGCCGCGCGCCGCGTGACCACCTGAGACCGGCGGGCACGGCCCGCGCAGGCGCGAGGAGACCTGTCGGCCCGAGCGGGCACACTGGCTGGTTGTGGAGAACAGCTGGAGCTTGATGCGCGGCGCGATGCAGGCCGCCGAACCCCGCAAGAAGGTGGAGCGGGCCACGGTCCGGCGGGTGTGGGACTTCGCCAAGCCGCACCGGCGGGCGATGTCCTGGCTGCTGGTGGTGACGGTGGCCTCGGCGATCATCGCCGTGCTCACGCCGCTGCTGGCCGGGCGGGTGGTCAACGTCATCGTCGGGCGCGAGGGCCTGACCACCATCGTGGTGATCGCCATCGTGATCGCGGTGCTGGCAGTGGTCGACGCGGGGCTGAGCCTGGCCGAGCGCTGGCAGGCCTCCCGCATCGGTGAGGGCCTCATCCTGGACCTGCGCCGAGCGGTGTTCACCCACGTGCAGCGGATGCCGGTGGCGTTCTTCACCCGCACGCGCACCGGGGCACTGGTCTCCCGGCTGAACAACGACGTGATCGGCGCGCAGCGTGCCTTCACCTCCACCCTGTCCGGCCTGGTCACCAACGTGGTGCAGCTGGTGCTCACGGTGGCCGTCATGCTCACCCTGTCCTGGCAGGTGACGCTGCTGGCCCTGCTGCTGCTGCCGGTGTTCGTCGTCCCCGCCCGGCGGATGGGGTCGAAGATGGCTGGGCTGCAGCGGGAGGCGGCCGACCTCAACGCCGGCATGACCAACCAGATGACGGAGCGCTTCTCCGCTCCCGGCGCCACGTTGGTCAAGCTCTTCGGCCGCCCGGACCGCGAGGCCGCCGAGTTCGGCGACCGGGCCGCGCGCGTGCGCGACATCGGGGTGCGCACGGCCATGGTCAGCCGGGTCTTCCTCACCTCGCTCACGCTGGTCTCCGCGCTGGCGCAGGCGCTGGTCTACGGCCTCGGCGGGTACCTGGCCTACACCGGTGCGATCAACGCCGGTGCGGTGGTCAGCCTGGCCCTGCTGCTCACCCGGCTCTACGGGCCGCTGACCGCGCTGGCCAACGCCCAGGTGGACGTGATGTCGGCGCTGGTCAGCTTCGAGCGGGTCTTCGAGGTGCTGGACCTGCCGCTGACCATCACCGAGACGCCGAACGCCCGCGCGCTGCCCAGCGGACCGCTGTCGGTGGAGCTGCGCGACGTGCGCTTCTCCTACCCCCCGGCCAGCGCGGTGTCGCTGGCGTCGCTGGAGGACGTGGCGGTGCTCGACGCCCGCGGGGGCCAGGAGGTGCTGCACGGCATCTCCCTCCGCGCCGAGGCCGGGCAGCTGGTGGCCCTGGTGGGTTCCTCCGGTGCCGGCAAGTCCACCATCGCCTCGCTCATCGCCCGGCTCTACGACGTGGACTCCGGCGCGGTGCTCATCGGCGACCAGGACGTCCGCGACACCACCTTCGCCTCGCTGCGCGGCGCCATCGGCGTGGTCACGCAGGACGGGCACCTGTTCCACGACACGCTGGCGGCCAACCTGCGCTACGCCAACCCCGAGGCCACCGACGAGCAGCTGTGGCACGCCGTGCGCCGGGCCCGGCTGGAGCCGCTGGTGCGCGCGCTGCCCGACGGGCTGGGCACCGTGGTGGGTGAGCGCGGGTACCGGTTCTCCGGCGGCGAGCGCCAGCGGCTGACCATCGCCCGGCTGCTGCTGGCCCAGCCGCGGGTGGTGGTGCTGGACGAGGCCACCGCGCACCTGGACTCCGAGTCCGAGCACGCCGTGCAGGCGGCTCTCACCGAGGCGCTGCACGGGCGCACCGCCATCGTCATCGCCCACCGGCTGAGCACCATCCGCAACGCCGACACCATCGCGGTGGTGGAGGACGGGCGGATCGTGGAGCACGGCAGCCACGAGGTGCTGCTGGCCCGGGGCGGGCGCTACGCCGCGCTGTACGAGGGAAAGTTCTCCACCACCAGCGGCACCGAGATCGGCGGGTAGCTCACTGCGCCCGGCGCACCGACTCCTCGACCAGGTCCAGCACCGGCTCCAGGTTCTCCGCGGGCAGGCCCATGGCCAGGTGCGCCACCAACCCGTCCAGCACCAGCTCGAGGTAGGCCACCAGCACCGTGGAGTCCACGTCGCCGCGCACCTTTCCGGTGGCCCGCTGGCGGTCCAGGCGGGCCCGGGTGGCGGCGGTGATCTCCGCCGAGCGCTCGGCCCACCCCGCGCGGAACTCCGCGTCGGTGCGCATCCGGCGGGCCACCTCCAGCCGGGTGCCCAGCCAGTCCCGCTGCTCGGGGTGGGCCAGCAGGTCCCGCATCACCTGCACCAGGCCCTGCTCGGCCACCACGTCGGCCATCCGCTCGGCCTCCTCCAGCGCCAGGGCCAGGAAGAGCGCGTCCTTGTCGCGGAAGTGGTGGAAGATCGCGCCGCGGGACAGCCCCGTCGCGTCCTCCATCCGCCGCACGGTCGCTCCCTCGTAGCCGTAGCGGGCGAAGCACAGCCGCGCGCCGTCCAGGATCTGGCGCCGGCGGGCCTGGAGGTGATCGGAGCTGACCTTGGGCACGACACTGAGCATAGGCACCCAAGCCGTACGTACTGCTCGTTGCACGGACCCGCCAGGGGCACACAGCCTCGCGACTGTCGGACGGGCTGTGTAGCGTCGGTGTGCGTCGGTACCGACGCAGGAGGTGTGCTCGTGACTGAGGTGGCGACCGAGTCCGCGCCCGTGCTGCGCGGACGCACCGACGCTGAGGCGCACGTCGGCGTGGTCTGCTTCAAGCAGGGCCCGCCCACGTTGCTCGGCGCCGAGCTCGAGTGGCTGCTCGCCCACGCCGACCATCCGGAGGCGACCCCCGCGGTCGCCACCGTCGCCACTGCGCTCGGTGACCACGCGCCGAGCAGCCTCCGCCCCGGTTCACCCGCCCGGCCACTGCCCGGCGGCAGCATCGTCACCGTCGAGCCCGGGGGACAGGTCGAGCTCTCCTCAGCTCCCTACCCCGACGCTCAGTCCCTCTGCTCAGCCCTCCGCTCCGACGCCGAGCACCTCCGCGGCCTGCTCGCCTCGGCAGCGATCGTGCTGCAGCCCGGCGCAGCGCAGGAGCACCGCCTCCCGGAGCGCCAGCTGTTCTCCCCGCGCTACTGCGCCATGGAGGAGCTCTTCGACCGCGTCGGGCCGTTCGGGCGGCTGATGATGTGCAGCACCGCGGCGGTGCAGGTCAGCGTGGACGCCGGCGAGGGCGCGGAGATGGCC
The DNA here is from genome assembly GCF_058133635.1 of Rhodococcus sp. Z6_132. Lineage (NCBI taxonomy): Bacteria > Bacillati > Actinomycetota > Actinomycetes > Mycobacteriales > Nocardiaceae > Rhodococcus > Rhodococcus sp. Z6_132. Next base: position 787,107 of record NZ_JBYUNP010000002.1, read on the forward strand.
GCCCGCTGGGCCATGCTGCACCAGGTGGGCCCAGCCCTGGTGGCCGCGTTCGCCTGCTCGCCGCGGCTGTGCGGGGCCCCGGACGGCGACTGGGCCTCTCAGCGGATGCGCACCTGGCTGGAGCTGGACCCCCAGCGCACGGTGGGCCCGCCCACCGACACCACCGACCCGGTGACGGCCTACGCCCGGTGGGCCCTGGACGTGCCGCTGCTGTGCGTGCAGGACGCGACCCAGCAGAGCTGGACAGCGCCGCCGGGGGTCACCTTCGCCGACTGGGTGGACGGTCGGACCAGCATCGGGCGGACGCCCACCACCGCCGACCTCGACCTGCACCTGAGCACGCTGTTTCCCCCGGTGCGGGCCAAGGGCCACTTCGAGGTGCGCTACCTCGACGCGCAGCCGGGTGACGCCTGGCAGGTTCCGGTGGCGCTGATCGACGGTCTGCTCCGCGACGCCGCCACCGTGGACACCGCGCGCGACCTGGCCGCGGCCACCGCCGGTCGCTGGCGCGACGCGGCCCAGCACGGCCGGTCCGACACCGAGCTGCGCCGGGCGGCGACCGCGCTGCTGGAGCTGGGCGCGCAGCACGTCTCCGACCCGTCCCTGGCCCGCCAGGTCGCCGCGGCGGCCGAGCGAGCACCCGCCGACTGTCTGGAGCAGGTCCGACGATGACCACCGCACACCCCACGAGCGCCTTGTCCGACGAGGCGCTGCGTGCCCACGTGGCCAGCACCCTGCAGCGCAGCCGTGACCGCACAACCGGCCTCACGGCGGGGGACGAGGGCGACCTCACCGCCCAGCACTCCCCGCTGATGAGCCCGCTGGTGTGGGACCTGGCGCACATCGGCAACCAGGAGGAGCTCTGGCTGGTGCGCGACGTCGGTGGGCGCGAGCCGGTGCGCCAGGACATCGACGAGCTCTACGACGCGTTCAAGCACTCCCGGGCCAGCCGCCCGTCGCTGCCGCTGCTCACCCCGGCCGAGGCCCGCGGCTACGTGGGCACGGTGCGCGCCAAGGTGCTCGACGTGCTCGACCGCACCACGTTCGGCGGGCACCCGCTGCGCGAGGGCGGCTTCGCCTTCGGGATGGTCGCCCAGCACGAGCAGCAGCACGCCGAGACCATGCTGGCCACCCACCAGCTGCGCCTGGGTGCCCCGGTGCTCAGCGCCCCACCTCCGCCTGCTGCCGCCGCTGCCCTGCCCCCCGGGGAGGCGGTGGTGCCCGCCGGCACCTTCACCATGGGCACTGCCACCGAGCCGTGGGCGCTGGACAACGAGCGCACCCCGCACCCGGTGCACCTGCCCGCCTTCGCCATCGACACCACCCCGGTCACCAACGGCCAGTACCAGCAGTTCCTCGCCGACGGCGGCTACGACCGCCCCGAGCTGTGGAGCGCACGCGGCTGGGAGCACCGGGTGCAGGCCGGGCTCACCGCCCCGCAGTTCTGGGAGCGCGGTGCCGACGGCAGCTGGTGGCGCCGGCGCTTCGGCGTGCACGAGCCGGTCCCGGCCCAGGAGCCGGTGGTGCACGTGTGCTTCTTCGAGGCACAGGCCTACGCCACCTGGGCGGGCAAGCGGCTGCCCACGGAGGCGGAGTGGGAGAAGGCGGCCCGCTTCGACCCGGCCACCGGGCGCACCCGCCGCTACCCCTGGGGCGACGCCGCGCCCACCGCCGAGCACGCCAACCTCGGTCAGCGGCACCTGCAGCCGGCCCCGGTCGGCGCCTACCCGGCGGGCGCCTCCCCGCTGGGCGTGCAGCAGCTCATCGGCGACGTGTGGGAGTGGTGCAGCTCCGGCTTCGACCCCTACCCGGGCTTCGCCGTGTTCCCCTACGCCGAGTACTCGCAGGTGTTCTTCGGCGGTGACTACCGCATCCTGCGCGGTGGCTCCTTCGGGACCGACGAGGTGGTGGCCCGCAGCACGTTCCGCAACTGGGACCACCCGATCCGCCGGCAGATCTTCGCCGGCTTCCGCTGCGCGCGCGACCTCACCGCCGACGAGCTCGGCTGACCCCGGCGATGTGCCGACACCTCGGCTACCTGGGACCGGCCTGCGCGGTGGGAGAGCTGCTCACCCACGGACCGCACTCCCTGCAGACGCAGTCCTACGCCCCGCGGGACATGCGCGGCGGCGGCACCCTCAACGCCGACGGCTACGGCGCCGCCTGGTGGGCAGAGGCAGGTGCGGCCCGCTACCGCAGCGCCGCCCCGATGTGGACCGACAGTGCCGGCGTGCAGACGCTGTCCGCCGTGCGCTCCACGGCGGTGCTCGCCGCCGTCCGCTCCGCCACCGTGGGCATGCCGGTGGTGGCCACCGCGGCCGCCCCGTTCACCGACGGGCACTGGGCGTTCAGCCACAACGGCGTGGTGCGGGGCTGGCCGCACAGCGTGGCCCCGCTGGCGCAGACGCTGCCGGTCACCGACCTGCTCACCCTGGACGCCCCCACCGACTCGGCGCTGCTGTGGGCGGCGCTGCGCCACCGGCTGGCGCACGCCGACGCCGCCGACGCGGTGGCCGGGCTGGTGCTGGAGGTGGCCGCGGCAGCGCCGGGCTCCCGGCTGAACCTGCTGCTGGGTGACGGCGAGCAGCTGGTGGCGACCACCTGGGAGCACGCGCTGTCCTACCGGGTGGCCGACGACGCCGTGGTGCTGGCCTCCGAGCCCTGGGACGACGACCCGGCGTGGCAGTCGGTTCCGGACCGCTCCCTGGTGCGTGCCAAGGCCGGCTCGGTCACCGTGACACCCCTGATGCCCGCAACGTGACCACCCTGGAGGACCCATGACGGCTCCGCACCTGGACGTGCACCTCTCACCCGACGCCGCGGAGCAGGCCCTGCGCCGCGACGCCCTCGTGGGGCTCACCGCGGAGCCCAAGTGGCTGCCGCCGAAGTGGTTCTACGACGACCGCGGCAGCGAGCTGTTCGAGGAGATCACCGCGCTGCCGGAGTACTACCCCACTCGCACCGAGCGCGCCCTGCTCGCCGAGCACGCCGGGGCGGTCGCCGCCGCCACCGGGGCCGACACGCTGGTGGAGCTGGGATCGGGCTCGTCGGAGAAGACCCGGCTGCTGCTGGACGCCATGCAGGAGCAGGGCACGCTGCGCCGCTACGTGCCCCAGGACGTCTCCCGCTCGGCGCTGGCGGCCGCGACGGCCGAGGTGGCCGCGGAGTACCCCGGCGTGCAGGTGCAGGGGGTGGTGGGGGACTTCACCGCCGACCTGGAGGCGCTGCCGCGCGGCAACCGGCGGATGATCGCCTTCCTCGGCGGGACGCTGGGCAACCTGGTGCCGGCCGAGCGCACCGCCTTCCTGGCCGCGGTGCGTGCCGCCCTGGTCGACGGGGAGCACCTGCTGCTCGGGGTGGGGCTGGTGACCGACCCCCAGGTGCTGGTGCCGGCCTACGACGACGCGGCGGGGGTGACTGCAGAGTTCAACCGCAACGTGCTGCACGTGCTCAACCGCGAGCTCGGTGCGGACTTCGACGTGGACGCCTTCGAGCACGTGGCGGTGTGGGACGCCGAGCAGGAGTGGATCGAGATGCGGCTGCAGGCAACCCGTGCCATGCGGGTGCACGTGGCGGAGCTGGACCTGGACGTGAGCTTCGCCGCGGGGGAGCAGCTGCGCACCGAGGTCTCGGCCAAGTTCCGCCTGGAGGGCGTCCAGGCCGAGCTGGCGGCGGTGGGTCTGGAGGCGGCGGGCACGTGGACCGACCCCGACCAGCGCTTCGCCCTGCTGCTGGCCCGCGCGACCTGAGAACCGGCGCGACCTGGCAACCGGCGCGACCAGGAGGCCGACACGGCCGGTGCACCCGTGGCGGGTGCACCGGCCGCTGCCAGGAAACAGGGGGTCAGGACTGCAGGCCGCAGACCTTCCAGGCGTCGCCCTGCTTGACCACGGTGAGCGAGAAGGTCATGGTGTCCGACCGCTGCTCGCCCTGGTGGCTCATCGACACGTCAGCGGAGTAGCCGATCTCGCGCTCGGTGTCGCTCTTCTCCACGTCGTCGACGAACTTCGCGTCGAACTTGTCCAGCGTGTAGTCCTCGGGCAGCTTGGCGCCGTCCTCACCGGCGAGGGTGTCGGCGTTCTCCGCGCAGGACATGTCCCGAACCAGGTCGAGGTTCTGCGTCTGCACGCCCCGCATGAAGGTGTCGGCCACCTCCCGCGGTGAGGCCTCGGCTCCGTCGGAGCTGGTGAGGGTGACGAACAGCAGCGCGGCCACCGCGATGAGCACCACGACGCCGCCGAGGATCCCGGCCACCACCCCCTTGCGCGGACCGGCGGGCCCCGGCGGGGCCTGGTGGGGAACTGCTCCGGGGCCGCTGTCTCCGCGGTCCTGTGGGTGGCTCATGGAGTCCTCTCCTGGTGGGCGAACGGACGGCCGGGGGCGGCACGTCCGCAGCCAGGCTAGGGCAGGTGCCTGGGCGCGTCCTGTGAGCCCCGGGGTCAGGACTTCAGGGCGCACACCTTCCAGGCGTCGGCCTCCTTGACCACGGAGAGCGTGAAGGGCACGGTGCTGGAGCGCTGCTCACCCTGGTAGGTCAGCGCGATCTCCGCCGTGTAGCTCAGCTCGTGCTCGGTCGAGCTGGTCTCCTTCTCGCTGACGAAGCTGGTCGCGAACTTGTCGATCTTGTAGTCGTCGGGCAGCTTGGCGCCCTGCTCGCCGGCCAGCTCGTCGCGGTTCTTCTCGCACGCCACGCTGCGGACCTTGGGGATGTCCTGGTTGGCCACCCCGTCCATGAAGGCGTCGCCGACGGCACGGGGGCTCGCGGAGGGGCTCGCCGTGGCGCTCGCTGCGGCAGCCGCGCTGGCGGAGCTCTCGTCGTCGCCACCGAGGGTGACCACCAGCACGACCACCAGCGCGATCACCACCACCACTGCCGCCGCGATGCCCGCGAGCAGGCCGGTGCGCCGACGGGGCGCCTGGGGCGTGCCGGGGGCGGGGTAGGGCGTGCCACCGGGCTGGGGTGCGGGCTGCTGGGGGTAGGTCACGGGCGCTCCTTCGAGTACGGAAGACAGACGGGTGCCCGCACGCAACTGCTTGGCGGACAACGGAAAGCGTAGGCCAGGGTGCGGAGTCCGCCGGGGCGGCAGCCCCCCACGCACAGCACCGCCCGCCGGGCGTGGGCCCGGCGGGCGGTGCTGGTGGTGCGGGGGTCGGGCTCAGCTGGTGGCAGCGCGGGTGGTGCTCAGCTGCGGGCCATGGACCGCAGCACGTACTGCAGGATGCCGCCGTTGCGGTAGTACTCGGCCTCGCCCGGGGTGTCGATGCGCACGACCGCGTCGAACTCCACGGTGCCGCCGTCGGTCTTGGTGGCGGTCACCTTGACGGTGCGCGGGGTGCGACCCTCGTTCAGCTCGGTGATGCCGCTGATGTCGAAGGTCTCCGTGCCGTCCAGGCCCAGCGACTCGGCGTTCTCGCCCTCGGGGAACTGCAGCGGGACGACGCCCATGCCGATCAGGTTGGAGCGGTGGATGCGCTCGAAGCTCTCCACGATGACGGCCTTGACGCCCAGCAGCGCGGTGCCCTTGGCCGCCCAGTCGCGGGAGGAGCCGGAGCCGTACTCCTTGCCCGCCAGCACCACCAGGGGAGTGCCCTGCTCGGCGTAGTGCTGCGCGGCGTCGTAGATGAACGCCTGCTCGCCGTCGGCAGTGAAGTCGCGGGTGTAGCCGCCGCTGACGTCGTCCAGCAGCTGGTTGCGCAGCCGGATGTTGGCGAAGGTGCCGCGAATCATCACCTCGTGGTTGCCGCGGCGGGAGCCGAAGGAGTTGTAGTCCTTGCGCTCGATGCCGTGCTCGTCCAGGTACTGCGCCGCCGGGGTGCCCGGCTTGATGGCACCGGCGGGGGAGATGTGGTCGGTGGTGACCGAGTCGCCCAGCAGGGCCAGCACGCGCGCGCCGGTGATGTCGCTGACCGGCTCCGGGTCCATCTGCATTCCGTCGAAGTATGGGGGCTTGCGGACGTAGGTGGACTCGGCGTCCCACTCGAAGGTCTGGCCCTCCGGGGTGGGCAGCGACGTCCAGCGGTGGTCACCGGCGAAGACGTCGGCGTAGTCCTTGGTGAACATCTCCTCGGTGATGGAGGCGTCCATGACCTCCTGGATCTCCTGCGAGGAGGGCCAGATGTCCTTGAGGAAGACGTCGTTGCCCTGGCTGTCCTGGCCCAGCGGCTCGGCGTCGAAGTCGAAGTCCATGGTGCCGGCCAGGGCGTAGGCGATGACCAGCGGCGGGGAGGCCAGGTAGTTCATCTTCACGTCGGGGTTGATGCGACCCTCGAAGTTGCGGTTGCCCGACAGCACGCTCACCACGGAGAGGTCGTGGTCGTTGACCGCCTTGGAGACCTCCTCGGGCAGCGGGCCCGAGTTGCCGATGCAGGTGGTGCAGCCGTAGCCGACCAGGTTGTAGCCCAGCTCGTTGAGGTAGGGCCAGAGCTCGGCCTTCTCGTAGTAGTCGGTGACGACCTTGGAACCGGGGGCCATGGAGGTCTTGACCCACGGCTTGGTGCGCAGGCCCTTGTCCACCGCGTTGCGGGCCAGCAGCGCCGCGCCCAGCATCACCGAGGGGTTGGAGGTGTTGGTGCAGGAGGTGATCGAGGCGATCACCACGGCGCCGTGGTCCAGCTCGGTCTCGGTGCCGTTGGACATGGTGACCGGCACCCGCTTGTGCGGACGCTCGTCAGACTCCGGGGCGTCGACCGGCTCCTGGCCGTTGGGCTGGGCGTCGCCGACGCGCGAGCCAGGGGCGTCGCTGCCCGGGAAGGACTCCAGCTCGTCCTCGCAGTTGTCCGGGATGACGTAGTCGGTGATGGTGCCGCGGAAGCTCTCCTTGCTCTCCGACAGCGCGATGCGGTCCTGCGGACGCTTCGGGCCGGCGATGGAGGGCACCACGGTGGACAGGTCCAGCTCGAGGTACTCGGAGAAGGTCGGCTCGCGGGAGGGGTCGTGCCAGAGGCCCTGCTCCTTGGCGTAGGCCTCCACCAGGGCCAGCTGCTTGGCGCTGCGGCCGGTGAGCTTGAGGTAGCGGATGGTCTCGTCGTCGATCGGGAAGATCGCGGCCGTGGAGCCGAACTCCGGGCTCATGTTGCCGATGGTGGCGCGGTTGGCCAGCGGCACCGCGCCGACACCCTCGCCGTAGAACTCCACGAACTTGCCGACCACGCCGTGCTTGCGCAGCTGCTGGGTGATGGTGAGCACCACGTCGGTGGCGGTGGCGCCGGCCGGGATCTCGCCGGTGAGCTTGAAGCCGACGACGCGGGGGATGAGCATGGAGACGGGCTGGCCGAGCATGGCCGCCTCGGCCTCGATGCCGCCGACGCCCCAGCCGAGCACGCCGAGGCCGTTGACCATGGTGGTGTGGGAGTCGGTGCCCACGCAGGTGTCGGGGTAGGCGACGCCGTCACGGTCGAACACCACGCGGGCGAGGTGCTCGATGTTGACCTGGTGCACGATGCCGGTGCCCGGGGGGACCACCTTGAAGTCGTTGAACGCACCCTGGCCCCAGCGCAGGAACTGGTAGCGCTCGCCGTTGCGCTGGTACTCGAAGTCCACGTTGCGCTCGAAGGCGTCGGGGGTGCCGAAGATGTCGGTGATGACGGAGTGGTCGATGACCAGCTCGGCCGGCGCCAGCGGGTTCACCTTGTCCGGGTCGCCGCCCAGCTCGGTGAAGGCCTCGCGCATGGTGGCCAGGTCGACGATGCACGGCACGCCGGTGAAGTCCTGCATGATCACGCGGGCCGGGGTGAACTGGATCTCGGTGTTCGGCTCCGCCGACGGGTCCCACTCGGCGAGCGCCGTGACGTGGTCCTCGGTGATGTTGCTGCCGTCCTCCGTGCGCAGGAGGTTCTCGGCCAGGATCTTCAGGCTGTAGGGCAGCTTCTCCGTGCCGGGCACCGCGGAGAGCCGGTAGATCTCGTAGGAGTCGTCACCGACCTCCAGTGTTCCTCGCGCCCCAAAGGAGTCCTTGCTGCTGCTCACGTTCTGCTCCACTCGTCGATGAGTTCTTCCTCGCTGCCGCTGGGCGCGTCGATCTGCGCCGCGACAGTCCTGCCCTGATTGTTGCCCACCCGGATTCTGGCCTACTTGGCGCCCTTCCGCCCGGCGTCAACCTTCACAGTACGCGCGTCCTGTTTGTTGCGGGGTAACGTCGCCCGGCATGTCGATGGACCCCCAGCTGGCCGAGATCTTCGCCGCCCTGACCCTGCCCGAGATCGGTGGCGACGGCGCCGACCCGAGGCGCCTGCGGGAGATGATGGAGCAGGTCAGCGCCATGGTGCCGGTGAGCATCGAGGTGGACCACGTCGAGGACACCGACGCCGACGGCGTGCCGGTGCGGGTCTACCGGCCAGCGTCGGAGCATCCGCTGCCGGTGGTGCTGTTCCTGCACGGCGGGGGCTTCGTGCTGGGCAGCGTGCGCACCCACGACGCGCTGGCCCGCCGGATCGTGCGCGACTGCGGGGCCGTGGTGGTGTCGGTGGACTACCGCCTGGCCCCTGAGCACCCCTTCCCCGCCGCGGTGGAGGACTGCTGGACGGCCCTGCAGTGGGTGGCCGCGCACGCCGCCGAGCTCGGCGGGGACCGCGAGCGGCTGGCCGTGGCCGGGGACAGCGCCGGCGGCAACCTGGCGGCGGTGCTCACCCACCTGGCCCGTGACAGCGGCGGGCCCGCGCTGGCGTTCCAGCTGCTGCTCTACCCGGTCACCAGCGGGCACCAGGACTGGCCCAGCATGATCGAGAACGCCGAGGCGCCGCTGCTCAACCGCAAGGCCATCGCGTACTTCGCCGCCCAGTACGCCGGGGCAGCGGGCGAGGTCTCGGTGCGCTCGGCGCCGGCCACCGCGGAGAGCTTCGCCGGGCTGCCGCCGGCCTTCGTGGCCACCGCCGGGCACGACCCGTTGCGCGACGACGGCGAGGCCTACGGAGAGCTGCTGCGCCGCGACGGGGTGCCGGTGACGGTGCGGCGCTTCGAGCCGCTGGTGCACGGCTTCGCGTCGCTGGACGGTGTCACCCCGTCCATCACCGCCGCCGTGGACGAGTGCCTGGCCGCGCTGCGCGCCGGGCTGCACCCGGGCGAGCCCGCTCAGGCGCGGTAGAGCACCAACGACTGCGGCCGGCTGCGGAAGGTGAACGTGCGTCCGTGCCCGGCCACCTCGCCGTCGGTGGCCAGCGACGTCGGCGGGCCCAGCACCTGGACGCGGAGCTGCTCGACGTTGCTGTGGACGTAGGTGGGGCTGCCCGCCAGCGTCCCGGTGGCCGCCGCCAGCAGCAGCCGGGTCCGGGAGGCGTAGGTGTCGGCCCGCAGGTAGCGCACGTCCAGGGTGGCGGAGCTGAGGGTGGGCCGCGACATGGGCACCTGGTCGGTGGGGGCGTAGCGGCCGTTGCCCACGAAGAGCATCCACAGCGCGGCACGCCGACCGTCCAGCTCCACCTCCAGCGGCGCGGCCCGCTGCAGCACCCGCACCATGGCCACCGCCGCGGCGGGCCACTTGCCGATCCGGTGCTCGAGCTGCTCGCGCAGCTGCACCGCGTCCGGGTAGCCGCCGATGCTGGCGGTGTTCACGAAGAGCCGACCGGGGCCGTCGTCCACGCACACCTCGGCGCTGTCCACCCGCTCCGCACGGCCCGCAGCGATCGCCGAGGCCGTCGCCGCCACGTCCACCGCGTCGACGTCGCGGGCGAAGTGGTTGAGGGTGCCACCGGGCAGCACAGCCATGGGCAGGCCGTTGGCCACCGCCACGCCGGCCACCGCCTGCACGGTGCCGTCCCCGCCGGAGACCGCCAGCGCGCGCACCCCGCCGGCGTCCACCGCCTCCTGCAGCTGCTCACCGGCGTCGCGGTCGGGGTCGGTCTCCAGCAGCCGCACCCGGGGCAGCAGCTCGACCAGCTCGGTGGCCGGGTCGTGGCCGTTGCCGGAGGCGGGGTTGGTCAGCACCAGCAGCCCCTCGCCGTCGGCCAGGGCGGGGGCCTGCACCCGGGCGCCCAGCACCGCCGGCTCCTCCGGCCGCACCGCCCACCAGCGTCGGGTCGCCAGCGCCACCGCTGCACCGACGCCAGCACCCACCAGCACGTCCGAGGGCCAGTGCACACCGACGTGCACCCGGGAGTAGGCGACCGCACCGGCCAGCGGCGCCAGCAGCGCACCGGACGCCGGCGACTCCAGGGCCACCGCGGTGACGAAGGCTGCGGCGGAGGCGGAGTGGCCGGAGGGGAACGACGAGGACGTCGGGGGGTGCACCAACCGGCGCAGCGCGGGCACGGTCTGGGCGGGCGGTCGCCGGCGGGGGAACACCGGCTTGAGCATCCCGTTGGCCACGGCGCTGGCACCGGCCACCGCCAGCAGCCCCCGCACCGCCCCGCGGCGGGGGCGACCGCCGGCGACGAGCATGCCCGCGGCAAGGCCGCACCACAGCACGCTGTGGTTGGCCGAGCGGCTCAGCCCGAGCAGGGTGCGGTCCATCGGCGAGGGACGCAGCCGGGCGCTGCGACCGATCAGGGCGTGGTCCGCGGTGGCCAGCTGGCTGGCGGTGCCCAGCACCCGACGTCGCAATCTGCTCATGGGAGGTGATCGTGCCTGGTCGGCCCGGGTTACCGGCAACGGCCTCGCCGGCGTGCCGCCCGCGCGGTGGGGACCGAGCGGTCCCCGGTGGTGCAGGTCACTACGATGAGGCCGGTTCCCCATTCCCCGACCTGGAGGTCGCCCCCATGCGCGTTCCCTTGACCACACAGGACTTTCTCGAGCGCGCCGAGGTGGTCTGGGCCAACCGCACGGCCGTCATCGACGAGCCCAACCAGCCGGCCGACCCGGTGCCCACCACCACCTACGGCGAGCTGGCTCGGCGGGTCCGCGCCTGGCAGGCCGGTCTGGACGCCCTCGGCGTGGCCGAGGGCGACCGGGTGGCGGTGGTGAGCCACAACTCCGCCCGCCTGCTCGAGCTGCTGTACGCCGTCACCGCCAGCGGCCGCGTCTGCGTGCCCATCAACTTCCGGCTCAGCCGCGACGAGATCGCCTACATCGTGGACAACAGCGGGGCGGACGTGCTGCTGCTGGACCCGGAGATCGCCGAGCCGCTGATGGACCTGCCGGTGCGCCACACCTTCGTCCTGGGCGCGCAGACCGAGGACGAGCTGATGCGCTTCGACGTGCAGCCGCGGCCGTGGTCGGCGCCCGACGAGGACGCCACCGCCACCATCAACTACACCTCCGGCACCACGGCGCGCCCCAAGGGCGTGCAGATCACCCACCGCAACATCTGGGTGAACTCCACGACGTTCGGCCTGCACACCCGCACCTGGGAGCGCGACACCTTCCTGCACACGCTGCCGATGTTCCACTGCAACGGCTGGGGGATGCCCTTCACCATGGCCGGCATGGGAGTGCCGCAGGTGGTGATCCGCAAGATCGACGGCGGGGAGATCCTGCGCCGCGTGCAGGAGCACGGCGTCACCCTGATGTGCGCCGCCCCCGCCGTCTACAGCGCGGTGCTCGACGCCGCGGCCGACTGGGACGGCGAGATCCCCGGTCGCGACCGCGTCCGCGTGGTCTGTGCCGGCGCCCCGCCGCCCAGCCGCACCATCGAGCGGATCATCGACGAGCTGGGCTGGGAGTTCCTGCAGATCTACGGCCTCACCGAGACCTCGCCGCTGACCACCTTCAACCGCACCCGGCCGGAGGACCTGCACCTGCCGGTGGCCGACCGGGCCAAGCGGCTCAGCCGAGCCGGCTCGCCGACGCTGGGCACCCGGTTCAGCATCTCCGACTCCGGCGAGGTGCTGGTGCGCTCCAACACCGTGCTGGCCGGGTACTGGGAGAACCCGGAGGAGTCGGCCAAGGCACTGGCCGACGGGTGGTTCCACACCGGAGACGGCGGGACGATCGACCCGGACGGCGGCGAGGTGATCATCTCCGACCGCAAGAAGGACGTGATCATCACCGGCGGGGAGAACGTGTCCTCCATCGAGGTGGAGGACACGCTGTTCAGCCACCCGTCGGTGGCCGAGGCCGCGGTCATCGGGGTGCCCAGCGAGAAGTGGGGCGAGACCATCAAGGCCCTGGTGGTGCTCGTCGACGGAGCGCAGGTCACCGAGGCCGACCTCATCGCGCACTGCAAGTCCAAGCTGGCCGGCTACAAGGCGCCCACCTCGATCGAGTTCCGCGAGGAGATCCCGCGCACCGCCACCGGCAAGATCCAGAAGTTCAAGCTGCGCAAGCAGTTCTGGGCCGACGGTGATCGCCAGGTGAACTAGCCCGCGCTGGCCCGCCCGACGCACGCACAGCTGCGCCGCCCCTCTCCGGGGGCGGCGCAGCCGTGCGTGTGGGCCTGAGTGGCTCAGGTCTGTGGTTGGTGTGACGATTGTTGAGGATGTGAACTGAGTAACCCCTGGCGCTGCTGGGGAAAAAGTGTCACAGTGTGACGACTTGTCACATGTTCACTGAATTCTGTGACGCGCAGTGATTTTGATCGGCGACGGCAGCGTTCGGGCGTCCAGGGTGCTCAGCAGTGCGCATGTGTGGCATGAGGGAGAAGTTTGGTGTCTGGCCTAGACAGTCACGCGCGGGGACCCGCGCCGAGACGCATGATCCGGGTGGTGCTCGGCGCCGCCGTGGTCACCGTGCTGACGGCCTCGCTCCCGCCGGCCGCGCTGGCCGTGCCACCGCCCCCACCCAACCCCAGCGACACCCAGCTCACCGAGGCCACCAGTGCCGCCGACGGCCAGGCCGCCCAGGTCGGCCAGCTCATCAAGAACCTCACCACCGCACAGGCCGAGCTGGACCAGCTCGCCGTCAACGTCGGGGTCCAGCGCGAGCTGGCGAACAAGGCGAGGGTGGACCTCGAGGAGGCCCGCGCCGGCGCCGACGCCGCCGACCAGGCCGTGGTCAACGCCCAGCACCAGGTGCTGCTCTCCCAGGACTCCATCGAGAGCGCACGCCGCCAGGTCGACCAGCTCGCCGCTGGCAGCTACCAGCAGGGCAGCACGGTCGGCTCCTTCAGCGCCTACCTGGGCTCGGAGAGCCCGGAGGACGTGTTGGCCAGGGCCCAGCTGCTCAACGCCGTGACCACCAGCCAGCTCGGCGTCATGGAAAACCTGCAGCGCGCTCGAGCGCAGAGCGCCAACGCCGAGTCGGCGGCCCGCGCCGCCAAGACCCAGGCGGACAGCGCCCGGGCCCAGGCCGACGCGGCCAAGGGTGCGGCCGACCAGGCCACCCAGAACGCGGTGAGCGCGCAGCAGGCCCAGGCCGCGCAGACCGCTCAGCTGCAGGCCAACCGCGACCAGGCCCAGTACGCGCTGGACCAGGCCCGCACCGCGGTGTCCGGCCTGCAGGGCCAGCGCCAGGCCTTCGAGCAGTGGGACACCCAGCGCCGCGCCGAGGAGGCCGCCGCCGCCCAGCGCGCGGCCGAGGAGGCCGCGCGCCAGCGGGCCGCCGCCGAGGCCGCCGCGCAGGCCCAGGCCGCCGCCGACGCCGTGAACGCGCAGCAGGCGGCGGACGCCTCTGCGGCCCGGCAGCGGGCAGCAGCCCAGGCAGCCGCAGCCCAGACGGCCACCGTCCAGGCCGCCGCCCCCCGTCCCAGCGCCCCCCGCCCCAGCACCCCGCAGGCCGTGCCCGCTCCAGCGCCGGTCGCCGCCCCGGTCGCCGCTCCGGTGTACGTCGCGCCGGCTCCGGTGGCCGCACCCGTCTACGTGGCGCCGCCCAAGCCGGCGCCGGCGCCCGTGCGCACGCCGCCGCGCGGCAACGGTGGCTCCAGCACCGGATCGGTGCAGACGGTGATCAACCGGGCGATGTCGCAGCTGGGCGTGCCCTACTCCTGGGGCGGTGGCAACGCCTACGGCGCCACGGTCGGCATCCGTGACGGCGGCGTCGCCGACAGCTTCGGCGACTACGCCAAGGTGGGCTTCGACTGCTCCGGCCTGATGGTCTACGCCTTCGCCGGGGTGGGCATCTCGCTGCGGCACTACACCGGCTACCAGTACGAGTCAGGCACCAAGGTCCCGATCTCGCAGATGCGGCCGGGCGACATGATCTTCTGGGGCCCCTACGACATCCACCACGTCGCGCTGTACCTGGGCGACGGCAAGATGATCGAGGCCCCGCAGTCCGGGTCGTACGTGAAGATCTCCCCGGTGCGCTACGGCGGCATCATGCCCTACGCGGTTCGGATGCTCTGAGCGGTTCGGATGCTCTGAGCGGTTCGGATGCTCTGAGCCGTTCGGATGCACGGGCGGCCCGGATGCACGGGCCGTCTGGACGCCCGGGCGGGTCGGGTGCTCACAGTCTCCACACGGTGCAGACTGTTTGCTGTGCACCACACAGGTGTGCGCCGAAGACGGAGGAGCAGCGGTGAGCTCAGGGGCTCAGGATCACGGACAGCAAGCCCCGGCAGGCAACGCCGGGCCCCGCGGTGCGGTGCCGCAGGGCGGCGTGCCGACGGCGAGCAGCATGCAGCGTGACGCCCAGCTGCTGGAGCGCACCGTCTTCGAGGTCAAGCGAGTCATCGTCGGCCAGGACCGGATGGTCGAGCGAATGCTGGTGGGCCTGCTCGCCAAGGGGCACCTGCTGCTGGAGGGTGTGCCCGGGGTGGCCAAGACCCTCGCGGTGGAGACCCTCTGCACGGTGGTGGGCGGCCACTTCTCCCGCATCCAGTTCACCCCCGACCTGGTGCCCGCCGACCTCATCGGCACGCGCATCTACCGCCAGGGCCGCGAGGAGTTTGACGTGGAGCCCGGGCCGGTGGTGGCCAACTTCGTGCTGGCCGACGAGATCAACCGGGCCCCCGCCAAGGTGCAGTCGGCACTGCTGGAGGTGATGGCCGAGCGCCAGGTCACCATCGGCGGCAAGACCTTCCCCATGCCCAAGCCCTTCCTGGTGCTGGCCACCCAGAACCCGATCGAGAACGAGGGTGTCTACCCGCTCCCGGAGGCCCAGCGCGACCGGTTCCTGTTCAAGATCCTGGTGGAGTACCCCTCCATCGAGGAGGAGCGCGAGGTCGTCTACCGGATGGGCGTGCGCGCCCCCGAGCCGCAGCAGGTGCTCACCCCGGACGAGCTGGTGCGGCTGCAGGACGTCGCTGCCCAGGTGTTCGTGCACCACGCCCTGGTCGACTACGTGGTCCGCGTCGTGGCCGCCACGCGCACCCCGGCCGACCTCGGGCTGACCGACGTCGCGGGCTGGATCGGCTACGGCGCATCACCCCGTGCCACGCTGGGCGCCATCGCGGCTGCTCGTGCGCTGGCCCTGGTGCGCGGCCGCGACTACGTGCTGCCCCAGGACGTGGTGGACGTGCTGCCCGACGTGCTCCGCCACCGCCTGGTGCTGTCCTACGACGCGCTGGCTGACGAGATCCCGGTGGAGCACGTCATCAACCGGGTGCTGCAGTCGGTGAGCCTGCCGCAGGTGAGCTCGCAGCCGGTGCCGCTGGTCACGCCGGGCGGCCCGCCCCCTGGTGGCCCGCAGGGACCGGTGCCGCAGCCCTTCCAGCCGATCGGCCCCCAGCAGCGGTGAGCGTCCTGCGCCGCGCAGCGTCCCTGTCCGGCGACGGCGCTGCTGCCCCGGTGGCCCCCTGCCCCGCCGACCGGCCTGCCTGGGCACCACCCTCGCTGGAGTCCGGCCACCTGGAGGACCCCAAGCTGGCGGCGGCGCTGCGCACCCTGGAGCTGACGGTGCGCCACCGGCTGGACGGGCTGCTGCAGGGCAACCACCTGGGGCTGGTGCCCGGTCCCGGCAGCGAGCCCGGCGAGGCCCGCACCTACCAGCCTGGCGACGACGTGCGGCGGATGGACTGGTCGGTGACCGCCCGCACCACCGAGCCGCACATCCGCCAGACCGTGGCCGACCGCGAGCTGGAGACCTGGGTGGTGTGCGACCTGTCGCCCAGCCTGGACTTCGGCACCGCCGCCTGCGAGAAGCGCGACCTGGCGGTGGCGGCGGTGTCCGCGATCGCCCACCTCACCAGCGGCGGCGGCAACCGCATCGGGGCGATCGTGGCCACCGGTGCACACACCACCCGCATCCCGCCCCGTGGTGGCTCGGCCGCGGCGCAGAGCATGCTGCGCTCCCTCGCCACCACCCCGCGTGCCCCGGACGGCACCCGCGGCGACCTGGGTGCGGCGCTGGAGCTGCTGCGCCGCCCACCCAAGCGCCGCGGCCTGGCGGTGGTGGTCAGCGACTTCCTCGGTGAGGTCACCTGGGAGCGCTCGCTGCGCGGGCTGGCCGCCCGGCACGACCTGCTGGCCGTGCAGGTGCTCGATCCCCGCGACCTGGAGCTGCCCGACGTGGGCCGGGTGGTGCTCAGCGACCCGGAGTCCGGCCGCGTCCGCGAGGTGAGCACCACGCCCCGGCTGCGCAAGGACTTCGCCGCCGCCGCCGAGGCCCACCGCCAGGAGGTGGCACGCACGCTGCGTCGGTGTGGCGCACCGCGGCTGACGCTGCGCACCGACTCCGACTGGATCGCCGACATCGTGCGCTTCGTCATCGGCCGCAAGCGCGGCTGGTCGGGTGGGCTGCGATGAGCCTCACCGGATTCACCTCCCCGCTGTGGTTCCTGCTGCTGCTCGCGGTGGTGGTGCTGCTCGCCGGCTACCTGGCGGTGCAGCGGATGCGGCGGCGCAACACCATGCGCTTCACCAACCTGGCCCTGCTGGAGAAGGTGGCGCCCCGTCGGCAGGGCCTGGCCAGGCACGTCCCCACGGCCCTGTTCCTGGTGGCGCTGACCTGCCTCACCATCGCCCTGGCCGGGCCCACCTCCGAGCAGAAGGTGCCCCGCAACCGGGCCACCGTCATCCTGGCCGTGGACGTGTCGCTGTCCATGGAGTCCACCGACGTCGAGCCCTCCCGGCTGAAGGCGGCGCAGACTGCGGCCAAGCAGTTCGTGGACGGCCTCACCCCCGGGGTGAACCTGGGTGTGGTCGCGTTCGCCGGCACCGCCACCGTGCTGGTCTCGCCCACCGTCGACCGGTCGGCGCCCAAGGCGGCCATCGACAACCTGAAGCTGGCCGAGCGGACCGCCACCGGCGAGGCGATCTTCACCTCGCTGCAGGCAATCGACACCATGGCTGCGGTGGTTCCGGGTGCCGAGCCGCCCCCGGCCCGCATCGTGCTGCTCTCCGACGGCGCGCAGACCGTCCCGGAGTTCACCGACGATCCCCGTGGCTCGTTCACCGCGGCGGGGGAGGCGGCGAAGAAGAAGATCCCGGTGTCCACCATCTCCTTCGGCACCCGCTACGGCACCGTGGACATCGAGGGTCGCCGCCAGCCGGTGCCGGTGGACGACGCCTCGATGCGCCAGATCGCCCGGCTGGCTGGCGGGGACTTCTACACCGCCTCCAGCCTGGCCGACCTCAACGCCGTCTACGACACCCTGGAGAAGCAGATCGGCTACGAGACGCTGCTGGGTGACGCCAGCCGGCCGTGGCTGATCCTGGGCACGGTGCTGGCGCTGCTCTCGGCGGGCACGGGCCTGGTGCTCACCCAGCGGCTGCCCTAGCCGCGGCCCGGTATCCTCGGACGCGTGGTGGACTCCCGGAGCCGAACGGTGATCGAGGACTACCTCAAGGTTCTGTTCAACCTGGGGGAGTGGGACCCCGACGAGCGCTCCAACGCCAACCTTGCGGCCCGGCTGGGCGTCTCCACGTCGTCGGTGTCGGAGATGATCCGCAAGCTCACCGCGCAGGGCCTGGTCAGCCACGAGCCCTACGGCGGCATCGAGCTCACCGCGGCCGGACGCACCCGTGCGGTGGAGATGGTGCGCAGGCACCGGCTGGTGGAGACCTACCTGGTGGAGCGACTGGGCTACTCCTGGGACGAGGTGCACGACGAGGCCGAGGTGCTCGAGCACGCGGTGTCGCCCCGGATGGTGGAGCGGATGGACCACGCGCTGGGCCGACCGTGGCGGGACCCGCACGGCGATCCCATCCCCACCCCCGACGGCGTGCTGCACCAGCCGCCCACCAGCCCGGTGGCGACGCTGTCCCCGGGCTCCCGCGGCTTCGTGGCGCGGTTCATCGACCACGACCCGGAGCTGCTGCGGTGGTTCGCCGGGCTGGGCGTCGGCCTGGACACCGAGGTCGAGGTGGTCGAGCAGAAGCCCTTCGGCGGACCGCTGGTGGTGGCGGTGCACACCGGCGGTGAGCCGCGGCGGGTGGAGCTGGGGATCCAGGCGGTGCTGGCGCTGTGCGTGGCCCAGCACCGGCCGCACCCCACCGGTGCGGAGGAGCCCGGCGCCGGGTGCCCCTACGTCGGCTGCCAGCACCTGGACACCATTCGTGCCGAGCACTCCGTCTCCGGCTCCGGCCAGCAGAGTTAGGCGCGCCTTACTCCGGACTTGGCCGCGCCCCACTCGGTTGTTCTCGTGGTCGCGTTTTTCCTGGGCCCGAACACGGCTAACTTCGCTGCGGTAACCGGGACGACGGCCGCTGACGGCCGCGCTCCCACCGGCGGCGAAGGGACAGCGATGACGCACGTGCTGTCGCTGGTGGGCTGCATCCTGGTGATCTACCTCGCCTCCGAGTGGTTCGTGAACGCAGTGGAGTGGCTCGGCGCGCGCCTGCGGATGGGTGGGCTCGCCGTCGGCACCGTGCTGGCGGCCGTGGGCACCGCCCTTCCGGAGAGCGTGGTCACGCTGGTGGCGGTGCTGCTGGGCAGCGACGAGCACGGCGCCGACATCGGGATGGGGGCGGCCATCGGCGGGCCCCTGGTGGTGGGCACCGTGGCCTACGCAGTCGCCGGGGTGGTGCTGCTGGCCCGGGCCCGCGGTGCCCAGCTGCCGGTGCTGGTGGGCGCCGGACCCGGGCCGGCCCGGCTGGCGGCGCGTGACAACCGGGCTCCCGCTACCGACCTGGCCGCCACCACTCCGCGCCTGGCCCGCGACCAGGGCTGGTTCCTGGCCATCTACGCGGTCAAGCTGGGGCTGGGGCTGGTGGTCTTCGCCTACAAGCCCTGGCTGGGCCTGCTGTTCTTCGCCGCCTACGCGCTGTACGTCTCCCGCGAGGTGCGCAGCAGCCGGGGCGCCGCGGCCAGCACCGCCGACCTCGCCCCGCTCAAGCTGCAGCCGCGCCGGGCCAGCCCGAGCACGGCCGCCGTGCTCACCCAGACGGTGGTGACGCTGGCCCTGGTCTTCGGCGCCTCCCAGCTCTTCGTGCACGAGCTGGAGTGGGCCGGGCCCGCCCTGGGTGTGCCGGCCACCGTCAGCGCCCTGCTCCTGGCGCCCCTGGCCACCGAGCTGCCCGAGATCATGAACGCGGTCGTCTGGTGCCGCCAGGGCAAGCCCCAGCTGGCGCTGGCCAACCTGTCCGGCTCGATGATGATCCAGGTGACCGTCCCGTCCGGGCTGGGTCTGTTGTTCACCTCCTGGCAGCTCGACGCCCCACTCGTCCTGGCCGGGGTGTGCACCATGGCGTCGGTGGGCTACCTGCTGGTGCTCACCCGCACCGGTCGGCTCACCGCCGGGCGGCTGGCCGGTGCCGCGGCCTTCTACGGGGCGTTCGCGGTGGGCCTGCTCGCGCTGGCCTGACCGGTCGGGAGCCGCCACACCCTGCGGAATGCCGGTCTACCCGTGAGTAGCCGATAGATTCCCGGCATGCCCGCACCGGACTCCCCGATCCCGTCCCGCTCCGTGCTCGTCACCGGCGGCAACCGGGGCATCGGCCTCGCCATCGCCCGCACCCTGGCCGCCGAGGGCCACCGCGTGGCCGTCACCCACCGCGGCTCCGGCGCTCCCGAGGGGCTGCTGGGCGTGCGCTGCGACGTCACCGACGCCGAGGCGGTGGACGCAGCCTTCGCCGAGGTGGAGGCCGCCCAGGGTCCGGTCGAGGTGCTGGTCTCCAACGCCGGCATCACCGAGGACACGCTGCTGTTGCGGATGACCGAGGACCAGTTCACCTCCGTGGTGGACGCCAACCTCACCGCTGCCTACCGGGTGGCCAAGCGGGCCGCGCGGGGCATGCTCAAGGCGCGCTGGGGCCGGATGATCTTCATCTCCTCGGTGGTGGGGCTGTCTGGTGCCCCCGGCCAGGTGAACTACGCCGCCTCCAAGTCCGGCCTGGTGGGCCTGTCCCGGTCCATCGCCCGCGAGCTGGGCTCCCGGTCGATCACCGCCAACGTGGTGGCACCGGGCTACGTGGACACCGACATGACCGCTGACCTCACCGAGGCACGCCGCAAGGCCATCACCGACGCCATCCCGCTGGGCCGGCAGGCCCGCCCCGAGGAGGTGGCCAGCGCCGTGCGGTGGCTCGCCTCCGACGAGGCCGGCTACGTCACCGGCGCGGTCATCCCGGTTGACGGCGGCATCGGCATGGGCCACTAGAGCACTTCCCCAGACACCCCAAGTTCACCAAGCACAGGAGGAAACCGACGTGAGCGGACTGCTCGAGGGCAAGCGGCTGCTGATCACCGGAGTGATCACCGATGCCTCCATCGCGTTCCACACCGCCCGGGTGGCGCAGGAGCAGGGCGCGACCGTGGTGCTCACCGGGTTCGGCCGGATGAGCCTGGTGGAGCGCATCGCCAAGCGCCTGCCCGAGCCGGCGCCGGTGGTGGAGCTGGACGTGGCCAACACCGAGCAGCTGGGCTCCCTGGCTGCCCGCGTCGGGGAGCACGTGGACGGCCTGGACGGCGTGGTGCACTCGGTGGGCTTCGCACCGCCGTCCTGCCTGGGCGGGGGGTTCCTGGACGCGCCGTGGGAGGACGTGGCCACCGCCGTGCAGATCTCCGCCTACTCGCTGAAGTCCCTGGCGGTGGCCTGCCTGCCGCTGATGGGCCCGGGTGGCTCCGTGGTGGGCATGGACTTCGACGCCCGGCAGGCCTGGCCCGGCTACGACTGGATGGGTGTGGCCAAGGCCGCGCTGGAGTCCACCAGCCGCTACCTGGCCCGCGAGCTCGGCCCCAAGGGCATCCGGGTGAACCTGGTGGCGGCCGGTCCGCTGGCCACGATGGCGGCTCGCTCCATCCCCGGTTTCGAGCAGTTCCAGCAGCCGTGGGAGGAGCGCGCCCCGCTGGGATGGGACAAGAACGACGTGCTCCCGGTGGCCAAGACCGTGTGCGGCGTGCTCTCGGACTGGTTCCCCACCACCACCGGCTCGATGATCATGGCCGACGGCGGCTTCCACGCGATGGGTGTCTGAGCGCGCTCCGCACCGGGCAGCCACAATGGCAGCGTGAGCGAATCCCAGAGCTACGACGCGCTGTTGGTGCTGTCCTTCGGCGGTCCGGAGGGCCCCGAGGACGTCATCCCGTTCCTGGAGAACGTCACTCGAGGCAGGGGGATCCCGCCGGAGCGGCTGGCGGAGGTGGCCGAGCACTACCGGCACTTCGGCGGGGTCTCGCCCATCAACGCGCTCAACCGCAAGCTGATCGGTGAGGTGGAGGCCGAGCTGGCCGAGCAGGGCCTGAACCTGCCGGTGTACTTCGGCAACCGCAACTGGCACCCCATGGCCGAGGACACCGTCGCGGAGATGGCAGCCGCCGGGGTGCGCAACGCGCTGGTGCTCGCCACCTCGGCCTGGGGCGGGTACTCCGGGTGCCGCCAGTACCAGGAGGACATCGCCCGCGCCCGCGACGCGGTGGGCGCCGGCGCCCCCCAGCTCACCCGGCTCCGGCAGTTCTTCGACCACCCGCTGTTCGTCGCCGCCGAGGCTGACGCGGTGCGCGCGGCCGTGCAGCGACTGCCCGCCGAGCACCGCGCGCAGGCTCGCGTGGTGTTCACCGCACACTCGGTGCCCGACTCGGCCGACCTGGCCTCGGGCCCGCCCGAGGAGGGTGGCCGCCGCTACTCCCGCCAGGTGGTCGAGGCGGCTCGGCTGGCTGCCGCCGAGGCCGGGGTGGCCGAGCACGACGTGGTGTGGCAGTCCCGGTCCGGCCCGCCCCAGGTGCCGTGGCTGGAGCCCGACATCCTCGACCACCTGCGTGACCTGCACGCCCGTGGGGTGCCCGCGGTGGTGGTCAGCCCCATCGGCTTCGTCGCCGACCACCTGGAGGTGGTCTGGGACCTGGACACCGAGGCGGTGGACCTGGCTGCCGAGCTGGGCATGGTGCTGGAGCGGGCGGCCACCGTGGGCGAGGACCCCCGCTTCGCGCGGATGGTGGTGGAGCTGGTGCGCGAGCACACCGACGGGGTGTCCCCGCAGCGGCTCAGCGACGTGGGTGCGGCCGGCTGCACCCGCAACGGCGCACCGTGCGCGGTGCGGTGCTGTGAACCGGCCAAGCGGGTGGCCAGCTAGCGCGCCAGGAGAGCCAGCGCCCCCAGGACGGCTAGCGCTGGGAGGGGTGGGCGGCCAGCACCCGCACCGACTCGGCCACGGCAGCCAGCTGGGCGGTGCGCACGTCGGTCAACAGTGGACGCAACAGCTGCTCGCGGGCGTCGGCGGCCGAGGCCGACCACGCGCCGCCGGGCGTGTCCTGCGCAGCCGCCTCGAGGATCGCGGCCACGTGCTGAGCCTGGTCGAGCACCCGCAGCGCTCGGGGCGGGACGCCACGGGGCCACTCCGGCTGGGGGGTCGCGCGCAGCGCTGCGGCGATGCGCTGGCGCACGGTGGCGTCCTCCCGGGCGACCTGCAGCTCGTCCAGGGCCCGCGCGCTGTCGCGGACCGCGCTGCGCAGCGCGTGCTCGGCCTCGGCCAGCCCGACGTGCTCGGCCGGGGGGACGTCCACGGGCAGGGAGTGCACCACCCAGCGCAGCGCCTCCTCGCCCTCCGCGGCCGGCACCAGGCCGAGCCCGGCGTCGGGCACCAGCACCCCCTCCCCAGCGGCCAGCGCAGCGCGGGCAAAGCTGGTCCCGGCAGGCAGGCCGCGCACGTCCCCGGCCACCGGCAGCACCAGCCGCACCTCGGCGCCGGACCCCGCCCGGTCGCCTGCGGTGCTGCGCCGCAGGGTGGTGAACAGCGCTGCAGCGCCCACGGTTCCGGCGCCCGGCCCGGGCAGCCCGGTCTGCGCGGCGGTCTCCGGATCGGCGGCGTGCACGCGCTGCACGGGGGCCCACGCGGTCAGCGCGTCGAGGGCGTCGTCCGGGGCGGCAGCGCCCGCCAGCCAGGCAGAGGCCCAGACGGTGAGGGTGGCACTTGCGTTCGACACAGTCGCCCAGCATAGGTCGGCGTGGCGCCGGGCGCCGCCGGCCCACGACCACCTAGCCTGATGGCCCGTGACCCGATCCTCTCGTGCCGCCGGCCCGCGCGAACCCCACGCTCGCGACCCCTACGCCGGGGACATCTACGCCGGCCACCAGCGCCGCCACAAGCCCGCCGTGCCCCAGCTCGCCGCCGACCGGGGACTGGTGGTGGAGGACGCCGGCACCGGCTTCTGTGGCGCCGTGGTGGGCATCGAGAAGACCTACGACGGCGACTTCGTCCGGCTGGAGGACGCCAAGGGCCGTACCCGGCTGTTCGGCCTGCGGCCGGCGGCCTTCCTCGTCGACGGCAGCCCGGTCACGCTGGTGCGCCCGGTGGCCGCCGCTGCCAAGCCCCGGCGCAGCGCGTCCGGCTCCACCGAGGTGACCGGCCTGCGCGCCAGGACGGCGCTGCCCAGCCGCATCTGGGTGGAGGGTGTGCACGACGCAGCCCTGGTGGAGCGGGTGTGGGGCCACGACCTGCGGGTGGAAGGGGTGGTCGTGGAGCACCTCGAGGGGCTCGACAACCTGGCCGACCGGCTGCAGGAGTTCCAGCCCGGGCCTGGCCGCCGAGTCGGCGTGCTGGTGGACCACCTCGTCACCGGGTCCAAGGAGTCGCGGCTGACCAGCTCGCTGGGCCCGCACGTGCTGGTCACCGGTCACCCCTACATCGACGTGTGGGAGGCGGTGAAGCCCGCATCGGTGGGGATCGCCGCCTGGCCCACCGTCCCGCGCGGCGAGGACTGGAAGACGGGCATCTGCGAGCGGCTGGGGTGGGGGACGCCACGGGAGGGGTGGCAGCGGGTGTACGCCGCCGTCTCCACCTTCCGGGACCTGGAGGCCCCGATGATCGGCGCGGTGGAGCGCCTGGTCGACTTCGTCACCGAGGCCCCCCAGGGCTGAGCGGCCCGACCGCGAGCGCGGCCCGCCTCACACCGAGCGAAACCGATGTCTGAGACGATGGTTCTGTGGCAGCAGTGATCTGGTTGATCGCCGGGATCGCGCTCGCCGCCGCGGAGGTGGCGACGGGCGACTTCTTCCTGCTCATGCTCGCCGGCGGCGCCTTGGCCGCGGCGGGTGTCACGGCCGTCACCGACGCCCCGCTGTGGGTGGACGGCATCGTCTTCGCCGTGGTGTCGGTCGGCCTGGTGGCCGGGGTGCGACCCTCCCTGCTGCGCCGGGTGCGCCGCGGGCCCGCGCTGACCACCAACGTGGATGCGCTGGTGGGCAGTCGCGCTACGGTGCTCGAGCGCGTGGACCCCCACGGCGGGTTGGTCAAGCTGGCGGGTGACACCTGGACGGCGCGCACCTCCGACGGCTCCCAGGTGCTGGAGCCTGGCCAGACGGTGCTGGTGCTGGAGATTGACGGAGCGACGGCTGTGGTGGCGGAGGAACCCTGATGAGCATGGTTGTGGTGGTGTCGGTGCTGGTGGCACTCGTGGCGGTGCTGGCGGTCCGGTCGCTGGTGCACGTGGGGCCCCGCCAGGCCGCGGTGGTGCAGCGGCTCGGTCAGCACCACCGCACGGTGCGCGACCGGTGGACGCTGCTGGTGCCGGGCGTGGACCGCCTGCGCGGGGTGGTGGGGCTGGACGAGGAGGTGGTCACCACCGCACCCCAGCCGGTGACCACCCGGGACCACGCGGTGGTCGAGGTGGTCGTGGTGGTGCACCTGCAGGTCGCCAACCCCCAGGCCGCCGTCTACGAGACCCCGGACTACCGGGCCTCCGTGCAGCACGTCCTCATCACCGCCCTGCGCAGCGTGATTGGTCGGCTCACCCTGGAGGAGGCGCTGACGTCCCGCGACTCCATCAACGGGCAGCTGCGCGTGGTGCTCGGCCAGACCGCCTGCCGGTGGGGCCTGCACGTCAACCAGGCGGAGGCGACCAGCGTCGAGCCCGTCGGCTCCGCGGACGCGCGCGGCGTCGTCCCGGCGCAGCACTGCCAGAGCCGTCTCGCAAGCAGCTAGGAGTGGCCGGCCCTCGGTCGCACAGGAGGAGCACAGGATGAACGCAGTACTGATCGTCCTCGCCGTGATCGTGGTGCTGGTGGTGGTCGTGGTCGCCAAGGCGATCGCGCTGATTCCGCAGGCCGAGGCGGCGGTGGTCGAACGGCTGGGCCGCTACCACAAGACCATCAGCGGGGAGCTGGCCTTCCTGGTGCCCTTCGTCGACCGGGTGCGCGCCAAGGTCGACCTGCGCGAGCGGGTGGTCAGCTTCCCGCCGCAGCCGGTGATCACCCAGGACAACCTCACGGTCTCCATCGACACGGTCGTGTACTTCCAGGTCACCAACCCGCAGGCCGCGGTGTACGAGATCAACAACTACATCGTCGGCGTGGAGCAGCTGACCACCACCACCCTGCGCAACGTGGTCGGCGGCATGACGCTGGAGGAGACGCTGACCTCCCGGGACTCCATCAACGGTCAGCTGCGGGGCGTGCTGGACGACGCCACCGGCCGCTGGGGCCTGCGGGTGGCCCGGGTCGAGCTCAAGAGCATCGACCCGCCGCCGTCCATCCAGGAGTCGATGGAGAAGCAGATGAAGGCCGACCGGGAGAAGCGGGCGACCATCCTCACCGCGGAGGGCCAGCGGGAGTCGGCCATCAAGACTGCCGAGGGCCAGAAGCAGAGCCAGATCCTCATGGCCGAGGGTGCCAAGCAGTCCGCCATCCTCTCCGCCGAGGCGGAGCGACAGTCCAGCATCCTGCGCGCCCAGGGTGAGCGGGCGGCGCAGTACCTGCGCGCCCAGGGCAAGGCGAAGGCCATCGAGAAGGAGTTCGCCGCCATCAAGGCCGGGCGTCCCACCCCCGAGCTGTTGGCCTACCAGTACCTGCAGACGCTGCCGGAGATGGCCCAGGGCGACGCCAACAAGGTGTGGTTGGTGCCCAGCGAGTTCGGTTCCTCCCTGCAGGGCTTCGCCAAGATGCTGGGTGCTCCCGACGCCGAGGGGGTGCTGCGCTACGAGCCCGCCCCAGCCGACGAGGTGAGCACCCGCCCGGAGGATGACTCCGAGGAGGTCAAGGACTGGTTCGACACCTCCACCGACCCCAAGATCGCGGCTGCCGTGGCTGCGGCCGAGGCAGTGGCGCGCACCGACGTGGAGCCGCCGCACGAGGTGGCCCGACGCACCGGCGCCGCAGCGGCGGAGAAGGCCGCCGAGGGGCTGCACCGCGCCACCCGGCAGGAGCAGGCCTCGCTGGGCGCTGTCGGCGAGGACGACCCTGACGAGCCACGCCCGCTGCCTGGCGGCCCGGTGCAGTAGCGCACCAGGCCGCGGCCGCTAGGCCTGGGCGCTGCGGCTGTCCCCGCCGCTGGCCGCGGCCTTGCTGGGGGTGTCCCCGGACGGGGCGTCGCTGGTGGCGGCGTCGCCGCCGCCGGGACCGCGCGGCGCAGGGCGCTGCACGGTCTCGTTCCAGCCACTGGCGTAAGCGTCCGGGCGGTAGACGACGATCTGCGGGCGGCTGTGGGTGAAGTAGTCCCAGCCCCAGGAGAGGAAGGCGCCGAGCCGCTCGCGGGCGCCGGAGAGCAGCACCGCGTGCACCCCGAGCCAGGCGGCGAAGGCGATGGGGCCCTGCAGCTGGCGCCGCTTGACCCCGACCTCGGCCACGGCCGCGCCCCGGCCGACCATCGCCATGATGCCCTTGTCCAGGTAGTGGAACGGCTCGCGCGGACGGCCGGCGAGGTCGGCGAGGATGTTCTTGGCGGCCCACTTGCCGGCCTGCTGTGCCACCGACCCGAGCTGGGGGAGGTGGTTGCCCTTGGCGTCGGTGATGTTCGCGGCGTCGCCGAGCACGTAGACACCGTCGAACCCAGGCGCGGTGAGGTCGGGGTTGACGTCGATGCGTCCGCCCTTGCCCTGCGGCAGCCCGGAGCTGGTCAGCAGCTCGCCGGCCTTGAGCCCGCCGGCCCACACCACCACTCGGCAGGGGATGACGGTGCCGTCGGCGAGGGTGACGCGGTCGGGGGCCACCTCGGCCACCCCCACGCCCAGCCGGAGCTTCACGCCGATCTCGGCCAGCTTCTTCTTGGTGTACTTCTGCGACTTGTCGGTGAACGGGGCGAGCACCGTGGGGATCATGTCCACCAGGTAGACGGAGCAGATGTCGGCGAACTCCGGGGTGAAGTACTCCGACACCACGTACTTGATGCTCTCGGCGATGGCTCCGGCGGTCTCCACCCCGGTGGGTCCGCCGCCGACGACCACCACGTTGAGGCCGCCCTCGTCGACCATGTGGGGCAGGCTGTCGGCGCTGTCGAGGGCACCGAGCATCCGGGACGCCAGCCGAGCGGCGTCGTCCACGGAGTACAGCGGGAAGGTGTGCTCCTTGGCGCCAGGAGTGTTGAAGAAGTTGGCCTCCGCACCGGCGGCGAGCACGAGGATGGTGCCGCGGTAGGTCATCCCGTCGACGGTGGTGACGCTGCGGTCGGTGGGGTTGACGCTGGCGACCTCGGCGGTCTTGACGTCGACCAGCTTGTTGCCCCGGAAGATCCCGCGCAGCGGTCGGGCCACGTCGGCGACGGAGATCTGGGCCGTCGCCACCTGGTACAGCAGCGGCTGGAACTGGTGGTAGTTGTTCTTGTCGAGCAGCAGCACCCGCACCCCGGCGCGGGAGAGGCGCTCGGCGGCCGCGATCCCAGCGAAGCCCGCTCCGACAATCACTACATCGTGCTTCGTGTCTTCAGCCATGGCTCAAATGCTAGAGGTTGTCCGGAGGGCGGGGGAACCGGTTGCCCCGGGACCTCGTTCGCCGGAGTAGCGGTCAGGTGACCAAGAGGTGCGTCACGCCGCTGCACGCCAGTGCCCACAGCACGCTGGTGAACGTCCCGATGATGAACAGCTCGGAGGCGCGGGGGTCGCGCAGCTCGGGGTAGCGGGCCAGTCCCTTGACCGCCAGCACGATGGGGATGCCTGCGGGCCAGCCGGTGAGCACCGCGGCGGCCACGCTGGTGCGCTCCAGGACGCCGATCATGCCGCCACCGCGGAGCACGTGGGTGGGCGCCGGCTCCGGGTCGGGCTGCGGCACCGGTGCCGGGTTGGGATCGGGTGCCGGGTTGGGGTCAGGTGCGGGGACCTCGTTCGTCCGACCGGCGACGCGGAAGGCGGCGCGCACCACCGGGCTCGCGCCGCCCGCGGCGGCAGCGACTCCCAGCACCAGCGCGCAGGCACGGGGCGCACCGGTGAGGGTGCTGCCCAGGGGGGCCAGCACGCCCGCGGCGGTCAGCGCGGCCAGCTGCAGCGCCGGTGGGAGCCAGCTCTGGTCGGACATCCGTGTCACGGCGGTGGGCAGCAGCGCCAGCACGCCGAGCAGGACGAGCACCGCCACGCTCATCGGTCGGCCTCGGCCAGCAGCGACGCCGCCAGGGTGCGACCGGCCTCCTCCTGCTGCCAGGCAGTGGCCCGCAGGCGCTGCGACACGGCCTGCTTGCTCACGCCGAGCACCGCCGCGGCGCTGCTCTGGGTGTGGCCGGTGCTGATCAGCTCCACGGCGGCCCAGCCCTCGGGGGAGCGGCGCTGCACCAGCAGGGCCACCAGGTCGAGGACGGTGGCGGCGGCCTCCGCGGCGGACGCGTCCGGTCCGTCCACGGCAAGGTGGGTGACGGCGGACTTCGCCCGCTCCACCGCGGTGCGCGCGTGCTCGAAGGCGGACCCACGGCCAGCGCGGGTGGCGGCCGGCAGGGGCAGCTCGACAGGTCCGGTGCCGATGCCCACGCTCCAGTGCTCGCGGCGCACCAGGTCCAGCGCCAGGGTCACCACCTGCTCCGGGTCGTCCAGCACGGCCTGCACCTCGTCGCCGGCGGTGCGGTCGAAGGGGCGCACCACGCGCGCGGCGGAGAGATCGCGCAACAGCTCCGGCACACGGTCGACGTCGCGGCGGCTGCGCCGCTGGTCGACGGTCAGCACGAACATGGATGCCCCTCTCGCAGGGGGCAAGCGTACAGCCTTGATTATGAGAGTTCCAGTCCCCAGGCTTGTCGCCCAGGACGAGTACGCCGGCGGGTCAAGCCGTCAACCTGGAACGAGCTAGATCAACGATGCGGGCTTGTCGAATCCGGTGAGGCGGCCGCGAGGGGCGTCCGCCGGTCCAGCAGCAGCCCCAGCACCCCGATCGCGCCGCAGGCCACGGAGATCCCCAGCAGCGCCGGGGAGGTGCGCCCGGTCATGGCGTCGCCGAGCAGCACCGCCGCCACGGTCCCGGGCACCACGCCCACCAAGGTGGCCAGCAGGAACGGGCGCATCCGCACCGAGGAGACCCCGCAGCAGTAGTTCAGCACCGAGAACGGCACCACCGGAATCAGCCGCAACGACGCCACCGCCAGCCATCCCCGCTGCTCCAGCCGCTGGTCCACCGCGTGCAGCCGGCCGTGGCGCAGCCGCTCGGCCACTGCTTCCCGGCCGAGGTGGCGCACCAGCACCAGGGCCAGCGCCGCGCTGACGGTGGTGGCCAGCACGGCTACCACCACCCCGGAGAACGGCCCGAACAGCACACCTGCGGCCAGGGTGAACACCGTGCGCGGAACCGGGGTGACGGTGACGAGCGCGTGGACCACCACGAACAGCAGCGGGAACGACGGGCCCAGGTCGTGCGCCCACTGGCGGGCCTGGTCGGTGGTGGGCAGGGAGATGGTCAGCGCCACCACCACCGCGACCAGCAGCAGCACCGCCAGCAGCGCGAGCCTCAGCAGTGCGCCGCGGGACCACCCGGCGGGGGAGCCGGGACCTGGGGAACCGCTGCTGCGCACGCCGCAGACCGTACCTGCGGCCACCTCGGCGACCTGGGCCGCTCCCGGGTTCGCTCAGCCGCGGGACCGCTCGGCCAGCGCCGGCTCCGGCTCGGCCGGCGGCTGGGAGCTGGCCAGCTTGGACGGCCACCACACCTTGGGGCCGATGATCTCCGCCAGCGCGGGAACCAGCAGCGAGCGGACGATCAGGGTGTCCAGCAGCACGCCGAAGGCCACGATGAAGGCGAGCTGGGCCAGGAACAGGATGGGCAGCACCGCCAGCGAGCCGAAGGTGGCCGCCAGCACGATCCCGGCGGAGGTGATCACGCCGCCGGTGACCGCCAGCCCCCGGCGGATGCCGTCCCGGGTGCCCACCCGCAGCGACTCCTCCCGCACCCGCGTCATCAGGAAGATGTTGTAGTCCACCCCCAGCGCCACCAGGAAGACGAATCCGAACAGCGGCACCACCGGGTCGGAGCCGGGGAAGTCGAAGACGTGGTTGAACAGCAGGGCGGAGACACCCAGGGTGGCGGCGAAGGACAGCACCACCGTGCCGATGAGCAGCAGCGGCGCCACGATGGCCCGAAGCAGCACGGCCAGCACCAGGAACACCACCAGCAGCACGATCGGGATGATCACCGTGCGGTCGCGCTCGGAGGTGGTCTGGGTGTCCAGCTGGGTGGCGGTGGTGCCCCCGACCAGCGCGTCGGCGCCCGGGATCGGGTGCACGGCCGCCCGGATGCGCTCCACCGTCGCGGTGGCCGCCTCGGAGTCGGGCGCGTCGGCCAGGGTCACCTGGATCTGCACGGTGCCGTCCACCACCTTGGCCGGACCACCGGGCTGGCCGGACTCGCCGACCTCGGCGACCTGCTGGCTCACCCCCGGCACGGTGCGCACCGCGTCGATCACGGCGGCGGCCCGGTCGGCCTTGGCGATGATGATGGTGGGTGAGCCCGACCCGGCCGGGAAGTGGGCGCTGAGCACGTCCTCGCCCTCCACCGACTCCGCCTGGTTCAGGAAGACGTCGGACTGCGCCACCCCGCTGGACTTCAGCTGGGGCAGGAACGCGGCGAAGACCAGCAGGAGCAGCCCGGTGGCCACCGAGACGGTGACGCGGTGGGCGCTGACGTAGTCGGCCAGGCGCCACCAGGCGCCGGACTCCTGGCGCGGCCCCCGCTTGGGTCGGGCCGGCCAGAAGACGCTGCGCCCGACGAGCACCAGGGCGGCGGGCAGGAAGGTCAGCGAGGCCAGCAGCGAGGTGGCGATGCCGATGGCGGCCACCGGGCCCAGCCCGCGGTTGGAGTTGAGCTCGGAGAACAGCAGGCACAGCACACCGAGGATCACGGTGCCGCCGGAGGCCAGGATCGGCTCGATCACCCCGCGCATGGCGCGGCCCATCGCCTCGAACCGGTTGCCCTCGCCCTGCAGCTCCTCGCGGTAGCGCGCGACCAGGAGCAGGGCGTAGTCGGTGGCGGCGCCGAAGACCAGGATGAACAAGATGCCCTGGCTCTGGCCGTTGAGGGTGATGACGTCGTTCTTGGCGAGCAGGTACACCAGCGCGCTGGCCAGGGCGAGGGCGAGCACCGCGGAGACCACCACGATCAGCGGCAGCAGCGGGCTGCGGTAGACCACCAGCAGGATCACGATGACCACCGCCCCGGCGACCATCAGCAGGGTGCCGTCGATGCCGCTGAAGGCCTCGGTGAGGTCGGCGGCCTGGCCGGCGGGACCGGTGACGTACACCGACAGCCCGGGTGGGGTGTCCACGGCCAGGGCGTCCCGGATGGAGGTGACCGTCTCGGCCGGGTCCTTGGTGGAGTCGACGCCGACGATCACCTCGACGGCCTTGCCGTCGGGGGAGAGGATCGGCGGGGACGGCGGCTGCACGATGCCCTCGGTGCCACTCAGGGAGGCGGTGACCCGGGTGAGGTATGCGGTGTCCTCGGGGGTGATGCCCGCGTTGTTCTCCGCGATGACCACGGCGGGAATCAGCTGGTTGTCGCTGAAGGCCCGCTGGGCCTCCGCCACCTGGGTGGACTCGGCCTCGGCGGGCAGGAACGACGTGTTGTCGTTCTGCTGCACCTCGCCCAGCTTGCCGGCGAAGGGACCGCCGATGCCGCCGATCACGATCCACACCAGCAGGAGCAGTGCGGGGATCAGCCATCGTAGGGTCCGCCTCGAGCGGGCCGGCTTGCTGTGCATGTGTGCTCCCAGGGTCGGTCGCGGGCGGCGCCTCGTGCGGGTGTCGTCGTGCTCGGGATTATTGTTCAGCCTGCTGAACATCGCAATCGGAAGGGGGAGCGGCGATGCCGGACGACGTGCCTGCGGAGGTGGCTGAGGACGTACGGGGCTGGCCCACCGGACGGCTGCTCTCCACCGCGGCCCGGCTGGTGGAGCACTCGTGGGAGGCCCAGCTGGCCCGGCACGGGCTCACCCACGCCGGCATGATCGCGCTGCACAGCCTGCGCTCCGGCCCGTTGTCCCAGCGCGAGCTGGCGCGGGCCTGCCGGGTGACCGACCAGACCATCAGCCGCACGGTGGAGCGCCTCGAGCGCGCCCAGCTGCTCACCCGCACCCTCGATCCCGCCGACGAGCGGCGTCAGCTGGTGCGTCTCACCGACGCTGGTCGTGCCGTGCACGAGCAGGTGGTGGCCGCGCAGCACGCCGACGCCGTGCTGGCCGGCGCGGTCTCCGACCACGAGGCCCTGCGAGCACTGCTGGTCGAGCTGGTCACCGCACTGGGAGGACCCGCCGCACGTCCGTGACCTCGCGGTCCGACCCGCCGGCGCGCCGGGGCGTCGCCCGCGACAGCTCATGCGGCCCCAGTGTGCCTGGCGTGCGCCTTGATCGCTCGTGCCTCAGGCGGGCGGGCGGCACGGCTCCTGCAGCAGCCACTCGCGGCGCGCGGTGCCGTCCCAGCGGCGGGCCGCCGCGGCGGTACCCCCCAGCTCGGCCCGGCCGAGCACCTCCACCGCTGGCCCCAGCTGCTCGGGGCGCACCCGCCGAGCCAGCGTGACGTGCGGGGACCACGCGCCGGGAGCGGTGTGCGGCAGGTGCACCCCCACCACCGCGCTCACCGCGGCGTGCAGGGCCAGCAGCGCCGCCGAGGGCACCACCGCACACGCCAGGGTCGTCGCCCGCCCCGCCGGAAACACCAGCAGCCCGCCCAGCGTCAGCGGCAGCGGCAGCGCGGCGGCCACTGCCGCGGTGATCGCCGGCTCCAGCCCGGAGTCGAGGTGGCGGGCGACGGCCAGGGTGACGTGCGGGCGGTTGGAGCTGTCCGTGCGCACCCCCTGGCTGTGCTGCCCGGCGGCGATCAGCCGGTCCCAGAGCTGGCGCACCCCGTCGTCCAGGCCCGCGTCGAGGAGCAGCTCCACGGTCTGCACCCCCGACCGGGGCGGGCGCTCCTCCGGTGCGGCCATGCCGGCTCCCTCCACTGGTCTCGTCGCTGTCTGCGCGCCCCTCTAACCTGCCCGAAATATCAGGGTGACGCAGGGGCAACCTCTGCCGCCGACACTGGCCGCATGGAATGGGATGAGCTGCACGCGGCCGGTCAGACGTGGCGCCTGCGGGCCCAGCTGGTGGACCGGCCGGGCACCCTGGCCGCGCTGGTGACCTCGCTCTCGGCGCGGGGGTGCAACCTGCTGGGGGTCTCGGTGCTGCCGGTGGCCGGCGAGCCCACCGAGCTCGACCAGGCCGGGCGGGTGGTCGACGAGCTGGTGCTGCGCACGCCCCAGGGTCTCGAGCAGGCCGAGCTGGTGGCGCTGGTGCAGGCACAGGGCGCGCGGTTCATCGGGATGAGCCCGGCGTCGGTGGAGGAGCTGGTGGACACCGAGACCACGGTGCTGCGCGCCGCCACCGACCTCCTCGCCGGGCGCTGCAGCGAGCAGGTGGCGATGCGCCGGGTGCTGGCCGCCGACACGGTCACCTACCTGCCCGCCGGCGCCACCCCCGACACCGCCGTCCCCGCCGGCGGTCACTCCGTGGTGGTGCGGCTGGCGGATGGCCGTCGCCTGCTGGTCCGGAGGCGCTGGGCGCCCTTCACCGAGGGTGAGCTGGCCCGCATTCCCGCGCTGCTGGAGCTGCTGGCCGCGGTGACCGCCCCGACCCGGCCGGTGCCTGCGCGCGCCCCCGGCGCCGCGACCACCGCGGCACCGCCGGGCACGCCCAGCCGGGGCCGGCTGGTCCGCCAGCTCAGCCCGCTGGACGTGCAGTTCCTCAACGCCGAGAACGCCACCACCACCACCCACATCGGCAACCTCCTCATCGTCGACCCCAGCGAGGTCTCCGGCGGGGTGCTCACCGTGGCGGGGCTGCGCGAGCTGTTCCGGTCCCGGCTGCACCTGGCCCCGCCGCTGCGCTGGCGGCTGCGGGAGGTCCCGCTGGGCCTGGACCTGCCCTACTGGGAGGAGGTGAGCACGCTCGACCTGGACCACCACGTCCGGGAGGTGGCGCTGCCTGCCCCCGGCCGCGACGCGCAGCTGGGAGAGGCGGTGGCCTCGCTCGCCGAGTCCCCGCTGGACCGGGACCGCCCGCTCTGGGAGAGCTACCTGGTGTCCGGGCTGGCCGGTGGCCTGCAGGCGATCTACACCAAGATCCACCACTCGGTGATCGACGGCGTCTCCGGCGCCGAGATCATGGCCGCGATCCTGGACCTCACGCCGTGCCCCGGCCCGGTCGCACCCCCTGGCCCGGCCGCACCCCCTGGCCCGGCCGCACCGCACGTCAGCGGCTCAGCTCCCGGACCGGCCGAGCTGGCCGGGCGCGGCGCCTGGCGGGCCGCGACCCTGCCCGTGTCGCTGCTGCGCAGCGCGCCACACCTAGTACCGCACGTGCTGGACGTGCCCGGGGCGGCCAGCGTGCCCGGGGCGCGGGCGCTGGAGTCAGCGGTGTCCCGGTTGGCCCGGGCCACCGGCCTGCGCAGCACCCCGCCTCGGCCCCCGCGGGCCCCCGCCCCGCCGTCCACCCCGCTGAACCGGCGCATCACCGCTGAGCGCACGTTCGCGTTCCTCTCCGTGCCCCTGGACGAGGTGAAGGCGGTCAAGAACGCCCTCGGTCTCACCGTCAACGACGTGGTGATGGCCATGTGCACCACCGCCCTGCGCCGCTGGTTGGTGGACCACGACGCGCTGCCGGAGTCGCCGCTGGTGGCGGGGATGCCGGTGTCGGTGCGCACGCCCGAGCAACGTGGCACCGCGGGCAACCGGATCTCCTTCATGCTGGCGGCGCTGCCCACCCACGAGCCCGACCCGGCCGAGCGCGTGCGCCTGCTGCACACCTCGCTGGCCGCGGCCAAGGAGCGCTTCAGCGGCTCCACCACCTCGCTGATGGAGGACGCGAGCGCGCTGCTTCCGCAGGTGCTGCACGGAGTGGCCTCGCGCGCGCTGTTCCGGGCCGCCGCCGAGGTGGCGCTGCCGTTCAACCTGCTCATCTCCAACGTGCCCGGCCCGCAGCTGGCGCTGTACGCCGGCGGCGCCAGGGTGACCGGCACCTTCCCGCTCACGCCGATCAGCGACGTCAGCGGTGGACTGAACATCACGGTGATGTCCTACGACGGCCACGTCGACTTCGGCTTCACCGCCTGCCCGCAGGCGGTGCCGGACGTGTGGTCGCTGGCGGACGCGGTGCGTGCAGCCCTCGTCGAGCTGGCCGAGCTGGCGGTGCCAGCTCTCACTGGCGGCCCCGTGCCCGCCTGGGGTGTCGGGGGACTGGTCGACGCCCCCCGCTGACCGGGCGGAGACTGGCACAGCGCACAACCCCACCCCTGCGGCCCTGGACGCGGTGGCGCGGTGGGGCATGACCGGGTGCGCCCCGCTGACGGGCGGGCGTGGCGACAGGAACGGACAGCGATGACGAGGCTCGACGAGCAGGCTCGGCCTGTGGTGGTGGTGGTCGGCGCCATCAACGTGGACATGGTGGTGAGGGCTGATCGGCTGCCCGGGCCGGGGGAGACCGTGGTGGGTCCGCGCATGCACCGCCACGGTGGCGGCAAGGGCGCCAACGCGGCCGTGGCGGCGGCCCGCGCGGGTGCAGTGGTGCGGCTGGTGGGTGCGGTGGGCGACGACGACAGTGGCACCGCGGCCACCGCCGACCTGGCGGCCGAGGGCGTCGACGTGAGCGGCGTGGTGGTGATCCCGGAGCAGTCCACCGGGGTCGCGCTGATCGTGGTGGACGCGGCGGGGGAGAACCAGATCGCGGTGGGCGCCGGGGCCAACGTGTTCATGACCGCCCGAGACGTGGACGGCGCGCTGCGCCGGGCGCTGACCGGGGCCGACTGCGTGCTGGTGTCCACCGAGATCAGCCCCGCCGTGCTCACCCACGCTGTCGAGCTGGCCGCCGCGGCGGGGGTGCGCTGCGTGCTCAACCCCGCACCGGTGACGGCGGAGGTGGTGGAGCTGCTCGCGCTGGGCCCGGTGCTCACGCCCAACACCACCGAGGGTGCGCAGCTGGCGGCGATGCTGGGCAGCCCGGCACCGGCGCGCACCGCCGCGGAGGCGGAGCCGCCACCACGCGTGCACGCCGCCGAGCTCGCGGCCGGGGCCATCGTGGGCCGCTCGGGGGCTGCCTGCGTGGTCACCCTGGGTGGGGAGGGCGTGTTCGTGCTCGAGCCCGGTGTGGCCGGCACGCACCTGCCGGCCCGGCCAGCCGACGTCCGTGACACCACCGGCGCGGGGGACACCTTCAACGGCGTGCTCGCCACCCGCCTGGCCGCCGGCGACCCGCTGGCCACTGCGGTGCACACCGCCGTCACCGCGGCCGCGCTCGCGGTGACGGCGGTGGGCGCCCGCGCCGGGATGCCCGACGCGGTGGCGCTGGCGACGGCCCTCCAGCAGCACCCGGTCCACCGCTGAGCGCAGCAAGTGCACTGCCACACAACGCTTTCCGGGTTGCACGCGCGGCTTTGCT
The DNA here is from genome assembly GCF_058133635.1 of Rhodococcus sp. Z6_132. Classification (NCBI taxonomy): domain Bacteria; kingdom Bacillati; phylum Actinomycetota; class Actinomycetes; order Mycobacteriales; family Nocardiaceae; genus Rhodococcus; species Rhodococcus sp. Z6_132. The sequence continues at coordinate 823,809 of NZ_JBYUNP010000002.1, forward strand.
AGCGTCGAGGAGAGGCCGGCACAGCTCGACCGAGAGGTCAGGTGGTGCGCGATGGGCGGTGGCCCGGACCGGAGCCGCACCAGGGCGTCGCTGCGCTACCTGGAGACGGCGCCACACGATCCCGACCTGCACCAGCTGGTCACCCTGGTCGCGGCGCGGTTCGCCTTCCCGGTGGCGCTGCTGACCGTCCTGGACGCCCGCCGCGGGCCCACCATCGCCGTGGCCTCGGTGGACGTGGTGCACGTCGACTCCGAGACCCGCCACACCATCGCCTCCGTGGGTGCACAGCTGGGCAGCGCGCCGGGGTGGACGGCGCTCACCGACGAGGTGGCCAGGACGGCCCGCCCGCTGGTCGCCGGGCACCTGGTGGACACCGGCAACGGGGTGCCCGGGATGCGGGCCTACGTCGCGGCTCCGCTGTGGGACAGCACCGGCACGGTGGTGGGCACGCTCTGCCTTGTGGACACCCGCCCGCGCACTGTCACCGGCCAGCAGCTCGACGAGCTGGTGAGCATGGCGGCGGTGGTCCAGCGGCAGCTGGAGCGGCTGCGAACCAGCACCCGGCTGGGCCCGTCCGGCGTGCTCACCGACGCCCACGAGCTCGCCAACGCCGTGGTCCGGGGTCAGGTGGTGCCCTACTACCAGCCGGTGGTGGAGCTGAGCACGGGCGAGGCGCAGGCGGTGGAGACCCTGGCCCGGTGGGTGCACCCCACCCGCGGGGTGCTCGTGCCCGGCCACTTCCTGGGGCTGGCCGAGGACACCGAGCTCGTCATCGACCTCGACCTCGCCGTCCTCGGGCGTGCCGCGGTGGAGCTGGCGCAGTGGCGGGGTGGTTACCCCGGTCTGAGGCTGAGCGCGAACATCTCCGCCAAGCACTTCAACCACCCGGACTGCGTCTCCCGGCTCACCGCCGCGGTCGCCTCGGTCGGGGTACCGCCCTCGGCCGTCACGCTGGAGATGACCGAGCCGGCCCTGATGGCAGCGCACGTGGGCGGCACCAGCTACTTCGCCGCCCTGCACGAGCAGGGGTTCCGGGTGCTGCTCGACGCCTTCGGCGGCGGAGTCGGCGAGAGGTCGCAGCTGCGCAGCGAGGACGTGCTGCGACTGCCCGTGGACGGCATCAAGATCGACCGGGCGGTGTGCTCCCAGCTGGGCACCCGGGTGGGCGACGCCGTGGTGCGCGGGCTCGTCGACCTCGCTCGCGGCCAGGACCTGCACGTGGTGATCAGCGGGCTGGAGACCACCGAGCAGGCCGAGCTGGCCCAGCAGCTCGGCTGCACCCACGGCCAGGGCTACCTGTGGGCACCACCGGTGCCGGCCGCCGACTTCGCCGGTCTGCTCGTCGCCCCGTAGCAGCCACCCCGACCAGGGACACGACGCGCGTGATCGTCACTCGGCGTTGGCCTTGCGGACACCGGACGGAGGCCTGCTGGTCGCAGCTGTTTCCTATGTTGCCTGTGGGGCCGACGGGGCCTGGTAGCCACCACTGCGCGAAGGATCGGCATGGGACACGAGCACGGCTCAGCACACGGCCACAGCCACACTCACGGGCACAGCCAGACTCACGGGCACGGCCACCCGCACGGCCACAGCCACGACAACCCCGACAGCGAGCCGCTGCCGCCGGCGCTGGACCCCGCCGTCCCCACCAGCGAGCTGCCGCCGGCCGCCGTGGACCGCCGACGCTTCCTGCGCTCGGCCGGGCTGCTCGGCGCCGGCGCAGCAGTGCTCGGGGTGACGGCCTCCACGGGCATCGGCTCGGCTGCCGCATCCCCGCTGGGCGGGCGTGGCAGCGGCCGCGTCCCGCGCGGTGGCTACACCTGGCTGGCCGGCGACCACCACATCCACACCCAGTTCTCCTCCGACGGCCAGTACCGGGTGATCGACCAGGTGCGCCACGCCAACGCCTACGGCCTCGACTGGGTGGTGATCACCGATCACGGCAGCGAGGTGCACGCCCGCATCGGCGTGGAGAAGGTCAACCCCGACATCGTCGCCGCACGCAGAGACACCCCGGACACCCTGGTGTTCCAGGGCCTGGAGTGGAACATCCCCGCCGCCGAGCACGGCACCGTCTTCGTGCACCCCGGCCGCAACGAGGTGGCGGTGCTCAAGCAGTTCGAGGTCGACTACGACGGCTCCCCGCTGGCCACCGCGGCGCTGAACGAGCAGCGGGCCCTCCAGGGCCTGCACTTCCTGGCCGGCTCGGTGAGCCGGCGCCGGGTGCAGGACGCGCTGATGCTGGCCAACCACCCGGCCCGCAAGGGCATCGACTCCCCGCACGAGATCCGCGGGTGGCGCGACGCCGAGCCGAGGATCGCCATCGGCATGGAAGGCGCCCCCGGGCACCAGGCTGCTGGCATGCCCAAGGCCTACGGACCCGGCGGCGGCCGCGGCTACTACGACGGCAGCCCCGGCCCCGGCAGCTTCCCCGGCTACCCGCTGGAGAGCTACCGCACCTTCGGTGGGTTCGACTGGATGACCTCCACCGTGGGCGGGCTGTGGGACAGCCTGCTCGCCGAGGGCAAGCCGTGGTGGATCAGCGCCAACTCCGACTCGCACAGCGTCTACGCCGACACCTCGGTGCGCGGGGAGAACACCTTCGCCACGGCGGGCCGCTACGGCGAGCCCACCTACCGCACCGCGGGACCCAACCTGGGCAACGGCGACTTCTGGCCCGGCTACTACAGCCGCACCCACGTGGGGGCCACCGACTTCTCCTACGCAGCGGTGATGGACGGCCTGCGCGCCGGACGGGTGTGGGTGGACCACGGGCGGCTGCTGGAGTCCCTGGACGTGCGGCTGCGGGCCGGCAACCGGGAAGCACCCCTGGGCGGGATGCTCACCGCTCGCCGCGGCAGCCAGGTCGAGCTGGTCATCACCGTGGTTCCCGCCGACACCCCGAACTGGTCGGAGCTGCTGCCGCGACTGGCCAAGATCGACGTCATCCGCGGGGCGGTCACCGGCCCGGTGGGCGACCGGGACGTGTTCACCGCGCCGCGCACCCGGGTGGACCAGACCTTCGACGTGCGCGGCCGCACCGGCGAGATCCGGATCTCCTACCCGCTGGGCCGGCTGGACGAGGCGTTCTACGTCCGCCTGCGCGGCTCGGACGGCAACCGGCTCGCACCCGGGCTCCTGGGTGCGGCCGTGGATCCCGCCGGCCCGGCCCAGGACGTGGTGGGCGACGCCGACCCGTGGCAGGACCTGTGGTTCTACACCAACCCGATGTGGGCGATCCCGGCGTGAGCGCGCCCGCCCTGGTGGTGGGCGTGGACGTGCTCAGCGAGACGCTGCGCGAGGTCGACGAGGTCGCCGACCACGTGCGGCGGCTGCTCGAGCACGCCCCGGGGACCGCGGTGGTGGCCACCCACCTCAGCCGGTGCGGACCGGTGCCGCACCTGACCGTGTCGGTGGCGCTGCCGGGGGCCGACCCGGAGGCGGTGTGGCGCGGCGGCGTGGCGGCGGTGCGGCAGCGCTGGCCGCGGGCTGCGGTGTGCTGCGGCCCCCGCTCCACCGGCCCCAGCTCCACCAGCGGCGGTGGGTCGGTCCTGGCGGCGGCGCAGGGGGTGGCCGCGCACGTCGGGCGGACCAGCGGCCGGCTGGTGCAGTTCCCCGGCTCGCTGGGTCTGACCGGGACGGTCCCGCTGGCCCGGGTGGTGGCGCAGACAGCGGTGGATCGGGTGGAGGTGCTGGGCGCGCCCTGCCCCGACGACGTGCTGCTGCGCACGCGGGAGCACGTGCGTCCCACCTGGCGCGGCGGGGAGCTGGTGCTGGTGGTGGAGCACGCCGCCGGGGGCGTGCTGGTGCCGTTCGAGTCGCCCACCCCCACGCCGTGCTGTGCCGACCACTGACCTGGACGGGGTGCGGCGCGGCGGTGGCTCGGGCGTCCTCGGGCGTCACCGGGTGGACAGGCGGTGAAAGGCGTCCTTGACCACGTCGGCGTAGAGCCGGCTGCCGACGATGCCCGGGTGCACCCCGTCGGCCTGCAGCAGGTCCGGCCGGGCTGAGATCGCCGCGTGCCAGTCAGCCACCACCACGTTGGGGAAGCCCGCGGCCACCTCGGCGAGGATCGGGTTGTGCTCCTCCCACGAGCCGAAGAGGTTGACCAGCACGATCATCCGGGACGGTCCCAGCGAGGCCAGCACCCGGCGCACCAGCTCGGGGTCCTGCACGCCGGCGTTGGTGCCGAAGTCGATCAGCACCGCCCGGCGCACCGTGCCCTCCGCCAGCCGCGCCTGCACCGCCTCCTCGCCCGCCGGCCACTGCCGGTTGGACTTGGCGTCGATCATGATGCCGGGGAAGCGGTCGATGAGCCCGCGGGCGGTGGTGACCACCAGCGAGTCGCCGAAGGCGGTGATCTCAGGGCCGGTGGGCATGGCGAACGCGGGACCGACGGCGGTGTGCGCGTCGGCGACCAGCCCCGGCGGGCCGGGCGCGGCGGGTGCGGCGGCGGGTGGCCCAGGCTCGGCCAGCGAGCCCTCGACGAGCGCGGTGTTGGCCTCGATGTCGCGCTGCACCTGCGACTTGTCCGGCGCGGTGACCACCGCGAAGGCGCTCACCGCGACCAGCCCCACGGCCACCGCCGCGCTGGTGCGGGGCAGGGGGTCGGCGGGACGGCGCAGCGCCGCGGCGAAGCTCCGGCCGGCGCCGCGGAAGCCACGCTGGCGCACCGGCAGCTCCAGCCACCGGTAGGACAGTGCCGCCAGCACCAGGGTGAGCACCAGGGCCACCACCCGGCCGAGCCAGCTCAGCGGGGAGTCCTCCAGCGTCGGCGGCAGCGCGGTGGTGACCACCAGGATCATCGGCCAGTGCCACAGGTAGATGCCGTAGGAGCGCTGCCCCACCCACTCCAGCACCGGCAGGCGCAGGCCTTGGCGGAGCACGCCCTCACCACCGAGCACCCCGGCGATCACCAGTGCGGTCAGCACCGACGCGGCCACGATGCCGCCACGGAAGGTGACGGCGCTGTCCTGGGCGAGCACCAGAGCCAGCGCCACCAGCCCCAGCAGGGCCGCCGCCCCGACCGGCACGCACACTCGTCGCCAGGCCCGGGAGTGCAGCACGCTGCCCTGCTGGGTGTGGGCCAGCGCGAGGGCGGCGCCGATCATCAGCCCGAAGAGATGGGTGTCGGTCCCGTAGTAGACGCGGGTGGTGGCGGCGCCACGGGCGACGAGCGCGGCCATGGCCAGCGCTGAGGCGGCCGCCGCCCCCAGCACCAGCCACACCCGCCACCGCGGGTTGCGCACCGCCGTCACCAGGGCCAGGAACGCCAGCGGCCACAGCAGGTAGAACTGCTCCTCCACGGCCAGCGACCAGAAGTTCATGAACAGCAGGGGAGAGGTGTGGGCGAAGTAGCTGCTGCCGGCGGAGATCTCCACCCAGTTGTTGCTGAACGTGAGCACGCCCAGCGTCTGCCGATCGATGTTCACCAGCAGGTCGTCACCGACGAGCCAACCCAGACCGGTGCTGACCACCACCACGAGCACCAGGGCGGGCAGCAGCCGACGCGCCCGACGCACCCAGAAGCGCCGCAGGTCGAGGTGGCCACGGGCCAGCCACTCTCGGTGCAGCAGCGTGGTGATGAGGAATCCGCTCACCACGAAGAACACGTCGACTCCGAGGTACCCCCCGGGCAGTGAGTCGGGTCGAAGGTGAAACACCAGAACGGCGATGATGGCGAGCGCGCGAATGCCGTCAAGGCCAGCGATTCGGTCAATCCGCTGGTCAGTCTTGTTTTCTGCTGTCATGGCTCCCCCAAGCGCGGACAGCGCGAGCCTAGGAGAGTTGCGGGGGAAACCGCGATCGACACGGCCGGGGAATGGCGGAAATCGGCCCTTCCGACGACAAGACAGTCAGCTGTGTGCGGTTCCGCGACTCGGCGGAAGGGAGCACCGAACATGCCGCGAACAATCGCTTTCCTGGTGGCACCGGAAGGTGCGGAGCAGGAGGACGTGCTCGCCTGCACCCAGGCGGTGCTCGACGCCGGCGGGGTGCCGAGGCTGCTGTCCACGCTGGAGCCCGGAGCCGGCGTGCGCGCCCTGGACGACCTCGAGCGCGGGCTGGAGCTGGAGGTGGACGTCAGCGTCGAGCAGGCCGTGCTGGGGGACTACGACGGGCTGGTGCTGCCGGGTGGGCTGGTCGGCGCCGATGCTCTGCGGCTGCAGTCCTCCGCCGTGGAGCTGGTCCGGGACTGGGTCGGCGAGGGCAGGCCCGTCGCGGCGGTCGGACACGCGCCGTGGCTGCTGGTGGAGGCGCACGTGGCGGGGGGCAAGACCATGACCTCCACGCCCAGCATCGCCACGGACCTGGTCAACGCCGGCGCGCAGTGGGTGGACGGCGAGGTGCAGGTGTGCCCGGCCGACGGCTGGGTGCTGGTCACCAGCCGGGGCTCGGCCGACCTCCCCGCCTTCGCCACCGCGATGCTGCGCGCCTTCGGCCTGGAGCGGAGCTAGATTCCCAGCCAGGTCCGCAGCAGGCTGAGCAGCCAGTCCCAGAACAGCTGCCACGGATCGACGGGGACGGTGGCGGCGGGAGGCTGCTGGCCGATGCAGCCGGCGGACGTGCCCACCCGGGCCAGCCCAGCCAGGTCGCCGGGCCCCCACACCGCGGCCTGTCCGGCGGTCACCGGGTACATCACCTGGTGGCGGTCGCTGACGTGGCTGAGTCCCACCGCGTGAGCCACCTCGTGCATGAGCACCCGCACCCGGGAGGCGGACAGGCCCGCCCCTGAGCCGGGGCGCAGCTCGCTGGCTGCGTTGATCACCACGTACGCGGAGGTGATCTGCCAGTGCTGGGCGTCCTCGTCCGCGCCGGTGCGAGCGGCACCCCACCCGGCGATGCCCAGGGTGTGCGGGGAGGCCTCGGCCAGCAGCTCGGAGGCGAACGGGCCCTCCGCGGTGGCCATCGCGATGAGCAGCGGCGACTCGGCCTGCGCGCCGTGCGCCTGCGGGATCTCGGTGCTGGGGCCGTCGTGGACGAAGGTCAGGCCGCTGGCCGCGGTGATCTCCTGGAGTGCCCTCTGCACGTCGCCCAGTGCGTCCGGCTGGGCCGCCAGGTTCAGCCGGTAGTGGATGGGGCGGCAGGCGTCCCAGCGCACCACCGTGCCGTCCGGGTTGAGGTTGAGCCGGTAGGCGGTGGAGCCGGAGACCGCCAGCTCCGGCCCGGAGCCCTGCGAGGCAGCGACGGGGGTCTCGGCGACGTCGGGCCCGTCGGTGTGCCAGGTCAGCCCGTCCGGCGGGGCCGGAGCAGCCGCCGGCACCGGGGTGGCCGCCAGGGCCGGGTGCAGCGCCACCGTGGTCGGGGCCAGGACCAGGCAGCAGGTGAGACTCGCGGCGGCGGAGAGCCGGCGGAGGGAAAGGGGCATCGGTCACCGTTCTGTGGGGCAAGGGTCGCGGGGGCAAGGGTCGCGGGGGAAAGGTCGCGGGGGGAAGGTCGCCGGGAGACGGCGCACGGTCGGGTGCCGATGACCAATGCAGTGCGTGCTGTGTCCACTGCAGGCAGTGAGCTCAGGGCGAAATCATGGCACACCACCAGGAAAACGGGAATCGCTTGGCCCACTGCGTATTCGGCGTGTCAGTCGGGTTGCGGAAAGGGGTGTCGAAACGGCGCTGCACCGGCCGCGTCCGGCCAACAGGACCCGCGCCGCTCGGTGCGGCATGATCGCCTCGTGGGACCAGTCGCGGAGGGATCGCAGCAGGACCTGGCAGGACGCCGCCCGAGCCTCGCGGGCCGGTTGCTGGTGTGCCTGGAGTGGTTCACCGGGCTGCTGGGGGTGATCGGTGGGCTGGCTCTGGTCGCCCGGCCGGACGGGTCGATGCTCGGGGCCGGACTGCCTGACCTGGCCGGCAGCCCCTTCACCAGCTGGCGCCTTCCGGGGATGCTGCTGGCGGTGCTGGTGGGAGTCGGGTTCCTCGCCATCGGGACCTGGCAGTGGATCGGGGGACGCTGGGCTCGCGAGCTGTCCATCGCTGCTGGCGTCGCACTGGTGATCTTTGAGGTCTTCGTGCTCGCGTGGCTCGGGTTCCAGCCGCTGGAAGTGGTTTTCGGGATCGTGGGGGTCGCGGTGGTGGTGCTGGGGTGGCGGCTGCCCCACGCGCCCACGGTGGAGCCGCCCTGACCGCGCGTGCTGGTGTGCCTGCTCGGAGTGTCGTAACCCCGCCGTTCGGGGCGTAGAACTGGAACGAGACGCAATCACCGACCGGGTGGAGGTCCGGCTGTGGACGTTCTCGACATCGCCCGGTGGCAGTTCGGCATCACCACCGTCTACCACTTCATCATGGTTCCGCTGACCCTCGGTCTCGGCATCCTGGTGGTCGCCATGAACACCCTCTGGGTGCGCACCGGCAGTGCGACCTGGCTGCGGATGACCCGGTTCTGGGGCCGCATCTACCTGATCAACTTCGCCCTCGGCGTGGCCACCGGGCTGGTGCAGGAGTTCCAGTTCGGCCTGGCGTGGAGCGAGTACAGCAAGTTCGTGGGCGACATGTTCGGGTCGCTGCTGGCGCTGGAGGCGCTGGTGGCGTTCTTCCTGGAGTCGGTGTTCCTCGGCGTGTGGATCTTCGGCTGGGGGCGCATCCCCAAGAAGGTGCACCTGGCGTCCATCTGGCTGGCGGTGGGCGGCTCGATCGCCTCGGCGTACTTCATCCTGGGCGCCAACTCCTGGATGCAGCACCCGGTGGGCGTCACCCGTGACGCCGACGGCACCCCGGTGCTCAACGACGTGTGGGCGGTGCTGACCAACAACACCCTGCTGGCCGCCTTCAGCCACGTCATCTCCGGCGCGCTCGCGGTGGCCGGGGCGCTGCTCGTCGGGGTGGCCTGGTACCACCTGAACCGCCGGCGCAAGGAGAAGCTGCCCACCAACGACGTCGAGCACGGCGTGTGGATGAAGTCGCTGCGCCTGGGCGGCTGGGTGTCGGTGGTGGCGTTCGTGCTGGTCACGCTCACCGGCGACTGGCAGGGCAAGCTGATGTACCAGCAGCAGCCGATGAAGATGTCCTCGGCGGAGGCGCTGTGCAACACCGAGCAGCCGGCGGCGTTCTCCGTGTTCGCGGTGGGCAAGGCCAACAGCAACCAGTGCGACGACGTGCACTCGGTGACCATTCCCGGAGTGCTCAGCCTGCTGGCGCACGGCAACTTCAGCGACCCGGTGCCCGGGGTGAACCAGCTCAAGCAGGAGTACCAGGCTGCCTACGGCACCAGCTATCCCGACGATCCGGCCGTGCTGGGCGAGCGGGCGGGTCAGCCGATCGACTACCAGCCGCTGCTGGCGGTGACCTACTGGGGCTTCCGCCTGATGATCGGGCTCGGCTTCGTCTCCGCGATCGTCTCCGCGCTCGCGCTGTGGGTGACCAGGAAGGGTCGCCTGCCCGACAACCGGTTGGTGAGCAGCGGGGGAACGTGGTTGGCGGTGGCCACGATCTTCGCGCCGTTCGTGGCCAACTCCGCCGGCTGGGTCTTCACCGAGATGGGCCGCCAGCCGTTCGTGGTGGCGCCCAACCCAGACGTGCCGCTGGACCAGCGGGTGTGGTTCTTCACCGCCCAGGCTGTCTCGCCCGGGGTCGGCGGCGCCGAGGTGCTGACCTCGCTGATCTCCCTCACCCTGCTCTACGGGGCGCTCGCGGTGGTCGAGCTCTGGCTCGTCGTGAAGTTCGTCCGCAAGGGGGTGCCCACCGATGCCGGCGGCACCTCCTCCAGCGAGCCACCGTCCAGCGACGGCGGTGGGCCGCAGGGGCCGGACCGCCCGCAGGGCCCCGACGGGCGGCGCCGCGACGACGCCCGCGAGGAGGACGGGGTCCTGTCGTTCGCCTACTGACCCCGGACGCCTACTGACCCCGGACGCCTACTGACCTGGTGCGGCTGAGCAGCACCCCTGACCCGGCAGGAGAGCCATCGTGGACCTGGAGACGTTGTGGTTCATCGCCATCGTGGTGCTGTGGATGGGGTTCCTGCTGCTGGAGGGCTTCGACTTCGGGGTGGCCATGCTGGTGCCCGTGCTCGCCCGCGGGGACGCCGAGCGCACGCTGATGCTGCGCACCATCGGCCCGGTGTGGGACGGCAACGAGGTGTGGCTGATCACGGCGGCCGGGGCGATCTTCGCCGCGTTCCCCGGCTGGTACGCCAGCTGGCTGCCGGCGATGTACCTGCCGTTCGTGGTGGTGCTGCTGGCCCTGATCGCACGCGCCGTGGGCTTCGAGTGGCGTCACTCCCACGACACCGAGGCCTGGAACCAGGGGTGGACGCGCACCGTCACCGTGTCCTCCACCGTCGCCTGCCTGGGCATCGGCGCGGCGCTGGCGGTGACCACGCTGGGCCTGCCCATCGCCGAGGACGGCACCCGCACCGGCGGGGCGTTCTCCGGGCTGGGCTGGACGGCACTGCTGGGTGCAGTGGCCGTGCTCGCCTTCTCCGTGGTGCACGGCGCCATCTTCCTGGCGCTGAAGACCGATGGGCCGGTGCGGGCGCGGGCCTGGCGGCTGACCAAGACGTGGCTGCCGGTGGGCGCGCTGCCGCTGCTGGTGTGGGTGGGGCTGGCGCAGGCGCGGTTCGGCAACGCCGCCACCGCCACCGCCGCCGTGGTGGCGGTGCTGGCCGCTGTGCTCGCCTGGTGGCTGGTGCGGGCCGACCGGGAGGGCTGGGCCTTCACCGTGTGGTCGCTGTTCATGCTGCTGTGCGTGGGCACGATCTTTGGCGCGCAGTACCCGGTGGTGGTGCCCTCCACCCTCACCGAGGCGTTTGACCTCACCATCTACGACACCTCGGTGAGCCACTACACGCTGGTGTTCATCACCTGGGTCGCGGCCTTCGTGCTGCCGTTCGTGCTGGTGTACGAGGCGTGGAGCTACTGGGTGTTCCGCCGTCGGCTGACCGCGGACGACCAGGGCCCGCACTCGGTTCCCGCGTGAGCGTCCCCGCCAGGGGACCGCTGGCACCGCTGGCCGGTGTCCCCGGTGTGCGGGCGGCGCTGCTGCGGGCCGGCCTGGCCGCCCTGGGACAGGTGGTGGGCATGGTGCTGCTCGCCGCCGGCCTGGCGGCCGCGCTGGCCGACGTGGCCCGCGGCAGCCAGGCCGGCGGCGACGGTCCCGCGGCGATGCTCGCGGTTGCCGCGGCCGGTGTGGGGGTGCGCGCGCTCAGCGGGTTCCTCGGCGACGTGGCGGTGGAGCGCGACGCCCGCCGGGGCGAGGACACCCTGCGCCGACGGGTGCTGGACCGGCTGCTGGCCGGGGAGGGCGAGGCGGTGCAGGCGGCCGGCGGCACCGGGCCGGCGGCGCTGCTCGCGGGCACCCGGCTGCACGAGCTGGCACCGGCCCTGGTGACGGTGCTGCCCGCCCTGGCCCAGACGGTGGTGGTGCCCCCGGTGGTGCTGGTGGCGCTGCTGGCCACCGACTGGCTGTCCGGGGTGATCGTGGCGTGCACGCTGCCGCTGGTGCCGCTGTTCATGGTGCTGGTGGGGTGGCACACCCGCGAGCGCACCACGGCGGCCGCGCTGGCGCTGGACCGCATCGCCGAGCACGTGGCCGAGCTGGTGCGGGGGCTGCCGGTGCTGGTGGGCCTGGGCCGCGCCGCCGACCAGCTGGCCGCGCTGAGCCGGCTGGGGCAGGCGCACCGCGTCCGGACGATGGCCACGCTGCGGGTGGCGTTCCTGTCCGCCCTGGTGCTCGAGGTGATCGCCACGCTGTCCATGGCGCTGGTGGCGGTGTCCATCGGCCTGCGCCTGGTGCACGGGGAGATGCCGCTGCAGGCCGGGCTGTTCGCCCTGCTGCTGGCCCCCGAGGCGTTCGCGCCGCTGCGCGCACTGGGGTCTGCGCACCACGCCAGCGAGGACGCCGCGGCAGCGGTGGCCGCGGCCGAGGAGGTGCTCACCGGCGAGCGGGCGCGGCCGGTGGTGCAGCCCGGCCCCCACCTGGCCGTGCGCGACCTACGGGTGCAGCGACACGGCCGCGCGGCACCGGCGGTGGACGGGCTGAGCCTCACGGTGGCACCCGGGGAGGTGCTGGCGCTGCGTGGACCGAGCGGGGCGGGCAAGTCCACCGTGCTCGCGGTGCTGGCCGGCACGCTCCGCGACGGCCCCCGTGCCCGGGTGACCGGATCGGTGACGGTGCCCGGCGAGGTGGCGGTGGTGCCGCAGTTCCCGCGGACCACCGCACCGACCGTGGCCGCCGAGCTGGTCCGCCACGGCGCCCACGAGCAGGACGTGCCGGCGCTGCTGGCCGAGGTCGGGGCCCCCGGGCTGGCGCAGCGGCGCTGCCGCACCCTCTCGCCCGGTGAGCTGGCCAGGGTGGCGCTGGCCCGAGCCCTGGTGCGGGTGCACCGCGGGGCGTCGGTGCTGCTGCTCGACGAACCCACCGCGTCGCTGGACCCGGCCGCCACCGCCGTGGTGCAGCAGGCGCTGGCCCGGGTGCGGCACCAGGTGCGGACGGTGCTGGTGACCCACGAGCCCACGCTGGCCGCGCTCGCCGACCACGTCGTGGACCTGCCCGGGCTCCCCGCCGCAGTCCCGGTCCCCGCCGCGCCGGCCGGCAGTCCCGGCCCCCGGCCCAGCGCCGCCCCGCCCGCCCACCAGGAGCCGCAGGCAGCGGTGGCGGCGACCAGTGCCACCTCCACCGGGCAGACCCGGTGGCCGCGCCGGGCGCTGGTGCGGGCGGTGGCCGCGGGCGTGGGCTCGGCGGCAGCCGCGAGCACGCTCACCGCGGTGTCGGGCTGGCTCATCGTGCGCGCCGCCGAGCAGCCCCCGGTGTTCGTGCTGCTGGTGGCGATCGTCGGGGTGCGCTTCTTCGCCCTCGTGCGGGCCGTCCTGCGCTGGGCCGAGCGGCTGGCCGCCCACGACGCCGCGCTTCGCCTGGCCGCCCGCACCAGGGTGCAGCTCTGGCGGGCGCTGGTGGCGCAGGGCCCGGCCGCCGACCGCACCCCGGGACGCGCGCTGGCCCGCGTCGTGGGCGACGTCGACCTGCTGCAGGAGCTGTCGGTGCGGGTGCTGACCCCACCGTGGGTGGCCGGCCTGGTGCTCACCGGCACCGCGGGGGTGCTGGCGGTGCTGGACCCGGCGGCGGGCCTGGCGGTGGCGGTGGTGGTGGCCGCCGCGGTGGCGCTGGTGGTGGCGGTGCACCGGGTGGCCGACCGGGGCCCGGCCCGCCGCGCCGACGAGCTGCGCACCGTCACCCTGCAGGAGACGGCCACCGCGCTGGAGGGCGCGGCCGACCTGCGGGCGCACGGGTTGGTGGCGGCGACGGTGGCCGAGCTCGACCGCGGTGGTCGCCACCAGGGTGTGGCCGCGCGGCGGGCGGCGCTGGCACGGGCGGCGAGCACCGCGGTGGCGGTGCTGGCCAGCGGCGGGGCCGCCGTGCTCGCCCTGGGGGTGGGTCGCTCGGCGGTGGCCACGGGAGCGATCTCGGTGCCCGCGCTGGCGGTGCTGGCCCTGGCGCCGCTGGGGCTGCTCGATCCACTGGTGAACCTCGGTGCGGCGCTGCGCCAGCGGCGGGCGTGGCAGGACGCCCGCACGCGGGTGGCGGCAGTGCTGGCCGAGCCGGTGGCGGCCGAGCCCCCCGCGCCGGTGGCGCTGCCGCGGCCGGTGGAGTCGCTGCGCACCGCCGACCTGTGGGCGGCGTGGCCGGGTGGGCCGGACGTGCTGCGCGGGCTGAGCCTGTCGGCGTCGGCCGGCGACGGCTGGGTGGTGGTGGCCGGGCCGTCGGGCTCAGGCAAGTCCACCCTGCTCAGCGTGCTCATGGCGGCGCTGCGCCCGCGGGCCGGGAGCTACCAGCTGGAGCAGGTGGACACCGCCGCCGTGCACAGCGCCGACGTCCGCTCAGCCATCGCCTGGTGCCCGCAGGACGCGCACGTCTTCGCCGCCTCGGTGCGGGCCAACCTGGCGTTGGCGGCCCCGCGCGGGCAGCTGCGCGAGCCGGCCATGCGCGCCGCGCTCACCCAGGTGGGGCTGGACCGCCTGGTCGACTCCCTGCCCGCGGGCCTGGACACCCCGGTGGGCTCGGGCGGCACCGCGCTCTCCGGCGGGGAGCGGCGCCGGCTGGCGGTGGCCCGGGCGCTGCTGGCCGACCGGGAGGTGGTGCTGCTGGACGAGCCCACCGCGCACCTGGACCCACCCACCGCCGCGGCGCTGGTGCAGGACCTGCGCCTGGCCCTGCGCGGGCGGACCGTGGTGTGCGTGACCCACCAACCGACGGTGGCCCGGCCCGGAGACCTGCTGGTGCAGCTGCCCGCCCGTACGCCGCCGCAGCCGGTGGTCCCGCAGCCTCAGCAGGCTTCCCGCCCGGCAGCGCCCAGCCCGGCAGCGAAGGTGGTGTCGAGCAGCCGCTCCAGCTCCTCCGGTGGCACCGGCCGGCTGAACAGGTAGCCCTGGGCGGTGGGGCACCCCAGTGCTCGCAGCACCTCCGCCGCCGGCTCGTTCTCCACCCCCTCCGCCACGACGTCCAGCCCGAACGCCTGGGCCAGCCCGATGATGGACTTCACGATGGCCAGGTCGTTGGGGTCGGCGTCCACGTTGTGCACGAAGCCGCGGTCGATCTTGAGGGTGTCCACCGGCAGCTGCTTGAGCTGGTCCAGCGAGCTGCGCCCGGTTCCGAAGTCGTCGATGGCCACCTGCACGCCCAGCCGCTTGAGCCCGCGCAGCGTCTGCAGCACGGTCGCCAGGTCGTGGATCACGGCGTGCTCGGTGATCTCCAGGCACAGCAGCGGCCCGGCCAGGTCGTGCTCGTCGAGCACCGCGGCCACGGTCTCCACGAAGTCGGCGGTGATCAGCTGGACGGGGGAGACGTTCACCCGCAGCTGCAGCGCCAGTCCCGGCCGTGCGCGGCGCCAGGCGGCCAGCTGGCGGCAGGCCTCCTGCAGCACCCAGCGCCCCAGCTCGCCGGCGAGGTTGGTGGACTCGGCGATGCCGATGAACGAGTCCGGCTGCAGCAGACCGCGCACCGGGTGCTGCCAGCGCACCAGCGCCTCCACCCCCACCACCTCGCGGGTGCGCAGGTCGATCTCCGGCTGGTAGTGCAGCAGCAGGCCGTGCCCCTGCACGGCCGTGCGCAGCCGCATCTCGATGTCGGTGCGCACCGCGTCCTCGGTGTGCATCTGCTCGGTGTAGCAGGTGATGGTGTTGCCGCCCCGCTCCTTCGACGTCGTGGACGCCTGGGCGACGCGGTTCAGCAGCTCGGTGGCGCCGCAGCGGCCGGGCACCGCGACGGCCACCCCGATGCTCGCCGTCCGGCCCACGTTCTCCATCTTCAGCGCCACCGGTGCCGCGATCGACCGCTGGGCCCGCACCGCGGCCTGCTCCGCCTCGCCGAGCCGGGCCGGCTCGCCCAGCAGCAGGACGAACTCGTCGCCGCCCAGCCGCACCACCAGGTCGCCGGCGAAGGCCTCGGTCAGCCGCCGGGCCACCACCCGGAGAAACTCGTCCCCCGCGGCGTGGCCGAGGGAGTGGTTGACCACCTTCAGCCGGTCCACCGCCACGTGCACCAGCCCGACGGGGTGCTGCTCGGGCGCGGCGAGGCGGCGGCGCAGCTCGGTCAGCAGGACGTGCTGGGCCGGCAAGCCGGTGAGCTCGTCGTGGTCGGCCAGGAAGCGCAGCCGCTCCTCGGCACTCACCCGGGCGTGCAGGTGGGTGAGGAACGCCGCCACCGCCTGCAGCGCGTGAATCTCCCGGGGGCTCCAGCTCCGCTCGCCGCGGACCACCACGCCGAGCACGCCCACGGTGGCGCTGCCGGTGCGCAGCGGCACCGCCACCGTGGTGTGGCCGTTGCTCGAGACCGCCTGCCCGAGCACCCGGTAGGTCTCCGCCCGCACCGGCGCGAACACCACCTCCCGCGGGTGCGCCCGGATCCCCAGCACGGTGGCGCCGTCGCGGAAGGGCACGACCTGCATCGGGTCCGGGCCCGCCCGGGCGGCGCGCGGTGGCCACTCGGCCACCAGCACCGACGCGTCCAGCACCGTGTCGTTGCGCCGCAGGTAGCAGGCGTCCACGTCGAAGTGCTCCACCAGCTCGCGCAGCACCGCCGTGCAGGCCTGGGGCGCGGTCATCGACGTCACCGCCAGCAGCTGGCCGGCCAGGTCCGTGACGAGCACCTCCAGGTCGCGCTTGACGTCGCCCGGGCCCGACGGTGCGAGGGTGAGGTGCATGGTGTGTCCATTCGGTCGTGCCGGCCGTGTGGGCCGCGGGGTGAGCCAGAGCGGGTGGAGCTGGGGAACAGGTCGGTGGCTACGCAGCGGCAGCCACCGACAGCCGGCCGGGGCCGTAGCCGGGCACGTCGAGGTCCAGGTCGAGCCGTTGCAGGCCGGAGTAGAGCAGCGACGTCGCGAGGGGCGGTGCCGCGGCCACCGGCCGGTAGGTGCGCTCCAGCCGCAGGTGTGGGTTGCCCGGCAGCTGGAACGCCGAGGCGAGCACGTTGCTCACCTCGCTGAGGGCGTCGAACAGGTCCTGGGGCAGGTGCTGCTGGTGCACCGCCTCGCGGACGGTGCCTGCCGGGTACAGCCCCAGCGCGGCTCCCACGCCGGCGGCGGCGCGCAGGTCCCAGCCGGCCACCGCGCACACCTCGTCGGTGTCGTTGACGTAGGTGGCCAGCACGCCGCCGATGGCGCCGACCCCGTCCAGCGGGGTGCCGGGCCGGGTGGTGACGTCGCGGCCGAGCAGTCCGTCGAGGATGTCCTTGACGCGCTTCACCGGGGGCAGGGTGGTCATCAGGCGGGCTCCAACGCGTCGCGGAAGGTCTCCGGGGTGAACGGCTTGACGATGAGGAAGGCGGCGCCGGCGGCGGTGGCGGCGGCACGCATCTCGTCGGAGGACTCTGAGGTGACGAACCCGAAGCGCACCCGCGAGCCGGCCGCCCGCAGCGCCCGCAGCGCGTCCAGCCCGCTCATCCCGGGCATGTTCCAGTCCGACAGCACCAGGTCCGGCTCCTCGGCGAGGGCCACCTCGTAGGCCTCAGCCCCGTTGGCGGCCTCCAGGACCTCGGTGCACTCGATGCCCGCCTGGCGCAGGGTGCGGACCACGATGCGCCGCATCACGGTGGAGTCGTCGGCCACCAGCACCCTCATGCCTGGCCTCCCCGCGCCCGGGGGGTGCTGCGGCGCTGCCACAGCGACACCTCGATGACCTCGTCGGTGGGTCGGCCGGGGTCCTGGCGGCGCCAGCGGGCCGCCACCTGCACGCGGGGCTCGGCGTCCACGCTGATCAGCGTGGCGGCGTCGAGCACCACCTGGGGCAGCGACAGCACCAGGTCCGTGCCCAGCGTGCTTTTCACCGCACCGCCCACCATGTTGGCGACCTCGCCCAGTGCGTCGGCGAGCACCGTGGTGCTCGGGTCGACGAGGTCACCGCCCCACAGCCCGGCAGCCAGCCGGTGGGCGCAACCCGGGCTCATCGAGACCTGCACGTGGCCCGCCCAGGCCCCGCTGATCGACACCGCAGCGAGCATCCGGGCCCTCGCGGCTGGACCGCTCGGCGGGTCGAGCAGGGTGAGCTCGCCGTCGAGGTAGGCCGCCCACACCCGAGCCAGCACCTCGCCCAGCTGCGCGGGCGTGGGCAGCGGCACGGGGGTGGGCAGCCGCACGGGGGTGGGCAGCCGCACGGGGGTGGGCAGCCGCGCGGGGGTGGGCAGCCGCGCGGGGGTGGCGGGGACCGCCAGGGGAGCGTGCACCTCAGGCCCGCGCCGGCACCAGGCCGAGCAGCTGCAGCTTCTCGGCGAGGGCGTCGGGGGTGAACGGCTTGACCAGGTACTCGTGGGCGCCGGCGGCCAGCGCCCGCACCACCTGGCTCTGCTCGCTCTCGGTGGTCACCATGAGCAGGGTCATCGCGGCGTAGCGCGGGTCCGCCCGCAACGCCTGGATCAGCTCCAGGCCGTTCATCTCGGGCATGTTCCAGTCCACCAGGGCCACGTCGGGCACGGGGTCGGCCGCGGCGAGGCGCTCCAGGGCGTCGCGGCCGTCGACCGCCTCGCTCACCTCGAATCCGAACTTGGTCACGATGCGTCGCAGGATCATTCGCATCGCCGAGGAGTCATCGATCACGATGGCACGCACGGTCATCCCTTCCTGGTCAGGTGCACAGCAGCGGAGGTGCGGGACCGGTAGGCGGACAGGCCCGCGAACCGTTCCTGCTCGAGGTCGTCGGTGAGGCCGCGGGTGCTCTCCGCGGTGCCCAGCACGATCCAGCCGTTCGGCGCGAGCACCCGGGTCGCCCGGCGCAGGATCGACGTCTTGTGCGCCGGGTCGAGGTAGATGAGCACGTTGCGCAGGAAGATGACGTCGAAGGTGGGCAGGGTGGTGAAGGCGTCCACCAGGTTGCGCTGGCGGAAGCTCACCTGCCGGCGCAGCACGTCGCGCACCTGCCAGGTGGGTCCGTCCTGGGTGAAGTAGCGGTCGCGGTAGGTCGGCGGCAGCCCGCGGCTCATCTCCAGCTGCGAGTACCGACCGGCCCGGGCCTGCGTCAGCACCGCGTGCGAGAGGTCGGTGCCGAGCACCTCGAAGCGCTGCTGCGGGGCCATCTCGTCGCTGCGGTGCATGTCGTCCAGCACCATCGCCAGGCTGTAGGCCTCCTGCCCGGTGGACGCCGCCGCCGACCACAGCCGCAGCACCGAGCTGCGCTCCCGCTCCAGCAGCAGCCGCGGCAACAGCTCGGTGCGCAGCCCGGCGAACACGCCGGGGTCGCGCAACCACGACGTCTCGTTGGTGGTGAGCGCCTCCACGATCGCCCAGCGCTGCTGCCGGGCGTCGGGGTGCTGGGCGGCACGCACCAGCTCGGACACCCCGGTGAGGCCCTCGCCGCGCACCAACGGGCTGAGCCGGGCCTCCACCAGGTACTCCTTGCCGGGCAGCAGCACGATGGCCGCCTCGCGCAGCAGCAGCGCGGCGACGAACTGGAACTCGGGTGCTCCGATGCTCATCGGCTGGTCCCGAACGTCGCCGCGGCGGGCACCCGTCGCGCCGCGGGGCGGGACAGCCGGCCGAGCAGGTACGGGGCGATCTGGTCCAGGCCCAGCACCTCTCGCGCCAGGCCGGCCTCCACCACGGCCCGGGGCATGCCCCACACCACCGACGACGCCGCGTCCTGCGCCACCACCTGCGAGCCGCTCTCCACCAGCAGCCGGGCGCCACGCCGGCCGTCCTGCCCCATGCCGGTGAGCACCACGGCCAGTGCTGAGCCGGGGTAGGCCGCGGCCACCGAGCCGAACAGCACGTCCACCGACGGCCGGGAGTAGCTCTCCGGGGCGCGGTCGTGCAGCACGGTGCGCACCGCGCCTGCCCGCCGCTGCACCTCCAGGTGCCGCCCACCCGGGGCCAGGTAGACCACCCCGGGCTGCAGCAGCTGGCCGTGCTGCGCCTCCACCACGGTGGCCGGGCCCAGGCGGTCGAGGCGGCCGGCGAGCATCTGGGTGAACACCGGGGGCATGTGCTGCACCACCACCACCGGGACCGGGAGGGCCGCGGTCAGCGCGCCGAACAGGCGGGTCAGGGCCTCTGGCCCGCCGGTGGAGCTGCCCACCGCCAGCACCTGCGGCACCGGGCCGACCTCGGCGGCCGGCCGGAGCAGGGCCGGCGCGCCCGGGCCACCTGCGGCGGTGCTGCTGGTCCGGCGGGCACGCGTCCCCACCGGTACTGCCCGCGCGGTCAGCGCCCGCACCCGCGGCACGAGCTGGTCGCGCACGTCGGCCAGCGACGCGGCCAGGCTGGCGCCGCTGCTGGGCTTGCACACGTAGTCGCTGGCGCCCTGCGCCAGGGCCTCCACGGTGGCCGCGGCGCCGTGGCCGGTCAGCGTGGACACCATGACCACCGGCAGCCGGGGGTGGCGGCGACGGATCTCCCGCAGCGTGGCGAGCCCGTCCATCACGGGCATCTCCACGTCCAGGGTGACCAGGTCCGGGCGCAGCTCGGCGATCTTGCGCAGCGCCAGCTCCCCGTTGGCGGCGGTGCCCACCACGCTGATGCCCTCGGCCTCCTCCAGCACCCGCGACACCAGCCGCCGCACCAGCGCAGAGTCGTCCACCACCAGGACGGTGACAGCCCTGGTGGTGGGCGTGTCCCGGTGCGTGTCGCCGGGCTGACGGGTGCTCATCCGGGGCGGCCCTAGTAGACGAACGAGGAGACCTGGCTGCGGAGGTCCGCTGCCATCCGGGCCAGCTCGTCGACGTCGGTGCGCGTCTGGGAGACCGCGGCGGTGGTGGACGAGGCGGCCGAGGCAACCCCGGTGATGTTCGCGGCGATCTCGCCGGTGCCGGCGGCCGCGTCGGTCACGTTGCGGCTCATCTCGTTGGTGGTCGCGCTCTGCTGCTCCACCGCTGAGGCGATGGTCAGCTGGAAGTCGTTGATGGAGGCGATGATCGCGGCGATGTCACCGATGGCGTGCACGGCGCCGGCGGTGTCGGACTGGATGGCCTCCACCCGGCGCACGATGTCCTCGGTCGCGCGGGAGGTCTCCTGCGCCAGCTCCTTGACCTCGTTGGCCACCACCGCGAACCCCTTGCCCGCCTCACCGGCCCGGGCGGCCTCGATGGTGGCGTTCAGCGCCAGCAGGTTGGTCTGCGCCGCGATCGAGGTGATCACCTTGACCACGTTGCCGATCTCCTGCGAGGAGACCCCAAGCTTGGCCACCGTGGCGTTGGTGGTCTCCGCGGCGGCGACGGCCTGGGAGGCGACCCGGGCGGCCTCGTTGGCGTTCTGGGCGATCTCGCGGATGGAGGCCTCCATCTCCTCCGAGCCGGCCGCGACCGTCTGCACGTTGCGCGACACCTGCTCCGAGGCCGCGGCGACGACGCCAGCCTGCACGGCGGTCTCCTCCGCTGCGGCGGCGATCTGGCTGGAGGTGGCGGAGAGCCGCTCGGCGGAGGTGGACACCGAGTCGGCCGAGCCCACCACGCTGCCGATGACCTCGCGGAAGTTGACCTGTGCCTGCTCCAGAGCCTTGGCCATCCGGCCGATCTCGTCGTCGGCCTCCACGTTCGAGCCCACGGTGAGGTCGCGGCGAGACATCGCCTCCAGGGCCCGCTGCACCCGGCGCAGCGGACGCCGGACCATCCCGGCGATGAGGTAGTTCAGCCAGAGCGCCAGCAGCAGGCCGACGCTCAGCACGCTGGTGAAGACCACGATGGCGCGGTCGGTGCGGTCCTGGGAGTCCTCGGCGAAGTCCAGGAAGTACTGGTTGGCCAGGGCCTGCATCGGCTTGCGGGCGGCGACGAGCTGGTCCAGCGCCGGCTGGCCCTGCGCGGTGAACGCGCTCTGGTAGCCGGCGAGGTCACCGGCCAGCGCGGCCGGCAGCAGCGTGGTGTCGCGCACGCTCTTGTACTGCTGCCAGGCGCTCACGTAGGCGTCCCAGGTGGGGTAGGCGCTGACCACGGGGGTGAGGCGGGCGATCGTGCCGTCCACGGCCGCGTCGCTGGCAGCGATCTTGCGGAGCCACTCCTGCTTGGCCGCACCCGTGGGTGCGGCGGCGAGCGAGGGCACCAGCGGCTCCGCCGCCAGCTCCGTCTCGTAGAGCTCGTTCAGCGGGGCGACGACGTCCCGCTGCACCTGCGCCAGGCCGGTGACGTCCTTGCCCGCGTCGTGCAGCGCGGTGCTGGCCACGACGCAGGAGATCACCGCGACCACGGTGATGAAGCCGACCGCGATGAGCAGCTTGACGGTGACCGACCGGTTGGCGAACCAGCGGTACAGCGGGTTGCGCGTGCGCCGGCCACCTCCCACGGCAGCCGCCGCGATCGGCGCGCCCATCGTCAGCGTAGACATGAAGTCCTCTCGGAAACCTGGTGGAGCAGCGTCAGTGAGTTGATCGACCCCGTGCGGGGCCGCATGAGCGAAGGCGCGGAAATGCCCGTCACCCGGTGACCGCGGCCGCCACGTCGAGGCTGAGCACCAGGTGGTCGTCGAGCTTGTGGGCACCGAGCACCAGGTCGCGTCCCACGCCCCGCACGGTGTCCGGCAGCGGCTCGAAGCTGCTCTCGTCCACCTCGACGACCGCGCCGACACGGTCCACCAGCAGGGCCACGCACTCCCCAGCCACCAGCACCACCACCAGCATCGGTGCCAGCTCGGCCGGACGCGGGGACAGCTGCAGCCGGGTGCGCAGGTCCACGGCGGTGACCACCTGCCCCCGCAGGTTGAGCAGCCCCGCGATGGCTGCCGGCGCTCCGGGCACCCGGGTGAGGGCTTGGTGGCGCAGCACCTCCCGCACGCGGTCCACGCCCACCCCGTAGAGGCTCTCGCCCAGCCAGAAGGTGGCCAGCTGGGTGCTGCTCATGCCCCGGCCCCGGCCAGCTCGGGGGAAGTGGGCTCGGGGGCGGGGGCCTCGGGGGCGGGGGCCTCGGGGATGGCGGGCTCAGGGAGAGCGGCCTCGGGGACGGCGGCGTCGAAGTCCAGGGCCACCGAGCGGATGGCGCGCTCCACGTCCACCAGGCCCACGATCTGGCCCTTCACCACCACGGTGCCCAGGTAGCGGCGGTCGTCGGTGCCGCGGTAGGGGGAGCCGTCGTGCTCGGCGATGTCCAGGATCTCCTCCACCACCACGGCCACGCTGCGCCCGCCCCGGGAGCACACCGCCACCGGCAGCTCGGTGCGGTGCGGTGCGCACGGCACGTCCAGGTACCGGCTGAGCCGGACCAGCGGGAGGATGGCGCCCCGGTGCTGGACCAGCTCGCCGGTGCCCACCTGCTCCACGCGTGCGGCGGCGATCATCTCCAGCCGGGTGACCACGGCCATGGCGATGGCCACCTGGTGCCCCTCGCCCACGGTCGCGACGAGCAGCCGCTGGGGCTCGCGCTCAGCCACGCTGCCCGTCCGCTCAGGGGCCCGGAGGGCGCGCTCGGCCAGGTCGGGGTGGAGCCCGCGGCGGGCGAGGTTCTGCACGTCCAGGATCAGCGCGACCCGGCCGTCGCCGAGGATCGTCGCCCCGGAGTAGAGGCTGGTGCCGTCCGTCGCCGGGCCGCCCGGCGCCAGGCCGCGCAGCACCGGGCTCAGGGCCTTGACCACGATCTCCTCGGTGTTGACCACCCCGTCGACCAGCAGGCCGAAGCGGCGGCTGCCGGCCTGCACCACCACGACCACCTGCGCGCCGCGGGCGTGGTCGTGGCGCAGGCCGAGCTCGCGAGCGAGGTCGACCAGCGGGAGCAGCGCACCACGGAGGCGGTAGACCGGGGCGCCGGCCACGTCCTCGATGGCTGCGGCCTCCACCGCCACCAGCTCCAGCAGGCTGCTCTGGGGGATGGCGAAGCGCTCGGTGGCGCACGCCACGGTGAGCGCGGGCACGATGGCCAGGGTCAGCGGGACGCGCAGCCGGCACACCGTCCCGGTGCCGGGCGTCGACTCGAGCTCGATGGTGCCGCCGATGGACTCGATGTTGGTCTTGACCACGTCCATGCCGACCCCGCGGCCGGAGACGGTGGTGATCGTGGTGGCGGTGGAGAACCCGGGGTGGAAGACCAGGTGCAGCACGTCGCGGTCGGACATCTCGGCGAGCTGCGCGGCGCTGCGCAGTCCCCGCTCGAGGGCACGCTGGGCCACCCGGGCGGGATCGATGCCGGCGCCGTCGTCGGCGACCTCCACCACCACCTGGCCGCTGTGGTGGTAGGCGCGCAGGTGCACGGTGCCCTCCGCGGGCTTGCCGGCCGCCACCCGGGCCTTGGGTGGTTCGATCCCGTGGTCGACGGCGTTGCGCACCAGGTGGGTGAGCGGGTCCTTGATGGCCTCGAGCAGCGCGCGGTCGAGCTCGGTGTCCTGGCCGGTCATCAGCAGCCGCACCTGCCGACCGCACTGGGCGCCGAGGTCGCGCACCACGCGGGGCAGCCTCGACCACAGGTGGTCGATGGGCTGCATCCGGGTCTGCATGATGCTCTCCTGCAGCTCGGTGGTGATGGCGCTGAGCCGCTGGGCGGTGCGGGTGAGGGCGGGGTCGTGCAGCGCCCCGACGCCGCGCAGCAGCTGGTTGCGGGCCAGCACCAGCTCGCCGGCCAGCTGCATCAGGGTGTCCAGCACCTCCACGTCCACCCGCAGCGACCCCTCCGCCGCCGAGCGGCGCGCCGGGGCAGCCAGCTCACCGACCGGCGCCGGCACGGCAGGGAGAGCAGGTGGTGGGGGAGCGGGGGCCGGGGCAGGAGCAGGAGCTGCGGCCACCACGGCGGGTGCCGGGATCACCTCCCGAACTGTCGGCGGGCTGGTCGGGTCGGCCAGCAGGGCCCGCAGCCGCGCGGACACGGCCTCGGTCTCCACCTCGCCCTCGCTGCCGTCGGCCTCGATGGTGGCCAGCAGGGCGCGAACGGTGTCCACCATCTCCAGCAGCACGTCCGCCGTGGCGGTGCTCATGCGCTGCTGACCGTCCCGCAGCCGCGACAGCAGCGACTCACCGGTGTGGGTGAGCTGCTCCAGCCGGTTGAAGGCCAGGAAGCCGCTGGTCCCCTTGATGGTGTGGATGGTGCGGAACGCGCTCGCCAGGGCCTCGCGCGAGGTCGGCTCGACCTCGAGGGCGAGGAGGTCGCGGTCGAGCTGGTCGAGGTTCTCCCCGCTCTCCACCAGGAACTCCTGGACGATCTCGTCCATCTCATCCACGCTGCCTGCCTCCATCGTCCGCGACAGCAGCCCAATCGGCCGCTGCCCCAACAACATGAGGTCACCCCGGCGCCGCGGCACGCCTGGGCGGGGACGTCGGCGGTGTGATGGGGTGAGGGCAGAGACGTCCACGGGCTCAGGTCCCGCTGCCGACGGCCGATCAGACAGGCAAGTCGGAGGATTGGGTTGATCATGGTTCAGACGAAGGAAGCAGCGGGCTACTCCGCCGTGTCGACGGTGCTGTGGCGCGAGCGGGAGGCCCTGCAGCACGTGCAGTTCAAGCTGGTCCAGCAGCAGCTGATCCTGCAGTCGGGCCAGACCCGGATGCTGGACTCGGCCACCGAGGAGCTGGAGTCCGCGCTGGACCAGCTGCGCTGCACCGAGGTGCTGCGGGCCATCGAGAGCGAGGTGATCGCCGCCGACCTGGAGGTCGACGAGCTGCCCACCCTGGCCGAGCTCGCCGCCGAGGCGCCGGAGCCGTGGGCCACCGTGCTCACCGAGCACCGCAGCGCGCTGCGGGCGCTGACCGACGAGGTGGACACCACCACCCGGACCAACCGTGAGCTGCTCACCGCCGGCGCGAGCACTGTGCGGGAGTCGCTGCAGCAGCTCACCGGCAGCCTGGACACCTACGACCACCGCGGCGGTGCCGAAGCCACCGGTCGCGCACCGGTGCTGATGGACCAGCAGGCATGAGCAGCACCTTCGCCGGCATCAGCACAGCGATGTCGGGCCTCGCGGCGCAGCGCTACGCCCTGGACGTGACGGGGCAGAACATCAACAACGCCGGCGTCGCGGGGTACACCCGCCAGCGGGCGGACCTGGCGTCGGTGGGCCCGGTGGCGGGCGTGCCCAGCATGTACTCGACTCCGCACGCCGCGACCGGAGTGACCATCGCCGGCACCAGCCGGCTCAACGACCCCGTGGTGGACGCCAGGGCCCGGGTGGAGCACGGCCAGAACGGCTACCTGCAGACCAGTGCCGGCACGCTGTCCAGCGTGGAGGGCCTGTTCCTCGAGCCCAGCGACACCGGGCTGTCGGAGGAGCTCAACGGGTTCTGGAAGTCCTGGACCGAGGTGGCCAACCACCCGGGCAACTTGGACGCCCGCAACGTGGTGCTGGTCAAGGCGGCCGGGCTCGCCGCATCGATCACCGCCACCGCCGGTGCGCTGCAGCGGCTGACCGAGGGTGTCGGTACCCAGCTGGCCGAGGCGGCCGGCAAGGTCGACACCGCGGCCACCGCGCTGGCCGAGGTGAACCGAGCCCTCACCCTGGCCACGGCGACCGGCTCCAGCACCAACGCGCTGGCTGACCAGCGCGACTCCCTGCTGATGACGCTGGCCGACCTGACCGGGGCGCAGTCCACCATCACGCGCGACGGCAGCGCCACCGTGGTGCTCGGCGGGCGCACGCTGGTCTCCGGTGGCACCGCGGCCACCGTGGCGGCCGGCCCCGGCGGTGGGCTCACCGTGGGCGGCGAGGCCCCCGCCGGCCGGGTCGGCGGCGTGCTCGGCAGCCTGTCGGACGCCCTCGCCACGGTGCTGCCCGGCTACGCCGCCCGACTGGACACCGTGGCCGCCGGGCTGGCGGAGAGCGTCAACGCGGTGCAGACCAGCGGATACACCCTGGCCGGCGCGGCCGGCACCGCCCTGTTCACCGGCACCACCGCCGCCACGCTGCGGGTGGCGGTGACCGACCCGGCCGACCTGGCTGCCTCGGCCAGCCCCGGCGGCAACCTCGACGGCTCCCTCGCCGGGCGGATGGCGGCGCTGGGCACCGCCCCCTCCGGCGCCGACGCCCGCTACCGGCAGCTGGTGAGCACCCTCGGCTCCGAGGTGCAGGCCACCAGCCGCCAGGCCGCGGTGCAGCAGGCGCTGACCACCAGCGTCGACGACCTCGCCCAGGCGGCCTCCGGGGTCAGCCTGGACGAGGAGACCGCCAACCTGCTCACCTACCAGCGGGCCTACCAGGCCGCCTCCCGCGTGCTCAGCACGGTGGACGAGATGCTGGACACGCTCATCAGCCGCACCGGAAGGGTGGGCCTGTAACCATGCGAGTCACCGAGCAGTCCTCGGCCCGGGCCACCCTGGCCGGGCTGCAGTCCACCGCCTCGCGGCTGCAGGACGTGCAGGCGCGGCTGTCGTCAGGCCGCCAGATCACCAAGCCGTCGGACTCCCCGTCGGGCACCGCCACCGCCCTGCAGCTGCGCTCGGAGCTGCGCCGCACCGAGCAGCACCAGAGCAGCGCCACCGACGCGCTCGGGTGGCTGACCACGGTCGACTCCACCCTGAGCGCGGTGGGCAACCAGGTGCAGCAGGTGCGCACCCTGGTGCTGCAGGGCCTCAACACCGGCAGCGCCGACGCCACGTCCAACGAGGCGCTCGCCCAGCAGGTCGACCAGGCCCGGACGGCGCTGCTGTCGCTGGCCAACGCCACCCACCAGGGCCGCCCCGTCTTCGGTGGCAGCACCGCCGGGCCGGTGGCCTTCGACCGCAGCGGGGCCTACGTCGGCGACGCCGGCACGGTGCAGCGCACGGTGGGCCCCAACAACGAAGTCACCGTCAGCGGCTCCGGGACCGCGGCGTTCGGCAGCCCGGGCAACACCGTCTTCGACGTGCTCACCGACATCGCGGCCAAGCTGCGCAGCAACCCCGCCGCGCTGGGCCCGGAGCTGTCCAGGTTGGACAGCGCCCGGCAGGCCGTCACCGGCCAGCAGGCGCTGGCCGGGTCGCGCTACCAGAGCGTCCAGTCGGTGCAGACGGCGACGCTGGTGCAGACCACCCAGCTGAAGACCCAGCTGTCCGAGCTGCAGGACATCGACCTGGCGGAGACCGTGATCGCGCTGACCACTGCGGACACCGCCTACCAGGCAGCCCTGGCCACCACGGCCAAGATCCGTCAGATCTCCCTGCTGGACTACTTGAGGTGACTGTGTTGACTGAGGTGACTGTGCTGGACGGCCCGACTGTGCTGGACGGGCCGGCGGTGACGGCCAGCGGCGCCCCCGCCGCCGCACTGCCCCGCACGGTGCGGCTGGCCGAGCCCATCCCGGGCTTTCCCGACCACCACGAGTTCACCCTGGACCCGGTGGACGAGGGCGGCGTGCTGTACGCGCTGCGCTCGGCGCGCACCCCGTCGCTGCGGTTCATCCTCGCCGACCCGGCCACGTTCTTCCCGGACTACTCCCCGGCGATCAGCGCCGCTGACCTCGGCTGCCTCGGCGTGGCCGACGACGAGGAGGTGTCGGTGCTGGTGATCGTCACCCTCACCGACCGGCTGGACGACGCCACCGCCAACCTGCTCGCACCGGTGGTCATCGCCCCCCGCCTGGGCACCGGGGTGCAGCTGGTGCTGCGCGACACGTCGCTGTCGCTGCGCGTCCCGCTGCTGGCGTCCGCACGATAGCGTGGGCGTCGCCGAGACCGGCTCACCCACAACGCCTGGAGCAACACCGTGCTGATCCTCACTCGCCGTGCCGGCGAGAGCATCATGATCGGGGACGACATCGTCATCACGGTGTCGGAGGTCCGTGGCGACGCGGTGCGGGTGGGCATCGAGGCTCCTCGGGCGGTGCAGGTGCACCGCGAGGAGGTCTACCGGGAGCTGCAGCAGGCCAACGCCCAGGCCGTGACCACCAGCGACGACGCCCTGGCTGCGCTGCGCACGGCGCTCGATCCAGCAGGCAGCAAGCCGGACCCCGCGACCGACTAGACGAGTCGCCCAAGGCAGCGCCGGCTTCGACCCCTACGGTGCGCCGAGCGCCATCCACTGCTCGGGCTTCTCGAGGGAGCCATTCCTTCGGCTGGTGCGAGCGACGTCGACGTCGCACAGCCACGCAAGGGTGGCCTGGTCCGTGACCACCCGGGCGGCATCGCGCTGAACGTGCTCAGCGGACCACCGGTCCGCGCCCCGCGGCGCCGGCCGGTGCCGGCCGTGGGGGTGCGGTGACAGCGCGCAGCGCGGCCACCATCAGCGCCGCCACCGGCACGGCGACCAGGAAGCGGACGCCGGCGGTGGTCGGGCTCATCGACTCCACCACGAACGCCGACCACAGCGCGGGCACGCTCATCACCAGGGCGAGCAGCAGGACGGACCAGCGAAACATCGGGTACCTCTCGGTCGATCAGGAACGGGCGGCGGCGGAGCCGGGGCAGGGGCCAGCTCAGGTGCTTGCCCGACGAGCACCGGTGCGCAACAGGGCGAACAGCAGCCCCGCCCAGGCGGTCGCGTCGGCAGGGCGCCCGTCCAGCAGCGCCACGGGCAGGTCCAGGTCCCACACGGTGGCGGGGCTGGTGCTGCGCCGCGAGGAGTGCACGCAGAGCGCGTCGGCGCCGAGCGGGCGCAGCCGGGCGCGGGTGTCCTCGGTCTTGCTGGTGGCGTCCACCACCGCCCACACCACGGTCGGGTGCAGCGCCTGCAGCATCGCCGGGCCCCAGGGGTCCTCGCCGTGCTCAGGCCCACCGTCGGTGCCCAGCACCAGCACGGCGGGGGTGGTGGCGGTGGTCAGCTCCGCGCGCAGGGCGGTCGCCTCGGCCGGGGTGCTCATCACCGGGGTGCCGGGGTGGGCCAGCACCGGGTCGCCGGGGTGCCCGGCCACCCGGATGCCGGCGGGGTCCAGCCGCAGCGTGGCCGCCACGGCGTGCGCGGTGCGCAGGCTGGGGGCGAGATCGCCCACCAGCACCAGCAGCTCGCCGGCACCGCGGGGCGGCAGCGGGGGTGGAGGCAGCTCGTCCAGGATGTCGGCCAGCGCCTGGAAGACGTTGTCGGTGCCGGCGGCGGGGCCGGTGAGCACGGGGACGCCGAGGTCGCGCAGCTGCACCAGCATCTCCATCCGCCGCCGGGTGGCCGCGCCGCCACCGACGCTGGGCGCCGCCGGTGAGCGGGGGAGGTCCAGCAGCCCAGCGTCCGGCACATCGTCGGGACCGTCGCTGGTGTGGCCGGTGTCGTTGAACGAGCCGGTGTCGTTGAAGGAGCCGCGGTCGTTGACGGAGCCGGTGCCGTTGGGGGAGCTGCTGCCGCCGACGAGGTTCTGCAGCACCTGGGCGAAGTCGAGCTCGTGCGGGGTGCCGTTGAGCGTGCTCTCCCGGTGGTCGGTGGAGCCCAGCAGGTCCAGCAGGGCGTCGTCGACGTGCCAGCCGTCCTCCGAGGCGGACAGCGTCCGGCCGTCGCTCGAGGTGTCCACGTGGTCCAGCCGGTCAGCGTCCGCCACCAGCGCCGCGACCGGGTCCAGCTCGGCCGGCTCCAGCGCTGCGGCCGGGTCCACCTCGGCCGGGGCGGGTGGCGCGGCCTGCACCCGGTAGGTGAGGCGGAAGGACTCGCGGGCGAAGAAGCCGGCCACGCCGCCACGGCGCACCCGCTCGTGGCTGAGCACGCTGATGTCGCCGTGGCGCTCCCGCAGCTGCTCCACCAGGCGGCGCACGTCGCTGCCCTCGGCAGTCAGCACCCCGGTGGTGTCTGCCGTCTCGGCGTCGCTCATGTCAGACACCGACCGTGCGGCCGTCAGCCACCACGCCCACGGTGTCCACGGCCACCGCGTTGTGGGAAATCTCCGAGTACGACATCACCGGCAGGTCGGGCACCGTGCTGGCGATCAACCGGCGCAGCGGCAGCCGGATCTGCGGTGCGCAGGCCAGCACCGGGCGGTAGCCGTGCTCCAGGGCCTGCTGGTGCATCCGGGCCACGCCCTCCAGCACGCCCTCGAGCAGGTCCGGGGTGGGCAGCAGCTGCACCCCGGTCTCGCTGGGCCGCAGCGACTCCAGCAGGCCCTGCTGCATGGACGGCTCGAGGGTCAGCACGCTGAGGCGCCCATCGGTCAGGTGGGCCGCGGTGATGGCTGGGGCCAGGGCCAGGCGCGCAGCCTCCACCAGCCGGTCGGGGTCGGTGCCGGTCTTCGCGGCCAGGGAGAGCGCCTCGAAGATGCGCACCAGGTCGCGGATGGGCACCCCCTCGTCGAGCAGCGCCCGCAGCACCCGCTGCACCTCGCCCAGGCTCAGCAGGGCGGGGGTGAGGTCCTCCACCACCACTGGGTGGCTGCGCTTGAGGGCCTGGGTGAGCGCGGCGGTGTCCTCGCGGCCCAGCAGCTGGCTGGCGTGGGTGCGCACGATCTCGGACAGGTGCGTGATGATCACCGACGACTGGTCCACCACGGTGGCTCCGAGCATCTCCGCCTGGCCACGCAGGCTGGTGTGGATCCACTTGCCGGTCAGCCCGAACACCGGCTCCTGGCCCACCACCCCGGGCAGGTTGTCCAGGTTGTCGCCGATGGCCAGGGCGGTGCCGGCCGGCGCGGCGCCGCGGGCGACCTCCACGCCGTTGACGCTGATGGCGTAGGTGGAGGCGGGCAGGTCCAGGTTGTCGCGGGTGCGCACCGGCGGCATCACCAGGCCCAGCTCCAGCGCGAGCTTGCGGCGCAGGGCGCGCACCCGGTCGAGCAGGTCGGCGCCGGCGCCGTCCACCAGGGAGATCATGTCCGGGGCCAGCGCCAGCTCCAGCGGGTCGACCGCCAGGTCGTCCAGCAGCGCGTTGGTGCTGTCCGGGGCGGGGCCGGTGGCGGTGGCGGCCTCGAGCATCGCCGCCTCGGCCGCCTCCTGCTTGGTGGTCGCGCCCAGGCGCTGGGCCAGGAACAGCAGCAGCCCGCCCACGGCGATGAACGGCAGCTTGGGCAGGCCCGGCACCAGGCACAGCGCGATCGCGGCGCCACCGGCGATCTGCAGCGCGCGCTGGTGCCGGCCCAGCTGGGCGGCGACCACCGTGCCCAGGTCGTCGGAGTCGCTGGAGCGGGTGACGATGAGGCCGGTGGCCACCGACAGCAG
Organism: Rhodococcus sp. Z6_132; assembly: GCF_058133635.1. Taxonomy (NCBI): domain Bacteria; kingdom Bacillati; phylum Actinomycetota; class Actinomycetes; order Mycobacteriales; family Nocardiaceae; genus Rhodococcus; species Rhodococcus sp. Z6_132. The sequence continues at coordinate 855,155 of NZ_JBYUNP010000002.1, forward strand.
CAGCGCCGGGATCTGGGAGACCAGGCCGTCGCCCACGGAGAGCAGGCTGTACTTGCTGACCGCCTCGCCCACGGGCATCCCGTGCGAGACCACCCCGATGGCGATGCCGCCGATGAGGTTGATCAGGGTGATCAGGATGGCCGCGATGGCGTCGCCCTTGACGAACTTGGAGGCGCCGTCCATCGAGCCGTAGAAGTCGGCCTCGGAGGAGACCTCGGCGCGCCGCTCACGGGCCTGCTTCTCGTCGATCAGGCCCGAGTTGAGGTCGGCGTCGATGGCCATCTGCTTGCCGGGCATGGCGTCCAGGGTGAAGCGCGCGCCCACCTCGGCCACCCGGCCGGCGCCGTTGGTGATGACCACGAACTGCACCACAAGCAGGATGGTGAAGATCATCAGCCCGATGATCAGCGAGCCGCCGATGACGAAGTGGCCGAAGGCGCCGATGACCTCACCGGCGTAGCCGTCGGTGAGCACCAGGCGGGTGGCGGAGATGTTCAGCGCGAGCCGGAAGAGCGTGGCGATGAGCAGCAGGGAGGGAAAGCTGGAGAAGTCCAGCGGCCGCTTGACGTACATGCTGACCAGCACGATGAGCACGGCCAGGGTGATGTTGAAGGCGATCAGCAGGTCCAGCACCATGGCGGGCACCGGCACCACCATCATCATGATGACGGAGACGATGCCGATGGGCACCGCCAGCTTGCTCAGCGACTTGGGATTCACGACACCTACTGCTCAGACGCGACGAGGAAGCGGCGAGGTGTCGCTGCTCCGGGGGCATGGCTCGGGGAACACTGCTGGTGCATCCCGGTCCCTGGGCTGCATCGACTCACCGTCCTGGCACTGGTTCTGTTCGGCAGCTGTCACCAGAACCTGAGTGCGGCAACGAAGTTGGATCAGTGTGCGACGGCGGGCAGCTGGTGGGTGCCGGCCACCGAGCCGCGCCGACGCAGCCGCATCACGAAGGCCAGCACGGTCGCCACGCCCTGGTAGAGGTCGGCGGGGATCTCGTGGCCGATCTCGCAGGTGGCGTGCAGGCTGCGGGCCAGCGCCACGTCGCGCACCATCGGGATGCGGTGCTCGGCGGCCACCTCGCGGATGCGCGCGGCGGTGAAGTCCGCGCCCTTGGCGATCACCCGGGGCGCGCCGCGGGCGGGGTCGTAGCGCAGCGCCACGGCGAGGTGGGTGGGGTTGAGCACAATGACGTCGGCGGTGGGCAGGTCGGCCATCATCCGGTTGCGGCTCATGGCCAGCGCGCGCGAGCGGCGAGCGCCCTTCTGCACCGGGTCGCCCTCGGAGGTCTTGTGCTCCTGCTTCACCTCCTGCTTGGTCATCTTCAGCTGCTTGCTGGTGCGCCGGCGCACCACGATCACGTCCGCGATCGCCATCACCACCCCGGCCACCGCGCCGTAGCGCACCAGCCGCATGGCGGAGTCCACGGTGGTGTCCAGCACGCTGGTCAGCGGCAGCGTGCCGGCGCTCATCAGCGCCGGCACCAGGTCGCGCACCGACAGGTAGGTGATGCCGCACAGCACCCCGAGCTTGAGCATCGACTTGACCAGCTGCCACAGCCCCTGGGGGCCGAACATCCGCTTGACCCCGCTGAAGGGGTTGAGCCGCGACACCTTGGGCTTCCACAGCTTGGGCGCCAGGTAGATCCCGGCCTGCGAGCCCGAGGCCAGCACCGAGGTCAGCATCACCACCGCCGCCAGCGGCACGGTGGCCATCGCCGCCTCCAGCATGGTGTCGCGCGCCAGCTGCAGCGCCCGGCTGGTGTCCGGGGTGGTGATGAGCGCCCCGATCTGGACCATGGTGGCCCGGCACAGGCTCATCAGCGAGCTGCACACCATCGGGATGACGAAGCTGGCGGCGGCCAGGCTGAGCCAGGAGCCCAGCTCCGGGCTGTGCGCGATCTGGCCGTCCTTGCGGGCCTTCTTCTTCTTCTGCGGGGTGGCCTGCTCGGTCTTCTCACCCGCCGGCTTGCCCGCCATCAGCCGATCACCGCCGAGATCATCCGGCTGGCGGTGTCGGCCATGGTGGTGATCACCCCGGGCAGCGTGGTGAGCACCAGTCCCACCAGCCCGAGGGTGAGGCCGATCTTCAGCGGGAAGCTCACCGAGAAGATGTTCAGGTGCGGGGAGATCCGGCTGAGCAGGCCCAGCGCCACGTCGGCGATGAACAGCACCGCGATCATCGGGGCGGCGATCTGCAGCGCGGCGATGAACATGTCGGTCATGGCGGTGACCAGGGTGGCGCCGAGGTCGGACAGCGACAGGGTGGCGTCCAGCGGCAGCGCGGTGAAGGTGCGCAGGAAGCCGGTGATGATCACCAGGTGCGCGTTGCTGGCGAAGATCAGCACCGTGGTGAGCAGCGCGAACAGCCGCCCGAACACGGCGTTGGTGTTGGCCATCAGCGGGTCGTAGGCCGCGGCCAGGGAGAACCCCCCGAACAGGTCGATCATCGACCCCGCCGCCTCGACGGCGGTGAACAGCAGCCGGGTGAGGAACCCCAGCGCGGCGCCGATCAGCAGCTGCTGCACGGCACTGCCCACCAGCGGCCCGATCTCCGCGGCGGGCACGTTCTGCCGGGCGGTGCCCACCACCACCAGCGACAGCACCCCGGCCAGCATCATCCGCACGGTGCGCGGCACGCCCGCGGTGGCCAGCGGTGGGGCGATCATCAGCCACGCGCCGATGCGGATCGAGGCCAGCAGCACCGCGAGCAGGCTCGCGGTGTCCAGCTGCACGCTCATCGCACGTCCACGGGTGGGCTCGCCCTCGCTCAGCTGGTCAGGGAGGGGATCTGGGTGAACAGCTGCTCGGTGAAGGTGATCATCGTGTGCATCATCCAGCTGCCGGAGACCAGCAGCGCCACCCCGACGCCGATCACCTTGGGCACGAAGGACAGCGTGAACTCCTGGATCTGCGTCGCCGACTGGAACATCGAGATGGCGAAGCCGATGACCAGGGCGGTGAGCAGCACCGGCGCAGCCAGCTGGAAGCCGATCAGCATGGCCTGCAGTCCGAGGTGGACGATCGCGGTGTCGGTCATGGCGGGTACCTCGAGTCAGGGGTGGTTCGGCTGGGCACGGACGGGCGTGTGCTGGGGGATCAGCCGGTGTTGTAGCTGGTGACCAGGGAGTTGATGATCAGCCCCCAGCCGTCGGCGAGCACGAACAGCAGGATCTTGAACGGCAGGGACACCGTGACCGGCGGGAGCATCATCATTCCCAGCGACATGAGCGAGGACGACACGACCATGTCGATGATGAGGAACGGGATGAAGATGACGAAGCCGATGATCATCGCCGCCCGCAGCTCGGAGAGCACGAACGCCGGGATGAGCGTGGTCAGCTCCACGGCCTCCGGGCTGGGCGGGTTGGGCAGCTTGGCCGCCCGCAGCATCATCGCGATCTCCTCGGTGCGGGTGTGGGCGAGCATGAACTCCCGCAGCGGCTTGATGCCGTCGTCGAACGCGTCGGACTGCGTCTTGGTGCCGTCGAGGTAGGGCTGCAGCCCCTCGGAGTTCACCAGCTTCAGCACCGGCGTCATGATGAACAGGCTGAGGAACAACGAGAGCCCGGCGAGCACCTGGTTGGGCGGAACAGTGTTGAGCCCCAACGCATTTCGGGTGAGGCCGAGGACGACGAAGATCTTGGTGAAGCTGGTCATCAGCAGCAGGATCGACGGCGCGACCGACAGCACCGTGAGCAGCAGCAGGATGCTCACCGAGGTGCTGGGGGAGGGGTTGACGTCCACGGTCACCGAACCGGTGGGCGCATCGGGCGCCGTGGGCGGAGCCGGCGGGGTGGGCTCGGTCTGCTGGGGCAGCGGCTGGGCCACCGCGGCGGCCACCACCAGCGTCGCTCCTGGCGGGCTCGCTCCTGGCTGGGCCGAGGCGGCAGCGGCGTGCGGGGCGGCGGGGGCGGCCAGCAGCAGGAACAGCCCGGCGAGCAGGGCCAGCACCGTGGTGCGCACCACCGGCCGGCCGGCCGGGCGGGTGCTCACCGGCGCGCCGTGAGGTCGCGGACGGCGTCCACCGCCTGGTGCCAGGTGCGGGGGGAGAGCACGGAGCCGTCCAGGCGACCCGGCGCGGTGGCGCTCTTCGTCAGCGTCACCGGCGCCGGCGCGGGCTCGGCGAGCGGGTCGGCGGTGGAGCCGGGGTCAGTGCTGGAGGTGCGGCGCAGCCGCCGCTCGCGCGGTGCTGGCGGCGTGGACAGCACCGTCTGCACCTGGTCCAGGTCGACCTCGGTGAGCAGGCGGATGCCCTGCTCGGTCACGCCGAGCACCAGGGCCTGGTCGAGCACCTTCACCACGGCCACCGAGGAGGTGCGGCTGAGCTGCTGGCGGGCCAGCACGGTCAGCACCTGGCCCGCACCGGCGCCGAGCGGCTTGCGGGCCCACTTGGCCAGGCCCCACATCACGAAGATCACGACGACCAGGGCGAGGATCATCCGGCCGACGAGCTCGACGGTGCTCACGCGGGTGCGGAGACCATCTCGTCACCGACCACGATCTCGGTGATCCGCAGACCGAAGTTCTCGTCCACCACCACCACCTCGCCGCGGGCGATGAGGTGCCCGTTGACCAGCAGGTCGGCCGGGGCGCCCGCCGCCCGGTCCAGCTCCACCACGGCGCCGTCGGTGAGGGTGAGCAGCTCGTTCACCGTCATGCGGGTGGCACCGATCTGGGCGGTGACCTCCATGTGCACGTCGCGCAGCAGGTCCAGGCCCCGCCGGATCTGCTGGGCGCCCATGCCACCGGGGGCCACGGCGGTGGCACGGGCCTCCTCCAGCGTCGGGTAGAGCGGCGCGGTGGGGGCCACCGCGGGCGCCGCCGACGCGGCGACCGCCAGGCCGACCACGGCGCGCACCACGCCCTGGTGCAGCAGCGGCACCACCGCGGCACCGGGCTTGCTGAGCAGGGCGTCCAGCGCGGGGCGCACGTCGAGCACCTGGCCGGGCCCGGTCTGCACGGTGCCCACGGTGCCGGCGGCGGCAGCCAGGGCGGGAGCCAGCGCCGAGCCCAGGTCGAGCGAGCCCAGCGCGGAGCCCTGCAGCGCCTCGCTCACCGCACGCTCCACGGCCACCACCACCTCGCCGCCGGTGCCGCCGGTGCCGCCGGTGAAGCGGGCGGTGACCGCCACCCCGTCGAAGTCCAGCGCAGCGGTGTGGGTGACCGGCTCGCCCAGGGTGAGGGGTTCGGCGATGGGCAGCGCGGCGATGGCGGCGAGCGCGGCCTGGCGGACGGCGTCGGCCGGGGACGGGGTGGTCATGGTGTCTGCTCCAGGGGGGTGCCGATGACGAGGCCGGCGAGGCGGGTGCCCTGCCGTCCGGCGAGGGCGTGGGCGAAGGTGACGCCGCCGGCGTCGACCGTCAGCGGGGTGCTCACCGGGTGGTTGAGGCTGATGACCGAGCCGGGCACCAGGGCGATGACCTCCTGCGGGGTCAGCTGCAGGGGGCGGAAGGCCACCGAGACGTCCACCGGCACGTTGCCCATGGCTGAGCGCACCTGCCGCGCGGCCCGCTCCCGCGAGCTGCGCTCGGCGGCCGACTGGGGTGCGCCCTCCGCACCGACCTGCAGCCGCGGCTGCAGCGAGGCGAAGGGCACGCAGAGGGTGGCGACGCAGACCTGGTTGCCCACCCGCATCTCGAAGGAGGCCACCACCACGGTGTCGGCGGCAGGCACCGGCTGGATGAACTGCGGGTGGTACTCGAGGGTGCGCAGCGTCGGCGTCATGCCCACCGTGGGCTCGGTGGCGTAGGCGAGCACGGCGAGGATCTGGTCCAGCAGCGTGCGCAGCACCGTCACCTCGATGTCGGTGAGCTGGCGGGTGGGCTGCTCACCGCCCGCGCCGCCGAGCATGTAGTCCAGGCACCCCAGCGCCGTGGGCACCGACATCTCGAAGATCGCCGTGCCCTGCAGCGGGGCGATGTCCAGCACCGCCATCAGGGTGGTCGGCTCCAGCCCGGCCGCGTACTCCTCGTAGGTCTGGTGCTCGATGGCCACCAGGTTGACCGTGCTCAGCTGGCGCAGGCCGCTGGTGAGCAGCGTGCCCAGCCGGCGACCGAAGGTCTCGTAGCTCAGCTGCAGGCCACGCATGTACTCCCGGGGCAGCTTGGCCGGCCTGCGGAAGTCGTACGGGACCGCGCCGGCGGGGGCCGTGCGGCGCAGCAGCCGCGCCACGGGCGCGGCTGTACCGGTCGAAGTGGGTGCCACATGGTTACTCTTCGACCGCGCTCGGCCGAACCTGAGGCGGCCTCCGACGGCGGGTGTCGAGCGAGGTCCGCTCGGGGCCAAGGGTTTTCACGGATGGGGTTTGCACGGATGCGCCCGGTGCGGGCATCACTGCATGACGAACTCCGTGTAGTACAGGTCCATGATCTGGTCGGGGTAGGCCTGCTGGAGCTTGCCCAGCAGCGCCGTCTTGGCCTCGGTGCGCGCGGCCTCGGTGCTCAGGCTGGCCATCGGCCGGTTGCTGAGCTCGCTGATCACCAGCTGCGCGGCCTTGCTGGTGTCCAGCGCCTCGTCCGCGCCCAGCACGGTCTGCAGGGCGATCTTCACCCGCAGGAAGTGCCCGTCGGCCAGGTTCAGGGTGGTGGTCTCCATGGCCACCACCGGCCCGGGCTCCGGGGGCCCTTCCTCGCCGGAGGGGGCGAGGAAGAAGTAGCCGGCGGCGGCGAGCAGGAGCACCACCACCGCGATCACGATGATCTTCTTGCGGCCGGCGCCGGCCTTGGCCGGAGCGTCGGTGGCGTCACCGGAGCGGCGCTTGGCCCCGGCGGCGGCAGCCCCGGACGGGGCGCTGCTCGCCGCTCGGGTGGTGGGGGCGGTGTCGACGGGCATGGGGCTCACTCCTGGTTCCGGCGTCGGGTGGCGGGGCGGGCGAGGGGCGGGGACGGCGGTGGGCGCCTCATCCGCCGGGTCCCGACGGGCTGGCGAGGGCACCGCGCTCGGCCAGCGGCAGCTGGGAGACCACCACGATGTCCACCCGGCGGTTGCGGGTGACCGAGGCCGGGTCGCTGGCCGGCACCAGGGGGCGCTGGTCGGAGAACCCGGCGGCGCTGAGCCGGCCGGAGCTGATGCGGCCGACGCTGGTCAGGTAGCGGACCACCGCGGAGGCGCGGGCCGAGGAGAGCTCCCAGCCGCTGGGGTAGGGGTCGGTGCCCACGTTCTGCTGGTTGGTGTGCCCGTCCACCTGGATCAGGTTGGTGGCCCGCTGCAGCGGCGGGATGACGGCGTCCAGGATGCGCGGCCCGTCCACCCCCAGCACGGCGCTGTTGCCGGGGAACACCAAGGAGTCGGTGACGATGGTGACGGCCAGCCCGCGCTCGTTGATCGTGTACTCGGCGCTGCCGGCCAGGCCCCGCTCGGCCAGCGACCGGTTGATCTCCTCCTCGATGCGCAGGAACTCCTCCAGCTCGCGGCGGGCGGCGTCGCTGGTGCCGGCCGGCGCCGGTTGCGCGCGCTGGGCGGTGGCTTGGGCAGCAGCGCGGGCCGCGTCCTGGGCCGCCTGGTCGATGGGGGCCAGCGTGGGTGCGGCAGGGGCGATGTTCTGCGGTGCGGGCGGCAGCGGAGGACTCAGCTGTCCCCCGCTGACCAGTCCGGAGCCGCTGTCGGTCAGCCCTGGGGTGGGCCCGGAGCTGAACGCGCCGGCCAGGCTGGTCTTGAGCTCCTCGTACTTGGAGGTGTTCACCGACCCCATGGCGTAGAGCACGATGAACAGCACCAGCAGCAGGGTGACCATGTCGGCGTAGGTCACCATCCAGCGTTCGCTGCCGTCCTCGGCGTGCTCCTCGTGCGAGCGCCCGCGGTGGCTGCGGGCGCTGTGTCCGCCACGTCCCGCGGCCATCAGGCGGCCTTGTCCTGGGTCTTCCCGCCGGCGTCCTTGGTGCCGTCAGCAGCCAGCGGCACCAGGCTGGCCAGCCGCTGCTCCACCAGTCGCGGCGAGGCCCCGGCCTGGATGGCGAGGATGCCCTCGATGACCACCTCCATGTGGTCGCACTCCACCTGGCTCAGCCGCTTGAGCCGGTTGCCGATGGGCAACCAGAACACGTTGGCGGACATGACGCCCCACAGGGTGGCGACGAAGGCGCCGGCGATGGCGGTGCCCAGCTTGTCGGGGGAGGCGAGCTGGCCCAGCACGTGCAGCAGGCCCAGCACGGTGCCGATGATGCCGATGGTGGGGGCGTAGCCGCCCATGTCGTTGAAGAGCTTGGCCGCAGCGGCGTCGGCCGCCCGCTTGGTGTCCACCTCGGCGGAGAGGATCACCGCAACGTCGTCGGCGTCGGTGCCGTCGATGGCCATCTGCAGCCCGCGACGCAGGAAGTCGTCCTCGATGCTGCGGGCCTCGTCCTCCAGCGCCAGCATGCCCTCGCGGCGGGCCCGGCCGGCCAGGTGGACCAGCGTCTCCACCGCCTCGGACGGGTCGGGGGCGGTGGCCGTCGCGGCGCGCTTGAGCTGGCTGGGCAGGGCCTTGACGTCCCGCTTGATGCCGCCGGCCATCGCCACCCCGAACGTGCCGACGAACACCAGGATCATCGGCGGCAGCAGGAACATGTCGGTGATGTGGCCGCCCTCGAGGATGACCGAGGCGACCACGGCCACCAGCGCGAGACCCATGCCGATGAGCAGGGAGGGGTCCATCAGGTGTCCTGGGGGCGGATCGGCACCACCTGGCTGCGCGCACCGGGGCTGCTGGCGATCCCCCGCACGGGCGGGACCGGCTGCTCGGCCGGTTGGCTGGCCTGCATGGCCAGCAGCTCGGCGTCGGCGAGGATGCGGGTGCGGTGCTCCTGGATGAGCAGGGTGAGCTCGTCGAGGGACTCCAGGATGACGTACTTGTTGCCGCCGACCAGCGTCACGACCGTGTCGGGCGTGGCCTCGGCACGTTCGATGAGGTCGGGGTTCAGGGCGAAGACGGCGCCACCCAACCGACGTAGCTGTATCAACGGATCCATCCAGGTGCTCGTCGGGACCCATCCGTGGATCCCTGTCGGGTGTTTGATCGGCCGGTCGGGGGACTTCCTGAGCCCCTGCGCCCGCGCTGGTGGACGGATCACCAGCGCGGGCGCCCAGGGTGCGGAGGCGGGGCGCTACTTGATGTTGATGAGGCTCTGCAGCACCTCGTCGGAGGTGGTGATGACGCGGGAGTTCGCCTGGAACCCACGCTGGGAGATGATCAGGTTGGTCAGCTCGCTGGCCAGGTCCACGTTGGACATCTCCAGGTACCCCGAGGTCATGCTGCCGCGCCCGCCCTCGCCGGGGTTGCCGATCTGCGGCGCGCCGGAGTTGATGCTGGTCTGGAACTGGGTCTCGCCCACCTTGACCAGGCCCGCCGGGTTGGCGAACGTGGCCAGCGCGATGGTGGCGATCGGCACGGTGGCGCCGGTGGCGTCCACCGCGTTGACCACACCGGCGGGGGAGATGCTCCAGGAGGTGTAGCCGCCGTTGATGTTGATCGGCCCGCCCGTGGCGCTCTGCAGCACCGCACCGTCCGGGCTGACCAGGTTGCCCTCGGCGTCGGGGGAGAACGACCCGGCGCGGCTGTAGGTCTCCTGGCCGCCCTTGGTGAGCACGAAGAAGCCGTCACCGTTGATGCGCAGGTCGCTGGTGCGGCCGGTGAACTGGTTGGACCCCTCGGTGAAGCTGGTCTGGGTGGCGGCGAGCTGCACGCCCAGGCCCACCTGCTTGGCGTTGGTGCCGCCGGTGGCGGCACCGGGTGCACCGGCCCCGGCGACGGTCTGGCTCAGGGTGTCCTCGAACACCGTGGACGAGCTCTTGAAGCCGGTGGTGTTGACGTTGGCGATGTTGTTCGACGTGACGTCGAGCATCTGCTGGTGGGCACGGAGCCCGGAGATGCCGGTGAACAGTGAGCGGATCATGGGGGCTCCTGAGGGTGGGGTTCGAGCTGGGTGGTGGTGCCGAGCTACGGCGTGGGGGCTGCGGTGTCGAGAACCTGCTGGACGCTGGCCAGCTCGACGTCGCTGCCGCCGATGCGCAGGGTGGGGGTAGGGGTGGAGATGGTGGCCGCGGAGACGTAGCCGGTGGCCACCGAGCCGTCGAGGGCGGTGTAGGACACGGTGCGGCCCACCAGCGTGCTGGCGGTCTGGGCCCGCTGGGCGGCCAGCATGTCGGTGTTGGCCTGCGTGCTCTTCTCCATGGCCTGTACCTGGGTGAGGGTGGCCGTCTGGTTCATGAACGCGGCGGTGTCCATCGGCTTGCTGGGGTCCTGGTACTTCAGCTGAGCCACCAGCAGCTGCATGAACGCCTGGTTGCTCAGCTGCGTCTTGTCCGTGGCGGTGGCAGCGGAGGTGGAGGTGGCGCCGGTGGTGGACGGCGGGGCCGTCATCGGCGTGGTGGCCGGCGGGGTGGCGGAGAGGGGAGCGGTCATCGGGTCTCCTGCTCGGGGGTGGTCGCTCGGGGTGTGAAGGTCACAGCAGTCGGTCCAGCGCGGTGGTGGAGCTGCGGAGCACTGGCGTGTCCGGCTCGGGGGCGGCTGCGGCGGCTGCCGGCCCGGGCCGCCGGTCAGCCGGGCGGGAGGCGTGCTGCTCCGCCCGCTCCTGGTGGTGGGCGGTGCCGGGGTCGGTGAGGTCGAGGCTCAGCGTCACCTGTGCCAGCCCGGCGGCCCGCAGCTCCTGGCGCAGCTCGGGCAGCGCGGCGCGCAGGGCGTCCAGCGTGGCGTCGCTACCGCTGGCCAGCGCGACGGTGAGGGCGCCGTCCACCATCCGGACGTGCACGTTCACCTGACCCAGCTCGGCGGGGTGCAGGGCGAGCTCCAGCTGGTGGCTGCCCTCCCCGCGGCTGTGAACCCCGAGCAGGGCGGTGGCCACCTGGTGGTGCACCGGCTCCGGGGGAACGGCAGGCGGCGCGCTCACCACGGGCGTGGTCGGCGGGGTCGGCACCGGTGCGGGCAGGAGAGCAGCCACCTGCGGCGCACCGGCGACGGGCAGGGCGGCGTCGGGTGCGGGGACCGTGCTGGCCTGGGCGGGCGACACCGGCACTGCCGGGTCGGTCGGCAGGAGGGAACCGGCCGGCGACAGGGCAGCGGTGAGCAGCGCAGACTCGGCCTCGGTCACGGGGGTGAACCCGGTCGGAAGCGCGACGCCAGTGGTCGGGGCAGCAATCGCGGGGCTGGCCGGGTGCTGCGGCGCCGCGGCGGGTGCGTGACCGTCCGGCTGGGCGGGGGCGACCGCGACTGCGGTGGCCGGCACAGGGGTGCCCGCCGCGGCGGTGGCCGGAGCCTGCGCGACGAACGGAACCAGCGCCGGCAGGGGCAGGAGCAGGGGCAGCACGGCGCTGGCGGTGAGCGCACCCGCCAGGCCAGCACCCCCCGCCAGGGCCGCATCCGGTATCAGCGCGGGGAGCGCCGCCCCACCGTCCACTGTGGTCGTGGCGTCCTGGTCACCCAGCTCGGCCAGGAGGCTGCCGAGCACCGAGAGAGCCTCGTGGCCCGTCGATGCCGGAACACCGCCGGACACCGCAACGGTGATGGTGCCGGGCGGAGGTCCGCCCAGCGGCACGGCGCCGAGCAGCGCGGCGAAGGCGTCGCCCGAGGTCGGGTCAGGGGTGGGCGCGGCGGGCGTCGCTGCCCCGGACCGGGTGGAGGGTGCGCCGGCGAGGGTGATGGCCATCAGACGGACCTGCCCATCAGCCCGGTGATCTTGGCGACGTAGTTCTGCGTCTCCCGGTAGGGCGGCACCCCGCCGTACTGCTTCACCGCGCCGGGGCCGGCGTTGTACGCGGCCAGCGACAGCGGGATGGAGCCCTGGTAGTCCCGCAGGTAGCCCGACAGCAGCCGGGCCGCGCCATCCACCGCTTGGGCGGGAACCAGCGGATCCACACCCAGGCCGCGGGCGGTGGCCGGCATGATCTGCATCAGCCCGGAGGCCCCCGCGGGGCTCAGCGCGGCGGCGTTGCCCCCCGACTCGGTCTGGGCCACCGCGGCCAGCAGTCCGCTGGGCAGGCCGTGCCGGGCCTCGGCCTGGCTGAACAGCGTGGCGTACCGGGCCACCCCGGACGTCGCTGCGGCGGTGGTGGTCACCGCTGCGGCGGCCACGCTCTGCACCGCCGGTGCGTCGGTGACGACTCGGCGGATGGCCACCGGGGTGGTGTAGACCGACTGGATCTTCACGTTCTCCCCGGGCTGGGGGGCGGCGATCATCTGGTTGTTGCCCACGTAGATGGCGATGTGGTCCACCGGCTGGCCGAAGGCGAGCAGGTCGCCCGGCTTGGCCTGGGCCAGGCTCGCCACCGCGGTGCCGGACTTGGCCTGGTCGGCCGCCACCCGCGGCAGGGTGACCCCCAGGTCGCCGTAGGCGCGCTGCACCAGCCCGGAGCAGTCCAGCCCGGTGGCGCTGGTGCCGCCCCACACGTAGGGCACGCCCAGGTACTTCTTGGCCGCAGCCACCACGGCGTCGCCGGTGACGCCACCGCCGCTGCGGCTGGTGTCCGACGCGGCGCTGGCCAGCTGCACGGAGAACGACTCCGCGGTCCTGGTGCCCTGGGCCGCGCTGGGAACCTGAGCAGCGAGGAACTGGGCCCGGGGCCCGCTGGCGGTCGCGGCTGCGGAGGTGCCCAGCGCGGCGGCGGTGCCCAGCGTGGTGGTGGCTGACCGCGCGCTCGCGGATCGGGTGCCGCTGAGCGAGCTCAGGGTGGACTCGAGCTGGGAGATGCGGGCCAGCACCGTGGACACGCCGCTGATGGCGGTCATCGGGCCGCCTCCTGGCGCGCGGTGTGCCGGCTGATGCCGATCTCGTCCAGCTCCTGCTGCGCCGCGGTGAGCGCGGCCCGGGTGCTGGCAGCCGCGTCCCGCTCGTGCATCTTCTCCACGGTGCGCCGGGCGCGGGCAGCGGCGGTCAGCTCGGTCTCGGCGCAGCCCACCCGGTCCTGGGCGGTGAGCAACCGGTGCCGGGCAGCCGACAGCGTCGCCGCCGCAGCCTGTCGGGCGGCGGCAGAGGCGTGGAACGCTCGCACCGACTCGCTGTCCGGCTGGGCCAGCGCGTCCACCCGGCCGGCCTCACGAGCCAGGCGCTGGGCGGCGAGGGTGGCGGTGCGCCGGGCGTCGGCGAGGTTCTGCACGGCCACGTCCTCCTCGGCCTGGCGGGCGCGGATCATGGTGCCCAGCCAGCGGCGCCCGCTCATGCCGCGTCTCCGGTCGCTGCGGCCCCGGTGCTGGCCAGCACGCCGGCCAGCTGCGACCACGCGGCGTCGTAGCCGGCGGGTTCGTCGATGCGCTGCTGCAGGAAGGACTCCAGCTGCGGCCACACCTGCAGGGCGCGGTCGGCGCGGGGGTTGGTGCCGCCCACGTAGGCGCCGATCTCCACCAGCTCCTTCACGTCGCGCTGGGCCGCCATCAGCTGGCGAGCGGTGCGGGCGAGGTCCTGCTGCTCCCGGCTGGTGACCGCCGTGGTCACCCGCGACACCGACTCGAGCACGTCGATGCTGGGGAAGTGCCCGGCGGTGGCCAGCCGGCGGTCGAGCACGATGTGTCCGTCCAGGATGGACCGGGCGGTGTCGGCGATCGGCTCGTTGTGGTCGTCGCCGTCCACCAGCACGGTGTACAGACCGGTGATCGTGCCGTGCTCGCCGCCGCCGGCGCGCTCCAGCAGCTGCGGCATCAGGGCGAACACCGACGGCGGGTAGCCGCGGGAGGCCGGGGGCTCGCCGACGGACAGGCCGATCTCTCGCTGGGCGGTGGCCAGCCGGGTGATGGAGTCCATCATCAGCAGCACGTCGGCGCCGGTGTCGCGGTACCACTCCGCGATGCGGGTGGCCACGAACGCCGCGCGCAGCCGCACCATCGGGGGCTGGTCGGAGGTGGCGACGACGACGATCGCGTTGCGCAGGCCCTCGGCGCCGAGGACGTCGTCGAGGAACTCCCGCACCTCCCGGCCGCGCTCGCCGATCAGCGCCACCACGGTGATCTCGGCGGTGGTGCCGCGGGTGATCATGGACAGCAGGCTGGACTTGCCCACCCCGGAGCCGGCGAAGATGCCCACCCGCTGGCCACGGCCGACGGTGATGAGGCTGTCGATGGCGCGCACCCCCACGGGCAGCGCCTGGTCCACCCGCCGGCGCGACATGGCCGCCGGCGGCGCCATCTCCACCGACACCCGCTCCATGCCGCCGGGCAGCGCGGAGCCGTCCAGCGGTCGCCCCAGACCGTCGAGCACCCGGCCGCGCAGCTCCTCGCCCACCGCCACCTGCAGGGGGCCACCGGTGTGCGAGACCTGGTCGCCGTTGCCGATGCCGGCCATCGGGCCCAGCGGCAGGCAGGTGCACTCCGCGCCGCTCACCGACACCACCTCGGCCAGCACGGCGGACTCGCCGGTGCCGATGCGCAGCAGGTCGCCGATGCGGCCGGGCAGCCCGGCCACGGTGACGGACAGCCCGACCACCCGGCAGACGTAGCCGTAGCGGCGGGAGCCGGCCAGGGCCAGCAGCTCGTCCAGGCCGCGGCGGGTGCGCTCGGGCAGCAGCGTGGGTACCGGGGTGCTCATCGGGCCAGGTGCTCCTGCAGCCGGGCCACCCCGGCGGACAGCCGGGCGTCGAGAGAGGTCGCGCCGCAGCGGGCGAGGGCGTCACCGGGCGCCACGGCGGCGTCGGCGGTGAGGGTGATCTCCCGGCCCGCCGCACCCGCCACCGCGGCGAGCACCTCGGCGCCGCCGGCTCCGCTGAGCTGGGCGTGGTCGCGGGGGTGCAGCCGCACGCTCACCGGCTCACCCTCCGGCGCCAGGGCCAGCACCCGGGCCAGCGCGGCCGGGCCGGACACGGCGGGCTGCGCCAGCGCACGGCCGAGCAGCGCCTGGGCCAGCTCGAGCGCCACGGCCAGCACGGTGTCCTCGATCTGCGTCAACGCGGGGGCGGCGACGGCCTCCAGCTGGTCGGCGGCCGCGGCGAGCGCGGCCACCGCCGAGGCGAGGGAGTCGCTGCGCTCGGCGGCGTGGCGGAGCTCCGCGGCCCGGGCGGCGGCCAGCGCGTCGGCGCTGGCCCGGCGGGCCTCGGCCAGTCCCTGGGCCCAGCCCCGGGCGTAGCCCACCGCCTCGGCGGCGCTGCGGGCGTCGGCGACGAGGCGCTCCGGGATGGCCGAGGGACCGGCCAGCGCGAACGCCGGCCGGGCGGCCAGGGTGTCAGGCAACGTACTCGTCCTCGCCGCCGCGCCGGACGACGATCTGGCCGGACTCCTCCAGCTGGCGGATCACCCGAACCACGTCGGCCTGGGCCTCCTCCACGCTGGCCACCCGCACCGGGCCGAGCAGCTCGATCTCCTCGGCCAGGGTCTCCGCGGCGCGCTCGGACATGTTGGTCATCACCTTGGTGTGCACCGGGATCGGCATGCCCTTGAGCGCCACGGCGAGGGTGCTGGCCTCCACCTGGCGCAGCACCAGCTGCACCGCCCGGTCCTCCAGGGTGAGCAGGTCCTCAAACATGAACATCCGGCTGCGGATCTCCTCGGCGAGCTCGGGGTCGCGTGCCTCCAGGCCCTCCATGATCAGCTTCTCGGTACCCGGGTCGGCCCGGTTGATGATGTCCACCAGCGGCTGCAGCCCGCCCACCGAGGACTGGTCGGCGGAGGGGGCACCCAGCTGGGTCACCATCCGTCGCTCCAGGCTCGCCTCGATCTGCCGGATCACGTCGGGAGAGGTGCGGTCCATGGTGGCGATGCGGTGGGCGACGTCGGCCTGCAGGTCGGCGCCGAGGCCGGCCAGCACGCGCGAGGCCAGCGGCGCGGGCAGGTGGGCCAGCACCAGGGCGGTGGTCTGCGGGTGCTCGTCGGTGATGAAGTTCAGCACCTGGCGGGCGTCGGTGTCGTGCAGGAACTTGAACGGCTGCTCGACCATGGTGGCCGACAGCCGGTCCATGATGGCCGACGCGCGCTGCTCGCCGACCGCAGCCACCAGCATCTCCCGGGCCTGGTCGGCCCCGCCCTGCACCACGGCGCGGCCCGACTCCATCATCAGGCCGAACTCGTCGAGCACCGCGCGGGAGATGTCCGGGGAGACGTCCCCGGCGCGGGTGAGCTCGGCGGAGAGCTCCTCCAGCTCGGTGTCGCGCAGCTGCGCCATCACCTTCGCCGAGGTCTCCCGGTCGAGCTGGAGCATGAGGATGGCGGCCTTGCGGCGGCCCGGCATGCCCAGCAGCGGGTCGGGGGCGGTGTCGGTGGCGCGCTTGCCCATCGGCACGCCCGGCGCGATCGGGGTGACCGTGGCCAGCTGCGGGTCGGCGAGGGCGGTAGTCATCGTCACTTGTCCTTCTCGTTGAGCCAGCTGCGGAGCAGGCGGGCGACCTCGTGCGGCTCGTTGCCGGCCAGGGCGGCCACCCCCTGCTCACGGGCCCGCGCAGCGGCCTGCGTCGAGGGCGGCACGATGTCCTGCGGTGCCGGCGGGAGCAGGTCGGGGGAGTCGTTGAGCGCGGACAGGAACTCGTCCGGGTCGTAGGCCGGCTCGGTGCGCAGCGCGGCCTTGCGACGACGGCGGTTGGCGATGAGGGTGGCGACCACCAGCACCGCGACGAGCACCACCACCGCAAGGGTCTTGGCCATGGACATCAGCTGTTCTCTCTTCTCGCTGGCCGCGGTGGCGGCAGCCGCGGCAGCGGCGGTGTCGGCTGCGGCGTCGGCCGCGGTGGTGTCGAACGGGGCGCTGGCCACGGCCAGGGTGTCCCCGCGCTCGGTGTCCAGGCCCACCGCCGAGCTCACCAGCTGCTGCAGCGCAGCCTGGTCCACGGCGGGGGCGTTGCGGTCGAGCAGGACGGCGACGTTGAGGTTGCGGACCTGCCCGGGGGCGGAGTTGCGGGTGTCGGTGACCTGACCCACGGCGTTGTTCTTGGTGCCGGTGGTCTTGGTGTAGCCACCGTTGCCGTCGGTGGCGGCCTCGGCTCCGGCCACCGGCGGGGTGGCGGCCGCGCCCAGCACCCCGTTGTCGCCGGCCCCACCGTTGTAGGTCTCGGTGGTGGAGGACTCCGCCAGCGGGGGAACCTCGGCGTCGTAGACGTAGGTCTGCGAGACGGTGTTGGTCTTGTCGAAGTCCAGGTCGGCGTTCACCGTGACCACCGAGTGCCCGGCGCCCACCATCTGGTCCAGCATCTGCTGCACCGCGGTGTTCAGCCGGCCCTCGTACTGCCGGGTGGCCTCGCTGCGGGTGTCGGAGCCGGCGGCGGTGTCGTCGTCACCGAGGGCGCTGAGCACCTTGCCGGTGGAGTCGGAGACGCTGACCTGGTCGGCGGTGAGGCCGGGGACGCTGGAGGAGACGAGGTTGACCACCGACTGCACCTGCCCGGAGGTGAGCTTGGTGCCGGGAGCGGTGGTCAGCAGGACGGCGCCGGTGGGCTTCTTGGTGCCGTCGTCGTAGACGGTGTCCTTGGGGATCGCCAGGTGCACGGTGGCGTCGACGACGCCGTCGATGGAGCGGACGGTGTTGCCGATCTCGCCCTCCAGCGCCCGCTGGTAGTCCACCTGCTGCTTGAACTCCGAGGTGGTGATGCCCTCGTTGTCCAGCAGGCTGTAGCCGGACTTGCCCGAGGTGGGCAGGCCGGCCGAGCTCATGGTCAGCCGCAGGGCGTAGACGTCCTTCTCCGGCACCATGATCGAGGTGCCGTTGGCCGCCAGCTCGTAGGGGGTGCCGGTGGCGTTGAGCTTGTCGATCATCGCGCTGGCGTCGGTGGGGGCGAGGTTGGTGAACAGCGGGGCGTAGGTGGGCGCCGAGGCCCAGGTGGTGAAGAAGAAGCCACCGAGGGTGAGCGCCAGCACGGCGGCCACGGAGACCACCTTCTGGCCGGGGGTGAAGGCCAGGAAGCCCTGCCAGAACCGCTGCGCGCGGTCGACGACGATGTTCTTCACGATGTCAGGCCTGCATTCCCATGATCTGGTTGAACGCGTCGATGCCCTTGGTGCGGATCGCCGAGGCCAGCTCGGTGACCAGGCCCGCCTCGGTGGAGGCGATCGTGTAGTCGTGGATATCGGTCAGGTCGCCGGTGGCGGCCTGCACGGCCAGCCCGCTGGCCTTGTCCTGCGCGGTCTGCACCGTCTCCAGGCCCTTGCTGAGCATGGCGGCGAAGTCGCTGCCACCGGTGGCTGCGGGGGCGGTGGTCTCGGGGCTCACCGGCGCGAAGGGTGCGAAGGCGGGCAGGGCGGCACTGAGGGCGCCGATGGCGGGGATCGTCATGGTCAGCGGTTCTTTCCGATGTTGATGGCCTGCAGGTAGGTGTCCTTGGCGCGGTCGATCACCGCGGCGTTGGCCTGGAAGCCCCGCTGCGCCATGATCAGGTTGCCCATCTGCTCGGCCATGTCGATGTCCGGCAGCCGGACGTAGCCGTTCTCGTCGGCCAGCGGGTTGTCGGGCTGGTAGGTGAGGATTCCCTCGGCGCTGCCCTGCGGCAGCGAGGTGATCTCCACGCCCTGGCCGATGCCGTCGGGTCCGCCGGCGATCTCCTGGGCCTCCACGTAGGACGCCTGGAAGGCCGGGCCCGAGGTGGGCCGCGCGGTGTTGACGTTGGCGACGTTGTTGGCCAGCACGTCGATCCAGGTGCGGTAGGTGGTGAGCCCGGTCCCGGAGGCGTTGATGGCGGAGAAGAGGGTCATCGGCTCAGCCCTTGATCACGGTGCTTAGGAGGCTGTACTTGCCGGAGAGCGCGCTGGCCAGCAGCTGGTACTGCAGCTGGGTCTTCTGGTCGATGATCGTCTCGGCGTCGAGGTTGACGTTGTTGCCGTTCACCCCCGGGGTGTCGCCGGTGTCCTCCACCGACGCGGTGGCCCGGGCTGGGTCACCGGAGGCGACCGCGTCACGCAGGCTGGACTCGAACGAGACTCGGGACGCGCGGTAGTTGGGCGTCTCGATGTTCGCGATGTTGTCGGCGCTCACGCGCTGGCGGGCGGACAGGCTCGACAGAGCCGTGCGCATCGTCACCGAAGCAATGTCATCCAGCACGAGATGGACCTCACCTGTCGAGTCTCGCCAGTCCTTGGCAAGCGGGGTGAGCGATCCGTGCTCGAGGTTGTCATCGGCCGAGATCACGCTGAGTTGAGCAGTTGTTACTACGAGTTTTGCCTGAGCAGCAAGGGTTTACGCGCGCAGGTCCACCAGGGTCGGCTGCGGGGCGGCGGTGGCCACGCTGCGGCGGCGGGTGGCCGGGGAGAGCCGGGCGAGGTCGAGGGCGAGGCGGGCCTGCAGGGCGACCTGGCGGGCGAGCACCTCACGCGCGGCCGGGGCCAGCTCCGGGGGCAGCGGCGGCAGCTGCGGGGGGTGCCAGGGCTGGGTGGCCGAGGCCGGCAGCTCGGCTCCGGAGTGCAGCGCAGCCTCCAGGGCGTCGTTGTCCGCCGTCAGCGCGGCCAGGACCTCTTCCCAGGTGGGCTGCGCCGCAGGCTCAGCCAACCCACGCCGCCTGTCGGGCGGCCGGGGCCGCCGCGGCGCGGGCGATACCGGTCTGCAGCTGGACCTCGGCCTGCTTCCAGGTGTCCCGCAGGCCGGTGATGATGCCGGCGGCGGTGTCCAGGGCTCCGGGGGTGGGGGAGACGATGGCGTTCATCAGCTCGCGGAGCAGGTAGGTGTACAGCGAGGCGAGCTCGCCGGCGCCCTCCCACGCCGTGGTGTCCAGGCTGCCGAGCAGCTCGGCGACGATCTGCTGGGCGTGCTGGACGTGGTCACCGGCCGTGGCGGGATCGGCGCTGGCCAGACCCTCGACGCCGCGCTGGACGTCCAGCCAGAGGCGGTCGTAGAGGAGGACGATGCGGCGGGCCGGGGTGGCCGTGGCGACGGCGTCGGCGAGGTAGCGGGCACGAGCCAAGTCGCTGGACACAGGGTTCTCCTCGATGTCGGGGGAGCGTTCTGGGGGAGAGCAGTGAGCTAGTCGGACTTCTTGGAGGCATCGAGCGAGGAGAGCGCGGAGCTCAGCCAGGCCTGCGTCGAGTTCAGCTTGTTCACCGCCGCCTCCATGGCCGCGTACTTCTTCTGCATCGCGGTCTGGGTGTCGGCCAGGCGGGTGTCCCAGCTCTGGATCTGCTTGTTCAGGTTGGTCATCCGCTCGTTGCCCGAGGTGATCAGCAGGCTCAGCGAGCCCACCGCCGGTGCGCTGGCCCGCTCGGCCACGGTCGACAGTGCTGAGCCCAGCGCCTGCCCGGCGACGGTCTGCGTCTTCGTGGGATCGGCGGCGTGGGCGGCGGCGAAGGCGGCGGCGTCAAAGGTCAGGCCTCCGGTGTTGGTGAGCTGCACGCCGATGCTGTGGAAGCTGCCGCCGGTGCCGGTGCCCCGGCTGATGCTGGAGAGGATGTCCTGGCTGAGGGCCACGACCTGGGTGTTGCCCTGCAGGCTGCCGCCCTTGGCCGTGTACATGCCCACCTGTCCGAGCGCGGCGTTGGCGGCGTCCACCATGGTCTGCATCGCCTTGGTGATGGCGCTGGTGTCGCTGGCCACGGACACCGTCACTCCCGACGCCAGTGCCCCCACCGTGAAGGTGACCCCCGGCAGCGCCTCGGTGAAGGTGTTGGTGGACGAGGACACCGAGTAGCCGCCCGCGGCCGGGTCGCCGACCGTCAGCTGCGCGTTCTGCGCCGCCACGATCTGGGTGGGTGCGGTGCTGAGCCCGCTGATGCTGAAGGCGCCAGCGGTACCGGAGGAGGTGGCGCTGAGCTGCAGGCGCTGGGTGGTGCCGGTACCGGTGGCGTCGTCCACGTTCACCACCGAGGCCCGCACCCCGAGCCCGGCCTTGCTCAGCGCGGCCACCACGTCGCTGGCGCTGCCGCCGGTGAGGGCCACGTGGGTGGTGGTGGCGGTGCTGCCGGAGCCGATGGTCACGTCGATGCCGGCGGCGAAGTCGGCCACCACGTCACCGGCGACAGCGACGGTGCTGACCTGGGCGGCCGCCAGTCGGGTGACGCTGAAGGTCATGGCCGAGCCGGCCTGGGCGGCGCTGGTGCTGGTGGCGATCACCGAGGGCGAGGAGGAGCTGGCCGTGGCGGCGGTCCAGGTGCCCGCCAGCTTCACCGCGTCGGCGGCGGACTGCAGGGCGGTGATGCGAGTGTTGATCGACTGGTAGGCCGAGACCAGCGTCTGCGTGCTGCTCAGCTGCGTCTTCAGCTGCGCCTGGGGCTGGGCCGCCACCTGCATCAGCTGGGTGACCAGCGTCTTGGTGTCGATGCCCGAGGCCAGGCCGTCGAACGAGAAGGTAGCCACGCATGCTCCTTGTGGTGCCGATGCAGCACGGGCGGAGCCCTGCGGACAGGGCCCCGCCCGTGCTACCTGGGGTCAAGCGGTTCGAGCTGGTACGACTTACTGCAGGAGCTTCAGGATGGCCTGCGGGGCCGAGTTCGCCTGGGCCAGCACCGAGGTGGCGGCCTGGGTGAGGATCTGGGCCTGGCTCATGTTGGAGACCTCGGTGGCCAGGTCGGCGTCGGTGATGTTCGACCGCGAGGCAGACACGTTCTGGATGGTGGTCTGCAGGTTGGTCATGGTGTAGCTGAGCTGGTTCTGCGTGGCACCGATGTCGGACCGGGCCGCCGACACCGTCTTGATCGCGGCGTCGATGATCTCGATCGACTCACGGGCTGCGTCGGTGGTGCTCACGTCGATACCACCGGCAGCGGGTGTGCCCGCGGCCCCGGTCTTGAGGGTCGCGGCGTCGAAGGCCCCCAGCGTCAGGGTGATCTGCTCGCTGTTGGTGCCGTTGGCGCCGACCTGGAACTTGCCCTCGTAGCCAGCGCCTGCGGCGGTCCCGTTGTCGTCGAACAGGCGGGTGCCACCGAAGGCGGTGGTCTGGTTGATGTTGTTGATCTGCTCGTTCAGCTTGCCGATCTCGGCGGTGATGGCGTCACGGGCGTTGGTGTCCATGGAGCCACCGTTGGAAGCCTGGACGGTCAGGTCGCGCTGGCGCTGCAGGATCGTCTGCACGGTGGCCAGGGCGCCGTCAGCGATCTGGGCGACGTTGATGCCGTCCTGGGCGTTGCGGGTGGCCTGGGTGAGGCCGTTGATCTGGCTGGTCAGGCCCTGGCTGATGGACAGGCCGGCCGCGTCGTCCGCCGCCCGGTTGATCCGCAGGCCGCTGGAGAGCTTCTCGAAGGCGTTCTGCTGCTTGGCCTGGTTGGCCTGCAGGTTGCCGTAGGCGTTGAGCGCGGCGGTGTTGGTGTTGATGCGAAGACTCATGGGGTGTCCTCCTGGACAGAGTCAAGACGTGACCCGACGAGCGGGCCTGCCGGTCCATCCGTGGACCAACATGCCTTACCTATCGGCGCTGCTCCGAGGATGTTGAGCAGTCCTGACCAGGAATTTTCGCTGTGCCGCTGCAGGACTCGCGCAGGGGACACATCGCCCGGTCAGCGCGACCAGCTAGGTGGCGAGCGTGGTGACAACGGTGAGCCGCGGCTGCTCGCGAGCGGACAGGCTCCGCGCCAGCTGGGCCGAGCCGTGCCCGCGCTCGGCCGCCTCACCCGCGACAGCGGCGACGTCGGACACCTGCCCGAGGTCGATGGTCTGCACTCCCTGGCGCAGCGCCTGCTCCACCAGCTCAGCGGCGAGCAGCACCAGCGGGGAGTGCGCCAATCGGTGGTCGCTCTCGCCCCACGCGGCCACCAGCTCCACCGCCGGGCGCACCCGGTAGACCAGCGCCGCGGCGATCGGGGCACCCCGACGGAACACGCACACCATCCGCACGTGCGGGGCCAGCGGTGCACGAGCCCCGGCCAGGTCGTCCCAGGACAGCACCAGGTCCGCACCGCCGTGCAGCAGCCGGCGAGCGGCCTCCCACTCCGCGCGGCCCCGCGCCTCGCGGACCTGCAGGTCCTTGGCGCGCAGCCGGTCCAGCGCGGAGCGGGCCGGACGGCGGAGCTCGTCCACCCACTGCCGCGGCGACCGCAGGTGGCTCAGGTCCAGGTGCTGGTTGAGCTCGCAGCTGCGGACGGTGAATCCCTCGTTGAGCACGGTGAACTGCACCAGTGGCTCGTTGTCGCTGTGGCAGGCCGGCGGCAGGTGCAGCTCCACCTCGCGCACGCCCTGCGCGCCCAGCTTCTCCAGCGAGCGGCGCAGCACCGTGGCCACCACCGCCGGCGTGGCCCGGGCCGACACCAGGTCCAGCCCGGCCTCGACGCCCGTGCCGTCGCGGACGCCGCTGATGCCGCCGAAGAGCCGGCCGTCGGCACCGTGGATGCGCGTGGACAGGCACTGCTGACCGGTCCGGAGGCTGATCGACTGGATGGCGGTGCGGTGGAACAGCCCACGCCACGACTCGTCGGCGACACCCACCGCCACGCTCTCCGGACCCCGAACGTCACTCAGCAGGGTCATCGAGCGACCGTCCCCGCCACGCTGTCCCGCACCACGGCGCTCAGGCGGTGCAGCCGCGCGGCGCCGCGGCGGTGGTGCGGTAGGTCTCGGCGATGATGTCGCCGAGCACCGTGGACTTCTGCAGCCGGGTGGCCAGCGTGCCGCGCGAGGCGACGGCAGCGGCGTAGGCGGCCTCCTTGGCCTTGGTGCGGGTGGACTGCTTGGCCGTGGCGCTGCTGCGCTCGTTGGCGGCCAGACCAGCACGCAGCATGGTGAGCGCCTCGGCGCGGATCTGCGACACCCGCGAGGCCGTCACGCCCAGCTCGGCGGCGATCTCGGCCATCGGGCGCTGGTCGAAGAAGTAGGAGCGCACCACGTGCGCCAGCCGCTCGGGCAGCACGTCGATGGCGTCGTGCAGCAGGCCGAGCTGCTCGCGGTTGAGCAGCGTCTGCTCGGGGCCGGTGCCCCGGTCCTGCACCAGCAGCGCGCCGGTCTCCGGAGCGAAGCCCTGCAGGCTGAGCACGCTGGCCCGCTGCACGTCGGCCTCGTTGCTGCCCATCTCGGCCAGGGTGACGCCCATGGCGTTGGCGAGCTCTTCCGGCCGGGGCGCTCGGCCCAGCGCTGCGGTGAGCTCGCCGCGAACGGTCTCCAGCCGGCGGGCCTTGCCGCGCACCGACCGGCTCGCCCAGTCCATCCCGCGCAGCTCGTCCAGCACCGCACCGCGGATGCGGAAGGTGGCGAACCCGGTGAAGGGAATGCCACGGCCGGTGTCGAAGCTGCGGGCGCTGGCCACCAGCGCAGCCATCCCGGCGGAGATCAGGTCCTCGCGGGCCACGTGGTCGGGCAGCCGCACCGCGATCTGGCGGACGATGTGTCCCACCAGCGGCAGGTTCTCCTCGACCAGCAGGTCCACGGCACTGCGGATGGAACGGGGACGCCCCGCCCGGCGAGGGGCGTCGGCCACCACCGAGGTGGCGTGCGCGTTGTCTGACATCGGTACCCACTTCTGCTCAGGGAACTCAGTACCGACACAGCTGCGCTCCACCGGAGAAACAAGCTTCCCCGGAGCAGCGAATCCGCCCTCCGCACTGAACGATCGACTACATATCTACGGAGCGTGCGTAAGCGTTACACGCTGCGTGTGCATAAGTTGAACTATTCATCACCCACTGTCAATACGCCTGCCCTGACCTTGGGGTCTGCTTCTGCAGCGAGCGCGCCACGCCGAGCGGTGCTCGGTGGTGGAAACCTGGGCGAACCGCAGGTGCGCGGCGGCGTGAACCCCGGGTGAGGTCCGCGGCTCCCAGGCGGGATCGGTTGTGCCCGAGCACCTCTGCTGTCCCACTCAGTGGGACCGCGAGGCTTCCGGCCAGCGGGGCGGCCCGAAGTGTGATTAGTGAGCCGACAGTCAGCACGGGGGGGTTCGGCGGGCCGGGCGGTTACTTTGAGTAACCACACCGGCGGCAGAGTCCGGCGCGGAAGGGTGTGCAAGGTCGGGTTAGGAGCCGTCGTCAAGAATGGTGACCAGCTGCGCGTAATTAGGTGTTATCCCGGGTTCGGGACAACTCTGTCAGCAGTGCACACTTGTGTGCTCGGCTCCATTTTCGTGACCTTTCCAGCCCGTCAGGACGCCGACCAGCTGCGCGCACGGCGGGCCCGCTTGGCCGCGTACATCGCGGTGTCGGCCTCGCGCACCGCGTCGGCCACGCTGGTGCCCGGGGCCGCCGTGGCCATCCCCACGCTGCCCGACACCCGACCGCTCCCGGCGTCCCCGCCGCCCAGCAGCCCGGAGAGCGTGGCCAGCCGGTGCTGGGCCATGTCCCCGGCGTGGGGCATCAGCACCGCGAACTCGTCGCCTCCGAGCCGCACACACACGTCCTCGGCCCGGGAGTGCTGGCGCAGCACGTCCGCGCACCGGCGCAGCAGCTGGTCCCCGGCGGCGTGGCCGTAGGTGTCGTTCACCAGCTTCAGCCCGTCCAGGTCCACCGTGAGCACCGTGACGTGGCGACCGTCGTCCACCTGCTGCTGCGCGGCGACCAGCGCCTCGTCGAACGCCAGGCGGTTGCCCAGCCGGGTCAGCGGGTCGCGCCGTGCCGCCGAGGCGTGCTCGGCGGCACTGGCCCGCAGCTCCTCGCGCAGCGCGGCGGTGTGCAGCACGACCCCGGCCGCGTCGGCCACCTGCCGGGCCAGCTCCTGGCGCAGCGCGGTGAACCCCCGGGGGTCGGCGTCGGTGTGCGCAGCCACCAGCACGCCACCGGCCTCGTCCGGGATCGGCACCACCAGCAGGGAGCGCACCCCGGCCGCCAGCGACAGCGCACCGGGCAGGTCGCGGCCGGTGGTGTCCTGCACGCACAGCATCGTGGCGCCCACCCCCTGGCGCAGCAGCAGCACCGCTCGGGCCACCGCCGGGTCGGCTGGGTCCACCCCTGGCCAGCTGCTCAGCACCGTGGGCCCGGAGCTGGCGTAGCAGAGCGCCCCGACGTCGCAGCCCAGCGCGTCCAGGGCGACCGTGAGCACGTGGCGCAAGGTTCCCGCGAGGTCCTGCGGCGCGCCCGTGGTGACCGCACGGACAGCGTGCAGCACCTCCAGCTCGTCCGCCAGCCGCTTGGCGGGGGTGATGTCGTCGACCACCGAGCTGACCGTCATGGCGAGCGCGCAGAGAGCCTGGTCGTCAGCCTCGGGCGCCAGCACGCCGGTGGGGCTGGCCAGGATCACCACCACGTCCGGGCTGGTGCGCACCACCGCGCCGGAGCGGGCCGCGTAGGAGCCCAGCACCTGGCTGCGGTGGGCGTGGTCGAAGCGGTGGACGCCGTGCACGCGGGAGGGCAGGTGGGCGATGCTGAGCTCGCCGTGGGTGTCGGCGTCCACCACGCCCACCCAGTCCCGGCCGCCGCCGAGTCCGCCCAGGTGCGCCCAGGCCGCGCCGGAGAGCCGCCGGAACACCAGCGCGTCCAGCACCCCGAGGTGCTGGGCCCGCTCGCGGACCGACCACACGTGGATGCTGCTGGGCGACGAAGCTGGGTGCACGCGTGTTCCCCCCGGAATGACGGTGCGCCGCCACGACTCCGCCACAGCTCGTGACGGCCCCCCGTGGTGACACTGACGTCACATCCTCGCACCTGCAGGGTTCCGCGACCCGAGAATCGCGCTAGCGGGGCAGCCGCGGTTCCGGCACCACGACCACGGGGCAGGGCGCGTGCTGCACGCACTGCTGGCTCACCGACCCCAGCAGCGCCGCCGCCAGCCCACGGTGACCGCGGGTGCCCACCACCAGCAGCTCGGCGCCGTCGGCGGCGTCCACCAGGACCTGCGCGGCGTGGCCCTCGCTGGCGGTCTGCTGCACCCGTGCGGCGTCGTGCTCACCGAGCGCGGCCCGCACCGTGCGGTCCAGCATCGCCGCGGTCAGCACGGGCACGGGATCGTTCGGTGGGTACACCGGCGCCCACCCGTAGGCCGCGGGGTGCTCCCAGGCAGCCACTGCCGCACCTGTGCGCCGGTCAGCTCGGCGTGGCGCACCGCCCACCGCAGCGCGTGCCCAGAGCCCGCCGATCCGTCCACGCCCACCACGATCGTGCCGTTGTCGGTCACCGCCGCCCCCGTCCCGCCTCGGGCGTCAGGGCCGCACCAGCTGGGTGAGCGACCACTGCGCGATCGGAGCGTAGGACAGTGCGACGGGAACCAGCCCGTCGATGCGCAGCGTGCTGCTCGTGCCCCCCTCGGGGGCCTCCTGCACGTCGTGCAGCAGGTCCAGCTGCATCTTCAGGTGCCGGATGCGCACGCGCCACGACCACGTGCGCTCGGCCGGCTCCACGACGAGCACCCGGAAGTCGCCGACCAGACCCGTGGGCCCGTGCACCTGCCCGATGGTGCCGGCCTGCAGCACCTCGTCGGCGCAGTCCACCCGGCGGATGTAGGGCGACCACGTCGGCCACCGGGCCGGGCGCACGTAGCGGTCCCACACCACGTCGGGGGTGGCCGCACCGGTCGCCGAGACGGTGACCCGCACGGGGTCAGTCGCTCTGCTGGTAGATGTCCGGGATGCCGTCGCGGTCGAGGTCGAGCTCCTCGGTCTTGGCCACCCGCCGGTAGTGCGCGTTGCGCAGCCGCAGGATCACCGCAGCCAGCAGCGCGGCGATCACCGATCCGGTGAGCACCCCCACCTTGACGTGCTCGTCCCGCAGGCTGCCCAGCCCGAACGCCAGCTCGCCGATGAGCAGCGACACGGTGAACCCGATGCCGGCCAGCACCGAGACGCCGAAGACGTCCACCCAGCGCAGCGACGGGTCCAGGCCGGCCCTGGTGAACCGCGACACCAGCCAGGTGGCGCCGAACACGCCCACCGCCTTGCCCACCACCAGGCCCAGCACGATGCCGATGGCCACCTTGTCGGTGAGCGCGTCGCCGAAGCCGCTGAGCCCGCCCACGGTGACCCCGGCGGCGAAGAAGGCGAACACCGGCACCGCGAACCCGGAGGACAGGGGGCGCAGCCGGTGCTCGAAGTGCTCGGCCAGCCCGGGACCGGCGTCCGGTCCGCCGGCGGCCTGGCTGCGCACCACCGGCACGGTGAAGGCGAGCAGCACCCCGGCCACCGTGGCGTGCACCCCGGAGGCGTGCACCAGCGCCCAGGTGGCCAGCGCCAGCGGGATCAGCAGCCACCAGGTGCGCACCCGGCGCTGCACCAGCCACCCGAACGCGGCCAGCGGCAGCAGGGCCAGCAGCAGGGGAGTGATGGCCAGCCCGCTGGTGAAGAACACGGCGATGATGGCGATGGCGAAGAGGTCGTCCACCACCGCCAGGGTGAGCAGGAAGGTGCGCAGCGCGATGGGCAGGTGGGTGCTGATCACGGCGAGCACCGCCAGCGCGAACGCGATGTCGGTGGCGGTGGGGATGGCCCAGCCCTGCAGGGCTCCGTCGCCGGTGTTCAGGTTCACCAGCACGTAGACCAGCGCCGGGACGGCCATCCCGCCCAGCGCCGCCATCACCGGCAGGGCCGCCCGGCGCGGGTCACGCAGGTCACCGGCGACGAACTCGCGCTTGACCTCCAGCCCGGCCACGAAGAAGAAGATGGCGAGCAGCCCGTCGGCGGCCCACTGGCCCACGGTGAGGTCCAGGTGCAGCGCGTGCGGGCCGAAGGTGAAGTCACGGAGGGCCTCGTAGGCCCCGGACGCCGGGGTGTTCGCCCAGACCAGCGCCGCCACGGTGGCCACCAGCAGCAGCGCCCCGCCCAGCGTCTCGCCCCGCAACAGGTGCGCGACTCGGCTGGCCTCCGGCCAGGAGCCGCGGCTGAAGAGGGTGTTGTTGGGGGGTGCAGTGGTCACGTTCGTGCCTCCGTCAGGGGTCGCCAGCAGAATCGCCGACCAGACTTCCCGGCACACCGATCACTACCTTACTGGTTCAGTGTCCCCGCCAGGCGCAGGTGGCGCCGCTCGCTGTCGTCGTTCATGCCGATGATGCTCACGCTCGCCCCCCGGGCGCGGTACTTCTCGGTCACGGCGTCCAGCGAGGCGACGGTCGAGGCGTCCCAGACGTGCGCCTGGGCCAGGTCGATCACCACCTGCGCCGGGTCGTCGGCGTAGCGGAAGGCGAACACCAGGTCGTTGCTGGAGGCGAAGAACAGGTTGCCGTGCACCCGGTAGTGCACGGTGGCGCCGTCGGGGGAGAGCTCGCGGTCGACCTCCACCAGGTGGGCCACCCGCCGGGCGAAGGCCACCATCGCCACGAGCACGCCGACCCCCACCCCGTAGGCCAGGTTGTGGGTCGTCACGGTGACCACCACGGTGGAGAGCATCACCAGCGTCTCGCTGCGGGGCATCCGCACCAGGGTGCGCGGGTGGATGCTGTGCCAGTCGAAGGTGCCGACGGACACCATCACCATCACGCCGACCAGCGCGGCCATCGGGATGCGGGCCACCACGTCGCCGAGGACCACCACCAGCACCAGCAGCAGCACCCCGGCCAGGAAGGTGGACAGCCGGGTGCGCGCCCCGTTGCGCACGTTGATCATCGTCTGCCCGATCATGGCGCAGCCGCCCATGCCGCCGAAGAAGCCGGTGACGATGTTGGCCACGCCCTGGCCCCACGACTCGCGGGTCTTGTTCGAGTGGGTGTCGGTGATGCCGTCCACCAGCTTGGCGGTCATCAGCGACTCCAGCAGCCCCACCATGGCGATGGCCAGGGCGTACGGGGCGATCACCTGCAGCGTCTCCAGGCTGAGCGGCACGCCGGGCACCCCGAGCACGGGCAGGCTGTCCGGCAGCTCGCCCTGGTCGCCCACGGTGGGCACCGCCACGTGCGCGGCCACGGTGAACGCGGTGAGCGCCACGATGGCCACCAGCGGCGCGGGCACCGCCTGGGTGAGCCGGGGCAGGCCCACCATCACCACCAGGCCCACCGCGAGCAGCGCGTACACCGTCCACGGCACGTTGCGCAGGTAGGGCAGCTGGGCGGTGAAGATGAGGATGGCCAGCGCGTTGACGAAGCCCACCATCACGCTGCGCGGCAGGAAGCGCATCAGCCGGGCCACGCCCAGACCGGCGAGCACCACCTGCAGCACCCCGCCGAGGATCACCGCGGCGAAGAGGTGCTCCACCCCGTGCTCGCGGGCCAGCGGAGCCACCACCAGGGCCACCGCCCCGGTGGCGGCGGAGATCATCGCCGGCCGACCGCCCACGATGGCGATGGTCACCGCCATGGTGAAGGAGGCGAACAGGCCGACGCGCGGATCCACTCCGGCGATGATGGAGAAGGAGATGGCCTCAGGGATCAGCGCCAGGGCCACCACCAGCCCGGCCAGCACCTCGGTGCGCAGCACCCGCGGGGTGAACCAGGCCGGGCGGGTGAGCGCGGGCAGGGGAGGGAGAGAGGGCGCGGGTGGGAGAGAGGGCGCGGGTGGGAGAGAGGGCGCGGGTGGGAGAGAGGGCACTGCAGCGGCTGCTTTCCGACGACGTCGTGGGGACGGGCTGGCCCGCGACGCTGCGGCTCCGGCGCGGGAGACCTTAGTCCGCGCTCAGACCGCCAGTGGTGCAGTGGTGGCCCGCGCGACCAGCTGGGGCTTGAGCGCCACCGACGACGCAGGCAGGCGGTGGGTCAGCGCCAGCAGCGTCTCGGCCGCCCGCACCCCCATCTCCTGCAGCGGGGCGCGCACCGTGCTCAGCGGCACTGCCAGCTCGGCGGCGATGGGAATGTCGTTGTAGCCGATCACCGACACGTCGTGGCCGGGGCGAAGCCCGCGGTCCCGCAGCACCCCCAGCGCACCGATGGCGGCGTCGTCGTTGGTGGCGAAGATCGCCGTGGGCGGACAGGGCCCGTCCAGCAGCGCCTCGGTGCCGCGCCGTCCGGCAGCGACGTCGAAACCCTCCTCGCGGACGTGCTCGGCGGGCAGCGCCACCCGGGCCCGCTCCAGCGTGGCCCGGAAGCCGGTGACCCGCTCCGCCGCGGTGCTGGCCCACAGCGGTCCGGCGACCACGCCGATGCTGCGGTGGCCCAGCTCGAGCAGGTGGGTGGCCGCCAGCTCGCCGCCGGCCACGTCGTCGGTGGTCACCGACGGCGCGCCGGCACAGCGGCGGCTGACCAGCACCAGGTCGATGCCGCGCTCCACCAGCCGGGCGATGTTGTCGTTGTCCAGCCGGGAGTCGCCGATGATCAGCCCGTCCACCGCTCGACCGAGCAGCAGCTCCACCAGGCGCTGCTGCTCGGCGGGGTCGTCACGGGTGTTGGAGACGAACGTGGCGTAGCCCGCGCGGTTGGCGGTCTCCTCCACGGCGTCGTACACCGCAGCCAGCACGGTGTCGGTGAGCCGGGGCACCAGCACACCGAAGGCCATCGACCGGCGGGTGGTGAGGCTGGCAGCGTTGGGGTTGGGCACGTAGCCCATCTCGCGGGCCAGCTCGAGCAGCTCGCGGTCGCGGGGGCTCGCCGAGTCGCCGTCCACCGCCGCTCGGCGCAGGGCGCGCGACACCGTGGAGACGTGCACGCCGGCGGCCACCGCCACCGTCTTCAGCGTCACCATCGAGCGGCTGGTGCTGGCCGCTGGAGCTCGTTCTCGCACTGGGACCCCCTGGAGTCGCACGGCCGTGCCGTGCCCGTCGGGACAGGCTGCGGCCGGCCCCGGGCAGCGGCGCCCGCACCGGGGCACCGACAA
Organism: Rhodococcus sp. Z6_132; assembly: GCF_058133635.1. Taxonomy (NCBI): domain Bacteria; kingdom Bacillati; phylum Actinomycetota; class Actinomycetes; order Mycobacteriales; family Nocardiaceae; genus Rhodococcus; species Rhodococcus sp. Z6_132. The sequence goes on from NZ_JBYUNP010000002.1 coordinate 886,540, forward strand.
TTTCACTGTAGCGTTGGGAGCAATCGATTGCGCAAAATTGCGTCCGACCAGCCGAGAGGAAGCCGCCGATGACTGGCCTCAGTGGACTCAACCCGCCCGAGGGAGCCCTCACCCTGGGGCTGGTGCAGCAGCAGGTCCCGCTGGTGAACACCACGAAGGATGTGGCCGCGGTGGTGGACAGCGTGTGCGCCACGGTCACCGAGATCGCCACCGCGTTTCCCACCGTGCAGCTGCTGGTCTTTCCTGAGTACGGCCTGCACGGGCTCCGCAAGGGTGCCTGGGCGCGGGACGAGCTGATGCTCGTCCTGGGCGGCCCGGAGGTGGAGCGGCTGCGTGCGGTGTGCGCGCAGACCGGGACGTGGGGCTGCTTCAGCATCATGGAGCGCAACCCACAGGGCGCCCCGTTCAACTCGGGAATCATCGTGGACGCCTCCGGCGAGATCGTGCTGTACCAGCGCAAGCTGCACCCGTGGGTGCCCAAGGAGCCGTGGGAGCCCGGCGACGGGGGGATTGCGGTGTGCGACGGGCCGGGCGGTTCCCGGCTGGCCCTGCTGATCTGCCACGACGGGATGTTCCCCGAGGTGGCGCGAGAGGCCGCCTACCGCGGCGCCAACGTGCTGCTGCGCACCGCCGGCTACAAGTTTCCGCTGCAGCAGTCCTGGCGCATCACCAACGAGGCCAACGCCTTCCACAACCTCGCCTTCACCGCCTCGGTGGCGCTGGCCGGCGACGACGGCAACAGCATCGGCTCGATGGGGGAGTCGATGGTCTGCGACTTCGAGGGCACCGTGCTGGCCAAGGGCGACGCCACCCCCGGACGGGTGCTCACCGTGTCCATCGAGCCGTCCCGGGCTGACGCCGCCCGCCGCACCTGGGGCGTGGAGAACAACATCTACCAGCTGGGCCACCGCGGCTTCACCGCGGTGCGCGGGGGTGCCCGCGACTGCCCCTACACCTTCATGACCGACCTGGTGAAGGGCGAGTACCGGGTGCCCTGGGAGGCCGAGGTCCAGGTCACCGACGGCACCGCCGACGGGTACGGACCAGGGCGCGAGCCCGGCAGCGCCGAGGACACCGCGCGCGCCGGGCTGCGGCGCTCCCTGGGGCAGCCCTAGCACCTGAACCCCCCGTCGGCCGGGGCTGGGTAACAGCTGGGTAAAACCTCCGCTCACCACCCGCCAAGGGGTGTTGCTCGTGCAGTGCGCAGGTTACTGTGCAACCGATTGCACGAGCAGTTGCACACGAGTAGGCGACCCCGCAGCGTGGCCGCCCGGGAGGCAGGACCAGTGGACAACGTGACCGCGGGGACGGCGTCGAGCCGCACCTTCGACCTGACCGAGCTCGGCGACGCCGACGTCTACAAGCTGCTCTCCTGCGCGGTCCAGCCGCGCCCCATCGCCTGGGTCTCCACCGTGGACGGTGCCGGCGTGCGCAACCTCGCGCCGTTCAGCTTCTTCACGGTCGCCTCGCGCAACCCGGCGACCCTGGCGGTGTCCATCGGCGAGCGCATCGGCTTCCCCGGCCAGGACAAGGACACCCTGGTGAACATCCGCGAGACTGGCGAGTTCGTGGTGAACATCCCGTCGGTGGACAACGCCGCGGCGGTCACCGCCAGCTTCGCCACGGTGGAGCCGCACGTGGACGAGTTCGACCTGGCCGGCGTCACCGCCATCGACTCCCTGCAGGTGGCCGTGCCCTCGGTGCAGGAGTCGCTGATCTCGCTGGAGTGCCGCTTGGCCCAGGCAGTGCCGCTGGGCACCGACACCCTGGTCCTGGGCACCGTGCTGGCCGTGACGGCCCGCCACGACGCCATCGACGAGCACGGCTACACCGACGTCTCCACCGGCAAGTGGCTGGCGCGACTGGCGGGGCCCTACTACTCCAACCTCACCCACAGCGTCCACCAGGGCGGCGGACCCGACGCAGGGTCCTTCCGGTGAGCAGCATCGGCGTGGCGGTGGTGCAGACCCCGGCCGTCAGCAGCTCCCCGGAGGTGGCGCTGGACCACCTGGACACGGTGGTGACCCAGCTCGGCGAGCAGGGCGCCGACGTGGTGGTGCTGCCCGAGCTCGCCGTCACCGGCTACGACCTGACCCTGGACTACCCCGCCATCGCCGAGGCCACCACCGAGCTGACCACCGCCCGGCTCACCGCGCTGGCGGTGCGCACCCAGACCACGGTGGTGACCGCGGTTCCGCGCCTGGACACCTCCGGCCGGCTGCACAACTGCTCGCTGGTCCTGACCGCCGACGGCCGCGAGCACCGGGGCGCCAAGCGCTACCTGTGGGGCGGCGAGCGCGCGGTCTTCCAGGCGGGCGACGCCAGCGGGCTGCTGGTGCCCACCGCGGTCGGGACGGTCGGCGTGGTGATCTGCTACGAGGCCGGCTTCCCGGAGACCGTCCGCGAGCTGGCCGTGGCCGGCGCTGACGTCATCGCGGTGCCCGCTGCCTTCGGCCGGGCTCGCCGGCACATCTGGCGGCTGCTCACCGTGTCGCGGGCGGTGGAGAACGGCTGCATCGTCGCCGCCGCCGGGCTGTGCGGGGAGAACGCCCAGGGGGTCGCCTTCGCCGGGCACTCCACCGTGGTGGACCCGCGCGGCACCCGGCTGGTGGAGCTGGGCGATACCCCGGACGCCGCGGTGGTCCACGTGCCGGCCGGCGCGATCGAGCAGGCCCGCGCGGAGCTGCCGTACCTGGCCGATCTGCAGCGGATGAGCCGGTCTCGTGTTACGGCTTCATGAAATCCCACAAATCGGCCCGCAGGGGATCGACACTCGAATATCCACGGGTTAGCGTCCTGAGCAACCGATTGCACAACCAGTTTCCGACACCGCCCTCCCGGCGGTGGAGCACCAGCTCCGTCGGACAGGCCCCCCGCCGTCCCTCGGCGACAAGGAAAGGGAGACCGATGTTTGACCTGAGGTCCGCAGACCTGCTCCGCGCGTTCACCCGTCAGCTGGAGCTGTGCAAGGTGCAGCGTGGCGAGCACGTCGTCGTCCTGACCGAACCCAGCAGCCGGGGCGACTACGTGGCTGCCGCGTTCGGCGCCGCCCAGACCCTGGGTGCGCACGCGCTGGTCGTCACCGCCTCCGGGGGCAGCCCCGCACCCATGCCCAGCACGCACACCGGCGCCGGCCCCGGCCTGGTGTCGGTCCTCGCCGACCAGGTCGCCCAGGGCGTGCTCAAGGCGGCCGACCTGGTGGTGGACCTGACCAGCGAGGGCTTCATCCACGCCCCCGTGCAGCAGGAGATCCTCGCCGCGGGCACCCGCATCATCTTCGTCTGCGACGCCCCTGAGGTGCTCATCCGCAACATGCCTCAGGAGGGTGACAAGGCGCGGGTGCAGGCCGGCGTCGACCTGGTCAACCGGTCGCAGGTGATGCACGTCAGCTCCGCCGCGGGCACCGACCTCACCGTCGAGCTGCGCAATGCCCAGCCGGAGTTCCAGGTGGGTTTCGCCGACGACCCGGGCCGCTGGGACCACTGGCCGTCCACGATGGTGCTCTGCTGGCCGGAGATCTCCAACGGCGTCATCGTGCTGGACGAGGGCGACATCCTGCTGCCGTTCAAGGAGTACGTGCGCTCGCGCACCACCCTGCACGTCAACAACGGCCAGATCGTGGAGGTCACCGGTGGCGCCGAGGCGACCATGCTGAACACCTTCTTCGAGGACTCCGAGGACAAGTGGGCGCGGTACCTCTCGCACATGGGCTGGGGCCTGATGAAGACCGGCGACTGGTTCGCCACGGCGATGTACGGCAAGAACGAGATCATGGGCATGGACGCCCGCGCCTTCGCCGGGAACTTCCTCTGGTCCACCGGGCCGCACCCGGTGCTCGACCGCGACTCCTACGCCCACCTGGACATTGCGCAGCGCAACAACACCGTCCGCATCGACGGGACCACCGTGGTCGATGCCGGCCACCTCGTCGAGCACTAGACCCCTCCAGCGACAGGAGCACACCATGGCCCCGAGCCAGTCCTACGAGGTCCTGATCGTCGGTGGCGGTCTGGGCGGACTCACCGCCGCCCTGGCGCTGCGCCGGTTCGGCCTCCGCGTCACCGTCCTGGAGGCGGCCCCGCAGCTCGGCGAGGTCGGTGCCGGCATCCAGACCGCGCCCAACGCCAGCAAGGTCCTCATGGGCATGGGGCTGCGCCGCCAGCTCGAGGCCATCCGCACCGAGCCACTGGACCAGGTGCGCCGCCGCTGGGAGGACGGCTCGATCATCGGCCTCACGTCGCTGGGGGAGTTCGTCAAGGACAACTACCTGGCGCCGTACTGGCACTACCACCGCGCCGACCTGCACAACGTCATCCTGGACGCCTGCCGCGACCCGCTGCAGCCGGGCCCGGTGGTGCAGCTGCACACCAACAGCCGGGTGGTGGACCTGGACCGGTTCACACCGGAGCGACCGGTGGTGCTCACTGCCGACGGCTCCCGCCACGAGGCCGACGTGGTGATCGGTGCCGATGGTGTGCGCTCGCGGGTCCGCGAGGCCGCCGGCTTCGACGACAACCTGGTGTTCTCCGGCGAGATGGCCTACCGGGCGCTGATCCCCGGTGAGCGGATCTTCAAGGACCCGGCCACCCGCTTCCTCTTCGATCGCTTCCAGTCGACCATCTGGTACGGCCCCGGTCGCCACCTGGTGCACTACCTGCTGCGCGGCGGGGAGTACCTCAACGTGGTGGCCCTGGTGCCCTGCACCGACGAGGTGCGCGACGGCGGACCGGTGACCGCGACCGCCCAGCAGCTCACCAACGAGTACCTCGACTGGGACGACCGGGTGCAGGCGATGCTGTCCAAGGCCAACGACGACGTGCTGCTGCAGGCGCTGCACTACCGCCGCCGCGACCCGGTGTGGATCGACGGCCGGGTGGCACTGCTCGGCGACGCGGCACACGCGATGCTGCCGTACCAGGCCCAGGGAGCCTCGCAGGCCATGGAGGACGCCGCGGTGCTGGCCGAGGAGCTGGGCCGGGTCACCCGCTCGGGGATCGACGACGCCCTGGTGCGCTACGTGGCCCGCCGGGCCAAGCACGCCGGCATGGTGCAGGACGCCTCGCTGGCCAACATGGACCTCTACCACCTCGAGGACGGCCCGGAGCAGCGTGAGCGCGACGCCAAGCTCAAGAACTTCAACGGCGAGTCCATCGTCTCCTACGAGTGGCTGTGGAGCGGCACCCCGCTCAACGACCCCGACAACGAGAGCTTCATCTACCAGTTCGCCAAGTAGGCCAACCCTTTCGGCGACCAAGCACCACCCCCTCCAGTGCAACGCCGCACTGTCGACCCTCTGACTCGACAGGAAGTAGAACCATGAAGACCGGCGAACAGATCGTCCAGGGGCTGCCCTGGAGATGGAACGTGCAGGGTCGCATCTTCATCATCGGTGGCCTCGGGTACATGTTCGACGCCTGGGACGTCGTGCTCAACGGCTTCCTCACCCCCCTGGTGGGCGACTTCTGGAACCTGTCCACCCCGGAGCGCAGCCTGGTGGCCACGGCGAACCTCATCGGCATGGCCGTCGGTGCCGTGGTGTGGGGCACGGTGGCCGACAAGATGGGCCGCAAGAAGGCCTTCAGCATCACCATGCTGATCTTCGCGCTGTTCTCGGTGCTCGGGGCGTTCTCGCCCAGCTACGAGGTGTTCATCGCGCTGCGGTTCCTCGCCGGGTTCGGCCTGGGTGGCTGCATCCCGGTGGACTACGCCATCGTCAGCGAGTTCTCCCCGAGCAAGCTGCGCGGACGGGTGCTGGCCGCCATGGACGTGTGGTGGCCGATCGGCGGCACGGTGTGTGGCCTGGTAGCCACGGCACTGGTGCCCATCGACGGCGACGAGCGCTGGCGCTGGATGCTGATGTTCATGGTGCTGCCGGCGCTGCTGCTGTTCTGGGTGCGTCGCGGTGTCCCGGAGTCACCGATGTTCCTGGCCAAGGCCGGCCGCGAGGCTGAGGCCCGTCAGGTCATCGACACCCTGGTCACCAACACCGGCGTCACCCCCGAGCCCTACGAGTTCGCCCCGCAGCCGCCGGCCGAGAAGATGAGCGTGAAGGCTGCGTTCACCCAGCTGCGCGACATCTGGCGCTTCAGCCCGCGCATCACGGCCACCGCCTGGCTGCTGTTCGTCACCATCATGCTGCTGTACTACGCCGCGCTGACCTGGATGCCGACCATCCTGCGCGAGCAGGGATACGGCGACCAGGCGGCCTTCGCCGGCACCACGCTGATGACCGGTGTGGGCATCATCGGCGTGCTCACCTCGGCCTGGCTCTGCGAGGCCTACGGGCGCAAGTGGGTGATCGGCCTGTCCGGTCCCATCGCGGCGGTCGCGCTGGTGCTGTTCGCGATGATGCTCGACGTCGGCAACGTGGCGCTGATCTGGCTGGCGGTGTTCGGCTTCCTGATCCAGCTGACCATCCCGGTGCTCTACGCCTACGTGTCCGAGCTGTACCCCACCGAGATCCGGGCCTCGGGGTTCGGCTGGGCCTCCTCGGTGAGCCGGGTGGCCACCGGGTTCGCCCCGCTGCTGTTCGGCTCGCTGCTGTGGCCGGTGTTCGGGCTCCCGCTGACCTTCGCCATCTCCGGCATCGCGGTGCTCGTCGCGGTGCTGTGGATGATCGTCGGCGCCCCGGAGACCAAGGGCCGCGAGCTCGACGGCATGGACGAGATCGAGACGCCGCTCATCGTCGTCAAGAGCAACGGGTAAGGAGCCCCTGATGAAGCCCGCCCGGTTCCACTACCACCGCGCTCACTCGGTTGCCTCCGCCGTCGCCACGCTCGCCGAGCTGGGCGAGGACGCCAAGCTGATCGCCGGGGGCCAGAGCCTGGTCGCCATGATGAGCTTCCGCCTCGCCCGGCCGGCGCACCTCGTCGACGTGACCGGCCTGCACGAGCTGAGCTACCTCACCCGGGACGCCGCAGGGCTGCACGTCGGAGCGCTGACCACGCACCGGCAGGTGGAGATGGACCGGGCGGGCCTCACCGCGGACTACGCGGTGATCGCCGACGCCATGCGCTGGATCGGGCACCTGCCCATCCGTACCCGCGGCACGGTCGGCGGCAGCATCGCGCACGCCGACGCCACCGCCGAGTGGTGCCTGCTGGCGGTGCTGCTGGACGCCGACATCGTGGTGGAGTCGGTGCGCGGACGGCGCACCGTGGCCGCGTCGGAGTTCTTCTTCGGCTTCTACGCCACGGCGCTGGAGCCGGACGAGATGATCGTGGAGATCTGCTTTCCTCGACCCGCGCCGCACGCCGCGCTGGCCGAGCACGCCCAGCGGCAGGGTGACTTCGCCGTGGTCGCGGTGGCGGTGGATCTCGACCTCGACGGCGAGCAGGTGCGCGGCGGCCGCGTGGCACTGAGCGGGGTGGGGCCGGTGCCCGTGCGGGTGCCTGCCGCCGAGGCCGTGCTCACCGACGCCGGCCGCTTCGACAGCGCGCTGGTCACTGCGTGCGCCGAGGCCGCCGCCGCGTCGGTAGAGCTCGACGACGACGTCGCCGCGGGGGGCGCGGAGTACGTCCGCGGCCTGGTGCGCACCCTGCTGGCCAGCGCGCTGCCCGAGGCGGCGCTGCGCCAGACCGCACGACAGGAGGTTCTGCAGTGACCGCCACCGCGAGTGAGCGCACGCTGCGCGGAGGGTCCTGGGTCGGCAGGTCGGTGCAGCGCCGCGAGGACCCGCGCCTGCTCACCGGCTCCGGCCGTTTTCTGGACGACATCACCCTGCCGGGCATGCTGCACGCCCAGTTCGTCCGCTCCACGGTGGCCGCGGGCAGCGTCACCGCGCTGTCCCTGGACGCCGCCCGGGCCATGCGGGGCGTGCGGGGCGTGTTTGCCGCCCGCGACCTCGGTCTCACCGGGATCATCGCCGGGCTGGACCGCCCGCTGACTGAGTTCCGGCCCACCGAGATGCCGGTGCTGGCCCAGGACCGGGTGCGCTACGTCGGCGAGCCGCTGGCCATCGCGGTCGCCGACGACGCCTACCTGGTGGAGGACGCGCTGGAGCTGGTGGAGGTGGAGTACGAGGTGGGCGCGGCCATCACCTCCATCCCGGGCGCGCTCGCCGAGGGCGCCCCGTTGGTGCACGACGAGGTGCCCGCCAACACCTTCCTGGACGTGTCGATGTTCGACACCGAGGGCGTGGACCAGGCCTTCGCCGAGGGCGCGGTGGTGGTGGACGTGCAGTGCTCGACCGGGCGGCAGAACGCGCTGCCCATCGAGACCCGCGGCGCGCTGGCGTACTGGGACGCCCGCGACGAGCAGCTGATCATCTACACCTGCAGCCAGGTGCCGCACCAGGTGCGCACCGTGGCCGCTCGCAGCCTGGGCCTGGACGAGCGCAAGATCCGGGTGGTCGTGCCGGACATGGGCGGCGGGTTCGGCATCAAGTGCGTGGTGGGCCGCGAGGAGATCGCGGTGGCCGCGGCTGCGCTGCGGCTGAAGCGACCGGTGAAGTGGATCGAGGACCGCCGCGACGCGCTCACCGCGTCGTTCCTGGCCCGGGAGCAGCACTACGACGCCAAGGCCGCCTTCGACGCCGACGGCACCCTGCTGGCGCTGCAGGCTGACGTGCTCTGCGACATGGGCGCCTACTCCTGCTACCCGTTCACCGCCGGCATCGAGCCGCTGATGGCGTCGGCGGAGATGCCCGGGGTGTACCAGCTTCCCGCCTACCGGGTGCGCGGACGGGCCATCACCTCGAACAAAGCGCCCACCGCGCCCTACCGCGGGGTGAGCCGGCCGCAGTACGTGATGGTGATCGAGCGGCTGATGGAGCGCGCCGCTCGCGAGCTGGGCATGGACGCGGTGGAGCTGCGCCGGCGCAACCTCATCACGGTCTTCCCCTACACGGGGATCAACAACATCACCTACGACCCGGGCTCCTACTTGGAGTCGCTGAACCTGTGCGAGCAGGTGCTGCAGGACGAGGGCTGGTACGAGTACCAGGCGGAGGCGGCGCAGCAGGGTCGCCACGTCGGGATCGGCTACTCCTGCTTCAGCGAGCGCACCGGCTACGGCTCGGCCGCGTTCGCCGCCCGCAAGATGGACGTGGTGCCCGGCTTCGACATCTCCGAGATCAAGATGGACACCTCGGGCACGGTGGTGGTGACCACCGGCACGTTGAGCCACGGGCAGAGCCACGAGACCACCATGGCGCAGATCGTGGCGGACAAGCTGGGCCTGGACATCAACCAGGTGAAGATCGTCCAGGGTGACACCGACCGGATCACCTACGGCTTCGGCAGCTTCGCCAGCCGCTCCATCACCATCGGCGGTAGCGCGGTGTCGCTGGCCGCGGTGAAGCTGGGCGACAAGCTGCTGGAGATCGCCGCGCACCTGCTGGACACCCACATCGACAACGTGCGCCTGGGCGAGGGCCGGGTGGAGCTGGTCGACGAGCCGGGCACGGGCCTGGACTACCGCGCCATCGCCGAGGTCGCCCACCTGCGGGCCCAGCTGCTGCCCAAGGGGGTGGAGCCGGGGCTGGCGGCGACGGCCAGCTTCGACGTCAACGGCGACGGCACGTTCTCCAACGCCACCCACGGTGCGGTGGTCGAGCTGCACCCGGGCACGGGCAAGGTGGAGATCCTGCGCTACTACTGCGTGGAGGACTGCGGGGTGGCCATCAACCCGAAGGTGGTGGACGGCCAGGCTCGCGGCGGCATCGCGCAGGGCATTGCCGGTGCGCTGTTCGAGGAGGTCACCTACGACGCCAACGGGCAGCCGCTGGTGGCCAGCTTCATCGACTACCGGGTGCCCACCGCGTGCGAGATCCCCGACGTGGGAATCTCGCACCTGGAGACGCCGTGCCTGTTCACCGAGTCGGGCGCGAAGGGCGCGGGGGAGGGCGGCACCATCGGTGCGCCCGCCGCGGTGCTCAACGCGGTCAACGACGGGTTGCGCCACACCGGCGTCGAGCTGAACGACACGCCCATTCATCCGCACGTCGTGGCGGCTGCGCTGGCCACCGCGACCGCGACTGCACGAGAGGACAGCCCGGCATGAGCGAGAAGGTGCTCATCGAGCTCACCGTCAACGGTGTCGAGCACGAGCTGGTGGTGGAGCCGCGGCGGACGCTGGTGGACGCGCTGCGCCACGACCTGCGGCTCACCGGCACCCACGTCGGGTGCGAGCACGGGGTGTGCGGGGCGTGCACGGTGCTGGTGGACGGCCAGCCGGCTCGCGCCTGCCTGATGTTCGCCGTGCAGGCCGAGGGGCGCGAGGTGCGCACGGTGGAGTCGCTGGCCGAGCCGGACGGGACGCTCAGCGACCTGCAGCAGTGCTTCGCCGACAACCACGGGCTGCAGTGCGGGTTCTGCACACCCGGCTTCCTCATGCTGGCCGAGGGGTTTCTCGCCGAGGAGCCCAGCCCGACCCGGGAGCAGGTGCGCGAGGTGGTGTCCTCCAACTACTGCCGGTGCACTGGATACCAGACCATCATCGACAGCATTTCCGCGTGCGCCGCCCAGCGGTGTGGTGGCGCGGCCAAGGAGAGTGCACAGTGAAGCTCGAGAACGTCATCACCGTCCCGGCCCCGCCCGAGCAGGTGTTCGCGCTGATCAACGACGTGGAGCGGGTCGCCTCGTGCGTGCCGGGTGCGACGCTCACCGGCAAGGACGGCGATGCCTACGTCGGTGGGGTGAAGGTGAAGGTCGGGCCGGTGAGCGCGGCCTACAACGGCAAGATCAAGTTCCTCTCGGTGGACGACGCGACGCGGCGGCTGACCATGGAGGGCAAGGGTGCGGACTCACACGGCAACGGTGATGCGCAGGCGCACATCGCGCTGGCGGTGGACCCGGTGGAGGGTGGGTCACAGCTGCGGGTGGACACCGACCTGGTGATCAGCGGAAAGATCGTGGCGTTCGGCAAGGGCGCGATCGTGGCGGTGTCCAACAAGATCATGGCGCAGTTCGCGACCAACCTGGCCGCGATGCTGCAGGGGGACGCAGCCGGCTCGGACGCCAGCGCTGTCGCCCCTGTCGCTGGCGCGCCGGTGGCCGCTGCGGCCCAGGGCGCCCCCGTTGCTGCGGCGGCACCGGTGTCTGGTGGCGAGCTCAACGCGTTGTCGATGCTCCCTCCCGAGGCGCTCAAGGTTGCCCGCATCGCGGGGATCTTTGTCGCAGGGATGTTCGAGGGGTGGTTGGTGTCCCGGGCTTTCGGCAAGCGCCGGTAGTGCGTCACGGGGGGCTCGCATCGCTGAGGTCGGGTGGGTGGTGGATCGGGTTGGTGCGTGGAACTTGATGTGGGTCAACATGTCTGGGTGCGATCCACTCGATGCGGCCGCTGGTGCCCATGCGGACGGTGAAGCCTTCGTGGGTGATGAGGCGGTGGTCGAACGGGCAGACCAGCGCCAAGTTGTGCAGGTCGGTGGGTCCGCCGTGTTGCCACTCGTGCAGGTGGTGGACCTGGGTCCACTGGGCGGGCATCTCACAGCCGGGTCGGGTGCAGCCGCGGTCACGGGCGTACAGCGCCAACCGTTGGGCCGGTGAGGCCAGGCGCTGGCCCTGACCGAGGTGGAGCACTTGTCCGGTGGAGTCGAGCACGCAGGGCAGCCACTTCGCGTCCGCCGCCCTGCGCAGCACATCGCGCACCGGCACCGTGCCGCCCGAGGCGGTCGACGCTGTCCCGGCGCGGCGCTCCAGGTCCGCCAGCCCCATGGTGACCACCACCGTCGCCGGTAATCCGCGGTTGCCGGGCAGCTCACCGCCCGCCAGCGCGTTGCGACACAACGTGCCCAGCGCGTCGTGGTTGCGCTGGGCGGCACTGCGCGGGTCTGCCACCCCGTCCTCGGTGACCGGTCGCGCAGCGGCGGAGAACGCCGCGTCCACCAGCGCTCGGGCCATCGGATCCAGCTCACCACTGATGCGGCTCATCCCGTCGGGGCGCTGGCGGCCGATGGTGAACCCGCGCCGCCGCGCCCGATCGGCGTCGGAGGTCTCCCGCCCGTCCGGGTCCAGGTAGGCAGCCAGTCGTTCCGCGGCCTTGGCCAGCTCGGAAGGCCGCAGCGCGCAGGCTTGCGCGGCGAGGGTCTGCTCGGCCAGGCCGATGGTTTCGGTGTCCAGGGATGCGGGTAGGTCGTGCATCGTCTTGGCGACGATGTCAGCGTGGCGCGGCGAGATCGCCCCAGCCGCTTCGGCTGCTGCCGTGGCGGGCTGCAGCGGACCGAGATCCGCACCAGTGAAGGACGTCCGAGGACCCCGCACCAAGGCGGCTCGCACCCGAGCACGGGCCTCCTGGATGTCCAGGTGCAGCACTTCTGACAACAACCCCGCCGTGCCCCGCGCCAGGAACACCGTGGACAAGGAACGGCACTCCATCTCCACGATCAACCGATGGCCGACCGTCGGCTTCATCCGGTGCACCCGCTCCACCTCACGGCACACCGCCAACACCCCAGCATCGGACAGCCCGGCCAGCGGCACCTGCTGCAACCGCGCCACCACCGCGGCATGCTCAGCCAGCAGCGAGGCGACCTCGTCGGGGAGGTCCTCCGCTGAACCATTCGAACTCATGTTCGAATCATAGAACCGTGTGCCGACAATTCTGGGACAACGCCAAATGCCACCGATAGTCACGCTAGACAACGAGAAGTAGCCACGGGCATCATCGCCCCTTGGCGCATCAAGACGTTGTGCGCCAAAGAATTCGGCTGAATCAGCGGGGGCCGAATGGCAGGGATGTTCGCGCGTCGACGGATCACGCGCCAAGCAGGAAAGTCGGCGGCGAATCTCTACAGCGAGCACGCCCGCGCGTGGCGAGCCCGCAACCGCACGATGTTCATCGTCGCGGGACTCGTGGTCGCCACCATCTGCCTCGGCACGGCAACAGCAACGCACGAGCACAGGTGGCACGACTACGCGGGCATGCTCAGTGGTGGCGCGCTGTTCGCCTTCCTCATGATGTGGAACTCGCCGCCCGCCTGGATCGAGCAGTACCGGATGGGCAGCTGGGGCGAGGAGCGCACCGCCAAGGTCGTCGCCCAGCTGATGGGGGAGGGGTGGCGCGTGGTTCACGACCTCGACCGCGGCGGATCGAACATCGACCACGCACTCATCGGTCCCGGTGGCGTCTTCGCGCTGGACACCAAGAACCTGCAGGGCACCATTAGCGCCTCCGGCGACGTGCTCACCCTCACCCGCCCCGGCACCGATCGACCCGCCTACTCCAGTGCGGCTCCGGCGGCGCAGTCCCGCGGACAAGGCCTCTACCTGAGCCAGCTGCTCCGCGAGCGCTGCGGCCTTCGCACCTGGGTCACCGGCGTGGTCGTGCTGTGGGGCGAGTTCCCGCAGGAGGTCGCTGGCGGCGACCGGATGACCTACGTCCACGGCGACCACCTCGTCGAGTGGCTGCGCGGCCAACGGGCGCAGCTCAACGCCAAGCAGATCGCCGAGATCGCCGCCGTGCTCGGCCCGCAGCAGCCACCGGCCACGGCCGGTCGTCACCGCGCCGGAGCAGTGTCCGAACAGCGCTGAGCGCCCGCCCCAGAGCCCTGGTGCGGGCGCTCAGCGCAACCGTCGGTGCCTACTGGCAGGTGTCGCCGTAGTAGGTGCGCAGCTTCTGCGCGCTGGGCTCCGCCTTCTTCTGCGCGGTGTTCAGCGTCTCGAAGGCCGCAGAGCTGGCGGCGGTGGACGTCTCAGTCTGCGCGATGACGAAGTCGAGGTAGCCCGTCCAGGTGGTCCAGTCCTGCGCGATCTCTGCGGGCGGAGTCGCGCTGCCCATCTGCTTGCGCGCGTCCTGCGCCTCCTTGCGTGCCGTGGCCGGGGCGTAGAGCTGCAGGGAGCCGAACGTCCGGAAGCTCGCGTCCTGCTTCTCCAGGGTGTCGCAGAAGGCATTGTCGCCGTGGGCAGAGGCCGCAGCGCTCGACGTGGGCGCGGTCGAGGTGGCAGCGCTGGAGGTCGGGGCGCTGGAGGAGGCGGGCGCCGACGAGCTGCTGGCCGGCGCGGACACCGTGGTGGGGGGCGTCGTGCCCGTCTCCGTGGACGCCTCCTCGGAGTTGGCGCAGGCAGTGGTGAGCGCGGCGGCGACGGCCACCACGCCAGCGAGGCGGAGGTACGAGGGCATGGATGGTGCTCCTTCAGTCAAGGCGGCCAACGGGACGAGCCCGACGAGAAGGAGAGTCGGGCATTACTCCGACGTTACGTTCTGTGACGCCTCGCATTGATCACGCCACTGCGCGTTTGTGGTGCGCACCACAGGTGCGCTGACCGGCCACAGCACCTACGTGCGCCGGACGGGGACTGGCAGATCGCCGTCCACCAGCAGTCGACGGCCGAGCCGCTCTGAGCCGGCCGCGCCTGCCCACTCCGCGATGACTTCCGTCCGCTCGACCCGTCTACCGGAGCACCGGAGCGACGACCCGTCGTTCCACCGTGGAGGAGGGTCCGCCATGGAGCACTCGATCATCCCCAACCTCTGGTTCGACACCCAGGCCGAGGAGGCGGCCGAGTTCTACACCTCGGTGTTTCCCGACTCGCGCATCGTCAGCGTCAGCCGGTACCCGGAGAACTCACCCGGTCCTGCCGGCGAGGTGATGACGGTGGAGTTCGAGATCAACGGCCAGCGGTTCGTCGGCATCAACGGCGGACCGCAGTTCCCGTTCAGCGAGGCGGTCTCGTTCCAGATCACCTGCGCCGACCAGGCCGAGGTCGACCACTACTGGGACACGCTCGTCGCCGGCGGCGAGGAGAGCCAGTGCGGGTGGCTCAAGGACCGCTACGGCCTGTCCTGGCAGGTGGTTCCGGAGGGCATGGAGGAGGTGCTTGGCGATCCCGACGCAGAACGGGGCCAGCGGGCGATGCAGGCGATGCTCGGCATGACCAAGCTGGACGTGGCCGCAATGCGGGCCGCCGCCGACGGGGTGACGGCCGGATAGCGGACGCACCTGCCCGCCGGCTCAGCCGACGGTGATCTCCCGCGAGGCCAGCAGCCAGCGGCCGCCCTCGCGCCGGAAGCGGTCGTCGTAGCGGCCCATGGACACCAGCGTGGGCCGGGTGGCGGTCTGGGCGTAGAACTGCCAGATCGCCACTGCGCGTGCGTTGTCCGCGTCCTCGACCTGGACGTCCACACAGCCGGTGACGTGCCGGGTGGCGGTGCCCGGCCCGACGGTGCCCGCGGCCCGCCGCGTGCGGGCGGCCTCAGCGATCTCCGCGCGGCCCTGCCTGCGGCCCGCGGGCGCCCGGCTCAGCGAGTGCGCCGGCATGTCCCAGACGGCGTCGTCGGTGAACAGTGCGAGGTAGTCGTCGAGGTCCCCGCCGTCAGCCAGGTGCGCCAGGCGCGCAACGAGCGACCGGATCTCTTCTGCCGCAACAGCATCGGTCATCTCTGGCTCCAGGAGTGGCAGGGGTGGTGCGCGCGGCCGAGCCTAGGTCTCCCGGCCCCCACCGCGGCGCGCTCTTCCCACCAGGTGGGTGCTGTCGACTTTGCGAACAACGCACTCCCTTGGCCGCACGGAAAGGGAATTCGCCATTCTGGGGGCTTTGTCCGAAGGAATTGTCCGAACCCGCCGCAATGGTGGTGCGCGGCGACTTGGGGGCGCAGACTGGGTTAGCCGCCACTCAGGGGTGGGTCGTTGCCGATGACGATTTCGGGGAGCTGGTCGCATGCCCAACAGCCCTTTGCCGGACTACGTACCCGTCCTGTCGCGGGGCAGGCATCGCAAGCCCAGCAAGGGCGCGTGCTTCATGGAGCTGGCGTCGTTCCTGGCCGGCGAGCGCTGGTCCGACCACCCGGGATGCACCCACCCCCTGCTCGCGGCGCTGGCCCGCGACGTGAACGACCAGGTGCGCGACGAGGCCCGGCAACAGCTGTCCACGATGATTCCCGACGTCATCGGCCTCAACGACACGGATCCGCGGATCGACGCCTGGCTGGCCCGGGAGGTCTCGCTCACCGCGCTGCCGCTGGTCTCCGCGGAGCGCCAGTGCGTGGCCGTGGTCGGCCTGCTGCACTGCGAGCGGGTGCTGGACACCATCGAGGGGCGCCCCCTGGACTACCTCTCGCCGGAGGTGACCGCCGCCATGGCCGCCTACCCGGACGCCCAGGACTGGGCGCTGCGCTTCTGCAGCCTGGGCTGGGGACGCCAGGACCGCTTCGACCGGCGCAGTGCACCAGCCATCATCCACTCCTGCGTGGTGGGGATCGCCGGCGCCAAGAAGATCGACGCCGACGCAGTGCTGGTGGACCTGCTGCGTCGCTCGATCGCCGACTGCCGCCGCTGGATGCACCACGAGCCGCAGCCGGTCACGGATGCGCAGTGGCGCCAGGTGGCCGAGCGCACCAGCCGCTGATCAGGTGAGCAGCTCGGCCACCCGCTGGTAGGCCTGCACCCGGTCCTGCTCGCGCAACGCCCGGACGGCGCGGTCGGCGTGGAACAACGCCTGCCTGCTCGGGTGGTAGGTGGCAACCACGGTCAAGCCCCGCTCCTCCACCAGCTGCGGGCACTGGTGCTCCACTCGCGCCCAGCACGCCTGGGCGTCCCTGCCCTGCAGCAGCACCGCCCGCAGGCCGGGCAGCAGCTGGACCAGCCGCAGCACGGGGTCGACGCCGGCCTGCAGCTGGCGCGGGGTGGGGGCCTTGTTGATGTACCAGGGGCAGGCGTTCCAGGGCAGCAGCTCGCGCGGGCAGACACCGACCTGGTCGAACAGCCGGGCCTGCCGCTCCGCGCTGGCGTCGTCGTTCTCGGTGCACAGGAACCCGGAGCCGCCCTCGACCTGCGTCTTGGGGCCCGGATCGCGCAGCACGCTCAGCACCCGGGCGTGCACGCCACCGTGCCAGGGCGCCACGTGCGGCAACCAGCCCCGCCCGTCGGCGCCGTGCAGGGCGTCCACCAGCTCGTTCACCGCCCGGACGTGCGGTGCGTAGCGGTCGCGCTGCTGCTGCGCCCGGAACTGCGGGTCGGCCATGCGTCGCACCATCGTCGTCTCCCCGCGGACGGTGTCAGCCCCGCCGGTGCTGCTGCACACCGCGAACCGGGTGCCAGGTGGTCACCACCAGGTGCCGGCCGGCCGGGTCGACGCAGGTGTGCACCACTTCCTCCGGATCGATCACGAACCAGTCCACCGGGTCAGCACTGCTGCTCTCGGTGACGTCCCTGGCCCGACCGGACACCTTGGCCTCGCCCAGCCACGACCCCGGGTTGTCCTCGTCGGTGTCGTGCGTGGGGGAGTGGATCGCCACGCGGGGGTCGCGCCGCAGGTCCGCCGCCCGTCGGGTGCCCGGCATCATGCCCACCCTGAGGCCGGCGTCGTCCCACACCAGCTCGGTGCCGCTGATTCGGGGGGCACCGTCGCGGCGCAGCGTGGCCATGGTGGCGTGCTTGCGCACCCCGAAGCACCGCCGCACGGTGGCGGCCAGCTCGGTGTTCGCCACGGCAAAGTCCGTCCACGTCGTCGTCATGGGTCCAGGGTGCCTCAGCTGATCGTTACCAGCACGAAGCGACGACGTCACTGGCGCGAAACGCGGGGGCACTGTGCTCAAGGGACCGGCGCTCGGCACACCTCGTGCGCAGGCACCCGACGACGAGAGCAGGTACGCATGACCGACGACGGTGAGCTGAAGGCGGAGACCCTGGCCAGCGGGATCGGGCGCCGGTCCCTGTTCCGGGCCGCGACCGCGCTGGCCGCAGCCGGGGTGGTGGCCCCGGCGGCGCTCGCGGGTACTGCGAGCGCCACGCCGGGCCGGCCCGTCCCCGCCGGACGCGACTTCCCCGTGCTGCAGCCCGGGGTCGGCAAGGTCCGCGGCACCTACCTGCGCTCCACCCCGCGCACCGTGCTGTGGGGTGAGCTGCCCAACCGCACCAGCACCCCGGCCGCGGTGATCTCCTCCGGCGACGTGCTCACCCTCGACGGCGTCTCCCACGAGGGGGTGCTGGAGGACCAGGGGAAGGACCCGGTGGCGTACTTCGGCAGCAAGGGAGTGCCGCGCAACCGGGTGCTCGACGACGCGGTGGACATCGCCCGCAACAAGGCGCACACCGGGCCGGGCCCGCACGTGGTCACCGGCCCCGTCGCCGTCCGTGGCGCGGAGCGCGGCGACGTGCTCAAGATCGAGACGCTCGACCTGGCGCTGCGAGTGCCCTATGGCGTGATCTCCAACCGCCACGCCAAGGGGGTGCTGCCCGGGGAGTACCCGGAGGGCTTCCGGGACAACCCCGCGAACGCGCCGTACTTCAACGCCGGCGGCAACATCTCGGTGTTCGCCACCGTGGAGCAACGGCGTGGCCAGCAGCGGGGCACCCTGCCCGGCGCGGTCCCGGTGAGCTACCCGCTGAACCCGTTCATGGGCATCATGGGCATCGCCCGCGACACCGCCACGATGGTGGACTCGGTGCCCCCCACCGACGTCGGCGGCAACCTGGACATCGCCGCCCTGGGCGTGGGCAGCACGCTCTACCTGCCCGTGCGCGTGCCGGGTGCGATGTTCTACTCCGGCGACCCGCACATGGCTCAGGGCGACGGCGAGGTCGCCCTCACCGCGATGGAGGGGTCGCTGCGGGCGACGTTCCGGCTCAGCGTGATCAAGCGCGGCGGCCGGGCTCCGTCGGTGGCCTTCGACTACCCGTTCGCCGAGACCAGCGAGCACTGGATCCCCATCGGCCTCAGCGACCCGGACGGCTCCGAGGGCGGTGCGCAGGTGACCACCCTGGACGCGGCGATGCAGACCGCGGTCCGCAAGGCGCTGGCGTTCCTCACCCAGGACCTGGGCATGGCCGGCCCGGTGGCCTACGCCTACCTCAGCGCGGCGTCGGACTTCGTGGTCTCCCAGGCCGTGGACCGCACCACCGGCATCCACGGGCTCATTCGCAAGGCCGACTTCGACCGTTCCTGACAGAGTCCCTGCCACGGGTCGTGCCTGTCCCAGGCCGGCCCTGCCAGCTCGAGCCCGCGGAGGTTGCCGTGCCTGTTCAGCCCCCGTCCCGTGCCGACGTCCTGCGCCTGGCCGCCGTGCACGGACTGCCGGTCAGCGAGGACAACGTCGATGCCTACCAGGAGCTGGTGGGTGCCGGGCTGGCCGGCTACCAGGGCCTGGACGAGCTGGTGGAGGAGACCGCGCCCGTGCGGTGGCCCCGCGCTGACCTCGGCCGGCGTCCTGCGGTCGAGGACAACCCCTTCGGCGGGTGGGCGTGGCGCTGCTCGGTGCCGGGGGCGCCGAGCGGTCCGCTGCAGGGGATGCGGGTCGGCGTCAAGGACAACATCGCGGTGGCCGGGGTGCCGCTGCTCAACGGCAGCCAGATGATGGAGGGCTACGTGCCGCGGGAGGACGCCACCGTGGTCACCCGGCTGCTCGACGCAGGGGCAGAGGTGGTCGGCAAGACCGCGGTGCCCGGCTACTGCTTCGACGGTGGTGGCATCACCGGGTATCCCGACCCGCAGCCGGTCAACCCGTGGGACCCCACGCGGATGGCCGGCTCGTCGTCCAACGGCAGCGCGGTGGTGGTGGTCACCGGCCAGGTGGACCTGGCCCTCGGCGGCGACCAGGGCGGCTCGGTGCGCATGCCCGCCTCGTGGAGCGGCTGCGTGGGGCACAAGCCCACCCACGGCCTGGTGCCCTACACGGGCGCGTTTCCCATCGAGACCACGCTGGACCACCTCGGGCCGATGGCGCGGGACGTGGCCACGTGCGCCCGTGCGCTGGCGGTGCTCGCCGGCGCGGACGGGCTGGACCCCCGGCAGGTCGGGGTGCAGCTGCAGGACTACGTGGCCGCGCTCGAGCTGGGTGCGGCAGGGCTGCGGGTGGGTGTGCTGGCGGAGGGCTTCGACTGGCCCGGGGTGTCCGACCCAGCGGTGGACGCCACGGTGCGGGCCGCGGCCGAGGCGCTGCGCGAGGCAGGGGCCACCGTGCAGGAGGTGTCGGTGCCGATGCACCGGCACGGGTTGGCCATCTGGAACGCCATCGCCACCCAGGGCGCCACCGACCAGATGGTGCGCGGGGACGCCGTGGGCACCGGTTGGCGCGGCGCCTACCCGACCGCGCTGGTGGACGCCTACGGGGCGGCTCGCCGAGCCCGCGCCGCCGACTACCCGCCCACCGTCGCTGTCACGGTGCTCACCGGCGACTGGCTCGCCGAGCGCCACGGGCACCACTACTACGCCAAGGCGCAGAACCTCGGCCGCGCACTGGCCCGCCGCTACGAGGAGGCACTGCAGGACGTGGACGTGCTGCTGCTGCCGACCACCGCGATGACGGCGCAGGCGGTGCCGCCGGTGGACGCGTCGGTGGGGGAGACGGTCGCCGCGGCGCTGGGCAACCTGCACAACACCGCGCCGTTCGACGTGACCGGCAACCCGGCGATCAGCGTGCCGTGCGGACTGGCCGACGGCCTGCCAGTGGGTGCCATGTTCGTGGGCCGCCACTTCGACGACGCGACGGTGCTGCGCGCGGGCGCGGCGTACGAGCGGGCCCGCGGTGCGTGGCAGGGGCCGCCCTCGAGGTGAGCGCCAGCGCAGCACCTCCCAGGGCCGGTTGCTCCGAGGTGTCTGCGCCGGTGAGTCTGCGCCGACGACTTGCGCCGACGACTTGCGCCGATGAGCTGCGCCGGTGGGCGCCGTCCTAGGGGCAGGACCCACCGACGAGAGGACTCACCGTGTTCGACCTCGCCCCCGCCACCACCGCCCTCGCCGACCTCGTCCGCGGTGTGCGCGACGAGCAGCTGAGCGCCCAGACCCCTTGCGCGGACACCTCCCTCGCCGCGCTGCTGCAGCACGTCGACGGCCTGGCGCTCGCCTTCACCGCCGCCGCCACCAAGTCGCCCCTCGCTCCGAGTGCGAGCCAGGCCGAGCTGAGCCCCGACTGGCGGGTGCGCATCCCGCAACGACTGGCTGCGCTGGCGCACGCCTGGTCCGACGACGAGGCGCTGACCGGGGTGACCGAGGCCGGTGGGCAGCAGATGCCCGGCGACGTCGCCGCTGCGGTCGCGGCCAACGAGGTGCTGGTGCACGGGTGGGACGTGGCCGTGGCCAGCAACCAGCCGTTCCACAGCGACCCGCAGCTGACTGCGGCCGCCCTGCACTTCGTCGCGTCCGCGGTCGCGGAGCACCCCGAGGGCATCCCCGGCCTGTTCGGCCCGCCGGTGTCGGTGCCGAGCTCCGCCCCGCTGCTCGACCAGCTCATCGGCCTCACCGGCCGCGACCCGGCGTGGCAGGCTGCCCCAGTGACCTGAACAGCGCAGGACCTGAGCAGAGCGGCCTGGGCGCCTGCCTCACGCCAGGTCGAAGCGTGCCCGCTGCTCCGTCGGGACGAGGTCGAGGTAGTCCTCCCGGTGCTCGGCGACGACCTTGCGCACGTAGCTGCACGACGGCAGCACGGTGAGCCCGCGGCGGCGCGCGTCGTCGAGCGTCTCGGTCACCAGCCGCTTGGCCACGCCCTTGCCCTCGAACCCGCTCTCCGTCTCGGTGTGCAGGAGGTCGAGGGTGTTGCCACTCCGGCGGTACGCGACGAAGCCGGCGAGGTCCGCACCCTCGTAGATCTCGTAGCGGGACCGCTCGGTGCTCTCCGTCACGGTGGTGCTCATCGGTTCTCCTCGTGTCGATGTTGGTGCTGCTCTCCCAGGCTGCCCCAGCCCAGCTGTTCCTGGTGCTCGAGCCGGCGGTTGCCGGCGCTTTCCCGGTTCCACCGACCGGAAACCCTGGGGCGGAGGCTGGTTCGGTCACCTAGGTTGACCAGCGAGGACCGTCTCCGCCGTCTGGCGCGGATCTGTCGCTGAACTCGTGAGGAGCGCCGTCGGGCCATGACCCACATCTCTGCGGTGGCGCCACGCCGCCGTCGCCCCCGGCAGGACCCGGACAGCGTGCGCGCGACGATGATGGACACCGCCCGGCGCATGGTCGCCGAGGACCAGCTGCTCGCTGCCGGGCTGGAAGGGCTCGGCATGGAGGAGGTCATCGTCCGGGCTGACGTCCCCCGCGGGTCGGTGTACCGGATCTGGCCCTACCGCAAGGACTTCGTGCACGACCTGCTCATCCACCTGGCGACGCCGGACTGGTTCCGCTCGGGCTCCCTCGACCGACAGACGCTGCGCGCTACCGGGCAGGTGCTGCTGGAGAACTACGACCTCATCTCGGCCAACCGCTCGGCTGCCGAACGACTGTCGGTCGCCCACGAGGCCCTGCGCGTGGGCACCGAGACCAACTTCGAGTTCATGCGCACCGACGAGTCGTGGCGGATGTACACCGTGCTCACCGCCACGGTCCGCTCCATTCCCGACCCCCACACCCGGCACAGCGTCAGTGCGGCGCTGGAGCAGGCCGAGTGGACGCTCACCTCCACCCTCGCCCACTTCTACGCGCAGCTGGCCGAGGTCGCCGGGCTCCGTCTGACGGACCCCGCCCGTGGCTACTCCGGGCTGGCCACCGCCGGCGCCGCGGTGCTCGAGGGACTCAGCCTGCGCTACCAGTTCGCCGTGCGCGCCGCTGATCCCGCCCGGGTTCCGGCCCGTGAGCGGCCGTGGGAGGGAGCCGGGGCTGCGGAGCTGGAGGCGCGGACGCCCGGGCCTCCCTTCCGCGGGCAGCCGCGGGCGTGGTCGCTCGCCGCCTGGTCCTTCCGGGCCGTCTTCGACAGCTACCTGGAGTGCGTGCCCGTCCCCGACTTTCATCCGAAACCAATTGCCACGCTTGTTAATTTGCTCGACACATTGGCGCCGCCACATTTTGAGTAACAGTCTGTAGCTCACGTTGCTACGGAAGGTGAGGCCGTTCGCGGTCGGTTGATCCGATTTCTGAGAATCCTTTCCCACGCGACCCCCATTTCGGCTGTACAGCGTTTGTGACATCGCATATCGTCTGTGCTCGTCGGGCCGTACAGCCCGGCAGCGTTGCCGCAGGATCAACGTGTTGTGCCGCTGGAGAACCCGTTCCGGTGACCCCGGCCAGCCGAGCCCTGCCGGCCGGGCACCATGGCGCTAGGGGGTGGTCATGGTGCCCGGGCCGACGGGCTAGAGCTCCGCCACCCCGTCGCCCTCCGCGCTCAGCGGTGCCCACGGCGCACCACCCACCTCGGGTTGCTCGCCGCGGACGAAGGCCGCCCAGGCGGCCAGGTACGGCGCGCCCACCCGCTGCACGTCTGCCCAGGACCACCCCGCGAGCATGGCCGCCCCGGCCCACGCGCGCTCGGTGCCCACCAGGAACGGCAGCTCGCTGCAGTGCACCGCGCCGTAGGGGGAGGCGGGTGCGCTGGTGCGGCTGAGGTAGCGGTACACCTGCGCACCGGCTCCGGTGAGCAGCTCCACGAAGCTCTGCAGCGGCTGCGCGTACGCCGGCTGGTTCAGCTCCTCGGCGACCAGCCCGGTGAGCACCCGCAGGCCGGCCGCGCGAGCCTGCACCTGGCGCCGCAGCTGCTCCTCGTCGGGCACCCCGCCGGCGCCGGCGATGGGCAGGAAGAGCAGCCCCTCGGAGCCAGCGGCGTCGATCACCTGCTCCTGCGCCTCGAGCACCGCGCTCACCGGGGCTGTGCGGGGGTCGGTCGCCAGTGCCTCGAGGAAGCGGGCTCCGGTCTCTGCGGCGTGCTCCGCCCGGTCCAGCCCCAGCCCCAGCGGTGGGCTCTGCAGGATGGCCGACGTGAACAGGCCCTCGGTCTCCGCCATGCCCAGCAGCACGGCGATCAGGTGCGCCCCGGCCGACTGGCCCGCCACCGTCACCCGCTCCGGGTCCCCACCGAAGGCGGCCGCGTTGGCCTGCACCCACTGCAGCGCGGCCACCACGTCCCAGACCGCCAGGTTGCCCTCGCTGAGCCCCGGTGAGCGCAGGAACCCCAGCGCACCCAGCCGGTAGGTCACCGAGACCACCACGGCGTCCGCGGCCGTGCTCAGCCGCACCCCGTCGTACATGTCCCAGGTGCCGGCGCCCACGTCGTAGCCACCACCGGGAACCCACACCAGCACCGGACGACCGGATCCCTCGCGGTCGGGCACCGTCACGGTGAGGTTCAGGCAGTCCTCGGCCTGCGGCCGGGGCTCGGGAGAGCCGATGACGACCTCCAGGCTGGAGGGCAGCTGGGGTGGCACCGGGCCGCCGGTGGGCTCCTGCACTCCGCTCCACGGGGGCACCGGCTGGGGCCGGCCGAACCGCTCGGCGGCGGCGTAGGGGACCCCCCGGAAGAGCACGCACCCGCGCTCGGGGGTGCCCCGCAGCGTGCCCGCGCTGGTGCTGACCTCGTGTGCCATCTGCTGCCCCTGTTCCTCGACCGTGCCGGTGTTCCCGTCCCGGCATGATCCCAGCCGTCCCCACCCCGGGCCGGTACAGACCAGGGTCACTTATCGCATAGACTTTGCAACAACTGATACCAAGCAACTGGGGTCTTCATGCCACTGGCGGCTGCCGCACACGGCCCGGCTCCGGTCGACCCGGCCCAGCTCGGCCCCGAGCAGCGCCACGCCGGCCAGCTCGGCTCGGACCCGCTCGGCCTGGACGCGCGACGCACCCGGAACCTGTGGTGGGTCGCCGGCCTCGCCGGCCTGCTGGTGGTCAGCGTGCTGGCTGGGGTGGGCATCGGCGCCGTCTCCATCTCCCCGCTCACCGTGCTCAAGATCGTGGGCCACCAGGTGTTCGGGCTGCCGGGGGAGGTGACCTGGCGCGGTACCGAGGAGGCGATCGTCTGGCGGGTCCGCCTGCCGCGGGTGCTCCTCGGGGTGGCGGTGGGCGCCGGGCTGGCGGTGTGCGGCGCCGCGCTGCAGGCCATGGTGCGCAACATGCTGGCCGACCCGTACCTGCTGGGCATCAACTCCGGGGCCTCCAGCGGTGCCGCGGCCGCCATCCTGTTCGGCTTCGGGGCCGGCTTCGGTGAGCACGCCCTCACCACCAGCGCCTTCCTGGGCGCCCTGGCCGCGTCGCTGCTGGTCTTCCTCGTCGCCCGCACGTCGGGGCAGGTCACCTCGGTGCGGCTGCTGCTCGCCGGCGTCGCGGTGGGCTACGTCCTCTACGCCACCACGGCGTTCCTGATCTTCGCCTCCGGCTCGGCCGAGGGAGCCCGGTCGGTGTTGTTCTGGCTGCTGGGATCGCTCGGGCTGGCGCAGTGGGGGGCGACGCTCGCGGTGGTGCTGGCCGTGGCCGCGCTGACCGTGGGCCTGCTCACCCTGTGGGGCTCGCGGCTGGACGCGCTGGCCATCGGCGACGAGACCGCCCGCACCCTGGGGATCTCGCCCACGGCGTTTCGCACCCAGCTGCTGGTGCTGGTGTCGCTGTGCGTCGGGGTGCTCGTGGCCGCCTCCGGCAGCATCGGCTTCGTCGGGCTGGTGGTGCCCCACCTGGCCCGGCGGGTGGTGGGCGCCGCGCACAGCTGGTCCATCCCGGTCTCGGCGCTGATGGGCGCCATCTTCCTGGTGTGGGCCGACCTGTTCGCCCGCGTGGTGCTGCAGCCGCAGGAGCTGCCCATCGGCATCGTCACCGCCCTGGTGGGCGCACCGTTCCTGCTCTACCTCGTCCGCAACCTGCACGCCGCCTCGTGAGGAGCCCTGCCATGTCCCCGTCCCGCACCCGAGGTTCGCTGGTGGCTGCCCTCTCGGCGGGGCTGCTGCTGCTCGCCGGGTGCGGCGCCGGAGTGGGCGGCGAGTCCGCCAGCGCTGTCGAGGGCTACCCCCTGACGGTGCGCAACTGCGGCGCCGAGGTCACGCTCGACGCACCCCCCGAGCGAGTGGTGATGCTGAAGAGCTCGGCGGTTCCGTACCTGCACGCCCTCGGACTGCTGGACAAGGTGGTCGCCCGGGCCGGCGCCTACCCGGCGGAGTACTACGACGAGGCCACCCGCGCCGAGCTGGACAAGATCCCGCTGCTCACCGACAAGACGGACACCGCCGGGCACCTGCAGATCTCCAAGGAGGTGGTCATCGCCCAGGAGCCCGACCTGGTGCTCGGCGAGATTGACAACCTCAACCGAGACACCCTGGCCGCCGCCGGCATCCCGCTGCTGGAGGAGCCGGCCATGTGCGCCGAAGGGGTGCGCAACCCCTCCTTCGACGAGGTCTACCGCCAGATGACCTTCTACGCCGACGTGTTCGACGTGCCCGACCGCGGGGCCGCTGCTGCCGCCGGGCTGGCGGAGCGAGTGCGCACCCTCACCGCGTCGGTGGACGCCAGCACCCAGCGCACCGCGGCGGTGCTGTACCCGACGGTGGGGGGCGGCACCACCTACGCCTACGGCTCCCGCAGCATGGCCCAGCCGCAGCTGGCGGCGGCCGGGCTGCGCAACGTCTTCGCCGACGTCGACGAGCGCACCTTCGAGGTGACCCGGGAGGAGCTGATCGGGCGCAACCCTGACGTGCTGGTGCTGCTGCACACCGACGGCAGCCCCGCCGCGGTGGCCCAGGCGATCACCTCCATGCCGGGCGCGCAGGACCTGAGTGCGGTGCGCAACAACCAGATCCACGTGCAGCTGTTCAACTTCACCGAGCCGCCCACCCCGCTGTCGCTGGACGGGCTGCAGAAGATCCGCGAGCGGTTCGGCCAGTGATCACCGCCCACGACGTCGCCTTCGCCTACGGGCGCAAGCAGGTGCTGGCCGGCATCGACCTCACCGCGCAGCAGGGGCAGGTGGTGGGGTTGCTGGGCCCCAACGGCAGCGGCAAGACCACCCTGCTGCGCACGCTCTACGCCTCACTGCGCCCCTCGGCCGGCGCCGTGCACCTGGACGGCCGCGACGTCGCCGCCCTCGGTGCGCGGCAGATCGCCCGCGAGGTGGCCGTGGTGGTGCAGGAGCACAGCAGCGACCTGCCCCTGCGGGTGGCGGACATGGTGCTGCTCGGCCGCACGCCGCACCGCGGGACCTTCGAGCGCCACCGCGCCGAGGACCACCGCATCGCCGCCGACGCGCTGGCCCGGGTGGGCGTGGCGCACCTGGCCGGCCGCCAGTACGCCGAGCTCTCCGGCGGGGAGAAGCAGCGGGTGCTCATCGCCCGCGCCCTCACCCAGCAGGCCACCCACCTGCTGCTGGACGAGCCCACCAACCACCTCGACATCCGCTACCAGCACGAGATCCTGGACCTGGTCCGTGGCCTGGAGAGCACCAGTGTGGTGGTGCTGCACGACCTGAACCTCGCGGCGCTGTACTGCGACCAGGTGGCGCTGCTGCACGACGGCCAGGTGGTGGCCGCCGGCACTCCGCACGAGGTGCTCACCCCCGAGATCCTCGAGCCCGTCTACGAGGTCGGCGTTCGCCGCATCCCGCTGGGCGAGCAGTTCCAGCTCGCCTTCCGCCCGCACCCGTCCCCACACCAGGAGAAGCAGACCGCATGACCAGCACCGACCCGAGCATTGTCCAGGCCAACCTGAACGAGTACTGGACTGCCCGTTCCACCCCCTACGACGAGTACCAGGAGCGCCCGGAGCGCCGTGATGCCGACCGTGCGGCGTGGACCGACATCTGGCGCGACGCACTGCCGGCCGCTCCGGCGGACGTGCTCGACGTGGGCACCGGCAGTGGCTACGTCGCCCGCGTCATCGCTGACCTGGGCCACCGGGTGGTGGGCACCGACCTGGCCGAGGGGATGCTCGAGCGCGCCCGCCAGCACGCCGAGCGGATGACCAACCCGCCCCGCTTCGAGCGCGGCGACGCGGTGGCCCCGGACTTCCCGGCCAGCTCCTTCGACGCGGTGGTCAACCGGTACGTGATGTGGACGCTGCGTGACCCCGCCCAGGCGCTGACCCGCTGGCACGAGCTGCTGCGCGACGGGGGAGTGCTCGCCGTGGTGGACAGCACCTGGTTCCCGCAGGGCCTGCACACCGGCGCCAGCCCAGAGTTCGCGCGGCTCTACGACGAGCAGGTCCGCCAGTCGCTGCCGCTGGCCGAGGCCACCTCCATCGACGCCACCGTGGCTGCGGTGGAGGCCGCCGGCTTCGACCAGGTGACGGCCACGCCGCTCACCCGGATGCTCGAGCTGGACCAGCGCTACGGCGTGGCGCCCAACCACGAGGTGCAGGTGCAGCACCTCATCACCGGCCGCGCCCGCAAGAGCTGACCGCTCAGGCGGCACCGCTCAGGGCGGTGCGGCGCTGGCGGCGGGCCCACCACCAGCAGCGTCTCGCGGAGCAGCCGGTGCAGCACGGGGCGCGCGGAGGCCCACCGGAGCGTGGGCGCGGTGGTCACCGACCGGCCGCTTGCGGCGCCGGCAGCCCGGCGGCCAGGCTCGCGAGCGCGCGGTCGAGGACGTCGAGCAGCGAGTCCGTGGACTTCGGCTGCGCCCACCGGGCCACGGTGACCCGGAAGGCGGCCATCACGTGCGCCGCCACCAGGGCCGGGTACTCGTGGTCGGCCGGCAGCCCGGTGCGCGCCGCGACGGCAGCGGCCAGCCCGCGCTCCTCGTCCACGAAGCACTGCAGCAGGTGCGGCAGCAGCTGGGGGTTGGCACGCGCCACCTCCGCGCGTCGCGCCAGGTGGCGCGGTCACTGCCCACGGCGTCCACCAGGCTGGGCAGCAGTGCTCGAACCGCGCCGAGGGGGCTCTCCTCGCCCGGGCGCTCGCGCAGCGCCTGCACGGCTGACTGGCACACGCCGACGGTTCGACCGAGCAGCGCCTCCTCCTTGCTGGCGAAGTAGTTTGAAGAACGTGCGCGCGGAGACGTTGGCGGCCGCGGCGATGTCCTCGACCGTCACCGCCGACACCCCGTGCGCCAGCACCAGCCGCACCGCAGCAGCCTGCAGCGCCGCGCGGGTGGCCTCCTTCTTGCGCTCGCGCAGACCCGGGGGAGCTGACTGTTCGTTGCCCATGCGAACGAGTCTTGCCGCCTACTTGCAGTGACTGCAAACATGCGCACCGTGCAGTCGGTCACACGACCACGTGTCCGTTGACACCCATGTTTCGATTAGAAATACTGCTAACTGTCAGTCGGTCGGGGTGGCCGACCCCCGGGTACCGCTGCGTGCCGTCCTCCACGAACGGAGCCACATGAGTCGCATGGCCGGCAAGACGGTGCTCGTCACGGGCGCCGGCACCGGGATGGGACGGGTGCACGCCGTGCGCCTGGCCCAGGAGGGGGCCGACGTGCTCGCCCTGGACCTGCCCGGCACGGCGTCGGTGGCCAACCTGGCGGCGACGGCCGACCTGGTGGCCGCGACTGGCCGCCGGGTGGTCACCGGCACCGCCGACATCCGCGACCTCGACGCGCTCACCGCCGCCGTGAGCGCTGGGGTTCGCGAGCTGGGGCCACTCGACGTGGTGGTGGCCAACGCGGGGATCACCGACAACCCGGGGCCGTCGTGGACGGTCGACGACGCGGCGTGGCACCGGTCCCTCGACGTCAACCTCACGGGCACCTGGCACACGGTCAAGGCCGGGGTGGCCGCGCTGAGCCCCGCGGGCGGGTCCGTCGTCATCGTCAGCTCCACCGCCGGCATCAAGGCCGTGCGGGGCGCGTCCCCCTACTCGGCGGCCAAGCACGCGGTCACCGGGCTGGCCAAGACCCTGGCCAACGAGCTGGGGCCGCGGTCGATCCGGGTGAACACCGTGCACCCCGGGGCTGTCGCCACCGCGATGACGCTCAACCCGGCCACCTTCGCCCGGCTGCGCCCCGACCTGGCGAGCCCGACCGTCGAGGACGTGGCCCCGGTGCTCGCGGCCAAGAACCTGCTGCCGGTGCCGTGGGTGGAGGCGGAGGACGTCAGCAACGCGGTGCTCTTCCTCGCCTCGGACGAGTCGCGCTACGTCACCGGGCTCCAGCTCGTGGTCGACGCCGGACTCACCCAGAAGGTGGCCTGATGAGTGGGCGGCTGGCGGGCAAGGTCGCGCTGGTCACCGGCGCGGCGCGGGGGATCGGGCGCGCCCAGGCGGTGCGGTTCGCGGAGGAGGGTGCCGACGTCATCGCCGTGGACGTGTGTGCACCCGTCGAGCACGCCACCACCCCGCCCGCCACGCCCGCGGACCTGGCGGAGACCGTCCGCCTGGTGGAGTCCCTCGGCCGCACCATCTGCGCCGGCCAGGCCGACGTTCGCGACCAGCAGGCGCTCTCCGC
This sequence comes from Rhodococcus sp. Z6_132, assembly GCF_058133635.1. Classification (NCBI taxonomy): domain Bacteria; kingdom Bacillati; phylum Actinomycetota; class Actinomycetes; order Mycobacteriales; family Nocardiaceae; genus Rhodococcus; species Rhodococcus sp. Z6_132. The sequence goes on from NZ_JBYUNP010000002.1 coordinate 916,466, forward strand.
CGCGGTCGACGACGGCGTCGCCCGGCTGGGCCGCCTGGACGTCATCTGCGCCACCGCCGGGATCAGCTCCTCGGGCCCGGCGGTGGAGATGGGGGCCGAGCAGTGGCAGACGATGCTCGACGTCAACCTCACCGGTGTGTGGCGCACCTGCAAGGCCGGCATCCCGCACGTGATCGACGGCGGACGCGGCGGCTCGATCGTGCTGGTCAGCTCCATCGCCGGGCTGCGCGGCCTGGTCAGCGTGGGCCACTACACAGCGGCCAAGCACGGGGTGGTGGGGCTGATGCGCTCGCTGGCCCAGGAGCTGGCTCCGCACCAGGTGCGGGTGAACACCGTGCACCCAGCCAACACCCGCACGCCGATGATCCAGAACCCCGGCACCATGCGCACCTTCCGGCCCGACCTGGCCTCGCCCACGCAGGAGGAGTTCGAGGTCGGGGTGCAGTCGATGCACCTGCTGCCCGTGGCCATGCTCGAGCCGGTGGACATCGCCAACGCCAGCCTGTTCCTGGCTTCCGACGAGGCGCGCTACATCACCGGCGTCACCCTGCCCGTCGACGCGGGGCACTGCATCAAGTGAAGCGAGGAGATCTGCGATGACCGACCAGCCCACCCTGCACCCCGAGGTGGCGGCGATGCTCGCCACGCTCAACGCGGGCTTTCCCGACGTCACCACGGTGCCGCCGACCGAGCTGCGCGCGGCCATCCAGGCCCGGCGGGCACCACTGGCCCGCCAGCCGGACATGCGCGCGGTGCACGAGGTGACCATCGACGGGCCCGGTGGCGACCTGGCGTTGCGCGTGTACCGGCCGCACCTGGACCAGCCGGACCTGCCGGTGGTCGTGTTCGCCCACGGCGGGGGGTTCGTGTTCTGCGACCTCGACAGCCACGACGAGCTCTGCCGCTCCATGGCGCAGGGAGTGGGCGCGGTGGTGGTGTCGGTGGACTACCGGCTCGCGCCCGAGCACGTCGCGCCCGCGGCCCACGACGACGTCTACGCGGCGCTGGAGTGGGCGGCCAAGCACGCCGACGAGCACGGCGGCGACCCCACGCGCCTGGTGCTCGCCGGCGACAGCGCCGGTGGCAACCTGGCGGCCACGGTGGCCATCGCCGCCCGCGACCGCGGCGGCCCGGCGGTGGCCGCCCAGGTGCTGCTGTACCCGGTGATCGACGACGACTTCGAGACCGACTCCTACCAGCGGTTCGGCACCGGCTACTACAACACCGAGTCGGCGATGCGGTGGTACTGGCAGCAGTACGCCCCGCACGGCACCGCCGACGCCCGGGTCGTGCCCACTCGGGCCCAGACTCTTGCCGGGCTGCCGCCCGCCGTCGTGGTCACCGCTGAGCTCGACCCGCCGTGCTCCTCCGGTGACGCCTACGCGCAGCGGCTGGACACCGACGGGGTGCGGGTGCTCCACCGCTGCTTCGACGGCTTGTTCCACGGCTTCCTGACCTTCTCCGCGCTGTCGTTCACCGAGCCGGCGCGGCAGGAGATCTGGACGATGACGCGTGAGGCGCTGGGCCGGTAGCGCCCGGGTGCCCGAGGCCGACCCGGCTCAGGTGCGCCAGCTCGCCGCGGAGTCCAGCCGGGGCAGGTGGTGGGTGGGGCCACGCTGGCTGCCACCTTCCGTGAGCTCGGCCTGATCGACGAGCACCTGCTCCACGTCAGCCCGGTGATCCTTGCTGCCAGCCGACCGCTGTTCCCCGCCACTGGGCTGCGCACGTGGGTGACGCCGCTGCGACCACGACCTTCTGCAACGGAGGGTGATGTTCCGCTACGGAGCGTCTAAAAACCCGGCCTGACCGGCAAAAACCCTGCAGCATCACGCACCGCCCCCGTACGGTCCACTGTGTACGCATGGGGAAGCGAGGTGGGGACCTCGCTGGGGGGATGCCGGGGGGCACCTGATGATCCGTCTTGTCATTTCTGCTGTGGTCGCACTGATCCTGGGGCTGGGTGCGCCGCTGCACGCGGAGGCAGCCGGCACGCTGCGCTACGTCGCCCTGGGCGACTCCTTCGCCGCCGGGCCGGGCCTGGCACCGATCACCGACGGCGCCTGCGGCCGCGGTCAGGGCTATCCCGAGATCGCGGCCCGCGCCCTGGGCGCCACCACGTTCACCAACGCCACCTGCTCGGGGGCGCGGGTGGAGCACATGGCCGGCGTTCAGCCAGGCAGCCGCGGGCCCCAGCTCGACGCCCTGCGGCCAGACACCGACCTGGTCACGCTGAACCTGGGGCTCAACGACTCCTACGTGCTCTGGACCATCCAGGTCTGCGCCTACCTGCAGTGGCTGGCCCCCGGCGGGGCGCCCTGCACCGTGCTGCTCAACCCGCTCGGCTTCAACCTGGTCGGCAGCCACCTGCACGCACAGGCCGGGTCCCTCGACCAGACCCTGCAGGCGATCCACCAGCGCTCCCCCCGGGCCAAGGTGCTGGTGGTGGGGGTGCCGGCGATCGTGCCCGACCAGCCGTCGGCCTGCCCCGACGGCCCCTACGGGCCCGGCGACATGCCGTACTTGTCGGGGGTGGTTCGCGAGCTGAACACCATGCTCCGGGCGCGGGCCGCCGCCAATGCGGCGACCTTCGTGGACACCTACACCCCGAGCGTGGGTCACGACGCGTGCCAGTCGCCGGGGACCAAGTGGATGGAGGGTCCGGCCCTCGTGCACGAGGGCGTCGCGCTGCACCCCAACCACGCCGGGATGGCGGCATCCGCAACGGCCGTCGTGCGCGCAGCCCAGGGCTGAACGACGGCTGACCCGGCCGCTGCGTGAGACGGGGTGCGAGGCGACGGGCCGGCGCTGCTACGTTGACCAAGCGCCCGCTCAACTGCTCTGGTGGTTGGCTGCGCACCACCGTGGCCCGCCCGACGAGGAGATGCAGTGACGGTGACGACCCAGCGACGCTTCACCGGCCGCCGCGCCCTGGTCACCGGAGCCAGCCGCGGCATCGGCGCAGCGGTGGCCGAGCGCCTCGCCGCCGAGGGCGCCGACGTGGTGATCACCGCCCGCACCCTGCACGAGCACGACCACCTCAGCGGCAGCCTCTCCGAGACTGTGCAGCGACTCGCGCGGTACGGCACCACGGTCGCGGTGCTGGCCGCCGACCTCACCGACGCCGACGCCCGTGCCACCCTGGTCGCACAGGCGTCGGAGAAGCTCGGTGGCCCGGTGGACGTGCTGGTGAACAACGCGGCGGCAGCCATCTACCAGCCACTGGCCGACTTCCCGCTGCGGCGGAGCCGACTGGTGTTCGAGGTGAACGTGCACGCACCGCTGGACCTCATGCAGCAGGCGCTGCCCGGCATGCGCGCGGGTGGGCAGGGCTGGATCGTCAACCTCTCCAGCGCCAGTGCCCGGCTGCAGGAAGGTCCACCGTTCACCCTCGTCGAGCCCGGCACGGCGCTGGCGGTGTACGCCGCGTCCAAGGCGGCCCTGAACCGGATCACCAACGGCATGGCCGCGGAGGTGCACGGCACCGGCATCCGGGTGAACACCGTGCAACCCCGAGCGGCGGTGCTCAGCGAGGGTGCGGCCGCGCTGGTCGGTGACACCATCCGCCCCGACCAGGTGGAGTCCATGGCGCAGGTGGTGGAGGCGGTCACCGCGCTCTGTGCCTGTCCAGAGGACGTCACCGGCCGCACGGGCGTGAGCCTGGACCTGCTGCGGGAGTGGCAGCTGACCGTGCACGGGCTGGACGCCCGGCCCCTCGAGACCCGCCCCGCTGAAGGAGCCCCGTGATGGAACCCGTGATCGTCGACCTGGCCCGCACCCCGTTCGGGCGGCGAGAGGGCTGGCTGTCGTCGATGCACGCCGCCGAGCTGCTCGGCCTGGCCCAGCGCGGCGTCCTGGAGCGCACCGGGGTGGACCCGGAGACGGTCGACCAGGTGATCGGCGGGTGCGTCACGCCGATCGGCGAGCAGTTCGGCAACGTCACCCGCACCTCGTGGATGCACGCCGGGCTGCCGCACGGCGCCGGCTGCACCACCATCGACGCCCAGTGCGGCACCGCCCAGCAGGCCGTGCAGCTGATGGCCGGTCAGATCGCGGTGGGCGCGGTGGAGGTCGGCGTCTCCTGCGGCGTCGAGCTGATGTCGCGAGTGCCGCTCACCGCCAAGTCCGGCAAGGGCCTGGGCACCCCCCGCCCGGAGAGCTGGTCGCTGGTCACGCCCGACCAGTACACCGCCGCCGACCGCATCGCGGCCAAGAACGGCTTCACCCGCGAGGACCTGGACGCCTTCGGTCTCCGCTCCCAGGAGCGCGGCCGGGCCGCGTGGGACGCCGATCGCTTTGCCCGGCAGATCATCCCGGTGACGCGGCCGGACGGGGAGACGGTCAGCCGGGACCAGGGGCTGCGGGAGACCAGCATGGAGCTGCTCGGGCGGCTGCGGCCGGTGAAGGACGGCGGGATGCACACCGCGGGCACGTCCTCGCAGGTCTCCGACGGTGCCAGTGCCGCCCTGCTGATGTCCCGCGAGCGGGCGAGCGCGCTGGGCGTCACCCCGCGGGCGCGGATCCTTGGCCAGTGCGTGGTGGGCGGCGACACCGAGCTGATGCTCGACGGGCCCATTGCCGCCTCCCGCACGGTCCTGGGCCGCCTCGGCATGTCCATCGGCGACATCGACGTGTTCGAGGTGAACGAGGCCTTCGCCTCGGTGCCGATGTCCTTCGCCCGGGCGCACGGGCTGGACGCCGAGCAGCTCAACGTCAACGGCGGTGCCATCGCGCTGGGCCACCCCGCGGGCGCCACCGGCGTGCGGGTGATCGCCACGGCGCTGGAGGAGCTGGAGCGCACCAACCAGCAGACCGCGCTGGTGGCGATCTGTGCCTCCGCGGCGACCACCTGCCTGGTGCTCGAGCGCCTCTGAGCCCAGTCTCGACGGCGCTAGCTGGCGTCGCGGTAGCGCCACATGGTCAGCGAGCCGAAGAACGCCGTCCACACCGCAGCCGCGAACAGCGTCCAGAACACGCTGGAGCCCACCGGCGTGCCGCCCATCAGCGCGCGCACGGCGGTGACCAGGTGCGTCACCGGGTTGACGTCCACAAAGGCCTGCAGCCAGCCCGGCATGGTGGCAGGGTCGACGAAGATGTTGCTGCCGAAGGTGAGCGGAGTGATGACGAACATGCTCACGCCCATCACCGCCCCCGGCGTGCGCAGCAGCAGGCCCAGGAACGTCCAGACCCAGCTGAGGCCGAAGGCGAACACCAGGATCAGCAGCACGCCGAGCACCACGCCGACGGCGCTGTCCGGGCGCCACCCGAGGATGAGACCCAGCGTGATGGTGACCACGCAGGAGATGGTGAAGCGCACCGCGTCCCCCAGCAGCATCCCGACCAGTGCCGACGGCCGCCAGATGGGCAGCGACCGGAAACGGTCGAAGACCCCCCGGTCGATGTCGGTGCGCAGGGTGCTGCCGGTGTACATCGTGATCATGATGACGCCCTGCACCAGGATGCCGGGCAGCAGGAACTGGATGTAGTCCTCGGTGCTGCCGGCCAGCGCGCCACCGAAGAGGAACGTGAACAGCAGCGTGAACATGATGGGGAACGCGGTCACGTCGAAGAGCTGCTCGGGGATGTGCTTGATCTTGAGCAGCGCCCGCCAGCCGAAGGTGAGCGAGGTGGCCAGCGGCCCGGGGGGAGTGGGCCGCTCGCTGCTGGCCAGCGCCGCGACGATGGTGGACCTCTGCGGCTGCCGCGCTGGGTCCTGCGCGGGGTCTCCGTGTGCGGTGGTGCCCGCCTGGATGGTCATGCCGCGTCCTCCTGGTCGGCGTCGTCGGTACCTGCCTCGACGGCAGCGTGGCCGGTGAGCGACAGGAACACCTCGTCGAGGGTGGGTTGGCCCAGCGCGAACTGGGCGAGCTCGATGCCCGCCTCCTGCAGGGCACCGAGCGCGCGCGGCACCGGCGCGGTGCTGTCCACCTGCACCCCGAGCGCAGTGGGGTCGGTCTCCTCCCGCACCGCCACGCCCAGCTCGCGCTCGAGCACCTGCCGGGCGGCGGGACGGTCGTCACGGTCGAGCACGCGAACCTGCAGCGACCCGGACCCCACGGAGGCCTTGAGCTCACCCGGCGTGCCCTCGGCGATCACCGTGCCGTGGTCGATGACGCTGATGCGGTCGGCGAGCTGGTCGGCCTCGTCCAGGTACTGCGTGGTCAGCAGCACCGTGGTGCCGGTGTCCACCATCGCCCGGATGATGTCCCACACCTCGTTGCGGCTGCGCGGGTCGAGACCGGTGGTCGGCTCGTCCAGGAACAGCAGCTCCGGAGTGACCACGATGCTGGCCGCCACGTCGATGCGTCGCCGCATGCCGCCGGAGTACTTCTTCACCTGCCGGTTGGCCGCCTCGCCGAGGCCGAACGCCTCGAGCAGCTCGTTGGCCCGCCGAACCGCGCCCGCCCGGGAGTAACCGAACAGCCGCGCGATGAGCCGCAGGTTCTCGCAGCCGGTGAGGTCCTCGTCCACCGACGCGAACTGCCCGGTGAGGCTCACCCGGCTGCGCACCGCGGTGGCCTCGGCGACCACGTCGCGCCCGAGCACCCGGGCGGTGCCGCCGTCGGGCCGGGTGAGGGTGGCCAGCATCCGGATGGTGGTGGTCTTGCCGGCGCCGTTGGGCCCGAGGAAGCCGTGCACCCCGCCCCGCGGGATGGCCAGGTCGATGCCGTCGACCGCACGGTTGGTGCCGAACAGCTTGAGCAGGTCGTGGGTCTCGATGGCCAGCTCGTCCGAGGCTGGCGGTGGTTTCCGGTCAGTCGTCATCCGGGCTCCTCAGGAAGGGGGCGGTGGTGCTCCGTCCTCCCTGAGACGCCTGGGGCAGGAGCAACTCATCGGTCGGCGCCCCGGCGAGCCTCGGTCAGCCGGAGACGTAGGCGGCGAGGTGCTCGCCGGTGCGGGTGCTGCGGGCGGCGACCAGGTCAGCCGGGGTGCCCTCGAAGACGACCCGCCCGCCGTCGTGGCCGGCACCCGGGCCGAGGTCGATGATCCAGTCGGCGTGCGCCATCACTGCCTGGTGGTGCTCGATGACGATCACCGACTTGCCAGAGTCCACGAGCCGGTCGAGCAGACCGAGCAGCTGGTCCACGTCGGCGAGGTGCAGGCCGGCGGTCGGCTCGTCCAGGATGTAGACCCCGCCCTTCTCGGACAGGTGGGTGGCCAGCTTGAGCCGCTGCCGCTCGCCGCCGGACAGCGTGGTCAGCGGCTGACCCAGGGTGAGGTAGCCGAGCCCCACGTCCCGGAGGCGCACCAGGATCCGGTGGGCGGCAGGCACGCTGGCGGCACCGTTCGTGCTGAAGAGCTCCTCGGCCTCGGCCACCGGCATGGCCAGCACCTCGCTGATGTCGCGCTCGCCCAGGTGGTGCTCCAGCACGTCGGCCTGGAACCGCTTGCCCTCGCAGCTCTCGCAGGTGGTGGCCACGCCGGCCATCATGGCCAGGTCGGTGTAGATGACGCCGGCCCCGTTGCAGGTGGGGCAGGCGCCCTCGGAGTTGGCGCTGAACAGGGCGGGCTTGACGCCGTTGGCCTTGGCGAAGGCCTTGCGAATGGGGTCGAGCAGGCCGGTGTAGGTGGCCGGGTTGCTCCGGCGAGAGCCGCGAATGGCCCCCTGGTCCACCGCCACCACCCCCTCGCGGGCGGCCAGGGAGCCGTGGATCAGCGAGCTCTTGCCCGACCCGGCCACCCCGGTCACCACCACCAGCACGCCCAGGGGCACGTCGACGTCGACGTCGCGCAGGTTGTGCGCGCTCGCGCCTCGGATCGACGCGGCACCGGTGGGGGAGCGCACCTCCTGCTTCAGCGACATCCGGTCGTCGAGGTGGCGGCCGGTGGTGGTGGCGCTGCTGCGCAGCTGCTCGACGGTGCCCTCGAAGCAGACGCTGCCACCAGCCGTGCCGGCACCGGGGCCGAGGTCGACCACGTGGTCGGCGATGACGATGGTCTCCGGCTTGTGCTCCACCACGAGCACCGTGTTGCCCTTGTCCCGCAGGCGCAGCAGCAGGTTGTTCATCCGCTCGATGTCGTGCGGGTGCAGACCCGTGGTGGGCTCGTCGAAGACGTAGGTGACGTCGGTGAGGGAGGAGCCGAGGTGGCGGATCATCTTGGTGCGCTGCGCCTCGCCGCCGGAGAGCGTGCCCGAGGGCCGGTCCAGGGACAGGTAGCCCAGCCCGATCTCGTCGAAGGAGCTGAGCAGGTGGCGCAGCCCGGTGAGCAGCGGCGCCACCGACGGCTCGTCCAGCGCCCCCACCCAGGCGGCGAGGTCGCTGATCTGCATCGCGCACAGGTCGGCGATGCTCTTGCCGTTGATGGTGGACGAGCGGGCACCCTCGTTGAGCCGGGTGCCGTCGCAGTCCGGGCAGGTGGTGAAGGTGATGGCCCGCTCCACGAAGGCGCGGATGTGCGGCTGCATGGAGTCGACGTCCTTGGCCAGCATGGACTTCTGGATCTGCGGGATCAGGCCCAGGTAGGTCAGGTTGATGCCCTCGACCTTGATCTTGGTGGCCTCCTTGTGCAGGAGGGCATCGAGCTCCTTGGTGGTGTAGTCGCGGATCGGCTTGTCCGGGTCGAACCAGCCGCAGCCGCGGAAGATGCGGCCGTACCAGCCGTCCATGCTGTAGCCGGGAATGGTGAGAGCACCCTCGTTGAGCGACAAGCTGTCGTCGTAGAGCGCCGAGAGGTTGACGTCGGTGACGGAGCCGCGGCCCTCGCAGCGCGGGCACATGCCGCCGGTGATGCTGAAGCTGCGCCGCTCCTTGGTCTGCTTCCCGCCACGCTCCACGGTCACCGCGCCGGCACCGGAGAGGGAGGCGACGTTGAAGGAGTACGCCTGGGCGGAGCCGATGTGCGGCTGGCCGAGCCGGCTGAAGAGGATGCGGAGCATGGCGTTGGCGTCGGTGGCGGTGCCCACCGTGGAGCGGGGGTCAGCTCCCATGCGCTGCTGGTCCACGATGATCGCGGTGGTCAGCCCGTCCAGCAGGTCCACGTCGGGCCGGGCCAGCGTGGGCATGAAGCCTTGCACGAAGGAGCTGTAGGTCTCGTTGATCATCCGCTGCGACTCTGCCGCGATGGTGTGGAACACCAACGAGCTCTTGCCCGAGCCGGAGACGCCGGTGAACACCGTGAGCCGGCGCTTGGGGATCTCGACGTCGACGTTCTTGAGGTTGTTCTCCCGGGCACCGTGCACCCGGATCACGTCGTGGGTGTCGGCCACGTGCGTGTCGGGGGTGGGGAGGTTCATGGCGTCACGCTAGCGGTGGCAGCACCGCTGTGGGGTGCGTCAGAGGTCGATCCAGCCCATCACCAGTCCCGCGACGCCGGCGGCGGCACCGAGCAGCGAGATGCCGAAGATGACCAGCTCGCGGGGCGAGAACACCCTGCGGCCCTGTTCGCGGCGCACCATCACGAACAGCAGCGTGGAGCACGCGTAGACGATGAAGGAGAGCAGCAGGAGGTCCACGCCGGCCGCCGAGAGCAGGAACGTGACGTACAGCGTGGCGAGCGCCGACACGGCGTACTCGCGGGCGTGACCCTGGGGTCGCTCCGTGTAGGTCTCCCGGGTGACGGCGAGCTTGAGCGCGTAGGCGGCCGCGAGCAGGAGCGGGACGAGGACCAGGGCGCTGGTGAGGTTGAGGGCGAAGGTGAAGGCGTCCTCGGAGAACATCGTGAGGAGCAGCACCACCTGGGCGAGGAGGGTGGACATCAGCAGTGCCGGACCGGGCACGCCCGCGGCGTTCGCCCGCCCCAGGAAGCGGGGCATGTCGTGGTCGGCCGCGGCCACGTAGAGGACCTCCGCCGCCATCAGCGTCCAGGCGAGGTAGGCGCCCAGGACGGCGACGAGCAGGCCCACGCTGATGAACACGGCGCCCCACTCGCCGGTCGCCTCCTCGAGGATGCCCGCCATCGTCGGCTGCCGCAGGGCGGCGATCTCCGCGGCGGGCAGGACCCCGTAGGAGACGATGGTGACCGAGGCGAAGATCGACAGCACCACCAGGAACCCCAGCACGGTGGCGCGTCCGACGTCCTTGCGGCGGCGGGCGTGGCGGGAGTAGACGCTGGCCCCCTCCACCCCGAGGAAGACGAACACCGTGACCAGCATGGTGGCGCGGACCTGCTCCGGGAGCGTGCCCAGCCCGCCCGACCCGGACCAGTTGTCGACGAACACCTGGGGGTCCAGCACGAACAGGGCCAGCAGGACGAAGACCACGATCGGTACCAGCTTGGCCACGGTCACCGCGCGGTTGATGGCCGCGGCCTCCCGGACACCGCGCCGCACCAGCAGGTAGAACACCCACACGCCGGCGGAGCTGACCGCCACCGCCAAGGGCGTGTCGCCGGACCCGAGGCCCGGGAAGACCGCCCCCGCGGTGGACGTCATGAGCACCCAGTAGGTCACGTTGCCCACGCACGCGCTCGCCCAGTAGCCGAACGCGGAGAAGAAGCCCAGGTACTCGCCGAAGCCGGCCTTCGCGTAGGCGTACACCCCGGCATCGAGCTCCGGCTTGCGCATCGCCAGGTTCTGGAAGACCAGCGCGAGCATGAGCGTCCCGGAGCCGGCGATGCCCCACACGATCAACGCACCGGCCACCCCCGTCTCGGAGGCGAAGCGACCGGGCAGGGAGAACACCCCCGCCCCGACCATGGACCCGACGACCAGTGCCGTCAGCGTCAGCATCGACAGCGTGGGGGTCCGCGCGACCGTCGTCTCCGTCGATGCCATACCACTCCTGAAGCGCGTGCGACCGTGTCCGCTCAGTTGTACTCGCGCGCCGGAGGGCGGCTGATCCGGCCTCCCTGCCTTGCCCGGCCGACGCCCACGTCGTGATGTGCATCACTTCCATCCGCGAGGCGAGAAGCCTTGCCCGCCACGACCAGGCCGGATGGTGCCCGCCGCCACCAGTGCCCTGACCTGCAGATTCAGGCCGTGTCGCGACGCAGGTCGAGCGGGTGGAGCGCGGGGCCAGCCGGCGCGCGGGCCGACGGCCGGCCGCCCGGCCGCAGAGGTTCCCCCTTCCCCTTTAACTCACCATGAGATTAAAGTGGGAATCACCGTGAGACGAAGGAGTGGGACATGAACGCAGGCACGCTGACCACCACCGAGCAGACCCCTGTCGCCCAGGCCGAGGTCACCCAGGCCCCGTCCACCGCACTGCTGACCGACCAGTACGAGCTGACGATGCTGCAGGCCGCCATCGCCGACGGCGTCGCCGAGCACCGCGCGGTCTTCGAGCTCTTCGCCCGCCGGCTGTCCACCGGGCGCCGCTACGGCGTCGTCGCCGGGCTGGGCCGCTTCCTCGACGCCCTGGCGCACTTCCGCTTCACCGACGCCCAGGTGGACAAGCTGGCGGCGCGGGGCGTGGTCGACGAGGCCACTGCGGACTACCTGCGCGCCTACCGCTTCAGCGGCAACATCGACGCCTACCAGGAGGGTGAGGTGTACTTCCCTCACTCGCCGGTGCTGACCATCGAGGGCACCTTCGGCGAGTGCGTGCTGCTGGAGACCCTGGCCCTGTCGATCCTCAACCACGACAGCGCGATCGCCTCCGCCGCTGCCCGCATGGTGCACGCCGCCGGTGGACGCACCCTGATCGAGATGGGCTCGCGCCGCACCGGGGAGCAGGCCGCGGTCGCCGCCGCCCGCGCCGCCTACCTCACCGGCTTCACCGCCACCTCCAACCTGCAGGCCGGCGACGTCTACGGCGTGCCCACCACCGGCACGGCCGCGCACGCCTTCACCCTGGCCCACCGCGACGAGCGGGCGGCGTTCGCCAGCCAGGTCGCCGCCCTGGGCATCAACACCACGCTGCTGGTGGACACCTACGACATCCCCACCGGCATCCGCACCGCTGTGGAGGTCGCCGGCACCGCCCTCGGCGGGGTGCGCCTGGACTCCGGGGACCCGCGGGTGGAGGTGCCCGCGGCCCGAGAGCTGCTGGACGCCCTCGGTGCGGTGAACACCCGCATCGTGGTCAGCTCCGACCTGGACGAGCACACCATCGCCGAGCTGGCCGAGGTCCCGGTCGACGGCTACGGCGTGGGCACCCGCCTGGTCACCGGCTCGGGTGCACCGACGGCGGAGATGGTGTTCAAGCTGGTCGCGATCGCCGACGAGCCGGGCCTGGACACGGCGCTGCGCCCGGTGGCCAAGCGCAGCAGCAGCAAGGCCAGCGTCGGGGGCCGCAAGCGGGCCCGCCGCATCCTCGACGACGACGGCGTCGCCGTGGCTGAGCACGTCACCACCCGCTACCTGATCAGCGACGTCACCGCCGCGGTGCCGACCGGCCGTGCCCTGCAGGTCCCCGTGGTGCGCGACGGGGTCCGGGTGCACAACCCCAGCATCGACGACATCCGCGCCCACCACCGCGGGGCGATGGCCGAGCTCACCGCCGCCGACCTGGACCTGGCTCCCGGCGCGCCCCGCCTGATCGGCGGAGAGCAGTGATCACCGCCCCGCCCCCGAGCACCACGACCACCGGAAAGGACACCGTCATGACCACCGACACCACCGACACCCCCAGCGAGGCCACCACGGTCGTGCGGGCCTGCCTGGTCGTGGACTGCCAGCCGACCTTCTGCGAGGACGGTGAGCTGCCCGTCGCCGGCGGCAACGACGTCTGCACCCGCGGCGCGGCGTTTCTCGCCGCCCACGACGGTGACTACGACCTGGTGATGACCAGCCAGGACTACCACGTCGACCCGGGCGACCACTTCTCGGCGACCCCGGACTTCGTCGACTCCTGGCCGCCGCACGGCGTGGCCGGCACTCCCAACGCCGAGCTGCACCCGGCGCTGGCGAACGCCCGCATCGACGTGCGCATCCTCAAGGGCCAGTACGAGGCCGCCTACTCGCTGTTCGACGGGGCGACCACCGACGGCACCGCAGCGGTGGACGTGCTGCGCGCCGCCGGCGTCACCGACGTGGACGTCTTCGGCATCGCCGAGAGCCACTGCGTGTTCGCGACGGTGCTGGCCGCGCTGCGCCACGGCTTCCGGGTGCGCGTGCTGTCGGACCTGACGGTGCCGGTGACCTTCGAGATGGGTCACGCCGCCCGCCACACGATGCTGGGCGCCGGCGCCACCTACATGCCCAGCACCGCCGCGTTTCCGGTGCCGGCATGAGCACCCCGAAGCGGCCCGCCCGCCCGGTGGGGGAGACCGACACCGAGGAGGCGTTCCTCGCTCGCTACGACCCCTCCGCCTACGAGCGTCCGTCGGTGACGGTGGACATGGTGGTGCTGACCATCCGTCACGACGAGCTGTGTGCGCTGCTCATCACCCGCGGCGACCACCCGTTCAAGGGCCACCTCGCCCTGCCCGGTGGCTTCCTGGAGCCCGACGAGGACGCCGACACCGCCGCCGCCCGCGAGCTGGCCGAGGAGACCGGCACCTACGCCCACCTGGAGCAGCTGCGCACCTACACCGCGCCGGGGCGCGACCCGCGCACCCGGGTGCTGTCGCTGGCCTACCTGGCCCTGGTGCCCAACGCCGCCGACCCCGTCGCCGGCACCGACGCCACCACCGCCCGCTTCGTGCCGCTGCGGGCGCTGGCCGAGACCGGGGTGCACCTGGCCTTCGACCACGACCAGATCCTCACCGACGCCGTCGAGCGGGCGGCGGCCAAGCTGGAGTACACCACCATCGCGACGGCGTTCTGCGAGCCCACGTTCACCATCGCCCAGCTGCGCAAGGTCTACGAGACCGTGTGGGGCTACCCCCTGCACCCGGCGAACTTCCGCCGCAAGGTGCTGAGCATCGACGGCTTCCTCACCCCCGTCGACGCCCCGAAGCGCACCACCGCGGGCCGCCCCGCCGCCCTGTACTCCGCCGGGACCGCCACCGCGCTGATGCCCCCGCTGATGCGCACCCACAACCGTCCCCCCACCGTGCAGGAGCAGACCCGATGAGCACCCCGACGACCCTGCGGATCGCGCTGGCCCAGCTGCCGGTGCAGGTCGGTGCGCTGGCCGCCAACGCCGCCACCGCCAGCGCGGCGATGGCCGCCGCCGAGCGCGCCGGCGCCGACCTGTGCCTGACCCCGGAGATGCACCTGAGCGGCTACCCGCTGGAGGACCTGCTGACCATGCCGGACCTGCTCACCGCCACCGCCGCCACCGTCAACCAGCTCGCCACCACGTCCGGGTCGTGCCTGACGCTGCTGGGCGCGCCGATGCACACCGCCGACCTGCCGGCCGCCGGGGAGGCCGCCGCGACGCCCGGACGTCTGGACGCCCTGGCCCGCCCGATCCGCAACGTCGCCGTGGCCGTGCACGGTGGCGCGGTTCTGGCCGCCGTGGCCAAGCGCCGCCTGCCGACGTACGCGATCTTCGACGACGCCCGCCACGTCGCCCCCGGCCCGCAGCAGACCACCCTGATCACCGTCGCCGGCGTGCAGGTGGCCGTGCTCATCTGTGAGGACCTGTGGGACGACGCCCTCGTCGACGCTGCCGCCGCCGACGGCGCCCAGGCGATCGTGGTGCTCAACGCCAGCCCGTTCCACGTCGGCAAGGCCGCGCTGCGCGAGCAGCTGGTCGGCGACGCCGCGGCCCGCACCGGCTGCGCGGTCGCCTACGTCAACACCGTCGGCGCCCAGGACGAGATCGTCTTCGACGGTGCCAGCCTGGTCGCCGGCCCGGACGGCGCCCTGCTCGCCCGCGCTGCCGCGTTCACCCCGGACCTGCTCATCCTCGACGTGCGCGTGGGTGAAGCCCGCCCGCTGCACGTCACTCCCGCCGCGGCGGTGCCGGCCCAGCCCGGGGCCCGTCCGCCGCTGCCGGCGCCGGGTTGCGCCCCGGCGCTGACGGGGGAGGAGGCGGTGTACTCCGCCGCTGTCCTCGGGCTGCGCGAGTACTTCGCCAAGACCGGCTTCACCCGCGCGGTGCTGGGCCTGTCCGGCGGCATCGACTCCGCCCTGGTCGCGACCATCGCCTGTGACGCCCTGGGCCCGGACAACGTGTGGGGCGTGGGCCTGCCCGGCCCGTACTCCTCACGAGGCAGCGTCGACGACGCCCAGGTGCTGGCGGACAACCTCGGGATGCGCTTCGACGTCGTGCCGATCGGCGGCGCGGTCGGCGAGCGCCTGAACACGCTGGACGCGCTGCTGCAGGCCCCTGATGGGCAGCGCCCGGCAGGCTTCGGGGTGGCGCAGGAGAACCTGCAGGCCCGGATGCGGGCGGTCACGCTGATGGCGCTGGCCAACACCCACGACCTGCTGCTGTTGACCACCGGTAACAAGTCCGAGTCGGCGGTGGGCTACATGACCGTCGGCGGCGACGCCCTGGGCACCGCGCCCAACCCCGTCGGGGACGCCTGGAAGTCCACCGTCACCTACTCCGACGGCACGGTGATGCCCGGGGTGTACGCCCTGGCCCGCTGGCGCAACGCCCACGCGACCAGCCTGGGCCAGACCCCACCGATCCCGGAGTCCACCCTGACCAAGGCGCCCTCGGCAGAGCTCGCCGAGGGGCAGCTGGACTCCGACAGCCTGCCGCCGTACGAGGTGCTGGACCCGGTGCTCGCCGCCTTCCTGGAGGAGCACGCCACCCCCGATGAGTGCGTGCAGCTGCTGGTCGAGGGCGGCATGGACGCCGGTGCGGCCGACGCGCTGGTGCGGCGGGTGCTGCGGCTGATCGAGACCAGCGAGTGGAAGCGTCGCCAGGCCGGCCCGCGCATCAAGCTGACCCGGTTGGCGTTCGGCCGCGACCGGCGGATGCCGATCGCCTCGGCCTGGCGCGCGACGCCCAGCCACGATCGGGCACCGGAGAGGTCGCGGACCACCCCGGCCACCGAGGGTGACGCCGTCGCCCTGGCACCCGCCTGAGGCTGGCCGCGTAGGTGCCCTTGGCCATCATCTCGGCCACGGTGCGCCGCTGGCGTCACTCGGCGCAGCCGCGCCAGGTCCTGCAGGTTCACCCAGCCTCTCCGGGCTGGGCAGGACCGAGCGCAGCGACGTCTTCTGCGTGCGCCAGCGCGTGGTCGAACCCTGCGTCCGGGTCGCGCAGCAGGTGCTGGGTGGCGATCGCGTGCACGCGCACTGCTGGACGGGAGCTGGTGGTCGCACCCTCGAGCACCGGCGAGGCGACGTCCCCGAGGGCCACCAGGGCGCGGCTCAGGCTCCGCCGCACCTCGCGGCTCCCACGCCCGAGCTGGCTGCCCAGCACCCGTGCCAGCTCCGGCGTCTCGTCCTCGGGCGCCAGCACGACGGCGGCTCGCCACGCGGTGCGGGCCACCTCGTCGTCAGCGTCGGTCAGCAGTGCTCGGGTGACGGCGGGCCAGGCGCTGCGGTCACCGATCTTGGACAGCGTGTGCAGGGCCTGGCTGCGGGCCTGGTCGGTGTCCGAGCCCAGCTCCGCGACCAGCCGGGGAACCGTGGTCGCGGGCTCGTGGCGGGTCAGCGCCCAGGTGAGCATGTCGCGGACGAAGAAGTCCGGCTCGGTCGCGCACCGGGCGACGAGCGGGTCCACCAGCCGCGGGTCGGGCCGGGTACCGGCCGCCAGCGCCGCTCGCAGCCTGGCCGAGGAGCTGACGTCCTGCAGTGCCCGGAGCAACGGGGCGTGCTCGGCGCTCACGTGCTCCGTGCCCATCCCGTCACCTCCGTTGCTGCGCGTTCACCACAGGGTAGGGACGGCAGGGCGCTGAGCGCACCGGATTTTCGGGGGTTAGCTGCTGCCGCCCTCGGCCATCAGTGCCTTCTTCTGCACCTTGCCCATCTCGTTGCGGGGGAGTGCGCTCACCACCCGGACCGCCCTGGGGCGCTTGTGCACGGACAGCGTGGTGGCGACGAAGTCGATGAGGGTCTTCTCGTCGCACCCCTCACCCACCACGTAGGCGACGATGCGCTGGCCGAGGTCAGGGTCGGGCACGCCGACCACGGCAACCTCGCGCACGGTGGGGTGGTCGAGCAGGACGTGCTCCACCTCACCGGCGCCGATGCGGTAGCCGCCGGACTTGATCAGGTCGACCGACTCACGCCCGACGATGCGGTGGAACCCGCCCGGGTCGATCACCGCGATGTCTCCGGTGGCGAACCAGCCGTCGTCGCCCATCACCTCGGTGGTGCGCTCGGGGGCGTTGAGGTAGCCGTCGAACAGGGTGGGGCCGTGCACCTCGAGCTGGCCCATGGAGGTTCCGTCGTGCGGGGCGAGCGCACCGGACTCCGCGCGCAGGCGAGTCTGCACACCGTCGAGCCGGGTGCCCACCCAGCCGGGACGGCGCTCTCCGTCGAACCTGGTGCTTACGGTGATCAGGGTCTCGGTCATCCCGTACCGCTCGATCGGGGCCTTTCCCGTTGCGGCGGCAAGGGTCTGGAACACCGACACCGGCAGGGGAGCGCTGCCGGAGACGAGGAGCCGCGCGCGGGCGAGGCCCTGGAGCGCCGTGGCGTCGTCGCACACGCGCGACCACACGGTCGGCACCCCGAAGTACAGCGTTCCCGGCGCGGCGGCGTAGCCCTGGGCGGTGGGCCGGACGGTGTGCACCAGGGGAGAGCCGACCCGCAGCGCACCGAGCACGCCGAGGACCAGTCCGTGCACGTGGAACAGCGGCAGGCCGTGGACGAGGGTGTCCTCGGCGGTCCACTGCCACGCCGACGCCAGACCGTCCAGGCAGGCGGCGACGGAGCGTCCGGAGTGGACCACGCCCTTGGGGGCGCCCGTGGTGCCCGAGGTGTAGACGATCAGGGCGGGCGCGTCCTCGTCGACAGCAGGCAGCGACGCCGCGGACCGGGCCCGGGCGTCCACCGACACCACCGGGACCTGCACGTCGTCCCGCGGCGCGCCCAGCCACAGCTGCGCACCGGAGTCGGCCAGGAGGTGCTGCCGCTCGCGCTCACCGGAGTCCGGCGGGACCGGGACCGCGGGAACACCGGCGAGCAGGCACCCGGTCACCGCCACCACCGTCTCGAGCTCGGCACGGGCGTCGATGGCCACGCTGCTGGCCCCGGCGACCTCGGTGGCCACCGCCGTTGCCGCGGCGAGCAGCTGCTCGCGGGACACGGACCTGTCGCCGACGGTGACCGCGGCCGCCGAGTCGTCGAGCTCCCCGGACAACGAGCTGAGCAGGGGCACGGCGGACCTTCCCGGGCTGGTGGGGGCGGTAATCCGGCGGATCACCACTGGAGGCAGATCCTAGACACTGCGCCGCCGGTGTCGTTCCGCAGAAATGCACCGGCACAGGGCGCGCGCTGACCCAAACCCTCACCAATCGGTGAGAGGCTGGCGGAAACCGCCGCAGCACAAGCACGGTAGGAACAGCACCACACCCCGGTCCGCACTCCTGCGCCGGGGCAGCACCACAAAGGAGCGTGCACCACATGGGAGTTTCTCTCACCAAGGGCGGCAACATCTCGCTGACCAAGCAGGCTGGCGCAGCGGGGCTCACCGCCGTCACGGTCGGCCTGGGCTGGGACGCCCGCACCACCACCGGCGAGGACTTCGACCTCGACGCGTGCGCCATCGTCTGTGGAGCCGACGGCAAGGTGGTCACCCCGAAGCACTTCGTCTACTACAACAACCTGGCTTCGCCGGAGAACGCTGTCGTGCACAGCGGCGACAACCTCACTGGCGCGGGCGCCGGTGACGACGAGCAGATCACCGTGGACCTGGGCACCATTCCGGCCGAGGCCGAGAAGGTCGTCTTCCCCGTCTCCGTCTACGACGGCGAGGCCCGCAAGCAGTCCTTCGGCCAGGTCCGCAACGCGTTCATCCGCGTGGTCAACAAGGCCGACCAGACCGAGCTGGCCCGCTACGACCTGTCCGAGGACGCCTCCGTGGAGACCGCGATGGTCTTCGGCGAGCTCTACCGCAACGGGACGGAGTGGAAGTTCCGCGCCGTGGGTCAGGGTTACGCGGCCGGCCTGGCGGGCATCACGCAGGACTACGGCGTGACCGGGTAACAGTCGCCTCCGCGCTACGACGGCACCTCACCCCGGTTGGGGTGGGGTGCCGTTGTGCATCAGCACGGGACGAGGCTGCTCATCAAGACGCTTGTTCTAGCTTGTGCAGGAACGTGGCGGCACCGTCACCGGAGAAATCTTCCTTGTCGGCGGGGCGACCCGAGATGGCCATGAGAAGTGCCAAGGAGGTTCCGGTGACCGCTGGGCCAGAACCGTGCTCGAACCGTGCGTCGGAAGCGTGCAGCCGGAATCCAGCTGCGCGTTCCTTGCCACCGCCCATGGAGATGCCGGTCCTGAGCTGATAAGACAAGGCCGCGTTGACCGACTCAACCGGGTAGGAGTGCACCAGACCCAGGGGACGCCGAATGTCCTCACCATGCACGATGATCTCGACGAGTCGGGTTGCCAGGGCAGCGGGCGGCGTCGTGGTTGCTTCGCGCACGCGGCGGAACTCAGCCAATGTCGCGCCTGGAGTCGCGGCACGTTCCCTGACGACCCCGTGTGCCGTGGCCTTGTCAAAATCGAGCCTCGCGGTCACCATTCGACGGAGAAAGCCGAGGCGAGTCGTCTTCGCGGAATCCACGAGATGAGCCACGACGTCGTGAACGTCCCATCCGGGGCAGAGCGAGGGCTGGGCCCATTGCTCTGAGGTGAGCGATTCAAGTTCTCCAACAAGGATGTGGCGTTCGTGGTGAACGGCTGGCCACACTGCGGCCGAAGGCTGGGAACGCATGGGGCAATACAACCATGCGATCCGACCGGCCAGCCAAAACCGCTACGTGGCGGAGATGACCACTGGTTGCCTCTCGACAATGGCGTGAGGTGCGCGTTCGGACGCGGTTCCTCACCGCCGGCGGCCAGATCTCCCCCGAGTGACTAGGAGTCGTCCAGGCGACGCCGGCCTGCCCGCGCGGCGAAGTCGTCCAGGGCACCCAGGATCTCCGGTGACTGCCACAGCCGGTTGCGCTTGCCGCCAGTGATCTCCACCAGGACTCCGCTGGAGACGAGCACACCGATGGCGGTGAGCGCGCTGGTCGGCGGGATCGCGAGCTCGCGGGCCACGGTCTCTGAGTTCACGACCGGCTGGCGCAGCACCAGGTCGGCCAGGCGCCAGGCGGCGGCGTCACGGCGGGCGACCACCGTGTCGTCCCACCCGGTGCGGATGCGAGTGATCTCGGCGGCGAGCTGGCGACCGTTGGCGATCGCGTGCAGGGACGCCGAGGCCATCAGCTCCACGATCGGCACCACCTCGCCGGCACGGTAGGCAGTCAGAGCGCTGAAGTACCGGCCGGTGTCGGTGAGCAGACCTGCCGACACGGGAATGGTGACCCTGCGGGTCAGCTCCTTGTTGCGCAGCATGGCGTGCACCAGTGCACGGCCGGTGCGCCCGTTGCCGTCCGGGAAGGGGTGGATGGTCTCGAGCTGGGCGTGGGCGACTGCGGCCTGGGCGAGCACGGGAACGTCGTCGCGGCGGGCGTAGTGCAGAAGGTCGGCGATCGCCGCGGGCACGTGGGTGTGGTGCGGGGGAACGAAGTCGGCCCCGTGCGGTCCGTAGCCGTCGCCACCGATCCACACCTGCTCCTCGCGCCAGCGTCCGGCCACCTCCGGGTGCAGGTGACCCATCAGTGCCTCGTGCATGGCGAGCACGGTGTGCTCGTCGAGCCGGTCGGCCAGCGCGACGGCAGCCTGCATGGCCCGCACGTTGGCGACGATCTCGGCGGCATTGCGCTTGGCCACCCCGCCCAGCTCCGCCAGCGCGATCGCCTTCGCACCCGAGGTCAGGTTCTCGATCATGGAGGATGCAGCTGATTCCGACCGGAGCAAGATGGCGGCGAACGGGGCCAGCTCCGCTCCGACCTCGGCGTCGAAGCGGGCTATCTCGGCAGAGGCCTCCTCGGTCAGTGCCAGTGTCGATGCGGGCAGCGCCAGCTCCACCGCCGCGATCGCCGGCACGAGGGCGGCCGAGTAGGGAGCAGAGTGTCGCTCCCGCACCCGTCGCGAGACGAGGCTCGGGTCGATCGAGGAGCGCCACGGCAGCTCTTCGTAGGCCACCGCCGGCCACACCCCCGCGCCACTGCCGCTCTGGGCTGCAGGGTCAATGGCTGACATCGGGCCATCCTACTGAGACATCGTTCGATAAGTCTCAACAAGCGGCACCAGTGCGCAGGTTTCCCGGCCCCAGAGGGGGAGCATCCTCATCTCGACAGGACTACTTCGCGGGTGGCGGGCACTTGCCGGCGTACCGGCTCAACCCGATTCCCTTGTTCGCACTCTTGCTCCGCCCGACAGGTCCGCCCTTCGGCGCCCGCACCCAACCCCCCGCAGTGTCCAGCCCTGGCATGCACTCCTTGCCCGGCTCGCTGTAGCGGGTCTCCCCGTCCACCGTGAGAATGCCGTCCTGCACGTCGACGTGAGCCACGGTGGCCCAGTAGGAGTCTTCGTCGTTGCCGACGAAGACCAGGATCTCGTCCGCGTCCGGGCCCGGCAGTCCATCCTCGCTCGCGCGTCCGTAGCGAATGGCCACCCGGGGCTTGCCGAAGGTGTTGATGGCGCCGTCGCCGTTGTCCATGCTCTGGTACACGTTGACCAGCAGGTCGCCGTTCTCCTGGGGACGCACCCGCACCTGCTCGGTGGCCGGCTTCGACCCCGCTCCGGGCCCCTTGCTGTCTCCGTCGTGGTGCATGAACGGCCAGGCGTCGAGGCTGCCCCGATGACCCTTCTCGCCGCTGATGACCACGTACTTGTTGGTCTCCTCGTTGCGGCAGAAGAAGTAGACATCGAGGTCACCCTCGCCGAAGCGGGTCACCTGTCCGTTGCGGTCGTAGGTGGCCCCGCGCCCGTCCCACTCCAGCCCGACCGTCAACACCCAGCTCGGGTCGCCCTGACTCTTGCGGAGGTCGATCGTCGCCTTCTTCTCGGGCGAGTCCTTGGTCAGTGCGACCTTGACCTTGGAGAAGCTGATCGTCGATGTCGGCTCTGGCGGCGCGGCGGCCGGCGGCGCCGGGGGAGCGGGGACGGCTGGGGGAGTGCCGGGGTCGTCGACGTCGATGCCGTGCTCAGCAGCGAACGCGGCCAGTCCACCGCTGTAGCCCTGGCCCACTGCGTCGAGGCGCCAACCCTGTCCGCGTCGATAGAACGCCACTGCCTGCAACACCGTCTCGGTGGTCAGTCCGGAAGGGCGAAACTGCATGGTCTCGGCGTCGCTCACGACGTGCACCGTCGGGGCCGCAACGGCGCCGAACGTCGTGCCGATCGCTTCTGTGCTGGCCGTCACCAGCACTCTGTCCACGTCTGCCGGGACCCCGGCGAGGTCCACCTCGACGACCGCGTCGGAAACCAGGGTTACGCCAGCCCCAGCGGGGTTGTTGAAGAACACGAAGTCCGCGTCGCTTCGGACTTTTCCCGATGGTCCGAGCAACGTGGCCGCGACATCAACGTTGTGCCCGGATTGCTGCGTGCTGTCGATGCGGACGGTGAATTGCGTCCCTCGCAGGTCGGTTTTCGAGCCCTTCGCGATCTCGGTCATGCCGCAGTCTCCTTGTCGTCCCTGGTAACGCGAGCTCTATCACCGTTCCGGCGACCATCATCTATGAGCACCGTTGCGGCGGAAAGTATCTGCAGTGGGCCAAAGCAGACGCTCAGGTGGTCGGTCGGGTGGCTGCTCGCGTGCGCCGCGCCCTGGGCCGATAGCGTTTACCCGCGATGGATTACTCGACTGACCTTCAGGTCGCCTTCGACGTCGCAGACCAAGCCGCCGATCTAGCGCTGCAGTTCTTCACGTCGGGCGTCACGGCCACCGCCAAGGCTGACGGATCGCCTGTGACCGAAGCCGACGTCGCCGTGGAGCGGCTCCTTCGTGAGTGCCTCTCAGCGGCATACCCGGGCGATGCGTCTCTAGGGGAGGAGCACGGTCAGGAAGGTGAATCCGAGCGCCTGTGGATCCTTGACCCCATTGACGGCACCGGGTTCTTCAGCCGAGGTGATCCGAACTGGCGGATCCATGTGGCCCTCGAGATCGGTGGAGTCACCGCGCTGGCAGTGGTGACCTAGCCCGCGCTCGGCACTCGTTGGTGGGCAGTGCGGGACGGTGGGGCTTTCGAAGCAGCCTGGCCTCGAGTCGGTGGCGAGTTACGTCGCCTCTCCGTCAGCGCCACGTCGAGGGTGGCCGAAGCAGCGCTGGACGCCCTTGACAGCCCAGGACGAGACCGGCTGCCTGCCGGATTTCGTCCGCCTTCGAGCCCCTTGCCGTTGGTTGAGCTCGTCCGAGGGGAGATCGATGGTTTCCTCGCTGAGCGCTACTTCACGTGGGACCACGCTCCGTGGATCTTGCTGGTCCAGGAAGCGGGCGGGCGGTTCACCGACCCCACCGGCGGACACGCGAGCGACAAGGGCGGTGGTTTCTACTCCAACGCCGCGCTGCACGACGACGTGCTCACGGTCTTGTCCTACCCGGTGTCAGCAGTGCCGGATCGCGACCAGAGCGACGCCGCGTTCCCGGACCGCGGCTAGGAGCTCATCACCAGGGCTTGGGCACGACCCGATCCTGCTCGAGCCGGTCGAACAGCTCGAGGAAGCTGGCGAGCGTCGAGCGGTAGCCGGTGAACCCGGCGGCCCGGCTGCGAGCCAGGTCGGTGAAGCACTCCATGTCGCGGCCGAGGTCGGCATCGGTGTGCCACCACGAGGCGACGCGGTGCAGGTCGTGCTCGCGCAGCTGCTCGCGTGCGGCGAGCTCGGCCCACACCGGTGCGGCGTCGGCCATCTGCTCCTCCAGGGGGCGCGGGTGGTCCTGATACCCCACGGGGTCAACGCCCAGGCGCTCGGCCAGGCGCGGCCACATCCAGCGCCACCGGAAGACGTCGCCGTTGGCGGTGTTGAAGGCGGTGTCGGCGGCGGCGGGGGTGACGGCCGCCCAGTGCATCTGCTCGGCCAGCAACCCCGCGTCGGTCATGTCGGTCACGCCGTTCCACTGAGTCTCCGACCCCGGGAACACGAAGGGCAGCCCCTGCTCGCGACACACGGCGGCCTGCGCGGCGAGGGTCTGGCCCATGTTCATCGCGTTGCCCAGCGCGTAGCCGATGATCGTGTGAGCCCGGTGCACGCTCCAGGTGAAGCCATCGCGCTCCGCGGCGGCGAAGAGCTCGTCCTCCTGCGCGTAGTAGAAGTTCGGGTAGGGCAGCCGGTCCTCATCCTCGTGGAAGGGCGTGTCGGGGAGCTCGCCCTTGCCGTAGGCCTCGAAGGGACCGAGGTAGTGCTTGAGCCCGGTCACCAGCGCGACGTGGCGCACCGACGTCGCGGGCCGGACAGCCGCCAGGACGTCGCGGACCATGGCGCTGTTGACGCGGATGTTGTCCTCCTCAGTGTCCTGGCGAGCCCAGGCGGTGAGGAAGACGTGCGTCGGCTGGTGCCCGGCCAGGGCATCTCGCAGACCGGCGACGTCGGTCAGGTCAGCCTGGACGGACACCACGCCAGGAACGTCGCTCGCAGCCCGCCGCGACAGGCCCAGGACGTCCCAGCCCTCGCCGACCAGGAGACGGCACAGGGCCTGTCCGGCGATTCCAGTGGCGCCGACGACCAGGGCGGTGTGTGGAGCAAGGGAACTCATGCCTTCGAGGCTACGCACCGGACAGGGCGCAGTACCGGGTGGGGAGCGTACTGACCGGTGTAAATGTCATAATGTAGGTTATCGGCGCTTAGTCCAGGGGGCCGAAACGCCGACGTCGGGCGCTCAGCGCACCGTCTCGTACCTGCTCAGCACCACGCCGCCGGGAAACGTCTGCGTCTCCACCAGGTTCAGGTTCACCCAGCTGTCCAGCGCCGTGAAGAACGGCGTGCCGCCGCCCACCATCACCGGCGCGGTGGCCAACACGTACTCGTCGATCAGCCCGGCCCGCATGGCCGCCGCAGCGAGCGTGGCGCCGCCGATGTCCATGGGGCCGCCGTCCTCGGCCTTGAGCCGGGCGATCTCGGCGACCGCGTCGCCAGTGACCAGACGGGCGTCCCCGTCGATCGTGCTGGTCGTCGAGGAGAACACCACCTTGGGCATCTCCCGCCAGCGGTGGGCGAACTCGACCTCCGCCGGGGTGACACCAGGCTGCTGGTCGGCGGTCGGCCAGTGTGAGCTCATCGTCTCCCACAGCTTGCGCCCGTACAGCGCCAGATCTGTCGTGCCCACCCGGTCGGACCACCACTGGAACAGCTCATCACTCGGCGCGCTCCAGCCGATGTCGCCTCCGGGTGCGGCGATGTACCCGTCCAGGCTCAGGTTCATGCCGAAGGTCAGTTTCCGCACGGCGCCAGCCTCCCCGCGACTCGGTCCTCAGCACATTCTGGCACCGACGATCACCGGACCGCGCCTCCAATGTCGAGACCCCTGCCCCCGGACACCCGCTGCGACACCCCAATACGTCACTGTGACAGATTGCGGGCTGGTGCCAGGGTGGACAATTCGCTCGACTCGCGCGATGCCGGCGGGCACCCGAGCCTCGCTCGACCACCAGTCACCTCGCGCCGCCCTAGAGTGGGTGTAGCACCTTGCTACGCTGGCAGTGCGGACTGGACGAGAACCGAGGAGCTGGCCATGGCACCGTCGTCGACCACACCCACACGCTTCGACGCGGCACTCTTCGAGTCCGCGCAGGCCGCCGGCGCGCGGGCCCACCGCAGCGCCGCTCAGCAGCTGGCCCACTGGGCCCGCCTGGGTCGTGAGCTTGAGGCGTCCGCCGGGATCTCCCAGCGCGACATCGACCGCGTGCTCGCCGGGCAGCTGTCCTACGACGAGGTCGGCGACCGGGAGCAGGCAGCGGTGCGCACCGGGTGGCGTGAAGGAGTCGAGGCCGACCTGGCAACCCTGGACCTGCGGGCCCGGTTCGCCGAGCAGGGGCGCACCCGGTGGTCGGAGGCCGACGAGCACGGCAACGTCGTGGTGCACGAGACGACGCACGGTGGGGCCAGCGGCCCGGACGCCGACTGAGGGTGGGCACACCAGTCCTGCACCTGCTGGCGGGCTCCAACGGGGCGGGCAAGTCCACCCTCGCCCAGGAGGTGCTCGTACCGCGGATGCACCTGCCGTTCGTCAACGCCGACCTGATCGCCGAGCGGCTGTGGCCCGACGACCGGGCCGAGCAGCAGCGCCGTGCCGGCGAGGTCTCCCGGTTGGCCGCGCAGGAACGGGACCGGCTGATGACCCACCAGACCTCCTTCATCACGGAGACCGTCTTCAGCCACCCGAGCAAGCTGGACCTGCTGCACCACGCCCAGGTCTGCGGTTACACGGTGTCGCTGCACGTCGTCATGATTCCCGAGGGCCTGGCGGTGGCCCGCGTGACCGATCGCGTCGCCCATGGCGGCCACGCGGTGCCGGAGAGCAAGATCCGGCAGCGCTACCAACGCCTGTGGGAGCTGCTCGCGCAGGCCCGTGGCCGGGTGGGCCGCGCCGACTTCTACGACAACTCCCGTCTCGACGAACCGTTTCGTCGCGTCGCGGTCTACGAGTACGGCCAGCCGGTGGGCACGCCCGCCTGGCCGCTCTGGACCCCGGCCGCCTTGACCTGAGCGCTGGGTGACGCTGCGGCCACTGGCATTGATGACGCAGGTCACATACGGTTCGAGCAGCCGGTACCGCTCTCCCCTGCGGTGAGGCCCACCTCGAGAGGGCGTTCGCATGAGCTACGACACCATCATCGCCGGCGGACTGGTGTACGACGGCACCGGCGCAGCACCGCGGACCGCGTTCATCGGGATCCGCGACGGGGTCGTGGTGGCGCTCTCCACCGAGGCGCTCCAGCCCGGACCGGACACCCGGGTCGTGGACGCGACCGGAAAGTGGGTGCTGCCGGGTCTGATCGACATCCACACCCACTACGACGTGGAGGTTCTCCACGGCCCCGGCCTGCCCGAGTCGGTGCGCCACGGGGTCACCACGGTCTTCATCGGGTCCTGCTCCCTGTCCACCATCCACGTCGACGGCGAGGTCGCCGGCGACCTGTTCGGCCGGGTGGAGGCGATCCCCCGCGGCGACGTCATCCGCGCGGTCGACACGACGAAGACCTGGAGCACCGCCGGCGAGTACGTCGCCGCCCTCGAGCGTCTCCCGCTCGGCCCCAACCTCGCCGCATTCCTCGGCCACTCCGACGCCCGCGCCGCAGTGATGGGGCTCGACCGGTCCACCCGGCCCGACGTTCGCCCGACCCGCACCGAGCAGGCTCGGCTGGAGGAGATGCTCGAGGAGGCACTGGACGCGGGATTCGTGGGCATGTCGTCGCAGCAGCTGCTGTTCGACAAGCTGGACGGACAGACCTGCCGCTCGCGGACGCTGCCCTCCACGTACGCCAAGCCCCGGGAGCTGCGGCGCCTGCAGGCCATCCTCCGTCGCCGCCGCGCCATCCTGCAGTCCGGCCCCGACATCAAGAACCCCCGCAACGTCGTCTCCCAGCTGGTCACCTCGCTGGGCCTCGGCCGGCCCCGCCTCAAGACCAGCCTGTTGTCGGCGGCCGACATCAAGGCCAACCCGGCCGTCATCCACCTGATGGGGCCGCTGTCGCGCACGATCAACCGACTGGGCGGCGACTTTCGGTGGCAGCACCTGCCGGTGCCGTTCGAGGTCTACGCCGACGGCATCGACCTGGTGATCTTCGAGGAGTTCGGCTCCGGTGCGGCCGCCCTGCACCTGTCCGACGCGGTGCAGCGGGACGCGCTGCTGCGCGACGAGGACTACCGCCGCAAGTTCCGCAAGGACTACGACGAGAAGTGGGGCCTGCGGGTCTGGCACCGTGACTTCTTCGACGCCGAGATCGTGGAGTGCCCAGACGCCAGCGTGGTCGGTAAGTCCTTCGGCCAGGTCGGCATCGAGCGGGATGGACTGCACCCGGTCGATGCGTTCCTGGACCTCGTGCTCGAGCACGGCAAGGCCCTGCGGTGGCACACCACCATCAGCAACCACCGGCCCGAGCTGCTCAAGAAGATGGCCGTCACCGACGGCATCCAGATGGGCTTCTCCGACGCGGGTGCCCACCTGCGGAACATGGCCTTCTACAACATGGGCCTGCGGCTGCTGCGCCACGTGCACGACGCGCAGCTAGCCGGCGCGCCGTTCATGACCCTCGAGCGCGCCGTGCACCGGCTGACCGGTGAGCTCGCCGACTGGTACGGCATCGACGCGGGCCACCTCCGCCTCGGCGACCGGGCGGACCTGCTCGTCGTCGACCCCGAGCACCTGGGCGCCGAGCTCGACGAGTACCACGAGAGCCCGGTCGAGCAGTACGGCGGGCTGTCGCGGATGGTCAACCGCAACGACGCGGCCGTTCCGCTCGTGCTGATCGCCGGGCGCGTGGTGGTCGAGGACGGCACCCCGACCGAGCTCCTCGGCACGGAGCGCACCGGCTCCTTCCTGCGCGCCGGCGCGTCCCAGGCAACCACGCCGTCGGCCCAGCTCGCGGCAACGCGCTGAAGGAGACTCCCCCACACGCGGGTCCGAGCACTAAGAGAACTTCACTCCGCCGGCGAGCTTGCCGATCCCGATGGTGACCGTTGTCGGAGCTCCGGGCGCGACATCTGCAGTGTGGGTTCCCGACTTTCCCTGCGAGGTCTCGACGAACACGTGGTGCTGGCCCGGAGCCACCGGAACAGTCACCGACTTCCGCATCTTCACGTCGCCGTACGGCTTGTTGTCGACATAGACCGTCATCTT
Organism: Rhodococcus sp. Z6_132; assembly: GCF_058133635.1. Lineage (NCBI taxonomy): Bacteria > Bacillati > Actinomycetota > Actinomycetes > Mycobacteriales > Nocardiaceae > Rhodococcus > Rhodococcus sp. Z6_132. The sequence continues at coordinate 945,031 of NZ_JBYUNP010000002.1, forward strand.
CACCATTCCGCCGGACATGCTGGGCCGCGAGATGACGAGCTGGCACGACCCGCCCGGAGAGTCGATGCCACAGCCAGGGCACGCCCGGGCGGAACCGGACACCGTGCTGCCACACTCACGACACTGAATCATTGCCATCGTAAACACCCTCTGCGTTGCCAGGACGGACGGCGCCGGAATGTCGCCATGGCCGACGCTAGCAGTCGGGTGAACCATTCACTCGTGCTATTGCGAGCTAATTGGCCCTTTGTCATTCACATGGCTGACAATTGCTGAGGGCTCGAACCGTGGGCCTTTCTGGTGGGCGACCCGCATGCCAGCCCGGCGACCTAACCCATCTCGGCTCCGGCGTCTTCCCCTCTCCCGGCATCAGTGACGTGTTCGGCCGCTGGTCTCCCTCGGCCGCAGCGCTGGCCGATAATGGCCGAATGCGGTCTCACCGAAAGATCTTGGACGCCACGCTGGGGCTGATCGCCGGCGGCGGGTTCGAGGCGGTGAACATCGCCGCAGTGGCCAGCGCCGCGGGAGTGTCGCGGCAGACCGTCTACAGCATCTTCGGCACCCGGGAGGACCTGGTGTCGCAGGCGGTCGCCGGACTGGCCATGGACCTGCTCGGTGACATCCGCCAGCGCCTGGAGGCCACCGACAGCGCACTGGCTTACGTGGTCGAGCTGGTTGTCGTGGCCCGGTCGGCGGTGCGGGCCGACCCGGTGCTCGCCACGCTGTTCCACGCCGAGCGCGGCAGCCCGGTGTTCGACCCCGGCATGATGGATCGCGCCCAGCCGATCGCCCGACAGCTGCTCGAGCCACTCGCGGAGCGACACCCGGAGGTGGCGTCGAGCCTGGACGACCTGGTGGAGATCACGCTGCGCCTCGGGCTGTCGGTGGTGCTCTTCGACGACGACGCCGTCCACGACGACGATGCGCTGCGGCGCTTCCTGTCCCGGTGGCTGCGGCCGGCACTCCCGTCCAGCGGTAGCCAAGAATTCAATTCTTGACACTATTGTCGGCCAGTGTCTAGTTTTGAGTTCGCCTAGCGAACAGCTTGGTTGCCGGTGCGACTCGTCTCGGGACACCAGCGTGGCGCGGCGCCCCACCGGCCCACGTCACGTCTCTGTCGGGAGCCCCGCCCATGTCTGAGCTCAAGCGTCGTGCGTTTCTCACCGGTGCGGCCGCGGTCGCCGCCTCGCTGGCCGTCCCGCAGTCGGCGAGCGCCCAGTCCCCAGCAGGGCCCCGTGCGCGTCGCTCCCCCACGGCCCCCGTCACCCGCGAGGACCACCGCGCCGTGGTGATCGGGTCCGGCTTCGGTGGTGGCGTCGCTGCTCTGCGGCTGGCCGAGGCGGGCGTGCCGGTGGTGGTGCTCGAGCGCGGCATCCGCTGGCCCAGCGGTCCGAACGCCGAGACCTTCCCGCGCGTGTCGGCGCCGGACAAGCGCTTCCTCTGGCACCAGTCCGTCCCGCAGATCTTCGGCCGACCGATCATCGAGCCCTACGCCGGGCTGCTGGAGATCGTGCCCGGGGAGAACATGACCGCCCTGTGCGCCGCGGGCGTCGGCGGGGGCTCCCTGGTGTACCAGGGGATGACGCTGCAGCCGGACGAGGCCGTCTTCAACGCGCACTTCCCGAACGAGCTCGACTGGCAGACCATGAACCGGGTGCACTACCCGCGGGTGGCGCAGATGCTCAAGCTGGCCGTGGCCCCCGACGAGCTGATCGCCACCCCCAGCTACCGCGCGGCCCGGGTGTTCGCCGAGCACGCCCAGCGCGCGGGCCTTCCCGTGGAGAAGATCCCCATGCCCATCGACTGGAGCTACGCCCTCGCGGAGACCCGCGGCGAGATGAAGCCGTCCTACACCAACGGGGACGGGGCCTTCGGGGTGAACAACGGCGGCAAGCACTCCATCGACGTCACCTACCTCGCCGCCGCCGAGGCCACCGGACGGGTGGACGTGCGCACCCTGCACCAGGTGACCGACGTGGCCCGCGCGAAGGACGGCCGCTGGACGGTGCACGTGGAGCGCATCGACCGCGCCGGCACGGTGCTGGAGACCAAGATCCTCACCACCAAGACCCTGGTGATGGCCGCCGGCAGCCTCAACACCACCAAGCTGCTGGTGCGGGCCGCGGCCACCGGGCAGATCCCCGACCTGCCCGACGCCCTCGGCGGCAACTGGGGCACCAACGCCGACCGCATCTACGTCTGGACCGACCTCGCGACCGGGTTCGGGGTGCCCCAGGGCGGCCCGGTGGTCTACGGCAGCAAGAGCTGGGCCGACCCGGCCACCGCCTGCACCGTCATCCAGGCCTCCATGCCGCCCGTGGGCTTCGACGCGCGCAGCACCATGCTGGTCGGCTACGGCGTGAGCGAGAGCCGCGGCAGCTTCCGCTACGACTCCGCCACCGACAACGCCGTGCTGCACTGGCCCAAGGACGGCGACACCGCCATCCAGACCGGCCACATCGACCCGATCGTGCGCAGGATCGCCGGCCCCGCCAGCATCGTCACCGACACCAACGACTACTTCCCGTCCACCTGGCACCCGCTGGGCGGGGCGAGCATGGGCACGGTCTGCGACCTGGAGGGCCGGGTGCACGGCCAGCCCGGGCTGTACGTGCTCGACGGTGCCCTGCTGCCTGGCAGCGCCGCGGCCTGCAACCCGTCGATGACCATCGCGGCCGTGGCCGAGCGGGCGATGGACCACCTGGTGCGCACCGACGTCGGCACCCTCATCTGACCGCCGTCCACGAGACCAGAGAAAGCCTCAACCTCAACTCGACGGTTAACCGTGTTAACTCTCTACTTGAGGTTGAGGTTAGTGCTCATCCTCCCTGGTCAGACTGGTGCCGGACGGCGTCAGGCTGCGCACCGCCGCGAGCGCAGCGAGGCGACCCGCGCGGGTGGCGCCCAGCGTGGAGGCCGACGGCCCGAACCCGACCAGCTGGACCCGTGGGTCCCGGACCACCGTGGTGTCCGCCATCCGGATCCCGCCGCCGGGCTCGCGCAGGTGCAGCGGCGCCAGGTGATCCAGCGACGCCCGGAAGCCGGTGGCCCAGAGGATGACGTCGGCGACCACCTCGGCACCATCGGCGAAGCGCACCCCGCGCGGAGTGATCTCGGTGAACATCGGCCGGGCCACCAACACACCGGAGTCGATCCCCCGCCGGTACTCCTCGGTGAGCGGCAGACCGGTGGTGCCCACCACGCTCACCGGCGGCAGACCGGCGCGCACCCGCTCCGCCACCCGGCGCTCCACCTCGCGACCCCACTCCGCGTCGAAGGGGCGGTCGACGAACTGGGGCGGTCGGCGGGTGACCCACGTGGTGCTCGCGGCGACGGGCGCGATCTCCAGCAGGTGCTGCACCGCCGAGGTGCCACCGCCCACCACCACCACGCGCTGCCCGCGGAAGTCCTCCGCCGAGGTGTAGTCGTGGGTGTGCAGCTGGCGGCCACCGAAGCGCTCCTGCCCGGGGTAGCGCGGCCAGTAGGGGCGGTCCCAGGTGCCGGTGGCGCTGATCAGCACGCGGGTGGTCCAGGTGCCGGCGTCGGTGGCCACCACCAGCGGACCCTGCGGACCCGCCGGCGCCGTCACCGCGGCGACCCGAACGGGACGGCGGACCGGCAGGGCGTAGTGCTGCTCGTAACGGCGGTAGTAGTCGGCGACCACCTGGGCGGCGGGCTGGTCCGGGTCGGGGTCGACCAGCGGCAGGCCGGGCAGGTCGTGCACCCGGTGTGCGCGGCCCAGGGTGAGGGAGTCCCACCGGTGCCGCCACGCGCCCCCCGGACCGTCGTTGGCGTCCAGCACCACGAACGAGCCACCCGCGGGCAGCCGGCGGCTCAGGTGGTGCGCTGCCGCCAGCCCGGCCTGCCCGGCGCCGACCACCACCACGTCGACGTCCGGGTGAGCCGTCCCGCTCCCGGTCATCGCGCAGCGACCGGCCTCACGCCGCGCCCACGCTGGAGACCACGTCGTAGACGTCCCCAGCCGGGCTGGCCATCACCCGGTCCGCCATCTCCTGCTTGACCACCACCAGCCGAGCCTCCTCCTCCGCGGTGCGGGCTGCCTTGCGGGAGAGGGTGATGTACTCGTCCCGGACGAATCCCTCCCGGACCACCAGCGTGACGCTCTCGCCGCGGTAGTCCAGCCGGAAGACGTAGATCTCCATCGTGCGACCGCGCTCCGGCCGCTTCAGGGCACCGTCCACGGTGTAGCGCCCCTCGGTCACCGCCCGGGTCACCAGCTCGAAGGTGTCGCGCACGCCCGGGCCGCCGTGGGAGGTGGTGACCGTGATGTCGCGCCGCTCGACGGGGCCGTTCTTGCCCAGCGCCTGCAGCCCGCGGGCCAGCACCTGGTAGGCGTGGGCAACTCCGCCGGGCGCCAGCGGCCCGTGGTAGCGCAGGGCGTCGTCGAAGTCGAAGGTGAGCAGGGTGCCCTGGTCCATCACCTCGAGCGGGTTGGTCATGATGCAGTCCTCACTGTCGTGCCGCCATTGTTGGCGGTCTGGCTGAACTCGGAGATCCAGGGCATGAATCCGTCGAGGAATCGCTCCGTCGCGGGCATGAAGTACGCCCCGTAGTGCGACATCGGGTCGAGGGTCGCGATCACCATCGTTCCCGGCGTGCTGACCTGGTCGACGTAGGCCAGCACGTCGCCGTTGGGCAGGGTGAGCAGCACCTCCGCGCCGGGCGGCGGCTGGACGGCCCCGTGGTAGTGCCAGGTGCAGTCCTCGACGCCCATCCGGCCGAAGAAGGAGTGGTGCGGGTTGGGGGTGCTCATGCCCAGGTCCGCCCCGGGCTCCAGCCACCACCAGTAGTTGGTGGGCCGGTGCTCCCACTGGACGCCGGGCAGGAATCCGGGCAGCGGCTCGCCGCCGCTGAACGACACCACGGTGCCGCCGGCCTCGAGCAGCTCCAGGATGCGAGGCGCCGCGGCGTCGAGCAGTCCCTGGTGGATGCGCTCGGGAATGATGACGCCGTCGTATCCGGTCAGGTCGGTCTGCGCCAGCTCGGGCAGGTAGAGCATCCCGCCGGTGAGGTGCTGGGCGTACTTGGGCGTGGTCAGCGCGCGGTGGTGGTGCGAGCTGCCGCCGTACACCGCGGCCAGTCCCCGGCCGGTCGCCGTGGACGGGCTCACGGGCAGCGGGCCCCACTGGTCGAGGGGCGGGGTCGGCCGGAGGGGCTGGTTCTGCAGCTGGCTGGCTTCCGCGGCGGCCCAGTCGGCGAGCTGCCCGGGGATCTTGGCGGCGGTGTTGTCCGCCAGCCCGGTCGCGTACCCGAACAGGTCACCGGTGGCGTGCACGAAGATCGTCCCCGCCGTGGAGACCCGGTCGACGTAGGTGACCGGCTGGCCACCGACCAGCCGCACCAGCACCTCGGCGCCGTCGGGCACCGGGTGGTGCCCGCGGGCGAAGAACCCGGCCACCCCGCGTCGCTCGCTCATGTGCTCCAGCGCCACGCCACGGAACACCGGGTGATCCGCGGCCTCGGTCACCTTGTAGTTCTTCCGTCGCGGCGGAATCACCGGCTCGAAGTGCCGCGCCCCGGGCAGCCAGTCCTGGTTGAGGTGGCCGCAGAAGATGACCACCTTCCCGGCGTCCAGGAACCGGCGGACCACCCCGCGGTGGCGGGCGAGGTGCTCCTGGTCGACGTTCGACCCGATCACCAGCACCCGGTGCGCCGCCAGCGTCGCGTCGGACAGGTCGTAGCAGTCGATCGACGAGACGTCGTGCCCCAGCGCTCCTGCGGCGAACGGGGACAGCTCCCCGGTCGGGTACATCGTCACCAGTGCAAACATTGCGTTCAGAGCTCCTTCTGTGCGATGTGCGGGTGGCTGGAGGCAGCCACCAACGCCTGGGTGTACGGGTGGTGGGGATCGCCGAGGACCGACGCGACCGGGCCGCTCTCGACCACCCGTCCGTGCTGCATCACCACCACGCGCTGCGACCCGCGCTGAGCCAGCGCCAGGTCGTGGGTGATGTGCAGGATCGCGATGCCCTGCTCGCGGTTCAACCGCTCCATCAGCTCGATGACCTGCATGCGCAGGGACGCGTCGAGCCCACTGGTCGGTTCGTCGGCGATGACGAGCTTGGGCCCGGTGACCACGGCGCGGGCGAAAGCCACGCGCTGGCGCTCGCCACCGGAGAGCTCGTGGGCGTACCTGCTGGCGTAGCGCTCGGCCGGGTCGAGGTTCACCGCTGCCAGCGCCTGCCGCACGGCGTCCCGCCGGCTGGTGGCGCTGCCGATCCGGTGGATCACCATGGGCTCGGCGACGATGTCGGCGACGGTGAGGGTGGGGGGAAGCGAGGCGTAGGGGTCCTGGAAGACCAGGTGCACGTCCCGCCGCACGGCGCGCGCGGCTCGGCGACGCATGCCCACCACGTCGGTGCCCTGGAAGCGCACCTGCCCGGCCGAGGGCTGCTCGAGTCCCACCACCACCCGGGCCACCGTGGACTTGCCGGCCCCCGACCCTCCGACCAGCGCCACGGACTCGCCCGCCTCGACGTCCAGGCAGACGCCCTCCACCGCGGTGCGGCCGGGGAAGGACACCGTGAGACCACGGATCTCCAGCAGGCTCATCAGGCGCTCACCCGCTCCCGCACCGGTGCCAGCCGCACGACGGAGCCGATCAGCCTGCGGGTGTACGGGTGGGCGGGTTCGCCGACGATCTGTGCGGTCGGTCCGACCTCCACGATCTCGCCGTCCTTCATCACCGCGATGCGGTCCGCGACCTGTTCCACCACGCGGAGGTTGTGCGAGACGATCAGCAGGCCGAGGTTCCTCCGTCGGCGCAGGTCCGCCAGCAGCGCGAGGATCTCGACCTCCATCAGCACGTCCAGCCCACTGGTCGGCTCGTCTGCCACCAGCACCGCTGGGTCGTTGGCCAGGGCCATCGCGATCACCACGCGTTGGCGCATCCCGCCGGAGAGCTGGTGCGGGTAGGCGTCGATGCGGGCGGGGTCGATGCCGACCTGGCCCAGCAGCTCGGTGGCCCGCTCCCGCGCCTGTCCCCTGGTGCACCGGGTGTGCACCAGGACGGCTTCGACCAGCTGGGCGCCGATGGTGTGCACCGGGTCGAGCGCACACATCGCCTCCTGCGGGACGAGCGCGATGCGGTTGCCGCGCAACGCCCGCAGGTCCCCGGCGGACATCGTGGTCACCTCCTGCCCCGCCACGTGCACCGTCCCGCCCACGATCTCGGCGGCCGGCGGGAGCAGCCCCACGGTCGAGGCCGCCACCGTGGACTTGCCGCTGCCCGACTCGCCGACCAGCGCCACCACCTCACCGGCCGCGACGCTCAGCGACACCCCGTGCACTCCGGAGCCGCCCGGGCCGTAGGAGACAGTGAGGTTCTCGATCTGCAGCGCCGCACTGTGGTCGTGGTTGCGGGGCGCACCGTCGCCGGCGGGCCGGCCACGGCCAGCGGCCGTCTTCCTGCGTCGGCTCAGCACCGGGCGCGAGCGCTCCTCCAGCGCGTTGCCGAGCAGCGCGAAGCCCAGCACGGTGAGCGCGATGGCCACTCCGGGCGGCATCACCCACCACAGCCAGGCATCGGTGAGGAACGCGCTGCGCGAGCTGGCCATGGCGAGCATGGAGCCCCAGCTGGAGGCGGAGATGTCGCCGAGGCCGAGGAACGCCAGCGACGCCTCCAGCAGGATCGCCGTCTTGGCCGCCAGGATGAACTGCGGGACCACCAGGGGAAGCACCGCGCGGGAGACGTGCCTGCGCAGCACGTAGCCCGACCCGGCGCCCATCGCCCGCAGCGCCTGGACGTGGTCGCGCTCGCGCAGCGACAGCACCTGCGAGCGCAGCTCCCGGGCCAGGCCCGCCCACAGCACCGCGGAGATCACCAGGATCTGGGTGCTGACGCCCGGGCCGAGGAAGACGCCGATGACGATGGTCAGCGGCAGGACCGGGAGGGTGAGGATCACGTCCACGATCCGCATCAGCACCGCGTCCACCCAGCCGCGGCAGTAGCCCGCCACCACTCCGACCAGCGCGCCGATCACCGTCGCCGCCAGGGCCGCGACCAGGCCGACCAGCAGGGAGGTGCGGGCGCCGTGGATCAGCTGGGAGAGCAGGTCGTGCCCGACGTCGTCGGCGCCGAGCCAGTGCGCGGCCGACGGTCGGGCGAACGGGCGGGTGACCCGCTCGGTGGGATCGTGCGGCGCGAGCAGCGGCGCTGCGACCACGCAGAGCACCAGCAGGGTCAGGATCGCGCTGCCGGCCACCGCCATCCGCCGGGAGCGGGCCGAGACGGTCATGCGCTGACCTCTTTCCGGTGGTGGGTGACGCGCTCGCGCCGCACCCGTGGGTCCAGGAGCGGGTAGGCGAGGTCGGCCAGCAGGTTGGCGGCGACGATGCCGATGGTCGCCAGCAGGAAGGCACCCTGCAGCAGCGGGTAGTCCCGGGTGGTGACCGCGTCGTAGGTGAGCTTGCCCAGGCCGGGGTAGGCGAACACGCTCTCCACCACCACCGCACCGGAGAGCAGCGTGCCGGCGGTGAGGGTGAGGCTGGTGAACACCGGCAGCAGGGCGTTGCGCAGGGCGTGCCCCAGCGCCACGCTGCGCTCGCTGAGCCCCTTGGCCCGAGCGAGCCGGATGAACGGCTCGTCCAGCACGCTCACCGTGGACGCCCGGGCCAGCAGGAAGAACCCGCCGACGCTGGCGATCACCAGGGTGAGCACCGGCAGGACCATGCGGACGGCCACCGCGGTGAACCAGGACCAGCCGCTGGCCTCGATCGGCGCAGCGCCGTAGGACGGGAACCAGCCCAGCTGCACGGAGAAGACCGCGATCAAGATCATGCCCACCCAGAAGCCAGGCATCGAGTCCACCGCGAGCACCCCGGTGACGGTGGCGGTCTCCCGCCGGCTGCCCCGCCGCCAGGCCGCCCAGGTGCCGAGCAGGGTGCCCAGCACCGCGGCGAGGACCATCGCGGTGCCCACCAGCGCCAGCGTCCAGGGCAGCTTGTCCACGAGCACGTCCGACACCGGGCGGTTGTGCGCGACCGACGTGCCCAGGTCCCCGTGCAGCAGCCCGCCCCAGAAGGACACGTACTGCTCGAGGACCGACCGGTCGAGCCCGTAGTCCTGACGGAGCTGCGCCACGTGCTCCGGTGCGAGGTTGCCTTCCTCGCCGCCGTAGAGGTACTGCACCGGGTCACCCGGCGCGAGGTAGGGCAGCGCGAAGTTCAGCGTCACCGCGGCCCAGAGCACCAGCAGGTACTGCCCGACCCGTCGCAGCAGGGGCATCGCGCTCAGCGCACCGGCGCGATGGCGCCGGCGGACTCGCTGACCTCGCGCGGCAGGAACGACCACTTGTGCACGACGCCGTAGCCCGGGGTCTCCACCCAGCCGGCGAAGCTGTCGGCGCGCACGCCGAAGTACTCGTCCGGGTAGTACAGGCCGAGCACGGTGGGCTGCTGGTTGAACAGGGTCTGAATCTCGTCGAGCACCGCGAGCCGTGCCTCGTTGGTCTCGGTCTTCCTCCACTTCTCGTACAGCGCGTCGTACTCCGGGTACGGCACCGACGGCGCCTTCCAGAGGTTGCCGGAGCGGTGGGACATGATGAACTGCGTCGGGTCGGCCACCGCGTGCGGCGAGTTGGTCGTGACGTACATGTCGTAGGTCTTCTTCGCCGCGATGTCCGACAGCGAGCCGGTGTCCACCGCGACGACCGACACGTCCAGACCGATCTTGCGGAAGTCCTCGGTGAGCAGCTGCGCTGCGCGCACGTCGGGAGCCAGCCCCCCGTTGGCATGGATCCGGTAGGTCAGCTTCTCCCCCGCGGCGTTCTCCCGGAAACCGTCGCCGTCGTCGTCCACGTACCCGAGCTCGTCCAGGATGGTGTTGGCGCCCGCGACGTCGTAGGGCGACTCGGTGGGGTTGGCGTACGGCGCATCCGGGTGGACGTAGCCCTGCGTGGCGGGGCGCCCCTGCCCCAGTCCCACCACCTCGAGCAGCTGGTCGCGGTCGACGGCCTTGTTCAGAGCCGTGCGGAACTTCGCCTCGCTGAACGGCGCCTCGAGGAAGTTGAGCTTGAGCTCGGGGTAGCGCAGCGGGGAGGTCTTGACCACGCCGACCTGGGAGGAGCGGCCGAACTCGTCGGTGAGCTCCGGCGTGAGCGCCCGGGTGGTCGCGTCGATCTGCCCGGAGCGCAGCGCGGTGAACGTGGCGGAGGAGTCCGCGATCACCGGCATCACCAGCTCGTCCACCGTCGGCTTGCCCGCGAAGTAGTTGGCGTTGGCCGTGAACCGGTAGCCGGAGGTGGGGCTGTAGTCCACCAGCTGGTACGGGCCGGTGCCGATCGGCAGCGCGGCGTGCTCCTTCGCCTTGGCCGGGTCGACGGTGGACCACACGTGCTTGGGGACGATCGGGAGGTCGGCCAGCGTGACCGGGCCCAGCTCCGGGCACGCGTAGTCGCAGGTGAAGCGCACTCCCCCGGCCGCCGTCGTCTCCACCGTCGAGATCGACGGCGTGTCGTTCACGTGGTGGGTGAAGCGACCGGTGGGGGCCTGGTGCATGTAGTGGAAGCTGAAGACCACGTCGTCGGCGGTGAACGGTGCACCGTCGTGCCAGGTGACGCCGTCGCGCAGCGCCACCTCCCAGGTGGAGGCGCTCACCTGGGTGACGGAGGTGGCCAGCCACGGCTTCGGGTCGGCCACGTACGGCGACGGCGCCAGCAGCTTGTCGTAGACCAGCTCGGTCAGCTGGTCGGTCTGGCCCGCGAAGAGGTTGAGCGGACCGGAGTCCTTGTCCACCGCGATGGTCAGGCTCGATGCTGTCGCCGGGCCCTCCAGAGCGCTGTCCGAGGCGTTGTCGCCGGATCCGCACGCCGTCACCAGCAGCGCGGAGGCGAGCAGGGCGGACACGGCGCCTCGGCGCTGCAGGAAAGAAGTTCTGGTGCGCATCGGGGCCCTTCGAGTAAGGCTTGCCTAACCTTGGTTTGGTTAGCCTAACTTATTCCCGCTGCGGTCTGCGCCACACCCCGCGGGTCACCCTGCGGCGGCGCCCCTCACCAGCTGGTCGAACGGAACCGGGTCGGCGAACGGGTCCACCCCGCGCGCCCGCGGCTCGCGCAGGCCGGCGCTGACCACCGCGATGGTGCGGGCCGTCATCGCGCCGCCGCCGGGGAGGCGCCGGTGACGTCGTCCACGCCGGGCACGGTGGCGTCCTGCGCGCCACCCGCCGCCGCGACCAGCGAGGCGTGCGTGGGGGCGTCCGGGACGTGCGCGGGCCGGCCGAGGGCCATCTCCTTGCGCAGCACCGGCACCACCTCCTCGCCCAGCAGGTCGAGCTGCTCCAGCACCGTCTTCAGCGGCAGGCCGGCGTGGTCCATCAGGAACAGCTGGCGCTGGTAGTCGCCGACCTCCTCGCGCATGGTCAGGTAGCGGTCGATGACCTCCTGCGGGCTGCCCACGACCAGCGGGGTCTGTGCGGTGAAGTCCTCCATGCTGGGGCCGTGGCCGTAGACCGGCGCGTTGTCGAAGTAGGGCCGGAACTCCCGCTTGGCCTCCTGGGAGCTCTTGCGCATGAACGCCTGCCCGCCGAGGCCGACGATGGCCTGGTCGGCGCTGCCGTGGCCGTGGTGCTCGAAGCGGCGGCGGTAGAGCGCCACCATCTGCCGGGTGTGCTCGATGGGCCAGAAGATGTTGTTGTGGAAGAAGCCGTCGCCGTAGTACGCGGCCTGCTCGGCGATCTCGGGCGTGCGGATGGAGCCGTGCCACACGAAGGGCGGCACGCCGTCGAGCGGGCGCGGCGTGGAGGTGAACGACTGCAGCGGCGTGCGGAACGTGCCCTGCCAGTCCACCACGTCCTCGCGCCAGAGCCTGCGCAGCAGCGCGTAGTTCTCGATGGCCAGGTTGACGCCGTCGCGGATGTCCTTGCCGAACCACGGGTAGACCGGGCCGGTGTTGCCGCGGCCCATCATCAGGTCCACCCGGCCGTCGGCGAGGTGCTGCAGCTTGGCGTAGTCCTCGGCGATCAGCACCGGGTCGGTGGTGGTGATCAGCGTGGTGGAGGTGGACAGGATGATGCGCTCGGTCTGCGCCGCGATGAAGGCCAGCGTGGTGGTGGGCGCTGAGGCGATGAACGGCGGGTTGTGGTGCTCGCCGGTGGCGAAGACGTCCAGGCCCACCTCCTCAGCCTTCTTGGCGATGGTGATCGTCGCCTTGATCCGCTCGTGCTCGGTGGGGGTCCGGCCCGTGGTGGGGTCCGGGGTGACGTCGCCGACGGTGAAGATGCCGAACTGCATGGTGCCGCCCTCCTGGGTTGATAGTCCAACATTAAACTACCTGCGCAGCCAGCTTGTTCCCCCCTGTGGCTCTACACGAGCACCGGAGTACATTCCCGGCCGGGAATAGAGACTGGAGGTGACCACGCGTGACGGCGGAACCAGGCGGCCCCGGTCGCCCTGGCGAGGGACGAGCGGGACGTCGGCAACGGGGTCAGCGGGCGGGCCTGGACCGGCAGGCCATCATCGATGCGGCGCGGGCGCTGGCGCCGAGGGCGATCACCATGCAAGCGGTGGCCGATGAGCTCGGGGTGGACCGCAAGGCGCTCCACCACCACGTGCGCAGCCGCGAGGCTCTCGTGAAGATGGTGGCCGCGGACCTGTTCACGTCCTCCTTCGACAGTGCACGTCTGCAGGAGGGCGGGGACTGGCGCCAGGTGTGCACGGACTTCGCCCGCGCGTGCGTCGACAGCCTGGTCTCCACCGGTGAGCTGGCCGGCTGCGTGAGCCTGGCGGACCCCCTGGACCCGGTGGTCGTTCGCCCAGTCGAGGTGGCCCTGGACGCACTGCTGGCAGCGGGCTTCGACGAGGAGTGCGCTGCGCGAGGGGTGACTGCGCTGACCTTCCTGTGCGTCGGCCTCGCCCAGGAACGGCTGCGCCACCGTCGCAGCGGGCAGGACTCCGGGCTCGCCAACCTGCGCCGAGCCCTGGCGGACTGCGACGACGCGGCCCACCCTGCCCTGCGCCGCGTGGTCGAGGTCGGCCGTGCCCAGGGTGACGAGGCCCAGCTCGCGATGAACCTGCGCCTGTTCCTGCTCGGCATGCAACAGATGCTTGACCAACAAGGAGGCACCGACCGATGACAGCGTGGCCCGAGCACGTGATGTGGTGGCACCTCTACCCACTGGGTTTCACTGGTGCCCCGATCCACCCGGAACCCAGCACGCCCGACGACGGCCCGACAGCAGGTGCGGTGACGCACCGGCTGCACGGGGTCGAGGCGTGGCTGGACCACGTCCTCGCGCTGGGACTCAACGGGATCGCGCTGGGCCCTGTCTTCGCGTCCCAGACCCACGGGTACGACACCGTGGACTACTTCCGGATTGATCCGCGCCTGGGCGACGAGCACGACTTCGACCACCTGGTCGCCGCAGCCCACCAGCGCGGCATCCGCGTGCTGCTCGACGGCGTCTTCAACCACGTCGGCCGAGCGCACCCAGCCTTCGTGCAGGTCGAGCAGCACGGTCCTGCATCGGCCACAGCGGAGCTCTTCCGCGTCGACTGGGCAGGCTGGCGCCCCGGCGACCCGGTACGCGCAGAGGTCTTCGAGGGTCACGAGCACCTGGTCGCCCTCAACCACGAGTCCGCGGCCGTGGCCGACCTGGTCGCTCGGGTCATGACGTACTGGCTGGACCGAGGAGCGGACGGTTGGCGGCTGGACGCCGCCTACGCGGTGCCGCCTGCGTTCTGGGCCCGGGTGCTCCCCGAGGTGCGTCGCTCCCACCCGAGTGCCTGGTTCTCCGGCGAGGTGATCCACGGCGACGCCGCGCAGATCGTGCGGGCCTCCACGATGGACTCCCTGACTCAGTACGAGCTGTGGCAAGGCATCTGGCACGGCATCGGCGAGCGCAACCTCTTCGAGCTGGCCCACGCGCTGCGTCGGCACAACGACCTGCTCGCCACGTTCGTGCCCTCCACGTTCGTGGGCAACCACGACGTCACGCGCATCGCCTCCGCGATCGGCGTCGACCTGGTGCCCCACGCGCTGGCCGTGCTGTTCACGGTGGCCGGCACCCCCAGCGTGTACGCCGGCGACGAGCTCGCCTGGACAGGCATCAAGGAAGAGCGCCTGGGCGGTGACGAGGCCGTGCGCCCGCTGTTTCCGCCTCACCCGCCGACCGAGGACGAGCTCGAACCCGCCGCGCGCCACGTGCTGCACGCACACCAGGCCCTGATAGCGCTGCGTCGCCGCCACCCGTGGCTGCACCGGGCCCAGACCGACGTGGTGCACCTGGACAACCGGCAGCTCGTGCTGCGGACCGCCGCCGGAGCCCGGTCGGTCGTCGTCGCGCTCAGCCTCGAGGACACCGCGGTCACCCTGCCGAGCGCCGGTGCCCGCAGCCTGGTGTGCGGCTCCGGGCACCTGGCCTCCGGGCAGGTCCAGCTGCCTCCCCGTGGGTGGGCCGTGCTGGAGGGCTGACCCCGGGCCGGCGCTAGCGGGGCGGGGTGCCGAAGAAGGCGGCGATCAGGGTGAGGCCGCCGATGGTGCTGGTCTGGGTGATGCCGTTGGTGCGCTGCAGGTCCTTGGCCGCGACGCGCGAGGCGGCGTCGTTGCAGCCCGACAGCGGCAGGCCGTAGCCGAAGGTGTTCATCTGCCACTGCCACACGAACAGCAGCGGGGAGCAGCTGCCGGACGGGAAGCTGAGGAAGGGCAGCTCGATCTCGTCCATCGTCGCCGTGCCGGGCACCGTCGGCTTGGGCCCGGGGACGGGGGTGGTGCCGCCCCCACCGATGTAGGCGCTCTCCGCGTAGGTGGGGAGGCGGCCGCTGCCCGCGTCGCGGTCCTCCACCAGGCCCTTGCTGACCCGGCACTGCGGCCAGGGCTGCCACCCGCGCTTGCGGTAGAGGTACAGCGCCCGGTAGTCCTGCTCGGCGGGGCTGGCCTGGTTCGGCGTGATGGCGGGGTTGCCGCCCACGCTGATCCAGGTGCTCATGTCGAACTGGTAGGCCCCGTAGTACTTGGTGCCACCGATCTTGTAGTTGTTGCTCGACTCGCAGTCACGCAGAGCCTTCCAGGCGCCCGCGCTCGGGTCAGCACCAGCGGCGGGTGCGCCGACCACCGCTGCGGTGGTGAGCGCGAACAGCAGGGTGAGCATGCCGGCGAGCAGACGACGAACGCCGAGCCTCATCGAGGTGGTCCTGGTGAGTGCAGTGGTCACAGCCGCTCCAGTGCAGTAGCCGCGCTAGCGCGGATGTGGGGTACATCACGAGATGGACACACCGTAACCAGATTTCACACCAGTAACAACCGGCACTCAAAACTCGCCAGTCTCGCTGTGCCCCACGCGTGGGGCAAGCCAACACGCCGAGCGGCGTGGTCAACCCCGGTTCAGCGCCAGCGCTCGGCCTCAGCGGCCAGCTCGACCAGCGCCCCGCAGAGCTGCTCCAGCTCGGCACGCTCGGCTCCGTCGGACACCGCGGTGGCCACGTCCTCGGCCGCGCAGCGCAGGCGGAACGCGCGGTCGGTGAGGGCCTCCACCTCCTGCGCCGTCAGCACCACCGCGTCCTCGGGGAAGCTGGTGGCACGCAGGGCGACTCGCTGCTCGTAGGCGCGCTGGCGACAGGACGGCTTGCAGTAGCGCCGGCGCCGGCCGACAGGGGGGTTGGCGACCTCGCGGCCGCACCACAGGCAGTACTCCGGTCTCCGCGCCACGGGCGTGCACGATACGGCGTCGCGCAACCGTGATGCGCGGACCACGACTCCCCCGCACAGGCGTTTGCTTCTGCTTGGCCCTAGTTGAGACACTGGGAGGCCAGCACTGGGCCTGGGCGGGAACGTCCATGCCCTCGTGCGCGTTGAGACTCATGCAGTACTTGTGCGGGACCGGTTCGTCCGACCCCCGCACGTAGCCACAAACCAGGGAGAGGACACACCATGGCTGATCGCGTGTTGCGCGGCAGCAGGCTCGGAGCTGTCAGCTACGAGACGGACCGGGACCACGACCTGGCGCCCCGGCAGGCCGCCCGCTACCAGTGCCCCAAGGGACACGACTTCGAGGTGCCCTTCGCCGACGACGCCGAGTTCCCGGCCACCTGGGAGTGCCGCCTGCACGGGCAGACCTCCGAGCTGATCGGTGGCTCGACGGCCGAGACCAAGAAGGTCAAGCCCCCGCGCACCCACTGGGACATGCTGCTGGAGCGCCGCTCCACCGAGGAGCTCGAGGAGCTGCTCAACGAGCGCCTGGAGCTGCTCAAGCAGCGCCGTCGCTCCTCCTGACCCAGCACTGACGCCGCCGGCCGCGCACCCCTCGGGGTGGGCGGCCGGCGGCGTCTCCGGGCTCAATCTCACCGCCGGCCGGGCCATGGCCTCGCGCTGCCGCAGCCCGCACCCCGACGGAGGAGCCGCCGGCGCCTAGCGGCGACCGGTGAGGCGCTGCACGCGGTTGCGCACGCCCCACTTGGTGACCATGAGCAGCGCCTCCCGGACGATGTTGCCGCTCATCTTCGACTCCCCCAGCTCGCGCTCGGTGAAGGTGATGGGCACCTCCTCCACGGTGAAGCCCTGCTGGATGGTGCGCCAGGCCAGGTCCACCTGGAAGCAGTAGCCCTGGGAGGCGATGGTCTCCAGGTCGAGGTCGGACAGCACCTGCCTGCGGTAGGCGCGGTAGCCGCCGGTGATGTCCTTGAGGCCAACCCCCAGCGCCAGCCGCGAGTAGAGGTTTCCGCCGCGGGAGAGCCACTCGCGGTGGCGCGGCCAGTTGACCACCTTGCCGCCGGGCACGTAGCGCGAGCCCAGCACCAGGTCGGCACCGGCGTCCACGCGGGCCAGCAGCGACGGCAGCTGCTCGGGGGCGTGGCTTCCGTCGGCGTCCATCTCCACGATCACCGCGTAGCTGCGCTCCAGCGCCCAGCGGAAGCCGGCGATGTAGGCGGCACCGAGACCGGACTTCTCCGTGCGATGCATGACGTGCACGCGGTCGTCGGCGGCGGAGAGCTCGTCGGCCAGCTGACCGGTGCCGTCCGGGCTGCCGTCGTCCACCACGAGCACGTGCGCGTGAGCCACCGACTCGTGCACCCGGCCCACGATCTTCGCCAGGTTCTCCAGCTCGTTGAAGGTGGGGATGATGACCAGCACGCTCGCGCTCGCTGGGCTACCCGCAGCCCCGTCAGTCCCGCGCGGACGATCGTGCTCCGCCATGAACATCCTCCTCGTCGGCTGTTGCCGTGTCGTGTACCGGCTCGTCGCCCCGCGACCAGCGCGGGCGAACGAGGGCTGCTCCGAGCGCGAGCACCGCGAGGGTGCTGATCGCTGCTGGCGGGAGGTTCCCGAGCCGAGTGGCCAGAGTAGTCGTGGTCCGCAGCGGAACCTGCGCAACCAGGGTAGCTGGGGTGAAGAGTGACGTTTGCGACAGCACTGCACCGTCCGGGGCGATGGCCGCGCTGGCACCGGTGGTGGCGGCCACCAGCACGGCCCGGTCGTGCTCCACCGCCCGCACCTGCGACATGGCCAGCTGCTGGTAGGTCATCTCCGTGCGCCCGAACGTGGCGTTGTTGGTGGGCACCGTGATCAGCTGCGCCCCGGCGCGCACCGAGTCGTTCACCAGGTAGTCGAAGGCCACCTCGTAGCAGGTGGCCACCGCCAGCGGCACCCCGTTGAGGTCCACCACGCCGTTGCCGTCCCCGGGCACGAAGCGCCCCGCTAGGTCGGCGTAGGAGGAGAAGTGGCGGAAGAAGTCGCGGGCGGGCAGGTACTCGCCGAACGGCACCAGCACCCGCTTGACGTGCTGCTGGCCCGGCCCGGCCGCGGGATCCCAGACGATGGCGACGTTGCTGGTGGTGCGGTCGGCGTTGACCAGCACCGCCCCCACCAGGATGGGTACCTTCACCGCCCGCGCGGCCCGGGCGACCAGCGCGGTGGCGTCGGCGTTGGCCAGCGGGTCGATGTCGGAGGCGTTCTCCGGCCAGATCACCAGCTCGGGCTGGGGCACCCGCCCGGCGGCGACGTCGGCGGCCAGGCGCTCGGTCTCGGCCACGTGGTTGTCCAGCACGGCCCGGCGCTGGGAGTTGAAGTCCAGGCCCTCCCGCGGCACGTTGCCCTGCACCAGCGCCACGGTCACCGTGCGCCCCTCGGTGGGATCGGCAGCGGTGCCGGCCAGGGTCGCCGCCAGCGCCAGCGGCACCAGCAGGCCCAGCACGCAGCCGAGCACCGCCCACGCGCGGGCACGTGGGGGCCGCAGGTGCAGCACCAGGGCGGCCAGGCAGGCGCCGATCAGCGCCACCGCCAGGCTCAGCCCCGCCGTGCCCGCCACCGACGCCAGCGGCAGCAGCGGCCCGTCGGCCTGCCCGAAGGCCAGCTTGCCCCAGGGAAAGCCGTTCAGCGGCACCGAGGAGCGCAGCCACTCGGTGCCCACCCACGCACTGGCCACCCACAGCGGAGCGCCCGGCAACCGCACCAGCACGGCGGACACCGCCCCGAACAGGCCGACCGCCAGTGCTTGCACCGCGGCCAGCGCCAGCCACGGCAGCGGCCCCACGTACACACCCACCCACGGCAGCAGCGGCACCAGGAAGCCCAGCCCGGCCAGGTACCCGTAGCCGAAGCCCGCCCGCGGCCGGGTCCCGCGCAGCACCGCGCACAGCACCGCGATGCCCACCGGCGCCAGGAACCACAGCGGTCGCGGGGGGAAGCTCAGGTACAGCAGCCCGCCCGCCACCAGCGCCGCCAGGCACCGCAGCGCCACCGCGCGGGAGGGCACCCGGGGCCGGGGCCGCCAGGAGCGGCGCCGCTGGGTGGCGGGCAGGCCGGGCACGTCAGCGCTCGTAGATGGTGCGCCCGCGGTGCACGGTGCGCACGCACTCCGGCAGGGCCGCGTCCGGGTCCAGCCGCGGCAGCGGGGCGACGCCGGCGCGGGGGTCGGTGGACCAGCGCTGCACGGAGTCCTTGGGCGCGGCCACCACCAGCTCGTCGCAGTCCCACACCGCGTAGGAGGCGGGGGCACCGGGGGTGAGGGTGCCGGCCATGCCGTCGCGCACTCCCCCGGCCCGCCAGGCCCCGCGAGTGGCGGCGGCGAAGGCGGCGCGGGCGGAGATGGCGCTGCCCGGGGTGCGGTGGTGCACCGCGGCCTGCACGGCGCGCCACGGGTCGAGGGTGGTGACGGGCGCGTCCGAGCCCAGGCTCAGCGCCACCCCGGCCGAGGCCATCGCGGAGTACGGGTTGAGCCGGGCGCCACGGTCGGGGCCCAGCCGCTGCGCGTACAGCCCGTCGCTGCCGCCCCAGAGCGCGTCGAAGCCGGGCTGCACGCTGGCCAGCACGCCCCAGCGGCCCAGCGCCTCGGCCTGCCCGGGGGTCATCATCTCCGCGTGCTCCAGGCGGTGCGCCCGTGAGGCGACCTTGGGCACGCCGAGCTCGGCCACCACGTCGCTGATGGCGTCCACCACGGCCTGCATGCCGGCGTCGCCGATCACGTGGAAGCCGGCCTGGGTTCCGGCGAGGGTGCAGGCCCGCACGTGCGCGGCGATCTCCTCGCGCTGCAGGTACGCCGCGCCGGTGCCGGCCTCGGGGAGGTCGCAGTAGGGCTCGTGCAGCCACGCGGTGTGCGAGCCGAGGGAGCCGTCCACGAACAGGTCGCCGGCCAGGCCGGCGGCGCCGGTGCGCTCGAGCAGGTCGCGGGCCTGGTCGGCGTCGGTCACCGCCTCGCCCCAGTAGCCGCGCACCTGCACCCCGTGGTCGGCGGTCAGGGTCGCGCGGAAGTCCTCCAGCCCGGCGATCTCCGCGCCCCCGCACTCGTGCACCGCGGCCACCCCGTGGGCGGCGGCGTGGTCGAGGAAGGTGAGCAGCGCGGCCCGGCGCTGGGCGGCGGTGAGGCGGACGCGGGCGGCCTCGCGCACCAGGTGGTGGGCGTCCTGGCTCAGCGGGCCCTCGTCGGACCAGCCGGTCGCCTGGCGGACGCCGGTGGCCTGCTCCACCAGCGGGGTGGACACCCACGCGGAGTGCACGTCCACCCGGGAGAGGTACACCTGTCGGCCGGGCACGCACTCGTCCAGCTCGGCGCGGCTCGGCGGACGCTGCTCGCTCCACCGCGACTCGTCCCAGCCGTGGCCCCACACCACCGCGTCGGGGTGGGCCGTGGCGTGAGCGCGCACCAGCTCCAGGCACTGCGCCTTGGAGGTGGTGCCGGCCAGGTCCAGCCCACTCAGTGCCAGCCCGGCCGCGGTGCAGTGCACGTGGGAGTCCACGAAGGCCGGGGCCACAAACCGGCCCTGCAGGTCGATCACCTCGGCGTCGGGGTGCATCGCCCGGCCGGGCGCGTCCATCCCGGTCCACACCACGGTGCCGTCGGTGACCGCCATGGCGGTGGCGTCAGGGGAAGTGGGGCTGTAGATACGACCGCCCAGCAGGAGTTGCGTGCTCACGATCGGCGAGTCTGCCCGAGCGGGGGCCGGCCACGACGAGTGGGCCGGGCGGCCGGGTGCGTCAGGAGGTCAGCGGGGTGCGCGGCGGGCCGGAGGGGCCCTCGTCGTGCACCTCCACCACCTCGCCGTCGATCACGTCGCCGTAGCCACCCTGGCGGTGGCCGCCGGGAAAGCGGCCGGCTCCACCTGCCGGGCCCGGACCCATGCCCGGGAAGCGAGCGAACGCGTTGGTGGTCATCACCTGCACGCGGCGGGCCACCACGGTCTTGAGCACCGGGCGCAGCAGCCAGCGGGTGGGCGGCAGGAGCAGCAGCAGCCCGAGCACCGCACTGACGAAGCCGGGGACCAGCAACAGCAGCGCGCCACCCGTGCGCAGCGCCACGTCGGCGTAGTCGGCCTGCGGGTGCCGCTGCGCCGGCAGCCCCTGGCGCTGCGCCTCGCGGATGGCCTGCATCCCGCGCTGGCCCTCCCGGCGCAGCAGGTACCCGCCGAGCAGGGAGCCCAGCACCAGCAGCCCGACGGTGGGCAGCACACCGAGGGCGCTGCCCACCCAGATCAGGGCAGCGACCTCGGCTACGGCGTACAGGGCGAAGATCAGGACCGGCATACGGACTCCTCGGGCGCCGCGCGGGCGACGGTGGTTGGTGTCTGTCCGTACAACGCGCCGGACACCGATTTTTCTCCCAGTCACGCGTCCCGGCGGCTGACCACCGCGACGGCGGCGGCGAAGACCACGGCCACGAAGAGGACGAAGTACACCAGGCTGCCCCACGGGCTGAGCGGGTAGTCGCCGGTGACGAAGCCGTCGGTGAGGAAGTGGTTGGCGTTGGCGAAGGGCATCCACTCGCCGATGTCGTCGCCGACCTTGGGGATGAGGGTGACCAGGCCCTCCACCAGCAGCGGCCACAGCAGCAGCAGCGCGATGGCGCCGGCGGACTGGCGCAGCAGCGCGCCCACGGCCACCGCGAGCACGGCCGACAGGCCGTAGATGACTCCGGTGCCGGCCACCAGCCGCCAGTCCTCCTCGCTGCTGACCGGCAGGGCCGTGCTGTTGAGCAGCCGCGCCAGGGCCACCGAGCCGAAGGCGAAGATCTCCCCGAGGACCAGCCCGATCACGCCCAGGAAGCCGGCCTTGGCCGCCAGCACCTGCCAGCGCCGGGGCGCGGCCTGGAAGGTGGTGCGGATGACGCCGAAGCGGTACTCGGTGGTGATGCTCAGCGCGGCCATGATCATGATCACGTACATGCCCATGCCGGATGCCCCGGTGAGCACCAGGGTGAGGTCGTAGTCGGGGACGTCCTGGGGCACGTCGCCCCGGTAGGACCACGCGAACAGCAGCGCGAAGCCGAAGCTGATCAGCGCGGCGATGGCGGCGCACCACCAGGGTGAGCGGGTGGACGTGAGCTTGATGCGCTCGACCTGCAGGAGACTCATGACTTGCTCATTTCGGTGCGGGGGGCGATCGGTGCCTGGCCAGGACCCGGCGGGGTCGCGTGGGCGGGCACGGATGACTGGTACTGCACGTCACCACCGGTCAGCTGCATGAACGCCTGCTCCAGCGAGCCGCGCTGCAGGCTCAGCTCGTGCAGCACGATGTTGCCTGCCGCAGCGAGCTCGCCCACCTTCTCGGTGCCGACGCCGTTGACCAGCAGGGCGTCGGGTCCGTCCTGCTGCAGGTCGATGCCGTGCTGGCGGAGGCTGTCCCGCAGGGCGTCCAGCTGGGGGCTGCGCACCCGCACGGTGGCGGAGCTCGCCTGGTCGACGAACTGCTGGGTGGTGCAGTCGGCGATGAGCCGGCCGCGGCCGATCACGATGAGGTTCTCGGCGGTGATGGCCATCTCGTTGAGCAGGTGGCTGGACACCAGGACGGTGCGCCCCTCGCGGGCCAGCGCCTGCATGAACTGCCGGATCCACACGATGCCCTCGGGGTCGAGGCCGTTGACCGGCTCGTCGAAGAGCAGCACGCCGGGGTCGCCCAGCAGGGCGGCGGCGATGCCCAGGCGCTGGGACATGCCCAGGGAGAAGCCGCCGGCCTTCTTGCCCGCCACCTGGGAGAGCCCCACCAGGCCGAGCACCTCGTCCACCCGGGAGGCGGGAATGCCGTTGGAGGCGGCCATCCAGCGCAGGTGCGCCCGGGCCGAGCGGTTGGGGTGCACCCACTTGGCGTCCAGCAGGGCCCCGACCTCGCGCAGCGGGTGCTTGAGCTGGTGGTAGGCCGTGCCACCGATGGTCGCGGTGCCCGACGTGGGCCGGTCCAGGCCCAGGATCATCCGCATGGTGGTGGACTTGCCGGCGCCGTTGGGGCCGAGGAAGCCGGTGACCTTCCCGGGGTGCACCGTGAAGGTCAGGTCGTCGACGGCCTTGGTGGCACCGTAGGACTTGGAAAGGTTGCGCACTTCAATCATGTGCCGGATTATTCCCTAGTTGTCGGGCGTTCTGGGGCACCCCCGAAACCTGGTGTCGCACTGGGCCCGCCGGGTCGCACCAGCCCTGTCTCGTAGGCCAGCACCACCGCCTGGGCCCGGTCGCGCAGCCCCAGCTTGGCCAGCACCCGGCCCACGTGGGTCTTGACCGTGGCCTCGGAGAGGAACATCCGGGTGGCCACCTCGGCGTTGGATAGCCCCCGGGCCACCTGGGTGAGCACCTCGCGCTCCCGGTCGGTGAGCACCTGCAGGGCACTGGTGTCCATCCCAGTGGTGCCCATCCCGCTGCCGTCCGTCCCGCGGCCGTCCGTCCCGCGGCGGCCCGTCACCACGGCGGGCGACCCCTCGACCAGGCGCTGCACCAGCCGGTGGGCGACGCTCGGCGTGATCACCCAGCCACCACCGGCGACGCTGCGCACCGCGGCCACCAGCTGCTCCGGCGGGGTGTCGTCGAGCAGGTACCCGCCGGCACCGGCGCGCAGGCACGCCAGGGCGTGGTCGCCGTGGTCGAGGGTGGTCAGCACCAGCACCGCGGCCAGCCCGGCGTCGACGATGCGGCGGGTGGCCTCCACCCCGGCCGGCCCCGGCGTGCGCAGCTCCATCAGCACCACCGACGGCCGCACCCGCTCCGCCACCCGCACCGCCTCGGCGCCGTCACAGGCCTCCCCCACCACGGTGAGGTCGTCGTGTCCGCCGAGCACCGCGCGGAGACCGCTGCGCATCAGCTGTTGGTCGTCGACGAGCAGCACGGTCACCGGGTTGACGTGCTGGACGGCCACGGCGCTCACGGTAGTGGGAGCAGGCCGGTCGTGGCGCGCTCACGGAGCCGCTAGCGTTGCCGCCATGCCCGCGACAGAGCGTGACGTTGACGCTGACTTCCTCGCCCTGCCCCTGCGCGTGCTGGCTGACGCGGCGCTGAGCCGGGCCCGCGAGCTGGGCGCCGAGCACGCCGACCTGCGGGTGCACCGCACGCAGACGCAGAGCCTGCGGCTGCGCGACGGGACGGTGCAGTCGGCCAACGACGGCGCCACCGTCGGGCTCGCGGTGCGGGTGGTGGTGGACGGCACCTGGGGCTTCGCCGCCCGAGCCGAGCTCACCCCCGACGCCGCGGCCACCGCAGCAGCGCAGGCGGTTCAGGTGGCCCAGACCCTGCGGGCGCTCAACCGTGACCCGGTGGTGCTGGCCCCGGAGCCGGTGTACGCCGACGTCACCTGGGTGTCCGGCTACGCGGTGGATCCCTTCGCGGTGCCCACCGCGGACAAGATCGAGCGCCTCACCGACTTCTCCCAGCGGCTGCTGGCCGCCGACGGCGTCGACCACGTGTCGGCGAGCTGCCTGCAGGTCAAGGAGCAGACGTTCTACGCCGACCTGCACGGCTCCACCATCACCCAGCAGCGGGTGCGGCTGCAGCCCGACGTGGAGGCCACCACGGTGGACCAGCAGGCAGGCGCGTTCGAGTCCATGGCCACCCTGGCGCCGCCGGTCGGCCGGGGCTGGGAGTACCTGGGCCAGGGCGACCCAGCTCAGGGGCGCTGGGACTGGGACGGCGAGCTGGCGCAGCTGCCCGAGCTGCTGGCGGAGAAGGTGCGGGCCCCCTCGGTGACGGCCGGGCCCACCGACCTGGTGATCGACCCGTCCAACCTCTGGCTGACCATCCACGAGTCCATCGGCCACGCCACCGAGTACGACCGCGCCATCGGCTACGAGGCCGCCTACGCCGGCACCTCCTTCGCCACCCCCGACCAGCTGGGCGCCCTGCGCTACGGCTCCGACGTCATGCACGTCACCGCCGACCGCACCCAGCCGCACGGGCTGTCCACGGTGGGCTACGACGACGAGGGGGTGGCCGCGCAGAGCTGGGACCTGGTGCGCGACGGGGTGCTGGTGGGCTACCAGCTCGACCGGGTGTTCGCGCCACGGATGGGCCTGGAGCGCTCCAACGGCTGCTCCTACGCCGACTCCGCCCAGCACGTGCCCATCCAGCGGATGGCCAACGTCTCGCTGCAGCCGGACCCGCACACCGACCGCAGCACCGCCGAGCTGATCAGCGCGGTGGAGGAGGGCATCTACGTCGTCGGCGACAAGTCGTGGTCGATCGACATGCAGCGCTACAACTTCCAGTTCACCGGCCAGCGCTTCTACCGCATCCGCAACGGGAAGCTGGCCGGGCAGCTGCGCGACGTCGCCTACCAGGCCACCACCACCGACTTCTGGGGCGCCATGGAGGCGGTGGGTGGGCCGTCCACGTGGCAGCTGCACGGGGCGTTCAACTGCGGCAAGGCCCAGCCCGGCCAGGTGGCCGCGGTCAGCCACGGTGCACCGTCGGCGCTGTTCCGCCAGGTGAACATCCTCAACACGCAGTCGGAAGGGAAGTCCGCATGATCACCGCCCCAGACCTCGTGGAGCTCGTGCTGGGCGCCTCGCAGGCGGACGGCTGCGTCGTCCTGGTCACCGAGTCCAGCGAGGCCACGCTGCGCTGGGCCAACTCAACCATGACCACCAACGGGCTCAGCTCCTCCCGCGAGTGGGCGGTGGTCTCGGTGCTCGGCTCCTCGGTGGGCGTGGTCAGCTCGTCCAGCGTGGACTGCGCCGACGTCACCGCGGTGGTGCGGGCCAGCGAGGAGGCCGCCCGTGCCGCCGGCCCCGCCCGCGACGCGGCCCCGCTGGTGGAGGGCTCCGGTGTCCCCACCGACTGGGACGCTCCGGCCGCGCAGACCGACATCGCCGTGTTCGACCGGCTGGCCACCGAGCTGGCCCAGGGCTTTGCCGGCAAGGACACGCTCTACGGCTTCGCCGAGCACCAGGTGCACACCACCTGGCTGGGCTCCTCCACCGGGCTGCGCCGGCGCTTCAGCCAGCCCGCCGGCACCGTGGAGGTGAACGCCAAGCGCGACGGCTCCAGCGCGTGGGGCGGGCTCGGCACCCGGGACTTCACCGACGTCGACCTCACCGCGCTGCTGGCCGACCTCTCCACCCGGCTGGGCTGGGGGCGGCGCACGGTGGAGCTGCCCGCCGGCCGCTACGAGACGCTGCTGCCCCCCTCGGCGGTGTCGGACCTGATGATCCTGCTGGCCTGGGCGATGGAGGGCCGCGGCGCCCAGGAGGGGCACACCGCGCTGTCGCGGCCGGGCGGCACCCGGGTGGGCGAGCAGCTGGGCACGCTGGGTCTGACCATGGCCTGCGACCCCAACCTGCCGGGCCTGGAGTACCCGCCGTTCGTGGCCACCACCCACTCCGACGACTCGATCTCGGTGTTCGACAACGGGATGGACGCCGGGCGGGTGGAGTGGATCCGCGACGGCGCCGTGCACGCCCTGGCCTACCCCCGCGCCGAGGCGGAGCGCTTCCACGCGCCGGTGGCGGTGCCCGGGGACAACCTGCTCATCACCGGCGGGTCCGGTGCGTCGCTGCAGGACATGGTGGCCAGCACGGAGCGGGGCCTGCTGCTCACCTGCCTGTGGTACATCCGCGAGGTCGACCCGGTGTCGCTGCTGGTCACCGGGCTCACCCGGGACGGGGTGTACCTGGTGGAGGACGGCAAGGTCACCGGCGAGGTGAACAACTTCCGGTTCAACGAGAGCCCGCTGGACCTGCTGCGCCGGGCCACCGAGGCCGGCGCCACCGAGCGCACCCTGCCGCGGGAGTGGAAGGACTGGTTCAGCCGTGCCGAGGTGCCGCCGCTGCGGATCCCGGACTTCCACATGTCCTCCCCCAGCCAGGCCAGCTAGCCGGGTCCCGCGCGGGCGGTCAGCTCGCGAAGTAGCGGCGCGGGTTGTCCACCAGCATGGTGTGCAGCTGCTCCTCGGTGACCCCGCGGTCGAGCAGCGCGGGGATCACGTCGTCGCTGATGTGGTTGTAGTTCCAGTGCGGCACCATCTGCTCCTTGGCGCCGGCCTCGAACCAGTCGATGAAGCACGCCGCGTCGTGGGAGAGCACCATCTTCTCGGCGTAGCCGCGGCGGGCCAGCTCCACCACGGTGCCCACGCGCTCCTCGAAGGGCAGCAGCACGTCCAGGCCGAAGCGGTCCATCCCCAGCAGCGAGCCGGCGTCGGCCAGCGCGCACAGGTGGTCCAGGTCGGTGGTGTCGCCGCAGTGGCCGAGGACCACCTTGCTCAGGTCCACCCCCTCCGATCCCAACACCTTCTGCACCACCAGCCCGGACTGGGTGTGCGGGTTGGTGTGCACGGTGATCGGCGCCCCGGTCTCCTGGTGGGCCTGGCCCACCGCCCGCATCACCCGCTCCACGCCCGCGGTGAGGCCGGGAGCCTCGATGGCGCACTTGAGGAAGGCGGCCCGGATCGCCGTGCCCGCGATGCCCTCGCGGAGGTCGCGCAGGAAGAGCTCCACCATCGGCTCCGGGGTGTCCACCAGCAGGCCGGGCCCGTTGTAGTGGAACTGGAACGGCAGGTCGTTGTAGGTGTAGATGCCGGTGGCGGCCACGATGTTGATGTCCACCTGCTCGTTGACCGCGGCGATCCGCGGCAGGTAGCGCCCGAGCCCGATCACGGTGGGGTCGACGATCGTGGCGATGCCGCGGGCCTTGAGCTCGGTCAGCTTGTGCACGGCGTCGGCGACCCGCGCGCCCTCGTCCCACCGGTCGAGGTAGTCGGGGTAGTTCTGCTGCATCTCGGCGTCGAGGACGAAGACGTGCTCGTGCATCAGCACCCGGCCCAGGCTGCTGCTGTCGACCGGACCGCGAACGGTGTGGACCTCGGACATCAGCGCGCTCCTGTCGACGGGGTGCCGCACCGGTGGGGCACCGCCGGAGTGTGTTGCAGCGGGGGCTGGTTCGTCAACGCCAACGCCCCTGGGATCAGCGCGGCAGCCGCCGCCACAGTGGACGCGGCAGCAGGCTCATCGCGGTGAACGCCACCCGCAGCACGCCGGGCACCCACACCACGTCCTTGCGCCGGCGCAGGCCGGCCACCACCGCGTCGGCCACCTGGTCGGGAGTGCTGGACAACGGTGCAGGGCTCATGCCCTCGGTCATCCGGCCCACCACGAAGCCCGGGCGCACCAGCAGCAGGTGCACGCCGGAGCCGACGAGGGAGTCGGCCAGCCCGCTGGCGAAGCCGTCCAGCCCCGCCTTGGCCGAGCCGTAGACGTAGTTGGCGCGGCGCACCCGCACCCCGGCCACGGAGGAGAACACCACCAGCTGCCCGTCGCCCTGGGCGCGCAGCAGCGTGGCCAGCACGGTGAGCACGTGCACCTGGGCGACGTAGTCGGTGTGCACCACCGCCACGGCGTGCGCCGGGTCGGTCTCCGCGCGGGCCTGCTCGCCCAGCACGCCGAAGCTGACCAGCACCACGTCCAGGTGGTGGCGGGCGGCGACGTCGGCCAGCAGCGGCTGGTGGCTGCTCAGGTCGTCGGCGTCGAAGTCCAGGCACTCCACCGTGGTGGCGCCAGCGGCCAGCAGCGCCTCCCGCTCGGCCACCAGGTCGTCGGCGCGCCGGGCGGCCAGCACCACGGTGCGGGCACCCTGGGCCACCAGCCGGTGTGCCACCGCCACGCCGATCTCGCTGCGCCCACCCAGGACCAGAACCGCTCCATCGCTCACGCCGAGGAGTCTGGCAGACCCGCTGCCGCTACCGTCGGGTCGTGCCCTCCACCTCCCCCGCCGCGCTGCCCGCCGTGGCCCTCGAGTTCCTGGCCGAGCGACAGCTCGCCTCGCTGACCACGCTGCGCGGGGACACAACCCCGCACGTGGTGCCCGTGGGGTTCACCTGGGACGCCGAGCGCTCGATCGCCCGGATCATCACCAGGGGCGGCTCGCTCAAGGCGCGCAACGCCGCCCGGGGTGGGCGCGGCTCGCTGTGCCAGGTCGACTGGGCCCGTTGGATGACCCTGGAGGGCGTGACCTCGGTGCACACCGATGCCGACGAGGTGGCCGAGGGTGAGCGCCGCTACGCGCAGCGGTACCGCCAGCCCCGGCCCAACCCGGAGCGGGTGGTCATCCAGATCGCCGTGGACCGGGTGCTCGGCTCGGCCAGCCTGCTGCACCCGGAGTAGGTCAGCCCGGCAGCACGGCCAGCTCGTGCGGGCGGACGTTCACCGGCTCGCCGCCGTCGGCGGTCACCAGCACGATGTCCTCGATCCGTGCGCCCCACGCACCCGGGAAGTAGATGCCCGGCTCCACGCTGAAGGCCATCCCCTCGGCCAGCTCGACGTCGTTGCCGCCCACGATGTAGGGCTCCTCGTGCACCGAGAGCCCGATGCCGTGGCCGGTGCGGTGCACGAACGCCTCGGCCAGCCCCGCCTGCGCCAGCACGTCCCGGCAGGCGGCGTCCACCTCCTCCGCCCGCACCCCCGGGCGCACCGCGTCCAGGCCGGCCTGCTGGGCCCGCTGCAGCACCGCGTACTGCGCGGCCACCTCGGCGCTGGGCTCACCCAGGCTGTAGGTGCGGGTGCAGTCGGAGAAGTAGCCCGGGTCCACCGGCCCGCCGATATCCACCACCACCACGTCGCCGGGCTGCAGCACCCGGTCGGACACCTCGTGGTGCGGGTCGGCGCCGTGCGGGCCGGAGCCGACGATGATGAACTCCGCCCCGGTGTGCCCCTCGGCGACGATCGCGGCCTCGATGTCGGCCGCCACGTCCGCCTCGGTGCGCCCGGGCTTGAGCCACTCGCCCATCCGGGCGTGCACCCGGTCGATGGCGGCGCCGGCGCGGCGCAGCGCGTCCAGCTCGGCGGCGTCCTTGCGCATCCGCAGGCCGCGCAGCACCGGGGTGGCCAGCACCTGCGGCGCCCCGCACGCGGCGGCCAGCGGCAGGGCGTGCAGGGCAGGCATGGCGTCGCTGACGGCCGCCCGCGCCGGGGTGGCCAGCAGCCCGGCGACCAGCGCGTACGGGTCCACGCCGTCCACCCAGTCGTGCACGGCCAGGCCCAGCTCGCCCGCCGCCGAGGGCCGCAGCGCCGCCAGCTCCAGCCGCGGCACCACCACCGCGGGCTCGCCCTGCACCGGCACCACCAGGCAGGTCAGCCGCTCGAAGGAGCTGGCCCGCGAGCCCAGCAGGTACTGCAGGTCCGGGCCGGGGGTGATCAGCAGGGCGTCCACTCCGGCGGCCTCCGCGGCCACCGCGGCGCGCTCCAGGCGGTCGGCGTACACGGAGGCGGGCAGGCGTTCGGCACTCATGCCTGCACGGTAGCCGCCCAGCACCCGCCGCCGTCCTGGCAGGATCGACTCCCATGACGCGCACCCTCATGCTGCTCGACGGCGCCAGCCTGTGGTTCCGGGCCTTCCACGGCGTGCCGGAGTCGCTCACCTCCCCGGACGGGCGCCCGGTGAACGCGGTGCGCGGGTTCACCGACATGGTGGCCACGCTCATCACCCGCACCCAGCCCGACCGGCTGGCGGTGTGCCTGGACCTGGACTGGCGCCCGGCGTTCCGGGTGGCGGCGGTGCCCTCCTACAAGGCCCACCGGGTGGCCGAGGAGCGTCCCCCCGGCCAGCTGGACGCCGAGGAGGTCCCCGACCAGCTGGCCCACCAGGTGCCGGTGATCATGGACCTGCTCTCGGCCGCGGGCATCGCCACCGCCGGCGCGCAGGGCCTGGAGGCCGACGACGTGCTGGGTACCCTGGCCGCCCGGGAGAGCAGGGACGCGGTGGTGGTGGTCAGCGGTGACCGCGACCTGCTGCAGGTGGTCTCCGACGACCCCGTGCCGGTGCGCGTGATCTACGTGGGCCGGGGACTGGCCAAGGCCGAGGTGTTCGGGCCGGAGGACGTGGCCGAGCGCTACGGCGTGCCCGTGGAGCGGGCCGGTGCCGCCTACGCGGAGATGGCCACGCTGCGCGGGGACGCCTCCGACGGGCTGCCCGGGGTGGCGGGCATCGGCGCCAAGACCGCCTCCCAGCTGCTGCTCACCTACAAGTCCATGGACGCCCTGCGCGCGGCCGCTGCCGACGAGGCCTCCGGCATGGCCCGGGCCTCGCGGTCGCGGATCACCGCCGCCGCCGACTACCTGGACGCCGCGCTGCCGGTGGTGCAGGTGGTGCGCGACGCCGACGTCGAGCTGTCCAAGGACGACGAGCTGCCCAACACCCCGGCGCGGCCGGAGGAGCTGAGCGCCCTGGCCGAGCAGTGGGGCGTGGAGAGCAGCGTGGCACGCCTGGTCAAGGCGATGGCCGCGCTGCAGCGCTAGGGCGGGGAGCGCCGCCCGGCGCGAGTCTGGCCTAGCGGTCCCGGTGCGGGAGGATGTCCTCCTCGTGGTCGAGCTCGCGCTGCAGCGCCCGCAGGTCGAGGTCGGAGAGCCGGCCGGCGTCGCGCCAGCGCAGGATCTCGGCCCGCTGGGCGTCGATCACCGCCCGCCGGGCGCGCAGACCCGCCTCGTAGGCCGGGGAGATGGGCAGCTCGCCGTCCTCGGCTGACTCCAGCAGGTCCACCCGCTTGCGGTAGCGCGCCAGTCGTCGCCGCAGGTTCGCCCGGGACCCCTCCATGATGTCGGCGGGAACCTGGTCGTCGGCGTCCAGCTGGTTCAGCCGGACCAGGCCCGCCTGGGCAGCCGCGGCCCGCGCCTCGTTGCGCAGCAGCGCCGCGCCGGTGACGTCGGCCCGGAGCCCCGTCAGCCGCACCAGCGGGGCGAAGGTGACGCCCTGGCCGACCAGCGTCACCAGCACCACCAGGTACGCGCAGAACAGCAGCAGGCTGCGGTCGGGGAACGGCTCACCCGCCTGGGTGAGCAGCGGCAGGGAGAAGATCGCGGCCAGGGTGATCACGCCCCGGGTGCCCGCCCAGCTGAGCACCAGCACCTCGCGGCCCCCGAGGCGCTGCTCGCCGCCGCTACCGCTGCCCCCGAGGCGGGTGCGCAGCCGTCGGGGCAGCCACTGGGTGAGCACCAGCCAGGCGGGCCGGATCAGCAGCACCAGCGCCACGGTCACCACCGACGCCCCGACGATGGTGGACACCGGGTACTGGTTGAGGTCGCGGACGATCAGCGGCAGCTGCATGCCGATGAGCAGGAAGACCGCCCCCTCCAGCAGGAAGTCCACCAGCCGCCACACCGCGCTGGTCTGCAGCCGGCTCGCCCCGGACACCAGCCGCGGCGTGTCGTGGCCGACCACCAGGCCGGCGATGACCACGGCCAGCACCCCGGAGACGTGCACCTCCTCCCCGAGCAGGTAGGCCAGGAACGGCGTGGCCAGCGAGATCGCGTTGAGCATCAGGGGGTCGCTGACGTAGCGGCGCAGCAGTCGCACCAGCAGGGCCACCGACACGCCGACGAAGACCCCGCCGGCCGCGGCAGCCAGGAAGTCCACCGTCGCGCTGCCGTAGGAGAACCCGCCGGTGGTGGCGGCGGTGACCGCCACCGCGAAGGTGGTCAGCGCGGTGGCGTCGTTGAGCAGACCCTCACCCTCGATGAGCGTGATCAACCGCGGCGGCAGCCCGGCCTTGCGCCCGATGGACAGCGCCGCCACCGGGTCAGGTGGGGCGACCGCGGCGCCCAGGGCCACCGCGGCAGCCAGCCCCAGCCCGGGCACCACCAGGCTCACCCCCACCCCGACGAGCAGCGCGGTGACCAGCACCAGCACCACGGAGAGGCTGATCACCGCCCGCAGGTTGGTGCGGATGGCCGACAGCGAGGAGTTCAGCGCCGCGCTGTAGAGCAGCGGCGGGAGCAGGAAGGTGAGGACCACCTCGGGATCGAGCTCGAGGTTGGGCCCGGGCAGCGCGGCGTAGATCAGGCCGCTCACCGTGAGCAGCGCCGCCACCGGCAGCCCGGACCGGTCGGCGACCACCTCGGCCAGGACGATCACGGCCACCGCAACCAGCAGGTAGACGAGGACGTGCGTCACCGGTTCTCCTCACTGGTTCCCGCCGCACCGGACGTCAGCGGTGGACCACTCTAGGCGGCCGCGCCCACCCGGTCGGGGCGAGCGCCACCGCCGCCGAGGAACTCAGTAGTAGGTGCCGCTCCAGGGCAGCCGAGGCGTGCCGAAGAGGGCGTCGGCCCTGGCGAGGACCTCGCTGCTGCCCCGCACGCGCCCGGCCGCGGCCAGCTGTGTGAAGGAGGTGCCGCCCAGGTACACCGCGGCCAGCTCACCTACCTCGCAGTGCAGCTCGGCCTCGGCGTCGGTGCGCTGCACCCCGTCGGTGCTGACCCGGTAGCGGCCGGAGTTGTCCGGCATCAGCTGGTCGTCCACCCCGATCACCACCGGCTCACCAGCGCCGTAGCTGCGCGCGGACAGCGCCGCGGGCACGTCCAGCAGCCGCAGCCAGGTCTCGTCCTCGACGTCGGTGGTGACCGCGGCACGGGGGTCCACCAGGGCCAGGTCGAGCACCGGGTCGAGCGGACGGCCGTGGGCCAGCAGGTGCTCGGAGAGGTCGATGCCGAAGGCGGCCTGCCACAGCGCGAGCTCCACGCGCTCGTCCACCGCGCGGAGGTCGAGCACCTCCACCACGGCCTGCTGCGGGTCGTCCCAGCCGTCCCGGTTGTTGACCGTGTACAGGAGGAAGCCGTCCACCTGGTCGTCGTCGTCCACGGTGCACAGCACCCACACCGGGCGGTCCTTGTGCAGGTGCCGATCGACCATCCCCGCCCACCACCAGCTGGGCCGGGACACGGTGCCCGGCCTGGCGGTGCGGATGCGCTCGTAGACCGCGGGGAGCTCGCGCACGGCGGCCTCGGGGGTGATCATCTTCAGGCGGCGCTCGGCGGCGGCGCCCGGGCGCAGCACCGCGCGGCGTCGGGTCACCTTCAGGGTGGCGTAGGTGGAGGCCACGCCGTAGCCGAACCGCGAGTAGATGGAGGCCTCGGTGGCCCGCAGCACCGCCACCAGCGCACCGTTGTCGCGGGTGGTCTGCAGCTGCGCCTGCATCAGGGCCCGCAGGTAGCCGCGACGACGACGGTCGGCGCGCACCCCCACGCTGCTGACCGCGGCGGCGGGCACCCGCCCCCCGGGCACGTCCAGCTCCACCTCCCAGGAGCGCGCGACGCCGCCGACCACGCCGTCGTCCTCGACGATGCCCTGCACCAGGCTGGCCCGGTACATGGGCAGCGACCGCTCCCACATCTGGTCGGTGACCGGCCCGATGAGGTACGCGCCGCCGAACACCTCCGCGGCCGCGCGGTGCAGGGTCTCCGGCAGGACGCGCACGGTGAGGACAGGGTTGTCGTTGGGGGTGCTCACCCCGTCATCCAATCAGCACGGCGAGCGCCGTGATCAGGGCCTGCCCACTTGGTACGTGCCGTCGTCGTCAGTGATGCTCACCTTGATGTCGGACTCCTTGCCGTCCACCGTCGCCTTGCAGGTGAAGGTGTTGCCGCTCTTGACCTCTTGCCCGTCGGGGCAGGACACCCCGGTGACCTCGCCGGTCTTGTAGGTGTCGGTGAGCACTTTCTGCACCCCGTCCTGCACGGCCGTGGGGCTCAGGGTCTTGGTGACGGCGAAGCCGGGCGCCACGAAGGCCAGCACCGCCAGCACGGCCAGCGCGACCACGGCCAGCCCGGCACCGGCGTACAGCGGCGTGCGCGACTTGGTGGTGGCCGGCGGCGGGGTGACGAAGGGTGCACCACCGAGCTGGCCGGTGGGCGGGCCGTAGGGCGGCGGACCATGGGGCGGGGCCGGCGGCTGGGCCGGCGCACCGTAGGGCTGCTGACCGGGGAAGCCCGGCTGCCCCTGGGGCTGGCCCGGCGGGCCGTAGGGCGGCTGCGGCTGACCGCGGTAGGGCGCCTGCGGCGGCGGACCCTGCGGCGGCGGACCCTGCGGGGGACCGCCGGGCTGGGGACCACCCGGACGCGGCGGAGCGCCACCCCAACCCTGCTGCTGGCTGCCGTCCGGCTGGCCGTAGCTGCCCTGGTACGGCTGCTGCGGCCCGCCCCACGGCGGCTGCGGAGGGTCGTTGGGGCCATGTGGGCTGCTCATCGAAACGCCTCCAGGTCGGGGTGTGTCAGTACGAATGTTCCGACAGCATGCCAGTTTTGGCGCTTCCCCGGATCAAGAGGTGCCGAGCGCGACCACTCCGCGGCGGACCGCGGCGACGGCGTCCCTGGCCACCGCGCCCATCGGGGTGCCCGCCGAGGCCACCCGCACCTGGTCGAGCAGGTCCACCACCTGGCGGCACCACCGCACGAAGTCACCGGCCGACAGCAGCTGGCCGTTCTCCCCTGCCGCGGCGAGCACGTTCGTCAGCGACTCCCCGCGGGCCCAGCGGTACACCGGCCACGCGAAGCCGAGGTCGGGCTCGCGGGTGGGGGCGAGCTTGTGGCGCCGCTCGTCGGTGGTGAGCGCGTCCCAGAGGTACGTCGTGTCGGCCAGCGCGGTGCTGACGGACCCGGCCGGCACTCGGGGCACCGACTCGGTCTCCCGTCGGGACTCGAAGACCACCGCCGACACCACCGCGGCCAGCTCGGCCGGGTTCAGCGACTCCCACACGCCGCGGCGCAGGCACTCCGCCACCAGCAGGTCGGACTCGCTGTAGATGCGCTCCAGCCGGCGCCCGTCCTTGCTGACCTCCTGGTCGGGCCCGGTGCCCTCCAGGTAGCCACGCTCGGCCAGCAGCGCCCGGATGCGGTCGAAGGAGCGGGCCAGGGAGTGAGTGGTGGCCGCCACCTGCTGGCGCAGCTTCTCGGTCTCGGCGGCGAGGCGGGCGTACCGCTCGCTCCACCGCGCGTGGTTCTCCCGGTCCTCGCAGCCGTGACAGGGGTGGGCCCGCAGCGCCCGGCGCAGCGCGGCCAGCTCGGCGTCGTCGGCGGCGGACGTTCGGCGCTTGCCCACCCGGCCGGGGGCGGTGATCCCGCTGGCCCGCAGGGTGGAGGCCAGGTCGCGGCGCACGCGGGGCACCTGGTGCTCCACCCGCCGGGGCAGCGTCAGCCGTCCCAGCACCTCGGCAGGGGTGGGGAAGTCCGCGGCCGACAGTCGTCCGGCCCAGCGGTCCTCGGTGAGCACCAGCGGGCGGGGGTCGGCGTCGTCGGGCCCGGTGTCGAGCACCACCGCGAGCCCGGCACGACGCCCGCCCGGCACGGCGATGACGTCGCCGCGGCGCAGCGCCTGCAGGGCTTCCTCCGCCTCGTGGCGCCGGGCCGCGCTGCCCTGCTTGGCCAGCCTGCGCTCGCGGTCGGTGATCTTGGCCCGCAGCTCCGCGTAGGAGGCGAAGTCGCCCAGGTGGCACTCCATCTGCTCCCGGTAGCCCGCCATCGCCTCGGTGTTGCGGTCGATGGTGCGGGACAGGCCGACCACCGACCGGTCGGCCTGGAACTGGGCGAAGGAGCGCTCCAGCAGCGTGCGGGCGGAGTCCGGGCCCATCGCGGCCACCAGGTTCACCGTCATGTTGTAGGAGGGACGGAAGGAGCTGCGCAGCCGGAAGGTGCGGTTGGAGGCGAGACCGGCGACCTGGGTCGGCTGCACCCCGGGCTGCCACAGCACCACGGCGTGGCCCTCGATGTCGATGCCACGGCGGCCGGCGCGGCCGGTGAGCTGGGTGTACTCCCCCGGCGTCAGGTCGGCGTGCGACTCCCCGTTGTACTTGACCAGGCGCTCCAGCACCACGGTGCGTGCGGGCATGTTGATGCCCAGCGCCAGCGTCTCCGTGGCGAACACCGCCCGGACCAGTCCCCGGACGAACAGCTCCTCCACGGCTTGCTTGAACGCGGGCAGCATCCCGGCGTGGTGAGCGGCGAAGCCGCGCATGAGAGCCTCGCGCCACTCCCAGAATCCCAGCACCGCCAGGTCGGCCTCGGGCAGCTCGGCGGCGTGCCGGCTGATGATCTCGGCGATCTCCGTTGCCTGCGCCTCGGTGGTCAGGCGCATCCCGGAGCGCACGCACTGGGTGACGGCGGCGTCGCAGCCGGCCCGGCTGAAGATGAAGGTGATGGCCGGCAGCAGCCCCTCGGAGTCGAGCTTGGCGATCACCTCCGGGCGGGGCAGCGGACGGTAGGTGAGCTGGCGGTACCCACCGCGCTGGGACTGGCGAGCGCGTTGGGCCTGACGGCCGCGCTGGTGCCGGGGCTGGAACGCGTCCTCGCGCCGCTCGCGCTGCTGGACGTGGTGCACCAGGTCGGGGTTGACCACGAGCTTGCGGTCCCCGGTGTTGTCGCGCTCGTTGAACAGGTCGAACAGCTGGCGGCCCACCATGACGTGCTGCCACAGCGGGACCGGGCGGTGCTCGTCCACCACCACCGTGGTGTCCCCGCGCACGGTGGAGATCCACTCGCCGAACTCCTCGGAGTTGCTCACCGTGGCCGACAGGCCCACCACCGCGATCTCCGGCGGCAGGTGCAGGATGACCTCCTCCCACACCGCGCCGCGGAAGCGGTCGGCCAGGTAGTGGACCTCGTCCATCACCACGTAGGACAGGTCGCGCACCGACTCCGAGTCGGCGTAGAGCATGTTGCGCAGCACCTCGGTGGTCATCACCACCACGGGCGCACCGGAGTTGATGGAGGTGTCCCCGGTGAGCAGGCCGACGTTGCGCTTGCCGTGGCGCTCCACCAGGTCGGCGTACTTCTGGTTGCTCAGCGCCTTGATGGGCGTGGTGTAGAAGCACTTGGTGCCGCCAGCCAGCGCCAGGTGCACGGCGAACTCGCCGACGATGGTCTTGCCCGCGCCGGTGGGCGCGCACACCAGCACGCCGTGCCCGTCCTCCAGCGCCTCGCAGGCCGTGACCTGGAACGGGTCGAGCTCGAACGGGATTCCAGCGGAGAACTCAGCCAGCCGCGGGTGCTGGTTGCGCTGTCGTGCAGCCGCGTAAGCGTCCGCCGGTGATTGCGTGTCGGCCACGGGCTCCAGGCTGCCACAGCAGCCCGGCCCTCGGTCCAGTGGCCGTGCTCGTCACACCCGCCGCGCGAAGCACCTGATCAGGTGGCGTCGTCGTAGCTGCGCGAGCCCACCCCGCTGGTCGACCCCACCCCGCTGGTCGGTGGCACCCCGCTGGTCGGTGGCACCGGCTCGGGCTCCGGGATGGGTGAGGCCTCGTCGTCGCTCCAGGAGTCCCAGCCCTGGTCGACGCGCTTGCGGGCCTTGCGGCGGTCGTGCAGCCGGGCCACCTGCACCGCGGCCTCGAACAGGATCACCAGGGAGAACGCCAGCGCGAGCATGCTGAACGGGTCCTGGCCGGGGGTGGCGATGGCGGCGAAGACGAACAGCCCGAAGATGAAGCCGCGGCGCCACTCCTTGAGCCGCGCGTAGGTGAGCACGCCCACCAGGTTGAGCATCACCACCAGCAGCGGCAGCTCGAAGCTGATCCCGAAGATGATGATCAGATTGATGATGAAGCTGAAGTACTGGTCGCCGTTGAGCGCGGTGATCTGCACCTCGGTGCCCACCGACAGCAGGAACGACAACGCCTCCGCGACGACGACGTAGGCCAGCACGGCGCCGCCGACGAACAGCGTGGCACCGGAGGCGACGAACGGGATGGCAAAGCGCCGCTCCCCCTGGTGCAGACCTGGGGTGATGAACCGCCACACCTGCCACAGCCACACCGGGCAGGCCAGCACCACACCGGCGGTGAGCGCCACCTTGAGGCGAAGCATGAACTGGTCGAACGGCGCGGTGGCCAGCAGCCGACAGCTGTCGTCCGGACCGATCTGCGCGCGCGACGTCGACGGGAGGGAGCAGTAGGGACCCTTCAGCAGGTCGCCGAGGCTCTGGGTGCCCAGCACGCCGTGGGAGTACCAGAGAAAGCCCAGGATGGTGGTGATGACGACCGCGATGCCGGCCTTGGTGACCCGGCTGCGCAGCTCGTACAGGTGCTCGACGAGGGACATCGAGCCGTCAGGGTTCGGTGGGCGGCGCCGTCGAATCTTGCGCCACCCCGACGGAGCGGACACCCTCGGCTCAGCTGGCCTTCTCAGAGTGCTCGGTCGGCAGCTGCTGGGCCTGGACCTGCTGCGCCTGCGCCTGCGCCTGCTGGGCCTGGACCTGCGGGGCAGGCTGGACCGGCACCTGCTGGACCGGAACCTGTTGCGCCGCGGTGCCGGCCTGCGGCACGGGCGGGATCACCGGGGGCGCGGTGGGCAGCGCCTGCGGGGCCGGGGCCGCCGCCTGGGTGGGAGCTGGCTTGTCGCCGTCGGAGCCCAGGTCCTTGATCTCGCTCTTGAAGATGCGCAGCGAGCGGCCCAGCGAGCGGGACGCGTCCGGCAGCCGCTTGGCGCCGAAGAGCACGACCAGCACGATGAGCACGATCAGCCAGTGAACGGGACTGAGAGATCCCATGAGATACCTCCGGTGTTGGGCCTGTGTTGAGGGTACGCGGCCGAGGTGTCCATCGCGTGACCCGACGCTGACCGGCAGGTGACACGCCGCGGGCTCACCCGGCGGGTTCGGTCGCCTCGTGGCGGGCGTAGGCGGCCAGCGCCGCCTGGGCCCG
Source organism: Rhodococcus sp. Z6_132 (assembly GCF_058133635.1). Lineage (NCBI taxonomy): Bacteria > Bacillati > Actinomycetota > Actinomycetes > Mycobacteriales > Nocardiaceae > Rhodococcus > Rhodococcus sp. Z6_132. Next base: position 984,118 of record NZ_JBYUNP010000002.1, read on the forward strand.
CTCCGTGCGGTGCTGCTCCAGCGCGGCCGGGGCGAGCACCCGCACCCCCGCACCGAGGCCCAGCACCAGCCGGGTGATCCACTCCAGGTCGGTGTAGCGCAGGGTGATGCGCAGCCGCCCCTCGCCCAGCTGGGTGAGGTCCTGCACGGGGTAGTACTCGGCCACCCAGGCGTGCTGCGGGGCCAGCTCCAGCACCGCCTCGGGCAGGTCGTCGCCCAGCTCGAAGAGCTCGTGGGCCTGGCGCTCACCGGTGGTCGCCGGCAGCACCTCGGGCAGCACCGTGACGTCGTCGATCCGGTCCACCCGGAACATCCGCTCGTCCTCCACCCGCCGGCACCACGCCTCCAGGTAGCTGCGCCCGTCCACCACCAGCAGCTGGCGCGGCTCCACCACCCGGTCGGTGACGTCGTCGCGGGAGGCGGTGTAGTACCGGATGCGCAGCGGGTGGCGCTCGGCCAGGGCGTTCTTCAGCGTCGCCGTGGTCTCGGCGGTGGCCGCGTCCTGCGCGCTCTCGCTGACCCCCACGGTCACCGCGCTGGGACCGCTGCCGCCACCGGCCGCGGCCTCCACCTTGGCCAGCGCCCGCTCCACCACGTCCCGCTCCACCAGCCCGCCGACGTCGCCCAGCGCGCGCAGCGCCACGGCCAGGGCGCCCGCCTCGGCCCGGGACAGCCGCAGCGGCCGCTGCAGCCCGGCGTCGAAGATCACGCTCACGGTGTCGCCCTCGAAGGACAGGTCGATCAGCTCGCCGGGGCCGTAGCCGGGCAGCCCGCACATCCACAACAGCTGCAGGTCCTTGCGCAGCTGGGTGGCACTGACCCCCAGCTCGGCGGCGGCCTCCTCCACCCGCACGCCGGGGTGCGCCTGCAGGTACGGCACCAGCGACAGCAGCCGGGGCAGCCGGTCGGTCAGCCCGCTCACGCCAGGGCTCCGGCGAGCAGCAGCAGCACGCGCTCGCGCAGCTCGGGCGGGGCGAGCACCACCGCGTCGGCGCCGTAGCCGGCGATGGACCGCGCGGCGACGTCGAGGTCGGACAGCTGCACCCGCACCACGTCCCCGTCGCGGGTCTGCTGCACCACCTCGGCGCCCCGGCGCAGCCCCACGGCACGGTCCGGGGCGAGCAGCAGGGTCGCCTCGACCGCGGCCTGCGGGGCCGGGCCGGCGGAGGCGGCGACCAGCGCGAGCAGGTCGGCGCCGTCGGGGACGGTGACCGCGCCGGCCGGACCGACCGCCTTGGCGTCGGCGATGCGCGAGACCCGGAAGCAGCGCACGTCCTGCCGGGCCCGGTCGTGGCCGACCAGGTACCAGCGGCCGCGGTAGGACACCACCCCCCACGGCTCGACGGTGCGCGCCGTGGGCTCGGACGCCGGGCCGCGGCGGTGCAGGAAGGTCACCACCCGGCCGGCGTCCACCGCGGCCACCAGCGGGCCGAAGGCGGGGTCGCTGGCGTGCACGCGGGGCTGCACGCCGGGCGCGGCGTCGGTGTCCACCTCCACCCCGGCCGCGCGCAGCTTCAGCACCGCGTTGTGCGCAGAGGTGGCCATCTGCGGGGAGTCCCAGAGCCGGGCGGCCAGCGCCAGCGCCGCGGCCTCGTCCGGCGCCAGCTCGATCTCGGGCAGCTCGTAGTCGCGCCGGGCGATGCGGTAGCCCTCGTTGGGGTCCAACCCTGAGTTGCGCCCGGTCTCCACCGGCACGCCCAGCTCGCGCAGCTCGGACTTGTCCCGCTCGAACATCCGGAAGAACGCCTCGTCGCTGGGGGCGTCGCTGTACCCGGCCACGGTGGAGCGGATGCGCTCGGCACTGAGGTACTGCCGCGTGGACAACAGGCAGAGCACCAGGTTGACCAGACGTTCACTGCGGGCGGAGGACACACGCATACCCTAGGTTGCTGGCAGCGAACAGTGGCGAAAGCGCGGTCGGGGGCGTGGTGCAGGTGCTGCAGCACAAGGGTTCTCGCACACGTGCGCTGCTGGCCTCCTGCCACCCCGAGCCCACCGTGGCCGTCACCGCGGTGGCCGGGCTGCTCGCGGTGGTGGCCGGGCGGGGTGCGGCGAGCCTGTGGGTGCTGGGCGCGGTGCTCACCGGCCAGCTCTCCATCGGGTGGCTCAACGACGCGGTGGACGCCGCCCGGGACCGGGCCGCGGGCCGCACCGACAAGCCGGTGGCCCGGGGTGAGCTGAGCACGCGGACCGTCGGCGCCGCCGCGGTGGTCGCGGCGGTGGTGAGCGTGCCGCTGGCGGTGGCCACGGGCTGGAACGGGCAGAGCGCGGTCGGGGTGACGCTGGGCCTGCACCTGCTGGTGGTCGGTGGGGGCTGGGTCTACGACCTGGGCGTGAAGTCCACGGTGCTGTCGGTGCTGCCCTACGCGGTGGCCTTCGGGGCGCTGCCGGCGTTCGTCGTCGCCCCCGTGGCCACGGTGCCGTGGTGGCTGGTGGCGGCCGGCGCACTGCTGGGCAGCGGGGCGCACTTCGCCAACGTGCTGCCCGACCTGGCGGCGGACGCAGCCACCGGGGTGCGTGGGCTGCCGCACGTGCTGGGCGCCCGCGGGTCGGTCACGGCCACCGTGGTGCTGCTGCTGGCCGCGTCGGTGCTGCTGGTGCTGGGCCCGCAGAACCTGCCGTGGGTGGTGGGCGCCGCGGCGCTGGTCACCGCGGTGGTGGCCGTGGGCGTCGGCCTGCTCACCTCGCTCGGGCTCTTCCGCGCGGTGGTGTGGGTGGCGCTGGTCGACGTGGTGCTGCTGGTGCTCTCCGGCAGCGCGCTGCGCTGAGCAGCTGCCCCGCGGCGCCTACATGGAGGCGATGAGGCGGTCCACCCGCTCGTCGACCGAGCGGAACGGGTCCTTGCACAGGATGGTGCGCTGCGCCTGGTCGTTGAGCTTGAGGTGCACCCAGTCGACGGTGAAGTCGCGCTCGGCGTCCTGCGCGGCGGCGATGAACTCACCGCGCAGCTTGGCCCGGGTGGTCTGCGGCGGGGTCTGCTCGGCGGTCTTGATCGCGGTGTCGTCGGTGACCCGAGCGACCAGGTCCTTGCGCTGCAGCAGGTCGAAGATGCCGCGGCCGCGCCGGATGTCGTGGTAGGCGAGGTCCAGCTGGGCGATCCGCGGGCTGGACAGGTCCATGTCGTGCTTGTCCTGGTAGCGCTGGAACAGCTTCTGCTTGATGGCCCAGTCGATCTCGGTGTCCACCTTGGACATGTCGTCGGACTCCACGGCGTCCAGGGTGCGCCCCCACAGCTCCACCACGCGGTCCATGCTCGGGTCGGGCTCGCGGCGGGTGAGGTAGTCGACCGCCTTGGAGTGGTACTCCCGCTGGATGTCCAGGGCGCTGGCCCCCTTGCCCCCGGCCAGGCGCACGGGGCGCCGGCCGGTGAGGTCGTGGCTGATCTCCCGGATGGCGCGGATGGGGTTGTCCAGCGCGAAGTCGCGGAAGACCACGCCCTCCTCGATCATCTCCAGCACCAGGGCGGCGGAACCCACCTTGAGCATGGTGGTGGTCTCGGCCATGTTCGAGTCACCCACGATGACGTGCAGCCGGCGGTACTTCTCGGCGTCGGCGTGCGGCTCGTCGCGGGTGTTGATGATGGGCCGCGAGCGGGTGGTGGCGGAGGAGACGCCCTCCCAGATGTGCTCGGCGCGCTGGCTGAGGCAGAAGCGCGAGCCCCGCGGGGTGTGCAGCACCTTGCCCGCGCCGGCGATCAGCTGGCGAGTGACCAGGAACGGCAGGAGCACCTCCGACAGCCGGGAGAACTCACCCTGGCGGCCGATCAGGTAGTTCTCGTGGCAGCCGTAGGAGTTGCCGGCCGAGTCGGTGTTGTTCTTGAACAGGAAGATGTCGCCACCGATGCCCTCGTCGGCCAGGCGCTGCTCGGCGTCGGTCAGCAGCTCCTCGAGGATCCGCTCGCCCGCCTTGTCGTGGCTGACCAGCTGCACCAGGTCGTCGCACTCGGCCGTGGCGTACTCGGGGTGCGAACCGACGTCGAGGTAGAGGCGTGCGCCGTTGCGGAGGAAGACGTTGGAGCTGCGACCCCAGGAGACCACCCGTCGGAACAGGTAGCGGGCAACCTCGTCCGGACTCAGCCTGCGCTGGCCCTTGAAGGTGCACGTGACGCCGAACTCGGTCTCGATACCCATGATTCGTCGCTGCACCTTGTCGACCCTACTCAGCCCGGAGGCTGCGGCGCTGAACGACGAGCAGCATCGCCTGGTCAGCGACGAAGAGACTTGTCAGGCAACTGGACCGGGGCCCGGCTCCGGGGTCTCGTCCGTCCCGGCGCTGGTGGTGCCCTCGCCCGCCGGCGGCGCAGGCTCGGGGCTGGTGGCGGCCTGGGCCGGCAGCAGGGTGGCCAGCTGTGCGGCGGCCAGCCGGCGGAACGCCCGGCGTGGGCGCGCCTGCTCCAGGACGGCGACCTCCAGCGAGTCCACCGGCACCGAGCGGGCGCCGCCGTTGGTGTGCTGCTGCAGCGCGGCCACGGCCAGCTCCAGCGCCGCCTTGAGCTGCAGCCCCGGCTGGTAGTGCTCCTTGAGGTAGGCCGACAGCGGCTCGGTGCTGCCACCCATCACGATGAACCGCGACTCGTCGGCGATGGAGCCGTCGTAGGTGATCCGGTAGAGCTGCGCCACCGGCTCCGACGCCTCCGGCCGGCCCACCTCGGCCACGCAGATCTCCACCTCGTAGGGCTTGGGCTGCTCGGTGAAGATGGTGCCCAGCGTCTGGGCGTAGGCGTTGGCCAGCGACTGCCCGGTGACGTCGCGGCGGTCGTAGGAGTACCCACGCAGGTCGGCGTGCTGGATGCCGGCGCGGCGCAGGTTCTCGAACTCGTTGTACTTGCCCACCGCGGCGAAGCCGATGCGGTCGTAGATCTCGCTGACCTTGTGCAGGGTGGCCGAGGGGTTCTCCGCCACGAACAGCACGCCGTCGGCGCAGGTGAGCACCACGACGCTGCGACCTCGGCCGATTCCCTTGCGCGCCAGCTCCGAGCGATCGCGCATGATCTGCTCGGCGGAGGCGTAGTACGGCATGGTCACGGCGGGGCTCCTGTGCTCGGCTCGGGTCGGGACGGGTGGGAGGTGCTCAGCCGCCGGGGTTGAGGTGCCGCTCGGCCACCACGGCCTCGGCGACCTCGGCCACCTGGGGCTCGGGCAGCCGCACCGCACCGTGCTCGGCGGTGATGGTGACCACCGACGGGTACAGCCCGCGGACCAGGTCCGGCCCACCGGTGGCGGTGTCGTCGTCAGCGGCGTCGTAGAGCGCCTCCACGGCGGCCCGCACCGCGGTGGCCTCGTCGCTGTCAGCCACGTAGCGCTTCTTCAGCGCCGAGCGCGCGAACAGCGAGCCCGACCCGACGCTGTGGAAGCCGGAGTGCTCCTCGTAGCGCCCGCCGGTGACGTCGTAGGTGATGATCCGGCCGGCGTGCACCGAGTCGGTCGCGTCCACGTCGTAGCCGACGAACAGCGGCACGACGGCCAGTCCCTGCATGGCCGCGCCCAGGTTGGAGCGGACCATCGAGGCCAGCCGGTTGGCCTTGCCGTCCAGCGACAGCGGCATGCCCTCGATCTTCTCGTAGTGCTCCAGCTCCACGGCGAACAGCCGCACCAGCTCGATGGCCACGCCGGCCGTGCCGGCGATGCCCACCGCGGAGTGCTCGTCGGTGACGAAGACCTTCTCGATGTCGCGCTGGGCAATGAGGTTGCCCATGGTGGCGCGCCGGTCACCCGCGATCAGCACGCCCCCACCGAAGGTGAGGGCGACGATCGTGGTGCCGTGCGGTGCCATGTTCTCGGTGAGGGTGCTGGTGGGGTGCCGGTTGCCCGGGAGCAGCTCCGGGGCGGTGCGGCGCAGGTAGTCCGTGAACGACGAGGTGTCCGGACTGGCCCCTTCTCTCATTCCCCACCCTTCTGCACGTAGGCGCGGACGAACTCCTCCGCGTTCTCCTCCAGCACGTCGTCGATCTCGTCCAGGATGTCGTCGGTGTCCGAGCTCTGCTGCTCGCGACGCTCCTGGCCGGCGCCACCGAGCTCCTCGGCACCCTCGTCGTCGCCACCACCACTGCGCTTGGTCTGCTCCTGGGCCATGTTCGACTCCCTCGTTCTCTGGTGCCGTTGCTGGGGGACCAGCGCGTGCACGTCCCTATCGAAACACTACCCACGCGCCCCTGCCCAGGACGCGAGGTGACCGCGGCCGGTCAGCCGTTGGTGAGCGCGTCCACCAGCTCCACGGCCGAGTCGACCGAGTCCAGCAGCGCCCCCACGTGCGCCTTGCTCCCCCGCAGCGGCTCGAGCGTGGGGATGCGGACCAGCGACTTGCGGCCGACGTCGAAGATCACCGAGTCCCAGCTCGCGGCGGTGATGTCGGCGCCGAAGCGGCGCAGGCACTCGCCGCGGAAGTAGGCGCGGGTCTCGGTGGGCGGGTTGGTGACCGCGGCCAGCACCTGCTCCTCGGTGGTCAGGCGCTTCATCGAGCCCCGGGCCACCAGCCGGTTGTACAGCCCCTTGTCCAGGCGCACGTCGGAGTACTGCAGGTCCACCAGGTGCAGGCGGGAGGCGCCCCAGCCCAGGCCCTCGCGGTCGCGGAAGCCCTGCAGCAGGCGCAGCTTGGCCGGCCAGTCCAGCAGCGACGCGCACTCCATCGGGTCGCGCTCGAGCATGTCCAGCACCCGCGCCCAGGTGGCCAGCACGTCCTCGGTGCGCTCGTCGCGCTCGCGGTCCAGCGCCACCATCTGCGACACGCGCTCGTGGTAGATCCGCTGCAGCTGCAGCCCGGTGAGGCGTCGGCCGTCGGCCAGCTCCACCCGCTGCTTGAGCGTGGGGTCGTGGCTGATCTGGTGCACCGCCTGCACGGGGTGCGCCAGCTGCAGGTCGGAGAGGTCGGCGCCGTGCTCGATGAGGTCGAGCACCAGCGCGGTGGTGCCCAGCTTGAGGTAGGTGGCGGTCTCGGCGAGGTTGGCGTCGCCGATGATCACGTGCAGCCGGCGGTACTTGTCCGCGTCGGCGTGCGGCTCGTCACGGGTGTTGATGATGCCGCGCTTGAGGGTGGTCTCCAGCCCGACCTCGACCTCCATGTAGTCGGCGCGCTGGGACAGCTGGAAGCCGTCCTTCTCGCCGGCCTGGCCGATGCCCACCCGACCGGAGCCGACGATCACCTGGCGGGAGGCGAAGAACGGGGTGAGGCCCACCACGATGGCGTCGAACGGGGTGGAGCGGGCCATCAGGTAGTTCTCGTGGGTGCCGTAGGAGGCGCCCTTGCCGTCGATGTTGTTCTTGTACAGCTGCAGCTTGGGGGCGCCGGGAACGCTGCCGGCGTGCAGCGCCGCGCGCTCCATCACCCGCTCGCCGGCCTTGTCCCAGATGACCCCGTCCAGCGGGTCGGTCACCTCGGGGGCGGCGAACTCCGGGTGGGCGTGGTCGACGTAGAGGCGTGCGCCGTTGGTGAGGATCATGTTGGCCGCGCCGACCTCGTCCACGTCGATCACCGGCGTGGGCTGGCCAGGACGGGTGAGGTCGAAGCCGCGGGCGTCGCGCAGCGGCGACTCCACCTCGTAGTCCCAGCGGGTGCGCTTGGTGCGCGGCACCGCCGCGGCGGCGGCGTAGGCCAGCACTGCCTGGGTGGAGGTCAGGATCGGGTTGGCCGTGGGGTTGCCCGGCGAGGAGATGCCGTACTCCACCTCGGTGCCCATGATTCTTCGCATGCGCACAATCTACGGCCGCACCGCGCGCAGCGACGTTCGTGGTTGGTGGTACTTGCAGACGAACCCACCACCGCGAAAGCGTCTGTGACCGCTACCAAGTGGACGTGACCGGCCTGGACACCCGCTGCCGACCGTCCGTCGCGGGCCTCAGACCTGCTCGGCCTCGGTGTGTCGGTCCACCTCGTCGGGGTCGGAGTCCCACACCACCAGCTCGGCCAGCACCTCGGACACCTCCGGTGCGGTGAGCAGTGCCAGGTGGCCGGTGCTGGGCAGCACGTGCAGCTCGTCCAGCGGACCGCGGGCGCTGTGCAGCGGCACCAGTCCGTCGCCCACGGCCGCAGCCCACCAGGTCTGCGGGTCCGCCGCCAGCGTCGCGGTGACACCCACGTGGCGCACGCCCGGCACCAGCGGCAGCCGGTTGGCGCGACGCAGGTCGTCGATGCCGACGCTGCGCACGTCGATCAGCTCGCCCCAGCTGCGGCTGCCCCACCACCAGCTCAGCGCCCGCGCCAGCCGGTGTGCGCCGTCGGCCAGCGGAGCTCCCTCGTGCGGGGTGCCCAGGTAGCAGACCGTGCGCACCCGCTCCAGCCACGTCTGCGCGTCGTCGTGGTGGCACGCCTCGCGCAGCACCAGCCCGCCCATGGAGTGCCCGACCAGGTCGATGCGCTCCACCGGCACCGGCCACGCCTGCAGCAGCTCGCCGAGCAGCCCGGCCAGGCGCGCGCCGTTCTCGGTGATCGAGCGGCCGGTGTTGTACCGCATCACCACCGGGGTGACGCCTAGCTCGGCGAGGTGCTCACCGTGGCTGCCGCGGCCCTGGTGGCGGTACCACCACGCCTGCTCGGTCTCCCCCAGCCCGTGCACGAACACCGCGAGGTGACCGGTGGCGGTGGTGTAGGAGGTGGTGAGCAGCGCGGTGTCCAGCCCCACGACCTTGCGCTGGTGGTGCGGGCCCAGCTCCACGGCCAGGTGGTTGCCGTCGGCCAACAGCTGGTCACCCAGCAGGCCGTTGACCGCGCCCACCAGCACCGAGCCGGCCGCCGTGCCGGTGACGACGTGGGACACCCGCTCCGCGGGCAGCTGGTCGCTGACCGCGGTCACGATCCCGGCCGTGGCCCGCGCACCGGCGCGCACCCCGGCGTAGGTCAGGGCGGCGATGCTGTTGTGCATCAGCCACGCGGGCAGCCCGAACGGACCGACCGCGGCGAAGACGGTGTTGGCGATCGTGCGGTGCGTGCCCTGCACCGGTCGGCTGAGCACGTCGACCGCATGGGCGAGCAGCTGAGCGGTGGCCCCGACCTCGTTCCTGGTCGGTGTCGCTCGTGTGCCCTGCTCGCCCATGCGGCCCCCTGGTGCCTGGAGTCGCCCCGGGACCTAGAGGTACTGCCCGGTGTTCGACTCGGTGTCGATCGCCCGGCTGGCTCCGGCGGACTTGCCGGTGACCAGCGTGCGGATGTAGACGATGCGCTCGCCCTTCTTGCCGGAGATCCTCGCCCAGTCGTCGGGATTTGTCGTGTTGGGCAGGTCCTCGTTCTCGGCGAACTCGTCCACGATCGAGTCGAGCAGGTGCTGCACCCGCAGTCCGGTGGCCCCGGTCTCCAGCACCTCCTTGATGGCGTACTTCTTGGAGCGGTCGACGATGTTCTGGATCATCGCGCCGGAGTTGAAGTCCTTGAAGTACAGGACCTCCTTGTCGCCGTTGGCGTAGGTGACCTCGAGGAACCGGTTGTCGTCGGTCTCGCTGTACATCCGCTCCACCACCCGCTGGATCATGCCGGTGATGCAGGCCTGGCGGTCGCCGTCGAACTCGGCGAGGTCCTCCTCGTTGATCGGCAGGTCCGGGGTGAGGTACTTGGAGAAGATGTCCTCCGCCGACTCCGCGTCGGGCCGCTCGATCTTGATCTTCACGTCCAGGCGCCCGGGCCGCAGGATGGCCGGGTCGATCATGTCCTCGCGGTTGGAGGCGCCGATGACGATGACGTTCTCCAGGCCCTCCACGCCGTCGATCTCGCTGAGCAGCTGCGGGACGATGGTGGTCTCCACGTCCGAGGAGACTCCCGACCCGCGGGTGCGGAAGATGGAGTCCATCTCGTCGAAGAACACGATCACCGGCGTGCCCTCGGAGGCCTTCTCCCTGGCGCGCTGGAAGATCACCCGGATGTGCCGCTCGGTCTCGCCGACGAACTTGTTGAGCAGCTCGGGGCCCTTGATGTTGAGGAAGAACGACTTGGCCTCGCGGGGGTTGTCGCCCCGCGCCTCGGCGATCTTCTTGGCCAACGAGTTGGCCACCGCCTTGGCGATGAGGGTCTTGCCGCAGCCGGGCGGGCCGTAGAGCAGCACCCCCTTGGGCGGGCGCAGCGCGTACTCCTTGAACAGCTCGGCGTGCAGGAAGGGCAGCTCCACCGCGTCCCGGATCTGGTCGATCTGCCGGCCCAGGCCACCGATGTCGGAGTAGTCGACGTCGGGCACCTCCTCCAGCACCAGGTCCTCGACCTCGGCCTTGGGCACCCGCTCGTAGGCGTAGCCGGCCTTGGTGTCCACCAGCAGGGAGTCACCGGGACGCAGGACCAGCGGGTCCGGGTCGTCCGGGTCGGCGATCAGCGGGTCGGCCAGCCACACCACGCGCTCCTCGTCGGCGTGGCCCACCACCAGGGCACGCTGGCCGCCGTCGAGCAGCTCCCGCAGGGCCGACACCTCGCCGACCCGCTCGAAGCCGGTGCTCTGCACCACCGTGAGGGCCTCGTTCAGCCGCACCGTCTGGCCCCGGCTGAGGTCGCTGATGCTCAGTGCCGGGGAGACCACGAGCCGCATCCGCCGGCCCGAGGTGAACACGTCCACCGTGTCGTCGTCGTTGGCGTCGAGGAAGACGCCGTAGCCACTGGGGGGCTGCGCGAGTCGGTCCACCTCCTCCTGCAGCACCAGCAGCTGTTGGCGGGCGTCCTTGAGGATCTCGAGCAGCTTGGCGTTGCGCTGGGTCAGGGAATCGATCTTTCGAGCAGAGGCCTCGGGTGCTCCCGCTTGCTCGTCGGTAGTGTCCGGCCGATCTGATGTGCTCACCGGCGTCTCCTCGCGTAGGGAACTTCTACGCTACAAGGATGCGTCGACAGGGGTCGAGTGATGGCCACCACGCGGTACTGTCCACCCTGGTCAGCGGCGGGACACGCGAAGGGGGCCCACGTGGCGCGAAGGTCCTGGCACGTTGCGGCTCTCGCGGCGTGCCTGGCGGCGGCCGGGACGAGCCTGGTGGCGTGCACCGTGGACGGCACCGCCGTGGCGGAGCCCCAGGCCACCACCACCGTGCCCACCTCCGCCGCCTCCACCGCCGCGAGCAGCACCTCCCGGGCGCCCACGACGGCTCCCAGCGCGACGACCACCCGTGCCACGACTCCGACGTCGTCGGCCGCAGCCACCCCCACGGTGCCGGAGGCGGCGCTCACCGAGGCGCCCACCCCCGCCGAGCTGGACCAGATCACTCGTTTCAGCACCGCGTTCGTGCGGGCGATCAGTGACGGTGACTTCGCCGCGATGCGCACCCTGCTGTGTGGTTCCCTGGCCGAGCAGCACAACCGGCAGGATGACCAACGGGCCACCCCGACGACCTTCGTCCGGGTCTCCGACGTCGGGCTGACCACCGACCGCACGAGCGCCGCGGTGACGGTGTGGGCCTACCGGGTGTCCAAGGGCCCGCCGGCCAAGCCGGAGAAGTTCGTGCTCACCAAGAGCGGCGACACCTGGCAGGCGTGCGAGCGCAAGACCCGCTGAGGGCCGGCTCGAAACCCCACGCGAGGGGCGCGGTGGCGGCGTACCGTCCGAGGTCGGAGAGGACGGTCGGCGACGAGAGGGTTCGCGGATGACGGGTTCGCACGACGACGACCCGGACGGCCGCCACGGGCAGGAGCCGCGTCACGACACGCCGTACTGGCCCTTCGGCGACCAGCCGCCAGCGGGCGACGACGATGCCACCGCCAGTCACCCGAGTCCGGACCAGCCGCCGACGGGCTACCCGCCACCGGACTACAGCACACCCGTCTACGGCACACCTGTCTACGGGGCGCCGGACTACCGCGCGTCCGAGTACAGCCCGCCCGAGCCCGGCACGCCGGGAGCCGGGCCGGGCGGTCAGCCACCGGGGTACGCCCCCACCTGGTACCTGCCCCTCGACGACACCGGGTACGGACCGCCCTCGTACGGCCCGGGCTCCTACGGTGGCGGTCCTGGCGGACCCGGCCAGGAACCTCCCCAGCCTCCGCCAGGGCACCGCACGCCGTCACCGTTCACCCTCGTGGTGGTGGTCGTGGCGGTGCTGGGCGCTCTGGTGGCGGTGTTCGCCCTGGGCACCCAGACTGACGACACCAGCAGTGCCACGCCCTCGCCCACGGTGACCGGGGTGACGGTGCTTCCCCCGCTGCCCACCACCACCCGCCGGAGCGTCCCACCGAGCACCGCCCCGTCGACGCCACCGTCCCGGCCGCCGACCTTCAGCACCGGCCCGTCGAGAACCGGTCCGCCAAGAACCGTCCCGCCGACCACCACCGCGGTGCCGCCGGGCACGGCCCTCACCATCCCCCCCGGTGCCGCTGCACCGGGCCTGTCGCCGAGCCCCTCGCAGACCGCGCAGATCAGTGCGCTCGGCGCGGCCCTGGTGACGGCGATCGGCGACGCCGACCAGGCCAGCCTCACCCGGCTGACCTGTGGCCCCCTGGCCGAGGAGCTGAGCCTGCAGCCCACCGAGCCCGACCCCACGGTGCTCGAGCGGGTGGACAACATCCGGGTCAGTGCCGACGGCGCCAGCGGAACCATGGACGTGTGGGCCTACACGATGGGCACCGGCCCGCCCGCCACCCAGGTCACCTTCCAGGTGCAGCTGGTCAACGGCGCCTGGCGCGCGTGCGACTACAGCTACTGAGCGGTCCACGCGGAGGTGGCGAGCACCTGCCGCGCTAGCCCTTGCTGGGGCGGCGCTGTGGGCGCGGCGTCACGGTGCCCTCCGCCAGGCGCCGGGCCCGCACCAGGAAGGCGGTGTGGCCCTGCATGCGGTGCTCCGGGCGCACGGCCAGTCCCACCACGTGCCAGCCGCGCACCAGGGTCTCCCAGGAGTACGGCTCGGTCCAGCACTCCTGCTCCCGCAGTGCCTCCACGACCCGGGACAGCTGGGTGACCGTGGCGACGTAGACCACCAGCACCCCGCCCGGCACCAGCACGTCCTTGACCTTGGGCAGCACCTGCTCCGGGGAGAGCATGTCCAGCACCACCCGGTCGACCTCGCCGTCGAACTCGTTGACGTCGGCCACGGTGAGGTCCCAGTTGGCGGGGCGCTCGCCGAAGAAGGTCTCCACGTTGCGCACCGCGTGCACGGCGTGGTCGTCGCGCACCTCGTAGGAGATCACCTTGCCCTCCGGGCCGACCGCGCGCAGCAGCGAGCAGGTGAGCGCGCCGGAGCCGGCCCCGGCCTCCAGCACCCGCGCACCGGGGAACATGTCGCCCTCGGTGATGATCTGCGAGGCGTCCTTGGGATAGATCACCTGGGCGCCGCGCGGCATCGACAGCACGTAGTCGGTGAGCAGCGGCCGCAGCGCCAGGTAGGCGGTGCCGGCCACCGACTTGACCACGCTGCCCTCGGGGGTGCCGATGAGGTCGTCGTGGGCCACGGCACCGCGGTGGGTGTGGTACTCACCACCCTCGGCCAGGACGATGGTGTAGTGGCGTCCCTTGCTGTCGGTGAGCTGGACTCGGTCGCCGACGCGGAACGGCCCGCTGTGCGCCATCGTGTAGGACTCCCTGCTGGTTGCGTGTTGCTGGTTGCTGGCTCGAGTGAGGGTGGCCCGAAGTTGTCGGGGCCAGCGCCTAGGGTGCCAGCATGAGCAATTTGACCGGGTCAGTGCCCCCGTCGGCCGCCGTCGGGGAGACCGTGCCCACGGCCGCCCAGGCAGGGACGGAGCACGGCGAGGCCGGGCCGCCGGCAGTGCACCAGGTCGCAGTGGAGGAGGCCGCAGTGGACGCCGCGGCCGGGCAGGCGGCCCCGGTGCGGGAGCGGCGCCGGCCCGCGCTGTCCCCGTCCCGGGCGGGTGACTTCAAGCAGTGCCCGCTGCTGTACCGCTTCCGCGCGGTCGACCGCCTCCCGGAGACGGCCAGCACCGCACAGGTGCGGGGCACCGTGGTGCACGCCGCGCTGGAGCAGCTCTACAGCCTGCCCGCCGACCAGCGGCACCTGGACAACGCGCGCACCCTGGTGGCCCCCGCGTGGGAGCGCACCGTGGCGGAATCACCCGAGCTGGCGCAGATGTTCGGGGCCGACGAGCTGCCGGAGTTCCTCGAGGCCGCCCAGGCCCTGGTCACCCGGTACTTCACCATGGAGGACCCCACTCGGTTCGAGCCCGAGTCCTGCGAGCTGCGGGTGGAGATCGAGCTGGACGACGGGGTGCTGCTGCGCGGGTTCGTGGACCGGATCGACGTGGCGCCGGACGGCCAGGTGCGGGTGGTGGACTACAAGACCGGTGCCGCCCCGCGCGAGATCGGCGAGGGCCGCGCCATGTTCCAGATGAAGTTCTACGCCGTCGCGCTGTGGCGGCTGCGCGGCGTGGTCCCCTCCCAGCTCAAGCTGATGTACCTCGCCGACGGCCAGGTGCTGCAGTACCGCCCCGACGAGGACGAGCTGCGCCGGTTCGAGCGCACGCTGTCCGCCATCTGGCAGGCCATCCTGGCCGCCGGTGCCACCGGTGACTTCCGACCCAACCCCAGCAAGCTGTGCGACTGGTGCGATCACAAGTCCCGCTGCCCCGCCTTCGGCGGTACCCCGCCGCCCTACCCGGGCTGGCCGAGCGATCCGGCGTCGGGTGAGACCAACCTCCTGGAGCGCGTGGGATGAGCCTGAGCGCGTCGGCCAGCCCCGCCTACTACCTGCCGCTGCCCAGGGCCGCCGACGGCGCGGAGCGCTTCGCCTCCACCGAGCACACGGTGGGTCCCTGGTCGGCGCAGATGCAGCACCTGAGCCCACCGTCGGCGCTGCTGGTGCGGGCGCTGCAGCGGTGCGCGCCCCGGCCAGGCACCCGGCTCACCCGCGTGACCGTCGAGGTGCTGGGCCCGGTGCCCCGTGCGGACCTCACCGTGCGCGCCTCGGTGGTGCGCCCCGGCCGGCAGGTCGAGCTGCTCGCCGCCGAGCTCACCGCCACCGACGACGCCGGCGACGAGCGCACCGTGGTGCGCGCCAGCGCGTGGCGGATGGCCACCACCGACACCACCGCGGTCGCGGTCAGCCACGAGGAGCCGCTCGCCCCGGCCGGCGAGGGCAGCACGCACCAGGCGCCCGCCTACTGGGTGCCCGGCTACCTCGACTCCGTGGAGTGGGCGTGGATCAGCGGCTTCCTGTCCGAGGCGGGTCCGGGGTCGGGCTGGGGACGGCCCCGGGTGCAGCTGGTGGCCGGGGAGAAGCTCGACCCGCTGGAGTCACTGTTCGCAGTGGTCGACTCCGCCAACGGCATGGCCGCGCCGCTGGACGTGCGCAAGTGGACCTTCCTCAACACCGACCTCACCGTGCACCTGTACCGGCAGCCGGTCGGCGAGTGGAGCGGCGTCTCCGCCACCACCAGCATCGGCCCGGACGGCGTGGGGCTGTGCGCCGCCACCCTGCACGACGAGGCCGGACCGGTGGGCCGCTCCGAGCAGATCCTGCTGGTCCGCCCGCGCTAGCTCAGGGGGCGCCCAGCCGGCTCACATGCGGCAGGAACGGATGTCCGAGGCCAGGATCGCCTTGACACCCAGCGCGGACAGCTCGTCCATCACGGAGTTCGACTGGGTGCGCGCCACCATCGCCCGCACCGCCATCCAGCCCTCGTCGGCCATCGGCGACAGCGTGGGCGACTCCAGGCCGGGGGTGATCTGCAGCGCCTCGTTGAGCACCGCCCGCGGGCAGTCGTAGTCGAGCATCACGTACTGCTGGGCGAACACCACACCCTGGATGCGGGCGGCCAGCTGGTCGCGGGCCCGGTCCCCGGCGGGGGCGCCGGCCTGCTCGATGAGCACCGCCTCCGAGGCGCACAGCACGTCCCCGAAGGCCACCAGGTCGTGCTGGCGCAGGGTGCGGCCCGAGCCCACCACGTCGGCGATGGCGTCGGCCACGCCCAGCTGGATGGAGATCTCCACCGCACCGTCCAGGCGGATGACGGTGGCCTCCAGCCCGCGCGCAGCCAGGTCGTTGTGCACCAGCGTCGGGTAGGAGGTGGCGATGCGCAGCCCGGCCAGGTCCTCCGGCTTCCACTCCCGGCCAGCCGGTGCGGCGTAGCGGAAGCTGGAGCGGCCGAAGCCCAGGGCCACCCGCTCCTGCACGGCGGCACCAGAGTCCAGCGCCAGGTCGCGGCCGGTGATGCCCAGGTCGAGCTCACCCGAGGCCACGTAGATGGCGATGTCCTTGGGCCGCAGGAAGAAGAACTCCACCTGGTTGGCGGGGTCGAGCACGGTGAGGTCGCGGGAGTCGGTGCGGCGCCGGTAGCCGGCCTCGCTGAGCATCTCGGCGGCGGACTCGGACAGCGAGCCCTTGTTGGGGACGGCAACACGAAGCATGGGTGGTTCCTTACGCGGTGGGGGACGAACAGGCCGAGGGACGGCGGCCGCCGTGGTGGCGGACCGGCCGTCACAGATGGCGGTAGACGTCCTCCAGGGTGAGCCCGCGGCCGATCATCAGCACCTGCGCCCAGTAGAGGAGCTGAGAGATCTCCTCGGCCAGCGCCTCGTCACTCTCGTGCTCGGCGGCGATCCACACCTCGCCGGCCTCCTCGAGCACCTTCTTGCCCTGCGCATGCACCCCGGCGTCGAGGGCCGCAACGGTGCCGGAGCCGGCGGGGCGGGTGGCTGCGCGCTCGGAGAGCTCGGCGAACAGCGTGTCGAAGGTCTTCACGAGCGCCGATTCTCCCACGAGGCCTCGACCGGGCTGACACCCGCCGACCACGCCGCGCAGAGGTCGGCCCACGTCACGCCCTCCAGCGACTCCCGCAGCACCCGGCCGGGACCCTCGGACACCTCGATCTCGCAGGGCACCACCAGCACGGGGCAGCCCGCGGCCTCGGCTGCGGCCGTGCCGGTGGGCGAGTCCTCCACCACCAGGCACTCCCCCGGCTCCAGACCGAGCAGCTCGGCGGCGCGCAGGTACGGGTCCGGGGCGGGCTTGCCGTGGGCCACCTCGTCGCCGCAGACGGTGACGGTGAAGCGCTCCGGGCCCATGGTGGCCAGCGCCTTGTCCGCCAGCATCCGGGCGGTGTTGGTGACCAGCGCCATCGGCACTCCCGCCTGCTGCACCAGGTGCAAGGTCTCCTCCGCGCCGGGGCGCCACGTCAGCGCCTCGGCGAACAGCTCGCCGGTGCGGGTGAGCATCCAGGTGGCGGCGTCGTCCATCGCCGGCTGCTCCAGCGGCAGGCCCAGGTCGGTGAACATCAGCTCGATGGCCATCGCCGTGCTGGAGCCGATCATGGCCCGGCGGGCGGTGGGGCTGAGCTCGCCGCCCAGGTCGCGGGCCAGCTCGTGCAGCGCGACGTCCCACAGCCGCTCGGAGTCCAGCAGGGTGCCGTCCATGTCCCAGAGCACGGCCCGCGGCTGGCGACTTCCCCCCTCCGGGTGCTGACCTGCAGGTTCACGAGAAAACGCGGTACTCAGAATGCCCTCCGAAGAGCGTGGTGTGACTAGTCGTGCCACGTCCCATCCTAGATCTCCCCTCAGCTGCGCTGGCGCAGGCTGGTGAGCACCAGCGCCCCGACGATGGCGACGACCCCGCCGACGAGGAGGGGCACCTCGGCCGCGACCTCGTCCACGAGGACACCCCCCACCGCCGCGCCGACAGCGATGGCGACGTTGCAGACCGTCACGATGACGCCACCGACCTGCTCGAGGTGCGCCGGCTCGGTCCTGGCTCCCCAGCTGAGCACGGTCGTCGGGATGCCGCCGAAGCCGAGGCCCCACAACAGGGCCGCGACGAACAGGGCCGCGACCGAGCCGCCGGTGGTGAACATGACGATCATCCCGGCCCCCAGGACCACGGGGAACAGGAACAGCCCCGTGCGCGGCGACCGGTCAGCCAGTGGGCCGGCGAGTGCCGTGCCGAGGAAGTTGGCCACGCCGAACACGAGGAGCAGCACGGCGAAGCTGCCGCCGTCGATCCCCGACATGCTCTCCGCGGCGGGCCGGATGTAGGTGAACCCGCTGAAGTGGCCGCTGAAGACGAGCAGGATCGCGAACAGTCCTGCCAGCACGACGCTGGAGCGCAGGACTGTACCGAGTGCTCGCAGACCACCGCCGGCGGCGGGCGTGACGTGGGGCAGCGTCGCCGCCTGCACCGCCAGTGCCACGGCCGCGACGCCGGCGCCCAGCAGGAACACCCCCCGCCATCCCCAGACGTCGCCGAGCCAGGCCCCGAGCGGAACTGCGGCGACGGTGGCTACTGCGACACCGGAGTTGACCACCGTGAGCGCACGACCGAGATGGTCTGGGGGCACCAGGTGCGCGGCCATCGCGGTGGCCATCGCCCAGAACCCGCCGAGCGCCACACCGAGCAGCAGCCGCGCCGCCAGGAGCACGTACAGGTTCGGCGCCAGCACGACGAGCAGGTTGGAGACGATGGCGAGCAGCGTGAGACCGATCATCACCCGCCGCCGGTCGGCACGCGGCAGCACCACCGCGATGAGCAGTGCGGAGAGTGCGGCGGCGAACGCGGTCACGGTCACCGTCTGGCCCGCTGCGCCAGCCGACACGGCCAGGTCCTCGGCGATCCGAGGAAGCAGGCTCGCCGGCAAGAACTCCGACATGACGATGGCGAAGATCCCCAGGCCCAGGGAAGCCACGCCACCCCAGGAAGCCGGGACGTCCGGGGCCGACACATCGGTTGGTGTGGTCGTGCTGGTCAAGGCTAGATCCCCTCGGTCGTGGTCGACGCCGGTGCTCGGCCAGGTGGCCTGAGCCGGCGTTCACCGACGCTAGGGGCGCCCGTCGGGCCCACCCAGAGCCCTGACGAGCGGGGGGTGCGGCAGGACCCCCGCACTGCGGTGTCCCTCGACCTACGCTCACGACATGACGGAGAAGTCGAACGCCCTGGGCGCCTTCCTGAGTGCCCGGCGAGCGCTGGTGACGCCGAAGCAGGCAGGCATCCCCGAGGTGGGGGTGCGGCGCGTGCCCGGTCTGCGGCGCGAGGAGGTGGCGATGCTCGCCGGCATCAGCGCGGACTACTACCTGCGCCTGGAACGAGGCCGAGATCGTCACCCGTCGACGCAGGTGCTGGAGTCGATCGCCCGGGTGCTGCAGCTCGACGACGAGCACCTGGCGCACCTGCTGACGCTCGTCGCCGACGTCCCCCGCAGGCGCAGACCCAGACCGCGCAAGGAGACCGTCCCGCGCGGCGCGCTCACGCTGCTGGACTCCCTCGTCCAGCCCGCCTTCATCGAGGGGCGGTACTTCGACATCCTGGCCACCAACGATCTCGCCGTCGCCCTGTCCCCGGGACTCGCCGTGGGAGGCAACCAGCTCCGGGACTTCTTCCTGGACCCGGCCCAGCAGGGGTACTACCCGGACTGGCTAGCCATGACGGAGTGCTTCATCGCGAACCTGCGGCAGGCCGTGGGCACGGACATCGACGACCCCCGCTTCATCGAGCTCACCGGCGAGCTCTCGCTGGCCAGCCCCACGTTCCGCCAGCTGTGGGCGCGCCACGAGGTCCGCGGCCAGCGTGGGACGGCCGTCCGGTTCCACCACCCGCAGGTCGGCGAGCTGGTCCTGCACCGCGAACGGCTGAGCATCGACGGCGCTGACGGTGTCCACCTCGTCGTCTACCACCCCGAGGCCGGCTCCAGCGACGCAGACAAGCTGTCGCTCCTGGCGTCCGCGGGGCTTCCCCAC
Source organism: Rhodococcus sp. Z6_132 (assembly GCF_058133635.1). NCBI lineage: Bacteria > Bacillati > Actinomycetota > Actinomycetes > Mycobacteriales > Nocardiaceae > Rhodococcus > Rhodococcus sp. Z6_132. The sequence continues at coordinate 1,003,672 of NZ_JBYUNP010000002.1, forward strand.
GCCCAGCGGAGCCACGAAGCGGTCCAGCAGCCGAACCGCGGCTGATCAGGCGTTGAAGTACTTGGCCTCCGGGTGGTGCAGCACGAAGGCGTCGGTGGACTGCTCCGGGTGCAGCTGCAGCTCCTCGGACAGCTCGACCCCGATGCGGCTGGGCTCCAGCAGCTCCATGATCTTGGCGCGGTCCTCCAGGTCCGGGCACGCTCCGTAGCCCAGCGAGTAGCGGGCGCCGCGGTAGCCCAGGCGGAAGAACTCCTGGACCTCCTCGGGGTCCTCCGCCGCCACGGCCTGGCCGTCGGGCATCTTCAGCTCCTCGCGCACGCGCTGGTGCCAGTACTCGGCCAGCGCCTCGGTGAGCTGCACGCCGATGCCGTGCACCTCCAGGTAGTCGCGGTAGGCGTTGTTGGCGAAGAGCTCGTTGGCGTAGTCGGCGATCGGCTGGCCCATGGTGACCAGCTGGAACGGCATGACGTCCACCTGCCCGTGCTCGCGGGCCTGCTCACGGGTGCGGAAGAAGTCGGCCAGGCACAGGTGCCGGTCGCGGCGCTGGCGGGGGAAGGTGAACCGGAAGCGCTCCGCGGCGTCGGGCTCCGGGGACTCCAGCACGATCACCGAGTCGCCCTCGGAGACCACCGGGAAGTAGCCGTAGACCAGCGCGGCGTGGGCGAGGATGCCGTCGGTGCTCAGCCGGTCCAGCCAGTGCCGCAGCCGCGGACGGCCCTCGGTCTCCACCAGCTCCTCGTAGGAGGGGCCGTCGCCACCGCGGGCGCCCTTGAGGCCCCACTGGCCGAGGAACAGCGCCCGCTCGTCGAGCAGGCCGGAGTACTCCGCCAGCCGCACGCCCTTGACCACCCGGCTGCCCCAGAACGGCGGGGTGGGCACGTCGACGTCGGCGGCCACGTCGGAGCGGGCGGGCAGCTCCACCTCCGGCTCGCTGGCCTTGCGCGCCTCGGCGATGCGCTTGGACCGCTCGTGGCGGGCCCGGCGCTCGTCGATCTTGGCCTGCTCGGCCTCGCTCACCGCGCCCAGCTCCCCGCCGCTGCGCTTGGCCTTCATGATGGCGTCCATCGAGCGCAGCCCCTCGAAGGCGTCACGGGCGTAGGTGACGTGGCCGTCGTAGACCTCGGCCAGGTCGTCCTCGACGTAGGCGCGGGTGAGCGCCGCACCACCGAGGAGCACCGGGATGTCCTTGGCGACCCCGCGGGAGTTCATCTCCTGCAGGTTCTCCTTCATCACCACGGTGGACTTCACCAGCAGGCCGGACATGCCGATGACGTCGGCCTTCTCGGTGAGCGCGGCCTCCAGGATGGCGGCGATCGGCTGCTTGATGCCGATGTTGACCACGTCGTAGCCGTTGTTGGTGAGGATGATGTCCACCAGGTTCTTGCCGATGTCGTGCACGTCGCCCTTGACGGTGGCCAGCACGATGCGGCCCTTGCCGTCCTCGTCGGTGGCCTCCATGTGCGGCTCCAGGTGGGCCACGGCGGTCTTCATCACCTCGGCGGAGGCGAGCACGAACGGCAGCTGCATCTGGCCGGAGCCGAAGAGCTCACCCACGGTCTTCATGCCCGAGAGCAGGGTGTCGTTGATGATCTCCAGCGGCGGGCGCTCCTGCATGCCGGCGTCCAGGTCGGCTTCCAGGCCGGTGCGCTCGCCGTCGATGATGCGCCGCTCCAGCCGCTCGAACAGCGGCAGCTGGGCCAGCTCCTCGGCCCGTGACGCGCGCGCGGAGGCGGCGGAGACGCCCTCGAACAGCTCCATCAGCTTCTGCAGCGGGTCGTAGCCGTCGCGGCGACGGTCGTAGACGAGGTCCAGCGCCACTGCGCGCTGCTCGTCGGGAATGCGGGCCATCGGCACGATCTTGGAGGCGTGCACGATCGCGGTGTCCAGGCCGGCCTCGGTGCACTCGTGCAGGAACACCGAGTTGAGCACCTGGCGGGCGGCGGGGTTGAGGCCGAAGGAGACGTTGGACAGCCCCAGCGTGGTCTGCACCGAGGGGTGCTGGCGCTTGATCTCCTTGATGGCGGCGATGGTCTCCAGCGCGTCGCGGCGCACCTCGTCCTGGCCGGTGGTGATGGGGAAGACCAGCGCATCGATGATGATGTCGCTCTCCTGCATTCCCCACTCGTTGACCAGGTCGCCGATGATGCGGTCGGCGATCTTCACCTTGTTCTCCGCGGTGCGGGCCTGGCCCTCCTCGTCGATGCAGGTGACCACCACGGCAGCGCCGTGCTCCACCACCAGCTCCATCGCCTGGTGGAAGCGCGAGTCGGTGCCGGTGCCGTCCTCGTAGTTCACCGAGTTGATGGCGCAGCGCCCACCCAGGTGCTCCAGCCCGGCCCGCAGCACGGCAGGCTCGGTGGAGTCCAGCATGATCGGCAGGGTGGAGGCGGTGGCCAGCTTGGCGGCCAGCCCGGCCATGTCGGCGGTGCCGTCGCGGCCCACGTAGTCGATGCACAGGTCCAGCACGTGCGCGCCGTCGCGGGTCTGGTCGCGGGCGATCTCGATGCAGGCCTGGTGGTCGCCGGCCAGCATCGCCTCGCGGAAGGCCTTGGAGCCGTTGGCGTTGGTGCGCTCGCCGATCATGAGCACGCTGAGGTCCTGCTTGAAGGGCACCGCGGAGTACAGCGAGGCGACGCCGGGCTCCTGGTGCACCTTGCGCACGCCGCGCTCGTCGTCGGGGATGGCCGAGATGGCGGCCACCACGGCGCGGATGTGCTCGGGGGTGGTACCGCAGCAGCCACCCACCAGGGCGAGGCCGTACTCGCGGACGAAGCCGGCCAGTGCCTCGGCGAGCTCGTCGGGCTGCAGCGGGTAGACAGCGCCGTTGGGGCCCAGCTGGGGCAGCCCGGCGTTGGGCATCACCGAGATGGGCAGCCGGGAGTGCTTGGACAGGTGGCGCAGGTGCTCGCTCATCTCGGCGGGGCCGGTGGCGCAGTTGAGGCCGATGAGGTCGATGCCCAGCGGCTCCAGCGCCACCAGGGCGGCGCCGATCTCGCTGCCCAGCAGCATGGTGCCGGTGGTCTCCACGGTGACGTGGCAGATGATCGGGATGACCTTGTCCAGCTCGGTCATGGCGCGCTTGCTGCCGATGACCGCGGCCTTCACCTGCAGCAGGTCCTGGCAGGTCTCGATGAGGATGGCGTCCGCACCGCCCTCGACCATGCCCAGCGCGGCCTCCTGGTAGGCGTCACGCAGGTCGGCGAAGGGCGCGTGGCCCAGGGTGGGCAGCTTGGTGCCCGGGCCCATCGAGCCGAGCACGAAGCGGGGCATCCCGTCACGGCCGGGGCCCATCTCGTCGGCGACCTCGCGGGCGATGGCCACGCCCTTGCGGGAGAGCTCGCGGATGCGGTCGGCGATGTCGTAGTCGGCCAGGTTGGGCAGGTTGCAGCCGAAGGTGTTGGTCTCCACCAGGTCGGCACCGGCCTCGAAGTAGGCGCGGTGGATCTCGCGCAGCACGTCCGGGCGGGTGTCGTTGAGGATCTCGTTGCAGCCCTCGAGACCGAGGAAGTCCTTCTCCACGTCCAGGTCGGCGGCCTGGAGCATGGTGCCCATCGCCCCGTCGGCCACGAGCACGCGCTGGCGAAGGGCTTCGAGCAGAGGGGAAGACGGAGAAGCAGGCATAACTACCAGCCTAGTCGCAGCCCCTTGTCGGGCCCGGGTCGTAGGCTGGTCGGTGTGACGCAGACTGAGCCACCCCGTCTGCTGGACCCGATACTGGTCGCGGCATTCGAGGGCTGGAACGACGCAGGGGACGCAGCCACCGGGGCGGTGGAGCACCTCGAGCTCTGCTGGGACGCCACCCCCCTGATGGAGCTGGACTCCGAGGACTACTACGACTTCCAGGTCACCCGCCCCACGGTACGCATGGTGGAAGGGGTGACCCGGGAGATCCAGTGGCCGGCCACCCGGCTGACGGTGTGCCGCCCACCGGGCTCCGCCCGTGACGTGGTGCTGCTGCGCGGCATCGAGCCGAACATGCGCTGGCGGGCGTTCTGCGCGGAGCTCATCGAGGTCTTCGACACGCTGGGGGTGCGCACGGTGGTCACCCTGGGCGCGCTGCTGGCGGACACCGCCCACACCCGCCCCGTGCCGGTGACCGGCTCGGCGTACAGCACCGCTGCGGCCAAGCAGTTCAACCTGGAGCAGACCCGCTACGAGGGCCCGACCGGCATCACCGGGGTGCTGCAGGAGGCCTGCGTGCGCGCCGGGGTGCCGGCCATCTCGTTCTGGGCCGCGGTGCCGCACTACGTGGCCCAGCCGCCCAACCCCAAGGCCACCCTGGCGCTGCTGCACCGGGTGGAGGAGGTGCTGGACGTGGAGGTCCCGCTGGTGGGGCTGCCCGAGCAGGCCGCCGAGTGGGAGGGTGCGGTCAACGAGATGGCCGAGGAGGACGAGGAGGTCATCGGCTACGTGCGCGCCCTGGAGGAGCGTGGCGACGCCGAGACCGACATGTCCGAGGCCGTGTCGCAGACCGACGGGGAGGCCATCGCGGCGGAGTTCGAGCGGTACCTGCGCCGGCGCGGCCCGGGCTCGGGGCCCTAGCCAGCACCGCCCGGGATCCGGGCCCTAGACCAGCTGCACGCCGAGCAGCGCGTCCACCGTGGCGGCCAGCGCTGCGGGCGCGGCGGCGTCGGTGCCGCGACGGTTCAGCGCCTGGCGCGCCCAGTCGTCGATGGCGGACAGCGCCCGCGGGGTGTCCAGGTCGTCGGCGAGGTACTGGCGCACCCGGGCGATGGTGTCGGTGGCGTCGGGACCGGCGTCCAGGGCCGCCGCCTCGCGCCAGCGGGCCAGCCGCTCGGTGGCCGCGGTGAGCACCGCGTCGGTCCACTGGCGGTCGCTGCGGTAGTGCGAGTCGAGCAGGCCGAGGCGGATGGCCATCGGGTCCACGCCCTGCTCCCGCAGCCGGGAGACCAGCACCAGGTTGCCGCGGCTCTTGGACATCTTCTCCCCGTCCAGGCCGATCATCCCGGCGTGCACGTAGTGGCGGGCGAAGCGCTCGCAGCCGGTGAGTGCCTCGGCGTGGGCGGCGGAGAACTCGTGGTGCGGGAAGATCAGGTCGCTGCCGCCGCCCTGCACGTCGAAGCCGACGCCGATGCGGTTGAGCGCGATGGCGGCGCACTCCACGTGCCAGCCAGGCCGGCCGGGGCCGAACGCCGAGGGCCAGGACGGCTCGCCGTCGCGCACGGCCCTCCAGACGGCGGCGTCCAGCGGGTCGCGCTTGCCGGGACGGTCGGGATCTCCCCCGCGCTCGGCGAAGTAGGTGGTCATGGTGGCGTGGTCGTAGCCGGACTCGTAGCCGAACTGCTTGGTGGCGTCGGCCCGGAAGTAGACGTCGGGGTGCTCGGGGTCGTCGACGACGTACGCCGCCCCGGAGGCCACCAGCTTCTCCACGATCTCGGTGACCTCGCCGATGGACTCCACCGCACCGATGTAGTCGCGCGGCGGCAGGATGCGCAGCGCCGCCATGTCCTCGCGGAAGAGCTGCGTCTCCCGCAGGCCGAGCTCCACCCAGTCCTCGCCGTCGCGGGCGGCGCGCTCGAACAGCGGGTCGTCGACGTCGGTGACGTTCTGCACGTAGTGCACCTCGTGCCCGGCGTCCAGCCACAACCGGTACACCAGGTCGAAGGTGAGGTAGGTGGCGGCGTGGCCGAGGTGGGTGGCGTCGTAGGGGGTGATCCCGCAGACGTACATGGTGGCGGTGGGGCCGGGTGCCACCGGCCGCACCTGGCGGTCGGCGGTGTCGAACAGGCGCATCGAGGGGCCCTCGCCGGGCACGCTGGGAACTGCCGGGGCCGGCCATGACTGCATGAGACCGACCCTACCCAGAGCGTGTGCGGGTCCCGTTCAGGAGGGGCGAGCGTCCGTGGCGTCAGCCACCCCGAGCCACGGGAGCTCTCAGCGCCGGCGACCGAGGTAGTCCGCCACCACCGCCGCGCCGAGCCCGTCCAGGTCCGGAGCCACCACGCGCCCACCGGAGCGGCGCGCCAGCTGGTCCACCACCGCCGCCAGGCGTGGCTCGCTGCCCAGCCGGAAGAAGGTGACCTGGGTGCCCAGCTTGGCCACCGCGTCCAGCTCACGCACCGTCAGCCCCAGCGTCTCCGCCAGCGGCGGGTAGTCGAACACCGCCCGGCCGTCGCGCTCCAGGTGTGCGGTGGGCTCGCCGTCGGTCACCACCATGAGCACCGGCTGGGTGCCGGGGTGTCGCCGCAGGTGCAGCCCGGCCAGCTTGAGCGCGTGGTGCAGGTTGGTGCCCTGCTCCCACACCGCGTCGAGGCCGGTGAGCTCGGCCACGCTGAGGGTGCGCGCGTGGCGGCCGAAGCCGATGAGCTGCAGGGCGTCGCCGCGGAAGCGGGTGGACACCAGGTGGTGCAGCGCCAGCGCGGTCCGCTTCATCGGCAGCCAGCGGCCCTCGGAGACCATCGACCAGGAGGTGTCCACCAGCAGCGCCACCGCCGCACGGCTGCGCTGCTCGGTCTCGGCCACCTCCACGTCGCTGACGTCCAGCCGCACGGGCAGCGGGTGCCCCGCCGTGCGCAGCACCGCGTTGGTCACGGTGCGGGTGGTGTCCCAGGGCTCGGTGTCACCGAACTGCCAGGCCCGGCTGGCCCCGGTGAGCTCGCCGGCGGCACCGGCGCGCCGGGTCTCCCGGTCGCCGCGGCGGGCGGAGAGCTGCTCGGCCACGTCCCGCAGCGCCGACTGGCCCAGCTGCCGCATGGCCTTGGGCGAGAGCCGCCAGCTGCCGTCCGGTGCCCGGTCCAGCAGGCCCTGCCGCTGCAGCTCACGCTCCAGCTCGGCCAGGGTGCGGGCGTCGGTGACGGCCTGCTCCCCCAGCTGGCGCTCCAGGGCGTCCAGGTCGACGTCCTCCATCCGGGCGCCCGGGTAGGCCTGGCTGAGCTGCTCGGCCAGCTGCTCCAGCTCGCCGATGTCGGCCATCGCCTGGGTCGCCTCCCCCAGTCCCATGCCCTGCTGGCCGCGGAAGTCCTCGCTGCCCTGCCAGTCCTCCCCGGGGCGGGCGGCCTGCAGCATGCCGTCCAGCTGCGCCAGCTGGTCGGCCAGCTCGGGGCTGCCGAAGGCCTGCTGCGCCAGGGCGTCCAGCTCGGCCCGTTGCTCCGGGGTCATGGAGTTGCGCATCCGCTGCGCCGCGGCGGCGCGCTGGGCCAGGGAGTCCAGCAGCTCCTCCACGTCCTGCGGGTCCTCCGGGAAGAAGTCACCGTGCTCGGCCATGAACTGCTCGAACTGCTCGTCGGTGTCCTCACCGCGGGCGTGCGCGGCGAGGAGGTCGTTGAGGTCCTTGAGCATCTCGGTGACCCGCTGCTTGTCGGCGTCGGTGGCCCCCTCCAGCGCCTGCTTCATCCCCTGGAACCGCTCCTCCAGCAGCTCGCGGCCCAGCAGGTCTTTGATCTTGTCGTAGTCCTGCTGCGCCTGGGGGCTGCGCCAGGAGTAGTCGCTGAGCTCGCGCACCGCCTCCGCGGGCGAGGGGCTGAGCGACTCCATCTGCAGCTCGGCGAAGCGGGCGTCGTCGTCCAGCGCGCGGGCCAGCTCCTTGCGCTCCTCGAGCACGGCGCGCTCCAGCAGCTCACGCACCTCGGCCAGTGTGCCGTCCAGGTTGTTGCGCTTGAGCAGCTCACGGCGGCGCTGGTTGGCCCGCGCCGCCAGCTGGTCGAGCCCGCGCTGGCCCGGCAGCCCGCGGCGCATCAGCTCGCGCACCGCCGACCGTGGCGAGGAGCCCTCCATGACGTCCTGGCCGAGCTCGTCCAGCGCCTCCCGCAGGTCCACCGGGGGCGCCAACGGGTCGGGCCCACCGCTGTAGGGGCCGTAGGCGAAGCGGTGCCTGCCGCGGGGAGCCGTCATGCCTGGTACACCGTCCGGCCCCGGTCGTCGGCGTCCTTGGCGATGCGCCGCGCCAGGTAGAGCCCCTCCAGGGCCAGCTCGGCGGCGGCGGCCCGCTCACCGTCGGTGTCGGCGTCCAGGCGCTCGTCCACCTCCTTGAGCGCGTCCACCGGCGGCAGCCCGGCCAGCAGCTGCGCGGCGGTGACGTCGTCGCCGGTGACCACCGCGGCGCCGGAGTCGATCGCGCCCACCAGCGCACCGAGGTCGATGCCGGCCAGGTTGGCGCGGGCGGTGTCGGCGGTGGCCCGGCGCAGCAGGTGCTCGAGCACCTCGGTCTCCCGGCCCTCCTCACCCGACTCGAACTCCAGCTTGCCGCGCAGCACGTCCACCACCGTGCCCAGGTCGACCACCCGGGCCACCGGGGTCTGCTCTCCCAGCACCGCCGAGCGCCGCAGCGCCGCGGCCGCCACGGTCTCGGCGGCGGCGATGGAGAAGCGGGCGGAGACGCCGGAGCGCTGGTCCACCGAGGTGGACTCCCGCAGGTAGCGGGTGAAGCGGGCCAGGATCTCCAGCAGGTGGTCGGGCACGGTGGCCACCAGGTCGGCCTCCTGCACCACCACGGCTACCTCGTCATCGAGCTCCAGCGGGTAGTGCGTGCGGATCTCGGCGCCGAAGCGGTCCTTGAGCGGGGTGATGATGCGGCCGCGGTTGGTGTAGTCCTCGGGGTTGGCGCTGGCCACCAGCAGCACGTCCAGCGGCAGCCGCAGGATGTAGCCGCGCACCTGGATGTCGCGCTCCTCCATCACGTTGAGCAGCGACACCTGGATGCGCTCGGCGAGGTCGGGCAGCTCGTTGATGGCCACGATGCCGCGATGGCTGCGCGGGACGAGGCCGTAGTGGATGGTCTCCGGGTCGCCCAGGCTGCGGCCCTCGGCCACCTTCACCGGGTCGACGTCACCGACGAGGTCGCCGACGCTGGTGTCGGGGGTGGCGAGCTTCTCGGCGTAGCGCTCGCTGCGGTGGCGCCAGGTGATGGGCAGGTCCTCGCCCAGCTCGGCGACCCGGCGCAGCGAGGCGGGGGTGATGGGCTCGTAGGGGTGCTCGCCCAGCTCGGAGCCGGCGATCACCGGGGTCCACTCGTCGAGCAGCCCCACCAGCGAGCGCAGCAGCCGGGTCTTGCCCTGGCCGCGCTCGCCGAGGACCACCATGTCGTGGCCGGCGAGCAGGGCTCGCTCCACCTGCGGCAGGACGGTCTCGTCGAAGCCGAGGACCCCCGGCCACGGGTCGCGGCCCTCCCGCAGGGCAGTGAGCAGGTTGTGGCGGATCTCGTCCTTCACGCCCCGCTGGACGTGGTTGCTGGCGCGGAGCGCGCCGACGGTGGTGGGCATGCTGTTGGTCGCAAGGTCGGTCACCGGTACAACGCTACGAGCGCGGAGTGAATCAGGCCACGCGGATATCCGCTGGCGGCACTACGATTGCTGGATGTCAGACACGTCACAGTCACCCGGCCCTGCTCAGCCCAGCCACGCGCAGGTGGGCACGGATCCCACCGAGGTGGTCACCGCCTTCCTGGCGGCGATGGACGCCCTCGACATCGAGAAGGCGCTGACGTACGCGGCCGAGGAGGTCGTCTACCAGAACGTGCCGCTGCCCCCGGCCCGCGGCAAGGATGCCTTCGCCAAGCAGGTGCGCTGGATGGGCAAGGTGGGCACCGGCTTCGAGGGCCGCATCCACAACATCGCGGCCAACGGCCCGGTGGTGCTCACCGAGCGCACCGACGTGCTGAAGGTGCGCTCGTGGGAGGCGGCGTTCTGGGTGTGCGGCACCTTCGAGGTGCGCGACGGCAAAATCGTGCTCTGGCGCGACTACTTCGACTGGACCACCGTGCTGGCCGCCAGCGCCAAGGGCGCAGTGCGGGCGCTGGGCAGCACCGTTCGCGGCCGGCTGAACCGCTGACGGCTGAACCGATGAGCCGCTGGGCCGGTCGCCCGCCGCTCGAGGCAACGAGCGACCGACCCCGGCGGGCTCAGGCGAACTCGTCCCGGATGCGGTCGGAGACGCCGGTGAGGTTGAGCTCGAAGGTGTAGCCCTGCTCGTAGCGGTAGCTGCGGTTGACGTCCCACAGGTCGATGCCGTTGAGGCAGGCCTTGGCCGCCCGGATCACCGTCGGGTCCTTGGCGGCGATCTGCTCCGCCAGCTCCAGCGCGGCTGTGCGCAGCTCGTCCTTGGGCACCACCGAGTGCACCGAGCCGAAGTGCAGCAGCTCCGCAGCGGTCACCGTGGCCGAGGTGTAGACCATGGCCCGCATCTTGTGCTGCGGGACCAGCCGGGACAGGTGGGTGGCGGCACCCAGGGCGCCACGGTCCACCTCGGGCAGGCCGAAGGTCGCGTCCTCGCTGGCCACGATCACGTCGGCGTTACCGATGAGACCGATGCCGCCACCGAGGCAGAAGCCGTTCACCGCGGCGATGACCGGCACGGCGCACTCGTAGACGGCCTTGAAGGACTCGTAGCAGCCCTTGTTGGCCCCGAGCAGCGCGGTGAAGCCGTCAGTGCGCTGCATCTCCTTGATGTCCACACCCGCGTTGAAGCCACGCCCCTCGGCGCGCAGCACCACCACGCGCACCTGCGGGTCAGCACCGGCGGCGCGGACCTGGTCGGCGATGGCGAACCAGCCGGCCACGGGCAGGGCGTTGACCGGCGGGTTGTCCACGACGATCTCCGCGACCCCGTTGGGGTGCACGGTGGTGGTGACCACGGAGGCCTCGGTCTGGGTCATGCGCGTGCTCCTAGCGGCTGGGGTGAGGTGGCGATCACGGGTGCTGGCTGCTGACGGAGACGACCTCGCCCGTCATGTAGCTGGAGTAGTCGCTGGCCAGGAAGACGATGACGTTGGCCAGCTCCCACGCCTCGGCCGGGCGCCCGAAGGCCTCCTTGGCGCTCAGCTCGGCGAGCAGCTCGTCGGTGGTCACCTTGGCCAGGAACGGGTGCATCACGATGCTCGGCGCCACGGCGTTGACGCGGATGCCGTGCTCGGCCACGTCCAGCGCGGAGCAGCGGGTCAGCGCCATCACGCCGGCCTTGGCGGCGGCGTAGTGGGCCTGGCCCTGCTGGGCGCGCCAGCCGATCACCGAGGAGTTGTTGATGATGACGCCGCTGCCCTGGGGCACCATGTGCCGCAGCACCGCGCGGGTGGCGCGGAAGGTGGACGTCAGCGTCACGTCGAGCACGCTGCTCCACTGGTCGTCGGTCATGTCGATCACCGAGGCGGTGCCACCCAGGCCGGCGTTGTTCACCAGCACGTCGATGCGCCCGAGCTCGGCCACCGTGGCGTCCATCAGGTGGTCGATCTGCTCCTGGTTGGTGACGTCGCACGGGATGGCCAGCGGGCGGGTGCCGGTGGTCTCCTCGATCTTGTCGGCCGCCTCGGCCAGGCGACGCTCGTGGCGGTCGCTGATGGCCACGGTGGCGCCCTCGATGGCGCAGCGCTCAGCGGTGGAGAAGCCGATGCCGGTGCCGGCCGCGGCGGTGACCAGCACGGTCTTGCCGGCCAGCAGGTTGTGGCCCGGGCCCGGCTGCAGGGCCGGTGCGGACGCGGTGGTGCTCTCAGACATCTCAGGCCTTCCCAAGTCGGTTGAGGACCTGGTCGGCCTCGGTGATGATGCGCTGGATGAGCTCCTCGCAGCTGGGGGTGTCCTCGATGAGGCCCACCACCTGACCGGTGGCCATCACGCCGAGGTCGGTGCGGCCGTCGACCAGCGCGGAGCGGTAGAGCATGGGGGCGTTGGCCGCCATCACGACCTGGCTCCAGGAGAGGTCGTGCGACTTCTTCATCGCCAGGCCCTCCCGCATCATGTGCGTCCACGGGGTGCCGGAGAGCTTCTGGAAGGCCACCGCGTTGCGCACCGAGCGGGCCATCCGGCGGGCGCCGGAGCTGGACTCGATCTGGTCGATGGTGCCGGCGCGCAGCACGCGCTGGGGCACCCCGTCGATCTGCAGCGTGAGCACGGTGTCGTTGACCGTCTTGGACAGGTAGACGTCCTTGACGTTGGCCGCCACCGGGGAGTCGCTGGTGAGCAGGAACCGGGTGCCCATGGCGATGCCCTCGGCACCGTAGGCCAGCGCCGAGACCAGGCCGCGGCCGTCGAAGTAGCCACCGGCGGCGATCACCGGGATGTCCACGGCGTCGACGACCTGGGGCAGCAGCAGGCTGGTGGGGACGTTGCCGGTGTGGCCGCCGCCCTCCCCGCCCTGCACGAGCACCGCGTCGGCACCCCAGGCGGCGACCTTCTCCGCGTGCCGGCGGGCGCCGATTGAGGGCATGACCACCACGCCGGCGTCCTTGAGCCGGCCGATGAGGTCCTGCTTGGGGGCCAGGGCGAAGGAGGCCACCTTGACGCCGGCGCGGATGACCAGGTCGATCCGCTTGGCGATGTCGGCGGAGTCGGCCCGCAGGTTCACGCCGAAGGGGTTCTCGGTGAGGGCCTGGACCTTGGTGATGTTGTCCGACAGCTCCTCGTAGCTCATCGCGCCGCCGGCGATGATGCCCAGGCCGCCGGCGTTGGCGGTGGCGGCGGTGAGCCCGGCGTTGGAGACCCAGCCCATGCCGGTCTGCACGACCGGGTACTTGACGCCGAAGAGCTCGGTGACCCGGGTGCTCAGCGCGGGGTGCAGGCTCACTGCTTGACCTCCGGCTTGACCTCGCGGTCGCGCAGGCTGCGGGGGTCGATGACCTCGCGGATCAGCTGCAGCTCGGCGTCGGTGGGCAGCCGGGTGAAGGGCACGTCCGCGGGGACCACCAGGTCGAAGCCGGTGGCCTCCTGGACCTCCTCCACGGTGACTCCCGGGTGCAGCGACTTCAGCCGCAGCTGGCCGGTGGGCTTGTCGTAGTCCAGGACGGCGAGGTTGGTGACCACGGTGCGCAGGTCGTGGAACTTCGCGGCCGCGGGGCCCGCCTTCTGCGCGTTGTCGTTGCCGACGCCGCACACCATGTCCACCGTGGGGGTGAAGATGCGGGTGCTGTGCTTGGGCACCCAGTAGCTGGTGGGGTGGTAGACGCTGTTGCCCGGGGCGCCACGGGCGCCGAGCAGCTGCACCTTGGGCTTGGCGTGGTCGCCGATGGCCGAGATGTTGGTGTTGCCGTAGGAGTCGATCTGGCTCGGGATCATCATCACGTGCCGCTTGCCGCTCCACACCACGTCGAAGATTGTGCGGAAGGGGATCCAGGACTCGACGTCCTCGGGCGCGGCGGCACCGATGGCCCAGGTGCCCTTGACCACGGCGGCCTCGCCGTCGGTGAGCAGCAGGTCCGGGGAGAAGGTGTGCCGCGCCAGGCGCACGCCGATGGCGGGGATGGTGCCGAACGCGCTGGCCAGGATCTCACCGTTGTCGCGGAAGGCCTCGGCGCAGGCGATGACGCACACCTCGGCCCTGCTCACGTCGGTCTGGGTCGCGCCGGTCTGGGTCGCCTCGCTCATGCCGAAACCTCCGTGCTGCTGGCGGCCACTGCGGCCTGGTAGTCGGCCTCGGAGCCGGAGAGGTAGCGCTCGCTGAACTCGGCCCAGGCGGTGGGGTCGGCGGCGGCGGTGGCGTAGGCCTTCTGGAACTTCTCGTCGCGGCCGTAGTCGGGCACGCAGGAGGTGAAGTGGGCGCCGTTGGGGGCCTCCACCACTCCGCGGACCATCATCCGGGAGATGCGCTGGGTGGCCGGGTGCGCCGTGGCGGAGAGCTCCTCGGTGGGCACGACCTTCTCGCAGGAGACGTAGGCCCGCTCGGCGGCCATGCAGTACAGGTCGTCGAAGTACGGGTCCGGGCCGAGGAACTGGGCGTTGCCCTGCATGTCGGCGCGGTTCATGTGCACCAGCGCGGCGTCGAGGTGCAGCGCCGGGACGGCCACCAGGTCCTCGCCGCTGCCGTAGGGGTCGGAGACCGTCTTGAGCTGGGGGTTGACGCGCATGACGTCGGAGCCCAGGCCGGCCCGGGTGGGCAGGAACGGCACGCGAATGGCCGCGGCGTACAGGCCCCACTGGAGCATGCCCTCGTCGTACTCGGTGACCTCGATGCTGCCGGCCTGGCGCGCCGCCCGGAAGTGCGGGTCGAGCGCGATGGAGTCCAGCGAGACGAAGCCGTAGACCAGGCGGCGGACCTTGCCGGCCGCGCACAGCAGGCCGGCGTCCGGACCGCCGTAGGTCACGATGGTCAGGTCGGTCAGGTCGGAGTTGAGAATCGCCCGGACCAGGGACATCGGCTTGCGCCGCGACCCCCATCCGCCGATCCCGATGGTCATCCCCGAGGACAGCTCGGCGACGACCTCCTGCTCGGTCATCCGTTTGTCAGCCACGTGCGTCCCTACCTCTGCTCGATCTACCTAGCAAGTGCTTGGTTGGGAGGCTAGCAGACGAGCGACCGCGGCTACTCGCTCTGCTGCGGCGCGCGGGGACACACCGGCGGGCCGTCCACGCCGCACTGCAGGTTCCGGTCCACCGCCAGCACGGCGGGGCTGGGCTGGCGCAGCTCGGGACGGCCGTGCACCAGCACCAGCGCCACCACGGCACCGGCCCCGAGCAGGCCCGCGCAGATGAGCATCGCGGCGTCGAAGCCGGGGTCGAACACCGCCGGCTGCAGGTAGTCCGCTCCCCCGAGGCCCACCAGTGCGGGCAGCGCCGCCACGGCCAGCAGTCCGGCGGTGCGGGCCACCGCGTTGTTCACCCCGGACGCGGTGCCGGCCAGGTGTGCCGGTGCCGCGGCCAGCACGGCGGCGGTGAGCGGGGCCACCAGGCACGCCAGGCCCAGCCCGAACACCGTCACTGCGGGCAGCACGTCGCGCAGGTAGGACGAGCCCGGCCCGATGCGCAGGGTGAGCAGCAGCCCGGCCGCGGCCACCAGCGGGCCCACCGTCATCTGCAGCCGCGGGCCGATCCGCTGGGCCAGCGCCCCCGAGTGCGCGGAGAGCACCAGCATCAGCGCGGTGACCGGCAGCAGCGCCAGCCCCGCCGCCACCGGGGAGAAGCCCGCCACCACCTGCAGCTGCAGCACCAGCAGGAAGAACACCCCGCCCAGCGCCGCGTAGACCGCCAGCGTCACCAGGTTGGCCGCGGTGAACAGCCGCGAGGCGAACAGCTCCAGCGGCACCAGCGGGTGCCGGCTGCGCCGCTCCACCACCCCGAAGGCCGCGAGCGCCACCAGGCCCACCCCCACCGGGACCCACTGCACGGCGATCAGCCCGTAGGTGAGCGCGGCGAGGCCGACCACGGTGAGCATCGCCCCGGTGAGGTCGAGCCGGCCGGGCGCCTGCGGGTCGCGGCTCTCCGGCACGTGGCGCACCCCCACCCACAGCACCAGCGCGGCCAGCGGGAGGTTGACCAGGAACACCGCTCGCCAGCTCACCTGCTCCACCAGCCAGCCGCCGACCAGCGGCCCGACGGCCGCGGCCACCCCGCCCAGGCCCGACCACGCCCCCACCGCCGCGCCGCGGTCGGACGCCCGGAAGCTGGCCGAGATCAGCGACAGGCTGCCGGGGGTGAGCAGCGCCCCGCCGATGCCCTGCAGGGCCCGAGCGGCCACCAGCATCTCCACGTTCAGCGCGAGGCCGCACAACAGCGAGGCCACCGCGAACCAGGCCACCCCCACCAGGAACACCCGGCGCCGGCCGTAGCGGTCCCCGAGCGCACCGCCCAGCAGGATGAGCGAGGCGAGCATCAGCGTGTAGCCGTTCAGGGTCCACTGCAGGCCGCCGAAGCCGGCGTCGAGCGCGGTACCGATCCGGGGCAGCGCGACGTTCACCACGGTGGAGTCCAGCAGGGCCATGCCGGAGCCGCCGATCGCGGCCAGCAGCAGCCAGCGTCCGCCCGCCGTGCCCATCGCCAGGCCCGGCTCGTCCACACCGTGCTGCTGCGTCAGGGTCCGCTCCCCCCGGTTCGGGCTGGTCAGGCCACTATCCCCCTGCTGACGCGGTGCCGGCTGGCGCCTGCCGGGGTCGCGCGGGAATTGCGCTGGGGATTGCTACGTTAGTTGACAGTGCAAGACTCAAGTAAGCGGAGCCGGGTGTCCGACACTCCGTGGTGAGAGAGGAACTTCATGCCAGGTTTTGACGACTTCTTCGGCTCAGGTTTCGGGGGCGAGCTCGGCGCGAACCGCCGGGTCGACCTCACGCGGGTGCTCAACCAGCAGTCGCACCAAATGGTCGAGGCCGCGGCCAAGCACGCCGTCGAGCAGGGCCACCCCGAGGTCGACTCGCTGCACCTGCTGTGGGCGCTGAGCGGCCAGGAGCCCACCAGCTCCCTGCTGCGCCGGGTGGGCGTGGACGTCGAGGAGCTGCGCAACGACGTCGAGGCACAGCTGCCGGCCCGCCAGGGCATGACCGGCCCCGCGGCCGCGCTGCCGTCGCTGGGGCCGGCCAGCCAGCGCGTGCTGCTGGCCGCCCACCAGATCGCCCGCGCGCTGGGCTCCACCTACGTCGACCCGGTGCACGTGCTGCTGGCCCTGTCCGCCAACCCGGCCAACACCGCCGGCCGGCTGCTGGCCGCCCGCGGCGCCAACCCGCAGACCCTGCAGGTGGCGGCTGGGGAGACCGACCACGACGCCTCCGGCGAGGAGCAGAGCGAGACGCCCACGCTGGACGAGTACGGGCTGGACCTCACCGCCCAGGCCCGCGCCGGCGAGCTGGACCCGGTGATCGGCCGCGCCGAGGAGATCGAGCAGACCATCGAGGTGCTGTCCCGGCGCACCAAGAACAACCCGGTCCTCATCGGTGAGGCGGGCGTGGGCAAGACCGCCATCGTGGAGGGCCTCGCGCAGCGCATCGTCGACGGCGACGTCCCGCCGCTGCTGCACGGCAAGCGCGTGGTGGCGCTGGAGATCTCCGGCATGCTCGCCGGCACCCGCTACCGGGGCGACTTCGAGGAGCGGATGAAGAAGGTGATCGACGAGATCGTCGCCCACCGCGACGAGGTCATCGTCTTCATCGACGAGGTGCACACCGTGGTCGGCGCCGGTGGCGCGGACGGCGCGGTGGACGCCGGCAACATCCTCAAGCCGCGGCTGGCTCGGGGTGAGCTGCACCTGGTGGGTGCCACCACCCTGAGCGAGTACCGGCGCATCGAGAAGGACCCCGCGCTGGAGCGCCGCTTCCAGCCGGTCAAGGTGGACGAGCCCAGCGTGGCCGACGCCATCACCATCCTGCGGGGGCTGCAGGGTCGCTACGAGGAGCACCACGAGGTGCGCTACACCGACGAGGCCGTCGTGGCCGCGGTGGAGCTCTCCGACCGGTACCTGCCCGACCGCCATTTGCCGGACAAGGCGATCGACCTGATCGACCAGGCCGGTGCGCGGCTGCGGCTGCGGCGCAGCAACAGCCCGGTGGCCGAGCTGGAGCAGAAGCTGGCGCGGCTGACCCAGGAGAAGGACCGCTCGGTGGCCACCGAGGACTACGAGCGCGCCTCCGCCCTGCGCGACGAGATCGCCGCGCTGGAGGTGACGATCGCCGGCGCCTCGGCCGAGGAGCCCTCCCACGAGGTGGGCGCCGACGAGATCGCCGACGTCCTCGCCCGTGCCACCGGCATCCCGGTGAACCAGGTGAGCGCGCACGACAAGGAGCGGCTGCGCCGGCTGGAGGACGAGCTGCACCAGCGGGTGATCGGCCAGGACGACGCGGTGCACGCCATCGCCAGGGCGGTGCGGCGCAGCCGGACCGGCATGGGCGACGGCAACCGCCCGGTGGGCAGCTTCCTGTTCCTGGGCCCCACCGGCGTGGGCAAGACCGAGCTGGCCAAGGCACTGGCCACGTCGCTGTTCGGCGACGAGGACAGCATGATCCGGCTGGACATGAGCGAGTTCGGCGAGCGGCACAACGTCAGCCGCCTGGTCGGGTCGCCTCCCGGTTACGTCGGCTACGACGAGGCCGGGCAGCTGACCGAGGCCGTGCGGCGTCGCCCGTACTCGGTGGTGCTGCTGGACGAGGTGGAGAAGGCGCACCCGGACGTGTTCAACATCCTGCTGCAGGTGCTCGACGACGGGCGCCTGACCGACGGGCAGGGCCGGACTGTGGACTTCAAGAACACCGTGCTGATCATGACCAGCAACCTCGGCTCGGACATCATCTCCAGCCGCTCCGGTGGCATCGGCTTTGCCACCGAGGCTCAGCAGCGGGAGGGCACCAAGGTGCGCGAGCGGCTGATGGGCCGGCTGCGGGAGAGCTTCCGCCCGGAGTTCCTCAACCGCATCGACGAGATCGTGGTGTTCGCCAAGCTGGAGCTGGAGCAGCTGCGCCAGATCACCGACCTGCTGCTGGGCGCCACCCGCAGCCGGCTGGCCGGGCTGGACATCGGCCTGGAGCTCACCCCGGCGGCGGTGGACTGGATCGCCGAGCACGGCCACGAGCCGGAGTTCGGTGCCCGCCCGCTGCGGCGGACCATCCAGCGCGAGGTCGACGACCGCATCGCCGACCTGCTGGTGGACGACGCGGTGACCGCCGGTGGCGCGGTGCGGGTGGACGTGGTGGACGGCGAGCTCACCGTCGAGCCCGTGGCGACGGCTGCGGTGGCCAGCCACGCGCTGGCGCTGGCGGGCTGAGCACCTCCGCACGCTGACGCGGAAGCGGCCGGCACCCTTCGCGGGGTGCCGGCCGTTCTCTGTTGGGGCGTCTGCAAGTACCACCGTGCGCCGCGGTGGGGGTACTGCAAGTACCCCCAAGCGGTCCGGCTAGACGCAGACCGGCTGCACCACGGCGTGCGGGAACTCCGCGTCGCGGTGCTGGAACGCCAGGATCGCCGGGTTCTGGATCACCCCGTCGCGGATCTCGATCGCCCGGCTGATGGTCTGCTCGGTGTCCCAGGACTCCTGCCCGCTGAGCACCGTGCGCAGGTGCGGCAGCAGCGCCAGGCTGATCTCCCACGTCGCGGAGTGCCACAGGTACGACGGGCTGTGGTCCACCGCGTAGTACTGCACGTGGTCGCCCACCAGGAACGTCGGCTCGGCGAACGACGTCGGCCGAGCCCAGCTGAAGCCCATCCCCTCGTCGCAGGAGACGTCCACCACCAGGCTGCCGGGCGCGAACGCCGCGAGGTCCTCCTCGAGCAGGAAGGTCAACGGCGCCGCGGTGTCCTGCAGGACGCAGTTGACCACGATGTCGTTCTCGGCCAGGAAGGGCGCCAGCGGCACCCGGCCGTCCACGGTGTTGGCGTAGCTGCGGTGCGGGTCCGTGGAGTCGTGCTCGAACTGCACGATGTCCACCGAGTGGATCGGCGAGCCGACCGCGGCCACCTCCCGGTTGGTCATCACCCGCACGTCGTCCACCCCGTGCGCGCTGAGCGCGGTGATCGCCCCGCGGGCCGTGGCGCCGAAGCCGATCACCGTGGCCCGCAGCCGGCGACCGTAGTCACCGGTCAGCCCTGCCAGCTGCATCGCGTGCAGCACGGAGCTGTACCCGGCCAGCTCGTTGTTCTTGTGGAACACGTGCAGGCTGAACCCACCGTCCTTGGTCCAGTGATTCATCGCCTCGAACGCGATGAGGGTCAGCCGCTGCGCGACGGCCTGCTCGGTGAGCGCGGTGTCCTGCACGCAGTGCGGCCATCCCCAGATCACCTGCCCGGTGCGCATCTCCGCGAGGTCGGCGGCCTGCACCTTGGGCAGCAGGATCACGTCGGAGCTGGCGATCAGCTCGGCGCGCGAGCGCATTCCCGCGATGTCGCGCGCCAGCTCGTCGTCGGTGATGCCGAAGGGCTCGCCGTACCCGTGCTCGAGGTAGATGCGTGCGCGCAGGTCAGGGTCGATCCGGGCGAGGTGTGCGGGATGGATGGGCAGACGTCGCTCGTCGGGCTTGCGGGAGTGCGACAGGACGCCCAGGGAGAGCAGCTCAGTGGTGGGGGGCCGGTCAGCGTTTCTTGACATTGGCCGTCACCTCGACGGCCGCGTTTGCGTTGTCGGCCTTCGTCTTCTTGTCGGCGCGCTTCTCTTTCAGCGACTTGCCGGACTTCTTCGACATGGTGGTGCGGGGCGACTTGTCAGACATGGGATGACCCCTAGATTGGGAACCTGAGCGGTCCCGTTGGCCTGACCGTACGGCAACGGTGCAATCGACAGTGTGAGGTCATCGCGCGGCTCGGACGGCGGACGACTCGCGGTGCCAGCCCGCTTGGTAGCGGTTGCAGACGCGGGCCGGCGCGGTGGGGGTACTGCAAGTACCACCAAGTCAGGACAGGCGCTCGCACAGGTGCACCGCCACGTCCTGCCCGGCGCTCTTGCCGATGGCCCGCCGCAGCTCCGCCCGCACCGGCAGCTTGTGCGTGCCGTCGCCGAGCGCCATGAACGCGCTCTCGAACGGCCGCTCGTCCATGGTGCCGCGCACCTTCACCAGCCCGCGGGTGCCGAAGAAGCCCGCCGAGTCGGGCATCACCACGTACGTCCACCCACCCTTGCCCGGGCTCTGCTGCAGGGTGGCGGTGAACCACTTGTCCAGGGGACGCGCAACGGTGCTCATGACAGCCGTCCTTCCACCGGGGTCTACTGGTGCAGACCGTGGAACGGCGCCGAACTCATCGCCCGAGCCCCTGGTCCCGAGCCCCGAAGCCGGCGGCTAGCTCGCCGCAGCGATCGCTGACAGCAGCGGCTGCGCCAGCTCCGGCCGACAGATCAGCAGGTCCGGCAGGTACGGGTGCGCCTCGTTGTAGCGCAGCGGCGATCCGTCCACGCGGGAGGCGTGCAGCCCTGCGGCGAGCACCACGCCCACCGGGGCCGCGGAGTCCCACTCCCACTGCCCACCGGCGTGCACGTAGGCCTCGGCGTCACCACGCAGCACCGCCATCGCCTTGGCGCCGGCCGAGCCCATGGTCACCAGCTCGCCACCCACCGCCTGCGCCATCGCGGCCGCGAACACCGGGGGACGGCTGGCGCTCACCAGGATCCGCGGACCCGAGCCGGCCGCGCCGGAGGCGGCCAGCACCGCGTCGTCGTCGGCGTACACCGCACCCAGCGCGGGCTGTGCCACGGCCGCAGCCGTGATCCCGGCTCGCTCGGTTCCGGCGCTGCGCTGCCACAGCGCCACGTGCACCGCCCAGTCGTCGTGGTCGGGCAGGCCGAACTCCCGGGAGCCGTCCAGCGGGTCAATGATCCACACCCGGTCGCTGCTCAGCCGCTGCGGGCTGTCGGCCGACTCCTCCGACAGCACCGCGTCGTCCGGCCGCAGCTGCGCCAGGCGGCGCAGCAGCATCTCGTTGGCCAGCTTGTCGCCGCGCTGGCCCAGCTGCTTGGGCGTCAGGTGAGCGGGGGCCTCGGCGCGGACCTGCAGCAGCAGCTGACCCGCCTCCTCGGCGATCTGCGCGGCCAGTCGGGAGTCGTTCACAGCTGCTCCAGCACGAGGTCGAGGATGGCGCCGGCCATGTCCGCGGGCGCGCCGTCCTCCGGGCGCAGCAGCAGGTCGGGTGACTGCGGCGCCTCGTAGGGCGAGTCGATGCCGGTGAAGCCGATGATCTCCCCCGCCCGAGCCTTGGCGTACATGCCCTTGGGGTCACGCTCCTCGCAGGTGGCCAGCGGGGTGTCCACGAACACCTCCACGAACGGCAGCCCCGCGGCCTCGTGCGCGGCGCGGGCCTTGGCGCGGTCGGCCCGGAACGGGCTGATCAGCGACACCACCGACACCACGCCGGCGTCGGCCAGCAGCACGGCCACCTCGCCCACCCGGCGCACGTTCTCCGCGCGGTCGGCGTCGGAGAACCCGAGGTCGGCGTTGAGGCCGTGGCGCAGGTTGTCACCGTCCAGCAGGTAGGCGGGGTGGCCGGCCGCCACCAGCCGGCGCTCCAGCTCCACCGCCACCGAGGACTTGCCCGAGCCGGACAGCCCGGTGATCCACACGGTCATCCCGCGGGTGCTGCGGTCGGTGCGCTCCACCGCGGCGGAGTGCCACACCACCTGCGCCTGCGGCAGCGACGGGCCGGTGATCATGCCCGCGGCCACCGTGGCGTTGGTGGCGTCGTCGATCAGGATGAAGCTGCCGGTGTCCCGGTTGCGGCGGTAGGCGTCGAAGAGCAGCGGCGCCTGGGTGCGCAGCCGTACTCGTCCGATTTCGTTGAGCGACAACGCTGTTGCTGACTCGTCGCGGTGCAGGGTGTTGACGTCGAGGCGGTAGTCGAGCTGGCGCACCACGGCCTTGGTGGCCTTGGTGGTGTGCAGGATCGTGTACTTGGCCCCCGGGGTGAGCGCGGCCGTCTCGGTCAGCCAGCACAGCATCGCGTCGACGTCCTGGCCCACGTGCGGACGGTTGGCGGGACGGCAGATCAGGTCGCCGCGGGAGATGTCGATGTCGTCGGTCAGCTGCATGGTCACCGCCGCCGGGGTGAACGCCTCCTCCAGCGGCACCCCGCCCGGGCCCCAGATCTTGTCCACCGTGGAGCTGAAGCCCGACGGCAGCACCGTCACCTCGTCACCGGGGCGGAACACTCCCCCGGCCACGGTGCCGGCGTAGCTGCGGTGGTCGTGCAGCTCGGGGTCGTCCGTTGCTGCCCCGCTCGAGCCGTCCAGGTTCTGCGGCCGGATCACGTACTGCACCGGGAAGCGTGCGTCGATGAGGTTGCGGTCCGACGACGACGTCACCTCCTCCAGGTGGTGCAGCAGCGAGGCGCCCTCGTACCAGTCCATGCTGGTGGAGCGGTTGACGATGTTGTCGCCCTGCAGCGCCGACATGGGGATGAACGTCAGGTCGGCCACGTCCAGCTTCATCGCGAAGACGCGGAACTCCTCGCGGATCTCCTCGAAGCGCTCCTGCGACCAGTCGACCAGGTCCATCTTGTTGACGCACAGCACCAGGTGCGGGATGCCCAGCAGGGTGGAGAGGAAGGCGTGCCGGCGGGTCTGCTCCAGCACCCCCTTGCGAGCGTCGATGAGGATCATCGCCAGGTCGGCGGTGGAGGCACCGGTGACCATGTTGCGGGTGTACTGCACGTGCCCGGGGGTGTCGGCGATGATGAACTTGCGCCGGGGCGTGGCGAAGTAGCGGTAGGCCACGTCGATGGTGATGCCCTGCTCCCGCTCGGCGCGCAGGCCGTCGGTGAGCAGCGCCAGGTCCGGCGTGGCCGAGCCGCGGTCACGGCTGGTCTGGGCGACCGCCTCGAGCTGGTCGGTGAAGATGGCCTTGGAGTCGTAGAGCAGTCGCCCGATGAGCGTCGACTTGCCGTCGTCGACGCTGCCTGCGGTGGCGATGCGGAGCAGCTGCGGCATCAGAAGTACCCGTCCTTCTTGCGGTCTTCCATCCCGGCCTCGGAGATGCGGTCGTCGGCGCGGGTGGCCCCGCGCTCGGTGACGCGAGTGGCGGCCACCTCGGCCACCACGGCCGCGGTGGTGGTGGCGTCGGACTCCACGCAGCCGGTGCCGGTGGCGTCGCCGACGGTGCGGAAGCGCACCTGAGCCTCGAAGGGCTGCTCGCCGGGCAGCAGCGTGAGGTGGCGGGTGACGGCGAGCAGCATCCCGTCGCGCTCGACCACCGGGCGGCGGTGGGCGAAGTAGATCGACGGCAGCGAGATCTGCTGCTCGTGGATGTACTGCCAGATGTCCAGCTCGGTCCAGTTGGACAGCGGGAACACCCGGATGTGCTCGCCGCGGTGGTGGCGGCCGTTGTACAGGCTCCACAGCTCGGGGCGCTGGTTGCGCGGGTCCCACTGGCCGAACTCGTCGCGGAAGCTGAACACCCGCTCCTTGGCGCGGGCCTTCTCCTCGTCCCGCCGCGCCCCGCCGAAGGCCGCGTCGAAGCGGTTCTCCGCGATGCCGCGGAGCAGGGTGGCGATCTGCAGCCGGTTGCGGCTGGCCCGCGGACCGGTCTCCTCCACGCTGCGCCCGGCGTCGATGTCGTCCTGCACGCTGGCCACCACCAGGCGCAGGCCCAGGTCGGCCACGGTGCGGTCGCGGAACTCCAGCACCTCGTCGAAGTTGTGCCCGGTGTCCACGTGCATCACCGGGAACGGCACCGGCGC
The DNA here is from genome assembly GCF_058133635.1 of Rhodococcus sp. Z6_132. NCBI lineage: Bacteria > Bacillati > Actinomycetota > Actinomycetes > Mycobacteriales > Nocardiaceae > Rhodococcus > Rhodococcus sp. Z6_132. The sequence goes on from NZ_JBYUNP010000002.1 coordinate 1,027,458, forward strand.
CGGCCAGAACGCACGGGTGGCCAGGTGCAGCATGACGACGGAGTCCTTGCCGCCGGAGAACAGCAGGCCGGGGCGCTCGAAGACGGCGGCGACCTCGCGGAAGATGTGCACCGCCTCGGCCTCCAGCGCCTGCAGGTGGGTCAGCTCGTAGGTGCTGCTCACAGGGGGTGTCCCCCTCTGGCGGAGCGAGGGTCGAAGGTCATGGCTGGAAACACTGGCACAAAACTAGAATAAGTTCTAGTGTCGGCGGATGGACCTGGAAACGCTGGAAGAGATCAAGCGCCTGAAGTACCGCTACCTGCGTGCCGTCGACACCAAGGACTTCGACCTGCTGGAGTCGACGCTCACCCCGGACGCCGACGCCGCCTACGGGCACAAGCTGACCTTCACCGGGCGCGACCAGATCCTGGCGTTCATGCGCAAGTCCCTGGACCGCAACAGCATCACCGAGCACCACGTCGGTCACCCCGAGATCGACGTCGACGGCGACACCGCCACCGGCACCTGGTACCTGCAGGACCGGGTGATCGTGCCGAAGTACAAGTTCATCCTGCAGGGCGCGGCGTTCTACACCGACACCTACGTCCGGGGCGAGGACGGCCAGTGGCGGATCAGCTCCACCGGCTACGTGCGCACCTACGAGGCGACGATGTCCACCGACGACGTGCCCAGCTTCGCGCTCACCGTCAACCGCTGGGCGGACCGCAAGTGAGCACCGCGGGGGTGCTGGCCGACAAGGTGGTGGTGGTCTCCGGCGTCGGCCCCGGGCTCGGCCGCTCCATCGCCCTGCAGAGCGCGGCGGCCGGTGCCGACCTGGTGCTGGCCGCGCGCACGCAGTCGCGCCTGGACGAGGTGGCCAAGGAGGTCCGCGAGCTGGGCCGCGAGGTGCTGACCGTGCGCACCGACATCACCGACGATAGCTCCGCCGCAGGGTTGGTGCAGGCGTCGCTGGAGAAGTTCGGGCGGGTGGACGTGCTGGTGAACAACGCCTTCGGCATGCCGCCGATGAAGAAGCTGGCCGACGTGGACTTCGAGGCGATCCGCGCGGCGTTCGAGGTGACCGTGCTGGGTGGGCTGCGGCTGACCAAGCTGTTCGTGCCGGCCCTGGCGGAGAGCAAGGGCGCGGTGGTGATGATCAACTCCTCGGTCATCCGGCACACCCAGGCGCCCTACGGGCCGTACAAGATCACCAAGGCCGCGCTGCTGGCGGCCTCGCAGAGCCTGGCCACCGAGCTGGGTCCGCGCGGCATCCGGGTGAACACCGTGGCGCCCGGCTGGATCTGGGCCGACAGCCTCAAGTGGTACTTCGACCACCTGGCCGGCAAGCGCGGCGTGCCGGTGCAGCAGGTCTACGACGAGACCGCCGCGGCGATGGACCTGCGCAAGCTGCCCGAGCCGGACGAGATCGCCGACGCCGTGGTGTTCCTGGCGTCGCCGATGGCCCGGGCCATCACCGGACAGACACTGGACGTCAACTGTGGGGAGTTCCACCCGTGACCGCACCGCACACCACCGTCGGCACCGTCGAGGACCTGCACGCCTCGGCGTCCCGGTTGACCGGGCTGGACGACTTCGGCGACCAGGGCTACCTGGAGGGGCTGCGGGTCCTGCTGGACTCCTACATCACCGAGGCGGAGCTCACCCCGCTGGGCTCCAAGGTCGCGCGGGTGTTCCTGCGCGGCGCGCTGGTGGCCCGGCTGCTCAGCGAGGACGCCTGGAAGAAGAACCCGCAGCACGCCGACGTGGCCATCGAGCGGCCCATCTTCGTCACCGGGCTGCCGCGCACCGGCACCACGGCGCTGCACCGGCTGCTCACCGCCGACCCCGCCCACCAGGGTCCGGAGATGTGGCTGACGGAGTTCCCGCAGCCGCGGCCGCCGCGACAGACGTGGGGCGACAACCCGGTGTTCCAGGGCATCGAGGCCGCGTTCAGCCAGCACCACGTGGAGCGGCCGGAGTTCATGGGCGTGCACTACATGTCCGCCAGCGAGGTGGAGGAGTGCTGGCAGCTGCTGCGGCAGTCGATGCAGTCGGTGTCCTACGAGTCGCTGGCGCACATCCCGACGTACTCGCAGTGGCTGGCGGAGCAGAGCTGGACGTCGGCCTATGCCCGGCACCGCAAGAACCTGCAGCTGATCGGGCTGAACGACACCGACCGGCGGTGGGTGCTGAAGAACCCCAGCCACCTGTTCGCCTTGGACGCGCTGCTGGAGGTGTACCCGGACGCGCTCATCGTCCAGACGCACCGCGACCCGCGGACGGCGATCCCGTCCTCGTGCAGCCTCAGCGCCCAGGCGGCGCAGGGGTGGTCGGACAAGTTCACCGACGAGCTGATCGGGCGCGACCAGGTGGACCTGTGGGCACGGGGGCTGGACGCGTTCACCGAGGCACGGGCCAAGGCCGATCCGGCGCAGTTCTGCGACGTCTACTACGAGGACTTCGTCGGGGACGCGCTGGGCACGGTGGAGGGCATCTACCGCCACTTCGGCATCACCCTCAGCGACGAGGCGCGGAAGGCGCAGCAGGACATGCACGCGGAGAGCACCAGCGGACCGCGCACGCCGTCGCACCGCTACCAGCTGTCCGACTTCGGGCTCACCGAGGCCGACATCGACGCCCGCTTCGCCCGGTACGCGCGGCGCAACTGATCAGCGGGGCTCTCCCGAGGTCGGGCCGGTGCAGCGTGCTGCACCGGCCCGACTGGGGACGAGGCTCACCTCACCACCACCGCTCCCACTCCGCGATCGCCTGCGAGGCCTTTGCCGCGTCCCCGAGGTAGGTCGTGTCTGGGCACGGCGACGGCTCGACGTGACCCGACCACGTCGGGTGGACCAGAGCGAACCCGCCGTCAACCAGGCTGACGATGACGTCGTCGGACGGCCCGAAGCGTGCCTCCACCCGCACGACCTGACCCGCCAGCGGGTGGTCGGGACTCAGCTCCCGCTCGATCTCGCGAAGCACCGCAGCAAAGTTGTCCGCTGCCAACGGACCATCGCGGCTCCACCACTCGTCCGAGAGCTCGAGCACGGTCATGCGCTGATCGTGCCAGGCCGCCGGCTGGTCCCCGAGGGCTGGGGCGGCGGGTCGGCGTCGCTGAGGTCGGGTGGATGGTGAATCGGGTTGGTGCGTGGAACCTGTTGTGGGTCAACGTGTCTGGGTGCGATCCACTCGATGCGGCCGTGGGTGCCCATGCGGACGGTGAAGCCTTCGTGGGTGATGAGCCGGTGGTCGAACGGGCAGACGAGCGCGAGGTTGTGCAGGTCGGTGGGGCCGCCGTGCTGCCACTCGGCGAGGTGGTGGACCTGGGTCCACTGGGCGGGCATCTCGCAGCCGGGCCGGGTGCAGCCACGGTCGCGGGCGTACAGCGCCAACCGTTGCGCCGGTGAGGCCAGGCGTTGCCCCTGACCGAGGTGGAGCACCTGACCGTGGGCGTCGAGCACACAGGGCAGCCACTTCGCATCAGCGGCCATTCGGAGCACGTCACGCACCGGCACGGTCCCGCCTGAGGCGGTGCTGGCCGTGCCCGCTCGGCGTTCCAGGTCCGCCAGTCCCATGGTGACCACGACCGTCGCTGGCAGACCACGGTTGCTCGGCAGCGCACCGGAGGCGAGAGCGTTGCGACACAACGTGGCCAGTGCGTCATGGTTGCGCTGGGCGGCACTGCGCGGGTCCGCCATGCCGTCCTCGGTGACGGGCCGGGCGGCGGCGGAGAACGCAGCGTCCACCAGGGCTCGGGTCATCGGGTCGAGCTCACCGCTGATGCGGCTCATCCCGTCCGGGCGCTGCCGGCCGATGGTGAACCCGCGCCGCCTGGCCCGATCCACCTCGGAGGTTTCCCGCCCGTCGGGATCGAGGTAGGCCACCAGGCGCTCAGCGGCCTTGGCCAGTTCCGACGGCCGCAGTGCGCAGGCTTGCGCAGCCAGCGTTTGCTCGGCCAGGCCGATGGTCTCGGTGTCCAGCGATGCGGGCAGGTCGTGCATCGTCTTGGCGACGATCTCGGCGTGGCGCGGCGAGATCCCGCCCTCTGCTTCAGCAGCCGCGCACGCAGGGTGGGCCGGCCCGAGATCCTCACCAGTGAACGACGTGCGCGGACCCCGCACCAAGGCGGCTCGCACCCGGGCTCGTGCTTCCTGCATGTCCAGGTGCAGCACCTCCGACAACAACCCCGCCGTGCCCCGGGCCAAGAACACCGTGGCCAAGGAGCGGCACTCCATCTCCACAATCAGGCGGTGATCGACGGTGGGCTTCATCCGGTGCACCCGATCCACCTCGCGCACCACCGCCAACACCCCAGCATCGGACAGCCCGGCCACCGGCAGCTGCTGCAACCGTGCCATCACCGCGGCATGCTCAGCCAGCAAGGAGGCGACCTCGTCAGTGAGGTCCCCCGCTACACCGTTCGAACTCATGTTCGAATAGTACGAACAACCCCCGACAACGTCAGCGAAACCGCGAAAGCCGCTAGAACGCAGGCCAGGGAATCGCCGGACGCATCCCGGACGGCTCCGGCATCACCCGCGTGGCGAGCAACCGGCGCACCCGCGTGCGCAGCGCCTGCACCTCGGCGATGGTCAGGTGCTCGTCCAGCTGGTCGGCCAGCTCACCCTCCAACAGGCTGGCCAGCTTCGACAGCATCTCCACCGCCTCGTCGCCGATGGGCTCCCCTGCCCAGCCCCACAGCACGGTCCGCAGCTTGGGCTCGCTGTGCAGGCAGATGCCGTGGTCCACGCCGTACACGCCGCCGTCCAGCCCGGCGAGCACGTGCCCACCCTTGCGGTCGGCGTTGTTGAGCACCACGTCCAGCACGGCCATCCGGCGCAGCCCGGGGTGATCGGCGTGCGCGAGCACCACCATCTCCCCGGAGTAGTCCTGCGCCCGCAGGATGGGCATCCACCCCTGCGGCACCGCCCCGGGCGGGCACAGCTCCACCAGGTCGCTCACCTGCTCCACGTGCTCGCGGTGCGCAGCCGATCCAGAACCAGCGGCCAAGCCGGACCCAGCACCGGAGTCCTCGTCGTCGGAGATGCTGGCCGCAGGCGTGTCGATCCACAGCTGCACCATCCCGGAGCCAAACGGTCCGTCGCGCAGCACCGTCGGCGGCACCACCCCCCAGCCGCTGGCCGCCGACACCAGGTAGGAGGCCACCTCGCGGCCGGCCAGCGTGCCGTCCGGAAAGTCCCACAAGGGCCGCTCGCCCTGCACCGGCTTGTACACGCAGTGGCCGGTGACGCCGTCGAGCTCCACCGAGCACAGCAGCGTGGCGTTGCTCGCCTCCACGATGCGCCCAAGGATCTCGAGCTTCCCGGCGCGCAGCAGCTCGAGCGTGGCTGGGTCGTGCACCTGCACGGTCGTGATCAGTCCTGGCTGGGTTCGCCGGCCGACGGCGCGATGCCCACGCCGCGGCGGTACCCGTTGGTGCGCACGCACACGTGACCCTCGGGGTCCAGCGGCTCGTTGCACAGCGGGCAGGGCAGCCGCCCGGCGCTGATGACCAGCTCGGCGCGCGCGGCGAAGTCCCGGGCCTGCTCGGCGGAGAGGAACACCCGCACGGAGTCGGGACCCTCGTCGGTGTCGTCGAGCACCACCGACTCGTCCACCTCGCCCTCGGTGACGGCCAGCAGCTCCACCACCACGCAGCTCGCGTCGGCGTCCCAGCCCAGGCCCATGGTGCCCACCCGGAACTCCTCGTCCACCGGCACCGCCAGCGGCTCGAGGTCCTCCACGATGGGGTCGTCGTCGGGCAGCTCGGCGCCGAAGCGGCGGTGCACCTCCTCCAGCAGCGCGATGATGCGCTCCGCCAGCACCTGCACCTGCTGCTTCTCCAGGAGCACGCTGATGAGCCGGCCCTCCTGCACAGCCTGCAGGTAGAAGGCGCGGTCACCGGGCTCACCGACAGTGCCGACAATGAACCGGTCTGGGTTGCGGAAGACGTGGATTACTCGTGACATGGCAACTCCGACACTAGGTGAATCACTCTGGATCGGCACACCAGGGACCGGTGCTCCAGGCATGCGGGCACGGCGCTCACCCGCCCGTGCCTCCGCCGACCACCGCGTCGGCGGGAGCCGGCGCGGCCTCGCCATCGGCGGCCTTCTTGGGCGGGGTGATGCTGGACAAGTCTCCCCCGGTGTCGTTGCTGCGCAGCACGAACGGCCGCGTGTCGGTGTAGCGGACGACGCTCGCCGAGCACGGGTCGGCGACGATGCGCTGGAAGGAGTCCAGGTGCGTGCCCAGCGCGTCCGCCAGCACCGACTTGATGACGTCACCGTGGGTGCACGCCACCCACAGCACGTCAGCGCCGTGCTCGGCGGCCAGCGCGGCGTCGTGCTCACGGACCGCGGCCACCGCTCGAGCCTGCACCTGCGCCAGGCCCTCCCCGTTGGGGAACACCGCCGCCGAGGGGTGCTGCTGCACCACCTTCCACAGCGGCTCGGACACCAGGTTCTTCAGCTCCTGGCCGGTCCACTCGCCGTAGTCCACCTCGGCCAGGCGCTCCTCGGAGCGTGGGGGCAGGCCGCGGGCGGCGGCGAGCGGGGCCACCGTCTGCTGGCAGCGCAGCAGCGGGGAGGTGACGATGGCGGTGATGGGCAGCTCGGCGAGCCGCTGCACCAGGGCCTCGGCCTGCGCGGTGCCCTTCTCGTCCAGCGCCACGCCCTCGCTGCGCCCGGCGAGCACCCCGGCGGTGTTCGCGGTGGAGCGGCCGTGGCGCAGCAGGATGACCGTCATGCGACCACCCTAGGACCCGGCCGCCCCGCCGGTGAGCAGGCAGTGCACCAGTTCACCCTGAGCGGACAGCTTTCCGTGCTCAGGTGGCCTGCAGCCCGGTGGTGGTCAGCAGCACCAGCACCAGCACGCCCAGGGCGATGCGGTAGCCCACGAACAGGTAGATGGTGTGGTTGGCCACGTAGCGCAGCAGCCAGGCGATGGAGGCGTAGCCGACGGCGAAGGCGACCAGGGTGGCCACCAGCAGCTGTGGCCCGCTGGCCTGCAGCAGGCCCTCCTCGGCCGGCTCGAAGGCGTCGGGCAGGCTGAACAGCCCGGACGCGACCACCGCGGGGATGGCGAGCAGGAACGAGTACCGGGCCGCCGCCTCGCGGGTGAGGCCCAGGAACAGCCCCGCGCTGATGGTGCCGCCGGAGCGCGACACGCCGGGGATGAGCGCCAGCGCCTGCGCCGAGCCCATCACGATGCCGTCGCGCAGCGTGAGCTCCTTGACGGTGCGCCGCTTGGAGCCGAAGTACTCCGCCGCCGCCATCACCAGGCCGAACACGATGAGCATGGTGGCGATGAGGTAGAGGTTGCGCGCCCCGGAGCGGACCTGGTCCTTGAACAGCAGGCCCAGGATGCCCACCGGGATGGTGCCGACGATGACGTACCAGGCCATCCGGTAGTCCAGCGTCTTGCGGACGGCCGGCTCCCGGAAACCGCGGAACCAGGCGACGACGAGCCGGCCGATGTCGCGGGCGAAGTACAGCAGCACCGCGGCCTCGGTGCCCAGCTGCGTCACCGCCGTGAAGGACGCGCCGGTGTCGTGGCCGAAGAAGACCCCGGAGACGATGCGCAGGTGCGCCGAGGAGGAGATGGGCAGGAACTCGGTGAGCCCCTGCACCAGCCCCAGGACCATCGCCTGGAGCCAGGTCATGTCCAGAATCATTCGCCGAGGCCTGCCAGCTCCAGCGCCTCGGCGGCGGTGCGCAGCGCGGCGAAGCCGTCCTCGCCGGGCGGGCACGCGAGGTTCACGGTGGTGACCCCGGCCTCGGCCAGCGCCGTCAACCGCTCCGCGATGCGCTCCTTGGTGCCCAGCAGTGCGATCTCGTCGAGCAGCTCCAGCGGCAGCGCCGCCATGGCCTCGTCGTAGCGCCGGTCCAGGTAGGCGTCCTGCACCTGCTTGGCGGCGTCGGCGTAGCCCATGGACACGGCCAGGGCGTTGTAGAAGTTCTTCTCCCGGCTGCCCATGCCCCCGACGTACAGCGCGGTGTACGGGCGGGTGAAGTCGGCGCACCTGCGCCAGTCGGCGCCCGGGACGATGGGCATGGACGGGGCGACGTCGAAGCCCTCCAGCCCGGTCTTGCCCGCCTTGGTGCGGCCGGCCTGGATGTGCGCGAGGTGCTTGGGCAGGTGCTTGGGCGAGCAGAAGATGCCCAGCCAGCCGTCGGCGATCTCGCCGGTCAGCTCCAGGTTGCGGGGCCCGACGGAGGCCAGGTACACGGGCAGGTCCTTGCGGGCGCCGTGCACGGTGAGCTGCAGGGCCTTGCCCGGGCCGTCGGGCAGCGGCAGCTGGTAGTGCTCGCCGTCGTGGCGCACGCGCTCGCCGGACAGTGCCTGGCGCACCACCTCCACGTACTCGCGGGTTCGGCCCAGCGGCTTGCCGAAGCGCACTCCGTGCCAGCCCTCGGAGACCTGCGGGCCGGAGACGCCCAGGCCCAGGCGGAAGCGGCCGCCGGAGAGGGTGTCCAGGGTGGCCGCGGTCATCGCCGTCATGGCGGGGGTGCGCGCGGGGATCTGCATGACGGCGCTGCCGATGTCGATGGTGGAGGTCTGCGCCGCCACCCAGGACAGCACCGTGGGGGCGTCGGACCCGTAGGCCTCGGCCGCCCACACCACGGAGAAGCCCAGCCGCTCCGCCTCGATCGCCAGCTTGAGGTTGGACGCGTCGTTGCCCGCGCCCCAGTAGCCCATGTTCAGTCCCAGTCGCATGGTGCGGCAGGTTACCGGTAGGTAGTGCAGGGGGCGGCGAGCCTGGCCGGCAACGGTGCCGGTGCGGCCTAGGGTTCCTGTGCTGTGGAGCAGACATCAGTAGGAGCCAGTGGACTGCGGGTGTCCCAGACCGGCCTGGGCACCCTGACGTGGGGCCGGGACACCAGCTCCGACGAGGCCGCCGCACAGCTGGTGGCCTTCGTGGACGCCGGCGGCACGCTGGTCGACGTCTCCCCCGCCTACGCCGGCGGCGCGGCCCAACGGGTGGTCGGTGAGCTGATCGGCGACCTGGTGCCCCGCTCGGCGGTGGTGCTCAGCGCCGCCTCCGGGCTGCACCCCGGGGGCCTGGTGGACTGCTCTCGACGGGCGCTGCTGAGCCAGCTGGACGAGACGCTGAGCGAGCTGGGCACCGACCACCTGGACCTGTGGCAGGTGAGCAGCTGGGACCCGCACACGCCGGTGTCGGAGGTGGTGGACACCCTCGCGCACGCGGTGAGCACCGGTCGCACCCGGTACGCCGGGCTGCGCGACCACGCGGGCTGGCAGCTGGCCACCGCCGCGTCGCAGGGCCAGCGCAGCGGGGTGGTGGCGGTGCAGACGGAGTACTCGCTGCTGGACCGCACGCCGGAGCGCGAGCTGCTGCCCGCCGCCCGTCACCACGGGCTGGGACTGCTGGCCGCGGTGCCGCTGGCCCGCGGGGTGCTCACCGGCAAGTACCGCACCGGGGTGCCCGCCGACTCGCGGGGCGCGAGCGCGCACCTGGCCGCCGGGCTGGCTGCGCACCGCGGGGAGGACGCTGCCCTGGTGGTGGAGGCGGTGGTCACTGCGGCCGAGGGGCTGGGCGTCTCACCGCTGGCGGTGGCGCTGGCCTGGGTGCGCGAGCAGCCGGGCGTGGCCAGCGCCATCGTGGGCGCCCGCACCGCCGCTCAGCTCACCGGCGTGCTCGCCGAGCGCGACGTGATCCTGCCTACCGCCATCCGCGCAGCCCTGGACGACGTCAGCTCCGGCTGAGGGGACGGGGCACCCAGGCCGAGGGCACTGGGCACCCACGCCGAGGGCACACTGACAGGGCGGACACACCGCGTCGTCAAGCATGGGAGTTCTGTAATGGTCGGCTCACGACGGGCTGCGGCGGGCGCCGCTGCCCTGCTCACGGCGGTGGCCCTGCTGGCCACCGGCTGCTCCAGCGACAGCAGCACCCCGGAGAACGTGCGCGAACCGGCCGTGCCCGCCACCACGGCACCCACCGCGTCTCCCGCCGGCACCGTCACCGTGCTCGGCGCCCCCGCGCGGGGGATGGCCGTCGACCCCAGCACCCACGTGCTGGCCGTGCAGGTGGAGGGCCCCGACCGGCTGCTGCTGCGCAGCTCGGAGAACCCCGCCGGCGTCGCCCGCACCGTCGCCCTGCCGGCCCGCGCCGCCCAGGTGTCGTTGAGCAAGCCCGGCGGGCCCTTCCTGGTCTCCGTGCCCGGCGCCCTGCTGCGGGTGGACCAGCGCAGCGGTGACGTGACGACGGTGACCCTGCCCGGCACCCCGCAGGCCGCGCTGCAGATCGACGACCAGACCACCGTGGTGGGCACCGCCGAGGGCGAGGTGCTGGTGCTCGGCGCCGACGACACCGTCACCAAGACCATCGCCGGCCTGGCCGACGTCGCGGCGCTGAGCTACGCGGACGGCACGCTGGTGGCGCTGGACCGCAAGCAGACCTCGGTGACCCAGGTGAACCTCGACGACGGCGACCTCGGCACCAGCCTGCGCGCCGGGCAGGGTGCGGTGAACGGCACCACCGACCGCTACGGGCGAATGCTGGTGGTGGACGTGGAGCTGGGCCAGCTGATGGTGTTCACCGCCGACCCGCTGCTGATGCGGCAGCGCTTCCCGGTCGCCAACCAGCCCTACGCCGTGGCCTACGACCCCACCACCGACCTCGCGTGGGTCACGGTCACCGGCCGCAACCAGGTGGTGGGCTACGCGATGGGCGGCGGCGAGCCCGTGGAGCGGTACCGGCTTGACACCGTGGCCCAGCCTGAGACTGTTGCGGTGGACTCCGCGAGCGGCGCGGTGCTCGTCGCCTCCGCCTCAGGTGGTGGTCTGCAGCGAGTCGTCCCCGGAGGAGGCACCCGGTGATCGAGTACGAGTACCACCCGCTGCGCCTGCCCCCGGGCGTCTCCCGGGTCACGGCCACCATGCAGCTGTCCATCCAGGCGGAGTTCGGCGGCTGGGAGCTCTCCCGCGTGCGGCTGTACTCCGACGGCAGCCGCCGGGTGATCCTGCGTCGACGCAAGACCGGCCAGCAGCTGCCGGCGCCCAGCACCTAGCCTCTGCCTTGCGCCACTCGTTCCCACCACCGCGCTCGGCGCCGCACTGACCACCCGAGGAGAACCGTGTACCGCCTGCTGTTCAGCCTGCTGCTGCGTCGGCTGGACCCCGAGAAGGCCCACACCCTGGCCTTCGGCCTGCTCCGCCTGGTCACTGCCCTTCCGCCGCTGCGGTGGCTGCTGGCCCGGGTGTTCACGGTGCGCGACCCCGCGCTGCGCAGCACCGTCCTGGGCATCGACTTCCCTGCGCCGCTCGGCCTGGCCGCCGGCTTCGACAAGGACGCCACCGGGGTGGACGCCTGGGAAGCACTGGGATTCGGGAGCGTGGAGGTGGGCACCGTCACCGCCCACGCGCAGCCGGGCAACCCCAAGCCGCGCATGTTCCGGCTGGTCGACGACCGTGCGGTGGTCAACCGGATGGGCTTCAACAACCACGGCGCGGGCGCTGCGGCTGACGCGCTGCGCCGCCGCCGCACCCACCTGCCCGTCGGGGTGAACATCGGCAAGACCAAGGTGGTCCCCGCCGCCGAGGCTGCCGACGACTACGTGCAGAGCGCCCGGCTGCTCGCGCCGCTGGCCGACTACCTGGTGGTCAACGTCAGCTCCCCCAACACCCCGGGGCTGCGCGACCTGCAGGCGGTGGAGTCGCTTCGGCCGCTGCTGCGCGCCGTGCAGGACACCGTGTCCATCCCCGTGCTGGTGAAGATCGCGCCGGACCTCTCCGACGCCGACGTGGACGCGATCGCCGACCTGGCCGTGGAGCTGGGCGTGGCCGGCATCGTGGCTACCAACACCACCGTCTCCCGCGCCGGGCTGCGCACGCCGGCCACCACCGTGGAGGCGATCGGCGCGGGCGGGATCTCCGGCGCCCCGGTGGCCGCGCGGTCGGTGGAGGTGCTCCGGCGGCTGCACGGCCGGGTGGGCCAGGAGCTGGTGCTCATCTCCGTCGGCGGCATCGAGACCGCCGAGGACGCCTGGGAGCGCATCGCCGCCGGCGCCAGCCTGGTGCAGGGCTACAGCGGCTTCGTCTACGGCGGGCCGTTCTACGCCCGCCGCATCCACAAGGGCCTGGCGCGAATCCTGCGGCGCGAGGGCTTCACCAGCATCGAGCAGGCTGTGGGCAGCGCCGCTCGAGTGTGAGCTTTCCGGTCTAGGGTGCCCTCATGAACCTCCTCGGCCTCGTCACGCTGCCTGTTCGTGTCACCGTCGCCGCCACCCAGGTGACGCTCGGCCTCGGCCAGCTGGCCGCCGCCGAGGGACCGCTGCGCCGCAAGGGTGGCTACGCCGACCAGGTGACCGCGGTGTTCGGCGCGGGCGGGGTGGCCGAGCAGCTGGCGCGGGTGCTGCAGGACCCCCAGGGTCCGCTGAGCGCGCTGACCAAGCTGGCGGAGGCGCTGGAGGAAGACCGTCCGCTGGGCAAGGCCATCGCCCCGGGCGGGCCGCTGGAGCGGATCGTCGAGGAGGGCGTGCTGGAGCGCTTCGCCAGCCGCGGCGGGCCGATGGACCGGCTGCTGGCCGAGGGGGGCGCGCTGGAGCGGGTGCTGGCCCCGGGTGGACCGCTGGACCGGCTGCTGGTGGAGGGCGGCGCGCTCGACCGCATCACCCAGACCGGCGGTGCGCTGGAGCTGCTGCTGTCCCCCGGCGGTCCGCTGGACCGGCTGCTGGCCGAGAACGGCGCGCTCGACCGCATCACCCACGAGAACGGGCTGCTGGAGCTGCTGCTGCGCGAGCAGGGGCTGGCCGACCGGCTGCTGGCCGAGGACGGCTTCGTGGAGAAGCTCACCGCCGACGGCGGCACCCTGGACCAGCTGCTGCACCTGGGCGACGTGCTCAAGGACCTGCAGCAGTCGGTGCTGGTGCTCAACCGGGCCGTGGAGCCGCTGGGCGAGCTGGCCAACCGGGTGCCCAACAGCCTGCTGCGGCGCAAGGGCGCTGGGCCCAACCCGCAGATCATCAACCAGTAGCTCAGTCTCCGTGGGCTGACCGCATGACGTCGTCCGGCGGGGCGGCGGTGGTGGCGCCGGCGCGCGGGCCGGGCACGTTGCGGAAGCGGAACGGCTCGCTGGTGCGCCCGGGCTGGATGTACCAACACTGCGCGCTCTCCCCGCTGGCCAGCACCGCCTCGACGGTGTCCACCACGTCGTCGGCGGTGAGCAGCGGGAACCCGGCGTCGGTGAAGGCGGAGCGCTGCCCGGCGATGAGCGGGGTGTCGGCGAAACCCGGGCAGATCGCGTTGACGGCGATGCCCTCCCCCGCCAGCTGCGCACCCACCGAGCGGACGTAGCCCACCACCGCGTGCTTGGTGAGCGTGTACACCGGGTCGCCCGGGATGGCCACCAGGCCGGCCAGCGAGGCGGTGGCCACCACCTGTCCCCCGCCGGCGCGGCGCAGCGCGGGCACCACGGCGCAGGTGCCGAAGACCACGGCGTCCAGGTTCACCCCGACCACCGCCCGGTAGCGGGCCAGGTCGAAGGTGTCGTCGGAGGCGGACTGGCCGCCGATCACCCCGGCGTTGAGGAACGCCACGTCGAGGCGGCCGAAGCGCTCCTCGGTCTCGGCCACCATCCGGGTGGCGGTGTCCGGGTCGCTGACGTCGCCGACGACGGCCAGGCCGCCGAGCTCGTCAGCCAGGGCGGTGACGGCGTCGGCGCTGCGGTCGACCAGGGCCACCTGCGCGCCCTGGGCCACCAGCCGGCGGGCGGCGGTGGCGCCGAAGCCGGAGGCCCCGCCGGTGATCAGGACGGTCTTGCCGGCGACATCCATCGGACTCCTCAAGGGGGTGGCTCAGCAGGTGGGGATGGTCAGCAGGTGCGGAGGAACTGGTCGAGCACGCGGGTGCCGAACTTTAGGGCAGACACCGGAACCCGCTCGTCGATGCCGTGGAACAGCGCGGCGAAGTCCAGCTCGGGGGGCAGCTGCAGCGGGGCGAAGCCGAAGCAGCGGATGCCCAGCTTGTCGAAGGCCTTGGCGTCGGTGCCGCCGGAGAGCATGTAGGGCACCAGTCGGGCGTGCGGGTCGTGGGCGAGCAGAGCGGCGTTCATGGCGTCCACCAGCTCGCCGTCGAAGGTGGTCTCGTAGGGCTCCAGCGCGGTCACCCACTCGCGCTCGATGTCCGGCCCGAGCAGGGCGTCCACCTCGGCCTCGAAGGCGGCGCGGCGGCCAGGCAGGACGCGGCAGTCCACCACGGCCTCGGCGGTGGCCGGGATGACGTTGGCCTTGTAGCCGGCCTGAAGCATGGTGGGGTTGGCGGTGTCGCGCAGGGTGGCCCCGACGATGCGGGCGATGGAGCCCAGCTTGGCCAGGGTGCCGTCCAGGTCGGGTGAGTCGGGGTCGAAGTCCAGGCCGGTCTCCTCCCCCGTGGCGGTGAGGAACTCGCGGACGCTGTCGGTCATCACCAGCGGGAAGGTGTGGTTGCCCAGCCTGGCCACGGCCTCGGCCAGCCGGGTGACGGCGTTGTCGGAGTGCAGGAAGGAGCCGTGGCCGGGGGTGGCGGTGGCGCGCAGCCGCATCCAGGCGATGCCCTTCTCCGCGGTCTCCAGCAGGTACAGGCGGCGCTCGGCACCGTCGGGGCGGGCCACGGTGAGGGAGAAGCCGCCCACCTCGCCCACGGCCTCGGTGACGCCGGCGAACAGGTCGGGGCGGTGCTCCACCAGCCAGTGCGAGCCCCACTTGCCGCCGGCCTCCTCGTCGGCCAGGAAGGCGAAGACGACGTCGCGCGGGGGTACGACGCCCTCGGCCTTGAACTGGCGGGCGACGGCCAGCGTCATGGCCACCATGTCCTTCATGTCCACCGCGCCCCGGCCCCAGACGTAGCCGTCCTTGACCGCGCCGGAGAAGGGGTGCACCGACCACTCGCCGGGCTCGGCCGGCACGACGTCGAGGTGGCCGTGCATCAGCAGGGCGCCGCGGGCGGGGTCGGCGCCGGGCAGCCGGCAGAAGACGTTGGCGCGGCCGGGCATGCCCGACTCCACGTAGGTGGTCTCGTAGCCGACCTCCTCCAGCTGGGCGATCACCCAGCGGGCGGCCTGCTCCTCGCCCACCACGGTGGCCGGGTCGCCGGTGTTGGTGGTGTCGATGCGGATCAGCTGGCTGGTGAGCTCGACGACCTCAGCCTCAGCCCTGGACTCGGTGCTCGTGTCATCACTGGGGGCCACCGGGTCTTCCTACCACTCGGGTGGCGCCACAGGGCCTTCGGACCGGGACGGCGCAAGGTCCTCACCCGCTGACCACCCGGTTTGGGAAGCGCACACCGCGTCGGCTAACCTAGCCCAGCGCAGGCAAGCATGCCGCTGTGCGCATGTCCGAGTGGCGGAATGGCAGACGCGCTAGCTTGAGGTGCTAGTGCCCTATTAACGGGCGTGGGGGTTCAAGTCCCCCCTCGGACACCCAGAACACGAACAGCCCCGGCTCCACGGCCGGGGCTTTCTTGCGTCTAGGTCGTCTTCCTCAGAGGTGAGCGTCCGGCGATGGACTGCACCTCCGGCGAGCTGCGGCCTGCGCAGGGTCGCCGACGACAACGAGCTCCAGCTCATCATCTGTCCTTGGCACGTCGCTTTGGCGCGCGCAAAGCCTGGTTGAAGCGGATGTGCGGCTGAAGCAGCTGATCGTGGGCGGCGATGCCGGTGACGATGAGCGTCCGTGGCCAAGCAGTGTGCAAAGGTGCTGGCATGCACTCTCCGCAGTCGCTGGATGACGGTGATCGCCGACCGGTGGCCACCAGGGCGGCCGCCTGCGCTGAGCAAGCCCATCACGTCAGGCCTCCCGCTGTTGCCGCCGCTTGGGGGAACTCCAGAGGCCCTGGCCGCACCACGAACTGGAGGCCGAGATGACCGACCCACGACGGCTGCGGATCACCGGGATGGTCGACAGGTATGCCGGGGACGAGAACAGCACAGGCCTCGCCTGGGCACGGACGCTCGCGCTCAGCGAGCTTGTCCTGGACCGGCTCACCGGAGACCGTGAGGACGCAGGAGTTCAGATCCTCCAGAACCAGCTACGGCTCGCGGCGATCGTCACCTTCTCCTCCGGCGGTGGCCTCGACGTCGCCGCTGCTCATCACGACCGACTGGCAGCGGACCTCGACGCCGTGTGTCCAACCTTCACGCCGGGCACGCTCCGCGGCGCCGTCCTCGCTCACCGGCTGGCCGCAGAGATCTGCCGCGGCGACTTCACTGGGCTGCGGTCGTTTGCTTCCCACCGCAAGGACGGCAAGGACTACACCGCCGCTCTTCGGCTGCCGCCCGCCTGAACCCCCGTTTCCCCCGGTCTAACCGCAGTCTCACCAGCCGATCGGGCACCGGACGACGGCGCACCCCGACTGCCCCCGAGATTGGCAACGTGCCCGTGTCCGATAGATAGTTTGGTTCAGTGACGGTGCCTCATGTGAGACAGCCGTCACGACCTCCTCGAGCCTCCGTTGCCGGCGTCAATCCCCTTCGCGCGCCAACCCACCAGGCCGCCGCAGTTCCCTCGCCGGGACGTCCAGGTTCGCCCCGCTGCGCCGAGGCCTGCGCACACGGAGCGCACCTCGGGGAACCGCGCTGACGAACATGCAGGTCAGACACCCCTACCGCCCTCCGGCTCACTGACGGCGGATGCGGGCATCGCGCTGCCCTGCGGTGACGACACCGGTGCTCGCATGCCGAACCCGATTCCCCCCGCCGGTCGCAGCAAGGCTGTCACCCGCCCCACACCGGCCCGCAGTGTTCCCGTCCCTGTCCCTCGGGCGGCCTCCACCCGTTCTGGCGCTGCTCTCGCGCCCGGTGCGGGTACCTACCGGCCTGCCGCAGGCCTGGGGTCAGCAGGACGTGCAGGCCTTGCTGCGACCGTCCGCCGCTCCCCGGTGAACCCTCATGACTGTCCCCGTCCAGCCCAACAGGTCCTAGTACGCCGACCCCCGTTGACCATCACCGCAGGTCCGCGGAGAGAAGCGGTAGCGCGCTCGCACCGCCATGCCAACCCTCACCCGAGCGACCCCATGACAATCGAGCAGGCGAACGTGCTGCTCAGCCCGTGGAGAAGGAGTCACCGGAGCTGTAAGGCACTCGCCCCAGCATCGTCCCGCAGCCGCATGCGAGGGCGGAGGGGACGGCCCAGCAGTCCCTTCACCCGGCGGTTTTGCGACCCACCCCGCCGCTGGGCGACAGCGGCCTCGTGAGGAGCCTCAGCCATACACGGCAGCGCGGCACCGTCAGAACTCCGCCGCTGACACCATCGGGAGGGCGAAACGAGTTTGACCACACGGGGACGCCAACCACGAGATTCCCGAGGGTCGACGAGATTCTCCGAAAGACGTATGCGCACAACACATTCCCCGTACTCTTCCCCGTGCGACGACATGGGTAGCCGCTCACGGCACCACAAGACTCGACGCACTACCGCTGTGAGAGAGGCTTGCCCATGGGTCCATTTTCCTTCGCCCGCCCCCGGGCCGGGACCCGCTCGCGGCCTCAACATCTACGTCGGCGGCAAGCCGAAGGTGGTTCCGCAGCCCGGCCGCGGCTCCGGCACCACCTACGCCGATCGCAAGCCGGCCATCGTCGGGTGGGCCGCCCCGGCTCCGCCGGCGGGCAGTCTCGGATCCTCATCGGACACGAGAACTCCGCCGGCGTCGGCGCCCCTGCCGTCACCGCCCCCCTCCCCCAGCGCGGTGTGATGCAGCGGCAACAGATCGTGGGTGGCTACAGGTGGACCTGGACCTCGAGTTCGGTCATCACCCCACCAAGATCGGCATCCGCTGGCCTGTCTCCGCCCGCGCCCGACCTCTTGCTCGAGGAGAACCACTGCCGCGCCGCGCTGCAGTCCTGACCCTCGCCGCACCCGCAAGACCGCCACTACAGAAGGAGCGCCGACGGTGGAAGCACACCCCCGCGACCTCGCCAGGGTCTTCCACTCCGATCTCCGTCTGGTGGTGCCCCTGTTTCAACGGCCGTACGTCTGGACACGCGACAGCCAGTGGCTGCCCCTGTGGGAGGACGTCCTGGCCACGAAGGACCGCGCCGCGGACGGCGACACCGTCCCGCACTTCATGGGCGCCGTCGTCCTGGAGGTCAAGCGCACCGCGCATGGCGGCCTCGAGGTGCGCGAGGTCATCGACGGGCAGCAGCGACTCACGACGCTGCAGCTGCTGATCGCCGCTGTGCGGGATAGCTTCAGCACCCACGGCCTGCACGACGCGCAGATGGCGAAGCGGCTCACCAAGCTCCTCGTCAACGACCCCGATCTCGTCGAACGCCCCGAGGAACACTTCCGTCTGTGGCCGACCAACGTCGACCGGTTCGGCTACCGGTCGGTGATGACCGGCCAGCACCTGACGACGCCGTACTCCGACACCGTGACCGGGATCGTCGGTGCCTACACCTGGTTCCGGACAGCAGCGGAGCAGCTGGTCGCGGGCCTCGACGCCGAGGCAGGGGCGGCCGAGCTGACTGCCGTCAGCAACGTCCTGCTCACCCAGCTCGAGGTCGTCCTCATCGACCTCGGCAAGGACGACAACGCGCAGGTGATCTTCGAGACTCTGAACGCGCGGGGCACCCCGCTGCGCGCGTCCGACCTGATCAAGAACCTCCTCTTCCGCACTCTGCAGGACCACGACCGGCCGGTGGAGGACCTGTACGAGAAGTACTGGGCGCCGCTGGAGACCAAGGGCTGGCAGCAGCAGGTGCGGCAGGGCAGGTTGCTGCGGCCGCGGCTGGACGCGTTCATGGGATACTTCCTCACCGTATTCCTGCAGCGCGAGGTGCAGGCGCACCAGCTCTTCCCCGCCGTCCGCGCCCACGTGGGCAACGACCCGGACCGCGCCGAGGAGCTGCTGCGGGAGGTCACCCGCTACGCCGTGGTCTACGAGGAGCTCGACAACGGCCACGCCGGCGACGACCTGGACCAGCAGCGGCTGGAGCGCATGGAGATCGTCGACACCACGACGATGACCCCCCTGCTCCTCTGGCTGTTCGCGAACACCGAGGGAGTCGAGCGGGCACGCGCGGTGCAGTCCTTGGAGTCCTACGTGGTGCGGCGCAGCCTCGCCCGCCTCACCACCAAGAACTACAACCGCATGTTCCTCGAACTGCTTCGCCGGCTCGGCACGGGAGCCGGACCAGCCGGAGCGGTCGTGACCAGCTACCTCGCTGAACAGGGCTCCGACTCCGGGATGTGGCCAGCCGACGACGAAGTCACCCGGAGCCTGACGACACTGCCGCTGTACCGGTTGCTCAAGCGCGACCGGCTTCAGCGCGTCCTGCTGGCCCTCGAGATGACTGCGCGCACCGCGAGGACCGAGCCAGTGCCTCCGAGCAGGAAGCTGTCGGTCGAGCACCTGCTCCCTCAGCACTGGGAGGAGCACTGGGCGCTTCCCGCCGCGCTCGATGACGCCGAGCACGAGCGCGGGCGTCGCGCAGAGCTGCTGCACACCATCGGCAACCTGACGCTCGTCACCGGGTCGCTGAACGCGACATTGCCGAACGGCAGCTGGGCTTCCAAGCGCCGCCACCTGCTCGAGCACTCGGCGCTCACCTTGAATCGAACGCTGCCCGAGGCGTGGACCACCTCAGCCATCGAGGCCCGCTCCCGCTATCTCGCGACGCTGGCCATCGACCTCTGGGAACGGCCCGAGCCGACCGAGAGCCAGCTCAAGCCCCTATCAGACACCGACCGGGACCTCCGCCCCGACCGGGAGGGCAACGACGCCACACCGGCCCGGCCACGCGACGCCGAGTCCCCCAGCACGAGGCGCGGAGACATCGCCAAGCACATTGCCCACGTCTTCACCGAGCTCGAAACCGGTGACTTCTTGACCATTTCGGAGATCGCCCGGAGGCCGTCGCCGGAGTACGCCGACAAGCCCCCGTCAGCAGGAGCGATCAGCGCGCGTCTCTTCCCTGCCAACGGGCGGATGACGCTGCCAGGTGTCGAGCCGGGAACACGGAACGGCTACCGCGGTGCGGTCAAGAAGCCCTGACCGTCTGTCTCCAACCCCAGACGACCAAGAACCCCGCTAGATGACCGACAAACCTCAGCCAGGAGACAACATGACGAGCCCAATGGCACCTGCGTCCACCGGGATGGTGGTCATCAACAAGGTCATCTCGATCGGCATCGACGGTATAGGGCCGCTGTCGAGCGCTCGCGAGATCGCCGAGGAGAGCCTCGCCCACCACGGCGAAGTGGAGAAGGCCATCGACCGCCTCATCGCCACCCACATGCGGCTCGTCGGAGCGACCGGCTTCGCCACCGGGGTCGGAGGCGCGTTCACCATGCCTGTGACCATCCCCGCGGACATCACCCTGCTGTACGCCTACGCGGCGAGGTGTTCAGCGGGCATCGCCCACCTCCGTGGTTACGACGTGACCTCCGAGGAGGTGCGCAGCGCCGTGCTGCTCAGTCTGTTGGGGTCGGCAGGGTCGGCGGTGCTGGCTGACATAGGCATCAACGTGGCGAACAAGACCGCCATGGCCGCGTTGAACAAGCTGCCCGGCACGATCCTCATCGAGATCAACAAGAAGGTGGGCTACCGCCTGTTCACCAAGTTCGGGACCAAGGGCGCAATCAACCTCGTGAAGTGGATTCCGCTGGCCGGCGGCGGCGTGGGCTCTGCGGTGAACGTCGCCACCATGCGCAGCATTGGCAGGTACTCCAAGTCGACGTTCACGCCCGTATCCAGCCCGTCCGCAGGATTGGTCTAAGGCAGTGGACCGCACCCCTTCTCCGCTTGCCCGCGTGGTTCCGCTTGCCTCGGGCGGCGTCTGGCATCGCAGAGCAGAGCGCCAGTGGCATCAAGGAGCGGTGTGACGACCTCACCCCCGGCGGCTCGTCCGCCTACCCGCACTACCGGGCCATGAGCGCGCTTAGTCCTGTTGGTCCTTTCAGCGCGGAGTACTACCTCGAGCTCGCCGACGGTCAGCCGCTCCCCGACGATTCGACCCTCACCGCCACAGAGACCGAGATCATCGTCGGCGCGGTACTACCGAGCCCTGGCATGGCGGGAGCGCGCACCAACGGGTCCTCCGCGCACCGCCTGCGTCCCGGCTTGTCCGGGCTCGGACCGGGTCAGGGGTAGATCAACCGGGCGACTGACAGGAGGAAGTCGTTCCCCCGGCCGGTCGGGTCGTCGGCCATGAGCTCGGAGATCACGGTGATGGCCAGGTCTCGCCGCTTCGGCGCACGGCCGGGAGCGGCTGCTGCCAGGGCGGCGGACAGCTCGTCGCGGGTGAGGTCGGTGCAGTAGGCCGGCGCGCCGGGCTGCTGGCGCCACGAGTCCGCCAGGCTGCCGGCGTCGAAGCCATCGAAGCCGGTGTCCTCGACCAGTGCCATGCCCAGCGCCCGGTCGGCCTCCGCATCCGCGGCGACGGGGATCGCGATCCGACCTGGGGTGCCGGCAGCCGTGTGCTTGGTGGCGAACGAGCCCGAGAGGATGGCGTTCCACGCCTTGACGACGGGGCGGCCGAGCTGCTCTCCCACCCACACGCTCTCCACCTGTCCCTCATCGAGGGCGGGGATGCGGCGTTCGCGGAACGGGTAGTAGTTCGAGGTGTCCAGCAGGACGGCGCCGGCCGGCAGCTGGTCCACGAGCGGCCGGATGTCCGGGATGCGGATGAGCGGGATGGACACAATCAGTGCCTCGACGTCGGAAACGGCGTCGTGCGCGCGGACGGCCCGTCCGCCCGAGGCGGTCACCTCGGCCGGGATGGTCTCCGGACCGCGGGAGTTGGCCACCTTCACCTCGTGCCCGGCAGCGGTGAGTCGTTGCGCCAGGGTGGCGCCGACGTTGCCGACGCCGAGGATGCCGATCTGCATGATGTGCTCCTGTGATGTGGTGATCAGGTCAGGTCAGGTCAGGTCAAGCGCGGTCGCCTCGGCGGGCACCGATGACCGGCCCACGAAGAGGGTGCCGACGACCGCGCCGAGGCCGATGACTGCCGCGGTGACGAAGGCGGCCTGTCCCGCGGACTCGGCCTGGGCGAGGGTGAGCGTGCCGGCGCCCGCGGCGTCGGAGCCGATGGTGTAAGCGGAGATCAGCACGGCCCCGCCCGCGGCACCGGCAAGCTGCTGGATCGTCGTGAAGGCCGCGGTTCCGTGCGGGTAGAGATCGGCGCGCAACCCCGCCAGCGCCGTCGTCGTCATCGGCGCCCACATCAGGGCCTGGGAAGCGGACATGACCAGGTAGGCCACCAGGGCCGTCCCGACGGCGGTGTCCTCGTCCACGGTGCTGAGGAACCACAGCGATGCCGTCCAGACGAGCGCGCCGGGAATCGCCAGTGGTCGGGGGCCGACGCGGTCGTACACGCGCCCGCCCAGGGCCGAGACGAGCGAGATGGCCGCACCGCCCGGCACCAGGAACAGGCCGAGGGACAGCGTGCTCAGGCCGAGGACGCTGGTCAGGATCAAGGGCAGCACGATCAGGCTGCCGAAGCCGATCATCGCGATCACGAGCATCACCAGCAGCGCTAGCGTGAACGAGCGCGACCGGAAGACGCGCATGTCCAGCAGGGCGTTGCTCGACCGCTGCAGGGTGACTTGGCGCAGGACGAAGGCCGCGATGCCGGCCAGCCCCACCGCGATCGGGACGTAAGGGGCGACGGGTGCGTGACCCGAGACCGACTCGCCGATCGACGCCAGCCCGTAGACCAGTGCGCCGAAGCCGACGGCGGAGAGCACCAGGGACAGCACGTCGAGAGTGACGGGCTCAGGGGTGGTGATGTTCCGGAGCTTGAGCGCCCCGAGCCCCAGCGCGAGAACGGCGACCGGCAGCATGAGGATGAAGAGCCACCGCCAGCTCAGCGCCGACAGCACCACTCCCGACAACGCGGGGCCGACCGCCGGCGCCACGGCCGGCACGGCCGTGACGATCGCCATCACCGCGCCGCGCCGGGCGACGGGGACCAGACGCATGGCGGTGGTCATCAGCAGAGGAAGGAAGACGGCGGTACCAGCCGCCTGGATGATCCGGCCGGCGAACAGGACGCCGAATCCCGGAGCGACGGCAGCTATCGCCGTCCCCACCGTGAACAGCGACATCGCGCCCAGGAAGATCGTGCGCAGGTGCCATCGCCGCATCACGAACCCGGTGGCCGGGATGAGCACCGCCAGCGTCAGCAGGTAGCCGGTGGTCAGCCACTGACCGGTGGTGGGGGTGATGCCGAGGTCAGTGATCAGGGTCGGCAGCGCGACCCCGAGCATCATCTCGTTGAGGAGGACGGTAAACGTCGAGGCCATGAGCAGGCCGATGACGAGGGCGCTCCCCGGGGGGAGCCGGTCGCCGGGGTGGGTCTGCGGTGCGGGCGCTGCGAGGGCAGGTGCCGGTGATTCCTGGATGTCCACGCGATGTGTCTCCGTCCTTCTTGGTGGAGCCGGGTCAGCTCGACGCGTGCGCCGCTCCGGCGAGTCGCGGATCCAGTCCGTACTGGGCGGGAGCGCCGAGGTGGTCGCGCAGGGTGGCGCCCTCGTAGTCGCGGTGGAACAGGCCCCGCTCCTGGAGCAGCGGGACGACCTGGTCGACGAAGGCCTCGATTCCGTCGGCGTAGACGTCGATCGCCAGGGAGAAGCCGTCGCAGGCCCCGGCCTCGAACCACTCCTGCATGTGGTCGGCGACGTCGGCGGCCGTGCCGGGCACGACCGGGTGGTAGTCGATGACGCCGTGGGCGAGGACGTCGCGCAGCGTCCAGCCCTCGCGGGCGACCTCCAGAGCGTGCGGCGAGCGCGGGTCCCCCGGGCTGGGTCGCGCGGCGGCGAGCTGCTGCGGGGTGAGCGGCTCGTCGATCTGGTTGGGCGTCAGGCGCAGCCCGAGCATGGCGCCGAGATAGGTCACCCGCTGGTCGAGGTCGACGACCTCGTCCAGCTGCCGGCGCCGGTCCAGGGCGGCCCGCCGGGACGGCGCGATGCTGGGCATGAACCCGGCGAACAGCTTGACCTCGTCGGGATCGCGGCCGACGCTCTCGGCGGCCGCCCGCAACGCCGCGCGGTGCGCCCGGCCCTCCTCGATCGTGAACGGGTTGGCGTACACACCGCTGGCGTAGCGCGCGGCCACCTCGAGCCCGTTGCTTCCCCCGCCGGCCTGAAAGATGACCGGCTGTCCCTGCTCCGACGGGGGGATGGGCAGCGGGCCGCGGGAGGAGACGTGACGCCCCTGCAGGTTCACCGGCTGAATCTGGCTGGTGTCGGCGAACCGCCGGCCGGCGACGTCACGGACCCAGGCGTCGGGCCCCCAGCTCCCCCACAGCGCCTGGACGATCTGGATGACCTCGTGGAGGCGTTCGTACTTCTCGGCGCGGGGCGGGAGCGTCACGCCGTAGTTCGCGGCCGCAGCTGGGAGCGAGGTCGGGACGGCGTTCCAGCCGGCGCGA
The DNA here is from genome assembly GCF_058133635.1 of Rhodococcus sp. Z6_132. Classification (NCBI taxonomy): domain Bacteria; kingdom Bacillati; phylum Actinomycetota; class Actinomycetes; order Mycobacteriales; family Nocardiaceae; genus Rhodococcus; species Rhodococcus sp. Z6_132. Next base: position 1,051,810 of record NZ_JBYUNP010000002.1, read on the forward strand.
CCGTGGCTGGCCACGTCCAGCGCCTTGAACTGGCGGGCGATCGTGTACGGCTCGTTCAGCGTCGTGGAGGCCGTCGCCACCAGGCCGATGCGCTCGGTGGCCCGCGCCATCGTGGTCAGGACCACCAGCGGGTCGATGGCGTGGTTCGGCACGCCCCGCTCGATGTCGTTCTCGAGCGCCGGCGTGTCGGCCAGGAAGACCAGCTGGATCTTCCCCCGCTCCGCCACCTGCACGTGCCGCGCGAAGACGTCCATGTCGGTGTAGCTCGACGGGTCGACTCCGGGCATGCGCCAGGAGCCGGGCTGGGAGCCGTAGCCGTTGGCCATCTGGATGGCCAGGAGCATCTGCGGGGTGGGCATGATCGGTCCTCTGCGATAAGGTGGAGAGCGTCTCCGCTTGACTTCACCGAAGATACGGAGACAGTCTCCGCATTGTCAACGAGGGGTGGTCCGACGTGTCCGAGGCGACAGCAGCCCGCGAGCGCAGGCCCCGGACGGACGCCCAGCGGAACAGGACGCACATCCTCGACGTGGCCGAGCAGTACTTCGCCGAGCACGGGATCACCGGATCCCTGGACGCCATCGCCAAGCGGGCCGGCGTGGGCGCCGGGACCCTCTACCGACATTTCCCGAACCGGGAAGCGCTGCTCGACGCACTGCTCAGAGCACGTGCGGAAGAGCTGGTGTCGCGTCGTGATGCGATCCGCGCGGAGGTGCACGACTCCACCGAGGCCCTGTCTCAGTGGCTGGAGGCGCTCGGGAACTGGGCCACCGCGTTCGACGGACTGCCAGAGCCGCTGCGGGTGGCCCTGTCCGAGGACACGAGCCCGCTGGCCCTCACCTGCCACGGCTTCGTCACGACCACCGACGAGTTCCTCGCCGCAGCGCAGCAGGACGGTGGCGCGCGGCCGGAGGTACGCGGCAGGGACCTGTTCCTCGCCGTGCTCGCGACGAGCTGGGTGGGCGGAGCGGCCATGGCCGACGAGTCCTCGAGCGCGGCCCTCAATGCCATGATGAGGGGCGGCTGGGAGCTCCCCCGGCCCTCCTCCACTTAGCGGATCGCCTCGTAGAGCGCGCTGCACCGCGTTCTCGGACAGCGGGGCGGGGCGCCGTCGAGCTCGCCTGCCCCGAGCCAGCAGCCGGTACGTGCGCGCCAGGCCTCGGGCGGTACCGATGCCGGTCGAGCTTGATGATGGCGTCGAGATGCAAACCCGGGCGCACCCGGCTGGCTGTCGTCGGCACCGGTTAGCGTCACCGAGTGACTACGGGCCGGCAGCTGATGGAACAGGCCCTGCGGGAACCGATGCAGGCGATCGGCTGGCGGCCCCGGGCAGCCGGGTGGTTCACCCGCTCGATTGCTCCCGAGTACACCGGTGTCCTCGCCGCCAGCGTCGCCTCCCGGTACGCCGCAGCTGGCACGGGCCACGCCACGTTGTTCGTCCACCTGGGCCGTGACGACGTGCAGCCGGTGGTCCGCGAGCTCCTCCAGAGCACCTACCAGGACGGCGGCTACCGCTCGACCAGCGCCGTCACCAGCATCGGCTACCTGATGCCCGCGCCCACCTGGCGGAGCTGGCTGGTGACACCGGAGACGGCGGCCCCGGTCGCCGCCGAGCTGGCCGCCGCGACCCGTGACCACGCCCAGCCCTACCTGGAGCGGCTCGCGGCCGATCCCGAGCGCGTGCTGCAGGCGGTGAAGTCCTCGGGAACGATCATGGCCTCGGCGGCGGGGCCCTGCACGGTCGCGGTGCTGCTCGCCCGCCTGGGTCGTCCGGACGAGGGCTGGGCCTTCATTCAGCAGCACCTGAGCTCGATCAGCTCGCGGACTGACCCGGCCGCGCAGGACAGCCGCCAGATGGCCGACCGCCTGCGCCACTGGCTCGACCGGCTGCCGCGGTAGCCCTCACCCGAGTGATGCACCGAGGCGACGTCAGGTCAGGGCAGGCGTGACCCGACGAGGAAGAGCTGGAGGAATCGGAGGGCCTGGCCGAGCGCGAAGCTGAACGGGTCGGTCGACGGGGCGACGGTGATCGGTGCGGCGCCGCGAGATGCCGCGTGCGTGTCGTCCCCGCTGTAGGTGGCCTCGATGACGACTTCCCCAGCGCGGTCAAAGGGGCGCTCGGGGATGCAGTAGGAGAGCCCGTTGACCACCGGCTGAAATCCGCAACCGAGAATAGGCGCGCCGTCTGCGGTGAAGGCCACCCGGCCACCACCACCGTTGGCGATCGCGACGGTGATCAAGGAACCGAGATTGCCCACCGAGGCGTTCACCGAAGGCTGGACCGTGGTGGTGGTGGGCGTCGTCGAGCCCGCCTGGGTCAGCCTGACCAGCGCGGGTCCCACTGTCGCGACCTGCACGCCGGCGGCGTCGCTGGCCAGGGCGGCCGGACTGGGCACTCCTGGGCTGCCCACCACCGTGTTGGTGTCGAGGTCGAACACCCCGACCACCCCGTTGCGCTCAGCGGCGTAGCCCGTGCGACTCATCGCGTCGATGCTCACCCCGATCGGGTCTCCGGGGACGGTGATGGTCGCCGACCGGGCCCGGGACGCCACGTCGAACACCTCGATCCCGCCAGCCGCGAACGACGCGGTGAGGAAGTTCGGGACGACGGTCCCCCGCCGCACGACGTAGGCCCGGCCCGTGGTGTCGTCGACCGCGACCGAATCCAGCAACCCGAGAATCGCGGTGTCCTCGGCGGGAAGGTCGACGAATCGACTCAGATCGACGAAACCGACGTAGGAGAACTCGCCACTGGTGCTGACGCCGGGGAAGGTGAGCACGGCCGCTCCGGTGCGCTCGTCGATGTCGACGTCACCTGCCTCGCTCTCCCGCAGCGTCGCGGTGGGCAGCAGGCTCGCCGGGTCGAGGCGGCGCAGCTGGTCGCCGACCAGGACGTAGGGAGCTCCGTCCCGGCCGTCCACCGCCACCGCCCGTGCGCCGCCGGCGAAGTCCGAGCCCGGCGGGACGGGAACCTGCTGCAGCACCGCGCCCGTGGACGCGTCGACCACCGTGATCGAGCTGGGCGCACCGTCGTTTCCGGGGGACGTGACGTAGACGCGGTTGCGGGCCTCGTCGACGGCGACGTCTGAGGCACCGCCGGCCAGCGGCACGCTCGCGCGCACCCCTGGGGGGTTACCGTCGACCACGGTGAGCACCCCGGGTCCGGTCCCGTCGCCGCTGGACACCGCGACGTAGGTGGTTCCGGTGGTGCGGTGCACGGCCACCGCGCGCGGCTGCCCCGCATCGTCAAGCACCGTGCGCTGCGCGGTGTACGCAGGAGCAGCCGGCGCCGCTGAGGCGACCGGAGCGGCGGTGAGCGCCGTCACCGCGGCGAGTGCGCCAGCACTCAGCAGGACTCGGGAACGGGCGGATCGAGAACCAATCATGGGACATCCTCACTGACCAGCGACCAACGTCGGCACCGACAGGGCTCTGCCTGCGCAGGGGCTACCCACAACCCCACCGCCAGCACGACGAACGTCAACCACGACCAGCTCCTGGACCCACGCGTCCTGTCCCGGCGGTTCACCGCGAAACTAGCAGGCCAGAGCACTGTTGTCACGCGTGTCAGCAAGGGCTGCCTGCTCGACGGGACCCACTCTGCAGGAGCCTCGGGCCTGGTTCTTGCCGGCCCGGAGGGCTGGCACCGATCCGGTCAAGAACGGGTCCAGCGGCGGTAGCCGGTGGCCCCGCCGGGAGCCGTTCGCTCCCAGTGGGACGCCATGGTTGCGGTCTCACCCAGCTGCACGACGGCCCGCCAGCGGTAGGTGGTGGGCCAGCGCCGGAACACGGGCACGAGGGTGGTCACCAGACGCATCAGCCACGGCAGGGGCCCTGGCCGCCACCGCTGCGTCACGTCCAGGCCCAGGGCCACTTGGTCGCCGCGGCGCTGCGCCAACCACGCACCACCCGTCACGCGGGCGCCGTCGACGGACACGTGCCAGTGCCCCGTCGCAGCCGCGCCGTCGGCTAGGGCGCGGACGTCGGGCAGTGCCGGGTCGAGGTCGACGCGGGCGCGGTGTCCACCGTGCTCGGCACCGACGGCCGTGATTCCCGACCGGTCGGGTGTCAGCTCCACGCGCTGCCCAGCCTTCCCAGGAGGCAGCGGGCCGTCCTGGCCGCGATTGACCCCGACGGCGCACAGCGGCGCGGCGTACTTGATGAGGTGCCTGCGATGCAGGCGCGCTCCCGGCAGTCGTCCCGTGGAGACCTGGTGCCCACCGATCCGGATGGTCGGCGGAGTGCTGGTGACGCGAACCAGGTCAAACCGGCCCAGCCACACGAGCAACAGCGCCGTTGGTCGGTCGACTCCCGCGCTGACCGGTGCGAGCAGCTGCGCCCGGCGACGCCGCCGACCGTCGCGGTCGTCCACCCGGACCTCGACCTCGCGTCCTTCCACGTCGGTGAACCGCACCTCAGCAACGACGCCGTCCTCGGCGACCTCCAGTCGCGCGACGGAGAACTCCGTCTCACCCCAGTGCCCGATCCCTCCGCCGATCTCGTAGCCGGCCGGGTCCACCCGAAGGCCCGGCTCGAGGTAGTAGTCCACGCGCCGGTCGGCCCGCCGAGACAAGAAGGCCAGCATGCCTGTGCCGTGCAGGTCGTCGTCGAACCACTGCAGCTCGAGGCCGTCGTAGGTCGGATCGTCCGACAGCTCGACGTTCAAGAAGCGGGCGATCGGCGACACCTCGAGCGAGAAGGGGCACGGCGGAGCCGCACTCGTGCACGAGTCGTCCTGGTGGTGCAGCTCTCCGGCGCTGATGGACATCTCCCCCCGCGGGCCCGTGCCGACCACCCAACCACCCCCGGGGCGACGGCGCCGAGCCGTTCCTCGCTGGGCCCGACCCGTGGCACCGGCTCGTCCTCAGGTCGCAGGTGGCACGATGCCCAGTGCAGCGGCGGGAGCACCGGGCCCCACCCCTCGGCTCAGGGATGTCTGACAGTGACCACCAGCGACGAGCAGACCTCCACCACGCCACCCACCGGCGACGGCGGAGCAGGTGCGCTAGACATCTGCGCGTCGCTGCAGCAGCTGTTCGCCGACCTCGTCGCCGAGCCTGGCGACCAGCCGCTCGTCGGCAGGCAGCTGGAGAAGGAGCTGCTGCGCCGCGCCCGAGTACCTGGCGACGGACACCTCGCCCGCGAGGTGGTCAACCACCTGCTGCGCACCACCAGCTCCGCCAAGGGCCGCGGCGACACTGCGACGCGGGTAGACGCGCTGCTGCAGTCGACCCGGGTCAGCACCACGGTGCTTGCCCAAGCGTTCGGCCCCCAGTGGGCGGAGGTCGTGGCGTTCGTGCGCCGCGCCGGGGTGCTCACCGCAGACGAGACGCAGCAGATCGCGGCGGCGTCCCGGCAGAACGCCGTGGTGCCGCACCCGACGATCGCGGTCGCCGAGCGTGCTGAGCGCGCCTACGCCACCAGGCGGGTGGCCGAGGCGGCGCTGAACGCCTCCGACGACGCCCTCTCCGCCGCGAACGGTGGCGGTGGTGAGCGGATGATGTCGCTCTTTCGTGGGTGGAGCCCGGGGCGCGACATCGAGGGCGCTGCGCGAGCCCTGGCGCTGCGAGACCTGCGGGGGAAGTTTGGCTTCTTCCAGGACCTCTACGACGAGATGACCTGGGCGTGGCGCGAGGTCGTGGGCCCCTTGCACCCGGACGACCCCGAGCTGCCCACGCGCGCCAGCCGCGCCACCGACTGAGACCAGCGAAGACGGGGAAGCAAGGTCCTCGGCCGCGACGTGGTCCGCAAGTCGGTCATGCCCGAGGAGCACCTGGCCGCCCTCACCGAGGCGGGCGTCCCCGAGCCACTGGCCGCGATGGTGGTCAGCGTGGACGCCGGGATCCGGGCCGGAATTTTGCCTTCCCGAACGGTGACCTCGCCCGCCTCCCGGGCCGCCCCACCACCCCGCTGGTCGAGGGGCTGCGGACCGTCGCCTGAGCGGCCCGACCCACCACGTGATCAGGTAGTGACGCGCACAGGTGCACTGCAGGCCTGTCGCGCAGACGGCGGATCGCCCGATCCGCGGAGCCCTCACTCGAGGGCCGTCACGCTCCGCCGCAGCTCTGCCATCGCCTCCGCAAGGCCCACTCGCGGCGCCCAGCCCCAGCCCCGTGCGCGGTCGGCCCGGAGCTGCCCGGTCCAGACCTGCTCGTCGGTCCACTCGGGCTCCACGCCCAACGCGTCGGTCACGGTGCCGAGGTAGTCCCGCCACGTCGCCGGCTCGCCCGCCACGATGACCGGCGTCACGCTCCCGTCCTCGGGGCCTCGCTCCGGGTCGTCGGAGGTCGCGACGGTGCCCGTGGCGACGTCCGCGATCAGGGCCGCCAGGTCGTCGACGTGCACCCAGGCCCAGGTCTTCGCCGGATTCGCTCGGCGTTCACCGTCTCGAACCTGTTGCGGGCGCAGCGTGTTCCACACGGACGTCTCACCTGCACCCAAGATCGCCGGCGGGCGGACCAGCACGGTCGTGAGCCCGGCGACCTGCGCCAGCGCGGCGTCGGCGGCGTTCTTGGTGTCGGGGTAGTCGCCGCTGCCCTCGGGCAGGAGTGCCCCGTCCTCGGCCACGTCCCCGACGCCCGCCGAGCGGTCGTAGACCCCAGCCGTCGACATGTGCACGAACCGGGCGACGCCGGCGTCCCGGGCAGCCCGAGCGAGCAACGCCGTCCCCTCGACCCCCACCCGGTGCTGCGCCTCCCGCGACGATCCCATCGGGTGGACCGTCGTGACTACCGCATCGGCACCCTGGACCACTGCCCGGGCCAGGCCCTCGTCGGCGAAGTCGCCGACGTGCTCGGTGACACCGGGGAGTGCAGGCGCACTGCCGGCGCGGCGGACGATGGCGCGCACCTGTGCCTCCCGCTCGACGAGCGCCCGGCACACCGCGGCACCCACCAGTCCGTTCGCACCGGTCACCACGACGACAGAAGAGTTCTCAGCCATGTCATTCACACTGCCAGCGACACGGCGCCCACTGCGCTGCGAACGACTGCCGGCAGCCAGGCGCCGACCCATCTGCTCGTGCACGGCCTGGATCGCCTGCAGGGGCCGCATCATGACGCGGAACTCCACGATCCGGCCCGTGTCGTCGCACCTGATGATGTCGACGCCGTTGACGTACTTGCCCTCCACGCTCGTCTCGAACTCGAGCACCGCGGTGTCGCCCGCGAGGACCTGCTTCGTGTACTGGAAGGCGCCGTCCGGCCCACCAGCCAGCGCGGCGGCCGCTGCCTCGAGGTACTGCGTCGTGACCGGCTTCCCGCGCTGCGGGGTGTAGACCACCGGCGAGTAGAAGACCACGTTATCGGCGAGCAGCTCGTCGAGACCGCCGGGCAGCTCACCTAGCATGTACCGGTGCCAGCGGGCGATCACGTCGTCGATCACGGAGCCTCCTCGTCGTCGCTGCGGTGCGCGGCCGCGCCCCTCGGGGGTGATCCTGCGCCATGCGCGAGCCTCACCCGCATCCCGCACGGCGGACCCGCCCCGGTGCGCCGGTTCCTGACCGACCTGACCGACCTGATCTGGTAGCGCAAGGTCCACCCCGGGGCAGGTTTTCAACCTCGAGGTGCCGCTGGACGACGCCGCCGAGGGCTACCGGGCGATGGACGAGCGGCGCGCCATCAAGGTGCTGCTGTGGTCCTGACGTCAGTGACCCGGGCAGTGCACCGAGGCGACTGGATGGGAAAATTGGAACATGAACAGCGACAAGACCGTGGAGAACTTCATCGCCCAGGTGCCCAAGTGCGAGCTGCACCTGCACATCGAGGGCACCCTGGAGGGTGAGCTCGTGTTCGAGCTGGCCCGGCGCAACGGCATCGAGATGCCTTACGCCGACGCCGCGGAGATGAAGCGGGAGAACCCCTTCAACGACCTGACCAGCTTCCTGGTCGGCTACTACCGCAACATGCAGGTGCTGGTCACCGAGCAGGACTTCTACGACCTGGCCACGGCCTACTTCACCAAGGCCGCCTCGCAGAAGGTGCGCTACGTCGAGATCTTCTTCGACCCCCAGGCGCACACCTCCCGCGGCGTGGAGTTCAGCACCGTCGTCCGCGGGCTGCGCCGAGCCATCGTGGACGCGCGTCGCACGCTGGACCTGCACGCCGAGCTGATCATGTGCTTCCTCCGCGACTTCTCCGCCGAGTACGCGATGGCCACGCTCATGGAGTCGCTGCCGTACAAGGACTGGATCATCGGGGTGGGCCTGGACTCCGACGAGCGGGGCAACCCGCCGGTGAAGTTCGAGCAGGTCTTCGCCCGGGCCCGCGCCGAGGGCTACCTGCTGACCATGCACTGCGACGTCGACCAGCCCGGCACGCTCGACCACATCCGGCAGGCGCTGGACGTCATCGGCGTCGACCGCATCGACCACGGCGTGAACATCCTGGACGACCCCGCGCTGCTTGCCGAGGTTGTCGAGCGCGGCATCGGGCTCACCGTCTGCCCCATCTCCAACAGCTTCGTGCGTGGCTCCGTCTGGGAGGGCGCCACCAAGCGGCTCCTGGACGCGGGTGTGCAGGTGAGCGTGCACTCCGACGACCCCGCCTACTTCGACGGCTACGTCGGTGAGTGCCTGCTGCGCGTGCACGAGGAGACCCCGCTGACCATCGAGGAGGCGGCCACGCTGGCCCGCAACGCCTTCAAGACCGCGTGGCTGCCGGCGACGCTGCGGGCGCAGTTCCTCGCCGAGATCGACGCCGCGCTGCCGGCCTGACCTCCCGCTCTCGCGCGCACCCGAACGGCGCTGCTGGCACCTGCCGGCGGCGCCGTTCGCCACGTCAGGTGTGCTCGGCCAGCAGCAGGGTCAACTCTTCTGCGTACGCCAGCTGGGTGCGCAGCTTGCGGCAGCTCTCCTGGGCGCGTTCGTGGCACTCCGCCACGAAGGCCGACGCCGCGGAGGCGTCGCTCCGGCCCCGAGCGCCGGACAGGATCTCCAGCGACTCCAGCAGCCGTCGCATCTCCTCCAGCGAGAACCCGAGGGGCTTCATGCGTCGGATGACCAGCAGGCGTTGCACGTCGGCCTCGGTATAGAGCCGGAAGCCACCCGTGCTGCGTGCGGTCGGCGTCACCAGGCCCACGTCGTCGTAGTGCCGGATCGTCTTGATCGACAGCTCGGTGCGCTCGGCGACCTCACCGATCTGCATGTGCGGACCCACCACGGAGCTACCTGACTGCGTCATCGTCGTTTGCCGTCTCTTCCTCGCATCACTTCATGATGTCAGTGGCTGGCACCAAGCTGTCCGCTCAGGCGCTGGTGCCGTTCGGCCGAGGCGGGGTTGAGTCCGATGATCTCGACGTTCTTGCCCTTGGCCGCGTACTTGGTGGTGATGGCGTCGAGGGTGGCGACGGTGGAGGCGTCCCAGATGTGGGACCCGGCCAGGTCAATGACCACGTTCTTCGGGTCGCCGACGTAGTCGAACTGGTAGACCAGGTCGTTGCTGGAGGCGAAGAACAACGGGCCGCGCACTGCGTACACCCGAGTGTCGACGTCGGGATGGGCCACCTCGACGACCTCCGTCAGGTGCGCCACTCGGCGGGCAAAGAGCACCATCGCGGTGACTACCCCCACGATGACGCCGTAGGCGAGGTTGTGGGTGGCGACCGTGACAGCAACGGTGGCGAGCATGACCGTGGTCTCGCTCTTGGGCATGCGGCTCAGCGTCTTCGGAGCGAGCGAATGCCAGTCCATCGTGCCCACAGACACCATGATCATGACCGCGACCAGGGCAGCCATCGGGATGAGCGCGACCACGTCACCGAGTCCCACGACGAGGACCAGCAGGAACACCCCGGCGAGGAAGGTGGAGATCCGGGTGCGCGCGCCGGAGACCTTCACGTTGATCATGGTCTGCCCGATCATCGCGCACCCGCCCATGCCGCCGAAGAACCCGGTGACCACGTTCGCGACGCCTTGACCCCACCCCTCACGGGTCTTGTTGGACCGGGTGTCGGTGATGTCGTCCACGAGCTTGGCGGTCATCAGCGACTCGAGCAGGCCAACCAGTGCCATCGCCAGGGCGTAGGGGGCGATGATGCGCAGGGTCTCGCCGGTTAGGGGAACATCGGGGAAGAACAGCGTCGGCAGGCTCGAGGGCATGTCACCTTCGTCGCCGACATCGGGCACGTTCAACCCCCCGACCACCGTCGCGGCCGTGAGCAGCACGATCGCCACCAGCGGGGCGGGGATGACGTTGGTCAAGCGGGGCAGCAGCACCATGATCAGCAGGCCGATGACGACCATGGGATACACCAGTGCCGGCACCCCCAGCAGGTGCGGGAGCTGGGAGGTGAAGATCAAGATGGCCAGTGCGTTGACGAAACCGACCATCACGCTGCGCGGGATGAACCGCATCAGCTTCGCAACGCCGATCATGCTGAGAACAACCTGCAAGACCCCCGCCAAGATGACAGCGGCAATGAAGTAGTCAAGTCCGTGCTCCCGGGCGAGAGGGGCGATGACCAGGGCGATCGCACCGGTCGCCGCCGAGATCATCGCTGGTCTGCCGCCGACGATCGCGATCGTCACAGCCATCGTGAAGGACGCGAACAGCCCAACCCGCGGGTCCACCCCGGCAATGATCGAGAAGGAGATCGCCTCAGGGATCAGGGCGAGTGCCACCACCAGGCCGGCAAGCACCTCGGTCCTCAGTCGGGATGGATCGCGGAGTGCACCGAGCACCGACCCGTCGGGTCGCGCACTGAGCTGAGGTTGTTCTGCCATCAAGGCTCCGTTCAAGACTGGGAGGCGCACCGCGCTCGATCGGCGAGCGCGCTCGTGCACCGGCGGTAAGGAGGCGACACCGCATCGGGGCGGCTGTCGTCGCCCGCACATGTGGCGGGGCTGGTGATCTTTCAGAAAACGTACACTACCCTTACGGTAGGGTAGGGTTAGGGGACGGCGACAGGCCGCACCAGGACAGGCGAGAGGCAGCACCGGCTCCGAAGGGGCAGCCACCAACCGCCACGCCCCGGCTGAGCCGAGAGGGGCGCGGCCCGTGTACCGACCTCCCAAGGCGTGGCGGGAGTCCGCTTCCGGCCACCTCGGTTGACCGAGATCACCGGGAGATCACGAGTTACGCGGTCCGTGTCGAGCTGCACCGCCGAAGAAGGGTCTAGCGGTGCCGGGGTGTTCGACGAGCCCTGACGCAGACGCCTCCGACCTCGCCGGATGGTGAACAGCTCGACCAGCAGCGCCCGCGCTGTCGCCGGGTCCAACGTGGGCAACTCCGCCAGCGCCAGCACCAGCGCCAGATCGGCCAGCAGCGCTGACGCCGTGCGGGCCGCCGCGGCGGACACCAGCTCACGATCACTCAAGCGCACTACCACGCGGTGCGGGCGTCGGCGCCATCCGCTTGACGGTGCAATAGGTACAAGTCAATATAGACGTATGTCGAATCAGATGTCGCATGTTGCCGAAACGTGCTGTGCGCCTCTGGCCCAGGAGCCGCTGACCCCAGATTGGGCCGCCGACCTGGCTCGGATGTTCAAGGCGCTGGGAGATCCGGTGCGTCTGCGCATGCTGAGCCTGATCGCGAGCCACGAGAGCGGCGAGACCTGCGTGTGTGACATCTCCCCGACCTTCGAGCTGTCGCAGCCGACGATCTCGCATCACCTCAAGGTGCTGCGGGAGGCCGGTCTGCTCGACTGTGAGCGCCGTGGCACCTGGGTCTACTACCGGGTGATCCCGTCTGCGCTCGTGCAGCTGTCAGCGGTGCTGTCGTTGGAGGCCGGTGTCGTCGCGGGTTCGGCCTGTGTGCCGGTCGACGCCGCGGTGGAGGTGGCGCAGTGACCGAGACCGCCACTCACCCTGCGGTCGTGGGCAAGCTCTCGACCCTGGATCGGTTCCTGCCGGTGTGGATCGGCGTCGCCATGGTCGCCGGCCTGCTCCTGGGCCGGATGATCCCCGGACTCGGGGACGCGCTCGGCGCCGTCGAGCTCGACGGTATCTCGCTGCCAATCGCGCTTGGCCTGCTGATCATGATGTACCCGGTGCTGGCGAAGGTCCGCTACGACCGCCTCGACACCGTCACCGGTGGCCGCAAGCTGCTCCTCGGCTCGCTGCTGCTGAACTGGGTGCTCGGCCCAGCGCTGATGTTTGCCCTGGCCTGGCTCCTGCTGCCCGACCTGCCCGAGTACCGCACCGGGCTGATCATCGTCGGGCTGGCCCGGTGCATCGCGACGGTCATCATCTGGAACGACCTCGCCTGCGGCGACCGCGAGGCCGCCGCGGTGCTGGTGGCGATCAACTCGGTCTTCCAGGTCATCATGTTCGCCGTCCTCGGCTGGTTCTACCTGTCGGTGCTGCCCGGCTGGCTCGGCCTCGAGCAGACCACCATCGACACCTCGCCGTGGCAGATCGCGAAGTCGGTGCTGATCTTCCTGGGCATCCCCCTGCTCGCCGGGTTCCTCACCCGCCGCTTCGGGGAGAAGGCCAAGGGCCGCTAGTGGTACGACTCGACGTTCCTGCCCAAGATCGGCCCCTGGGCCCTCTACGGCCTGCTGTTCGCCATCGTCATCCTCTTCGCTCTCCAAGGTGACCAGATCACCTCGCGGCCGCTGGACGTCGTGCGGATCGCGCTCCCGCTGCTGGCCTATTTCGCGATCATGTGGGGCGGCGGATACACGCTCGGTGCGGCGATGGGGCTGGGCTACGAGCGCACGACCACACTCGCGTTCACCGCGGCCGGCAACAACTTCGAGCTCGCGATCGCCGTCGCAATCGCCACCTACGGCGTCACCTCTGGGCAAGCCCTCGCCGGGGTCGTCGGCCCGCTGATCGAGGTACCCGTCCTGGTCGCACTGGTCTACGTCTCGCTCGCGCTGCGCAAGCGCTTCACCCGCACGGACTCTCCCGCATCAGTCGCATCGTGAGCTGAGAAGGCCAAGGAGACATCGATGTCCCAGCATTCCGACCGTCATCAGTCCGAGCTGCTCGTCCCCGACGCCGTCCTGCGGCGGGCCGCCGAACATCTCGCCGGCAGGTACACCGGAATCTTCTCCCCGGAGACTGTGGAGCGGGTGGTGGTCGAGTCGTACGCAGCGCTGCGCGAGACCGCCACGGTGCACACCCACCTGACGGCTCTCGCGCCACGGCTGGCAGCCGAACGCCTCACCGCCCGCGCCCACGCGGACGGTTCCGTGGCCACTACAGCGCCCGAGGTGCTGTTCATCTGCACCCACAACGCCGGACGGTCCCAGATGGCCGCGGCCCTGCTCGCCCATCACAGCGGCAGCCGTGTCTATGTCCACTCGGCGGGTTCGCCCCCGGCCGGTGAGATCGATCGTGCAGTCGTGGCGGTGATGGCCGATGCCGGCCTGGATCTGGCGGAGGCCTATCCCAAGCCGTTGACCGACGAGGTGGTCGCCGCGGCCGACGTGGTGGTCACCATGGGCTGCGGCGACGCGTGCGCCGTCTACCCGGGGAAGCGGTATCTCGACTGGTCGGTGCCGGACCCGCGGGGGCAATCGCCGCAGATGGTGCGCGATCCGCGAGGAGATCGATGTCCGTGTCCGCGGCCTGCTCACCGAGCTCACCACGCCCAGCGCTTCCGCCTGACCTCCACCCCCTCGAAAGGTTCTCGATGACCACCGCATCTCGAACGACAAGCCGTCGGTCCTGTTCGTCTGCGTGCACAACGCCGGCCGCTCCCAGATGGCCGCCGGATTCCTCACCGCCCTGGCCGGGGACGGATCGAAGTTCGCTCCGCGGGCAGCCCTGCCTCACGGACAGCGCCCACGAGGCCGGGAGCTGTCGGTTCTCCGGCCGACCGGTGGAGAACCAGCGCGAGGTCCATGGCGTCAGCACGCGGCACCGCTGGTGACCGTCCCGGCGGTGGAACGCCGTTCGAGCAAGACCGTGTCGCGCCACTCGCCGTCGAGCTGGGCGATGCGTTCGCGGACCCCGACGGTGCGGAACCCGGCCGAGTGGTGCAGGGCGATGCTGGCCCGGTTCTCCGGCAAGACCGCGGTCTGCAGCGTCCACAGCCCGGCCTCGTCGGCGGCGATCACCTGCCTCCGCAGCAGCGCCTTGCCGACGCCCCGACCGCGCATGCCGTCTGCGACGTACACCGAGTTCTCGGCCACCCCGCGGTAGCAGTCCCGCTCGGAGATGGGGGTCAGCGCCGCCCAGCCGACCACGGTGCCGTCGATCTCGGCGACCCAGCGGTGGTCCGGGAGCCACCGGGCATCCAGCGTCTTTCGTGGCGGCACCTCGGTGGCGAACGTGGCGACACGGGTGGCGATGCCCTCGCCGTAGATGCGCCGCACCGCCGCCCAGTCCTCGGCGGTCATCGACCGGACGGTGACGTCATCGGGGAGGTCCTCGGGGCAGCAAGGCCGCTGCGTGAGCAGGCCCATCACGGCATCGGCGGCACTCGGCAGGCCAGTGCAGCACGACGGGTTGACCACCACCACCGAGCTGGTCCCGTCCTTGTGCACGGTGACAAAGCCGACGTCGGCGAGCTTGCGGACGTGGTGGGAGATCGTCGGCTGCCCGATCCCCAGAGCCGACGCCAGCTGGCCGATACTCACGCCGGCCGGGCGGCTGGCGACCTCGTGGAGCAGGCGCACCCGGGTGGGCTCGGCCAGGCAGGCGAACCACGCGGCGTAGGTGACCGCATCCGCAGGCGGAAGCGACATCGACACCTCCGCACTGCCGCCCCCGGTGGCAACGCGGCGATCGACGGTGGTGGTGGAGGCGGCCATTCCCAAACTCTATCGATCTACGGCGATGGTTGCATCCATCGACTCACATCGATACTCTCGCAGGGGTGGATCGAGATCTATCTATGAAGGGCCTAGCCATGAGTGACTTGCCGGTGGTTGTGGTGGGAGCCGGTCCGGTCGGGCTCGCCGCAGCAGCCGAGCTGCGCGAGCGCGGACTCACCCCCCTGGTGCTCGAGCGCGGTTCCGCAGCGGGCGCGGCTGTGGCCGAGTGGAACCACGTCCGACTGTTCTCCCGCTGGTCGGAGGTCATCGACCCCGCCGCGCGGCGACTGCTCGACCAGGCCGGGTGGGACGCTCCCGACGACGATGCCTACCCCACCGGCCTGCAGTGGGCCCGCGAGTACCTCGAGCCCCTCGCCGCTGCGCTCGGCGACGCCGTGCGGCTCGACACCGAGGTCATCGGCGTTGCCCGCCGCGGACGCGACCGGGTGGTCGACGCCGGCCGCGACACCGAGCCACTCTCCGTCCATCTCCGCCGGGCCGACGGCACCGAGGAGCGGATGTTCGCGCAGGCGGTGATCGACGCCTCCGGCACCTGGGGCACCCCGAACCCGCTGGGCGGAGAGGGGCTGCCCGCACTCGGCGAGAAGGCCGCCGCCGACGCGATCACCTACCGCGTGCCCAACCTCGACGATCCGACCGTGCGTGCCCAGCACGCCGGCAAGCACACCGTGATCGCCGGCAGCGGACACTCCGCCCTGACCGCGATCATCGCCCTCGCCGAGCTCGAGCACGAGGCGCCCGGCACCCGCATCACCTGGGTCCTGCGTCGCGGCGACGTCGCCGCGACGTTCGGCGGCGGCCAGGCCGACCAGCTGCCCGCCCGTGGAGCACTGGGAATCAAGGCGAAGAAGGCCGTCGACGACGGGCTCCTGCACGTCGTCACCGGCTTTCGCACCACCGCGGTGGAGCGCACGGGCGAGAACCGGGTGGCCCTGCTCTCCGACGCTGGTCAGCGGATCGACGACGTCGACCGCGTCGTGGTGCTGACCGGGTTCCGCCCCGAGCTGTCCTGGCTGTCGGAGATCCGCCTGGGGCTCGACCCGGTGCTGCAGGCGCCGGTCGACCTGGCTCCGCTGATCGACCCGAACGAGCACTCCTGCGGCACCGTGTACCCGCACGGCGCCAAGGAGCTGAGCCACCCCGAGCCTGGCTTCTACCTGGTGGGGATGAAGTCCTACGGCCGCGCACCGACGTTCCTGGCGATGACCGGGTACGAGCAGGTGCGCAGCATCGCCGCCGCGATCGCCGGCGACCACGAGGCCGCGGCCCGGGTCGAGCTGACGCTGCCCGACACTGGGGTCTGCGGTGGTGCTGGGGTGTTCGACGAGCCCGACGCCGACGCCTCCACCGGTGGCTGCTGCGGCACGTCTGCACCCGAGCTGCTCACCCTCTCCGCTCCTGGCCCCGGCCGGTAGCCACTGCCCTTGAGGCACAAGGGAATGTGTGCCACGCTCGGCGCGCTCAGGTTGGGGCGCAGCCACGCGGTTGCGGGCCGGGGCGGACACAAAGGGGGCCGACCCACATGACCCACGCCCATGCTCGCACGGTCACGGTAGTGGGCACGGCCCGCGACGACGTGGTGTGCTGAGATGCGCACCTTGTGGGCCCTGGTGTGCATCTTCTTGGTGGGCGTGGTCGGCGTCGCCATGGCCGGTAGCGCAGCCGCGCGAGACGACAGCGTCGGCCTCATTCTGGGAGTCGTCTTGGTCCTGGTGTCCGTTGGATGGGCAACGACGACCATCAAGAAGAGGTAGCGGACTCCCCGGGACGAGCTCCGGCTCGATGGCGGCACGGAGGCGTCCGGTGATGCGGTGGAACTGCAGCGGCCACGCGGGCGAGTACGGGGCAACCTCGACCGCCACGTCGCGACCGTACCTATCTCGGTGAGCTTTCGAGCACGGTGCACAGCCCTTCTGCGGGAAACGCCGCAGCCAGGCCTCGAGCACGACAAGATGAGCAACCCCTCCCCCGAGCTCGTCAGGACCACCATGAGCGACAACGTCATCGCCGTTGCCCGCGAGATCGCCGAGCGGGCACACGCGGGACAGACCGACAAGATCGGCGCACCCTACATCCAGCATCCTGCGAGTGTTGTCGGCCTGGTGCAACGGTTGCCCGCCTACCAGGCTGCTGACCCCGACACCCAGCAGGACGCCGTGGGCGCCGCATGGTTGCACGACGTCATCGAAGACACTCCGGTCACCGCGGAGACCTCCTGTCGCGGGGGTTGTCGCCGCGGGCCGTCGATGCTGTGGTGGCGCTGACCCGTACCAAGGAGGTGCCGCCGGACGACTACTACGCGACCATCACCACCAAGCCGGTCGCCCTGCTGGTCAAGACAGCCGACCTCGCCACCAACCTCGACCCTGTGCGGGTGGCCCAGCTCGACGACGCCACCCGTGAGCGCCTGGACCTCAAGTACACCCACGCCTTGGCGCAGCTGAACGTCCCACGGGCGACCATCGACCAGCTGCATCGCTGACAAGCAACTTTCCGAGCTGAACTGTGACAACCCGGGAGAGGCAATGAGTGAACGCGTGACCCTCAGAGACAGCAACGGGCTGTACGTCTGGGCCGAGATCCTCGACGACGGCGTGCTCCAGATCGCCGGCCAGGACCTGGGTCCGCCCGGAGTAAAGGGCTCATCGGAGTACGAGTACTGGCTCACCGTGCAGCCAGACGAGATCAGCCGGGTGGTCGCAGCGCTCGGCGGTGCTAAAGGTGACGACGTGCTCCCGTTGCTGCAGGCCAACGGCGAGCAAATCTGTCGCACTGGGGAACAGACCTGGCTCAAGTCCTTAGGAATTGAACCCGGCTTCTTCAGCTACTCCAGCATGGATTAGGTCAGACCTGCCGAGAGTGACTTGCCAGTCACCAGCCGCTCTTCATCGCGCGCTCTGCATGGCTCACGATCTGATCTAGCATCGCGCTCAGTTGTGGGATCGGCATAGATGGCGCGTAACCCGGAATCGGCGCTTGAAATTGCACCTCTAGCATGACCGAATATGGTCCAACCGAGAATGACGTGCGCGACATGCCGATGGCAGTACCTATGAGTTTTGCTCCCCCTCGAGCCTCACCGAAGGGCACCCGCGTCCCGCCGTTATTCATGAAGTATGAGTCAGGCCTGGTGTTGTAATCCGCAGTCGACCGTGCCTCCTGGGGACTGTCATGGAGGTCGACCTGAAGCACTACATCTCCCTCGGAGTTTCCGCATGCGTACTGTCCGCTGTCCCGATAAGAGGTTGCCCTCACCGATGCGGAGTAGCCATTACGCTTAAGCACGGCTGGATCAAGCAGATTGCAGGCGTCGTGGACAGGCCCTGGCGGGCGTGATTCCGTGGTGAAAGCGGAACTCGGAGTTGGCGTCGTCGTTGTTGGCACAGGGCTGGCCGGAGTAGCGTGCGTTGTCGGGAGATCAGTGGATTGCGTTGTTGCCGTGGGTGGTTGCGTCACGCTGGTCAGCGCCGCACCTTCGGCCGCATCTCCCTCTGTGGCTCCGCAAGAGGTGAGCACCACGCTGATGATCGCGGCCCCAGTTAGCGCGACTGTCGCACGCCTGTGTGGTCGCTGGCGGTAGTCTACGGAGCGCATCAGTGGCATGTCTTGAGACTATCGAATGCGTTGTGACTCACTCAGTGCGGCCGTTCAAATGGCAGGTGCGGACCCTAGTTCCCGCCGAGACGCTTCGGGGCGAACGCCTCGCCCTTGGGAACCTCAGCCTGCTGGTCAAGTCCGCTGAGCGCGGAAAGGCACCACGATGCGCGTAACTCATGGCTGCACCCGCCGGCATGTGCCTCCGTGGTCTTTCGCGCCAGTCAGCTGTACGTCTCAGGCGCCGGGAGACGGTATGCGCCCTGATCAAGCTCTCCCCTATTTCCTAGGTCCGTTGCGCGCTGCGTCTCGGCACTGATCGAAATGATAGCCTCTCGCTGGCCGGGCATGGCGCGTGGCCTTTCGAGGAGGCCCTGTGTATCGTTCTGCTGACCGACTGCGCCGTCCCGCGATCGCCGCTATTGCGATGGTGGCAGTGCTGTCGATGTCCGGTTGCGGGAGCGATGCACCAGACGCATCAAGCGGGACGGACCTATCTCCCACCTCAAGTCAACCCGCATCGACTGTTCCGCCCGCGGAAACCTCGCCTGAATCATCCGCTCCGACTGCCGAGACAACCACGTCGATGGAGCCCGCCAAGCCACAGGCGGCAAAGTTCAGCAAAGCAATGGTGCGAGCGGTGGAGGTGAACAAAAAGCACAAGGGCGGCCAGGCGAACGTACATGTCGTTGCGGGAATCACCGAGAGCGGCGCCCTCCTTGATATCGCAAGAGACTGCGTGACGCACTACCTGGATGAGCAGAAAGCGGCGTTCTGCCACGTTTGGGGCACAGAAGCCAACTACGCGGCGCGCGACCCCCAGGGTGGTGGAGATTTGATGTGCTGGACCCATTATGTTGGAGTCCCCCTCGTCGGTGGAGATCCAATCGTGACGACACTTCCGCCCTACCTCCTGCAGGCGGAAGGCTGTCCGGACGCCGCTTCCTGAGGTCTTGGTCGAATGCGGTCATCGCGGCGCCGGCTATGGACAGGCCACGAAGCGCGGTACTGCTGCGACGACGCACCGGTAAGCCCTGTCACCCAGTCCCGGCCAGCATCAAGAGTTCGTCAACAACGGCCTGCACCGCGTCAAGATCGCGTCTGCACAGGCTCCTCCCCCGCTCCCACGGTGGTCCGATGAGGGAGCCCGACGCCGACCGGCTCGGGGTCCCTCTGCAGGAGGAATGCCGTGACTGGCTCTGGTCATCCGACCCCGCGCGTGGTGCTCTTCGTCCCCGTCCACAACGGAAACCTCGGCCCGGTGATCCGGCTGTTCCGCACCCCCATGGGCGCACCCACGGCCGTGGGGTTCACCACCGCGAACCAGCTCACTGACGTCCTCGGCGACACCCAGCAGTGGATCCGGCTGGCCGAGCCCGCGCTGCGCGCCATGGTGGGCCCGCTCGGAGTGGCCCAGCTGGTGATCGATCCCACCCTCGCGGCGCGCGCCGCCGCCCCCACCACCCACACGCCCGCCGCCGCGCCGACCACTGCAGCCGTCATCACCCACCGCGCTCCCGCCGAGGGACAGCCGGCATGACCACCCTCGACCACGACACGGACCTCTCGGTGTGGCCGGCCAGCGCCCGGCAACTGCCCGGCGGGGACGTCGCCGTCGGCGGTGTCGCCCTCGCCGAGATCGCCCGAGACTTCGGCACCCCCACCTACGTCCTCGACGAGGCCGAGGTGCGCTCGCGCTGCCGGACCTACCGGCAGGCCTTTCCCGACGCCCACGTGCAGTACGCCGCCAAGGCGTTCCTGAGCCGGACGATGGCCCGCTGGGTGCACGAGGAGGGCCTCGGCATCGACGCCTGCTCTGCCGGGGAGCAACACCTTGCCGTGGCCGCCGGCGTGCCCGCGCGGGACGTGCTGGTGCACGGCAGCGCCAAGACCCCCGCCGACCTGCACACCGCCCTCGACCTGGGGGTGGGTCGCATCGTCATCGACAGTCTCTCGGAGGTCCGACGGCTGGCCACCCAGGTGCCCGACGGCCACAAGCAGCGGGTGCTCATCCGGGTGGTGCCGGGCATCTCCGCCGGCGCCCACCACGCCATTCGCACCGGCACCGACGACCAGCACTTCGGCCTGGCGCCGGCCGACGGGGTGCTGTCCGCGGCCGTCTCCCGCATCCTGGCCCAGCCGCAGCTGGAGCTGGTGGGCCTGCACTGCCACCTGGGCTCCCAGATCACCGAGATCGCCCCGTTCCTCGCCGCGGTCACCCGGATGGTCTCCCTGACCGCGATGGTGCGCGACCGGTTCGGCCTGGTGCTGCCCGAGCTCGACCTGGGCGGCGGGCACGGGGTGGCCTACCGCCCCGGGGACCCGGCGCTGGACGTCGCCGAGCTCGGCGTCCAGGTCACCGAGGCCCTGCAGGCGCGCTGCGCGGTGCACCAGCTTCCCGTGCCGCAGCTGACCATCGAGCCCGGCCGCGCCGTGGTCGGCCCCGCCGGCATCGCCCTGTACCGGGTGGTGTCGGTCAAGCGGACCCCGCAGCACACCTGGGTCGCGGTGGACGGCGGGATGAGCGACAACCCGCGCCCCGCCCTGTACGGACAGCGCTACACCCCGCGGCTGGTCGGCCAGCGCGAGCGCCCGGCCGCACCCCTGCGCTCCGTCACCGTGGTGGGCCGGCACTGCGAGGCCGGTGACGTGATCGCCGCGGACGTGCCGCTGCCCGCCGACGTGCGGGCGGGTGACCTGCTGGCGGTGCCGGTGGCCGGCGCCTACCACCTGTCCATGGCCTCCACGTACAACATGGTGGGCCGCCCGCCGGTGGTCGCCGTGCACGACGGCGCCGCCCGGCTGCTGGTGCGGCGGGAGACGGTGGCCGACCTCATCGACCGCGACGTGGCCGACTGACCGCGTCCGCGGGCGAGGTACAGACCTATCGTTTGTCAATCGACTCGCCATGGCACTGCCGGCCAGTCCCGGTCAGGCGTCCTGGGTGGCGCGGTGCGCGGTGGCCACCGTCGTCAGGGTGCGCTGGACGGCCGCCAGCAGGGCGCCGACCGCGGCGACGTCGCTGGGCCCGGGCAGCGCGTCCGACATGCGCCGGGCCTGTCGGTGCAGGTCGGTGGCTCGCTGCAGCACGTGCTGTCCGTCCCCGGGGTTCGCACCGTCGCCGGGGCTCGCCGGGTACTGGCCGAGCAGGTGCACCGCCTCCGCGAGCGCGCCCAGCAGCTCGGCGAGGTGGTGGCGCAGCGCGCTCACGGCCTGGCCCTCGCCGAGCTGCTCCTGCTGCTGCGCCACGGCGGTCACGATGGGACTGAGCGGGGGCAC
Organism: Rhodococcus sp. Z6_132; assembly: GCF_058133635.1. NCBI lineage: Bacteria > Bacillati > Actinomycetota > Actinomycetes > Mycobacteriales > Nocardiaceae > Rhodococcus > Rhodococcus sp. Z6_132. The sequence continues at coordinate 1,073,410 of NZ_JBYUNP010000002.1, forward strand.
CAGGTCGTCCAGGGCGGTGGCGGTTGCCTGGTACGGGGCTGCGCTCCCCCCGGTGCGCGCGCTGCGCCGCCGGGGGTTCTTGCGCAGGCTGTCCCGCCCGTCGGCCAGGGCGTCCTCCGCACTGGTGGTGTGCTCGAGCTGCCAGACGCGGTGGTGCCAGCTGGTCGTGCGCTCGGCGTCCACCCCGTCCTCGGTTCCCTCCGCGGTCTCCACCAGCAGGCCGGCGATGTCGTCCGCGCGGGCCGCCATGGCGGACAGGGCAGCGTCCAGCCGGATCGGCGGCAGGATCACCGCGTTGACGGCCACCCCCACCACGGCACCGAGGGCGACGGCGCCCACCCGCGACAGCAGGTCGGACTGCTCGGTCGCGGTTCCGTAGGTGAGCAGCAGCAGGGCGATCAGTGCCACCCAGCTGCCGTCCGGGTGCAGCGGCCGCCAGTGGCCGATCAGCAGGCCCAGGACCACCGCCACCGGGAGAGCGACCACCGTGGACGGGATGGCCAGGCCGACGCCGGCCGCGAGCAGCACCCCCAGGATCACCACCGTGACCTGTCTCGCGGCAGAGCGCATCGACTGGTGCACCGTGGTCCCGATGATGAACACCGCGGTGTAGGGCGCCAGCCAGGGCAGCCCCGAGCCGAGCACCTGGTCGGCGAGCAGCCACGCGAGCGCCGCGGCCAGTGCGGCCTTCCCCGCGTCGAGGAAGACCTGACGCTGCGGACCTCGCGACCGGACGGCTGCCTGGAAGAAGGTGATGGGCGAGGGCAACGAGCTGCGTGCTGCAGCCGTGGCGACCCGGGCGTGATCGGTGAATCCCACCCGGTCCATGGTCCCCGGTGGGCAGCAGCCGTGCCTCGTGGGTGCACCGTGGTGCCGACAGCCGTCCGTGGTAGCCCACGCCGGATCCGGAGCCTGCTACGGTCCTCCTCGCCAGCCACCCCCGCTCGTGCAGTGCGCACGAGCGGGACAGGGAACCCGGTGTGAATCCGGGACTGACGCGCAGCGGTGTGGGTGACGGGCCGAGCACACAAGCCACTGGACCTCCGGGTCTGGGAAGGCGCTCCGGCCCGGACGACCCCGAGTCCGAAGACCTGCTGGCCCTCGCGGTGACCGCCGCCTGGTCGTAGACGGGCTTCGCGCACGAGCCCAGACCTGCTGAAGGATGCCCATGTCCACACGTCTGTCGCCCCTGGTCGCCCTCGTCGCCGCGCTCACCGCGGCGACCGCGTTCGCCGGGTGCTCCAGCTCCGCCGAGACGATCGCCACCGCCTCCGCGGGCTCGGCCTACCCCGTCACCATCGAGAACTGCGGCCGGTCGGTCGTCATCGCCGAGGCGCCCCAGCGGGCCGTCTCGCTCAACCAGGGCTCCACCGAGATCCTGCTCTCGCTCGGCCTGGCCGACCGGATGGTGGGCACCGCCACCTGGACCGACCCCGTGCGGGAGAACCTCGCCGCCGACAACGCCACGGTCCCGCGCCTGGCCGACCAGGCTCCGTCCCGCGAGCGGCTGCTGCAGGCCGAGCCCGACTTCGTCTCCGCCTCCTTCGCCAGCACCCTGGGCGAGGGCGGCGTCACCACGCCGGAGGCCCTGGACAAGCTCGGCGTCCCCTCCTACCTGTCCCCCGCCGAGTGCCTCAAGAACAACCAGGGCGACGACGACGGCGTGCGCAGCTCCCCGCTGCAGATGGAGACCGTCTACCAGGAGATCACCGACCTCGCCGCGGTCTTCGACGTCCGCGACCGCGGCGCCGCGCTGGTCACCCAGCTGCGCGACCGGATGAGCACCGCAGCGGCCAGCCTGGACACCGCGGGCACCTCCGCGCTGTTCTGGTTCGCCAACCAGGAGTCGCCCTACCTGGCCGGGTGCTGCGGCGGCCCGGGCATCATCAGCCGGACCCTGGGCCTGACCAACGTCTTTGCCGACACCACCGCCGAGTGGCCGCAGATCAACTGGGAGACCGTGGCCGACCGCGACCCCGACGTGCTGGTGCTCGGCGACCTCACCCGCAAGAGCCAGACCGCCGAGACCGCTGCCGCCAAGATCGCCTTCCTCGAGTCGCACCCGGTGACCCGGGAGATGACCGCGGTGCGCCACCGCCGCTACATCCAGGTGACCGGGGCCGAGCTCAACCCGTCCCTGCGCACCGTCGACGGCGTGGAGAACGTCGTCCGGGGTCTGCGCGAGCTCTCGCCGCACCAGTGAGCACCCGTGCGGCCACTCGCTGGGCGCACGGGGTGTGGGTCGCGGGCCCGGTGGTGCTGGTGGTCTCCATCGCCGTCGCCATCACCATCGGGCCGTCCGACCTCAGCCCCGCCGACGTCCTCGGCGTGGTGGCCGACCACGCCGGCCTGGCCACCTCTGACCTCAGCCGCATCCAGCAGGGCATCGTCTGGGACCTGCGCCTGCCGCGCACCGTGCTGGCCGCGGTGTGCGGGGCCGGCCTGGCGGTGTGCGGGGTGATCCTGCAGTCGTTGCTGCGCAACCCGCTGGCCGACCCGTTCGTGCTGGGGGTGTCCTCCGGCGCCTCCACCGGCGCGGTGTCGGTGGTGGTGCTCGGCGCCGGCGCGGGCGCGGTGGGGCTGACCACCGGCGCCTTCCTGGGTGCGCTGCTGGCGTTCGGGCTGGTGCTGGTGCTCGCCGCGGCCGCCGGCGGCACCACCGACCGGGTGGTGCTGGCCGGCATCGCCGCCACGCAGCTGTTCTCCGCGCTCACCTCGTTCATCGTGTTCACCGCCGCCGACGCCGAGCAGACCCGCGGCGTGCTGTTCTGGCTGCTGGGCTCGCTGGCCAGCGCCAGCTGGGCCGACGTGGTGCTCTGCGCCGCCGTGGTGCTCGTCGGCCTGGCGGTGTGCCTGGCCGCGGCGACCTCGCTGGACGCGTTCACCTTCGGCACCGACGCCGCGGCGTCGCTGGGCGTGCACGTGGCCCGCACCCGGACGGTGCTGCTGGTGGTCACCGCCCTGATGACGGCAGTGATCGTCAGCACCTCCGGCGCCATCGGCTTCGTCGGGTTGGTGCTGCCGCACCTGGCCCGGGCGGTGGTGGGCGTCGGGCACCGGGCCCTGCTGCCGGCGGCGGCGCTGATGGGGGCGATCTTCCTGGTGTGGGTGGACACCGCCGCGCGCACGGTGCTCGACCCGCAGGAGCTGCCGGTGGGGGTGGCCACCGCGCTGGTCGGTGTCCCCGCCTTCGTGGTGATCATGCTGCGCAACCGGTCTCGGCGATGAGCGGCGCGCCCCTGGTGGCCCGCGAGGTCAGCTGGGAGACCCGCGGCCGGCTCATCGTCGACGGGGTGAGCCTGGCCCCGGCCGTGGGCGCCACGGTGGGGCTGCTCGGCCCCAACGGCTCGGGCAAGTCCACCCTGCTGCGCATGCTGGCCGGGCTGCGCCGCCCCACCCAGGGCACGGTGCAGGTGGCCGGCACCGACGCCGCGCGGCTGCCCCGCCGCCGGCTGGCGCGGCAGGTGGCGGTGGTGGAGCAGGAGGTGAGCAGCGACCAGGACCTGCTGGTGCGCGAGGTGCTCAGCCTGGGCCGGGTGCCGCACCGCCCGGCGTGGGCGGCGCCGTCCCGGGAGGACGCCGCCGCGGTGGCACGGGCCGCCGAGCTCACCGGGGTGGCCGACCGGCTCGACCAGCGCTACGCCACCCTCTCCGGCGGGGAGCGCCAACGGGTGCAGATCGCCCGCGCCCTGGCTCAGCAGCCGGAGGTGCTGCTGCTGGACGAGCCCACCAACCACCTCGACGTCCGCCACCAGCTGGATCTGCTCGCGCTGGTGCGCACCACCACGGTGACCACGGTGGTGGCGCTGCACGACCTGAACCTGGCCGCCACCTACTGCGACCAGGTGCTGGTGCTGGACCAGGGCCGCGCGGTGGCCGCCGGGCCGCCCGCCACCGTGCTCACCGCCGACCTCATCGCCACCGTGTACGGGGTGGCGGCGCGGGTGCTCAGCGACGAGCTGGGCACCTACGTCCGCTACCTCGGGGGGTGAGGCTCAGCCCGGTGGGGCGGGTGACACCGCACGGGTGGACACCACGTCGCCGATCACCGCCACCGCCGGGGCCTGCACCCCCGCTCGGACCACCGCGCCGGGCAGCTCGGCGAGAGTGCTCACCACCACCTGCTGGCTCGGGCGGGAGCCGTCGGCGACCACCGCGGCCGGGGTGGCCGGGTCCATGCCGGCGGCCAGCAGGGCGGCGACGATGGCGGGCAGCGTGTGCACCCCCATCAGCACCACCAGCGTGGTGCCGCTGCGGGCCAGGGCGGCGTAGTCCAGGGTGGACTGCGGGTGCCCCGGCGGCACGTGCCCGGAGATCACCGTGAAGCCCTGGGACAGGCCGCGGTGGGTGACGGGGATGCCGGCCAGCGCCGGTGCGGAGATGCTGGCGGTGACGCCGGGGATCACCCGGGTGGGCACTCCGGCGGCCGCGCAGGCCTGCACCTCCTCCATGCCGCGGCCGAACACGAACGAGTCGCCGCCCTTGAGCCGCACCACCCGTCGCCCGGCGGTGGCGTGCTCCACGAGCAGCGTGTTGATCGCCTCCTGGGAGGTGGAGCGGCCGAAGGGGATCTTGGCGACGTCGATGATCTCCGCGTCCGGGCGGGCCCAGGCCAGTGCACCCCACGGGGCCAACCGGTCCATCACCACCACGTCGGCCTGAGCCACGGCGTCGCGGCCGGCCACGGTCAGCAGCGACTCGTCGCCGGGCCCGCCGCCCACCAGCACCACGCTGCCCCGGCCTGCCTCACGCGTGTCGCGGCGCTGGCTCCGGGGTCGGGGCCGCAGCACCACGTCGTAGTCCGGCGGGTTCTCCGGTGCCGCCGGCTGCCAGCTGATCAGCCCGCGGGCGGCGAGGTCCTGCACCGCGGCGCACACCTCGGCGGCGCGCACGGTCACGTCGGCACCAGCGGCCAGCAGCGCCGCCACGTCGCGGGCGGCGTGCTCGTCACCCCCGGCGACCAGCACGGTGCGGCCGGCCACGTCGAGGTAGAAACCGCTGTACGACAATTGATTTGGGCGTGGGACAACGACAGGGCGCTGCGCTGGCATGTAGGGCTCCCGCTCGATCTGCCATGACGGATCCACGACCGCGGAAGTACGGCCGGGCGAGGCGCGAGGCCGGTCTTCGGACTTCCCAGGTAAGAGCCTGGGTCACCGCAGCGGGCCCTGTGCCGGATTCTCACCGGCTTCCCGATTCTCCCCGTGGCAGCTTCGCCGTGGGGCACCTCGAGCCTGCGGAAACCATAAGCCCCCGGTGGCCGGGCGCCCGGCAGGGGTGTTGGTAGCCTCCCGGGGCCAGTCAAGCTCCATGAGCAGTTGGAGTCAGGGAACCCGGTGAGAATCCGGGACTGACGCGCAGCGGTGAGGGTGACGGGCGGAACGTGTCCTTCGGGACGACCACTGGACCACAAGGTCCGGGAAGGTGTTCCGCACCGAGTGATCCCGAGTCCGAAGACCTGCTGGCCCTTGCGGTGACCACCGCGAGGTCATCGGCGGGCTTCGCGCAAGGGCCCCAGACCTCTGAGGACTCGTGTGACCCCTGTGCCTTCCCGTACCCAGCTCTCGCGCACCCGGGCCGACCGCTGCCCGGGCGTCACTCGCCCGTGGCCGGCCGCCGACGGAGCCCTGGTGCGGCTGCGCCTGGTGGGCGGCCGCCTCTCCCCCGCCCAGCTGCAGGCCGCCTCGGCCGTGGCGCAGACCCACGGCGACGGTGACCTGCACCTGACCGGGCGGGCGAACCTGCAGCTGCGCGGCCTGCCGCTGGCCGACGGGCGCCTGCCGGCGCCGGTGGTGGCCGCGGTGGAACGCACCGGGCTGCTGCCCTCCCGCGCGCACGACCGGGTGCGCAACCTGATGGTCTCGCCGCAGACCGGCCTGGCCGGTGGGCGCGCCGACCTGCGGGCCGTGGCCGCCCGGCTGGACCAGCTGATCTGCCTGGACCCCGACCTGGCCGAGCTGCCCGGGCGGTTCCTGTTCGTGCTGGACGACGGCCGCGGTGACCTCGCTGCCCGGCCCACCGACCTGGGCCTCGTGGCCCTGCATGCCAGTACCGCCCAGCTGCGGGTGGGCAGCCACCGGTGGGGTGCAATCGTCGCCCTCGCCGACGCCCCGCAGCACCTGGTGGTGCTGGCGCACGAGTTCCTCCGGGTGCGCGGGCACGGCGCCGACGCCCCGTGGCACGTGGACGAGCTGCCACAGCCGTTGACCGCCACCACGCTGCCGCACCCCCAGGTGGACGTCACCGCTGGACCGCTGGGCTACGGCCCCGTGCCCGGGGGCGTGCACGTGCCCGCCCCCGACGGCGTTCTCTCCCCGGAGCTGGTGTCCGAGCTGGTGCAGCTGGCCGGCGACGGCGACCTGGTGGTCACGCCGTGGCGCGGCGTGCTCGTCGCGGGGGTGACCCGATGATCGAGCTCCGCCGCCCCACCGGGCGCTACTCCTACGTCCACGACGGCCCGGCGATCTACGTCGACTCCTTCGCCACCATCCGCCGCGAGGCGGACCTGACCCAGGTACCTGCCGCAGCGGAGAAGCTGGCAGTGCGGATGATCCACGCCTGCGGCCAGGTGGACCTGACCGACGACCTGGTGATCCACCCGGACGCCGTGGCCACCGCCCGCGCCGCGCTCGCCGGGGGCGCCCCCATCCTGTGCGACGCGCGGATGGTGGCCATGGGCATCACCGCCGGTCGGCTGCCGGCCGGCAACCCGGTGCACTGCCTGCTGCAAGACCCCCGGGTGCCCGACCTCGCCCAACAGTGGGCCACCACCCGCACTGCCGCGGCGGTGTCGCTGTGGGAACCGCTGCTGGAGGGCGCGGTGGTCGCCATCGGCAACGCCCCCACCGCGCTGTTCCACCTGCTGGAGCTGCTCGTCGACGGCGGACCGCGCCCGGCCGTGATCATCGGCTGCCCGGTGGGGTTCATCGGCGCCGCGGAGTCCAAGGACGCGCTGGCTCGCTTCGCCGACGACCACGGCATCGACGTCCCCTACGTGACCGTCCGCGGGCGCCGCGGCGGATCGGCGATGGCCTCGGCCGCCGTCAACGCCCTGGCCCAGGAGGCGGAGTGAGCGCGGGCCTCGGCCGGTTCGCCGGCGTCGGCGTCGGGCCCGGGGACCCCGAGCTGATCACCCTCAAGGCGGCCCGGCTCATCCGTGACGCCGACGTGGTGGCCTTCCACGCCGGGGTGGGCAAGCAGTCCAACGCCCGGCGCATCGCCGCCGACCTCATCGCCCCCGGGGTGGTGGAGGAGGAGCTGCGCTACCCGGTGACCACCGGCGCCACCGCCCACCCGGGCGGGTACGCCGGGGCGATGGCGGAGTTCTACGCCGAGTCCGCCGCACGGCTGGCCGCGCACCTGGAGGCCGGCCGCGACGTGGTGCTGCTGGCCGAGGGCGACCCGTTCTTCTACGGCTCCTTCATGTACATGCACGACCGCCTGGCCGGGCGCTTTCCCACCGAGGTGGTGGCCGGGGTGCCCGCCTTCGCCGCCGCCACGGCGCTGGTGGCCGCTCCCCTGGTGCGCCAGACCGACGTGCTCACCGTGCTGCCCGGCACCCTGCCCGAGGCGGAGCTGGCGCGACGCCTGGCCGACACCGACGCCGCGGTGATCATGAAGCTGGGCCGCACGTTCCCGGCGGTGCGCCGGGCCCTGGAGCAGGCGGGGCGGCTGGAGCACGCGCTGTACGTGGAGCGGGCGTCCATGCCCAGCCAGCGCTGGCTGCCGGTGGCCGACGTCGACCCCGCGAGCGTCCCGTACTTCTCCATGATCGTGGTCCCTGGTGACACGCTGCAGGCCGATCCGCACGGACGGCGCGCAACCGCAACACCGTCCACACCGGACACTGCGGTGGCCGCCGAGGTCGTGGTGGTGGGGCTCGGGCCCGGACCGGAGCGCTGGCTCACCCCGGAGGCGGCGGCGGTGCTGGCCGAGGTGGACCACGTGGTCGGCTACGCGCCCTACGTCCACCGGGTGCCGCAGCGGGCCGGGCTGCAGCGGCACGCCTCGGGCAACACCGTGGAGGTGGACCGTGCCCGGTTCGCGCTGGACCTGGCCCGGGCCGGTGAGCGGGTGGCGGTGGTCTCCGGCGGGGACGCCGGGGTGTTCGGGATGGCCGCGGCGGTCTACGAGGCCGCCGACGATCCGGTGTACGCCGCGGTGCCCGTCCGGGTGGTGCCAGGGGTGAGCGCCGTGCAGGCGGTGGCCGCCCGGGCCGGGGCGCCGGTGGGGGCCGACTTCGCGGTGGTGAGCCTGTCCGACCGGCTCAAGCCGTGGCCAGTGGTGCAGCAGCGCCTGCAGGCGATCGCCGAGGCTGACCTGGTGCTCGCCGTCTACAACCCCGCGTCACGCTCCCGCACCCACCAGGTGGCCGACATGCAGGAGCTGCTGCTGCAGCACCGCAGCCCGGACACCGTGGTGGTGGTCGGCCGCGACGTCGGGCGCGCCGAGGAGTCGCTGGTGGTGACCACGCTGGGGCAGCTGGACCCGGCGAGCATCGACATGAAGTGCCTGCTCATCGTGGGCGCCACCCGCACGCGAGTGAGCGCCGGCGGGGCGGTCTGGACGCCGCGCTACGTGGACTGAGGATGCCCCTGCGAGCCGGGGTCACCCGAGGATGCGGTCGACGAGCTCGTTCACGACGGTGTCCACTGACAGGCCGGTGGCGAGCGGCACGGTGAGGTGGTCAAGCATGAGGCCATCGATGGCGTAGTGGAACAACGCGAGATCTGTTGCCCCTCCGGGCAGTCCGGCGTGCGCGTTGAAGGCGACGTCGTCGTCGAACGCACGCTGTCGCCACGCGCCGAGGGCTTTGGCGACGGTCGGGCGGCGCGCTGCTTCCAGTCGTAGCTCGAAGAGTGCGAGCGACACGTGCGGGTCAGCGCTGAGCCGCCGCACCACGTCGCGCACATAGTCGGCGAACAGCGACCGGTCCGGCGAACGACGTTCGAGCACAGCGAGAGTGCTGGGATCAGGAGTGAGCCGCTCTCCGATCCGGTCAACCAGTGCGGAGATGAGATCGTCGCGGGTCGGGAAGTAGTTGGAGGCGGTGCCCCGTGGCGTGCCCGCTGCCGCGTCGACGGCACGATGCGTGAGGCCACGTGCGCCCTCCTCGGCGAGAACGCGGATCCCGGCGTCGGCGAGTGACGAGCGTCGTTGGTCGTTGCGGGCCATGGAAGCACGATAGCCAAACCACGACGCCTGTTGTACTTTTTAACTACGACACACGTCGTGATGGGAGTCGCCGTGCGAGAGCTCGTCTACTACGTCGCCGTCAGCGTCGACGGGTACATCGCTGACCCATCGGGTGCCTTCGACGCCTTCCTCGTCGACGGCGACCATGCCTCGGTCGTGTTCGGCGACTACGCCGACGCGCTCCCGGCGCACGTGCACACCGCGCTCGGCACCGAGCCACCCAAGACGCGATTCGACACGGTGATCATGGGGTGGAAGACCCTCACCCCCGCGCTCGACGTCGGCATCGCCAGTCCCTACCCACACCTGCACCAGATCGTCGCGAGTCGACACCCACGCAACCTTGACCCGGCAATCACCCTCACCGATGATCCGCTCGCCACCGTTCGCGCCCAGAAGCAGCGAGACGGCTTGGACATCTGGCTCTGCGGCGGCGGAGAGCTCGCCGGCGCCCTGCTCCCCGAGATCGACCGCCTCGTGCTGAAGCGGAATCCCCTCGTCTTCGGGTCTGGGATCCCCCTGTTCGGCAACGCACCCTACGAGCCACGAACCTTCACCCTCACCGACACTCGCTCGTTCACGTCGGGCGTGGTGATCGAAGAGTACGTCTCCAACGCCGGAGCTTGACCGGCGCAATCGGGTTAAACACCTAGCCGGAGCTGCTGACCGTGTGCGAGCGCGCGAGCCGGAAGCCCACGTCGTCGAGCCGGGTGGTGGGGTGGTCGCGGCGGCGCACCGAGGCGCGGCAGCTCCAGGGCTCGTCGAACCAGCCGCCGCCGCGCAGCACCCGGTAGCCGCCGTACACCTGCACGTCGTAGAGGTCCCAGCACCACTCCCACACGTTGCCCAACATGTCGTGCAGCCCCCAGGCGTTGGGCTGCTTGCCGCCCACCGGGTGCGGCTGCTGGTCGGAGGTGCCGCGGTACCAGGCGATCTGGTCCAGCTCGCCGTAGCGCGGGCCCGTGGACCCGGCTCGGCACGCGTGCTCCCACTCGGCCTCGGTGGGTAGCCGGTAGCCGTCGGCGGCGGCGTCCAGCTCGACGTCCTCACCGTCGAGGCGGTAGGTGGCGTCGAGGCCCTCGCGGTGGGAGAGCAGGTTGCAGAACCGCACCGCGTCCAGCCACTACACCCCCTCCACGGGCATCGCGTCGCCGCACGTCGAGCTGGGGCGCTGATCGGTGACCCGCGCGTAGAGCTCCTGGGTGACCGGGAACTTCCCGAGGCGGTACGGGGCGAGCTCGACCAGCCAGCGTGACTGGGTGCGCCGGTCCGACAGGGTCAGCTGCCCGGCGGGCACGGCGATCAGGTCGGCGCTCGCGTCGAGGCTCATGACGGCGGACCGGCCGAGGGCGGACGGGTCCGCGCCGGGTCATACAGGTAGGACTCGCCACCGGAGGCCGGCTCCAGCGCCCGGCCCACCAGGATGATCGCGGCCTGGCGCAGCCCGGCGGCCTCCACCTGGTCGGCGATGTCGCCCACGGTGCCGCGCAGCACCAGCTCCTCGGGCTGGCTGGCGCGGTAGACCACCACCACCGGGCAGTCGGCGCCGTACTCCCCCGCCAGCTCGGCCATCACCGCACGGGTGCGGGCGATGGTCAGGTGCAGCACCAGGGTGGCCCGGGTGGCCGCAAACGCGCCCAGCGACTCGGTGTCGGGCATCGGGGTGGAGCGGGCCTGGGCGCGGGTGAGCACCACCGACTGCGCCACCAGCGGCACGGTCAGCTCCCGCCCCACCCGGGCCGCCGCGGCCGCGTACGCCGCCACCCCCGGCGTCACGTCCCACGACACCCCTGCCGCGTCCAGCCGGCGGGTCTGCTCGGCCAGCGCGGAGTACACCGATGGATCGCCCGAGGTCAGCCGCACCACGTCGTGACCACGCTCGTGCCCGGCCACCAGGTGCGCGGTGATGGCGTCGAGGTCGAGGTGCTGGGTGTCCACCAGCTCGGCGTCCTCGCGGCAGTGGCTGAGCACCTCGGCGTCGAGGTACGTGCCCGGGTAGAGCACCACGTCGGCGTCGGCGAGCATCCGCGCCGCACGCAGGGTGAGCAGGTCGGCGGCCCCGGGGCCGGCTCCGACGAAGTGCACGGTCACGACGGGTACTCCTCTGCGGCGGGGCGGGTCCAGGCCCACTGGGTGACGGTGCGGGCAGGGGTCCACCCGGTGAAGGTGCCCACCGGGGCGGCGTGCTCGATGGCCAGCCGGGTCAGCTCCCCGCCGTGGGTGGCGTGGGCCTGGGCGAGCACCGTCTCGGTCTGCAGGGTCACTCCGTGCACCACCAGCCGCCCGCCCGGGCGCAGCGCGGCCTGGCACCGCTCGAGCACGCCCGCCCGGGTGGCACCGCCGCCGACGAAGATCGCGTCCGGTGCGGACAGACCTTCCAGCGCGTCCGGCGCCCGAGCCTCGACCACCACCAGCCCCGGCACGCCGAGGCTCGCGGCGTTGCGCCGCACCCGTGCGGCCCGGTCGGGGTGGGACTCCACGGCGATGGTCCGGCACGTGGGGTGCGCCCGCATCCACTCGATGCCCACTGAGCCAGCGCCGGCCCCGACGTCCCACAGCAGCGCCCCGGGGTGCGGTACCAGGCGGGACAGCGCACTGGCCCGCAGGTCACGCTTGGTCAGCTGCCCGTCGTGCTCAAAATCGCTGTCCGGCAAGCCGGTTGCCCAGCTGGAGACCACCGGGCCGGCCAGCTGCAGTGCGATGACGTGCAGCCGCGGGGCCGGCCCGGACCACTGCTCGGCGGTGGCCTCGGTGCGGCTCTCGGTGGGTGCGCCCAGGTCACCGAGGACGGTCATCACCGACGCGCCGTAGCCGTGGGTGGTGAGCAGCGCCGCCAGCGCGGCCGGGGTGCGCTCGTCAGCGGAGAGCACCAGCACCCGGTGGCCGGGGGCCAGCTCGCGCAGCACCGCGTGCAGGTCGCGCCCCACCACGGTGACCACAGTGGTCGACTCCGCCGACCAGCCCATCCGGGCCCGGGCCAGCGACACCGAGGACACCGCCGGCAGCACCTGCACCCGCTCGGCCCCGAGCAGCTCCACCAGCGTGGTGGCGACGCCGGAGACCAGCGGATCACCGGAGGCCAGCGCCACCACCCGACGGCCGGCGTGCCGGGCCAGCAAGGCGGGTAGACCCGCGCGCAGCGGGGCCGGCCACGGCTCGCGCAGCGCGGTGACGTCGGAGGGCACCAACCCCAGGTGGCGGGCTCCGCCGAGCAGCACCTCGGCCTCGCGGACGCGGGCGCGGACCCCCTCCGCCAGGCTCTCCCAGCCGTCCGCGCCGACGCCCACCACCAGCAGCGGAGGCGTCGGCGGGTGACCCGCGCAACGGGGGGTGGGGGCAGGCATGGCGGCAGACGCTACCCTCACCCCACAGCCACGAGGTGCCCCGAGGTCCGACCCCGACAGGTCGGGTTGACGGGAGAATCTGGGAAGCCGGTGAGAGTCCGGCACAGGCCCGCTGCGGTGACCTGGACGAGGTGCGAACCGAGATCCAGGAAGTCCGAAGACCGGCCTTGTGGCTCCTATCCGATGGCGGACGAGCGGGAGCCTCCCATGCCACAGCACCAGCCTTTCGTGTACCCATTTTCCGCCCTGGTCGGGTCCGAGGACCTGCAGAACCTCCCCGACCTGGCCCTCGCGCTGGTGCTCAGCGCGGTCTCCCCGGAGATCGGCGGCGTGCTGGTGCGCGGGGAGAAGGGCACCGCCAAGTCCACTGCGGTCCGGGCCCTGGCGGGGGTGCTTCCGCCCATCGACGTCTGGTCCGGTGACCGGTTCTCCGCCGATCCGCACGATCCCGCCGCGGTGTCCCCGGACGGCGCGGGCGGCACCGTGCAGAGCCGGCCGGTGCGCCTGGTGGAGCTGCCCGTCGGGGCCACTGAGGACCGCCTCGTCGGCTCGCTGCACCTGGAGCGGGCGCTGGCCCAGGGTCGCGCGGAGTACGAGCCCGGCCTGCTGGCGCGCGCGCACCGCGGGATCCTCTACGTCGACGAGGTGAACCTGCTGCACGACCACCTGGTCGACCTGCTGCTCGACGCCGCCGCCACCGGACGGGCCACGGTGGAGCGCGACGGGGTGTCGCTGGCCCACGACGCCCGGTTCGTGCTGGTGGGCACCATGAACCCCGAGGAGGGCGAGCTCCGCCCACAGCTGCTCGACCGCTTCGGCCTGGCCGTGGACGTGGCCGCACCCCGCGAGGCCAAGGCCCGGGTGGCCGTGGTGCGCCGCCGCCTGGCCTTCGACGCCGACCCCGCCGGGTTCACCGCGTCCTACCAGCCGGCCGAGGACGCGCTGCGCGAGCGGATCCAGACCGCCCGAGAGCGGGTCCGTGCGGTGACGCTGACCGACTCCGCGCTGCTGGCCATCGCCGAGGTGTGCGCCGCTTTCGACGTGGACGGGCTGCGCGGCGACATCGTCACCGCCCGCACCGCCGTGGCCCACGCCGCCTGGTGCGGGCGCAGCGCCGTCACCCGGGAGGACATCCGCGCCGCAGCCCGCCTCGCCCTGCCACACCGGCGGCGGCGCACCCCCTTCGACTCCCCCGGCCTGGACACCGACCAGCTCGACCAACTGCTGGCGGAGAGCGACCCCGAGCCCGACCCGCCGACACCAGACGGCCCCGGTGACGGTGACGAGGCTGCGGATGACGGCCCCGCCCAAGCCCCGCAGGACAGCCACGACGCTGACACCGAGGCACCCGCCGGCGCTGCCCCCAGCACCGCCTCGGCGGGCACGCCGTACCGCTCCCGCCTCTTCGCCGTGGCCGGCACCGGCACCGATGCCGCGGGTCGCCGCAGTCGGGCCCTGACCAGCTCCGGTCGCCGGGTGGGGCGCCGCGCCGGCAGTGACGGCCCGCTGGACCTGCTGGGCGCCGTGCTCGCCGCGGTCCCCCACCAGGGTGCCCGCGGCCGCACCGAGGGCCGGCTGCGGCTGCAGCCGGCGGACCTGCGGGTGGCGGTGCGCGAGGGCCGGGAGTCCAACCTGGTGCTGTTCTGCGTGGACGCCTCCGGCTCGATGGCTGCGCGCAAGCGGATGGAGCAGGTGAAGACGGCCATCCTGTCCCTGCTGCTGGACGCCTACCAGCGCCGCGACAAGGTCGGGCTGGTCACGTTCTCCGGCAGCGGTGCTCAGCTGCTGCTGCCGCCCACCGGGTCCACCGACGCGGCCGCCGCCCGGCTGCAGACGATGCCCGCCGGTGGGCGCACCCCGCTGGCCGAGGGGTTGCTCGAGGCGGCCCGGGTGCTCGACGTCGAGGCGCGCCGCGACCCGGCCCGTCGCCCGCTGCTGGTGGTGGTCACCGACGGCCGCGCCACCGCCGGGGCCGACGCCGTGGCCCGCTCCCGCACGGCCGCCGATCGGCTGGCCGCCCGTGACGTCGCGAGCGTTGTCGTGGACTGCGAGAGCGGTGCGCTGCGCCTGGGACTGGCCGCTGTGCTGGCCCAGCACCTGCGCGCCGAGCACGTCTCGGTGGGCCGGGTGAGCGCGGACGTGCTCACCGGTCTCGCCCGCACCGCTGCCTGAGCGCAGCCACCATCTTCTTCCGACACCAGACGAGGTCACCCATGCCGCAAGGACAGCCCACCACCGTGCCCGACGACGGGCTCAGCACCCGCCAGCGCCGCAACCGGCCGCTGCTGATGGTCCACACCGGAGACGGGAAGGGGAAGTCCACCGCCGCGTTCGGCCTGGCCATCCGCTCCTGGAACCAGGGCTGGAACGTCGGGGTGTTCCAGTTCGTGAAGTCGGCCAAGTGGCGCATCGGCGAGCAGACCGTGCTGGAGCGGCTGGGCCGGCTGCACGAGGAGACCGGCGAGGGCGGGCCGGTGCAGTGGCACAAGATGGGCGCGGGCTGGTCGTGGAGCCGCAAGGCCGGCAGCGAGGACGACCACGCCGCCGCGGCCGCGGAGGGGTGGGCGGAGGTCAAGCGCCGCCTGGCCGCCCAGACCCACGACCTGTACGTCCTCGACGAGTTCACCTACCCGATGCAGTGGGGCTGGGTGGACGTCGACGACGTGGTGCAGACGCTGGCCAACCGGCCCGGCCACCAGTACGTGGTGGTCACCGGCCGCCGCGCCGATCCCCGCCTGGTGGAGGTGGCCGACCTGGTCACCGAGATGGCCAAGGTGAAGCACCCGATGGACGCCGGGCAGAAGGGTCAGCGGGGCATCGAGTGGTGAGCGCGCTGCCCCGGCTGGTGCTGGCCGCGCCCGGCACGGGGCAGGGCAAGACCACCGTGGCCACCGGGCTGATGGCCGCGCTCACCCGCGCCGGGCACGTGGTGAGCGGGCACAAGGTGGGCCCGGACTACATCGACCCCGGCTACCACGCGCTGGCCTGCGGGCGGCCCGGCCGCAACCTCGACCCGCACCTGGTGGGCGAGGGCCGGGTGGTCCCGCTGCTGCTGCACGGCGCTGCGGGGGCTGACGTGGCGGTGGTGGAGGGGGTGATGGGTCTGTTCGACGGGCGCAACGGCGGCCACGGCTTCGCCTCCACCGCCCACGTCGCCGCGCTGACCCGCACCCCGGTGGTGCTGGTGGTGGACATCTCCCGTGCCTCGCGCACCATCGCCGCCGTGGTGCACGGCCTGGCCACCTGGGACTCCGCCACGGAGGTCCGTGGCGTCATCCTGAACAAGGCCGGCTCCCCGCGGCACGCCGCGGAGGTGGCCGCCGCCATCGACCTGCCGGTGCTGGGCACGTTGCCCCGCGACCAGGCGGTGGCCGCCCCGTCGCGCCACCTCGGCCTGGTGCCCGCCGCGGAGCGGGAGCTCTCCGCCGCTGCCCTGGACCGGCTGGCCGAACAGATCACCGAGCACGTCGACCTCGACGCCGTGCTCGCCCTGGCCCGCACCGCCCCCGACCTGGACGCCCCGGCGTGGGACCCGGCGGCGGAGGTCACCGCAGCATCGGCGCGGCGGCCGGTGGTGGCGGTGGCCGGCGGGCGTGCGTTCACCTTCCGCTACACCGAGACTGACGAGCTGCTGGCCGCCGCCGGCTGCAAGGTGGTGCCCTTCGACCCGCTGGCCGACGCGGCGCTGCCCGCCGGGACCGCCGGGTTGTACCTGGGTGGCGGGTTCCCAGAGGTGCACGCCGCGGAGCTGTCGGCCAACGAGCCGCTGCGCCGGGCGATCGCCGCCGCCGTGGCCGACGGGGTGCCCACCGTGGCCGAGTGCGCCGGGTTGCTGTACCTCTCGCGCGCCCTGGACGAGCACCCGATGGCCGGGGTGCTGGACGCCGACGCGGCGATGACCGACCGGCTCACCCTGCGCTACCCGGTGGCGCGGGCCGCCACCGACTCGCTGCTCACCCGCGCCGGCGAGTGCGTCACCGGGCACGAGTTCCACCGCACCCACACCATCCCGCAGGCCGGGGATGCCCCGGCGTGGATCGTGGACGGCGTGGTGATCGGGCACACCGGGCCGACGCTGCACGCCTCCTACCTGCACACCCACTGGGCCGGGCACCCCCAGCTGGCGCAGCGCTTCGCCGACGCGGTGCACGCGCGGATGTGACCGGGGCAGCACTCCGAAGTTGTCAGGACTGCGGTCGGCTGAAGCCACGTGCATGAGAACGTGCACGGCGAACAGCCTCCACGGGGCAGTGCACTTCTCGAGCTGTGACGAGCAGATGCAAGGCCAGCGCTCCCCACAGTTGCCGTTGTGAACTGACAGTGAAGTGTGTACCTTTCTGATCGCTCAGGTTGGGAGCAACCCGCTTCGTGGCTAGATCCGTCCCCCCGCTGCCGGAAAATTGCTTGGACGACTTCTATCGAAAGGGTGGATGGGCGCTTCATGAGTCCGAACGGTTTACCCATGGGCATTGGCGCGGTAATTATTGGCGTTCTCATGATAATGTTCCGGCGCCCAATGGAGCGACACTCGGCGAACACGCTTGATGGCCGCCTCAGTGGTGCGGCCTACACGAGGGCCTGGATGGTCGTTGCCTGCCTCTTCTTGGCAGCCGGGCCGACCTTGGCCGTTGCCATTGGGATAATCGACAGATCTTGAGTCACCTGTGGTGGTGCTGGGCTGCCGGGTCGCACTGGTGCTCCTGCTTCGTGTTGCTGACGTCGACAAGATCGGCGACCCGACCGACATTGGCGGCGGAATGATCCTGCGCCTGGTCTACGCGCTGAGCGGCCTGGGCGTACTCCTCGTCGTGCACGACCTCCCCCGTCGCCGTCGGCAGTAGCCGGGGCTCGCTGTCGCACCCGACGACGATCCCCTCGGCCGCGACAGCGCAGGACGGAAACCCGATCCACGTGCAACAACTCTCTCAGGAGCACTGAACGATGAGCTTTCCAGCCTGGTCCATCCCAGCACTGATCGTCGCTGTCGCTGCATTGATCATCGTCTTCAGAAAACCCTATAGCAGGATGCTTGCGGACCATGCTAACAGTGCGCTAACCGTGCCACGCGCTTTCAAGAACAAGGACTCCGAGTTTTGGCTCAAGTTCACAGTTCTCGGCGCACTGGCAATGGCGGCAGTGGGAGTCGTGGCGCTCGTCATCTTCCGCAACCAGTAGCTCACGCCGCTCGCGTGCACTGCCCCCTGGATCAGGCCTTGGCGTAGACGGTGCCGCGGCGGATCAGCAGGGTGAAGGCGATGGTCAGCAGCCCACCGCCGATCATCAGCCCGCCCACCATGTTCAGACCGCTGATCGTGGGCGCGGCGCTGCCGGCGGCCGCGGCGGAGGAGGCCAGCAGCGTGGTGGCGATGGACGTGCCGATGCCTTGGCCCGCCATGCGCAGCACGGTGTTGGTGCCGGTCACCTCGCTGGTGTTGCCCTCGGGCACCGCCTCGACGATCAGGTTGGGCAGCGCGGTGTAGGCGAAGGCGGTGCCGATGGACACGGTGATCACCATCGCGACCATGCCGGCGACCGTCTCGTGCAGCACCAGCATCATCGCGCTGCTCAGGGTGAACAGCGCGGTGCCCAGCAGCATCGCCACCCGCGAGCCGACCGCCCGCGTGATGCGCCCGCTGAGCGGAGTACACACGAAGCCGAACATCGACCCGATGAAGCTCAGCCACCCAGCGTCGGTGGGTGAGATCCCCAGTCCGAACGGCGCGGTCGTCGGCGACTGCAGGATCATCGGGATGATCATCGTGGAGATGCCCAGCGGGCCGACGGCGATCGCCAGGGTCGCGCACATCGTCAGCGCGATCTTGCGGTCGGTGAACATCCGCACGTTGATGACCGGATCGGTCACCCGCAGCTCCCACTGCACCCAGAGGGCCAGCACGGCCAGGCCACCGACCACCAGGCCGAGGGTCTTGGGGTCGCTCCAGCCCCAGGCGCCGGACTTGTTGATGCCCAGCAGGATCGCCCCGATGGCCGGCGCGAACGCCAGGGTGCCGACGTAGTCCACCTGCTGCGTGGCGCCGGTCGGCCGGCGCCACGGCAGCACGAACCACACCAGCAGCAGGGACAGCACGGCGTAGACGGCGGCGACGACAAAGATCATGTGCCAGCTGGCGTGGTCGAGCATCAGGCCGGCCACCAGCAGCGAGGCCGAACCGGCGGCGACGGCGGAGCCAGAGATGATCGCGATGGCCACCGGCACCTTGGCGACGGGCAGGTGCTCCCGAGCCAGGCCGATGCACAGCGGGAGGATCGCGCCGGCGACGCCCTGGATGGCGCGGCCGATGATGATGCTGCTGATGCTGTCGCCGATCGCGCTGACGAACGAGCCGATGGCGGCGGCGGCCAGCAGGACGACGAGCACGCGCTCCCGGCCGTACATGTCCCCGAGGCGTCCGCAGACCGCGGCCGAGGCCGCAGCCACCAGCAGGAAGGCGGTGACGGCCCAGCCCACGGTGGCGGCGTCGCTGTCGAACTCCTCGATGAACGTGGGCAGCGCCGCGAACACCATCGACGTCTCGAACGCGCTGATGACCTCCACCGCCACCAGCACGGCGATGATCACCCACGCGGGGCGCTGTCGAGCGAAGCGGCCGCGCAGCGCCGGGGAGGTCTCGGTGCTGCTGCCAGCATGGTCGGCGGGCACGGGAGCGGGTGGTGGCAGCGTCACGGTGGTCCTTCGGCAGGGTGCGTGCGCACGTCAGCACAGCCGGGGCAGCAGCGCTGTCGGCCTGGGCGTCGTGCATGGTCGGATCTGCCGGCCGCCTTCGGCCGCGCGGCCAGCCGGCGGGCTGGCACAGATCGTGTTGTGGTGGTCGTCCTCAGGACGGTCGGTCGGAGGACGCGTGGTCGAGCTGCGCCGCCGTGGCGCCGACGTGAGCGAAGCTCCGCACGGTGCGGGTCACCGTGGGTGCATCAGGCCGGTGACCGTGGTCTGGCGCATGACGCCTGACGGTAGGGCGACCGCGGAGAGCCGGTCAAAAACCCTCATCCGCTGAGCGGGACGTCCCAGGTCCCCGAGGTTCGACGGCACGGGAGGTGCTGGACGAGCCAGCTGACCCGTACGATCGGAACCGGGCAATTCGCCCATAACGTGAGCTGGTTCGGGAACCAGGCGCGGCGCAGAGTCGTTGCGCTGTCGACCCTGCCCCACGACCTGAGAGAGACATGGACGCAGACAGTACGAACCCCCTTGTGCCGGCCACCAGTGCTGCGACAAGGGGGTGCAGAGCCTGATGTGGGTGTTGACACTGCTGCTGGGCGTCCTGGTGATCCTGGCCATCACCGCGGTCACGGGCTACTTCGTGGCCCAGGAGTTCGCGTACATGGCGGTCGACCGCTCCCGGCTGGGCGCGCGAGCCACCGCCGGAGACGCCGGCGCCCAGCGTGCCCTGGCGGTCACCAAGCGGACGTCCTTCATGCTCTCCGGCGCCCAGCTGGGCATCACCGTCACCGGGTTGCTGGTCGGCTACGTCGCCGAGCCGCTGGTCGGTGAGTCCATTGGTGACGCGCTCGGTGGAGTCTCGGTGCCCACCGGCGTGGGCATCGCGGTGGGCACGGTGCTGGCACTGGTGTTCTCCACGTTCATCCAGATGCTCTTCGGCGAGCTGTTCCCCAAGAACCTGGCCATCGCCCGGCCCGAACCGGTCGCGCTGTGGTTGGCTCGCTCCACCACCGTCTACCTGGCGGTCTTCGGGTGGCTCATCGCGATCTTCGACCAGGCCTCCAACCTGCTGCTGCGGGCGCTGCGGATCGAGCCGGTGCACGACCTGGAGCACTCCGCCACTGCCCGCGACCTCGAGCACATCGTGGCCGACTCCCGCCAGAGCGGGGACCTGCCGGGCGAGCTCTCCGTGCTCCTCGACCGCATCCTGGACTTCCCGGACCGCGACGCCGAGCACGCGATGGTCCCCCGCTCCCGGGTGGATGTCGTGCACGTCACCGATTCCCTCGCGCAGGTGCGCGCCCAGATGGCGAGCGGGCACTCCCGCTACCCGGTGCTCACCGACGACGAGCAGGTCGCCGGCGTGGTGCACCTGGTCGACGTGCTGAGCGCCACGCAGCCCGACTCCACCCCGGCCCGCGACTTCATGCGACCCGCGGTGGTGCTCCCGACCGCGATGAGCCTGCCCGACGCGCTGCGCGAGCTGACCGAGACCCGCAACCAGCTGGCCTGCGTGATCGACGAGTACGGCGGGTTCGCCGGCGTGCTCACCGCCGAGGACCTCGCCGAGGAGCTGGTGGGTGAGATCACCGACGAGCACGATCCCGCCACCCCCACCATCGTGCCGCGCGACGACGACGGCACGTGGGTGATGGCCGGCGACATCCACATCGACGAGGTGGAGCGCGCCATCGGCCGTGACCTGCCACGCGGTGACTACGAGACCATCGCCGGACTGGCCATCGACCAGCACGGCGCCCTGCCCGAGCCCGGGACGCGCATCGACGTCGAGCTGCCTCTGGATCCCGCCGACCTAGCCCTTGCCGACGATCCCGTGCCGGCCTGGTTGCGCGTCGAGGTGATCGAGATCGACCGGCACGTGCCGTCCCTGGTCCGCGTGGTCTTCCCGGCCGACCCAGCTGGGGAGGAAGACCGATGAGCAGCCCCTGGGTGATCGTCGCCGTCACCGTCGTCATCATCGCGCTCAGCGCGTTCTTCGTCGCCGTCGAGTTCGCGCTGCTCGCCGCCAAGCGGCACCGCCTGGAGGACGCCGCCGCCAACAGCCGCTCGGCCCGCGCCGCGCTGCGCAGCTCCACCGAGCTGACCGTGCTGCTGGCCGGCTCCCAGCTGGGCATCACCGCGTGCACCTTGGCGCTCGGCGCCATCACCAAGCCCGCGGTGCATCACTGGCTCACCCCTGCCTTCGAGTCGTGGGGGGCGCCGCTGTGGGTCGCCGACGTCGGCGGGTTCGTCCTGGCCCTGGTCATCGTGACGTTCCTGCACCTGGTGGTCGGTGAGATGGCCCCGAAGTCCTGGGCGATCGCCCACCCGGAGACCTCGGCCACCCTGCTGGCCATCCCGATGCGCGGCTTCATGTGGCTGACCCGTCCGCTGCTGACCGGGCTCAACAACATGGCCAACTGGTGCCTGCGCAAGGTGGGGGTGGAACCGACCGGCCAGGTCGAGTCGGGACAGAGCCCGGACGACCTGCGTCACCTGGTGGAGCACTCCGCCAACGTGGGAGCCCTGGACCCGTCGTACTTCGCCCAGCTCTCCGGCGCCCTGGACCTGCAGACGCTCACGGTGAGCGACCTGCTCACCGCCCCCGGCGCGCCCACCACGGTGCCGGTGGAGGCCACGGTCGCCGACGTGCAGACGGCCACCCGCTCCTCCGGGCACCTGCGCATCCTGGTGGGTGACCGACACACCGTGCACGGCGTGGTGCACGTGCGCGACACCCTCAACCAGCCCGTGGAGCGTCCCGTCGTCGAGCTCATGCGGCCGGTGTTCACCCTCGAGCCGCACACCCCGGTCTACGTGGCGCTGGCCTCGATGCGGGAGACCCGCAACCACCTGGCGGTGGTCACCGACGGCACGTCGGTGGCGGGGGTGATCACCCTCGCCGACGTGCTGGCCCGGCTGTTCCCACGCACCGTCGCGGCGGGGTGAGACGGGCGGTCACCGGGCGGCCGGGCTGCTGGCCAGCGTGAGGTCGCGGGCCAGCGCGGTGCTCGCGTGCAGGGTGTCCAGGCCGAGGGGCTGCGTGGCCAGCGCCCCCTCGTGCAGCACCAGGAGCTTCGTCGCCAGCTGATCGGGCTGGGTGCAGCCGGCCGCGGTGGCCAGGCGCTGGAAGAGGTTCAGCAGCCAGTGCTTCTGCTCGACGGCCAGGCGGTGCGCGGGGTGCGCCGGCTCGGGCAGCTCGGCGAGGGCGTTGATGAACGCGCAGCCACGGGAGCTCGTCGCGCTCCACTCCTGCAGGGCCACGAATGGCGCCGTCACCGCCGCCACCGGGTCGCCGGCGGCGGCGACAGTGTCCTCCACCAGCGCACGCCAGCGCTCCCCGCGGGCGGTGAGGTAGGCCAGCACCACGGTGTCCTTGGAGCCGAACTGGTTGTACAAGGTGCGCTTGGTGACGCCGGAGCGCTCCGCGATGAGGTCGACGCCCACAGCGGTGATGCCCCGGTTGTAGAAGAGGTCCTCGGCGGCCTCCACGATCCGCTGACCGGCCGGGGTCAGGGGTCGATCGGTCTCCATGTCGCGCTCCTTCACCGATCGGTATACCGTTGCCAGCGCAGTTCACCGATCAGTGTAGCGATGGAGGTTGGTCATGACGGTGCCCGAGACAGTGTCGGCGGCGGCAATGATGCAGGCGGTGCGGATCACGGCGCACGGTGGACCGGAGGTGCTGGAGGTCGTGCAGGTGCCGGTCCCGGCTCCGGCTGCGGGACAGGTGCTGGTGCAGGTTCGGGCGGTGGCCCTGAACAACACAGACCTGTGGACCCGCCAGGGCGCCTACGGGTTGCCCGGGGATCCGGACGCACTGGCGGGGTGGCGTGGGCCGGTCGACTTTCCGCGCATCCAGGGTGCCGACGTCGCGGGGGTGGTGACCGCCGCCGGTCCGGACGTCGCGGAAGACCTGGTGGGCCGTCGGGTAGTGATCGACCCCGCGCGCTACGACGCCGGGACGCCCGACGCGAACCCGGTGGGGTTGATGGGCAGCGAGTGGGACGGCGGGTACGCCGAGCACGTGCTCGCGCCGGCCCAGCGCATCCACGACGTGACCAGCTCCCCGCTCTCCGACGCCCAGCTGGCCGCGCTGCCCACCGCGTACGGCACGGCGCTGGGCATGATCGAGCGCGGTCGGGTGCGCGCGGGCGACACCGTGCTGGTCACCGGCGCCTCCGGTGGAGTGGGCCTCGCCGCGGTGCAGCTGGCCCGGGCCCGCGGCGCCACGGTGCTCGCCGTCAGCAGTGGCGCCAAGCTGGCGACCGTGCGCGAGGCCGGGGCCCACGAGGTGATCGACCGCGGCGCCGACGTGATCGACCAGGCGCGCGCCCTCGCCGCGGAGGGGATCGACGTGGTGCTGGACGTGGTGGCCGGTCAGCTGGTCGGCGAGGGGCTGCCCTTGCTGCGCGAGGGCGGCAGGTGGGTGATCGCCGGTGCCCTCGGCGGACACGAGGTGGCGTTCGACGTGCGCCGGCTCTACCTGCACAACATCCAGCTCATCGGCTCCAGCATGCACACGCCAGCGCACTTCGACCTGCTGATGGACATCGCGCGTGCCGGGCAGGTGCAGCCGGTGATCGCAGCGACCTTCCCGCTGGAGCAGGCAGCCCAGGCGCAGGAGGAGCTCGGCCAGCGCAACCACGTGGGAAAGATCGTGCTGCAGCCCTAGGTGTAGTGACCCGCTCCCCCACCTCTCGGTTGCTGATGACGCACGCGATCCCCTCGGCGTGTGCAGCAAGCCAGACTCGAGCACCGAGTCAAGCTCGGACCCCGCGCCGTGGGTCACGGGTACACCGGTGCTGCGCACGGACGTCGGCACGTTGGCGTCGGCAGCACGGCCCGGATCACCGGCTCCGCCTCAGCCATCACCTCGGTGGGCTTGCGGTAGTTGATGCTCAACGGCGCGACGTCCGCACGGGGCAGCCCGATCCGCGCCAAGCGTTGCTGCCACGACTCCGGGAACCCGTGCCGGGTCTGCGCGCGGTCGCCGACGATGGTGAGGCTGCGAGACGGGCAGCGCCGCAGCAGCATCTGCCACTCAGCGTCGGCCAGCTCCTGCGCCTCGTCCACCACCACGTGCGCGAACGGTCCGGCGTGCGGGTCACGCTCGGCGCGGGGCAGGGCCGCGTCGTCGACGAGCACGTCGCGCAGGTCCTCCCAACACATTCTGGCCAGGGCAGGACGTTTGCTGGAAACGCCCACGCCCCGGGCCGTTCCCCACCTAGGCTCGACGGCCATTGCCGGCGGAGAAGGTGACGACGAGGCGGGGTGCAGTGGACTACCCAAAGCTGGGGAAAGCGATCCGCAAGGCCAACTACGGGCCCCTGGGCGGCTACCTCCTCGCCGCGGTCGTGTTCGGTGCGCTCCGGGGTCCGAGCGAGCACATGCTCTTCGCGGGTGTGGTGGCGGCGCTCTTCACCGGCATCTCCATCACCCTCAAGTACCTCGAGGACGAGGAGTCACGACCCGGATCGCACCCCTCTGACCCCGAGGGCGAAGTGCAGTCCCCTCCCGCTTGCGGGCACGAGGAAGCCGGTGTGAATCCGGCGCAGTAGTGATGGTCGGGGTCGGAGTCGCGCTGCCGACGCACAGCGGTGATCCAGGCACGACGAGAGCTCGCACCGAGCTCGGAGCGCCACCGCGGCCGGGCACACCGCGCACCGCCGCCGTGTGTCTAGAGCGCGATGAAGAGCAGCACTGACAGCAGCAGCGCACCAGCGCTCAGCAGGACCAGGCTGGGTGAGTTCTGCCGACCTCGGGTGCTCTTGTAGACCAGGTTGGTCAGGGAAAACCCGATGCCGACCAGCAACAACCACCAGGCTGCGTCCTCCATGGGATTCCTACCTTCTCCGTGCACCGCTGGCGAACAATCGCACTCGCCGGTGCTGCGCAGGGTCACTGAGCAGTCGTGGGTCCTCCGGCAGTCTGCCCCAACGGCACTCGACCACGGCGGCGTTCCTTCGGTCCATCGTGGTTCGGCGACTGGGCCACCTGACGAACGCACGCTCTGGGCGCACGTGCGGTGCGGAACACGCCCCGTTCTACGCCCGACCCTGACCAACCGCGCCAGCCGGGCCCTG
This sequence comes from Rhodococcus sp. Z6_132, assembly GCF_058133635.1. Lineage (NCBI taxonomy): Bacteria > Bacillati > Actinomycetota > Actinomycetes > Mycobacteriales > Nocardiaceae > Rhodococcus > Rhodococcus sp. Z6_132. The sequence goes on from NZ_JBYUNP010000002.1 coordinate 1,098,714, forward strand.
AGCAGTGACCCACGCCAGTGCGGCAGCGACGCCGTCCACCGTGCGCAGCCCGGCGGGCAGCGGCGGCCGGCGCACCACCACCACGGGCACTCCCAGCTCCGCCGCGGCGTGCAGCTTGGCGCGGGTGTGCACTCCGCCGGAGTCCTTGGTGACCAGCACATCCGCCCGGTGCTCGGCCAGCACCGCGCGCTCACCGTCCACTGTGTACGGGCCTCGGCTGCGCAACAGCTGCCAACCGAGTGGCAGCGGCTGCTCCGGCTCGTCCACCACCCGGGCCAGCACGGCGTGCTCCGCCAGCGGCCCCACGAACCGCCCGAGCTCCTGGCGGCCCACGGTGAGGAACGGCCGCTGGCCGGCCGCGGCCTGGGTGGCGGCCTCCTCGTGGGAGTCCACCCACGTCCAGCTCCCCGGGTCATCGGCCGCCCAGCCAGGGCGGGCCAGGCGCAGCAGTGGCGTGGCGATACAGGCGGCGGCCGCGTTGGCGGTGATCCGGGCGGCGAAGGGATGGGTGGCGTCCACCACGGCGTCGAAGTCCGCGGCACAGGCCCGCAGTCCCGCCACCCCGCCGAAGCCGCCGATGCGCACCTGCCCCACCGGCAGCCGCGGCCGCTGCACCCGGCCGGCCAGCGAGGAGACCACCTCGACGCCCTCGGCCACCAGCGCCGCGGCCAGCGCCCGGGCCTCGGCGGTGCCGCCCAGCACCAGCACCCTCACCGGCTCGCCCCCGGCTCCAGCGGCCGCAGACCCGCCGGTGCCCCCGAGCGGGCCAGCGCCAGCAGGGCGTCCACGTCCAGGTGCTGCTCCACCAGGTCACCAAGCAGGTCGAGGCGCCGCTGCCGGGCGGCGGCGAAGCTCACCCCGGACGGGGTCCACCCGGGCAGCGCTCCAGCCAGGTAGGCGCTGCGGGTGGCGTCGTCCTCCAGGCTGCCGTGCACCATCGTGCCGGTGACCGATCCCGCGCTGAGCTGGCCGGTGGGACGGCCGTGGTGGATCTCGTAGCCCGCCGGATGGTGCCGCCGCAGCACCTTCTCGGGGGTGAACTCGGTGCGCACGTCCAGCAGGCCCAGACCAGGCACCACGGCGCCGGGGCGGTCCTCCACGCCGTGCGGGTCGGCGATCTCGGTGCCCAGCAGCTGGCAGCCGCCGCAAATGCCCAGCACCGGCCGTCCGGCCCGGGCGTGGTCGAGCACCGCCCGGTCCAGACCCCGCTCGCGCAGCCAGCGCAGGTCGGCCACGGTGGCGCGGGTGCCGGGCAGCACCACGAGCTCGGCGTCGGAGAGCTGGCGCGGGTCGGAGGCGAACACCACGTCCAGGCCGGGCTCCAGGCCCAGCGCGTCGACGTCGGTGCCGTTGCTGATGCGGGGCAGCCGGACCACCGCGACCTTGCGCCCCGAGCCGCGGGTTCGACGCCCCTGCAGGTCGAGGGCGTCCTCGGAGTCCAGCCAGACGTCGGGGTGCCAGGGCAGCACCCCGTAGGTGCGCCGCCCCGTGAGCTCGGCGAGCTGGCGCAGCCCCGGCTCGAGCAGGGTGGCGTCGCCGCGGAACTTGTTGACCACGAAGCCCGCCACCAGCGCCTGGTCGGCCGGCTCCAGCAGGGCCACGGTGCCCAGGAAGGCGGCGAACACCCCGCCCCGGTCGATGTCGCCGACCACCACGGCGGGCAGGTCGGCATGCCGGGCCAGACCCAGGTTCACGTAGTCACCGGCGCGCAGGTTGATCTCCGCGGGGCTCCCCGCGCCCTCGGCCATCACCACCTCGTACCGGCTGGCCAGGTCGTCGAAGGCGGCGTGCGCAGTGGCGGCGAGGTGGCGACGACCGTCCACGAAGTCCCGGGCCGACACCTCGCCGGCGGGCCGGCCCAGCAGCACCACGTGGCTGCGCCGGTCGCTGCCCGGCTTGAGCAGCACCGGGTTCATCGCCACCTCGGGCTCGGCGCCGGCGGCGAGCGCCTGGATCCACTGCGCGCGGCCGATCTCCGCACCGTGGCCGTCCGGGCCGGTGACCACCATGGAGTTGTTGGACATGTTCTGCGCCTTGTAGGGCGCCACCCGGACGCCGCGGCGCGCCAGCGCCCGGCACAGCCCAGTGACCACCAGCGTCTTGCCCGCGTCGGAGGTGGTGCCGGCGACCAGCAGCCCGGCCATCAGGCCCGCTCCCGGCGCAGCAGCAGCAGGTCCATCACCCAGCCGTCGGCGGCGCGAGCCAGCTCCCGAGCAGCCACCAGCTGGGGCTGCACGTCGCTCACCCGGCCGGCCACCAGCTGCTCCCCCGGTGCGCCGAGGTTCGCGCCGTACCAGACCTGCCAGTCGGCCAGCCCGTCCAGCTCGACGGTGCTGTTGAGCATCACCACCAGATTGTCCTGTCCCGCGTCGACCGCCTCCCGCAGCCGTCGACCGGTGGTGACGTGCACCGGCTGGCCCACCTCGTGCAGCACCACGCGGTGCCGCGCGGCCAGCAGCTGCGGGGCGCTGATCCCGGCCACCACCTCCACCGCCAGGTCGTCGGTGGCGGCGAGGGCGTCGACCAGCCGCAGGGTGGAGTCGTACAGCGACGGGTCGCCCCAGGCGAGCAGGGCCACGTCGCCGGGCCGCTCGGTGAGCACCTGGCGGTAGGCCGCGACGCGGGCGGCGTGCCAGTCACGCACTGCCGCGGGGTAGTCGGCCGGGTCGGCGCGGTCGCGGGGCGGGTCGGGCACCACCACCAGGGGCACGTCACCGAAGCGGTGGCACACCTGCGCGCGCACCGCCACCAGCGGATCGTCAGCGCCCTTGGCAAAGGCCAACACGTAGTCCACTGAGGACAGTGCAGCCGCGGCCTCCGGGGTGACGTGCTGCGGGCCCATGCCGATGCCGATCACCACCAGCCGCCTCATGCGGGCCCGTCCTCCAGGTCGCCCTCCAGCTCCAGGTACACCTGCTGCATCGCGGCCAGCAGCTGCGGGTCCGGCTCGGCCCACAGGCCCCGCTCGGCGGCTTCGTGCAGCTTCTCCACGATGCCGCGCAGCGCCCACGGGTTGGACGTGCGCATGAAGTCCTGGTTGGTCTGGTCCAGCACGTACTCCTGGGCCAGGGCGGCGTACATCCAGTCGTGCACCACCCCGGCGGTGGCGTCGAAGCCGAACAGGTAGTCCACCGTGGCGGCCAGCTCGAAGGCGCCCTTGTAGCCGTGGCGCTGCATCGCGCCGATCCACCGCGGGTTGACCACTCGGGCGCGGAACACCCGGTTGGTCTCCTCCTGCAGGGTGCGGGTGCGCACCGCGTCGGGTGCGGTGGAGTCGCCCACGTAGGCCTGCGGTGCCGTGCCGGTGAGCGCACGGACGGTGGCGACCATGCCGCCGTGGTACTGGAAGTAGTCGTCGGAGTCGGCGATGTCGTGCTCGCGGGTGTCCACGTTCTTGGCGGCCACGGCGATGCGCCGGTAGCTGCTGCGCATGTCGTCGGCCGCCGGCACCCCGTCCAGGTCGCGGCCGTAGGCGAAGCCGCCCCAGGAGGTGTACACCTCGGCGAGGTCGGCGTCGTCGCGCCAGCTGCCCTGCTCCAGCAGCTGCAGGATGCCCGCGCCGTAGGAGCCGGGCTTGGAGCCGAAGATGCGGGTGGTGGCCCGCCGCTGGTCGCCGTGCTCGGCGAGGTCGGCGCGGCTGTGCGCGCGCACGTAGTTGTCCTCGTCGGGCTCGTCCAGGGCCGCCACCAGCCGGACGGCGTCGTCGAGCATGGCCACCACGTGCGGGAAGGCGTCGCGGAAGAACCCGGAGATGCGCACCGTGACGTCGATGCGGGGCCGCCCGAGCTCGGCCAGCGGCACCACGTGCAGGTCGCTGACCCGCCGCGACGCCTCGTCCCACTCCGGTCGCACGCCCAGCAGCGCCAGGACCTCGGCGATGTCGTCGCCGGAGGTGCGCATCGCGCTGGTGCCCCACACGCTCAGCCCCACCGAGGCCGGGTACTCACCGGTGTCGTCGAGGTAGCGCTGCAGCAGCGAGTCGGCCATCGCCTGGCCGGTCTGCCAGGCCAGGCGTGAGGGCACGGCGCGGGGGTCGACGGTGTAGAAGTTGCGGCCGGTGGGCAGCACGTTGACCAGGCCGCGCAGCGGGGAGCCCGACGGCCCCGCGGGGACGAACCCGCCGTCCAGGGCGTGCAGCACCGCGTCCAGCTCGTCGGTGGTCCGGGCCAGCCGCGGCACCACCTGCTCGGCGGCGAAGCGCAGCACCTGCTGCACCTGCGGGTCGTCGTGCAGCGCCACCGCGGCGTCGGGCACCCAGCCGGCGTCCTCCATGCCCTGCACCAGTGCCCGAGCCCGCTCCTCCACCGCGTCCACCGCGGTGACCGCCTCGTCGGCCTTGAGTCCCAGCGCCGCCCGCAGCCCGGGCACCGCCTGGGACTGCCCGCCCCACACCTGCGCCGCCCGCAGGATGGCCAGCACCAGGTTGACCCGCGCCTGCCCCTGCGGCGCCTGGCCCAGCACGTGCAGGCCGTCGCGGATCTGGGCGTCCTTGATCTCGCAGAGCCAGCCGTCCACGTGCAGCAGGAAGTCGTCGAACTCCTCGTCGCCGGGCCGCTCCTCCAGGCCGAGGTCGCGGTGCATCTCCGCGGCGTGCATCAGCTGCCAGATCTCCCCGCGCACCGACGGCAGCTTGGCCGGGTCCATGGCGGCGATGTTGGCGTGCTCGTCCAGCAGCTGCTCCAGCCGGGCGATGTCGCCGTAGGTCTCCGCCCGCGCCATCGGCGGGATGAGGTGGTCCACGATGGTGGCGTGCGCCCGGCGCTTGGCCTGCGCCCCCTCTCCGGGGTCGTTGACCAGGAACGGGTAGATCAGCGGCAGGTTGCCGATGGCGGCGTCGGTGGCGCAGGACGCTGACAGCGCCGCGTTCTTGCCGGGCAGCCACTCCATCGAGCCGTGCTTGCCCAGGTGGACCACCGCGTGCGCGCCGAAGCCGTGCTCCACCCAGCGGTAGGCGGCCAGGTAGTGGTGGCTGGGGGCCAGGTCGGGGTCGTGGTAGATGGCCACCGGGTTCTCCCCGAACCCGCGCGGGGGCTGGATGAGCAGCACCACGTTGCCGGCCTGGATGGTGGCCAGCACGATCTCGCCGGCGTCGTTGGTGAACAGCGTGCCCGGTGCGGCTCCCCACGCCGCGACGACGTCGTCCATCAGCTCCGTGGGCAGGTCTGCGGTCCACCGCTGGTAGTCGGCGGGGCTGATGCGCACGTGCGCGTCGGTCAGCTGCGCGGCGGTGAGCCACTCCTCGTCCTGACCGCCGGCGGCGATCAGCGCGTGGATCAGGGCGTCGCCGGCCTGGGTGTCAGCGGCCTGGGTGTCAGCGGCCTGGGTGTCAGCGGCCTCGGTGTCGCCGGCCTCGGTGTTACCGGCGAGGTCGAGGCCGGGGATCTCCCCCGGTGCGCCCAGGTCGTAGCCGGCCTCGCGCAGGCGCCGCAGCAGCCGGATGGTGGAGACCGGGGTGTCCAGCCCCACCGCGTTGCCCACCCGGGAGTGCTTGGTGGGGTAGGCCGAGAGCATCAGCGCCACCTTGCGCTGGGCGGGCGGGACGTGGCGCAGGCAGGCGTGGTTGACGGCGATGCCCGCCACTCGGGCGGCCCGCTCGGGGTCGGCCACGTAGCGGGGCAGGCCGTCGGCGTCGATCTCCTTGAACGAGAACGGGGCGGTGATGATGCGGCCGTCGAACTCCGGGATGGCGATCTGGGTGGCGGAGTCCAGCGGGGTCACCCCGTCGTCAGAGGCTGCCCACTCGGCGCGGGTGGACGTCAGGCACAGCCCCTGCAGCACCGGGATGTCCAGCGCCGCCATCCGCTCCACGTCCCACGCTTCGTCCGCCCCGCCGGCGGAGGCAGTGGCCGGCACGCTTCCTCCCGCAGCCAGCACCGTGACCACCAGGGCGTCCAGCCCGCCGAGCGCGGTGTAGAGCTCCTCCGGCGCCGAGCGCAGCGAACCGGCGAAGATCGGCACCCCCACGGCCCGGCCGGTGGCGTCCACCGCGTCGGCCAGGGCGTGCGCGAAGGCGGCGTTACCGCTGACCTCGTGGGCGCGGTAGTAGAGGACGCCGACGCGGGGCAGGCCGTCGGCACCGGGGGCGCGCTCGGCGAAGCCCCACACCGGAACCGTGGCCGGCGCGGCGAAGCCCTCCCCGGTGAGCAGCACGGTGTCGGACAGGAACGCGTGCAGCTGAGCCAGGTTGGCCGGCCCGCCCTCGGCCAGGTAGGAGTGCGCCTGCGCGGCCACGCCGATGGGCACGGTGGACAGCTCCATCAGCTCGGCACTGGGCTGCTGCTCCCCGCCGAGCACCACCACCGGCACGCCGCTGGCGCGCAGGGCGGTGAAGTCCGCACCGAGGTCCTGCGGGCCGCCGAGGATGCGGACCACGGCCAGGTCGGCGTCGGCGGTCACCTCCGCCCAGCTGCGCGCCGCGAGGCGAGCGGGGTTGGCCCACCGGTAGTCGGCGCCGCTGGCGCGGGCGGAGAGCAGGTCGGTGTCAGAGGTTGAGAGCAGCGCGATGCGCACGGGTTTCTCCTCGGGGTTCTCGCCCCTGGTCGACGGAGGTCCCGTGGCCAGTGTCTGGCTGAGCCGGCCTCCACCCTGAGGTGGGAGCCGGCTTCACAGTGGCGGAACCGCCCCGGAGTCACACCGGGTTCCTGGGTCCACGAGACGTTGTGCGAGCAGCGTAAGCCACCGGGCTGCGGGGACTAGCCCCGCAGCCCGGTGACGCCGGCCCTCACTGGTGGCGGGAGGGCTTCGCCGTCACCTCGACACCGCCGAAGACCGCCACCGCGCGCAGTCGGATCACCGGCGCCCCGGGGACCGCCGACGCTCCGCTCGCCGTGACGCTGCGACCGCCGAAGAGGGAGAAGCCGGTCATCTCCACCCGCGTCCCCTCTGGCACCGTCACCTGCACCCCGCCGAAGGCGGCGTAGCACTGCAGGTCCAGGATCTCTGGGGGCAGCTCCGCCTCCCGGAGGTCCAGGGTCACCCCGCCGAACAGCGCGACTGCGGCCACTCGCTGCGCCGGACGCCACCGCCCGCGGCGCTCCGTGCCGCCGAACACCGCGACGATGGGGGCGGACCGGGCCGGCCGCTCGTCGGAACGCTTGCTCAAGTCCATGGTGGACACCGTAGCGTCCGGGTTGATGTGAGGGTTGGCTAACCTGACGTGGTGCAGTCCCTCGAGCGGCCCGCGGTGACGGCGGCGCCTCCGCCCGGCCGGGTCACGCTGGCGGCGGCGACCTTCGCCCAGCAGCTCGCGGCCGTCGGGACTGACCTGCCGATGGGCTCCGACGCCTGGTGGCAGCGGGTCGCCGCCCTGGGTACCCCGCTGCGCGCGCAGCTGCCCGGCGCAGGTGAGGTCCTGGTGCTGGTGCACCGGTCCACCGCGCCCGTGGTCTACGCCGACCTGGCCGGGTACACCGACCGCACCGACCTGCGCCACGGGGTGATGGACCGGGTGCCCGGCACCGACGTCTGGACCGCCTGCTTCCGCCTGGAGCCCGGCTGGATCGGCAGCTACACCTTTGTGCCGCTGCCGGAGGTGCCCCGGGCACCGGGCCCGCGCAACACGCCGGAGACCCGCGCCTGGTGGGTGGGGCTGATCAGCAGGGCCTGTCCCGACCCGCTGAACCCTCGGCCGCCGCTGCCCTCGCTGCGCACGCACCCGCACCCGGAGCTGCGCTCGGTGGCCGCCGACCGCCTCGAGGACGTCGAGGCGGCGACGAGCACCACCGCCGGGCAGCCGGGGATGGTGCAGCAGGTCACCTGGACCCGGCCGGGGGCTGGGCTCGAGCACCCGGTCTGGCTGTACGCCTCGCCGACCACCGCCGGAGCCGGTGAGCTGGCCGTGGTGGTGGTGTTCGACGGTCAGGTGTGGGCGGAGCTCGGCCTGCCGGCGCTGCTGGAGGACCTCGTCACTCGGGGCGTGCTGCCCCCACTGGTTGCCGTGCTGGTCAGCTCGGTGGACCTGCCGCGCCGGGCGGCCGACCTCACCTGCAACCCCGCCTTCATCGACGAGGTGAGCGACCACCTGCTCGGCGGCGTCGTCACGAACTGGGCCCACGACCACGGCCTGGTGGTGACCACCGATCCCGCGCGCACGGTCGCGGTCGGGCAGAGCTACGGCGGACTGGCTGCGTTCTTCGCCGGCATGCACCGCCCCGACCGCTTCGCCCGAGTGCTCAGCCAGTCCGGCTCCTTCTGGTGGCCGAGCCCCGGCAACGCCGCCGCCCGGCCCATCTCCCATTGGCTGCGCCACGCCGAGCCGCGTCCCACCCGGACCGTGCTGCAGCACGGCACGCACGAGGAGCAGGTGGCCGACGGCAACCGCGAGGTGGCCGCCCTGCTCGCCGAGCGGCAGGAGTGGCACCAGGTGCTGGCGCAGCCGGGTGGACACGACTGGGCGTGGTGGCGGGCGAAGCTGGGTGCGGGGCTGGCGGCGCTGCTCGCATCCTGACGCGCCGGCCAGCGACCGTGACGGGCACGCCGGGAACAACATAGGCTCGTGTCCTGTTGGGCGTGGTTGACGCCGCCCCACGGCCCTCCTCTGTCCCCGAAAGGCATCCCTTTGACTTCGCCTGTCTCCACCACCTCCGCTGCTCCACCTCGGACTGGGCGGTTGATCGCCCTCCTGGTGGCCGCCGCCTTCGTCGTGATCCTCAACGAGACGATCATGAGCGTGGCGCTGCCCGACCTGATGGTCGAGTTCGAGGTCGGCGCCTCGACCGCGCAGTGGCTGACCACCGGCTTCATGCTCACCATGGCGGTGGTCATCCCCGTCACCGGCTACCTGCTGACCCGGCTGTCGCTGCGCACGGTGTTCGTGATCGCGATGTCCAGCTTCGTGGTCGGCACCCTGGTCGCGGCCTCCGCGCCGGTGTTCGGCGTGCTGGTGCTGGGCCGGATCATCCAGGCCGTGGGCACCGCGATCATGCTGCCCCTGCTGTTCACCACCGTGCTCAACGTGGTCCCCGCGGAGCGCCGTGGGCGCACCATGGGCGTCATCTCGATCGTCATCGCCGTCGCCCCCGCGGTCGGCCCCACCATCGGTGGAGTGGTGCTGGACCAGCTCAGCTGGCGCTGGATGTTCTGGCTCGTGGTGCCGATCGCGGTGCTCGCCACCGTGCTGGGTGCGATCTGGGTCCGCAACGTCACCGAGCCGCAGCGAGTGCCGCTGGACGTGGTGTCGGTGGTCTTCTCCGCGTTCGCCTTCAGCGGTCTGATCTTCGGGCTCAGCAGCATCGGCCAGGACGCCGAGGGCGCCGCGCTCATGCCGCCGGTGATCCCGCTGGCAGTGGGTGTGGTCGCGCTGGCGCTGTTCGTCTGGCGCCAGCTGCGCCTGGGTGACAAGTCGCTGCTGGACCTTCGAGCCTTCCAGACGCGGGACTTCTCCGTCGCCGTCGTGCTGGTGGCCATCAGCATGATGGCGCTGTTCGGCACCTTGATCCTGCTGCCGATCTACCTGCAGAACGTTCTCGACCAGTCCACCCTCACCACCGGCCTGATGCTGCTGCCCGGTGGTCTGGCGATGGGCTTCCTCGGCCTGGTGGTCGGCGCGCTGTTCGACAAGATCGGCCCGCGCCCGCTGGTCCTTCCCGGTGCCATCATCTCCAGCGCCGCCCTCTGGGGCATGACCACGCTGGGCGTGGACACCGGCATCGGCACCGTCATCGCGTGGCACATCCTGCTGAACATCGGCCTGGCGTTCATGTTCTCGCCGCTGCTCACCGCCGCGCTCGGCGCCCTGCCGCAGCGGCTGTACTCCCACGGCAGCGCGATCGTCAGCACGCTGCAGCAGGTGGCCGGTGCCGCCGGTACCGCGCTGTTCATCACCGTGATGACGCGCACCACCGTGGCCGGCGCCGAGGACGGCACCGACCCGGTGACCTCCCTGAGCGAGGGCATCCACGGTGCGCTGGTCTGCGGCGCGGTCATCTCGCTGCTGGCCATCGTGGGATCGTTGTTCGTCCGTCGCCCCGCGGCTCCGGTGGACCCGCTGGCGATGGCCACCGCAGGCAAGACCAACCAGGTGGACGCCGACCGCGAGGCCTCCCCGGTCGGCTGACCTGGCGCTGGACGCAACCCCCAAGCCGCAGCCCCCAACCTCTCGTCCCCGTTCGGCGCCTACAGCGCCAGCGCGGTCTCGGTGAGGTCGGGGGCTGCGTCGCGCTTGCGGAACCACTCCCTGCCGAAGGCGGCGGTGAGCTGCTCGGTGGGCATGTCGAGGAACGGGCCGAAGTCGCCGACCTGGGAGGGGTAGGCGTGCATCGCGGCGCGCTTGGCCGCCATCACGGCGCTGACGTCCACCGTCGTGGTGATCTCCGAGGCGGGCAGGCCGAAGGTCTCCACGTCGATCGGCGGCGCCCCCTCCTCCGACCACTCGCCGGCCATGGCCAGCAGCTGCCGCATGTGGTCGCGGTCGGTGGTGGCCTCGTAGACGTGCGCAGTGCCGGCCAGCTCGGCGGCGCGCACCCCCACCCGGTGCACCTGGACGTGGTCGGGGTGGCCGTAGCCGCCGTGCGCGTCGTACACGGTGAGCACGTCGGCGCCCTCCTCACGCAGCACGGCGGCCAGGCGGGTGGCGGCCTGCTCCACGTCGGCGTTGCAGAACGCCTCCGTGTTGTGGTTGCCCTCGGTGCCCGCCATGCCGGAGTCGGCGTAGCCGAGCAGCACCAGGCGGTCAGCACCCAGGATGCGCACCGACTCGGTGACCTCCTTCTCGCGGCGGTCGGCCAGGCGCTCCCCCGGCGCGAGCAGGCCCTCCGGGAACTCGCCGAGCGCGCCGTCGGTGGCCGTCACCACCACCACCCGGTGCCCGGCGTCGGCGGCCAGGCGCATCACCCCACCGGTGTTGAACACCTCGTCGTCGGGATGGGCGTGGAAGCACACCAGCACACTCATGCGCGTGAGTATCGCCCATGCCCTCCCCTCGCCCCCGGAGGGCGGGACGCCGGCATTGACTGCCGCGGTACTTTTCGGTGCACCACCACGAGAGGAACCCGCCGTGAGCGAGGTCGAGTTCGTCCTGAGCGACGTGCCCAGCAGCGAGATCGACCGCCTGGAGTCCTTCTACGTGCCGCTGGCCGACTCCGTGCGCGAGCTGGTCGACGCCACCATCCGCACCACGGTGGACGAGGACGAGGCCAGGGCGGTGCACGCCGAGGTCACCACCCTGGTGCGCCGGCTGCGGGCAGCGCAGATCGACGGGCCCACCGGAGTGCACGTCAACGAGCAGGGCCGCAGCTGGAGCTGGGGCAACGCGGTGATCGGCAGGCGCAACGCCGCCGCCCCACCGCTGACGATCGTGCACGACCCCGACGGCCTGGTGCACTGCGACGTGGTGCTCGGCGCAGCGGCCGAGGGGCCACCCGGCCACGTCCACGGTGGAGTCACGGCCCTCATGCTCGACCACCTGATGGGCGAGACCGCCAGCGCCTTCCGCCGGCTCACGATGACCGGGACGCTGACCATGCGCTACCGCCGCGCCACCCCGCTCGGCGGGCTGCGCCTGGAGGGCCGCATCGACCGCGAGGAGGGCCGCAAGGTCTACGTCGTCGCCACCGTCGCCGACGCCGAGGGCGTCACCGTGGAGGCCGAGGGCGTGTTCATCGTGCCCAGCTGGTCGGTCTAGCCCTGCTGCAGCGGCCGCTGCGGGTCGGCCGTCCAGGCGTTCATCGACCCGTCGTACACCGCGACGTCGTCGCGACCGGCCTCGGCCAGGGCCAGCGCCGCCGCGGTGGCGGCGATCCCGCCGCCGCAGTAGGTGACCGGCTGCTTGTCCGGGTCCAGCGCCCCGGCCGCGGCGAACAGCTCCCGCAGCTCCTGCCGCGACTTCAGCTCCCCGTGGGCGTCCACCAGGTCACCGAAGGGCACGTTGACGCTGCCCGGGATGTGACCCTTGGCGTAGGTCTCCGCGTCCAGGGCGTTCACCAGCAGCACGTCGGGGTCGGCGATCGCGGCCTCCACGTCGGCGGTGGAGCGCAGCATCTCCGGACGCCGGTGGGCCACGAAGCTCGCCGGCGGGTAGGACTCCACCCCGGTGGCGGTGTCGAACCCGGCGCGCTGCCAGGCCTGCAGACCGCCGTCGAGGATGACCGCGTTGTCTAAGCCCTCCAGGGCGAGCTGCCACCACATCCGGGTGGCCCAGATGCCGTTGGCCTGGTCGTAGGCCACCACCGTGGACTCGTTGGAGATGCCGAGCGTGCCCATGACGGTGGCGAACTGCTCCGACGGCGCCGCGGCGAAGGGGGCCTCACCGGCGGCGTCGGACAGGTCGCTGATGAGGTCGGCGAACACCGCGCCGGGCACGTGCGCCTGCTCGTAGGCGGCGCGGCCGGACTCCATCCGCCACCCGTTGGCCTCGGAGGGCAGGAAGACGGTGGCGTCGATGACGCGAACGTTGCTGTCGTGCAGGTGCTCGTGCAGCCACTCGGCCGACACGTGGCGCAGGTTGTCAGGCATGGCCTCCACGCTACTCACGCCGCACGCACCCAGCGCGCGCCGAGGAGCCGCGAACATTCGGCCACCTCCCGTGGTGGCCGCCAGGCCAACTGGGTGGCGCCCGGTGCGCAATGCCCCCACCAGGGACGCTGCTGCGCGTGCGCCCTGCGTCACATCTACGATCCGCGCATGGATCTGTGGGAGTCGTTGGACCCGTTGAAGAATCCGCTGACGTACGCGGCTCCGTTCTTCGCGCTCTGCATCGTCATCGAGCTGCTCGCGCTGCGGTGGCTGGACGACGACGAGCACCAGCCGCGCACGGGCTACGACGTCAGGGACGCACGCACCAGCATCTCCATGGGCGTGGGGTCGATCGCGGTGCTGACGGCGTACAAGATCGTCACCTTCTTCGCCTTCGTGGCGGTGTACTCCTACCTGGCGCCCTGGCACCTGCCGACCAACACCTGGTGGTACTGGGTGCTCGTCGTCCTCGGCGTCGACCTGGCCTACTACTGGCACCACCGCTTCTCCCACCGCGTGCGGCTGGGGTGGGCCGGCCACCAGGCGCACCACTCCAGCGAGTACATGAACCTGGGCACCGCGCTGCGGCAGAAGTGGAACCCCTGGTTCGAGTTCTTCTTCTGGCTGCCGCTGCCGCTGCTGGGCTTCTCGCCGTGGACGCTGTACGTGGGGTTCTCGCTCAACCTCGTCTACCAGTTCTTCACCCACACCGAGGCGGTGGGGCGCCTGCCGGCGCCGGTGGAGTGGGTGTTCAACACGCCCTCGCACCACCGGGTGCACCACGGCAGCGACGCCGAGTACCTGGACACCAACTACGGCGGCATCCTCATCGTCTGGGACCGGCTGTTCGGCACGTTCGTCCGCGAGGGCCGGCGGCCGCGGTACGGCCTGACCAAGCCGGTGGGGACCTACAACCTGCTGCGCCTGCAGTACGGCGAGTACGCCCGGATGGCTCGGGACGTCCGCGCGGCGAGCACGTGGCGGGAGCGGATGGGCTACGTGTTCGGCCCGCCGGGCTGGACGCCCTCCGAGCGTGGCCCGGCCACCCCGACCGTCGCCGTCGCGGCGGCCACCGCCGGTGCCGGTGGAGCCCACCCGTAGCCTCTGCCGGATGAGCACCCTTGCCGAGGTCGGCGACCGCGACGGCTGGCGCTGCTGGCTCTGCGACGAGCCGGTGGACCCGGACGCGTCCGTGAACACCGACCTGGGCCCGAGCGTCGACGGCGGCGCGGTGAAGAAGGGCAAGAAGTCCAGCGTCGGCGTGGAACGCCTGGCGCACCGCGCGTGCAACACCCGCAAGGGCGCCGTCAAGCCCGTGGTCGCGTGGTCGCCGGAGCTGTTCGTCGTCGACCCCGCCCCCATCGCGCCCACGGTGGAGCGGCTCAGCCGCAAGGGTGGCCGCGAGGTGGTCGCCCGGTGCCCCAGCCGGGAGGACGCCGACCAGGCCGCCGAGTGGCTCCTGGACCGACTCTCCCGCTTCGCGCCCGACCTCTCGGTCACCACCCAGGTGGACACCGGTGGCGGGCAGTTCCTGCTGGTGCTGCGCACTCTCTAGGGCACCTGCTGGGCAACGGTCCAGCCAGGTCGCCCGCAGCGGTGGACCATGGCGGACATGCACGCGTCCGACCTGCTGACCGGCCCCGGACAGGGCTGGGTGCAGCTCGTCGAGCTGGGTATCGCGTTCGTCCTGTCCGCACTGATCGGCCTGGAGCGCGAGGTGCGCGGCAAGAGCGCGGGGCTGCGCACCCAGGCCATCGTCGGCACGTCCTCGGCGCTGATCCTGCTGGTCGGCAAGTACGGGTTCACCGACGTCGTGGCCGAGGGCGTCAGCGTCGACCCCACCCGGGTCGCCTCCCAGATCGTGTCCGGCATCGGGTTCCTCGGCGCCGGGCTGATCATCACCCGGCAAGGTGCGGTGCGCGGGCTGACCACCGCGGCGGCCGTCTGGGAGACCGCCGCCATCGGGATGGCGGCCGGTGCCGGACTGGTGCTGCTGGCCGTCGTCGTGACCGCGCTGCACTTCGTGATCGTGCTGGGCTTCGCACCGGTGATCGCCCGGATCCCCCACCTGCACCAGGCCGTCCAGCTGCACATCACCTACCGCGACGGCGAGGGTGTGCTGCGGCGCCTGCTGAGCACCTGCGGCGTGCACGGGTGGACGGTGAACGCCATGACCGCGGACGCGCCGGGGCGCCGCGACGTCAGCGAGTCGCTGGCCCTGCACGAGCCCGGCCAGGTGGGCGTGATGATGATCCTGGCCGGAGCCAGGGTCGGGGACGCCTCCCGGGTGCTGGCCGGGGTGGACGGAGTCACCTCGGTGACCGTGGTCGACGAGGAGTCCGAGTGACCCTGGGTGCGCTGGCGGCGTGCTAGTCGTCGAGCCGTGCGTGCCTGCCGCGGTTGGTCGGCCTGGTGGTCTCGGCCATGGCCAGCGCCCGTTGGGCCCGATCGAGGTAGTCCCGCAGGTCCCGACGCTGCCGCGGCTCGAAGCCCGGGTCGATATGCTGCCCGGCAGGGACGTCGATCTCGATGCCCAGGCTGAGCACGGTGCCGTTGGGGGCCGGGTCCACCAGGTGCACCATTCGGTGCGGCACCGCCGGCCGCGGTGAGATGGTGCGGGTGACGGCCCGCCGGCCCGCCTCGTGCTCGATCACCTCCAGGATGCTGGTGTTGCCGGCCACGTCGGTGAAGCACTGCTGGTGACCGACCCCCACCGTGGGTGTCCCGGGCACGGCGAAGCCGCGCACGATGTTCGGGGACAGCACCGGGGCGTGCTCGGCCGGAAAAATCAGCTCCCAGACCTGCTCTGGCGGGTGCCGCAGCAGCACGGCCTCGCTGATGCGCACGGTGCGGGCGGGCAGCGTGCCGACCGAGATGCGGTCGGCGGTCCCCTGCGGTTGCGGTTTCCTGAAGCGCCCCTTGGTTTCCCCCTCATGACTGGTCATCTAAGCGGTTGACCAGACACGGAGCAGGGCGCGACGTGCCGGAGGGCAGTCCTTCGTGATCGACCAGTGATCAAATGGCTGTCGCCACGAACGCTCTGGCACGAACGAGCCGATCCGCCGAACCAGTCGTACCGTTTTCAGGGTGACCACGCTCACCGCAGCGCACGGCGTCCTGCCCCCGCACTGCTACCCGCAGGAGCAGATCACCGAGACGTTTGCGCAGCTGTGCCTACCGGACGACCGGTCCCGGTTGCTACTCAACCGGTTCCACGAGAGCGCCCACGTCTCCACCCGGCACCTCGTCCTGCCCCTCGAGCGCTACGCCGGCCTGGACGGCTTCACCGCGGCCAACAACGTCTTCCTCCAGGAGGCCGTGGACCTCGGCGCGCAGGCATTGCTCGGCGCCCTCGCCGACTCCGGGCTCACCCCCGAGGACGTCGACCTGATCATGTCCACCACGGTTACCGGCATCGCCGTGCCCTCGCTGGACGCGCGCATCGCCGCCATGGTCGGGCTGCGCCCGGACGTCAAGCGGGTCCCGCTGATGGGCCTGGGCTGCATGGCGGGGGCGTCCGGAGTGGCTCGACTGCACGACTACCTCCGCGGCGCCCCGGACGAGGTGGCCGTGCTGGTGTCGGTGGAGCTGTGCTCGCTCACCCTGCAGCGCGGGGACGCCAGCGTGGCCAACATGGTGGCCTCCGGGCTCTTCGGCGACGGCGCGGCCGCGGTGGTCGCCGTGGGCGCCGAGCGCGCCACCGCTCACCAGGGTCCGCAGGTGGTCGACTCCCGCAGCCACCTCTACCCCAACACCGCCGCGGCCATGGGCTGGGACGTGGGCACCACCGGGCTGGCCATCGTGCTGGGCGCGGAGGTGCCCGAGCTGGTGGACACCTACCTGGGCGAGGACGTGCGGGGCCTGCTCGCCGCGCACGAGCTGAAGGTCGAGGACGTGACGCGCTGGATCAGCCACCCTGGCGGGCCCAAGGTGCTGCGGGCGGTGCAGGCCGCGCTGGGCCTGGGCGACGACGCGCTGGCCCTGACCTGGCACTCGCTGAGCACCGTGGGCAACATGTCCTCGGCCTCGGTGCTGCACGTGCTGCGCGACACCCTGCAGCAGCGCCCCGCCGGGCCCGGTGACCTCGGGGTGCTGATGGCGATGGGCCCGGGCTTCGCCGCCGAGCTGGTGCTGCTGCAGTGGTGAGCCAGGTCTGGTTCACCGTCCTGGTGGCACTGGTCGGCGTGGAGCGGCTCGCCGAGCTGGTGATCGCCCGGCGCAACCTGGCCTGGAGCCGCCAGCGCGGCGGGCGGGAGAGCGGGGCCGGCCACTACCCCGCCATGGTGGTGCTGCACACCGGGCTGCTGGTGGGCTGCTTGCTGGAGGTGTGGCTCGCCGACCGGCCGTTCATCCCCGGCCTCGGCTGGCCCATGCTGGCGCTGGTGGTCGCCGCGCAGGGCCTGCGGTGGTGGTGCATCACCACGCTGGGTCCACAGTGGAACACCCGGGTGGTGGTGGTGCCGGACCTGCCGCGGATCACCCACGGCCCCTACCGGCTGATCCCCCACCCCAACTACGTCGCGGTGGTGGTGGAGGGGGTCGCGCTGCCGCTGGTGCACACCGCCTGGGTCACCGCGGTGGTGTTCACGGTGCTCAACGCGGCGCTGCTCACCGTGCGCATCCGCAGCGAGAACCACGCACTGGCGGCGCTGGATGCATGACCTGCTCGTCGCCGGCGGCGGGCCCGCCGGGCTGGCGGTGGCCCTCGGCGCAGCCCGTGCCGGGCTGGACGTGGTGGTGTGCGAGCGGCGCGGAGGGACCCTGGACAAGGCGTGCGGCGAGGGGCTGATGCCGGTGGCGCTGCACGCGCTGCAGGCCCTCGGCGTCGATCCGCCGGGCCACGCCATCCGCGGCATCACCTACCGCCAGGGCAGCCTGGCCGCCCACGCCGCGTTCACCGCCGGGCCCGGACGCGGGGTGCGGCGCACCGAGCTCCACCGAGCGCTGCGCGAGGCTGTGCAGCAGCAGGGCGTGTCCGTCCTGGACCGCACCGTGCACGCCCCCGTGCAGCACGACGACCGGGTGGAGGCGGCAGGGCTGTGCGCGCGGTACCTGGTGGCCGCCGACGGGCTGCACTCCCCCCTGCGCCGCGCCCTGGGGCTGCAGGCGCCGACCACCGCGGCACCTCGGTGGGGCCAGCGCCGCCACTACGCGCTGGCTCCCACCACCGACCACGTGGAGGTGACCTGGGGCGAGCACTCCGAGGCCTACGTGACACCCGTGGCGCCGGACACCCTCGGGGTGGCGGTGCTCTCCGCCACCCGCGCCGGCTTCGCCGAGCAGCTGCGGGAGTTCCCGCTGCTGGCCGAGCAGCTGGCCGGGGCCACCCCGGTGTCGCCGGTGCGCGGTGCGGGGCCGCTGCGCCAACCGGTGCGCCGGCGGGTGGCCGGCCGGGTGCTGCTGGTGGGCGACGCCGCGGGCTACGTGGACGCGCTCACCGGGGAGGGCCTGGCCGTGGCGCTCGGGGCAGCCGCCGAGCTGGTGCGCTGCGTGCGGGCGGGCCGGCCACAGGACTACGAGCGCGCCTGGGCCCGGGTGTCGCGCCGCTCGCGGCTGATCACCAGCGGACTGCTCTGGGCCCGAGACAGACCGGTGCTCGCGCGGCGTGTGGTTCCACTGGCCGCGCGAGCACCGGGGTTGTTCGCTGCCGGGGTGTCCCGGCTGGCTTACTGATCGAGCGTCAGAGCTGAGGGAGCGTCAGAGCGCCACGCCCGCCGCGTCCTTGGCCGCGATGTAGCCGAAGGCGATGGAGGGGCCGATGGTGGCGCCCGGGCCGGCGTACTCGTTGCCCATCACCGACGCGGTGGTGTTGCCGGTGGCGTAGAGCCCGTCGATGACCGACTCGTCCTCGCGCAGCACCCGGGCCCGCTCGTCGGTGACCAGGCCACCCTTGGTGCCCAGGTCGCCCACCTCCACGCGGATCGCGTAGAACGGCGCCTTCTCGATGGTGTCGAGGTTGGGGTTCTTCAGCGTCGGGTCGCCGTAGTAGCGGTCATAGGCGCTGTCGCCCCGGTTGAAGTCGAGGTCCTTGCCGCTGCGGGCGAAGTCGTTGAAGCGGCTCACCGTCTGGGTCAGCGCCTCGGCCGGCAGCCCGACCTGCTCGGCCAGCTCGGCGAGGGTGTCGGCCTTGTGCACGATGCCGGCGGAGTAGAAGTCGTCCGGGAAGGGCATGCCGGGCAGGATCTGCGCGAACGGGTAGCGCGCGCGGGCCTTGGCGTCCATCACGAAGTACGCCGGCAGGTGCTTGCCCTCCAGCTGGTCGTGCACGAAGTTCACGTACGGCGCGGCCTCGTTGGTGAAACGCTTGCCGTCGGCGGCCACGATGACCTGGCCGGGGATGGCCCGCTCGGACACCAGCGGGATGGTGGCACCGGAGGGGTGCTCCACCGAGGGCATCCACCAGGCGTCGTCCATGAGGTCCACGGCCGCGCCGAGCTGGGTGCCGACGTTGATGCCGTCACCCTTGAGCTCACGGGCGCCGAGGCTGTGGTTCTCCTTACCACCCTCGGGCAGGTACTTCTCCCGCATCTCGGTGTTGTGGTCGAAGCCACCGGTGGCCAGCAGGACACCGCGGCGAGCACCCACCCGCACCGACGTGCCGTCGCGCTGGACCACCACGCCCACCACGCGGCCACCCTCGACCACCAGCTCGGTCATCGGGGTCTTCAGCCACACCGGGACGCCGGCATCCTTGAGGGCCATCCGCATCCGCGCGACCAGGGCGCGGCCACCGGTGGCCATGTGGCGACGCAGGACCATGTTGGACGACACCCGCCAGGCGGCGACCATGGATGCTCGACGGCCGGCCCACGTGCGCTTCACCATGGCCAGGTCGTGGTAGTCCTTGGCCGTCACCCACAGGCCCAGCGGGCCCTTCATGCTGTTGGGGCGCTGGTACTTCTCGTCCTCGCGCAGCTTGCGGGTGTCGAAGGGCTTGGCCTCGATGGAGCGGCCGTCGGCCTTGCCGCCCTCCAGCTCGGGGTGGTAGTCGGAGTAGCCCTTGGTCCAGAAGAACTTCATCCACTTGCTCTGCTCGAGCAGCTCCATCGCCTTGGGGCCGTGCTCGATGTAGGCGTCCAGGCGGGCGCCGGGGACGCGCCCCTCGGTGAGCAGGTCGAGGTAGCGACGGATGGAGCCGGTGCTGTCGTCGTGGCCCTTCTTGCGCAGCGTGGGGTTGTTGGGGATCCAGATCCCGCCGCCGGAGATGGCGGTGGAGCCGCCGTACTTGGAGCCCTTCTCGATCACCACGGTGGACATGCCCGCGTCCTTGGCGGTGAGGGCCGCAGTCATGCCGCCACCCCCGGAACCCACGACCACGAAGTCGAAGGTCTCGTCCCAGCTGGTGCTATCCACAGTCATTCCCGCGCCTCGCCTCACATCGTCGGTCAACGGTGCGAACGCTAGGCCAGCCCACCACCGCTCCCGAGCGCGGTCCCGTTGGGCGAGACAGCTGTCCGGTTTTCTCCCGATCAGCGGGACTCGTCTCGCCTAAACCCTGGTGATCCATGACACTGCAAGCAGGCTCGCGGGCGTACTGCCTCGCGGCGCAGACCCTGGTACGTCAGGAATGGAGACCCGAACATGAGCATTGTCGAGGACGAGGTCCGCCAGATCGAGAACGACGGCGTGCCGGACCGCTACGCCCGTGGCTGGCACTGCCTGGGCCTGCAGCGCGACTTCGCCGACGGCAAGCCGCACTCCATCGAGGCCTTCGGCCAGAAGCTGGTGGTCTTCGCCGGCGAGGACGGCAAGATCAGCGTGCTCGACGCCTACTGCCGTCACATGGGTGGCGACCTCTCCCAGGGTGAGGTCAAGGGCAACACCATCGCCTGCCCGTTCCACGACTGGCGCTGGGGCGGCGACGGCAAGTGCAAGGCCGTGCCCTACGCCAAGCGCGTCCCGCTGCGCGCCCGCACCGCCGCGTGGCCCACGCTGCTGCAGGACGGCATGCTCTTCGTCTGGAACGACCCCGAGGGCAACCCCCCGCCGGCGGACGTGACCATCCCGCGCATCGCCTCCTACGACGACCCGGAGTACACCGACTGGGTCTGGTACACCACCAAGATCGAGGGCTCCAACTGCCGCGAGATCATCGACAACGTCGTGGACATGGCGCACTTCTTCTACATCCACTACTCCTTCCCGACGTACTTCAAGAACGTCTTCGAGGGGCACACCGCCACCCAGTGGATGAACGGTGAGGGCCGCGACGACATCCAGCGCGCCGCCGCGGCCGACCCCAACGCGCCGATCAGCACGGGCAACTCATCGGTCGCCTCGTACCACGGACCGTCGTTCATGATCGACGACCTCGTGTACCACTACCAGAACGCTGAGGACGTCCCCAGCGTGCTCATCAACTGCCACTACCCGATCGACGCCAACTCCTTCGTGCTGCAGTACGGCGTCATCGTCAAGAAGCTGCCGGGCCTGGACGACGCGGCCGCCGAGGCGATGGCCCGCAAGATGGGTGACTTCATCCGGCTCGGCTTCGAGCAGGACGTGCACATCTGGAAGCACAAGGCCCGCATCGACAACCCGCTGCTCACCGAGGAGGACGGCCCGGTCTACCAGCTGCGTCGCTGGTACGAGCAGTTCTACGTCGACGTCGCCGACGTGACGCCGGACATGACGGACCGGTTCGAGTTCGAGATCGACACCACGCAGCCGAACCAGGCGTGGCGTGCCGAGGTCGCCCAGAACATCGCCACCCGGGACGCCGCCGATCGCGAGACCGCCGAGAGCCAGCCGGTCTGATGAGCGTTCGGCCCGACAACCGTCTCGAGGACACGCCGATGCAGCAGGTGCGCTGCCGGGCGTGCACCGCATCGGTCACGGCACGCAAGAGCAGCTGGGACCAGACGACCATCCAGTGGCACGACGACGCGGTGGAGGCCTGCCTGGAGCGTCGGGCGGCCTCCCCGCGTCCCGGCCCCAACGGTGGCACGTTCTCCGGCTGCCAGGAGCTGCGGCAGAGCATCCGGGAGGCAGCAGTGGCCGGGACGCTGGAGGTGGTCTCCCACGAGCCGCTTCCGGTCAACCCGGAGGCAGCCTTCGCCGGTCACGACCAGGCCGCGCACTGATGCGGGTAGGCCTCGGCTCTCCCATCGTGGCGCTCTCGGGCAACCGCCCGGCGTGGGAGAGCGAGGCCGGCCCGGCCGAGCTGGTGCGGGTGGCCCAGGCCGCCGACCAGCTCGGCTACGACTTCATGACCTGCGGCGACCACGTGGCAGTGCCCCCGGGCCTGCCCCGTGGCGAGCGGTTCTACGACCCGCTGGCGACGTTCGCGTTCCTGGCCGGCCAGACCAGCCGCATCCGGTTCCTGCCGTACGTGCTGGTGCTGCCCTTCTACCACCCGCTGGAGCTGGCCAAGCGCTACGGGACGCTGGACCACCTCAGCGGTGGCCGGCTGGTGCTGGGCCTCGGGGTGGGCAACCTCGAGGAAGAGTTCGACCTGCTCGGCAAGCCCTTCGCCGACCGCGGTCCCCGGGCCGACGACGCGCTGCGGGCGCTGCGCGCCGCGCTGGGCAAGCGGGTGGTGTCCTACGACGGGCCGTACTACTCCTTCGAGAACCTGGTGATCGACCCGCACGCGGCGCAGGAGAAGCTGCCCATGTGGATTGGTGGGCACAGCAAGCGGGCGCTGCGGCGTGCCGTGACGCTGGCTGACGGGTGGTCGCCCGCGCCGCAGGCGTTCCGCGGCCCCTCCCCGGAGCTGATGCGCCAGATGCTGGACGAGGTGGACCCGCCGGCCGGGTTCGACGTGGTCTTCACCCCCGGTGGGCGCATCGACGCCATCGGCGCGCCCGACTCGGTCGGCGAGATGCTGGAGACGGCGGAGAAGGCGGGCGGCACGCTGGTGAACCTGACGCTGCGCCACGAGTCGCTGGAGCACTACCTGGAGCAGCTCGCGGCCTTCGCCGAGCTCGCCGGCCTCCCCGGCTGAGCACCGCACCGCCGCCGGAATACCGGCGTCTGCCCGTGGTGTTGCCCCGGGCATGAGCAGCCCGCTGAAGGTAGACATCTGGTCCGACATCGCCTGCCCCTGGTGCTACGTCGGCAAGCACCGCTTCGAGGAGGGGGTGCGCCGCTACCAGCAGGCCGGTGGCGGCGAGGTGGAGGTGGAGTACCACTCCTTCGAGCTCGCCCCGGACACCCCGGTGGACTACGAGGGCAGCGAGGTCGACTTCCTCGCCCAGCACAAGGGCATGCCCGTCGAGCAGGTCCGCCAGCTGCTGGAGCAGATGACCGCCACCGGCGCCGCCGAGGGCATCACCTTCGACTACGCGGCCGTCCGGCACACCAAGACCCTCAAGGCGCACGAGGTGCTGCACGTGGCCAAGGCCCACGGGCTGCAGGTGCAGCTCAAGGAGCGGCTGCTGCACGCCTACTTCACCGAGGGCCGCCACGTCGGCCACGACGACGACCTCGCCGAGCTGGCCGCGGAGGTGGGCCTGGACGCCGCGCAGGTGCGTGCCGACCTGGCCGAGGGCACCTACCGCGACGCGGTGCAGGCCGACATCGACCAGGCCCGCGCCTACGGCATCAGCGGCGTGCCGTTCTTCGTCATCGACGGCCGCTACGGCGTCTCCGGCGCCCAGCCGGCCGAGCTGTTCGAGCAGGCGCTCACCCAGGCCGCCGCGGAGGTGCCGGCGTGACCTCGCCGTTCGAGATGGTCGGTGACGGCGCAGGCGCGGTGTGCGTGGACGGCGTGTGCGCGCTGCCCGAGCAGCCGGAGCCGGCGCCTGACCAGGACGCCGGACCGGCCGAGACCCAGGCCCGCTGAGCTAGTCGGCGGGGGCCAGGTGGCGGGTCAGGAACGCCACCTGGTGGGCCACGGTGGTGTCGAACCACTCCTTGCCGGGCCACACGTCGAAGTGGTCGCACGGGTAGTGGCGCACCTCGGCCCGGCCCGCGAAGGCAGCGGTGGCGGCAGCCTGCGGCGGGGCACTGCGGTCGAAGTCGCCGATCTGCACCAGCAGCGGGCAGCGCAGCCGGTCAGCCTGCTTGCCCGGCTTGTAGCTGCCCAGCTCCACGCCCACCGCGGCGTCGATCTCGTTGCGCCACGACGGGCCGGCGAGGGAGAGGTAGTCCTCGTAGCAGCCGTCCAGCGACAGCGCGGCCATCTCCCCCGGCCGGCCCACCACCGGCATCATCACCGGCGCCCTGCCGACCAGGCCCGACACCCGGCTGCGCACCGCGGCCGCGCCGGAGCGCAGCAGCTCGGTGGGCTTGTGGTGGACCATGGCGTGGCGCCCCGCGGACGTGCCGTCCACCAGCGGGGTCAGCGAGATGACGGCGGCCACGTCGTCGCGGTCGGCGCCGGCGGCCAGCACGTGCCCGCCCGACAGCGACACCCCCCACAGCACCAGCCGGTGCGCGTCCACCCCGTCCAGCGCCGCGGCGGCCCGCATGGCGGCGCGGTAGTCGGCCAGCTGGCCGGTGGGTGACACTCGCTGGCGGGGGCTGCCGCCGCTGGTGCCGAAGCCGCGGTAGTCGAAGGCGAACACGTCCAGCCCCGCGGCGGCCAGCGCCTCGGCGAAGGGCTGCAGCCCAGAGTCCTTGGTGCCACCCAGCCCGTGCGCCATCACCACCACTGGCCGTCCCGCCGCGGTGGTCAACGCGTCGGAGCCGGCGGTGAAGTGCCAGGCGTCGCAGGTGGTGCCGGCCGAGGAGAAGGAGACCTGCTGGTAGCCGGCTTCCTGGCGGGTGGGGAGCTCGTGCGTGGTCATTCCGGTGTCCCTTGCTGTGTGGTCAGGTGGGTGCTCGCGTGCAGCAGGTCGGTGCGTCCGTAGATGGTGGCCAGCCAGATGGCGGCCACGGCGTCGGTCAGCGCGGTGGGGTCGGCGTCGGTGACGAAGGTGAGCCGCTCCAGCAGTCGTTCGTTGAGGTCGAGGAGCATGGTGGCCAGGGCCTCCGCGGGTGCGCCCGCGGCGGCGCGGCCCGCGGCCCGCTCGTCGGTGATCATCGCCGCGATCGGGGCGACGAACTGACGGCGGTCAGCCTCCCAGAGAGCCCGGACCTCCGCCGAGGTGTTGCGGGCCTGCAGCATGGCCCGGTAGAGGTGGCGGTGGTCGCGCCCGGCGCGCACCAGCGCCGCGAGCGTCCGGGTGATCCGGGTGGCCGGGTCCCCCTCGCCGAGCAGCACCGACGTCGCGGTGGAGACCTCGCCGTACATCTCGTCGGCCGCGGCGGCCACGGCAGCCGCCTTGCTCTCGAAGTAGAAGTAGAACGCCGGCCGCGTCACCCCGGCCTGCTTGGTGAGGTCGCCGACGTTGACCGCGTCCAGGTCCCCGTCGGTCTGCCGCAGCTGCTCGTCGAGGGCTCGCAGCAACGCGGTCCTGCGGAGGTCGCCGGCGGCGCCAGCGC
Organism: Rhodococcus sp. Z6_132; assembly: GCF_058133635.1. Lineage (NCBI taxonomy): Bacteria > Bacillati > Actinomycetota > Actinomycetes > Mycobacteriales > Nocardiaceae > Rhodococcus > Rhodococcus sp. Z6_132. Next base: position 1,123,533 of record NZ_JBYUNP010000002.1, read on the forward strand.
GGCGGTCGGTCAGCGACCGTGCGCTCACGTGGTCCGGCCGGCGAGCAGGGGCGCGCCCTCAGCGGTGGCGCGCTGCAGCCCGGCGGGCAGCTCCTTGGTGCGCATGTCGTGCTCGTAGAGGAAGAAGTCCACCTGCTGGGTGTGCCGTGCCGAGGCCACCATGTGTCCGGTGTACTTCTGCTCCTCCGCCACGATCACCTGCTCCATCTCGGCCACCGACGGCAGCCGGTAGCGCCCGGCCGCGTAGGCCGCGACGAGGCGGGCCTGGCACTCCACGAACGGGAACAGGGTGGGCGTGGACTGGGCGAACCCGACGAAGGCGAGGTCGTCGATGCCCGGCTTGAACATCCGCTTGTACAGCGGCACGTGGTTGTCCGGCGCGCTGAGGAAGCTCTCGTCGAAGAACGGGAAGGTGATGTTGTAGCCGGTGGCGTAGACAATGACGTCGAAGTCGCTGCTGGTGCCGTCCTCGAAGTGCACCGTCTCCCCGTCCAGCAGGGTGACGTTGGGCTTGGCCACCACGTCGCCGGAGCCCAGCCGCAGCGGCAGCTCCACCGACTGGGTGGGGTGGGCCTCCATGAACTTGTGGTTGGGCTTGGGCAGGCCGTAGTCCTCGGGGTTGCCGGCGATCAGCGGCGCGGTGAGCTGGGTGAGCTTGCGCTGCCAGCGCGCCGGGATGGTGGGCGAGGTCTTGAAGTACTTGTCGGCCGGCTTGCCCGCCAGGTACTTGGGCACGATCCAGGCGCCGGAGCGGGTGGAGAGGGTGACGTCGTTCTGCAGGGTGCGCGAGGACAGCTCGACGGTGATGTCGGCGGCGCTGTTGCCCAGCCCCACCACCAGGATCCGCTTGCCGGTGAGGTCCAGCGGGCTGCGCGGGTCGATGTAGTGGTGGGAGTGCATCTCCACCCCGGAGAACGTGCCGGGGAAGCTGGGGGTGCGCGGGTCCCAGTGGTGGCCGTTGCCGACCACGAGGAAGTCGAATCGTCGAGTCTCGCCGCGTCCGGTGGTGAGCTCCCAGCCCCCACCGGCGAGCCGCTCGGCGTGCTCCACCCCGTTGTCGAACTCGATGTGCTGCTTGAGGTCGAACGCCGTGGCGTAGTCCTCCAGGTAGGCCTTGACCTGGGTGTGGTGCGGGAAGTCCGGGTAGGTCATCGGCATCGGGAAGTCCCGGAAGGACAGCTGGTGCTTGGAGGTGTCGATGTGCAGCGACCGGTAGGCGCTGCTGACCCCGTTGGGGTTGCCGAACGCCCAGTTGCCACCGATGCGGTCGGACATCTCGAAGCAGGTGTACGGCACGCCGTAGTCGCCGAGCATCTTGCCCGCGGTGAGACCGCTGATGCCGGCGCCGATGACGGCAGTGGTGGGACGGGACACGTGTCCTCCTGGAGGTGAGCCGCAGCCGGCCCTGGGCGGGAAAGATGGTGCGCAGCAGCCGGAGTGAGGCTGGTCACAGCAGAACCTAGGTCGAATTGTGACGTGCGTCAACTATTGCTTACAGACGTCAGGGCGGCCGGAGGCGCTGCGCGTCGCCCGGGGCGCTCGGCGAGGGCAACGCACCCGCACTGGCCAGCGTTCGGTCACTGGCGCGGAAACTGTCGGTGGTTCGAACTAGGGTTCGAATCATGGACTTGGCCACCGCGCTCGCCTCACCGGCATCAGTGGAGCTGTGGCGCCTGGGGTCGGACGAGCTGGTGACGTTCGCTCGCGACCTCGGCACCGCCACCTCCGCCATCCATGGTCTGCAGCTACGAACCATCACCGAGATCGATCGGCGGGGAGCAGCAATCGAGCTGGGCGCCGCGAACACCGCGCGGTGGCTGACCGACGTGAGCCGCGTGTCCCCGGGTGCGGCATCGCGAATGGTGCGGTTGGGCCTGGCCCTGGATCGGCTGCCCGATGTGGCCGCGGCGCTGGACTCCGGCGCCCTGCTGAGCGAGCACGCCGAGGTGATCGTCCGGGTGCTGCAGCAGCTGCCCAACGACCTGCCCGATGACGGTGTCGGCGCCTGCCGCACCTACCTGCTGGACGCCGCCCGCCTGGAGGACCCACAGGCCCTGAATCGGCGCGGTCGCGACCTGCTGGCACGCATCTGCCCCGACGATGCTGAGCTCACCGAGGAACACGCCGTCGCGCGCCGGGAGCTGCGCATCAGTGACTGCGGCGACGGCCTGCACAAGATCACCGGCTGGCTGGACACCGAAGCCGCCGAGCTGGCCCGCTCCGTCCTCTCCCCCCTGGCCAAGCCACGATCGGAAGAAAACGGAGAGAAGGACCCCCGCTCACCCGGCCGACGCCTCGGAGATGCGCTCGTCGATCTGTTGGGGCGCGCGGCCGATCACGCCTGCGTGCCCGGGGAGGGCTACGCCCGCCCGCACCTCACCCTGCACGTGCGCGCCGACGCCCTCGCCGCCGGCCATGGCCCGGCCGCCGAGCTCACCTTCCTCGGCCCCTTGTCCATCGCCGCCGCCCGCCGGTTGGCCTGCGACGCCGAAGTCACCCCGATAACCCTGGACGAGAACGGCGTACCCCTCGACGTCGGACGCACCACCTACGTCGTGTCCGGTGGCCTGCGCAGGGCCCTCATCGCCCGCGACCGGGGCTGCGCCTTCCCCGGCTGCGGCCGGCCACCAGGCTGGTGCCACGCCCACCACATCATCCACTGGGCGGACAACGGCGACACCGCGCTAGACAACCTGGTTCTCCTCTGCGGCCACCACCACCGGGTCGTGCACCACCAAGGCTGGTCCGTAGCCACCGGTGACGACCGCCAACCCTGGTTCACCCCACCGGCCTGGATCGACCCCGGCGGCACCCCACGACCGTCGCACCAGCGAAGACCACAGCCTGCTCACCCACCGGGTGATTACAGGGGGGCGGCCTAGCCGGGAAACAGCCAGGTGAGGCTGCGCCGCGCCGCCACCGCGTACTCCGCGCGACCGGTGGCCCGCGCGTGGGCGAGATCCTCCAGCGCGGCGCAGCGGGCATAGAAGTAGATCCGCGGCATCGCGTCGCCGCCCAGGTCGCCGTAGCCGTCCAGCACCTCGTCCAGGAAGCGCGGCCCGAAGTCGCGGAGCAGCCGGGACAGGTCGATGGCCGGGTCGGTGATCGCCGCGTCCGACCAGTCGAGGATGCCGGTGAGCTCGCCGCCGTCGGCCAGCAGGTGCTCAGCTCCCAGGTCGTTGTGGCACAGCACGGGGTGCTCCGGTGCATCAGGTACGGCGGCGTGGAGGAGGTCGAGGTGCTCGGCGGGGCCGCGCAGGTCGGCCAGCCACTCCAGTCCCGGATCGACCTCCCGGGGGACGAGACCCGCCACCGTCGCCGCGTTCACCCGGTGCAGCCTCCGCAGCGCCCGCGCGAGCGTCCTCGCGCTCCCCCGCGGCGGCGGCTGCCCCAGCAGCGGGGCTCCCGGCAGCAGCGGGTAGGCCAGCACCGCAAGCTCGGCCTCCACCAGCACGGGGCAGGGCACCGCCACCCCGAGCTCGGCCGCCACGAGGACGGCGAGCAGCTCGCTCTCGTGGGTGACGTCGACGTCTCGGCCCACGCGCACGGCCAGGTCGCCGGCCCGGAACACCACGTGGTCCAGGCCGTTGCCCCACAGCGCCGGCGGAGCCCACCGACCGAGGCCGTGCCGCCGCAGCGCCTCGCTCGCTCGGTCCAGTGGCGTCGACACTCGAGACCGACCCCTTTCCCGCACGGTCCGAGAGACCACCGTGGCACGGCCGCACCGGGCTGTCCAGCGGTTGACCGCGACGCCATGTCAGCCGGTCAGCGGGCCATTTCGGGTATTCGTTCCAGGGTGCTATGGCTTGGTGCCGGTACCTCGCGACAAAGCTGGCGTTGATAACGTCCGCACTGTCCGACAAGGGTGGGTTTGCCACCGTCTGCGAAGAATCACACCGTTGGACGGCCTCGCAGCCCACCGACACCTGGCGCGACCCGACTCTGTGACCACACCGGAGGGAACGGGTCCGAGCTCGAAGTTGATGAAGGAGGTGGCGTGTGCCTGATTCAGGTTTCACGCAGCTCAGCGTGGTGGCGATCGTCGGCCTCCTGGTGTTCTTCTACGGTGGCACCTTCTGGGTCTCGCTGCGCATCGGAAAGCGCGAGGAGAACGCCGACGGGTACATGACCGCCGGGAACAAGCTTGGATTCGGCATCTCGGCCGCGAGCATGACCGCCACGTGGATCTGGGCGTCGTCGCTGTACGCCTCGGCCACCTCCGGCTACACCTACGGCATCTCCGGTCCCATTCACTACGGGCTGTGGGGTGCGCTGATGATCCTGTTCATCTACCCCTTCGGACGCCGCATCCGCGCGGTGGCGCCCAAGGCCCACACCTTGGCCGAGGTGATGCGCGTGCGTCACGGTCGTCCAGCCAGCTGATGCTGGCCGGGTCCAACGTGGTCGGCAGCGTGATCAGCCTGATGTCGAACTTTCTGGCCGGCGGAGTCCTCATCTCCATGCTGTCGCCGTTCAACTTCATCCAGGGGGTGTTCATCGTCGCCGGCGGGGTCCTGCTCTACACGCTGTGGTCGGGCTTTCGGGCCTCGGTGCTGACCGACTTCATCCAGGTGGTCGCCATGCTCGGCGCCGTGGTGGTGATCGTGCCGTTCATCTTCTTCGCCGCAGGTTTCCCCGCCGCGTTCGAGAGCGGCGCAGGCAACCTCACCGCGCAGCAGGGCAGCTTCTTCTCCAGCGACGCGTTCCTCAACCAGGGCGCCCCCTACATCGCCGCGGTGCTGGCCTACGCCATCGGCAACCAGACCATCGCGCAGCGCTTGTTCGCGGTGCGCGAGAACCTCATCAAGCCGACCTTCATCACGGCGACCATCGGCTACGGCGCCACCGTGATCGGCGTCGGCATGCTCGGGGTCCTGGCGCTGTACCTCGGGATCGAGCCGATGGACGGCGACGTGAACAACGTGATCCCGCAGATGGCCATGAGCTACCTGCCGGCCGTGCTGCTGGCGGTGTTCTTCGTGATGATCATCGGAGCGCTGTCGTCCACAGCGGACTCCGACCTCGCCGCGCTCGCCTCCATCGCGATGGCTGACGTCTACGGGCAGAACCTCGCCGGCAAGAAGGGCGCGAACCCCCGGACCATGGTGCTGGTCGGCCGCACCACGATGGTGGTGGCCACCGCGGTCGCGGTCGCGCTGGCCAGCCTCCAGCTGAGCATCCTGGACCTGCTGGTCTTCGTGGGCGCGCTCTGGGGGGCGCTGGTCTTCCCGGTGATCGCCAGCTTCTACTGGGACAAGGTGACCAACCGGGCCTTCACCACCTCGGTGCTCGCCGCACTTGCCGTCTTCCTGCCCATCCGATTCAGCTGGGTACCCGTGAACGGTGCGGTGGGGCTGCTCACCGACGTCCTCTCCGTGGTGGGGATCGGGGTGGTTCTCGGCCTGATGGCCTTCGGGTTCTTCGGCCTGCGCGTCGCGCAGGTGGTGGCCGTGCTATCGGCGCTGGCCTCCGCCCCGTTCGTGCTCGGCTTCTTGCACGACTACGCCACGCTCAGCGCCTCGCTGGCCGCGTACGCCGTCAGCACGCTGGTCTGCTTCGGCATGTCGGTGCGCCAGCGCACCCGCTTCGACTTTGCCCTGATCGCCGAGGGCACCGGGGACTTCGATCCTTCCCGCGCCGACCCCTCCCGCGCCGGCCCCTCCACCACGGCACCCACGACGGAAGGAACCCGCGCATGAGCACCGTTGCGCTCACCCTCTACATGCTGGTCTGGCCGGTCCTGGTTGCCGGCGTGCTGTTCGTGATCAGCAGGGCGTTCCTCCGGGACTACCTGGAGGCACGGCGCGAGGGTCGCGACATGATCTGACCCCACCGGGAGCGTCAGTCCTGCTCCGGGCTCTCGGTCGGACGACGGCATGGGCAGCAACAGCATGTACGTCAGCATGGCCTGGATCATGGCGGGCTTCCTGATCATGGCGGTGTTCCGCGGCGGAGCACCGGAGCTCACGCGGCTGCGCCAGCGCCTGCCGCTGCTCGCCGGCTGGTCGGTGGGCATGGCCCTGTGGCTGTGGTTCCTGTTCGACGTCCTCATCGGCGCGGTCAACGGCCACGCCTGGGAGCTGACCGGTGTCGGCTCGCTGACCATCTTCGCCATGGCGCTGGTCACCGGGGCCTTCACCCGCACGTTCGGACTCGCCGCGATCGTCCCAGTCATGCTGGGTGGTGTGCCTGCCTCCGGTGGTGGCTTGTCGGTCTACTTCGACGGGCACGGTGTCGGCGGCAACCTGCTGGTGATCGTGGTCTGGGGTGTGGTCGGTGCGCTGCTCAACCTGGCGGCCGACCGCTGGGTGGCGCACCGCGCGAAGCGCCACGGCGACGTCACCACGATCCCCGCGGGCACCGGCGTCCCACAGCCGGCGGTCACGTCTGAGCCGAGGCCATTGACGCTGATCCCATTGACACTGCCGCTCCCCGCAATACCGTGGCTCTAACCAACAGGCAAGGAGCCGGTCATGGTGTTGCGGGTAGTGCAGTGGGCCACCGGTTCCGTGGGACGAGCCGCGATCGGGGCCATCGTGGCCCATCCCGAGCTCGAGCTGGTCGGCTGCTGGGTGCACTCGGCGGACAAGCACGGCTGTGACGCCGGCGAGCTCGCGGGCCTCGACCCGCTCGGCGTCCGGGCCACCAGCAGCGTCGAGGAGATCCTGGCGCTGGAGGCCGACGCAGTGGTCTACGCGCCCCTGGTCCCCAGCTCGCGGGAGGTGGCAGCGCTGCTGCGCTCGGGCAAGAACGTGATCACCCCGGTGGGCTGGTACTACCCCACCGACAAGGAGACGACCAAGGTCGAGCAGGCCTGTCTCGACGGTGGGGTGAGCCTGCACGGCACCGGGATCGACCCCGGTGGCGTCACCGAGGTGTTCCCGCTGCTGCTGTCGTCGATGTCCTCGGCGGTGACCTTCGTGCGTGCGGAGGAGTTCTCCGACATCCGCACCTACGGCGCACCGGACGTGGTCCGCTCGATCATGTTCTTCGGCTCCACGCCGGAGCAGGCGCGCACCGGACCGATGCTGGACCTGCTCAGCCGCGGGTTCACCCAGTCGGTGCGCATGGTGGTCGACACCCTCGGTATCGGCGGTGACGTGGACATCCGTCCGCGCCACGAGCTGGCGGTGGCCACCGCCCCCATCGACTCCCCCATCGGGGTGATCGAGCCCGGCCAGGTCGCTGCGCAGAAGTTCGTCTGGGAGGCCTTCGTCGGCGACCGGCTGGTGGTGCAGATCGGCGTGAGCTGGTTGATGGGCGAGGAGCACCTGGAGCCGGCCTGGACGCTCGGCGAGGAGGGTGAGCGCTTCGAGATCGAGGTGCGCGGCAACCCCGACACCTTCGTCACCATCCGCGGCTGGCAGCCGGAGAGCGTGGAGGCGGGGCTGGCCAGCAACCCCGGCATCGTCGCCACGGCGGCGCACTGCGTCAACGCCGTGCCCTACGTGTGCGCGGCCGCCCCTGGGGTGGTCACCTCGGTGGAGCTGCCCATGGTGGCCGGCCGGGCACACCCAGATCTGCTGCGCGCCTAGGCCTCGCCGTGGGTGAGCCCTGGGACGCCCACCAGCCGGGCGTGCTGGAGCTGCCCTCGGGGCGGCTGGTGCGGGGGCGCGCGCTGCGCCGGCCGCCGCCTCCCGGCCCGGTGCCCGAGCTTGGCGTGTACCTGCTGGGCCGCGAGCCGCAGCCGACTCCGTGGCCCTCGCGCTGGGTGCGCTGGCCGGACTTCGGGCTGCCCCGCGACCGCGACGCCGCGCGCCAGGCACTGGTGCAGGCGTGGGAGCAGAGCCCGCACGTGCGGGTGGAGATCGGCTGCGGCGGCGGGGTGGGGCGCACCGGCACCGCGCTGGCCTGTCTCGCCGTGCTCGACGGGGTGCCGCCCACCGAGGCGGTGCGCTACGTGCGCACCCACTACCACCGCCGGGCGGTGGAGACGCCGTGGCAGCGGGGCTACGTGCAACGCTTCGCCCCCGCGGGGTGAGGACCGGTGAGCCGGGTGCTCCGGCCCGCGGCGGTGCGGGCAGAGTGGGGGCCGTGCACCCGGAAGACCCCGCTGATCGCCCCGTCCTGCTCGCCGTGGACGGCAACTCGCTGATCCACCGCTCCTACCACGCGCTCAAGCACTCCGAGCTGCGTGCCGCCGACGGCTCCCCCACCTGGGCGCTGAAAGGCCTGCTGTCGCAGCTGGTCGGCGGAGTGCGCCGGGTGGGCGCCGACGCGGTGGTGGTGGGCCTGGACGACTCCACCAGCAACGTGCGCAAGACGCGCTACCCCGCCTACAAGGCGCACCGAGCCGACAAGCCGGAGGACCTGCTGGTGCAGCTGGCCGCGGCGGGACCGCTGCTGCACGCGGCCGGCGTGCACACCGTCGTCGCCCCGGGCATGGAGGCCGACGACGTGGTGGCGTCAGCGGCGGCGCACGCGGCTGTCGCCGGGTGGGACACCGTGGTGATGACCTCGGACCGGGACGCCTTCGCCCTGGTCTCCGACACGTGCAAGGTGCTGCGCCTGATCAACGGCGGAGTGGACGCCTCACCCCTGCTCAACCCCCAGCGCATGCACATCCTCAACGGCGTGCACCCGCACCAGTACCGCGACTACGCCGCCATGCGCGGGGACACCTCCGACAACCTGCCCGGCATCCGTGGGGTGGGCCCCAAGAGCGCGGTGAAGCTGCTGGCCGAGTTCGACACCGTGGAGCAGGCCTTCGCCGACGTCGACGACAACGACGGGCTGCGGGTGGCCAAGGCCGCCGGACAGTCCATGGTGGCCAAGCTGCGCGACGCCGACTCCCGTGCGGCCTACCGGCGCAACGTCGAGCTGATGACGATGGCCACCGACCTCGAGCTGGGCCTGGCGCTGTCGGCCGTGGACGGTGCCGGACGGCTGCCGGTGGCGGAGGACGCCCTGCGCGCCGCGCTCGCTGACGCGCAGCTGGGCGCGATGGCCGAGAGCGCGGCGGTGGCGCTGGCGCACTGCGAGCCGCGTCCCCGCTTCATCCAGGCTGGCCCCGCCAGCCAGGGCGCGCCGCACCCGGCGGAGGCTCCCCCAGCCCGCACCCGCACCCGCACCACAGCCCGTGCACCGGAGCCGGAGAGCCTGCAGCTCAGCCTGTTCGGCTAGCGCGCCGCCATGGCCCAGCCCAGCCGGTGGCGGCGTCAGCCGTGGGCCTTGGTGAGGCGGCCGTTGGTGGGCGCACGGCTGACGCCCGCCTCGGTGCGGGCCGCCAGCAGCGCGGCATCCACCAGGCGCCCCACCAGGGCGGTCACCCGCGGCACCGGCCACTGCGGTCGCACCAGATGGCTGAGGGTGAGCCGCACGATGGCGTCGACCAGCTCGTGCAGCTCGTCGGTGGAGCCGGCCAGCCCGGACCAGTGCTCGTCCGCGAAGGTCGTCAGCATCATCACCGAGCTGTCCAGCACGGGTGCCGACCGGATGGTGAGCAGGGGCAGCAGGCCGTCAGCCTTGCCGTGCGCCGCCGAGATGATGGCCCGCAGCAGCGGGTTCTCCTCTCCCATCCGCAGCGCGGAGTCCACCGCCGCCATCGTCGCCGTCGTCATGTCCTCGGGGTGGCTGAGCAGCTGCAGCTGCACGGTGTCCAGGAATCGCCGGGTCTCCCTGGCGACCAGCGCCACCGCCAGCTTGTCCTTGCTGCCCAGCTCGTTGTAGACGCTCTGCCTGCTCACCTGCACCGCCGAGGCCAGCCGGCCCATCGTCACCGCCGACCAGCCCTCGTCGATGACGATGGCGGCGGTGGCGTCCAGGAGCAGGTCGCGGCGCTTCGTCCTGGTCGATCCACGCGCGTCAGCGGGAGTCATGGCGCGACGTTAGCGTGAACTGGCGGTTAGTGATGCATTTCACGACCGCTGTTTTTCTAGCCCCGGTTCAACAACCCGAGCAGAGCGCTGGTGACCCGTCGCCGGGGCAGGCCCAGGAGTCCCTGCTCGCCCAGTGCCGCCTTGGCCGCGTTGAGGCCGCACACCCCGTGCACCCCGCCGCCGGGGTGGGCACCCGCACTCCCCAGGTACAGACCGGAGATCGGGGTCTCGGCCCGGCCCAGGCCGGGGGTCGGCCGGAAGATCAGCTGCTGCTGCAGCTGCGCGGTGCCCCCGTTGACGGTGCCGAAGAGCAGGTTGGCGTCCGCGCCGGCGAGGTCGCTGGGCTTCTGCACCACGCGGCCCACCACCTGCCGGGCGAAGCCGGGGGCGTGCGCCTCCAGCACCTCGTCCATCCGCTGGGCCAGGGTCTCGGCGGAGTCGTCGTCGGTGACCTCCCGCGGCAGGTGGCTGTAGGCCCAGGCGCTCTCGGTGCCCTCGGGCGAGCGGGTGGCGTCAGCGGTGGTCATCTGCCCGAACAGCATGAACGGGGTGCGCGGCACCACCTCCGTGTTGAGGTCGGCCATCCACTGCACCAGGCCGCGCTCGTCGGCGCCCAGGTGCACCGTGCCGGCGCCGTGCAGGCCCCGGGCCCGCCACGGGATGGGCGCGTCCAGTGCGTAGTTGACCTTGACCACCGGGGTGTCCCACTCGAAGTGCTCCAGATCGCGCAACAGCCGCGGGGGCACCACTGCGGCGGGCAGCAGGTCGCGGTAGAGGCTCAGCGCCGACGTGTCGGCGATGACGGCCCGGCGCGCCCGTACCTGCATCCCCTCCGCGGTGCGCACCCCCACGGCCCGGCCACCGCGCACCTCGATGGCCTCCACGTGCTGCCCGGTGTGCACCTGCACACCCACCGACTCTCCGCGGCGGGCCATGGTCGCGGTCAGCTCGCCGGCCCCGCCCACCGGCACGGGAAAGCCGGCGTCCTGGGCCAGCATCGTCATGAGGAAGCCGAAGGCGCCGCTCACCGGCGCGTCCACCGGGACGTCGGCGTGCATCGCGTTGCCCAGCAGCAGCAGCCGAGCCGCCTCGCTGTGGAAGAGCTCGCGACCCATCCGCCGGGCCGGCAGCAGCATGAAGCGCAGGAACCGCAGCGTCTCGGCCGGGCCCAGGCTGGCCAGCATCGCGGTGGGACCCTGCACCGGCGGGAACGGCCGGAACAAGGTGTCCAGCAACGGCTTGCGAATCTGCTGCCAGCGCTCCACCAGCTCCAGCCACGCCTTGCCGTCGCGGGCGTCGTGCTGGGCCAGACCGTCGGCGGTGCGCTGCGGGTCGCGGTGCAGCACCACGCCCTCGGTGTCGTCAGGGCCGGTGGGGTGCGCCACCACCGTGGGCGCGTGGGTCCAGATTAGACCGTGCTGCTCGAGCCCCATTGCGGTGATGGCCGGCGACGCCGCGCCCAGCGGGTAGAACGCGCTGAACAGGTCGCTGGTGTACCCAGGAACCAGCTCAGCCGAGCGCACCGCTCCCCCGACGTCGTCGTTGCCCTCGAGCACCACCACGTCCCAGCCCGCGTCAGCGAGCGCCGCGGCGGCCACCAACCCGTGGTGCCCGGCTCCGACGATGACCGCATCCGCTGTTGTGGTGACCACCCGGTCAGTTTCCCAGAAGGTCGTTCAAGTCGTCGGCGTGTTCCTCCTCCTCCTCCAGGATCGACTCCATCAGGCGGCGCGTGGTGGGGTCGCGGTCACCGATCCAGCGGGCGATCTCCTGGTAGGAGGTGATGACGATGCGCTCGGCGACGAGGTTCTCCTCCAGCATGCGGGTGAGGTCGTTGTCCTCGGTCTCCACGTACTGGGTGTGCGAGCGCTCGCGCAGGGTCACGGGGTCGAAGTCGGGGTTGCCGCCCAGCTGGCTGATCCGCTCCGCCGCCCGCAGGCCGTGCTTCATCTCGTCGGCGGCGTGCTCGGTGAACTCCGCGGCAACCTGGGCCCGGTCCACGCCAGTGGCCACGATGGCGTGCTGGGTGTAGCGCAGGTAGCAGACGATCTCGGTGGCCACCACCTGGTTGAGGATGTCGATCAAGTTGTCCCGGTCGATCATGTTGCCCTCGGTGACCGCGCCGGCGGCCATCCTTGCGCGGGCGTCGTCGCGGATCCTGGTCACGTCCAGGGCGAACTGGTTGGCCATCGCGGTCTCCTGAGGGTCGGTCCGACGGATGCCTCGCCTCCATCGTGCAGCCGGACCCATCGGTGCGCTGAACGGACGTGCTCGTCACGCTGTGCACGGGCCGCGGCCGTCCTGCGGTCACGCCCTGTGACCGGGAAAAACTACCGGGTTCGGAGGTCGTTTCTTCGTCTACGATCAGCACCCAACGCGGGGATGGGGCGCGGGCGAGCGAGCGAAGGAAATGAGTCGGGCATGACGAACGGGATCCACCTCGCCTCGGACGAGCTGGGGCGCCTGCTGGCTGCTCGACCCAAGGAGATGGCCGACGTCCTGAGCACGCTGCGGCATCCCGTGCACACCAACGACGACCTGCTCGACCTGCTCACCGCCACCGCCCACCTCGCGGTGCGGCTGATCGACGGGGCGGACTGGAGCGGCGTCACGGCGCAGTTCGACAAGAGTGCCTTCACCGCCGCCCTCACCGACGAGCGCGTGCAGGCGGTGGACGACGCGCAGTACCACCTCGACGACGGCCCGTGCCTGCAGGCGATGCGCACCTGCAGCGTGGTGTGCATGAGCGCACGGGACGTGCAGCGCGAGTTCCCGGCCATGGCGGAGCCTGCGCGCGCGGCCGGGGTCCACTCCTTCCTCGCCGCACCCCTGGTGGCCGAGGGTGTGGCGATCGGCGCGCTCAACCTCTACAGCGCCGAGGAGCACGGCTTCGAGGGCACCGACCAGGACTTCATCGCCGCCCTGGTCGAGCACGCCGGCCGTGGGCTCACCGAGTACGCCACGGTGCACTCCGCCAACCAGCTCGCCGCCCAGCTCCAGCACTCCATCCAGACCCGTGCCCCCATCGAGCAGGCCAAGGGCATCCTGATGGCCGTGCACCAGATCGGCCCCGACGCGGCGTTCGAGGTGCTGCGCGAGCGCTCGATGAAGCGGAACATCAAGCTGCGCGACGTCGCCATCTCCTTCATCGCCGAGATCGCAGCTGCCACAGCGACATCGGAGTCGGCCCAGTAGCTTCGAGGTCGACCTGTCCAACGAGAGCCCGCACCGGTTGCTGCCGTGCGGGGAGGAGGAGACCCATGGCTGACGCCGACCGGGCCGGTGTGTTGCTCGACATCGACGGCACGCTGCTGGACAGCACGTACCACCACGGTCTGGCGTGGCTGCGGGCCTTCCAGCGCAACGGCCACCCCGAGGTGACCGCCGCCCAGGCGCACCGGGCGATCGGGCTGGGCGACGACCAGCTGGTGCCGCACCTGATCGGCAGCTCCGACTCCGCCTTCGCCGAGGCGCACTCCACCGAGTACGAGCAGCTGAAGGACGAGGTGCGCGCCCTGCCCGGCGCCGCCGACCTGCTCGCCCGGTGCGCGCAGGCGAACCTGCGGGTGGCCCTGGCGACCAGCGGCAAGGCGAAGGACCTCGACTGGATGCTGCCGCGCATCGGCGGCGCCGAGCACGTCGAGGCCACCATCACCTCCGAGGATGTCGAGGACACCAAGCCCGAGCCGGACCTGCTGCAGACCGCCGTGGACACCCTGGGGCTGGCCGCCGAGCGAGCCGTCACCATCGGCGACTCCGTCTGGGACGGCGAGGCCGCGGCCAGGGCGGGCGTCCGGTTCATCGGCGTGCTCAGCGGCGGGTTCGCCGAGTCCGAGCTGCGCGAGGCCGGGGCAGTGGAGGTCTACCGGGACGCCGCCGACCTGGTGGAGCACTTCGACCAGTCGCTGCTGAGCAGCCTGTAGCCGGCCCGATCACCCGGCGCTGGGCGCACGGGGCTGCACAACGGTGCAGGCATGCGCCACAATCGGCGCATGCGATCACTGTGGAAGGGTGCCATCTCCTTCGGTCTGGTCTCGATTGCGGTGCGGCTGTACACCGCAACGGATGAGCACGACTTCCGCCTGCACCAGGTGCACGAAGCCGACCAAGGCCGCATTCGGTACAAGAAGGTCTGCTCGGTGTGCGGCGAGGAGGTCCCCTACGACCAGATCGCCAAGGCCTACGAGATGGAGGACGGGCGGATGGTGGTGCTCGACCAGGCCGAGCTGTCCAACCTCCCGGTGAGCACCGACCGCGCCATCGACGTGCTGGAGTTCGTGGACGGCGCCGACGTGGACCCCATCTTCTTCCAGAAGAGCTACTACGTGGAGCCTGACCCGGCCGCCGAGCGGCCCTACGTGCTGCTGCGCCAGGCGCTGATCGACTCCGGCAAGATGGCGATGGTCAAGATCACCCTGCGCCAGCGCGAGTCGCTGGCCATGCTGCGCGCCCGCGAGGACGTGCTGGTGCTGCACACCATGATGTGGCCCGACGAGATCCGCAAGCCCGAGTTCGCGTTCCTGCAGAAGGACATCGGGGTGCGCAAGAACGAGCTGGCGATGGCGGAGTCGCTGGTGGAGACGATGTCGGGCGACTTCGAGCCGGAGGAGTTCCACGACGACTACCGCGACGCCATGGCGGCCCTGATCGAGGCCAAGGCCGAGGGCGCCGAGCTGCCGGAGGCCGAGGAGCCCAAGGAGTCGGCTCAGGTGGTGGACCTGATGACCGCGCTGCAGCGCAGCATCGACCGCTCCAAGCCCAAGGCAGTAGGCGCGGGCAAGGCCACCGACCAGGACACCGACTCGGACCCAGAGAAGAGCACCGACGCCGAGCCCGACGCCAAGCCCGCCCGCAAGAGCCCGGCCAAGAAGAGCACCGCCAAGGCAGCCCCGGCGAAGAGCAAGAAGGCCAGCGCCGCGGAAGCCGACACCGACACCGACACCGACGCTGACGCAGCTGAGACGAGCGCCGGGGAGACGAGCACGGCGAAGAAGCCGGCCGCCAAGAAGGCCGCCCCGGCCAAGACCGCCGCGGCCAAGAAGTCCAGCCCGCGCAAGCGCAGTGCCTGAGTCCGACCAGCTCGACCGCTACCGCGCCAAGCGCGACACGGCCAGGACGCCGGAGCCGATGGGTGAGCAGGCCCAGGTCGGCGTGGGCGGCGACGAGACCGGGCCGATCTTCGTGGTGCAGGAGCACCACGCCAGCTCGCTGCACTGGGACCTGCGTTTGGAGCACGATGGCGTGCTCGCCTCGTGGGCGGTGCCCAAGGGCGTGCCGCCGGGCCCGGGCGTGCAGCGCCTGGCCGTGCAGACCGAGGACCACCCGCTGTCCTACGCCCAGTTCGAGGGCGAGATCCCGGCGAACGAGTACGGCGGTGGCTGGATGCGCGTCACCGACCGCGGTCCGGTGGAGATCACCGCGTGGGGACCCAAGAAGGTGGAGTTCACCCTGCACGGGCAGGTGCTGCAGGGCCGCTACGCGCTGTCGCACCGGCCGGGCGAGAAGAGCGACCAGTGGACGCTGCGCCGGCGGGACGCCCCCACCGACCCCGACTACGAGCCCCTCCCCGAGGAGCTCTCCCCCATGCTCGCCGTTCCGGGCGAGCCACCCACGCGCGGCAGCTGGTTCTACGAGGTCAAGTGGGACGGCTACCGGGCGCTGGCCCGGGTGGAGGGCGGCCGGGTGAAGCTGCTCAGCCGCTCCGGCCAAGACCTCACCAAGCCGGTGCACGGCATCGCCGGGCTGGGCGAGGCGCTGGCCGGCCACGAGGTGCTGCTGGACGGCGAGCTGGTGGTGCTCGGTCCCGACGGACGGCCGGACTTCGGGCTGCTGCAGCAGCTGGCCGGCACCAAGACCGGCAGCACGCCGCGCACCAAGAGCATCGCCGGGGCGGCCATCACCTACCTGATCTTCGACCTGCTGCACCTGGACGGCCGGTCGTTGCTGCGCCGCCCGCTGTCGGAGCGGCGCGAGCTGCTGGACTCGCTGGAGCTGGCCGGGCCGGTGTGGTCGGTGCCGCCCCCGCTGACCGGTGACGCGGCGGACGTGGTGGCGGCCGTGCGTGCGCAGGGGCTGGAAGGGGTGATGGCCAAGAACACCGCCAGCCACTACCTGCCCGGGCGGCGCAGCGAGCAGTGGCTCAAGCTGGTGAACCTGCGCAAGGCCGACGTGGTGATCGGCGGGTGGCAGCCGGGAAACGGTCGCCGCGCCGACGGCCTGGGCGCGCTGCTGCTCGGGGTGTGGACCGACGACGGGAGCCTGCGGTACGTGGGCAACGTGGGCACCGGCTTCACCGACCGGGCGCTGCGCGAGCTGCACGAGCGGCTGCAGCCACTGGCCGCGGACACCTCGCCGTTCGCCGGTCCGCTGCCCCCGGCGCGGCGGCGCACCGCGCGCTGGGTGCGGCCGGAGCTGACCGGTGAGGTGGAGTTCGCCACGTGGACCGGTGACGGCATGCTGCGCCAGCCGCGGTGGAGGGGGTTGCTCGATGAGTGAGGCCCGAGATGAGTGAGGCCCAGTCGGTGTCCTTCGGCGGACGCACCCTGCGCCTGTCCAATCTGGACAAGGAGCTCTACCCCGACGGCTTCACCAAGGCTGAGGTGATCTCCTACTACGCCGGCATCGCCGAGGCGCTGCTCCCACACGTGCGTGACCGCCCGGTGAGCCTGTTCCGCTGGCCCAACGGCACCGGCGCCAAGAGCTTCGTGCACAAGAACGTGGCCGCCGACGCCCCGGACTGGCTGCGCACCGAGGAGGTGCACGGCAAGGGCTCCGACGCCGTCACCTACGCGGTGCTGGACGAGCCGGCGGCCCTGGTGTGGGCGGCCAACCTGGCCGGGCTGGAGCTGCACGTGCCGCAGTGGCGCTTCGCTGGTGCGGGTTCAGCCGAGCACCCCGCCGAGGCGCTGCCGCCGGACCTGATGGTCTTTGACCTCGACCCGGGGGCGCCGGCGGACGTCGTGGACTGCTGCGCGGTGGCGCTGCGGGTGCGCGACCTGCTCGCCGAGGACGGGCTGACGGCATGGCCCAAGACCAGCGGCTCCAAGGGTCTGCACCTGCTGGTGCCGGTGCAGACCACCGACAGCGCCACCACCTCCGCCTACGCCAAGCAGCTGGCCCAGGACCTCACCGCCGAGCTGCCCGACACCGTGCTGTGGCGGATGGCCCGCGACGCCCGGCCGGGCAAGGTGTTCCTGGACTGGAGCCAGAACAACCCGGCCAAGACCACCGTCGCGCCGTACTCGCTGCGGGGCCGGCCGAGCCCCACGGTGTCCACCCCGCTCACCTGGGACGAGGTGGCCGCGTGCGAGAAGCCTGAGCAGCTGGTGTTCACCGCTCCCGACGTCCTGGCCCGGGTGGCCGAGCTGGGTGACCTGCTGGCCGACCTGGAGTCGAGCGCCCAGCCGCTGCCCGAGCGGGCGAAGCGGCCGTGAGCCCGGCGGAGGGCAGCCGCTACGTGGCCCTGCTGCGCGGCATCAACGTGGGTCGCAACAAGCGGGTGGCCATGGCCGACCTGCGCGAGCTGCTCACCGGCTACGGCCACCAGGCGGTGCGCACCCACCTCAACAGCGGCAACGTGGTGTTCAGCAGCGACCAGCCCGACCCGGCGACGCTGGCCGCGCAGATCGAGCAGGGCCTGGCCGACCAGCTGGGCGTCACCGCGGCCTGCCACGTGCTCCCCGGCACCGACCTGCAGGCGGTGGTCGACGGCGACCCGTTCGGGCCGCGGGCGACCAACGGCTCGCGGTACCTGGCGCACTTCCTGTTCCCGGCGCCGGATCCCGCGCTGCTCGCCGCGCACGACCCGCGCCAGCTGGACCCAGAGAACACCGCGCTGGGCGAGCGGGTGATCTACCAGTGGTGCCCGGACGGCATCTTGCAGGCGCCGCCGGTGGGCGGCCTCGCGGAGAAGCACCTCGGTGTGGCAGCCACGGCGCGGAACTGGAACACCGTCACCAAGCTGGCCACCCTGCTCTGACCCGGCCCCGCTGTGGGCTACTTCGCGACGCGCTCGGCGTGGCGCAGGTTCTGCAGCCGCACCTGGCCCTTGGCCACCAGGTGCCCCTCGCCGTCGGTGATGTGCACCGCCCACAGCTGCTGGGAGCGGCCGCGGTGGATCGGCGTGCCCACGGCGGTGAGCACCGCACCCTCCTTGGTGGCGCGGAGGAAGTCGGTGTTGTTGTTCACCCCGACGACCACCCCGGCGTCGCGCAGCCACAAGGTGCCACCCACGCTGGCCACGCTCTCCACCACCGAGCAGAGCACCCCGCCGTGCAGGATGCCGTGCGGCTGCAGCAGCTCCGGGCGCACGGTGAGCTGCGAGCGCACCTCGTCGCCGGAGGCCTCCACCACCGACAGCCCGATCGTGGCGTCGAAGCCCCTCGTCGCCTGGTCGCGCAGCTCTGCTGGAATGCCCGTCGTCGCCACTGGTGCTCCTCGTCGTCGCGCAGGCCACCGACTGACCTGACCCGTCGACCTTGCCATGCGGCTGGCAGGATGCCGATGGGCGCCCTGTCCACCCCAAGTGGGCCGGACTCGCTGACCTGCAGCGTCTCCGCTCGTCGGGCGGCGACTGTTCGCCCGTGCTTGGTTCAGGGGGACGACGACGCTCGCGCCGTCCCTACCAGCTTCCGGAGGACAACCATGATCACCAGGCAGGACCTCGGCACCATCGGCAACGGCACCGTGCACGACGGGGACGGACACAAGATCGGCGCCATCGGGCAGATCTACCTCGACAACTCCACCGGCGAGCCCGCCTGGGTGACGGTGCGCACCGGCCTGTTCGGCACCCGCGACTCGTTCGTGCCGCTCGCCGAGGCCTCCGTGGACGGCGACGACCTGCGGGTGCCCTACCCCAAGTCGATGGTGAAGGACGCCCCCAACGTGGAGGCCGACGGCGAGCTCACGCCGGCGGAGGAGGACCAGCTCTACCGCTACTACGGCGTGGACAACGCCACCGGCCAGGACACCACCACCGGCCAGGCGGCGGGGCAGGACCAGGGTCGGCACGCAGCCCCCGTCGCACCGGGCCACGGCCAGGACGCGGGCCAGCAGCACTCCGGCCAGGATGACCAGCACCGGGACCACTCGGAGCAGGACCGCTCGGAGCAGGGCGAGGAGAGCGGTCGTCGGATCCGGCGCTACCTCGTCACCGAGGAGACCATCGTGCGGCGCGAGGAGATCCCCGACGCCGACGCCCCGGACTCCCACCGCTAGGCACTTCGGACGCAGACACACAACAGCGTGGCCGCCCCTCCGGGCGGCCACGCTGCTGTGTGTCTGCCTACCGGTCAGGGCTTGAGCAGCACCTTGACCGCGCCGTCCTGCTTCTTCTGGAAGATCTCGTAGGCGTGCGGCGCCTGCTCCAGCGGCAGGGTGTGGGTGGCGAAGGTGTCCACGCCCAACGGGTCGGCGTCGGTGAGCAGCGGCATGATGTCGCCGACCCACCGCTTGACGTTGGCCTGACCCATCCGCAGCTGGATCTGCTTGTCGAACATGGTGATCATCGGCATCGGGTCGGCCGCGCCGCCGTAGACGCCGATCACCGAGATGGTGCCGCCGCGGCGCACGATGTCGATGGCGGAGTACAGCGCGTTGAGCCGGTCCACGCCCGCCTTCTGCATCAGCGGCGCGCCGATGGCGTCGGGCAGCATGCCGACGACCTGCTGGGCCAGCTTGTTGATGGGCGAGCCGTGTGCCTCCATGCCGACGGCGTCGATCACCGCGTCGGTGCCGCGGCCGTCGGTCATGTCCCGGATGACGTCGCCGACGTCCTTGGCGTGCTCACGCAGGTCCACCACCTCGATGCCCCGGGCCCGGGCGCGCTCCAGGCGCTCGGGCACCAGGTCCACGGCGATGACGCGGCTGCCCTGGTGCTGGGCGATGCGGGCGGCCATGTCGCCGATCGGGCCCAGGCCCAGCACGGTGACCGAGCCGCCCTTGGGCACGTCGGCGTAGGCCACCGACTGCCACGCGGTGGGCAGCACGTCGGAGAGGTAGGTGAAGCGCTCGTCGGACGGGCCCTCGGGCACCTTGATGTGGGTGAACTGGGCCTGCGGCACGCGCAGGTACTCCGCCTGCCCGCCGGGGACCTCGCCGTAGAGCTTGGAGAAGCCGAAGAGCGCCGCCCCCGTGCCCTGCTCGCGCACCTGGGTGGTCTCGCACTGGGTGTACAGGTGCCGGTCGCACATGAAGCAGCTGCCACAGGAGATCTGGAAGGGGATGACCACGCGGTCGCCGACCTTGAGGTCGCCGGTCTCGCTGCCGACCTCCTCCACGATTCCCATCGGCTCGTGGCCGAGGATGTCGCCCTGGCCCATGAACGCACCGAGGGTCTCGTACAGGTGCAGGTCCGACCCGCAGATGTTGGTGGTGGTCACCTTGATGATCGCGTCGGTGGGGAGCTCGATCTTGGGATCCGGGACGGTGTCCACTCGGACATCGCGCTTGCCTTGCCAGGTAACGGCTTTCATCGCAATCCTCTCAATGGTGCTGAGGCTGCCCCACTCGGGAGCAAGCTGGTGCGCTGCTGCTCAGCGCTTGGTCCCATGGCACCGTCCGCACGGGGGGTGCGCAACTCGGGGAGAGCCTGGGCACATCTGGGAATGCGCTGCTGGCATGCTGGGCGCGCGAGTGTCAGGCGCCACAAAGGGGGAGAAAGATGCGTTCCACCGTCCGCTGGGCCCTGCAGCACGGGCTGCCCCGCGCGCTGATGCGCCGCGCCGCCGCCGGTGGCGACCTGCAGGCGCGGCTGCTGGCCGACCCCACCACCGCCGCCGCCGAGGACCCGTTCCTGCTGCACGACGAGGTGCGGGCCCAGGGCCCGGTGATCCGCGGGCGCCTCACCTACCTCACCGCTACCCACAGCGTGGTGCGCGACGTGCTGCGCAGCGACGACTTCCGCGCCGGCAACATCTCGGCGGTGTTCCCGTGGCCGCTCAACCGGCTCAACGACTGGGCCCAGGACGCCCGCATCCTGCACCCCATCGAGCCGCCGTCCCTGCTGGCCGTGGAGCCGCCCGAGCACACCCGCTACCGCCGCCAGGTCTCCCGGGTGTTCACCGCCCGGGCGGTGGAGGCGCTGCGCCCGCAGGTGCAGGCCCTGGCCGACGGGCTGCTGGACGACCTCCTCGCCGCGGGCCCCACCAGCGAGATCGACCTGGTGGCCGACTACGCCACCCTGCTGCCGGTCGCG
This sequence comes from Rhodococcus sp. Z6_132, assembly GCF_058133635.1. Taxonomy (NCBI): domain Bacteria; kingdom Bacillati; phylum Actinomycetota; class Actinomycetes; order Mycobacteriales; family Nocardiaceae; genus Rhodococcus; species Rhodococcus sp. Z6_132. The sequence continues at coordinate 1,144,548 of NZ_JBYUNP010000002.1, forward strand.
GTGATCGCCGAGATCCTGGGCGTGCCCGCCGCGGAGCGCGCCGAGGTCCTCGGCTACGGCGCCGGTGCGGCCCCCAGCCTGGACATGGGGCTGCCCTGGCGGGAGTTCCGCCACGTGGACGCCTCGCTGCGCGCCTTCGACGCCTGGCTCGGCCGGCACCTGCAGCGGCTGCGCCGCGACCCCGGCGACGACCTGCTCAGCCAGCTGGTCACCCTGACCGACGACGGCGAGCGCCTGAGCGAGACCGAGCTGCGGGCCACCGCCGGGCTGCTGCTGGCCGCCGGCTTCGAGACCACCGTGAACCTGCTCAGCAGCGGCGTGGAGCTGCTGCTGCGCCACCCCGACCAGGTGGCCGTGCTGCGCACCGACCCGAGCCTGTGGGGCAACGCCGTGGAGGAGGTGCTGCGGATGGAGTCCCCCGTGCAGCTGACCGCCCGCAGCGCGGTGCGCGACACCGAGATGGCCGGGATGGCGGTGCCCGCGGGCCAGCGGGTGGTGACCCTGCTCGGCGGGGCCAACCGCGACCCGGCGGTGTTCACCGACCCGCACACCTTCGACGTGGCTCGGTCCAACGCCCGTGAGCACCTGTCGTTCTCCGGCGGCCGGCACTTCTGCCTGGGTGCCTCGCTGGCGCGGATGGAGGGGGAGATCGGGCTGCGTGCGCTGTTCGAGCGCTTCCCCGACCTGCAGCTCGGCGCTCCCGGGGCCCGGCGGCACACCCGCGTGCTGCGCGGCTGGCAGCAGCTGCCGGTGGTGCTCGGGGCACCCTCGCGGGGCGAGGCGACGGCGCTGCCCGGACCGCCGTCTGACTAGGCTCCGGACAACCCACCCGCGCCACAGGAGGACACGTGAGCACTGCCGCTGACACCACCGGAGCTCCCCTTCCGGAGCACGTCGACCCGGACGCGCTGCGCGACGTCCTCGACGGCCGCTGGGCCCACGTCCGCCAGCAGGCGCGCACCCACCTCACCGGCACCAAGTGGGCCCCGGTCTACGGCGAGGACATCGAGGCCGCCCGCACCCGCACCACCGCGCTCGCCCGCGACCTGGCCAAGACCGGCCAGACCGCGCTGGGCTTCAGCAAGGAGCACGGCGGCGGTGACGACCTGGGTGGCTCGGTGGCCTCCATCGAGATGGTCGCGATGACCAACCTGTCGCTGATGGTCAAGGTCGGCGTGCAGTGGGGCCTGTTCGGCGGCGCCGTGCAGGCACTGGGCACCGACGAGCACCACGCGGCCCTGGTGCCCGACATCATCAGCATGGAGCTGCCCGGCTGCTTCGCGATGACCGAGACCGGCCACGGCTCGGACGTGCAGCAGCTGCGCACCACCTGCACCTACGACCCGCAGACCCAGACCTTCGACCTGCACACCCCGCACGAGGCCGCGCGCAAGGACTACATCGGCAACGCCGCCCGGGACGGGCAGATGGCTGTGGTCTTCGCCCAGCTGGTCACCCAGGGCAAGCCCCGCGGCGTGCACGCCTGGGCCGTGCCAATCCGCGACAAGGAGGGCAACCCCGCACCCGGCGTCACCATCACCGACGACGGCTACAAGGAGGGCCTGGCCGGTGTGGACAACGGCCGCCTGAGCTTCGACCACGTCAAGGTCCCCCGCAGCGCGCTGCTCAACCGCTACGGGCAGGTCGCCGAGGACGGCGGGTACACCTCGCCCATCGAGAGCGAGACCGGCCGCTTCTTCACCATGCTCGGCACCCTGGTGCGCGGGCGCGTCAGCGTCGGTGGCGCCTCGGGCAGCGCGGCCAAGGTCGCCCTGGACATCGCGGTGCGCTACGGCGAGACCCGTCGCCAGTTCAGCGCCCCCGGCCGCGACCGGGAGATCGTCATCCTGGACTACCTGGCCCACCAGCGGAAGCTGCTGCCCGCGCTGGCCAAGACCTACGCGCTGCACTTCGCCCAGGAAGAGCTGACGGCGATGATGCACGACGTCCTCACCGCCGGGGACGACGCCGAGCCGGAGGTCAAGCGCGAGCTGGAGTCGCTGGCCGCCGGCCTCAAGGCCACCAACACCTGGCACGCGAACCAGACCATCCAGACCTGCCGCGAGGCCTGCGGCGGTGCCGGCTACCTGGCGGAGAACCAGCTGCCGCTGCTGAAGTCCGACATCGACGTGTTCACCACGTTCGAGGGCGACAACACCGTGCTCATGCAGCTGGTGGCCAAGGGCCTGCTCACCGGCTACGCCGACGACTTCGGCGACCTCTCCGGCTGGGGCAAGGCACAGTTCGCCGCGAACATGGTGGTGGACCAGGTGCTCGAGCGCACCGCGGCCCGCCGCCTGGTGCAGCGCCTCGTCGACGCCGTCCCCGGCAACGACGAAGAGGCCTCGGTCCGCGACCGCGACTGGCAGCTGCACATGTTCGAGGACCGCGAGAAGCACGTGCTGGAGGGCGCGGCCAACCGGCTGCGCCGCGCCGGCGACGAGGACGCCGACGCCTTCGAGGTGTTCAACGACGCCCAGGACCACGTGCTGCGCACCGCCCACGTGCACGTGGAGCGGGTGGTGCTGGAGGCCTTCATCACCGGCATCGACCGCTGCACCGACCCGGAGGCGCGCGCTCTGCTGGAGCGGCTGTGCGACCTCTACGCGCTGCACACCATCGAGGCCGACAAGGGCTGGTTCCTGGAGCACGGCCGGATGAACGCCGCGCGCAGCAAGGCCGTCACCGCCACGGTCAACCAGCTGTGCAAGGAGATCCGCCCCTACGCGACCACCCTGGTGGACGGCTTCGCCATCCCGCGCGAGTGGATGAACAGCGCCATCGTGCGCGAGGAGCCCGCCCGGCAGGAAGCCATGTGGGAGGAGGACCGTCGCGTCCTCGACCAGGGTCAGCCCGGGGCCGAGGCACCCGGCACGTCCAACACCGCCACCGCCGCCGACGTCCCGCCTGGGCAGTAGGCACCAAGACGTCCGTCTCGCCCGAATAGTCGGGGACGTCACACCGCGGGATGCGGGTACATCCCGCGGTGTGCCGTACTGTCAGTTCAGTCGCACTCGCGACAGATCAATCCACCGGCACACAGTCCCGCCCAAGCTGGCGAAGATGAGCGTGTGTCTGGCTCGTCTCACTGCGTGCTGCATGACAGCTCCCGCTCCGCGACGCGCCGCTGTCCCGGAGAGGTTCTTCCGTGTCTCAGGCTGTCCTGAATACCCCCGCCAACGACGAGTCCGCCGAGAGCGAGCCGACCACGTTCGGCGCCCTCGGCCTTCCCGACGCCCTGGTGAACGCCCTGGCGAAGACGGGCATCACCGCCCCGTCCCCCATCCAGGCGGCGGCGATCCCCGACCTGCTCGCCGGCAAGAACGTGCTCGGCCGCGCGCAGACCGGCTCCGGCAAGACGCTGGCCTTCGGGCTGCCGATGCTCAACCGGCTCGCCTACGGCCCCAACGCCAGCCGCGCACAGGCCAAGCGGCCCCGCGCCCTGGTGCTGGTCCCCACCCGTGAGCTCGCCTTCCAGGTGGTCGACTCCCTGCAGCCCTACGCCGACGCGCTGGGCCTGAGCGTCAAGCCCGCCGTCGGTGGCACCCCCTTCGGCCGCCAGGCCGACCAGCTGCGCCGCGGCGTGGACATCCTGGTCGCCACCCCCGGCCGCCTCGGCGACCACCTGCGCCAGGGCACCTGCATCCTCGACGCCATCGAGATGACCGCGCTGGACGAGGCCGACCAGATGACCGACCTGGGCTTCCTGCCCGAGGTCAAGGCCCTGCTCAGCGCCACCCCGGCGGACGGGCAGCGGCTGATGTTCTCCGCCACCCTGGACCGGGAGATCCAGTCGATCGTGCGGCAGTTCCTGCCCGACCACGTGGAGCACTCCACGCAGGACGGCAAGGCCAGCGTGGACACCATGTCCCACCACGTGCTGCTGGTGGACCGCGGCCAGAAGGACGCTGTGCTCGCCGAGATCGGCGCCCGCAACGGCCGCACCATCATGTTCGCCCGCACCAAGCTCGGCGTCGAGGGCATCACCGACCGGCTGCGCGCCCTGGGCATCCGCGCCGAGTCGCTGCACGGCGGCAAGGCGCAGAACCAGCGCACCCGCGTGCTGGACCGCTTCAAGACCGGCCGCACCCCGGTGCTGGTGGCCACCGACGTCGCCGCCCGCGGCATCCACGTCGACGGCGTCAGCCTGGTCGTGCACGTCGACCCGCCGGCCGACGCCAAGGACTACCTGCACCGCGCCGGCCGCACGGCCCGCGCTGGTGAGTCCGGCACCGTGGTCACCATCGTGCTGCCGAACCAGCGCCGCACGGTGCGCCGGATGACCGGCATCGCCGGCATCGACCCCAAGGCCACCAACGTCTCCCCCGGCTCCTCCGAGCTGAGCGAGATCACCGGTGCGCAGACGCCCAGCGGCGAGCCCCTCCCCGCCCAGGAGCGCGACCGCAGCGAGCGTCCGCGCAGCGGCGGCTACCAGGGCCGCAACCCGCGTCCCGCCGGCAGCGGCTACCAGGGTTCGCGCGACAACGCCCGTGGCCCGCGCCGCGAGGGTGGCTACCAGCGCGAGGGTGGCTTCAACCAGGGCGGCCCCCGTCGGGACGGCGTCCGCCGCGAGGCACCGCGCCGTGACGGCATGGCGGCGCGCCCGGCGGCCGCTCGGCCGGCTGCGGCCCGTCCGGAGCCCACCGCGGGTGGTTTCCGCTCGCGGACCGAGACCCGCTCGTATGATGGCTTCGACGGTCCGGCCCGCAACCAGGATTGAGGACACCATGGCGTCACTGTTTGACAAGGCCGCCGCGTTCGCGCGCAGCCCCAAGGCGCAGCAGGCGGTGAACCAGGCTGTCACCAAGGGCAAGCAGTTCGCCGCGAAGCCTGAGAACAAGCAGAAGATCGACAAGGCCGTCGCGAAGGGCAAGGAGTTCGCGGCCAAGCCGGAGAACAAGCAGAAGATCGAGCAGGTGCGCAAGAAGCTCACCGGCAAGGACCGCCCCACGGGCGCCTAGCCACCAGCGCACACTCAGCCCGGCCCACCGCTACTGGTGGGCCGGGCTGACGTGCTTTGGTGCGTCTGCAAGTACGCCCATGCGCACCCCAGGGCGTCTGCAACCGCTACCAAGCTGCGCAACCCGCCACCTCCGGGGCTACTTCCGCAGCACGCACCAGGCGCGGTGGCCGGTGGTCGCCGACTGGCTGCTCGACCGGGTCGCAGCCGCCTAGCGCCAGCCGTAGCCCGGTCGTCCAGCTCCTGGCGGGCCAGCGCCCCCAGTCCCGCGCCCCCCAGTCCCGCGCCCCCAGTCCCGCGCCCCGGCGCCTGCTTGGTAGCAGTTGCAGACGTCGGAGCGCGGTGATGGTGGTACTTGCAGACGCCCCCAGCTCAGTCGAGGAAGATGTCCATCGCCAGCTCGGACTCCTCGCCCGTGGAGTACTGCGACAGGTCCGTCACCCCCGCCGAGGCCAGCACCTCGTCGTCGATCAGCGTCTGCCCGGTGAGCGTGCGCCCAGCAGTGGTGAGCACCACGTGTGCGGCGTCGGCGACGATCTCCGGGCTGCGCGAGCGGGCGATGCTCTCGTCGCCGCCCAGCAGGTTCTGCACCGCGGCGGTGGCGATGATGGTGCGCGGCCACAGCGCGTTGGCGGCGATGCCCTGCTCGGCCAGCTCGGTGGCCCAGCCCAGCGTCAGCAGGGTCATCCCGTACTTGCTCAGCGTGTAGGCCGGGTGCCCGCCCAGCCACTTGGGGTCCATGTTCACCGGCGGCGAAAGCGTGAGGATGTGCGGGTTGGTGCCCTGCGCCAGGTGCGGGATGCAGTACTTGGTGAGCAGGAAGGTGCCGCGCACGTTGATCTGCTGCATCAGGTCGAAGCGCTTCATCGGCAGGTCCACCGTGCCGGAGAGGTTGATGGCGCTGGCGTTGTTCACCACCACGTCGATGCCGCCGAACTCGGCGACGGCCTGCTCCACCACCCGCTGCACGTCCTCCTCGTTGCGGACGTCGCCCACCACCGGCAGCGCCTGCCCGCCCGCGGCGCGGATCTCCTCGGCGGCGCTGTAGACGGTGCCGGGCAGCCGTGGGTCGGCCTCTGCGGTCTTGGCCATCAGCGCCACGTTGGCTCCCTCGCGCGCCGCCCGCAGCGCGATGGCCAGCCCGATGCCGCGGCTGCCGCCGGACATCACGATCGTGCGGCCCCGCAGGGAACCCTGGGCCGGCGAACCCGAGGCCTGCGAGCCTGCTGCCTGGTCCGTGTGTCCGTCGCTCGTCATGAACCTCTCCTCACGCTGTGTCTACGGCGTGGGCCCACACCGAGATTCACCGACGGTAGCGGGAAGCAGCAGCCACTAAGGTGGCAGCCATGACTGCTCCGGACAGCCCAGCCTCACCCCGCGCCCAGATCGGTGTCACCGGGTTGGCGGTGATGGGGTCCAACCTCGCCCGCAACCTCGCCCGCCACGGCCACACCGTCGCGGTGCACAACCGCAGCGCCGCCAAGACCGACCGGCTGCTCGCCGAGCACGGCGACGAGGGCGACTTCGTCCGCGCCGACTCCCTGGCGGAGCTGGTCAACAGCCTGGAGAAGCCCCGCCGCGTGCTCATCATGGTGCAGGCCGGCGACCCCACCGACTCGGTGATCAACGACCTGGCCGACCTGATGGAGCCGGGCGACATCATCATCGACGGCGGCAACGCCCTCTACACCGACACCATGCGTCGCGAGGCCGCCATGCGCGAGCGCGACCTGCACTTCGTCGGCACCGGCGTCTCCGGCGGCGAGGAGGGTGCGCTCAACGGCCCGTCGATCATGCCCGGCGGCTCGAAGGAGTCCTACGAGGCGCTCGGACCGCTGCTGGAGTCCATCGCCGCAGAGGTCGACGGCACGCCGTGCTGCGTGCACGTCGGCCCCAACGGTGCCGGCCACTTCGTCAAGATGGTGCACAACGGCATCGAGTACGCCGACATGCAGCTGATCGGCGAGGCCTACGACCTGCTGCGCCACGCCCTCGGCAAGACCCCCGCCGAGATCGCCGCCATCTTCCGCGAGTGGAACGGCGGGGAGCTGGAGAGCTACCTGGTGGAGATCACCGCCGAGGTGCTCGACCACGTGGACGCCAAGACCGGCAAGCCGTTCGTCGACGTGGTGGTGGACGAGGCGGGGCAGAAGGGCACCGGCCGCTGGACGGTGAAGTCCGCGCTCGACCTGGGCATCCCCGTCAGCGGCATCGCCGAGGCGGTGTTCGCCCGCGCGCTGTCCAGCCACACCGACCAGCGCGCCGCCGCCCGCGAGCTCACCGGCGGCACCCTGAGCTGGACGGCCGAGGACGCCGACCAGTTCGTCGAGGACATCCGGCTGGCGCTCTACGCCTCCAAGGTGGTCGCCTACGCCCAGGGCTTCGACCAGATCGCGGCCGGCAGCACCGAGCACGGCTGGGACGTCGACCCGGCCGCCATGGCCACCATCTGGCGCGGCGGCTGCATCATCCGGGCCCGCTTCCTGGACCGCATCCGCGAGGCCTACACCGACAACGCCGAGCTGCCCTCGCTCATCGTCGACCCCTTCTTCCGGGAGGCCGTGGAGAACGCCCAGGACAGCTGGCGCCGCGTGGTGGTTGCCGCCACCCTGCGGGGCATCCCGGTGCCCGGCTTCGCCTCCGCGCTGTCCTACTACGACGCCCTGCGGGCCGAGCGGCTGCCGGCCGCCCTCACCCAGGGCCTGCGTGACTTCTTCGGCGCGCACACCTACGGCCGGGTGGACACCGACGGCAAGTTCCACACCCTCTGGGGCGGCAACCGCTCCGAGCTCCCTGCCTGACCCACCACCTGCTGAGCAGGGGCTTTCGCAGCGCACGCCCGGTCCCGGCAGCCGCCGGCGACCGGGCGTGTCGCTGAACACCCTCGCCGCGCCGTCACTCTCCGCCCAACGGCCTGTATGATTACCTCAGGCAAGCACGATGATCGTGCTGCTCCAGCGCGGCGTCACCGCCGCGCACTCCCGAGCACTCCGCTGGCGTCAGTCCGGCGATGCTCGGACACATCCGCTGCAACGGCTGATCCAGCTGCTGCGCGACGTCCTCGTGACTGTCCACACCTCGTTGTGTGCCGCCGGGACGTGACCACGTACCGGAGGTACACCCTTGACCGCACCGCAGTCCCCGTCCCGCCCCCGCCGACGCTCGGGCCGACGTCCGGCCGGCGCCCCCGCCGCAGCCGAGACCACCGCCACCCCGAGCACCGGTGGCCACGCCGCAGCGGCTCCCCGCACCGCCGCCCCTCGCGCGGCGGCCCCCCGCCGGGCCACCAAGGCCCAGGCTGCACCGGCCACCGCTGCCCCGGCCGCCTCGACCGTGCCCGACCACGACGCGTCCAGCACGCCGACGCCGACCCGCACCTTCGCCGAGATCGGCCTGCCCGAGGCTCTCGTGGCTGCGCTGGTCGCCCAGGGCAAGCCCGCCCCGTTCGCCATCCAGACGGTCACCATCCCCGACTCCCTGGCCGGCCGCGACGTGCTCGGCCGCGCGCAGACCGGCTCGGGCAAGACCCTGGCCTTCGGCCTGCCGATGCTGGCCAAGCTGGCCGGCGCCCGCTCCACCCCGCGCAACCCGCGCGGGCTGGTGCTGGTGCCCACCCGCGAGCTCGCCTCGCAGGTCACCGCTGAGCTGGAGCCGCTCGCCAAGGCCCTGGGCCTGCGCATCGGCACCGTGGTCGGTGGCGTGAACATCGGCCGCCAGGTCAGCCAGCTCGCCGACGGCATCGACCTGCTCGTGGCCACCCCCGGCCGGCTGGCCGACCACGTGCAGCAGCGCACTGCCGGCCTGCAGGACGTGGTCATCACCGCGCTCGACGAGGCCGACCACATGGCCGACATGGGCTTCCTGCCCCAGGTGACCAAGCTGCTGGACAAGACCCCGCGCGGGCAGCGCCTGCTCTTCTCGGCCACCCTCGACGGTGAGGTCGACAAGCTGGTCAAGCGCTACATGACCAACCCCGTGACGCACTCCACCGCGCCGCCGTCGGCCAGCGTCACCACGATGGAGCACCACCTGCTGATGATCGACCCCGACGACAAGAAGAACGTCGTCGCCCACATCGCCGCGCGCGAGGGTCGCACCATCATGTTCGTGCGCACCAAGCACGGCGTGGACCGGCTCGCCAAGCAGCTGCGGGCCACCGGCGCGATGACCGGTGCCCTGCACGGCGGCAAGGCGCAGAACAACCGCACCCGCACGCTGGACGCCTTCAAGGACGGCACCACCCCGGTGCTGGTGGCCACCGACGTCGCCGCCCGCGGCATCCACGTCGACGACGTCAGCCTGGTCGTGCACGTCGACCCGCCGGCCGACCCCAAGGACTACCTGCACCGCGCCGGCCGGACGGCACGGGCCGGCGACCAGGGCATCGTGGTCACCCTGGTCACCCACCCCGAGCGGCGCGAGGTGGAGGCCATGACCCGCAAGGCCGGCGTCAAGGCGATCAGCACCCCGGTGCGCGCCGGTGACACCGACCTGGCCCGGATCACCGGAGCCCGCAGCCCTAGCGGCACCCCGGTGATGGCACCGGCTCCCCCGCAGCAGCAGGTCAGCCGGGCCGGCGGTCGTCGGGGTGGTGTGGGCGGCGGCGCAGCAGCACCGCGCCGCTCCGGCTCCGGGCAGGCCCGCCGCGGCGGCAGCGCCGGCGGTGGGGGCGGCCAGCGCCGCTCCCAGGGCCGCTAGCCCCTCCAGCACCTCGACACCAGGCCGCTCCTGCTCAGCAGGGGCGGCCTGGTGTCGTCAGCGCACCTCGCTGGGTACCGGCGGGTCGTCCTCGGCCGCCGCCTGCAGCGCCTGGCGCTCGCCGTCGAGCTGCTCGCCCTCGATGTCCACCCGCGGCAGGACCCGGTCGGCCCAGGCCGGCAGCCACCACGCCCGCCGGCCGAACAGCGCCAGCACGGCCGGCACCAGCGTCATCCGCACCACGAAGGCATCGATCAGCACCCCGATGGCCAGGGCGAGGGCGATCGACTTGGTGATGGGGTCGTCCGACAGGGCGAACCCGACGAACACCGAGGTCATGATCAGCGCCGCCGCGGTGACCACCCGGGCGCCCTCGCGAAAGCCCACCCGGACCGCCTCGTCCGGGTCGGCGCCGTGCACGTGCTCCTCGCGCATGCGGGTCACCAGGAACACCTCGTAGTCCATGGCCAGGCCGAACAGCAGCCCCACCAGCAGCACGGGCAGGAAGCTGGTGATGGGGCCGGGGGTGTCCACCCCGAGCAGCCCGCTCAGCCAGCCCCACTGGAAGACGGCGACCACGCAGCCCAGCGAGGCGCCGACGGTGAGCAGGAACCCCGCCGCCGCCTTCAGCGGCACCAGCACGGAGCGGAACACCACCGCCAGCAGCAGCAGCGCCAGGCCGACCACCACCACCAGGAACAGCGGCAGCGCCGAGGACAGCCCCTGGGAGACGTCGATGCCCAGCGCGGTCGGGCCGGTGACCTGGACGACCGACCCGGTGTCGGCGCCCAGCCCCGGAGCTGCGTCCCGGATGGTGCGCACCAGCTCGGTGGTCTCCTCGGAGTCGGGACCGCTGCGGGGCACCACGTTGACCAGGGCGAGGTCGCCCGAGGGCGCGGCCATCGGTGCGGTCACCTGCGCCACGTCCGGGCTCACCGCTCGCAGCGCGGCAGCCACCCGGGAGGCCGACTGGGTGACGTCGGCGCCGGATCCGCGGGTGTCCACCACGATGGTGAGCGGGCCGTTGACGCCCGGTCCCAAGTGCTGGGCCACCAGGTCGTAGGCCTTGCGCTGAGTGCTCTCCGGCGGGGCGGTGCCCGCGCTCGGCAGGCCCAGCTGGATGTCCTGCACGGGCAGGGCGAGCGCCCCCAGCCCGGCAACCACCCCGATCACCACCAGCACCGGGAAATGGGTGACCAGCCGCACCCACCGCTCCCCCATGGTGTTGCCGCGGGCCTGCCGACGGGCCACCCGTGATCCCGGCACGGGCACCAGGCGCTCACCCGCCAGACCCAGCATCGCCGGCAGCAGGGTGAGCGCCACCAGCACGGTGATCAGCACCGTCGCCGCGGCCACCAGACCCATCGAGCCGAGGAACGGGATGCCCACCAGCGTGAGCCCCACCAGCGCGATCATCACCGTGAGGCCGGCGAACACCACCGCGCTGCCGGCGGTGCCCACGGCCAGCGCCGCCGAGTCTTCCGGGCGCATGCCGGTGGCGAGCTGGCTGCGGTGCCGGGAGACGATGAACAGCGAGTAGTCGATGCCCACGGCCAGCCCGAGCATGAGGGCGAGGATCGGCGCGGTGGAGGACACCTCCACCACCCCGGACAGCGCGACCAGGCCGCCCACGCCCACCGCCACCCCCACCAGCCCGGTGAGCAGCGGCATGCCGGCGGCCAGCAGCGAGCCGAAGGTGACCACCAGGACCGCCAGGGCCAGCAGCAGCCCCACGCCCTCCAGCGGTGAGATCGCACCCTGCCCGCCCTGCACCAGCTCACCGCTGACCTCCACCGTCAGCCCGGCCGCCCGCTCCGGCCCGCCCAGGGCCTTCAGCGCGGTGCGGTCGGAGTCACCGAGCTCGGCGGTCTGCACGTCGTAGCGCAGCTGGGCCATGAGCACGGCGCCGTCCGGGGAGGTCACGGTGGTGACGCCGGCCGGGCCGGGAACCACGTGCGGCAGCTGCTGGGCGGCGGCGAGCACCCGCTGCGCCTGGGCCTGCACGGCCGGGTCGGTCACCGTCGTGCCGGCCGGGCCGGTGATGACGATGGTGGCCGAGGAGCCGCTGGCCGCGGGGAAGCGCTCGGCCAGCGTGTCGATGGCCTGCTGTGACTCGGTACCGGGGATGGAGAAGGAGTTCTCCGGGGTGGGGCCCTTGAACAGGGCGGCGCTGGTGCCGACGACGGCCACCAGCACCACCCAGGCGGCCACCACCGTCCACCGGTGCAGAAAGCTCCACCGGCCGAGCTGGGCGAGCAGTGTGGCCATGGGTGTCCTCCGGGAGCTCGTCAGGCGCGGGTCGGAGCGGGGGCAGCAGGGTCCGGTGCAGCAGGGTCCGGCGCAGAGGGATCCGGCGCAGAGGGATCCGGCGCAGAGGGATCCGGCGCAGAAGGATCCGGCGCAGCAGAGCCGGGAGCGAGCACCGGCAGGGCGGCGGCGAGCAGCGCAGGACCCAGCTCCTCGTCGGGCACGTCCAGCAGAACCATGGCGGTCTCCGCCACTCCCGTGATGGCCACCCGGACCGCGACCTCCTCGGCCAGCCCGGCGCCGGGCCCACAGAACAGCGCGCGCACGCGGTCGGTGTACTCGTCCAGGCGCAGGGCGGGCTCCAGCTGGTGCAGCCGCTCCCCGTGACGCAGCATCAGGAACACCTCGTAGCGGTGCGACACGATCAGCCGCACCAGGTCGGTGGCCTGCTGCGCACGGTCGGTGTGCGCGGCGACGGCCAGGTACTCCTGCATCCGCTGCAGCGGCTCGAGCAGCGCCTGCGCCACCAGTGCCTCCTTGGACGCGAAGTGGTAGAGCAGCGCCGACTTGGAGTACCCCACCGAGGCCGCGATCTCCTGCAGGGTGGTCGCCTCGTAGCCCTGCGTGGCCACCAGCTCGAGGGTGCGCGCGCGAATCTCGCCGAGCACTTCCTCGCGGGTCTGGCGCACGGCAGCTCCCCGGGGCGGCGGGTGGTGACGTGGCACACCCTACCCAGAAACTGACCCCGTGGTCAGGATCTGACCACGGGGTCCACTACCACTCCAGCCCCCGTCGGTGCTGGTCACCGCCCTGCGAGGCTCAGACGTCGGCGATGACGGAGAAGTCCTCGCCGCCGCGCCCGTCCTCCTGCGCCGCCTCCAGGGCGTCGTGCGCGGCCTGCACCGCGTGCAGGCCGAGCGTGGCCGAGAGGATCAGGTCGGTGTCCTTCAGCAGCGCGTCCGCGGTGAACTGCGCCTCCTCGAAGTCGCGCTCGGAGAGCTGGCGCTTCTTGGCCGCCACGGCGGGAGCGAGCATGGAGCCGGCCAGCAGCGACAGCGTGACGTCGCGGTCCAGGCCGGTGTCCGACGCCAGGGTCAGCGCCTCGGACACGCCCTGCATCGCCACGGCCAGCGCCAGGTTCACCACCAGCTTGCCGGCGGCGGCCTCCCGCTGGGTGGGGAAGGTGCGGATCTTGGCCGGGTCGCCCCACAGCAGCGCCAGCTCCCGGGCCTCGGCCACGTCGCCGGCGTCGCCGCCGAGCAGCACGCCCAGCTCGCCCGCCGCCGCCGGGACCATCGACCCGATCACCGGCCCGGCCACGTAGCGCACGCCGCGCTCACGGGCCGCCGCGGCGAAGCGGTCGGTGTCGTCGGGCCCGACCGTGCTCACGTCCAGCCAGAGCGTGCCCTCGGGCAGCAGGTTCGGACCGATCACCGTGTCACGCACCGAGGGCGGACCGAAGAGCACGGTGACGACGGTGTCCGCGCCCGCCACCGCCTCCTGCGGGGTGTCCACGGCGCGCGCCCCGGCAACCACCAGGGCCGCGGTCTTGTCCGAGGTTCGGTTCCAGACGGTCAGCTCGTGGCCCGCGGCGAGCAGGTGCCTGCCCAGCTGAGTGCCCATCAGTCCAGTTCCGAGCAGCGCGATGCGCACGCGAGAGCCCCTTTCGGCGAAGCGCTTGATCCATGACGTCGTTGCCGCGGCCCCGCACGGGCCGGCGACCGTCATTGTTCACGAGCCGGCTCAGCCAGCATCGTCAGGGCTGGGCGGCAGCCGCCCGGTCAGCGACGGCCGGGCCGCGGTGTCCGCCACCCATCTCCATGGACGTCCTAGCATTTTTTGCGTGGACGTCCTACTATCCGTGTATGGCTGACATCACACCTCCCCCGCTGCACGTGCCTGCGCACCCGGTGCGGTTCGTCACCGCGGCGAGCCTGTTCGACGGGCACGACGCGGCCATCAACATCATGCGCAGGGTGCTGCAGGCCCAGGGGGCGGAGGTGATCCACCTCGGCCACGACCGCAGCGTGGACGCCGTGGTCACCGCGGCGCTGCAGGAGGACGCCCAGGGAGTGGCGATCTCCTCCTACCAGGGCGGGCACGTGGAGTACTTCAGCTACCTGGTGGAGCGCCTGCGCGAGGTCGGCGCCGGGCACGTGCAGGTCTTCGGCGGGGGTGGTGGCGTCATCGTGGCCGAGGAGATCAAGCTCCTCGCCTCCCGCGGGGTGAGCATCTTCGCGCCGGAGGACGGCCAGCGACTGGGACTGCCCGGCATGATCAACGAGCTGGTCCGCAAGTGCGACGTCGACCTGGCCGCCCAGGGCCCCGACGTGGACGCCCTGCTCGCCGGCGACCCGGCCGCCCTGGCTCGCACCATCACCGTGCTCGAGGCCGGCCGCTCGCCCGAGCTGGTGCAGCGGGTGACCGAAGCCGCCGCCGGGCGCACCGTGCCCGTGCTCGGCATCACCGGCACCGGAGGGTCGGGCAAGTCCTCGCTCACCGACGAGCTGCTGCGCCGCCTGCGGGTGGACAACGAGGACAAGCTGCGCATCGCGGTGCTGGCCATCGACCCCACTCGCCGACGCGGCGGCGCCCTGCTGGGCGACCGCATCCGGATGAACGCGCTCACCGAGGACACCGCCGGCGGCGGCTCCACCACCTACTTCCGCTCGCTGGCCACCCGCACGCCGGGCGCGCAGGTCCCGGAGAACCTCGAGGCGATCATCGCCTCGTGCAAGGCCGCCGGCTTCGACCTGGTGATCGTGGAGACCCCGGGCATCGGCCAGGGTGACGCGGCGATCGTGGACTTCTGCGACGTCGCCCTCTACGTGATGACGCCGGAGTTCGGCGCCGCCTCGCAGCTGGAGAAGATCGACATGCTCGACTTCGCCGACGTGGTCGCCATCAACAAGTTCGAGCGCCGCGGCGCCGAGGACGCCCGCCGCGACGTCGCCCGCCAGCTGGTCCGCAACCGGGAGGCGTTCGGCCAGCAGTGGCAGGACATGCCCGTCTACGGCACCAGCGCCGCCCGGTTCAACGACGACGGCGTCACCGCGCTCTACCAGCAGCTGCGCGAGCTGCTCGCCGGCAAGGGACTGGCCCTCGGCGAGGGCGTGCTGCCCACGGTGGACGTGATGGCCTCCACGGGCCTCACCAGCGCCATCCCGGCGCAGCGCTCCCGCTACCTGGCCGACATCACCGAGGCGGTGCGCGGCTACCACGCCCAGACCGCGGAGAACGTCGAGGTCGCCCGCCGCCGGCAGCACCTGCGCACCGCCGCCGAGCTGCTCTCCGGGGACGCCGCCGAGCAGGCCAGCGAGCTGGCCGCGCAGGCCGGCGACGCGCTGCACCCCGAGGTGGCCCAGCTGCTGGTGGACTGGCCCGCCCGGGTGCAGGAGTACTCCGGCGACGAGCTGATCTACACCGTGCGGGACAAGGAGATCCACACCCCGCTGCGCCGACCGACGCTGTCCGGCAGCTCGGTGCCCCGCGTGGCGCTGCCGCGCACCACCGACGAGGGCGAGCTCACCCGCTTCCTGCGCGCGGAGAACCTGCCCGGCTACTTCCCGTTCACCGCCGGGGTGTTCCCGTTCAAGCGCGCCGGGGAGGCGCCGGCCCGGATGTTCGCCGGCGAGGGTGACGCCTTCCGCACCAACCGGCGCTTCCGGCTGCTCTCCGACGGCAACGAGGCCACCCGGCTGTCCACCGCGTTCGACTCCGTCACCCTCTACGGCCGCGACCCCGACCGGCGTCCGGACATCTACGGCAAGGTCGGGACCTCCGGGGTGTCCATCGCGACCCTGGACGACATGCAGGTGCTCTTCGACGGCTTCGACCTGTGCTCGCCCACCACCTCGGTGTCGATGACCATCAACGGTCCCGCCCCGGCGATCCTGGCCATGTTCCTCAACACCGCCATCGACCAGCGCCTGGCCGTGTTCCGCGACGAGCACGGCCGCGAGCCGAGCCAGGACGAGGCCGCCGAGCTGCGCGCCTGGGTGCTGGCCAACGTCCGCGGCACCGTGCAGGCCGACATCCTCAAGGAGGACCAGGGCCAGAACACCTGCATCTTCTCCACCGAGTTCGCGCTGCGCTGCATGGCCGACATCCAGCAGTACTTCATCGAGAACGCGGTGCGGAACTTCTACTCGGTGTCCATCTCGGGCTACCACATCGCCGAGGCGGGGGCCAACCCCATCAGCCAGCTGGCGTTCACCCTCGCCAACGGCTTCACCTACGTGGAGTCCTACCTGGCTCGCGGCATGTCGATCGACGACTTCGCGCCCAACCTGTCGTTCTTCTTCTCCAACGGCATGGACGCGGAGTACTCGGTGATCGGCCGGGTGGCGCGGCGCATCTGGGCGGTGGCCATGCGGGAGCGCTACGGCGCCGGCGAGCGGTCGCAGAAGCTCAAGTACCACGTGCAGACCTCGGGACGCTCGCTGCACGCGCAGGAGATGAACTTCAACGACATCCGCACCACCCTGCAGGCGCTGTGCGCGATCTACGACAACGCCAACAGCCTGCACACCAACGCCTACGACGAGGCCGTCACCACGCCGAGCTCGGCGTCGGTGCGGCGGGCGCTGGCCATCCAGATGATCATCGACAAGGAGTGGGGGCTGTCGGGCAACGAGAACGCCCTGCAGGGCTCCTACGTCATCGACGAGCTCACCGACCTGGTGGAGGAGGCGGTCCTCGCCGAGTTCGACCGGATCGCCGAGCGCGGCGGGGTGCTGGGCGCGATGGAGACCGGCTACCAGCGCGGGCGCATCCAGGATGAGTCGATGCTCTACGAGCACCGCAAGCACGACGGCTCGCTGCCCATCGTGGGTGTGAACACCTTCCTCAACCCCGACGCCGACGACGAGGCGCACGGCTCGCTGGAGCTGGCCCGGGCGACGGAGCAGGAGAAGCAGTCCCAGCTGGACCGGCTGCACGACTACCACGACCGCCACCGCGGCGGCGCCGAGTCGGCCATCACCGAGCTGCAGCGCGCGGCCATGGGCGAGGGCAACGTGTTCGCCGCGCTGATGGAGGCGGTGCGGCACTGCTCGCTCGGCCAGATCAGCGACGCGTTCTTCGAGGTGGGCGGACAGTATCGGCGCAACGTCTGAGCGGGATAGGTTGACAGCCGTCATGGCTGACTCCCCCAAGCTCGACCCCATCGCCGAGGCGCACCGCCAGTGGGTGGCGCACGGCTGGGGCGAGGTGGCCGACGGGATGGCGGCGGTCACCTCGCTGATGCGGGCACAGCAGATCATGCTGGCCCGGGTGGAGGACGTGCTCAAGCCGCTGGGGCTGACCTTCTCCCGGTACGAGCTGCTGATGCTGCTCACCTTCACCCGCAGCGGTGCGCTGCCGATGAACAAGGCCAGCGCCCGCCTGCAGGTGCATCCCACCAGCGTCACCAACGCCGTGGACCGGCTCTCCGCTGCCGGGCTGGTGGTGCGGGTGCCGCACCCCAGCGACGGTCGCGCCACGCTGGTGGAGATCACCGAGGCCGGCCGGGAGCTGGCGCAGCAGGCGACGGAGCGGCTCAACACCGAGGTCTTCGCGCGCCCAGGGCTCTCCCCCCGCCGGGTGAGCACGCTGGTGTCGGCGCTCACCGAGCTCCGCCGGGACGCCGGCGACCTGGATGGCTGACCCGGAGACCTCGACGGCCGGGGCCCAGCCGAGCAGCAGCGTGACCGAGGAGCCCGACGGTCCGGCCCGGCTGGCTGGGCTGCGCCGGGAAGGTGCGGGGTTGCTGGCCGTGGTCCAGCACCGCCTCGCCGACCGGGACCTCGCGCTGCTCGCCGCCGGGCTCACCTTCTTCGCCGGGGTGGCCATCGTCCCGCTGTTCGTGGTGGCCTTCGGCCTGACCGCCTGGCTCAGCTCGGCGGAGCGGGTGCGCGAGCTGGGTGGGCGCCTGGCCGAGCTGCTGCCCGACGAGCTGGGCGCGCCGGGGGCCGTGCAGCGGCTGGTGTCGGCGGGTGTCGAGGTGGGGCCGTGGGGGGTGGTGCTGGCGCTGCTGCCGATGTCCTTCTACGGCGAGGGCCTGCGGCGCGCGCTGCTGCGCTTCTCCGCGCGCCGGGAGACGCTGGCCGGTTGGCGGGGACGGCTGCTGGCCCTGCCGCTGCTGCTGCTCACGCCCGCGCTGCTCTACCCGCTGCTGCTGGTGGTGCAGGTGATGGCCGACCTGGCCCGCACCGGCGGGGTCCTGGCCACCACCGGGCAGGTCGCGGTGGGCTTCTACGCCGTGCTGGCAGCGCTCACCGTCGTGCTGGCGTGGGGGTTCCGGGTGGTCGCCCCGGGGCGGATCGGCTGGCCGGCGCTGCTGGTCGGCGCCCCGTTCACGGCCGCCTGCCTGTCCGGGTTCCTGCAGGGCTTCGTGCTGTTCCTGTCCCTGCCGCTGGATCTCGGCGCCCCGTTCGGCGGGCTCGACGTGGTCGGCGGCATGGTGGCGGTGGGGCTGTGGATGTTCCTGCTGCACGTGGTGCTGATCGTCGGGTGGCTGCTCACCCAGGCGGTGGACGAGCGCCTGGCCGAGCGGGCGGGCCGCGCCTGAGCGCCACCTGGCTGGCCAGCCAGTACCATTGCGCCACGTGCGATTCCTCCACGAGCTGCCCCCGCCCTACGACCTGACCTACGACGACGTCTTCCTGGTGCCCAACCACACCGAGGTGGCGTCGCGCTTCGACGTCGACCTGGCCACCACGGACGGCTCCGGGACCACCATCCCCGTGGTGGTGGCCAACATGACGGCCGTCGCCGGCAAGCGGATGGCCGAGACGGTGGCCCGCCGCGGCGGTCTGGTGGTGCTGCCCCAGGACGTGCCCACCGAGGCGGTGGCCGACACCATCGGCTTCGTCAAGAGCCGCCACCTGGTGGCCGACACCCCGGTGGTGCTCTCGCCCGACGCCGCGGTCTCCGACGCCCTGGCCCTGCTGCCCAAGCGTGCGCACGGCGCGGTGGTCGTGGTGGAGGCCGGCCGGGCCGTCGGCGTGGTCACCGAGGCCGCGTGCGCCGGGGTGGACCGCTTCGCCCGGCTCTCCGACGTCGCCGACACCGACTTCGTCACCGTGGGCGTGGACTCCACCCCCCGCGAGGTGTTCGACACCCTGCACGCCGACGGCGCCACCCTCGCCGTGCTGGTGCACGACGATGGAACCCTCGCCGGCATCCTCACCCGCACCGGCGCCCTGCGGGCCGGCATCTACTCCCCCGCCCTGGACTCCCGCGGCGCGCTGCGGGTGGCGGCGGCCGTGGGCGTCAACGGCGACGTGGCCACCAAGAGCCGCGCCCTGGTGGAGGCCGGCGCCGACCTGCTGGTGCTGGACACCGCGCACGGGCACCAGGAGAAGATGCTGCAGGCCCTGCGCGCGGTGCGGGCCCTCGACCTGGGGGTGCCGCTGGTGGCGGGCAACGTGGTCTCCGCCCAGGGCACCGTCGACCTCATCGAGGCGGGTGCGGACATCGTCAAGGTCGGCGTCGGACCCGGCGCGATGTGCACCACCCGGATGATGACCGGGGTGGGCCGGCCGCAGTTCTCCGCCGTCGCCGACTGCGCGGTCGCCGCCGCCGAGCGGGGTGGACACGTGTGGGCGGACGGCGGTGTCCGCCACCCCCGCGACGTGGCGCTGGCCATCGCCGCCGGCGCCGCCAACGTCATGATCGGCTCCTGGTTCGCCGGCACCCACGAGTCCCCCGGCGACCTGCACCACGACGAGGCCGGCCGCGCGTACAAGGAGAGCTTCGGGATGGCGTCCAAGCGGGCGGTCGCTGCCCGCACCAGCGCCGACAGCGCCTTCGACCGCGCCCGCAAGGGCCTCTTCGAGGAGGGCATCTCCAGCTCGCGGATGCGCCTGGACCCCGAGCGCCCCGGGGTGGAGGACCTGCTCGACCACATCACCGCCGGGGTGCGCAGCACCTGCACCTACGCCGGGGCGCGCACCCTGGCGCAGCTGCACGAGCGGGCGGTGCTGGGCGTGCAGTCCGCCGCCGGCTTCGCCGAGGGCCGTCCCCTGCCCGCCGGCTGGTGACCGCGCTCGGCCGCGCGGGCCGCTGTCGCCTCCGCGCGGCAGCGGCCCGCGCCGGCCGCTAGCGTGAGCGTCATGGCCAAGATCGCGACCGCTGACGTCGTCTCCCGGGCAGAGCTGCTGGAGTTCCTCCGCCCCCGGCACAAGGCGATCTACGCCTGCACCCGGGCCGACGGGCGCCCCCAGCTGTCCCCGGTGACGTGCGGGGTGGACGAGCAGGGACGCATCGTGATCTCCACCTACCCGCAGCGCGCCAAGACCACCAACACCCGCCGCGACCCGCAGGTCAGCCTCTGCGTGCTCTCCGACGACTTCAACGGTCCCTGGGTGCAGGTCTACGGCACCGCCGAGGTGCTCGACATGCCCGAGGCGGCCGAGCCGTTCGTGGACTACTACCGCTCCATCGCCGGCGAGCACCCCGACTGGGCGGAGTACAAGCAGGCGATGGCCACCCAGGGAAAGTCGCTGATCCGCGTGGTCCCCACCGACTGGAGCCCGGTGGCCACCGGCGGCTTCCCGCCCGAGGTCGCCGAGCGGATGGGCTGAGCCGCTCCCTGGGCTGTGCCGGATTCGTCCTGTTGGGCGGAGCGCACCTCGCTGTCCACCCGTTACGATGAACTGACCTCCTGTCTCGCTTCCGGGGCAGGACCCTCGAGAGGAAGGACCCCGGTGCCTGCGGCGCCTACCCGCGTCCCCACGACCACCGTCGTGTCCGCCACAGCTGTTCCCGTCACCCCCGCCCAGGGGGCTGGCACCTCCGAGTCGTCGGACACCTCCCCGGAGGGGGCGAGTACGGAGCCGGGTCAACCCCCGGCTGCCCACCGCGTCGCGGGTGACCCGCGATGAACGTCCTGCTCCCCATCCTCGGACTCATCGGCTTCCTGGCGCTCACCGCCGGAACCGCGGTGTTCGTCGCCGCCGAGTTCTCCCTGACCGCGCTGGAGCGCAGCACCGTGGACGACGCGGCCGCCTCCCACGGCGACCGCCGCGCCAAGCAGGTGCAGCACGCACACCGCACCCTGTCCTTCCAGCTCTCCGGGGCCCAGCTGGGCATCACCATCACCACGCTGGTCACCGGCTACATCGCCGAGCCGGTGCTGGCCGGGCTGTTCTCCAAGCCGCTCACGGCCATGGGTGCGGGCGAGCCGCTGGCCGACGGCATCTCGCTGGCCCTGGCCCTGCTCATCGCCACCTCGGTCTCCATGGTCTTCGGCGAGCTGGTGCCCAAGAACCTGGCCATCGACCGGCCCCTCACCGTCGCCCGGGCCACCGCCGGCCTGCAGGCCGGCTTCTCCGCGGTGTTCAAGTGGGTCATCAACCTGCTCAACGACACCGCCAACCGGGTGGTGCGGATGTTCGGCGTGGAGCCCGCCGACGAGCTGCGCTCGGCCCGCTCCCCGCAGGAGCTGGGCTCGCTGGTGCGCACCTCCGCCCGGCACGGCTCGCTCAACGCGGGCACCGCGAACCTGCTCGACCGCTCGCTGCGCTTCGGCGAGCGCAACGCCGACGAGCTGATGACCCCGCGCGTGCGGATCGACACCCTGAACGCCGACGACACCGTGGACGACCTGCTGGCCGCCGCTCGGGCGACCGGGCACTCCCGGTTCCCGGTGGTCAACGGGGACCTGGACGACCCGCTCGGCGTGGTGCACGTCAAGCAGGCCTTCACCATCCCCGACGACCGCCGCCACGACACCCCGCTGGAGCGGATCGTGCGCCGCGTCGCCACCGTGCCCGCCACCCTGGACGGCGACGCCCTGATGGACCGCCTGCGCGGCGACGGGATGCAGGTCGCGTTCGTGGTGGACGAGTACGGCGGCACGGCCGGCATGGTCACCATGGAGGACCTCATCGAGGAGATCGTCGGCGACGTGCGCGACGAGCACGACCCCACCGAGCGGGACGTGCAGGCCACCGAGCGCGGCTGGGAGCTCTCCGGGCTGCTGCGCATCGACGAGGTGGCCGAGGCCACCGACTTCGACCCACCCGAGGGCGAGTACGAGACGATCGGCGGCCTGGTGCTCGCCGAGCTCGGCCGCATCCCCGAGGAGGGCGACGTGGTGCGGGTCGACGGCTGGCAGGTCGAGGTGCGCCGGATGGACGGGATGCGCGTCGACGTGGTCGACCTGGTCCGCCCGTCGGCCGCCCGCACCGACAGCGACATCGAGCGGAGCGAGAATGCCTGACTACGCCGCCATCCTGCTCGCCGTCCTGCTGCTGGCCCTCAACGCCTTCTTCGTCGGCGCGGAGTTCGCCCTGATCAGCTCCCGCCGCGACCGCCTGGAGGCCCTCGCCGACCAGGGCATCGCGCGCGCCCGCCTGGTCATGCGGGCCAGCGAGCAGCTGTCCCTCATGCTCGCCGGGTCCCAGCTGGGCATCACCATCTGCTCCATCGCCCTGGGCCGGGTCGGGGAACCGGCAGTGGCCCACGTGCTGGAGGGGGCGCTGCACCCGCTGGGGATTCCCAGCTCGGTGCTGCACGCCATCAGCTTCGCCATCGCCCTGAGCGTGGTGGTGGTGCTGCACATCCTGCTCGGCGAGATGGTCCCCAAGAACATCGCCATCGCCGGGCCGGAGAAGGCCGCGCTGCTGCTGGTGCCGGTGATGCTCATGTGGGTGCGCCTGGCCGGCCCGCTGATCGCCGCCTACAACTGGATGGCCAACGCGGTGCTGCGCGCGTTCGGGGTGCACGCCGCCGACGAGCTGGACACTGCCTACACCACCCGCGAGCTGGCCGGGATGATCGCCGAGTCACGGTCGGAGGGGCTGCTGGACGCCCAGGAGCACCGCCGGCTGAACCAGGCGCTCACCACCGCCGGGCGCACCGTCACGGAGGTGCTCATCCCGCTGGAGAACCTGCGCACCCTGGAGCCGACGGCCAAGGGCGGCGTGCTGCTGGGTGCGCTGGAGCAGGCGGTCAGCGAGACCGGCTACTCCCGCTACCCGGTGCGCAACCCCGACGGCACCCTCTCCGGCTACCTCCACGTCAAGGACGTGCTCGACTCGGTGATGGACGACGACGCCGGGCCGGAGACGGTCATCCCGCGCTCGCGCATCCGGGTGCTGCCGCCCATTCCGGCCAACCAGGAGCTGGACGAGGCGCTCGCCGGTCTGCGCCGCGCCTCCAGCCACCTGGGCCGGGCGGTGGACGCCGGCGGCAACACCATCGGGGTGGTGGCGCTGGAGGACCTGGTGGAGGAGTTCATCGGCACCGTCCGCGACGCCACCCACCGCGGTGAGCCGTGACGAGCGGGCGCCGGCCGTGAGCACTGGTCCGCTGCACGTGCTGCCGCCAGCGCGGTGGACCGCGCTGGCCGAGGGGCACGCCGCGCGGGCTGACGCCATGACCGCCGGGCACCGGGCCCGCCGCGCTGCCGGTGAGAAGCACGTGGTGGAGGACTTCCTCTACGACTACTACGGCACCCGGCCGACGCTGCTGCGCCGCTGGCACCCCGGCGCGGGAACCGGGCTGCGACCCGGTCTCGACCAGCAGCCGCCGCAGGCGCAGTGGCGCTGGTACGCCACCGACGCCGACGGAGTGGTCGCCCTCGACGTGGACGCGTACCTGGCCGACCGCGGCGAGGCGGTGCGGTTCATCCACCGCATCCTCAGCGCCACCGCGGCACGTCCGGCGTTCACCGGCTGCTTCGGCATGCACGAGTGGGCGATGACCTACCGCGGCGACGAGCACCGCCACCCCCTGCCCCTGCGGCTGGGCCAGGCGGGCACCGACGCGGTGGTGGAGTCCGCACCCGTGCGGTGCACCCACTTCGACGCGTTCCGCTTCTTCACCCCTGCGGCGGTACCGCTGAACCAGGTGCAGCTCAGCCGCGCCACCCAGGTGGAGCACGAGCAGCCCGGCTGCCTGCACGCGGCGATGGACTGCCACCGGTGGGTGCTCAAGCTGGGGCCCGCGGTGCCCGGCGAGCTGGCGCTGGACTGCTTCGCCCTGGCCGCGGACGTGCGCACCCTGGACATGCAGGCCTCGCCCTACGACCTGTCCTCCTACGGGCTGTCCGCCGTGCCGGTGGAGACCCCCGAGGGCAAGGCGCAGTACGTCGCTCGGCAGCGGGAGTTCGCACACCGCTCGACCGCGCTGCGTCATCGTCTCATCGCGGTCTGTGACGCCTTGTTGACCGTCCGTGAGCGAGTCGCCTGACCAGTCCGCCACCGCGCGAACGCATCCGAACGTTGCGCGTGCTCCCCTCGCGCACCGGCCCTGAACTGCCCCAACGTGGTTAGTAGGGTGTGCCGAACCCCCCACCAACCGCAGGAGGCTCTTCCGTGGCTCGCCACCGCGACAATTCCAAGCGACGCAGCGTGAGCCGTGGCCCGATCATCGCCCTGGGCGTGATCGTGGTGCTGGTGCTCGGTGTGGTCGGGTGGAGGTCGGTCGGCGACCGCATCGACGACCAGCGCGCCTCGGCCGAGGACGCCTGCGTCAGTGGTGAGACGGTGCTGACCGTCGCCGCCGACCTGGCCGTCACCCCCGCGCTGACCGAGCTGGCCACCCGCTACACCGACAGCAACCAGGTGGTGCGCGACCACTGCGTCCGGGTGCAGGTGCACGCCGCGGCCGACGACGAGGTGCTCGCCGGTCTGCAGGGCGAGTGGGACGCCACCCGGTCGGGCCCACCACCGGCGGCGTGGGTGGCCAAGGACAGCTCCTGGACGGCCGAGCTCGCCGCGGCAAAGCCTGCACTGCTGGGCAAGTCCCGCTCCGTGGCCACCAGCCCGGTGCTGCTGGCGGTGCCGCAGCCGGCCGCGCAGGCCATGACCACCGCGGGCGTGAGCTGGGCCGACCTGCCCCGGCTGCAGGGCGCACAGGGCTGGGCCGGCTACGGCCACCCCGAGTGGGGCACCACCACCATCGCCCTGCCCACCGGCAACGACAGCAGCACCGCCACCGCGCTCGCCGTGCAGGGCGTGGTCACCGCCGCCACCGGCACCGCCGCGGTGACCACCGAGACCCTCGCCCGCCCCGAGGCACAGGAGGCCCTGCGCCTGCTGCGCGCCGCGGGTGCGCAGCCGGGCAGCACCGCCACTGCTCTCACCACGATCCGCGGTCTCGGCTCCGTGGCGGGCAGTCCGTACCAGGCAGTGCCCGCCACCGAGCAGCAGATCTACGCCGCCGCGCAGCAGCCCGGCAGCACCGCGCTCGCCGGTGTCATCCTCGCCGGCGCCACCCCGGTGGCCGACTACCCCTACGTCGGGGTGAAGGCCGCCTGGGTGGACGAGACCCAGAGCCGGGCCGCCGAGGCCTTCGGCGAGTACCTCGGACAGCCGGAGCAGCAGCAGACCCTGGCCGCGGCCGGCTTCCGGGCCGGCGACGCCACGCCGCCCAGCAGCGACGCGGTGTCCTTCGCCCCGCTGACCACCACCCTGCCCGCGCCCGATGCCGCGACCGGCACCGCGCTGCGCACGCTGCTCGCCACCCCCGCACCGGCCTCCCCGCCGGTCGCCCCGGCCGCCGCACCCGCCGCCACCACACCCGCGGCAGCGACCACCGTGCTGCTGGACATCTCTCGCACCATGGCGGCCAGGGAGGGCGACCGCACCCGGCTGACCGCGGTCACCGAGGCACTGCGCGGGCGGATCGGCCAGCTGCCGGAGACCAGCCGGCTCTCGTTGTGGACCTTCTCCGGCAACCTAGACCGGGGAGCCCCCTACCGGGTGGACGTGCCCATCGGCACGCTCGGCGCCCCGGACAGCGAGCTGCGGCGCCAGCTCGACGGCACCCTCGGCGCGCTGAGTCCCCGCACCAGCACCTCGCTGTACTTCTCCGTCGGTGACGCCTACCAGGCAGCGGTGCGGGCCCACGTCCCGGAGCAGGCCACCTCCCTGCTGGTGGTCACCGGTGGCCGCGACGACGGGCGCGCCACCCTGCGCCAGCTGCTCGCCAAGATCGACGCCGCCAAGGACCCCGCCCGGCCGGTGCGCATCGACGTCGTGGCCGTCGGCGACAACCCCGACCTGGCCGCGCTCACCGAGATCACCGCGCGCACCGGCGGCACCGTGGTCCGCTCGTCCGCAGCCGAGCTGCCGGGCGCCCTCGCCCCGCTGATGGGCTGACCGGCCACGCTCACCGCGACCGGCCGCAGGAGCCGGCTGAGCGCTCGGCCGCTAGCTGCTGAACGCTCGTGCCCTAGCTGCTGAACGCAGAGATCGGCGGGCAGGAGCAGACCAGGTTCCGGTCGCCGTAGGCCCCGTCGATGCGCCGCACCGGCGGCCACACCTTGGGCCGCGGACGCGCCCCGGCGCCGGCGAGCTGCTGGGCCGGGAACACCGCGGTGGCCCGGTCGTAGGGGTGCTCCCACTCCCCCACCAGGCACTGCGCGGTGTGCGGGGCGCCGCGCAGCGGGTTGTCGTCCACCGGCCACTCGCCCGAGCCCACCCGGTCGATCTCCCTGCGGATGGCGATCATGGTGTCGCAGAACTGGTCGATCTCGTCCAGGTTCTCGCTCTCGGTGGGCTCCACCATCAGCGTGCCGGCCACCGGGAAGCTCATGGTGGGCGCGTGGAAGCCGTAGTCGGCCAAGCGCTTTGCCACGTCGTCCACGGTCACGCCGGTCGCCTTGGTGAGGGGACGCAGGTCCAGGATGCACTCGTGGGCCACCATCGCGTGCTCACCGGTGTAGAGCACCGGGAAGTGCTCGTCCAGGCGCCGGGCCACGTAGTTGGCGGCCGCCACGGCGGTCAGCGTGGCGCGCCGCAGGCCGTCCGCGCCCATCATCCGGATGTACGCCCAGGAGATCGGCAGGATCGACGCCGAGCCCCAGGGTGCGGCGGAGATCGCCGCCCCGGAGCCCAGGCCAGGAGCGTCCGGGTGGCCGGGCAGGAAGGGCGTCAGGTGTGCGCGCACCCCGACGGGGCCGACGCCCGGGCCACCGCCACCGTGCGGGATGCAGAAGGTCTTGTGCAGGTTCAGGTGGCTGACGTCGGCGCCGAAGCGGCCGGGTCGGGCCAGGCCCACCAGCGCGTTGAGGTTGGCGCCGTCCACGTAGACCTGGCCGCCGTGGTCGTGCACCACCGCGCAGATCTCCCGGATGGCGTGCTCGTAGACGCCGTGGGTGGAGGGGTAGGTGACCATGATCGCGGCCAGGTTCTCCGCGTGCTGCTCAGCCTTGGCGCGCAGGTCGGCCAGGTCCACGTCGCCGTCGGCGCTGCAGGCCACCACCACCACGCGCATGCCGGCCATCACCGCCGAGGCGGCGTTGGTGCCGTGCGCCGAGGACGGGATCAGGCAGACGTCGCGCTGCGTCTCGCCGCGGCTGTGGTGATAGGCCCGGATGGCCAGCAGGCCGGCGTACTCACCCTGGCTGCCCGCGTTGGGCTGCAGGCTGACGGCGTCGTAGCCGGTGATGTCCACCAGCCACTGCTCCAGCTGGCGGACGATCTCCAGCAGCCCCGCCGCGTCGGACTGCGGCGCGAAGGGGTGCAGGCGGGAGAACTCCGGCCAGGTGATCGGCTCCATCTCCGCGGTGGCGTTGAGCTTCATGGTGCAGCTGCCCAGCGGGATCATGCTGCGGTCCAGGGCCACGTCCTTGTCGGAGAGCTCGCGCAGGTAGCGCAGCATCGCCGTCTCGGAGTGGTAGCTGGTGAACGCCGGGTGGGTGAGGTACTCGCTGGTGCGCAGCAGCCCGGCGGGCAGCGCGTCCACCGCGACGGCGTCCAGCCCGGCCAGGTCGGGCGCGTCCACGCCGAAGGCGCGCAGCACCGCGACCAGGTGCTGGGGGGTGGTGGCCTCGTCACAGGCGATGCCCACGTGGTCGGCGTCCACCCGGCGCAGCGTGATGCCGGCCGTGCGGGCGGCGGCCACCACCGCGTCGGCGGTGCCGGGCACCTGGGCCAGCACGGTGTCGAAGAACGCCTCGTGCACCACGGTCACCCCGCCGGCGCGCAGGCCCTGGGCCAGCACCGTGGCGCAGCGGTGCACCCGGGTGGCGATGGCCCGCAGCCCGTCGGCACCGTGGTAGCTGGCGTACATCGCGGCGACCACGGCCAGCAGCACCTGTGCGGTGCAGATGTTGGAGGTGGCCTTCTCCCGACGGATGTGCTGCTCGCGCGTCTGCAGCGCCAGCCGGTAGGCCGAGGCTCCGTCGGCGTCGCGCGACACCCCGACCAGGCGCCCGGGCAGCTGGCGGGCCAGCCCCTGGCGCACGGCCAGGTAGCCGGCGTGCGGGCCGCCGTAGCCCATCGGCACGCCGAAGCGCTGGCTGGTGCCCAGGCAGGCGTCGGCCCCCTGCTCCCCGGGCGGGGTGAGCAGGGTCAGCGCCAGCAGGTCGGCGGCCACGGCCACCAGCGCGCCCCGCTCGTGCGCGGCGGTGATCAGGGGGGTGTGGTCGAGCACCCGGCCGGAGGCACCCGGCAGCTGCAGCAGCACGCCGAAGAACTCCCCGTCCGGCAGCCCGGCGGTGGCGGCGTCCACCTCGACCAGCTCGATGCCCAGCGGCTCGGCGCGGGTGGCCAGCACCGCCTTGGTCTGTGGCAGCACGTCGGCGTCCACCACGAACCGCGGGGAGCGGGACTTGCCCGCGCGACGCAGCAGGGTCATCGCCTCGGCGGCCGCGGTGGCCTCGTCCAGCATGGAGGAGTTGGCCAGCTCCATGCCGGTGAGGTCGGTGACCATGGTCTGGAAGTTCAGCAGCGCCTCGAGCCGGCCCTGGCTGATCTCCGGCTGGTAGGGCGTGTACGCGGTGTACCAGGCGGGGTTCTCCACCACGTTGCGCAGGATGACCGGCGGGGTGAGCGTGTCGTGGTAGCCCAGCCCGATCATCGAGGTGGTCACCGTGTTGCGTCGCGCCAGCTCGGCCAGCTCGGCCAGCGCCTCGTGCTCCGAGGCCGCCGGGGGCAGGGTCTGCAGGCCGGCGCCGGCGGGCTCCAGGATGCTGGCCGGCACCGCGGCCGCGGCCAGGGCGTCCAGGGACTCCACGCCGATGACCTCGAGCATCCGGGCCAGCGACGGGGCGTCCGGGCCGACGTGACGGTCAGCGAAAGTGCGCGCCGCCCGGCTCAGCGCCGGGGGAACCAGCCCCGCGGTGGGTGGCACGGCAGCGACGCCGTTGGTGGCGAGCGAGTGGTTCACGAGGACCTCCGGCAAGGGGCAGCACGAGCACAGGACCCCTCCCCCTCTGTCGTCGTGCCCGCAGGGGCGCCTGAGAGATTCACCCGGCAGCGCTGCCGGGCTTTCCCCGTGGGCGGGTGGTTGACCACCGCTTTCCAGAGGCGTCGTAGCCCGCGCGGTCCTGGCTGCCTGAGAGGTTGACGGGGAGGTGCTGCTCCTTCGGCGTCCGGGTTGCCGAGCCGTTGGCCGTGGCCGTGGCACTGCACCCGAAGCTCTCCCGCGCGACGTCGACGCGGGGGAAGTCTAGCCCGTCTTGCGGCTGCCGCGATCCTTGCGGCGCGAGGCGAGCTCGTCCTCGGGGGCGGACTCCACCTGGCCGCCGTCGGCGCGCTCGGCGGGGAAGTCGGCGATGGTGCCGCTGAGCTCACGCATCGCACCGCTGACGGCGATGCCGAACACGCCCTGACCGCCCTGCAGCAGGTCCACGACCTCCTCGGCGGAGGTGCACTCGTAGACGGTGGTGCCGTCGGAGAACAGCGTGATCTTGGCCAGGTCGGCCACGCCACGACGACGCAGGTGGTCGACGGCGACGCGGATGTTCTGCAGGGAGACCCCGGTGTCCAGCAGCCGCTTGACCACCTTGAGCACCAGGATGTCCTTGAAGGAGTACAACCGCTGGCTGCCGGAGCCGGCCGCGCCGCGGATGGAGGGCACCACCAGGGAGGTGCGGGCCCAGTAGTCCAGCTGGCGATAGGTGATGCCGGCGATCTGGCAGGCGATGGGCACGCGGTAGCCGACCAGCTCGTCGGGCAGGGAGTCGTCAGGGAACAGGCCGTCCTGGCCGTCCCCGCCACCGCTGGCCATCAGGCCGGGTCCATCTACCACGGACAATCTCCCTACTTGCTTGCCCAGTCTGACACGTCGCGGAGAAACGGGCCAGAGCAGACAACGTCCATCGGCGGGTGAATCCCACCGATGTCATTCACGTTGACGGTAGGGGTGGGCGAAAGCCGGGTCAACGCGACGCGCGGCAGGGTGAACCTTGACTTGAGGGTGAGATCGAATCGAGACCCGACGGCCCTGTCAGGAGGGGCTCAGCTGTCGCCGGCGCCGAAGTCCTCGGGGGAGACCGAGTCCAGGAACTCCTTGAACTTCTCCACCTCGTCCTCCTGCTCGTCCGGGATGAGCAGGCCGGCCTCGCTGAGCACGGCCTCGTCGGCGTGGATCGGCACCCCG
The DNA here is from genome assembly GCF_058133635.1 of Rhodococcus sp. Z6_132. Lineage (NCBI taxonomy): Bacteria > Bacillati > Actinomycetota > Actinomycetes > Mycobacteriales > Nocardiaceae > Rhodococcus > Rhodococcus sp. Z6_132. Next base: position 1,174,774 of record NZ_JBYUNP010000002.1, read on the forward strand.
CTGCGCAGGGCCAGCGCGATCGAGTCCGACGGTCGCGCCGAGACGTGCAGGTCGCCGTCGAAGACCAGCTCGGCGAAGTAGGTGCCGTCCTGGATGTCGGTGATCCGGACCTGCTCCAGCTCGCGGCCCAGGGCGCCGATCACGTCCTTCATCAGGTCGTGGGTCATGGGGCGCGCAGGCTTGACCCCCTGCTGCTCGAGCGCGATGGCCGCAGCCTCGCCCTGACCGATCCAGATGGGCAGGTAGCGGTCACCCTCGGACTCCCGCAGCAACAGGATGGGCTGGTTGGCCGGGAGCTCTACCCGGATACCGACGACCCGCATCTCACCCACCGTGACCGCCTTCCGACTGACTCTCTCGCTCCAGCGGGACAACGCCCGGAGCGTGTTTCACCGTCAGTGTTGACGCTACACGGGCGGGTTTGGCTTTGCCGCTCGCACGTGGCCGAGGCCGTCCGTTGATCGGCCACAGCGCCAAACGTCTTGCGCGCTAACGGCCCAGCGCGTCGCGCAGGGCGACCTTGACCAACATCGCGTGCACCGTGACCGACAGCGAGGTGAGCTCGCGAACCAGCTCGTCCGCGCGGGCGCTGGCCCCGGAGTCACGCTGGCGAGCCACCGGGGCGGCGACCTGCGCGAGCAGTCCCGCCTCCCGCTCTGCCGAGGCCCGGAAGGCCCGCAGGTGCCGCGGCTCGATGCCGTGCGCAGCCAGTGCCTGCGCGGCCTTGGCCAGCTCGACGGAGTCGGCGTCGTAGAAGCCGGCCGACCCGGTGCGCAGCACGCCGCCACGCTGCAGCTCGTCCAGCACCTCCGGCTCCAGGCCGGACTGCGCCAGCAGCTCCTCACGGGTGATGCGCACCTCGTGCGTGCCGGACTCGCGCTGGACCAGGGCGTCGGTGGCCCCGGCCGAGGCGTCGGCCAGCGACAGCGGGCGCGAGGAGCGCAGCGGGTGCGCGGGCACCATGCCCTTGTCCATCGCGTCGAGCTGCTCCTTGATCACCTTCAGCGGCAGGTAGTGGTCCCGCTGAGCAGTGAGCACGAACCGCAGGCGCTCGCAGTCGGCACGCGAGAACTGGCGGTACCCCGCCGGCGTGCGCTGCGGGGTGACCAGTCCCTCCGACTCGAGGAAGCGGATCTTGGAGATGGTGACGTCAGGGAAGTCCGGCCGGAGCTCGTCGAGGACGACTCCGATGGACACTCCCCCGCGCTGCGCGCGCCCGGCTGCGGTCACTGTCCGTCTGCGCCGGCTGACTGCTCAGCGTCTGCGGCGTGGCGCGGTCCGGCCAGGAAGACCAGGCGGAACTTGCCGATCTGCACCTCGTCGCCGTTGGCCAGCACCGCGGAGTCCACCGGCTCGCGGTTGACGTAGGTGCCGTTCAGGCTGCCCACGTCGACGACCACGAAGTCGCTGCCGTCCTGGCGGAACTCGGCGTGCCGGCGAGAGACCGTCACGTCGTCGAGGAAGATGTCGCTGTCCGGGTGGCGCCCGGCCGAGGTCATCGGCTGGTCGAGCAGGAACCGAGAGCCGGCGTTGGGGCCACGCTTGACCACCAGCAACGCGGAACCGGCCGGCAGGGAGTCGAGCCCGGCCACCGACGGCTCGGCCGAGCCGGTGCCCGACGCGCCCTCCATCTCGACCAGGAAGTCGGCGCGGAACACCGAGGTGGTTTCCGGCGATCCCGCCGCGTGCTCGCCGGGCTCGTTGCTCTGACTCACCTGTTCTCCTTCTCGTGTGCGGCCCGCCAGTGACTGAGGAGCGTGCACTGACCGTACCGTGATCTCTTGCCGTGGACACCACCACCGGGACTGCTCCGCTGGTGCGCGTCCGGGTTGGACGCCTCCCTGGGGAGCGGGACGAGCGTGGTGCGCTCAGTCCCCGGAGGTCAGCGCCCGGTAGCCGTCGGCGTCCAGCATCGCGGCCAGCGCCTCGTCCAGGTCGGCGGCGGTGGCCACGTCCAGGTCCACCAGCCAGCCGGCCCCGTAGGGATCGGTGTTGACCACCGCGGTGTCCTCGTCCAGCGCGTCGTTGCGCGCGGAGACGGTGCCGGTCAGCGGGGTGAAGACGTCGGAGACGCTCTTGGTGGACTCGATCTCGCCGATCGCGGTGCCGGCGGCGTGCTCGGAGCCCACGTCGGGCAGCTGCACGAAGACCACGTCACCCAGCTGGGCCTGTGCGAAGTCGGTGATGCCGACGCGGGCGGTGGTGTCGCCGGTGCGCAGCACCCACTCGTGCTCGGCGGTGTAGCGACGATCGGTCGGTACCTGCTCATCGGACACTGGCGATCGACTCCTGCTTCCGGGGACCGGGGACGGACGGGCCTGGGCTGCACCCCGCACCGATGGCCAGATTACCTGCGCGCCCAGGGGTTCCCGCCACCAGGAGGGCGGGGCCCTTGCCGCCGGCCCGCGCGGCTCACCGACCGGCCGGGCGGGCGTGCTGCGCGACCTTGGGCGTGCGCAGGGCGTCCACCAGCACCTGGGGCGGCTGCTCCACCGCCACGCCTCCCCCGGCCCGGGCGACGGTGTCGATCACCCCACCAGGGATGTTCAGCGCCGCGGCCAGGGTGGGCGCGTCGCCGATGGCCGTGACCCGGTAGGGCGCGCTCAGCGTGCTGCCGTCCACCCGCAGCGCACCGGCGGTGCCGGTGACGGCGGTGTCCATGCCCACCCGCACCGCGCCGCCGTCGGCGCCGCTCACCTGGATGGCCTCGGCCCCCGCCGCCCGCAGCTCCTGCACCACGTCCAGCAGGACCTCCGGACCCACCCGGGCCTGGGGGTCGCGCACCGTGAGCACCACTCCGGGGCCGCTGGCTGCGGCGGTGCCCACCAGCACCGCCAGCGCCTGCGCCCTGGCCCGGGCCTCGGCCAGCGCCGACGCCGAGCCCTGCCCGAAGCTCTGCTGCGCGGCGATGCTGTCCTGCAGCTGGGTGATCTCCCCGCGCAGGGTGGCCTCGCGCTGGTGCAACGTGTCGAGCAGGACCACCAGGTCGCTGGGGCGGGCGGTGTCCAGCGAGTCGCCGGAGGCGGTGTCGCGCACCTGGGTGGCGATGGCCAGGCCCAGCCCGGCGCAGAGCGCGCAGACCAGCACCGAGGACAGCACCCGGGTGCGCCGCGGCACCACCGGGCTGGGCGGCTCTGCGGCCGGGCTCGCGTCGGCCGTCTCGGCCGTGTCGGCCGCGTCGGGCACCTCCGGCGCCTCGGGCACGGCTCAGACCCCGAACACGCTGCGTCGAATGGCTGCGGCGTTGCCGAAGATCCGGATGCCCAGCACCACCACCACGGCGGTGGACAGCTGCGTGCCCACCCCCAGCTGGTCGCCCAGGGCCACGATCAGCGCGGCGACCACCACGTTGAACACGAACGACACCACGAACACCTTGGCGTCGAAGATCTTGGCCAGTCGTGCGCGCAGCCCGCCGAACACCGCGTCCAGCGCGGCGATGACGGCGATGGGCAGGTAGGGCTGGAACAGGTCGGGGACCTCCGGCTGCAGCACCAGGCCCAGCACCACGCCGGCGACCAGCGCCAGCACGGCGATCATCGGGGCACCTGCGGGATCGCGAAGCGGGGCTCCACCGGGGTGGCGGCGGGCAGCTGCAGGGACTCGGCGGCGCGGACGTCGAAGCGGGTGCCGTAGGACCGGGACACCGCCGACATCGCCCGGTAGGCGTCGCTGACCACGAAGCCGGTCTGCAGCGCGTTGGGCCGGCCCACCGCCGCCACGGTGTAGGGCGCGGGCACCGGCTGGTTGTTCACCAGCATCGCCCCGCCCGCCTGGCGGATGGTGGAGCGCGGGTCCAGCCGCACCCCGCCCACGGCGACCGCCTCGGCTCCCGAGGCCCACAGGGCGTTGACCACCTGCTGCACGTCGCGGTCGAGGACGCTGCCGCGCGACAGGGCGCCGTTGCCGGCCTCGGCGTCGTCCAGGGTGATCTCCAGGCCGGGGCCGACCACCGCGGTCGCGCCGGCCGCGGTGGACAGGGCGCTGAGCTGGTCCAGGGCGGCGCGGCCCTCGGCGTTGCCGGTCAGCGCGCTGCGGCGGGCTGCCTCCGCCTGCGCCGACAGCGCAGCCTCGCGCTGGGTGAGCTCCTGCTGCGTGGTGCGCGCCTGGCGGACGTCGGCGGCCAGCCCGGTGCGGACCACGTCGGCGTCCGGGGCGCTGGAGGTCGCCTCAGCCGCCCCCACGCCCAGCACCAGCCCCACCAGCACGGCACCGCCCGCCAACCAGGTCCGGCGACGTCCTTGCCCGCGCGGCTGCTGGGCGGCAGCGGCGTAGCCGGGGTCGAGGTGGTCGGTCTGCAGGGCGGCGAGCAGCGACGGGACCGGGAAGCGCGGACCGCTCATGGACGCCAGGTCCAGGGCACCCGCGGCAGCTCGCGCAGCACCAGCCGCAGCTGCACCAGGTAGAGCACCCCGGCCCACAGGTACATCGCGGTGCCCCAGACGGTCAGCGCGTAGGCCAGTGGCCCCAGCACGGTGGCCAGCCAGGAGTCCATCTGGGCGATGAGCAGCCCGGGGAAGGCGTAGAGCAGGCAGAAGGTGGCGGCCTTGCCCAGGTAGTGCACCGGCAGCACGGTCAGCCCCCGGCTGCGCAGCGCCGGCACCGTGCACAGCAGCACCAGGTCACGCCCGACGATGAGCGCCGCCACCCACCAGGGCACCACGTCGCGCACCACGAAGGCGAAGAGGGTGGACAGCACGTACAGGCGGTCCGCGGCGGGATCCAGCAGGGCGCCGAGCTTGCTCGTCTGGTTGAGCACCCGGGCGAGCTTGCCGTCGAGGTAGTCGGTGGCGCCGCTGACCATCAGCACCACGATGGCCCAGCCGTCGGCCTGCGGGCCCAGCAGCAGGTACAGGAACAGGGGGACCCCGAGCAGGCGCAGCGTGCTCAGCGCGTTGGGCAGCGTCCACACGTGGTCCGAGGTGGGCGCCGCGTGCTCGGTGTCAGCGACGATGGCTGCTGCATCGTCGGCTGCCTCACCGGCTGCCTCGTGCCGCTCCACGCGTGTCCTCCCCCTGCCGACCAACGGCGGCCAGCCTGCCACAGCGCGCCGGCGCGCTCGGTCAGGGTCGTCTGACCAAGCGCTTGTTAGGGTTCCCGCATGACTCTGAGCAACCCCCTGGACTTCAGCGGCCGCAGCGTGGTGGTCACCGGTGGCACCAAGGGCATCGGGCGCACCATCGCCGAGACCTTCCTGGCCGCAGGCGCCCAGGTGCTGGTGTGCGGCCGCTCCGCACCGGAGACGCTGCCCGCCGCGGACGGCCGCGAGGCGCTCTTCCTGGCCACCGACGTGCGCGACCCTGCTGCCGTGGACGCCCTGCTGGCGCACGCGGTGGACCAGCTCGGCCGCGTGGACGTGCTGGTGAACAACGCCGGCGGCTCGCCCGACGCTGATGCCGCCACCGTCTCCCCGCGCTTCGTGGAGAAGATCGTGGCGCTGAACCTGCTGGCGCCGTTCTACGCCGCCCAGGCCGCCAACCGGGTGATGCAGGGCCAGGACAGCGGCGGCACCATCATCAACATCGGCAGCGTCTCCGCCCACGACCCGCAGCCGGGCACCGCCGCCTACTCCGCGGCCAAGGCCGGCCTGCTGGTGCTCAGCCGCGCGCTGGCGCTGGAGTGGGCGCCCAAGGTCCGCGTCAACCACGTCACCACCGGGCTCATCCGCACCGAGGCCGCGGCGGAGGTCTACGGCGCCGACGGCGGTGCCGCAGTGGCGCGGACCATCCCGATGCAGCGCATGGCGGTGCCTGCCGACGTGGCCCGCGCGTGCCTCTACCTCGCCGGGGACCTCTCCGACTACGTCACCGGTGCCGACCTGGCCGTGCACGGCGGCGGCGAGTACCCGGCCCGCTACGTCGCCACCCACCCCGCCGCGGCCGAGGACGCCCCCGCGGCACGGTGAACCCCGACGCCCGCGGCCGTCTCGGTGACTGGAACCACCACCGCTGCGCCCCGGACGCTGTGGCACGGTGCGGCTGGCAACCCGGTGTGCCCTGGCGCACACAGGCACGACGATAAGGTGTGTGTGATGACCGCTCCAGCTGACCTGCAGGCCTACGTGGCACAGGTGATGGGCAAGCTCACCGGTCCCGGCGGACCCTTCGAGATCGCCGAGGAGGACGTGCTCGGCACCCGGATGCCCGTGATCACCACCCGCAACCGGTCCCTTCCCGAGCTACTGGCCCAGGCCGAGAGCTACGGCGAGCGCGACTACCTGGTCACCGAGGACCGACACGTCTCCTTCGCCGAGCACGGCGCAGCGGTGCGGTCCCTGGCCCAGGAGCTGGCCGACACCTACGGCGTGGGCAAGGGCGACCGGGTGGCCATCCTGGGCGCCAACTCTCCGGAGTGGGTGGAGGCGTTCTGGGCGGTGGCCAGCCTCGGGGCGATCGCCGTGGGCTTCAACGCCTGGTGGACCCCGCCGGAGATCACCTTCGCCATCGGGCACAGCGAGCCCACCGTGATCCTGGTGGACCGCAAGCGCGCGCCGCTGCTGGAGCAGGCCGCCGTGTCCCTCCCCCCGCTGCCGGTGCTCGGCCTGGAGGACGACGTGCCGCGCCTGGCCGCCGCGCACCCCGACGCCGTCGCACCCGTGGTGGAGCTGGACGAGGACGACCCCGCCGTCATCCTCTACACCAGCGGCACCAGCGGACGACCCAAGGGCGTGGTGCACTCCCAGCGCAACCTGCTGGCCGTGGTCAGCTACCACCAGCTCAACGACGCCCTCCTCGCCGCCTTCGGCCAGACCGGGCCGGAGCCGCTGCGCTACCTGCTCACCTCGCCGCTGTTCCACATCGCGAGCCTGCACAACCTGGCCGTGCCGCGGCTGGGCACGGGCAGCGTGGTGGTCATGTACCAGGGCGCCTTCGACGTGGACCGGGTGCTCTCGCTCATCGAGCGCGAGCGCGTCACCAACTGGGGCGCGGTGCCCACCATGGCCAGCCGGCTGCTCGAGCAGGGTGACTTCACCAAGTACGACACCTCCTCGCTCACCGCGTTCGCGCTGGCCTCCGCGCCGTCCTCCATCGCGCTCAAGGACAAGCTGCGCAAGCACGTGCCGTTCGCCAAGGACGCCCTGGTGGACAGCTACGGCATGACGGAGAGCAGCACTGCCGCCACCGTGGCCACCGCCGCGGACCTGGCCGCCAACCCGGGAACCCTGGGTCGGCCGATCGTGACCGTGGCGCTGGAGATCCGCGACCCCTTCGGCGACCGCCTGCCCGACGGCGAGGAGGGCGAGGTGTGCGTCCGCAGCCCGTTCGTCATGCTCGGCTACTGGAACAACCCCGAGGCCACCGCCCAGGCCATCGACTCCGGTCGCTGGCTGCGGACGGGCGACATCGGCGTGTTCGAGAACGGCATGCTGCGGCTGACCACCCGCCGGTCGGACCTCATCCTGCGCGGCGGCGAGAACGTCTACCCCGTGGAGGTCGAGCAGTCCCTCGACGAGTGCCCGGGCGTGGTGGAGTGCGTGGTCTACGGCGTTCCGCACGCCGACCTGGGCCAGGAGGTGGCCGCCGTGGTGGTCACCGATCCGGCGAACCAGGTGACCGAGGACCAGCTGCGCACCTACGCCGAGGAGCACCTGGCCTACTACAAGCGCCCGGTGCGCTACCGGATCACCACGGATGCCTTGCCGCGCAACGCGACCGGCAAGATCATCCGGCGCGAGGTCACCGGCTGAGCGCTCCGCCGAGCCGGCACCACCGCTTGCACCGCCCGAGCCGCGCCAGTGCACAGACGTGCACCGGTGCGGCTCGTGGTCAATACTGGACCACCATGACCCAGCTGATGTTCCACGACCTGCACGGCGACCGCCTCGCCTACCGGATGGCCGGTACCGGCGAGACGCTCCTGCTGGTGCACGGCATGGCCGGCAGCTCGGCGACCTGGCGGTACCTGATTCCCGAGCTGAGCAAGCGCTACCGGGTGGTGGCCCCGGACATGCCCGGGCACGGTGAGTCAGACAAGCCGCGCGGCGACTACTCCCTGGGTGCGTACGCCGCCACGCTGCGTGACCTGCTCGACGCGCTGGACATCGACCGGGTCACCGTGATCGGGCAGTCCCTCGGCGGCGGGGTGGCGCTGCAGATGGCCTACCAGTACCCCGAGCGCTGCGAGCGCCTGGTGCTCATCTCCAGCGGTGGCCTGGGCCGGGAGGTCAGCTGGACGCTGCGGGTGCTGTCCACGCCGGGCTCGGAGCTGGTGCTGCCGCTGCTGGCCCCGCCGTTCGTCCGCGACGCCGGCAACACGATCCGCGGCTGGCTGGGACGCCGGGGGCTGCGCGCCGGCGCGGTCGAGGAGATGTGGAGCGCGTACGCGTCGCTGGCCGACGGCCCGTCCCGGCGGGCGTTCCTGCGCATCCTGCGCTCGGTGGTGGACCCCGGTGGTCAGGCGGTGAGCGCCACCAGCCGGCTCTACCTCAGCGCCCGGCTGCCCATGCAGCTGATCTGGGGCGACCACGACCCGATCATCCCGCTGTCGCACGGAGTGGCCACGCACGAGGCGATGCCCAGCTCGCGGCTGGCGGTGCTGCCCGGCATCGGCCACTTCCCGCACGTCGAGGCGCCGCAGGAGGTCGTCGAGATCATCGACACCTTCCTGCGGGAGACCAAGCCCGCGCAGCCCGAGACCGCCCGAGGTGAGTACCGGGCGCCGCACGCCGACGGGGTGGTCTCGACGCGCTAGCGTCCCTGTCCCGCCAGCTCCGGCACTCGCAGCGAGGCGAGCAGCAGCCGGCAGCCGTTGCGCAGGTCCTCCTCCGCCTGGGCGGCGTCCAGCTGACCGCTGAGGCTGGCCCGGACCACTCCGTACCACTGCTGGTTCACCATCCGCACGAGGGCGAGCTGCTCCTGGTTCGGCTCCTTCAGGTGCGCGGCCGAGAGGAGCGCGCGCCGGAACTCGTGATCGATCTTGTCCACGTCGGTCACCACGGCCGGGCCGGTGGTGATCACCGCCTGGATCATCGACGAGGCCAGCATCGGCTGGCTCATCAGCGCCCGCAGCGAGCGCACCAGCATGCGAGCCACCCGCTCCGCGGGGTCGTTGCTCTCGTCCAGCTGCGGGGCCTCGTTCATCCGCTCGATCTGGCCCGCCATCACCGCCACGAACAGGTGGTTCTTGGACGGGAAGTAGCGGTACAGGGTGCCGATGGCCACCCCAGCCCGCCGCGCGACCTCCGTCATCTGGACGCGCTCGAGCTCCTTCTCCGTACCCAGCTCCGACGCCGCCCTGAGCATCCGTCGGTACTTGGTGTGCTGCAGCACCGAGCTCGGCTCTGCCGGCGCACGCATCACGGCGATCCTGGCCACTGACCCACCCCCTCCCCACTCCTCGAGCCGCTGCGCTGCACCGACCCGCTCCCCTGTGACGACAATCATCGACAGGTGTCGGGTGCCGCCGCGCGCTGCAGTTCCGCTGAGTAAGACTTTCTGTGCTGCACCCCACACTCGGAGGCGCCACCGACCCGCTGTCCTCCTCTCCCATCCAGTGAGACGCGCGTCCGACATCACCGCCCCCGGCCCTACCGTCAGGTGCGAGACCATCGCTCGGTGCCGCGGGCAGCACGCCCGGCCGGCTCGAGCACGCGCCGCACAGCGACGGCACATCCCGACACCACCCGAGGAGCACGGTGACCGACACAAGCACCATCGACGCAGCCAAGTACGGACCCTGGGCAGTCATCGCAGGCGGCTCGGAAGGCGTCGGATCCTCCTTTGCCGAGCAGCTCGCCGCCGCGGGGATCAACCTCGTCCTGCTGGCCCGCAAGCCCGGCCCGCTGGAGGAGACCGCGGAGAAGGTCCGCGCCCTGGGCGTGGAGGTGCGCACCCTCTCGGTCGACCTCATCGCCCCCGGCGCGGTGGAGCAGATCCGCGCCGTCACCGACCCGCTCGAGGTCGGCCTGTTCATCTTCAACGCCGGCGCCAACACCTACGCCAACGAGTTCGTCACTGCCGACCTCACCAAGGTCCAGGAGGTCATCGACCTCAACATCACCCGCCAGCTCGAGCTATCCCAGCACTTCGGCGCCCTGATGAAGGAGCGCGGCCGCGGCGGCATCATCCTGCTCGGCTCGATGGCCGGCTACCTCGGCACCGAGATGATCGGCATCTACGCCGCCGCCAAGGCGTTCAGCCGGGTCTTCGCCGAGGGCCTGTGGCTGGAGCTCAAGGCTCACGACGTGGACGTGCTGCACCTGGTGCTGGGTGTCACCCGCACCCCGTCCATGGAGCGTCACGGCCTGAAGATGGACCTGCCCGGTCTGGACGTGGCCGCCCCGGCCGACGTGGCCGCCGAGGGCCTGGCCCGCATCACCGAGGGCCCGGTGTGGGTCGCCGGTGGCGAGGCCAACTTCACCAACGCGAAGAAGCGCCTCGGCTTCCCCCGCGGCCCCATGGTGGAGGCCAGCGCCAAGGCCTCCCGCAAGATGATGGGCTTCGACGAGTAGCACCCGCGCCCGCTGCGACGAGCCCGCCCCCGGTCACCGACCGGGGGCGGGCTCGTTGCTACTCGAGGTCGTGGTGGGTGGTGCGCAGGCCGACCACGGAGAGCAGGCCGGCCACCAGCACGAACCCGGAGCAGGTGAGGAACGCGGCGCCGAAACCCTCGGCCAGGGCCGGAACGCGCTCGGTGCCGGCGCCGTCGGTCACCCGGGTGGAGACCAGCACCAGCACCGCCAGCCCGATCGCCCCACCCATCTGCTGCACCACGTTGACCACGGCCGAGGCGGCCCCGGCGTCGCGGGTGTCCACCCGCGTCACCGCCGACATGGTCAGCGGGATCATCATCAGGCTGAAGCCGGCGGCGATGAGGATCATCGGCCCGAGCAGGTCGCGCACGTAGCCTGCGTCCACCGGCATGCGTGACGCCCAGGCGAACCCGATGGCCATCACCACCGAGCCCGGCCCGATGATCCACCGGGGACTCACCCGTGAGGTGAGCGCCGAGGTCAGCTGTGAGGCCAGGCCGGAGGCGACGGCGAACGGCAGGAAGGCGATACCGGTCTTCAGGGCCGAGTAGCCCAGCACCTCCTGCACGTAGCGGCTGAGGAAGTACGCCATGGCGAACAGCGAGGCACCGGTGATGAAGGTGGCCAGGTAGGTGACCGCGCGGTCCTTGTCGGTGAACAGCCGCAGCGGCACCAACGGGTTCTCCGTGCGGGCCTCCAGCACCACGAAGACCGCCACCAGCACCACTCCCGCCACGATCCACGGCCAGCCGCTGCCGCCGGCGGTGAACCCGTAGACCAGCGCGGAGAAGCCGGCGGTGGCGGTGATCGCGCCACGCAGGTCGAAGCTGGACCGGTCGGGGCGAGTGGTCGGCAGCGCTCGCGGAGCGAGCACCAGCACCAGCAGGCCCACCGGCACGTTGATGAAGAACGTCCACCGCCAGGAGATGTCGGTGAGCACTCCACCCAGCAGCAGTCCTGCGGCCGAGCCCACCCCGGTCATCGCGGCGTAGACGCCGAACGCCTTGTTGCGCACCGGCCCCGGCGCGAAGGTGGTGGACACCAGCGCCAGCGCGGTGGGCGAGGCCACCGCGGCCCCGGCGCCCTGCAGGACCCGGGCGGCGATCATCGACCACTCGCTCCACGCGCAGGCGCCCAGCAGCGAGGCCAGGGTGAACACCGCGATGCCGACGATGAACATCCGCCGCCGGCCCAGCGCGTCGCCGGAGCGCCCGCCCAGCAGCAGCAGGCCGCCGAAGGCCAGCGCGTAGCCGTTGACCACCCAGGACAGGTTGGCGTCGGAGAGCCGGATGGCGGGGTCGTCCTGCAGGTGCGGCAGCGCGATGTTCACGATGCTGCCGTCGAGCACGAGCATCAGCTGCACGGCGCCGAGGATGACGATGGCCAGGCCGAAGACCGAGGTGGCGAGCGGGCGCTGCGGCTGCTCCTCGGCGGCGACGGGGCCGGTGACCGGCGGGGCGGACTCAGACATCGCCGCCACCGCCCAGGCCCGCAACCGCACCGATCACAATTATCGCCGGGGGGCGGATGTCGCGAGCGTCGGTGGCCGCGCGGGCCAGGCTGGTGCACACCACCCGCTCGGTGCGGGTGGTGCCCTCCTGGATGATCCGCACCGGGGTGTCGCCGGCGCGGCCGTGGGCCATCAGCACCTCGGCGAACTGCGCCAGCCGCTTCACCGCCATGAGCAGCACCAGCGTGCCGCTCAGCCGGCCCAGCGCCGGCCAGTCCACCAGGCTGCGCGGATCGTCCGGCGCCACGTGCCCGGAGACCACCACCACCTCGTGCGCGACCCCCCGGTGGGTGACCGGCACGCCGGCGGCGGCAGGAACCGCGAACGCGCTGGTGAGGCCGGGCACCACCGTCACCGGCACGCCGGCCTCGGTGCACGCGAGCAGCTCCTCGTAGCCGCGGCCGAACAGGTAGGGATCGCCGCCCTTGAGCCGGACCACGAACTTGCCCGCCCGCGCCCGGTCGATCAGCACGGCGTTGATGTCCTCCTGGGCCATGGCCCGCCCGTAGGGCACCTTGGCCGCGTCGATCACCTCGACGTCCGCCCCCAGCTCCTGCAACAGGTCGGTGGCCCCGAGCCGGTCGGTGACCACCACGTCCGCCTGCCCCAGCAGCCGTCGGCCGCGCACGGTGAGCAGCTCGGGGTCGCCCGGACCGCTGCCCACCAGCGCCACGCCGACGGGGCGTTCCGGCGCGGTCTCGGTGAGCATGCCCCGCTGCAGCGCCCGCCGGATGGCCGACACCGCGGCCGAGGAGCGGCGCGGGTGCCCGCCGGAGAGCACCCCGACCATCAGCCCGTCGTGCTCGGTGGTCGCTGGGGTGACGGCGGAGCCACGGGCGGCGTCGTCCGCCCGGACGCAGAACACCCGCCGCCGCTCCGACTCCGCCACCACGGCCGCGTTCACCGCAGGCTCGTCGGTGCAGGCCAGCACGTACCAGGCGTCGTCCAGGTCGCTGACCTGGAAGCTCCTGCGCTCCCAGCGCAGCTGGCCGGTGTCGGCCATCGCCTGCACCGTCGGAGTGGCTGCCGGCGCCACCACCACCACGTCGGCGTCCACGGCCAGCAACCGGACGAGGCGACGCTGAGCCACCGTCCCGGCACCGACGACGACCACGCGGCGGCCGCGCAGGTCCAGACCGGCCAGGTAGTAGGTTCCGGCGGGCTCAGCCACGGGCTTCCGCGCTGCTCACAGTCGACTCCTCGGTCACGGACGGCGCGGTGAACCGTCGCAGTCTGGTCATCATTCCGGCTACCGACAGACCCGTCAAAGACCCGGGCGCCCAACGTGTCGAGGGCCACAGCCCTCAGTCCTGCAGCACCGCGCGCGGCTCGGCGAAGTGGCAGGCACTGGGGTGCCCGGTGCGGTCCACCAGGGCCGGCACCTCGGTGGCGCAGATGTCCTGGGCCTTCCAGCAGCGCGTGCGGAACCGACACCCCGACGGCGGGTTCACCGGGCTGGGTGGGTCGCCCACCAGCCGGATCACCGTCTTGCGCTCCCGCGCGGCGGGGTCGGGCACGGGCACGGCCGAGAGCAGCGCCTGGGTGTACGGGTGCGAGGCCTGCTCGTAGATCTCGGCGTCCGTGCCGACCTCGGCGATCTTGCCCAGGTACATCACCGCCACGCGGTCGGAGAGGTGCCGCACCACGGAGAGGTCGTGGGCGATGAACAGGTAGGACAGCCCGAAGTCGTGCTTGAGGTCGCCCAGCAGGTTCATCACCTGCGCCTGGATGGAGACGTCCAGCGCAGAGACCGGCTCGTCACAGATGATCAGGTCCGGCTTGAGCGCCAGCGAGCGGGCGATGCCGATGCGCTGGCGCTGGCCGCCGGAGAACTGGTGCGGGTAGCGGTTGATGTACTCCGGGTTGAGGCCCACCACGTCCAGCAGGTCCTGCACGGCCTTGCGGCGCGAGCTCTTCGGGGCCACCTCGGGGTGGATCTCGAAGGGCTCGCCGATGATGTCGCCCACCGTCATGCGGGGGTTGAGCGAGGTGTAGGGGTCCTGGAAGACCATCTGCACCTTGCGCCGCATCCGCCGCAGGCCGGCGCCGGAGAGCTTGAGGATGTCCTCGCCCTCGAAGAGCACCTCGCCGGCGGTGGCCGGCTCCAGCCGCATGAGCACCTTGGCCAGGGTGGACTTGCCGCAGCCGGACTCCCCCACCACGCCCAGGGTCTCGCCGTGGTCCAGGGTGAAGCTCACACCGTCGACGGCGTGCACCTGGCCCACCGCTCGCTTGAGCAGCACGCCCTGGGTGACCGGGTAGTGCTTGACGAGGTCGCGCACCTCCAGCAGCGGCGTGCCGGAGCTGGCGGGCTTGGTCAGGTCAGCCATGGTGGACCACGTCCTTGCCCTGGTAGAGGTCGTCGGCGAACAGGCACGCGCTCGAGCGCACCTCGCCCAGGGTGATCAGCGGGGGAACCTGCCGGGTGCACACGTCCTGCGCCATCGGGCAGCGCGGGTGGAACGCGCAGCCCGGCGGGACACGCATCAGGTTCGGTGGCAGCCCGGCGATGCTCCGCAGCTTCTGGCCCTTGAGGTCGACCCGCGGGATCGACTCCAGCAGCGACACGGTGTACGGGTGGCAGGGGTTGGCGTAGAGGTCGTGCACCTCCGCCTGCTCCACGATGCGCCCGGCGTACATCACCGCGATCTTGTCGGCGACGTCGGCGACCACGCCGAGGTCGTGGGTGATGAGGATGAGCCCCATCTGGCGCTCGGCCTGGATCTCCTTGAGCAGGTCCATGATCTGGGCCTGCACGGTGACGTCCAGGGCGGTGGTGGGCTCGTCGGCGATGAGCAGCTCGGGGTCCAGGGCCAGCGACATCGCGATCATCACCCGCTGGCGCATCCCGCCGGAGAACTGGTGCGGGTACTCCTTCACGCGCCCCTTGGCGTTGGGGATCTTCACCTGGTCCAGCAGCTCCACGGCGCGGGCCGTGGCGTCCTTGCGGCTCATCCCGCGCCGCACCCGGAACTGCTCGGCGATCTGGAAGCCGACGCTGAACACCGGGTTGAGGGCGGACAGGGCGTCCTGGAAGACCATCGCGATGCCCTCACCGCGGATGAGGCGGCGCTGCTCGTCGGTCATGGCCAGCAGGTCCTCGCCCTTGAACCGCACCTGGCCGCCGGTGATGGCACCCGGTGGCTGGTCCAGGATGCCCATCACCGTCTGTGCGGTGACGCTCTTGCCCGAGCCGGACTCGCCGAGCACCGCGAGGGTCTCCCCCGACCGGACGTCGTAGGACACGCCGTTGAGCACCTTGGCCACGCCGTCGCGGGTGCGGAACTCCACGTGCAGGTCGTCCACCTCCAGCAGGGCCGGGGAGCGGAAGGTGCCGTCGGGCAGGTACGGGTGCAGCGGGTCGGCAGCGGTCGAGCCGGGCACCGCGCTGGTGCCCGGGGCAGCCGTGGCCTTGCCGGAGGTGACCGAGGAGGTGCCTGCCGCGGTGGCGGCCGGCCCGGTGTTGGTCGGCTCGGTGGCAGTCGGGTCGGGGGTGCCCTGGTCGGGGCGCTTGCGGTGGAAGAACACGACTCTCCTAACGGAGCTTCGGGTCGAGGGCCTGGCGCACCGCGTCACCGAGCATCACGAAGGCGAGCACGGTGATGGACAGGAAGCCGGCCGGGAAGAGCAGGGCGAAGGGAGCCGTGCGCAGGTAGGTCTGGGCGTCGCTGATCATCACGCCCCAGGAGACGACGGGGGCGTGCAGGCCGATGCCCAGGTAGGACAGGGTGGCCTCCGCACCGATGAACGCACCCAGGGAGATGGTGGCGTACACCAGCGTCGGGGCCAGGCAGTTGGGCAGCAGGTGGCGGAAGATGATCCGCCTGGTGCCGGCGCCCATGGAGCGGGCGGCCACCACGTAGTCGGCCTGCTTGGCCTGCATCATCGACGAGCGCATCACGCGGGTGGGCACCGGCCAGCCGAGCAGGATCAACGACCCGATCACCAGCGCCACGATGCCCACGGTGGAGGACACCGTGAACGTGGTGAGCACCACGATGGCGCCGAGCACGAAGGGGATGCCCAGGAAGATGTCGGCGATCCGGGAGAGCAGGGCGTCGAGCCAGCCGCCGTAGTAGGCCGCCACGATGCCCACCGCCACGCCCACCAGGGTGGTCCCCAGGGTGGCCAGCACGCCCACGATCAGCGAGTACCGCGCACCGTAGATGCAGCGCGCCAGCACGTCGTGGCCCTGCACGTCGGTGCCGAACCAGTGCGCCGAGGACGGGCCCAGGTTGCTCTGGCTCAGGTCGGCCGCCTGCGGGTCGACGTTGGTGAACAACCCCGGCCACAGCGACATCAGCAGCATCACCAGGATGATCACCGCGGAGACCAGGAACAGCGGGCTGCGGCGCAGGTCGCGCCAGGCGTCGGAGCCCAGGCTGCCCACCCGTTCCACCGGCGCCGTGCCGGCCGCGTCCTTGCCCGTCGGCTGGGGGTCGGCGGGGGCGGCGCCCGTGCCCACCTGGCTGGCGCCGAGCTGGGGTTCACTCATAACGGATCCTTGGGTCGAGTAGTCCGTACAGCACGTCCACCAGCAGGCTCATCAGCAGGTACACCAGCACCAGCACCACCACCAGGCCGGTCACCGTGGCGCCCTCCTTGACCTGGATGGCGCGGTAGACCTGGCGGCCGATGCCGTTGATGTTGAAGATGCCCTCGGTGACGATGGCACCGCCCATCAGCGCGCCGAAATCGGTGCCGAAGAACGTCACCACCGGGATCAGCGAGTTGCGCAGCAGGTGCACGCCGATCACCCGGCGCTGGGGCAGGCCCTTGGCGACGGCGGTGCGCACGTAGTCCGCCCGGCGGTTCTCCACGATCGAGGTGCGGGTGATGCGGGTGGCGTAGGCCAGCGAGAGGCTCGCCAGCACGAAGGCCGGCATGATCAGCTCGTTCCACGGGGCCTTCGGCGAGACGGTCGGGTTGACCACGCCCCACTTGACGCCCAGCAGGTACTGCAGCACGAAGCCGGTGACGAACACCGGCAGCGAGATCAGCAGCAGGGTGGAGATGAGCACCAGGTTGTCGAAGAAGCCCTTGCGGCCCAGGCCGGTGAGCACGCCGGCCGCGATGCCGATCACGATCTCGATGACCAGCGCCAGCAGCGCCAGCCGGATGGTGATCGGGTACGAGGTCGAGATGATCTGGCTGATCGGCACGCCCGAGAAGGTGCTGCCGAAGTCACCCTGCAACAGGTTGCCCAGGTACTTGAAGTACTGGACGAAGATGTTGTCGTTCAGGTTGTACTTCTCGGTCATCTCGTTGATGAACGACTGCGGGCAGGCCCGCTGGCCGCACTTGCCGGCGAAGGGGTCACCGGGCACTGCGTAGACGAGGCAGTAGATGAGGAACGTCGTGCCCAGGAACACCGGGATCATCTGCAGCAGACGTCGAAGGATGTAGCGGCCCATGGGGATCTCCGAGTTGGCTCTGACTGGCCACGCGCACCACAGGCCGGCCACCCAGCAGGGTGAGCCGGCCTGTGGCGGGTGTCAGCTGTTGACCCTGACCTGCGTCAGGTCGAGCTCGAGGGTGTAGGACAGCTTGGCGTTGCTCAGGCGCTCAGAGTAGCCCGCCTTCTGCGTGACGCTCCACAGCGGGATCGCCGGCAGGTCCGCGACCAGCATCTTCTCGGCCTCGATGAACGCCTTGTTCGACTCCGCGGTGTCGCTGATGGCAGCCGCCTTCAGCAGGGCCGCGTCGAACTCGGGGTTGCTGTACTTCGAGTCGTTCGCCGAGCCGGTGGTGGAGTACAGCGGGCTGAGGCCGTTCTCCAGGTTCGGGAAGTCGTAGGACCACGCGGACCGGAACAGGCCGGACATCTGCTTGGCGTTGATGGACTGGCGCAGGACGCTGAAGGTCGGCGTCGGGGTGGCCACGCAGTCGATGCCGATGCTCGACTTGATGCTGTTGCACACCGCCTCGGACCAGTCCTTGTGCCCGCCGTCAGAGTTGTAGGTCAGCGTGAGCGGGCCGCTGAAGCCGCCGGCCTTGGCCAGCAGGTCCTTGGCCTTGGCCGGGTCGTACGTGCAGGCCTCCCCGCAGGTGTCCGCCTCGTAGCCGGTGATGGCCGGCGAGGAGAACGAGGTGGAGGGCACGTAGGTGTCGTTGAAGATGACCTTGGCGATCTGCTCGCGGTTGATCGACATGGAGATGGCCTTGCGCAGGTCGGCGTTGGCGAAGCGCTGGTCGTACATCGGCAGGCTCACCGTGGTCAGGCGCGGCGCGTCCTTGTCGAGCGTGCGGTCCATCAGGTCGGACTGGTACTTCTCACCGGCCAGTGCGGACGGCGGGAGCAGCTGCTGGAAGTCCAGGTTGCCCGAGACGAGGTCGGCGTAGGCCGCCTCCGAGCTCTGGTACAGCTTGATGGTGACGTCCTTGACCTGGGGCTTCTCGCCCTTGTAGTCGTCCCACCGGGTGATCTTGATGTCGGTGTTGTCGTTCCACGCGACGAACTTGAACGGACCGTTGCCCACCGGGTTGCGGCCGAAGGCGACCGGGTCGGCGTAGAAGCTCTGCGGCAGCGGCGCGAAGGCGTGGTAGCCCAGCTTCTGCTTGAACGGGCTGTACGGCGCGACCAGCTCGACCTTGATCTCGGTCGGGCTCACCACCGTGAGGCCGCTCATCGTCTTCGCCGTGGGCGCGGGTGCGTCCGTGCTGCCGGCGGGGGGCGTCGGGTTGACGTCCTGGTAGCCCTTGACCTGCTCGAAGAAGCTGGCGTTGAGCGCCGCGTTGGGGGCGTAGGCCGCCCAGTTCCACGCGTCCACGAAGCTCTTGGCGTCCACGGGGGTGCCGTCGTGGAAGGTGTAGCCGTCCTTGAGCTTGATGTCGTAGTGCTGCGCGTCGGTGGTGGTGATCGACTCGGCGATCTCCATCTTCAGGTCCGAGGTGTCGGTGTCGTAGCTGACGAGCCCGGTGAACATGACGTCGAGCGGGATGGACCCGCCCTCCTCGTTCGTGTTCGCCGGGACCAGCGGGTTCTCCGGCTGGGTGCCCTGGATCGAGATGGCGGCGTTCGGGTCGCTGCTTCCCCCACTTGAATCACTGCTGCTGCCGCCGCAGCCGGCGATCAACATCACCGCTGCCACGGGGAGCGCGACTGCCGCCGCGAACCGCTTTACCCGCATAGGTCGAGTCCTCTCGAAGTCAAGGCACGCCCGCTCGCCGATCGCGTTCCGGGCTCGCGCCCGAGCCATGTGCGGCTCAGACGGAGGGAACTTTAGTCCTCTGCTTACCCAGACTTTTTTCGCCGGCCTAACGAGATCGTGGCTGACGGTGCTCGGGTGACCACTACGGGTAGTGGTCAGAGCACCGGTTCCCGGCTCACGCTCCGGACCGGAGCATGGGCAGGTGCTTGATCCCATCTTCAACGAAAACTGAACCGTCCGAGGCGAATCCGTGCGTCTCGTAGAAGCCGACCATCGGCACCTGGGCGTTCAGCCGGCACGGCTGAGAACCCACCTCGGCCAGGGCCGCCTGCATCAGCCGACGGGCGTGACCGTGTCCCCGTGCGTGTCGAGCAACACACAGCCGACCGATCCGGAAGTCTCCCCCGTCACCGTCGGGCTGCATCAGCCGAACCGTGCCCAGCACGTTCTCGCCCTCCTGCAGCCACAGGTGGCGGGTCTGGGGCAGCAGGTCAGCGCCGTCCAGCTCGGGGTAGGGGCAGGCCTGCTCCACGACGAACACCTCGACGCGCAGGGCGAGGAGCCGGTAGAGCGTGGGGGTGTCCAGGTCGGCGGACCACGATCGGTGCACAGGAGTCATCCCCGATGGGTACCACACCTGCCCCTAGGATCGATCCCCATGACCGACTGGGAGCCCGACGTCCTCGGTGCCGACTACCAGCAGCTGGTGCTGCCGCTGGGCACGGATCCGGACGGGGAGTCCCCGGTCGTGGCCACCCTGGTGCGACACGCCACAACCGGGGCAGCACCGCGGGGTGCGTTCCTGCACGTGCACGGCTACACCGACTACTTCTTCCAGACCGGGCTGGCCGAGCACCTCACCGCGCTGGGCTACGCCTTCTACGCCCTCGACCTGCGCAAGTGCGGGCGGTCCATCCGGCCGGGACAGACGCCGCACTTCGTCAGCGACCTCGCCCTCTACGACGCCGAGCTGGACGAGGCGCTGCGGATCGTGCAGCAGGAGTCCGGCGGCGACCGCGTGGTGGTGGGCGGGCACTCCACCGGGGGTCTCGTCGTGCCGCTGTGGCTGGATCGCCGCCGACAGGCCGGGCTGCCCGCCCCGGACGGCCTGGTGCTCAACAGCCCGTGGTTCGACCTGCAGGGACCGGCGTACTACCGCAGCGCGGCGGGCACCGCCCTGATCGACACCGTGGGCCGGCTCGCGCCGAAGCGGGTGATCCCGGTGGGCAGCGCCGACGCCTACGGCACCAGCCTGCACCGCTCCGGTGGTGGCGAGTGGGACTACGACCTCTCCTGGAAGCCGCTGGTGGGCTTCCCCGCCCGCTTCGGCTGGATGCGCGCCGTGCGGCACGGCCAGGCCGCGCTGCACCGGGGCCTGGACGTGGGCTGCTCGTCGCTGCTGCTGCGCTCCACCCGCAGCCACTTCGCCGCGGCGTACTCCCCCGACGTCGACACCGCCGACGCAGTGCTCGACGTGCGCCAGATCGCCCGCTGGGCGGGGTGCCTGGGCGGCCGGACGCTGGTCGCCCCGATCGACGGCGCCCGCCACGACGTGTTCCTCTCGCAGGCCCCGGCGCGGGAGGCCGCCTACGCCGAGCTGGACGCCTGGCTGGCGGCGCTCCACGAGCAGGTCGACCTCGCGCGGTAGCGTTCACCGGGTGAAGCACTTCGACCTGGCAGTCATCGGCAGCGGCTCGGGCAACACGATCCTGGACCACCGCTTCGACGATCTCGACGTCGCGGTGCTCGAGCGGGGGATCTTCGGCGGCACCTGCCTCAACGTGGGGTGCATCCCCACCAAGATGTACGTCTACGCCGCGGACGTGGCCCGCACGGTGCAGCACGCCGAGCGCTACGGCATCGACGCCCACGTGGACCAGGTGCGCTGGCCGGACATCGTGGACCGGGTGTTCGGCCGGGTCGACCCCATCTCCGCCGGCGGACGGCGCTACCGCAGCGAGGGCACCCCCCGCACCACCGTCTACACCGGCGAGGCGCGCTTCACCGGTCCGCACACCATCGACACCGGTACCGGGGAGACCATCACCGCCGACCGCATCGTGATCGCCGCCGGGTCCCGGGCGATCGTGCCCGACGAGGTCCTCGACAGCGGGGTCACCTTCCACACCAACGACGACGTGATGCGGCTGCCCCGGCTGCCGGAGCGCCTGGTGATCGTGGGAGCCGGCTACATCGCCACCGAGTTCGCGCACGTCTTCTCCGCCTTCGGCAGCGCCGTCTCGCTGATCGGGCGCAGCGACGTCCTGCTGCGCCAGCTCGACCGCGGCATCGCCGAGCGCTTCACCGCCCTGGCCCAGGAGAAGTGGGACGTGCACCTGGGGCACGGCCTGGCCAAGGTGCGCCAGGGCAGCGACGTCGACGGCCACCCCGACATCGAGGTGGAGCTGACCAACGGCGACGTGGTCAGCGGCGACGCACTGCTGGTCGCGGCCGGGCGGCGCCCCAACTCCGACCTGCTGGACCTGGGCGCCGCCGGGGTCGGCACCCACCCGGACGGCCGGATCATGGTCGACGAGCAGCAGCGAGTGCTGTCCACCAACGGCGAGGTGGTGCCCGGCGTGTGGGCGCTGGGTGACGTCAGCTCGCCCTACCAGCTCAAGCACGTGGCCAACCACGAGGCGCGGGTGGTGCAGCACAACCTGCTGCACCCGGAGTCCCCGCGCACCACCAGCCACGCCCACGTGCCCGCCGCGGTGTTCACCGACCCGCAGATCGCCACCGTCGGGCTCACCGAGGAGCAGGCGCGCGAGCACGGGCTGGACGTCACCGTGAAGGTGCAGGCCTACGGCGACGTGGCCTACGGCTGGGCGATGGAGGACGTCGAGGGCGTCTGCAAGGTGATCGCCGAGCGCGGCACCGGCCGGCTGCTGGGCGCCCACGTGATGGGCGCGCAGGCCTCCACCGTGATCCAGCCGCTCATCCAGGCGATGTCCTTCGGCCTCTCGGCCACCGAGATGGCCACCGGCCAGTACTGGATCCACCCCGCGCTGGCGGAGGTGGTGGAGAACGCCCTGCTGGGCCTGGAGGTCTAGCTGGCCCGGGACTGCTGCTTGGCGGACTGTGGCTTGCCGGACTGCTGCTTGGCCTCGCGCTGGCGGGCGCTCTCCGCGCGCACCCCAGCCTGCAGGCGCTGCTCGGCCTGCAGCCACTCCGGCGCCTCGGCGACCAGCGCGTCCACCTGCTCGGTGGTCAGCGCCTCGGTCACCCCGCCGCGGGCCAGCCCGGCGATGGAGATCTTCAGCTTGCGCGCGAGCACGCTGCGCGGGTGCGGGCCGGCCTGGCGCAGCTGCTGCAGCCACTCCGGCGGGTTGTTCTGCAGCTCCTCGAGCTCGGTGCGCGAGACCGTGCCCTCACGAAACTCCGCCGGGGCAGCAGGCAGGTAGATCTCCAGCTTCTTCGCCGCCGTGGCGGGCTTCATCGTCTGCTGCTTCTTCACCGGGGGTTCCTCGCTGCGATCACCACGTCAGCCTATCTGCAACGATCGACCCTGCTTCACCCCGCAAGCCTCGCTCCACCGACGAAGGGACTCCCCCGGTGCCCGCCGACCCCCGCCAGCTGCGCCACTTCGTGGCCGTGGCCGAGCAGCCCAGCTTCACCAAGGCCGCCCGGTCGCTGGGCGTCGCTCGCACCGAGCTGAGCCGCAGCCTCGCCGCGCTGCAGGAGCAGGTCGGTGAGCCGCTGGTGGTGCCGGGCGAGCAGCCCACCCGGCTGACCGCGGCCGGCGAGGCGCTGCTCGCCCAGGCGCGGTCCGCGCTGGCCGAACCGGATCCCCGCGGCCCCGAGACCGCCGAGGACGCGCCACGGGAGCAGAGCCTCACCGTGGGCTACGTGCCCGGGGTGACGCTGGCCAAGTGGAGCCGCGTGTGGTCCGAGCGGATGCCCACGGTGCCCCTGCGCGCAGTGGGGGTGGAGGTGGCCGAGCAGGTGGACGCGCTGCGGTCCGGGCAGGTGGACGTGTGCCTGGTGCGGCTGCCCGTGCAGCGCGAGGGGCTGAGCGTGGTGCGCCTCTACGAGGAGGTGCCGGTGGTGGTGGTGCCCAAGGACCACCCGGTGGCGCTCTTCGATGCGGTGGGGGTGGCCGACCTCGCCGACGAGCACCTGCTGCAGGACCCGGACACCGTGCCGGAGTGGCGCGACGTCGCCTCGGAGCTGCGCACGGGCGAGCGCCCGGCCGTGGCCGAGGAGCTGACCGACGCCCAGCGCATCGAGCTGGTGGCCGCCGGGCTGGGCATCGTCGTCGTCCCGCAGTCGATCGCCCGCCTGCACGCCCGCCGCGACCTCGTCTACCGCCCGGTGCACGACGTGGCGCCGTCCCCGGTGGCGCTGGCGTGGGTGCCCGAGCGCAACAGCGACCTGGTGGAGACCTTCTTCGGCGTGGTCAAGGGCCGCACCGCCCGGAGCTCCCGCGGCGCCGACCCGGCACCCGCCGAGCCGGCCCCGCGAGCAGGACGCACCAGGCAGCCCCAGAAGCAGGCCGGCGGTGCCCGGGGTGGCAGGTCCGGTGCCCGTGGGGGTGCGCGCAAGCCCCGCCGCGGCTGAGCGGGCCCGGCTCCTACCAGGGGCTGGAGCGCAGCACGATCTCCGCGGCCAGCTCGGCGGCGGCCTCCTCGGGGATCCAGTGCGTCACCCCGGGCAGCTCGACGAAGCGGTAGTCGGCCAGCACGTGCCTGCGGCTGGCCTCGGCCTGGGTGCGGCCCAGCGCCGTGTCCCCGGTGCTCCACAAGTAGGTGGTGGCCACTTCCACCGCCGGGCACTCGCGGTAGTCCTCCCCGCGCATGGCGCGGTACCAGCTCAGCGCGGCGGTGAGCGCACCCGGCTCCAGCAGCGGCTCGACGCTGGCGGCTACCTGCTCCGCGGTCTGCCCCCCGGTGGCCACCATGGCCCGCAACCGCCGCCCGTCGTCGGCCAGCAGCAGGTCCTCGGCCTTTCCGGGCTGGGCGAACAGCTGCATGTAGCTCGAGGACTCCTTCTGCGCGGAGTCGTTGCGAAGCGCGTCGGCGAAGGCCACCGGGTGCCCGACGCTGGCCACCACCAGGCTGCTGACCCGGCTGGGGTGCCGGGCGGCCACCTGCCACGCCACCGCCGCACCCCAGTCGTGGCCCACCAGGTGCGCCCAGCCCACGTCCATGGCGTCCAGCAGGGCGATGACGTCACCGACCAGGTGGGGCATGCGGTAGTCCTCGACCCCGGTCGGGCGGGCCCCCGGGGAGTAGCCGCGCTGCGCGGGGACGATGGTGCGCAGCCCTGCCGCGTGCAGCCGCGGCAGCACCGCGTCGTAGCAGTGCGGACTCTGCGGGAACCCGTGCAGCAGCACCACCGGGGTGTCCGCCGGGTCACCCCCGAGGTGGACGTCGAAGGTGTGCTCACCACAGGTCACCTGTTCCACCGACATGAGCCGACGCTACCCGTCGGCTCCCCGGCACCCCCGGAGCGTCGGGCGTACCGTCGCGGCTGACGCGCATGCCTGGCCACGGGGAGGCGGAACGACCGATGAGCACCGGAGCCACGAGCAGCACCCCCGCCCGGTCCGAACCACCCGCCGGAGGAGCTAGCGTCGCCCACGCCCTGCTGTTCTCCCTCGCGGCCGCGCTGGGCGGTTTCCTCTTCGGCTACGACACCGCCGTGATCAACGGTGCGGTCAAGGCGATCCAGTCTCGCTTCAACGCCGGCACCGCCGCGACCGGGCTGACCGTGTCCCTCGCCCTGATCGGCGCCGCCCTCGGGGCCTGGGTCGCCGGGGCGGTCGCGGGCAGGTTGGGGCGGCTGTGGACGATGCGCATCGCCGCGGTGCTGTTCATCGTGAGCTCGGTGGGCTCCGCCCTGGCCTTCTCGGTGGTCGACCTCGCCTGTTGGCGGGTCGTGGGTGGTGTCGCGGTAGGCATCGCGTCGGTCATCTCCCCCGCCTACATCGCCGAGATCTCCCCGGCCGCCTACCGCGGGCGGTTGGGATCGATGCACCAGCTGGCCATCGTGCTGGGCATCGCCGTGTCGTCGCTGGTCAACTACGCCCTCGCCGAGGCCGCTGGTGGCTCGCGCGGTGAGATCGCCGGGCTCGAGGCCTGGCGGTGGATGCTGATGGCCGCGGCCTTCCCCGGTGCGCTGTACCTGCTGATGACCTACACGCTGCCGGAGTCGCCGCGCTTCCTGGTGGCCAAGGGCAAGACGGCGGTGGCAACGAAGATCCTGGCCAGCCTGGAGGGCGGGAACACCGAGCAGGTGGACCACCGCATCGAGGAGATCCGGGTGTCGCTCAAGCTGGAGGAGCGCTCCCGGGTTCGCGACCTGTTCACCGGCCAGCACAAGATGGTTCCGCTGGTGCTGCTCGGCGTGGCGCTCGCCGCGCTGCAGCAGCTGGTCGGCATCAACGTGATCTTCTACTACTCGGCCTCGCTGTGGCAGTCGGTCGGGATCGGCGAGGACCGCTCCCTGCTCATCAGCGTGGTGAGCGCGGTGGTCAACATCGTGGGCACCTTCGTGGCCATCGCGGTGATCGACAAGATCGGGCGCCGTCCGCTGCTGGCCATCGGCTCGGTGGGCATGACCGTGGCCCTGGGCATCGCCTCGTGGTGCTTCTCCCACGCGGAGGCGGTGGCCGCCTCCACCGACGGCACCGCCGCCGCGGCCGAGCTGCCCTCCCCCTACGGCACCATCGCGCTGGTCGCCGCCAACGGCTTCGTGTTCTTCTTCGCGCTGTCCTGGGGCCCGGTGGTGTGGGTGCTGCTGAGCGAGATGTTCCCCAACCGCTCCCGCGCGGCCGCGGTGGCGGTGGCCACCTCGGCCAACTGGATCGCCAACTTCGCGGTGACGGTGACCTTCCCGACCTTCTCCGCGGCGAACCTCTCGCTCACCTACGCCGGCTACGCCGCGATGGCCGCGGTCTCCCTGGTGGTGGTGATCTTCTTCGTCAAGGAGACCAAGGGCCGCACCCTGGAGGAGAACGGCTAGCCCCTGCCCTGCCCTGCCCGCGGTCAGGGCAGGGTGAGGATCTCCGCGCCGGTGGCGGTCACCACGATGGTGTGCTCGAACTGCGCGGTCCAGCTCTTGTCCTTGGTGAGCACCGTCCAGCCGTCGTCCCACTGGTCGTAGTCGATGCCGCCCAGGGTGATCATCGGCTCGATGGTGAAGGTCATGCCCTCCTCGATGACCGTCTCCACGCTGGGCTGGTCGTAGTGCAGCACCACCAGGCCGCTGTGGAACGACCGCCCGATGCCGTGGCCGGTGAAGTCCCGCACCACGCCGTAGCCGAACCGGCTGGCGTAGGCCTCGATCACCCGGCCCACCACGTTGAGCTGGCGCCCCGGCTTGACCGCCTTGATCGCCCGCATGGTGGCCTCGTGGGTGCGCTCGACGAGGTCGCGCACCTCGGGCGCGACGTCGCCGGCGAGGAAGGTGGCGTTGGTGTCGCCGTGCACGCCACCGATGAACGCGGTGACGTCGATGTTCACGATGTCGCCGTCCTGAATCACCGTGGTGTCCGGGATGCCGTGGCAGATCACCTCGTTCAGCGAGGTGCAGCAGCTCTTGCTGAAGCCGCGGTAGCCCAGCGTGGAGGGGTAGGCGCCGTGGTCGACGAGGAACTCGTGCACCACGCGGTCCACCTCGTCGGTGGTGACGCCCGGCGCCACCACCTTGCCGCCCTCCTGCAGCGCCTGGGCCGCGATCTTGCTGGCCACCCGCATCGCCTCGATGACCTCCGGCGGCTGCACCCAGGGGTCGTTGCTCGGCGTCGGCGCCGGCTTGCCGACGTACTCCGGACGCGGGATCGACTGGGGAACCGTGCGGATCGGGGTGGGGTGCCCCGGGGTCAGGGGCGGACGGGCGGTGGTGAAGACAGACATGGGCCCAGCCTAGTCAACGCCCCGGTCAGTAGCCCGCGGGCAGCGCAGCGAGCACCTGGCCGGTGACGCCCACGGCGCCGGCCGAGCTTCCTCCCCCCACCACGAGGGTGGCGAAGGCGACGTCGCCGCGGTAGCCGATGAACCAGGAGTGCGACCGGGTGCCGTCTCCGAACTGCGCCTCGCCGGTCTTGCCGTGCACCTGCCCCTGCTCGGCCACGCCACGTCCGGACCCACCGGTGACCACCTCGCGCATCATCACCCGCAGCTGGTCGAGCACCGGGGCCGGCAAGGCCGGAGCGCTGCCCGCCACCGCGGTGGGCGCGCCCTGCACCAGCACCGGCACCGGGGTGGTGCCCCGGGCCACCGTGGCGGCCACCAGCGCCATGCCGAACGGGCTGGCCTGCACGTCACCCTGACCGATGGAGTCCTCGGCGCGCTTGACCAGGTCGGCGGTGGGCGGCACCTTGCCGGTGACGGTGGTCATCCCGGCCGCGGTGTAGTCCATCCCGATGCCCAGCGAGCGGGCCGTGGTGCTCAGCGCATCGGCTCCCAGCGCGCCGGACAGCTGGGCGAAGGTGGTGTTGCAGGAGGCGGCGAAGGCCGTGCGCAGGGGGACCTCGCCGAGCGCGAAGTCGTTGTAGTTGGGGATCACCCGGACCCCGCCGACCACCGTGGTGGCCGGGCACGCGCTGGGGGTCTCGGCGGTGACGGTGCCCGCCTGCAGCACGGCGGCGGCAGTCACCGTCTTGAAGGTGCTGCCCGGCTCGTACAGGCCGGTCAGCGCCACTGGTCCGGCGGCGTCGGCCGCGGCGTTCTGGGCCACGGCCAGCACCTCCCCGGTGGACGCCTTCAGCGCCACCGTCATCGCCGGCTCCGGCTTGCTGCGCACGGCGTTCTGCGCGGCCTGCTGCACGCCGTGGTCGAGGGTGAGCCGCACCGCCGCGGCAGGCTCCGCGGCGGTGGTGGCCAGGGTCTCCACCTGTGCGCCGTTGGGTCCCACGGTGACCACGCGCCAACCGGCCCGCCCGGCCAGGTCGTCCTGCACCGTGGAGCTGACCTCGCGGAGCAGGGTGGGCGCCACGGTGGGGTCGACGCTGAGCAGCGCGGCCTGGCTGCTGAAGCTCACGCCCGGCAGCTCGTAGATCGCGGCCTTCACCGCCAGGTAGTCGTTCTCCCGCAGCGTCACCACCGGGTAGGGCGCCGCCCCGCCGGTGGCCACCCCGTCCACCATGGACTGGGTGGTGATCGCGGGGTCGAACCGGCTGACCGCTGCGGCGAGGTCGCGGGCCACGGCAGGCACGTCGCCGGCCGCGGCGGGGTCGAGGGTCACCCGCACCACCACGCCGGGGTTGAGCAGCGCCTGGCCGTTGCGGTCGAGCACCGACGCGGTGGGCGCGGGGTCCGCCCGAACGGCCAGGGACTGGTTGTCGGCCAGCCGCGGGTGCAGGTTGGCGCTGCTCCAGCGGACCGTCCAGTCCCCTCCCGTGCGGCCGAGCTTCAGCTGGCCGGTGTGGGTCCAGGTGCGTTGCTGGGCCAGGTGCCAGTGCGCGGTGAAGTCGGCGGTGGCGGTGCCGTCGGAGGTGCGGACCTCCCCCAGCTCGGTGTCCACCGACTCCGCCCCCAGACCGGTGCGGGTCGTCTCGATCGCCGCACGCGCCGCGTCGGGCTGGTCGGTGGCGGCTCCGGCCACGGCCAGGTCACCGGCGGAGAGCGCCTGCAGGAACCGGGACGCTGCGTCGGCGGCGCTGGGCCCGCTGGTGCAGGCGGTGAGCGAGCCGGTGAGCAGCAGCACCGCCAGCAGCACGGCCGCCAGCAGTCGCGGGCCAGCCAGGGTGCGGGGTCGCGCAGAGACGGTGACCATCGCCGCCCAGCATAAGCACCGGCACACCGAAACCCGTGGCCCCCAGCAGCCGTGCCGGCTCTCGTGCAGGAGCACGGTGCTGGCTCTAGTGCAGGAGCACGGTGGCAAACGTGGCCACCTCGTGGAAGCCGATCCGCTCGTACACCCGTCGTGCGGTGGCGTTGAAGTCGTTGACGTACAGGCTGGGCAGCCGGTGGGAGCTGCGGATGGCGGCAGCCACCGCGGCGGTCCCCGCTCCGGCGAGCCCGCTGCCGCGCCGCTCCGGGGCCACCCACACGCCCTGGATCTGCCCGGTGGTGCTGGAGCTGGCGCCCACCTCCGCCTTGTAGACCACTGCACCGTCCTCGAACCGCGCGTAGGCCCGGCCCTCGGCGATGTGCTCGACCACCCGACGGAGGTAGGCAGCGCCACCGTCGGCGGCGGTGGGGTCGATCCCCATCTCCTCGATGAACATCGCCACGGACGCGGGCAGGTACGCGGGCAGGTCGCTGGGACAGACCCGGCGCACGTGCGGGTCGGGCGTCACCAGCGGCGCACCCGGCAGCGCCAGCAGCGGCTGCCGCGCACGCACCTCACGAGCGGGACCCCACCAGTCCTCCAGCAGCTCCCACATGGGCAGCACGAGGTGCGCCATGCCCACCAGTGACGAGCAGGCGCGGGGCTGGCGCCGGGCCAGCTCGGCGAACATCGCCACCGCCTCCGGCGAGCCGTGCACCGGGATGAGGTTGGCGCCGGAGTAGCACAGCGACCGCCCCGGCTGGTCGACCGTCCACAGCTCGGCGCCGAGCCGGTTGGGGGTCACTCCGTGGGCCTCCACCCGGGCGAGCACCATGCAGTTGGCCACCGGGTCGGTGCCCAGTCCGCGCAGCACCTCGTCGGCGTCGGCCTGTCCCAGCCGGCGCACGACAGCCCGGCGGTCGTCCCACGGTTGCGCGCCCGCACCGACCCGGAGCACGGCTCAGCCCGCCGCGCGGCGGCCCAGCGGGCCCAGCGTGCACATCAGCCGACGGTCACAGCAGGCTCGCCGGAGGTGGCACCGCTGTCCTTCATCTGATCCGCGATCTTCATGGCCTCCTCGATCAAGGTCTCCACGATCATCGCCTCGGGAACGGTCTTGATCACCTCGCCCTTGACGAAGATCTGGCCCTTGCCGTTGCCCGACGCCACGCCCAGGTCGGCCTCGCGGGCCTCGCCGGGCCCGTTGACGACGCAGCCCATCACCGCCACGCGCAGCGGCACCTCCATGCCCTCCAGGCCCGCGGTGACCTGGTCGGCCAGCGTGTAGACGTCCACCTGGGCCCGCCCGCAGGACGGACACGAGACGATCTCCAGCTTGCGCGGGCGCAGGCCGAGGGACTGCAGGATCTGGTTGCCGACCTTGACCTCCTCGATGGGAGGGGCAGACAGGGACACGCGGATGGTGTCGCCGATGCCGCGGGAGAGCAGCGACCCGAAGGCCACCGCCGACTTGATCGTGCCCTGGAAGGCCGGTCCGGCCTCGGTGACGCCCAGGTGCAGCGGGTAGTCGCACTGCTCGGCGAGCAGCTCGTAGGCACGAACCATGGTGACGGGGTCGTTGTGCTTCACCGAGATCTTCAGGTCGTTGAACCCGTGCTCGGCGAACAGCCCGGCCTCCCACAGCGCCGACTCCACCAGTGCCTCCGGGGTGGCCTTGCCGTGCTTGGTGAGGATGCGCGGGTCCAGCGAGCCGGCGTTGACGCCGATGCGGATGGGGATGCCGGCGTCCTTGGCCGCCAGCGCCACCTCCTTGACCCGGCCGTCGAACTCTTTGATGTTGCCGGGGTTGACCCGCACGGCGGCGCAGCCGGCGTCGATCGCGGCGAAGATGTAGCGCGGCTGAAAGTGGATGTCGGCGATCACCGGCAGCTGGCTCTTGGCCGCGATGGCCTTGAGCGCCTCGGCGTCCTCGGTGCGCGGGCACGCCACCCGGACGATGTCGCAGCCCGCGGCGGTCAGCTCGGCGATCTGCTGCAGGGTGGCGTTGACGTCGTGGGTGCGGGTGGTGGTCATGGACTGCACCGACACGGGAAAGTCGCTGCCCACCCCCACGTCACCGACGTGCAGCTGGCGGGTGGGGCGACGCGGGGCGAGCACCGGCTGGGGTGCCTCCGGCATGCCGAGCGTGACGGGTGTGGTCACGATCGTCCTTCCTCGAAGAGTGTGCTGCTCACGGGAACAGCTGGATCGGGTTGACGACGTCGGCGATCACCGTGAGCACGGTGACGCCGCCGCCGATGATGAGCACCACGTAGGTCAGCGGGAGCATCTTGGTGTAGTCCACCGGTGCCGCCTTCGCCTTGCCGAGCGCCCTGCGGACCATGTCCCGGACCTTCTCGTAGGTGGTGATGGCCATGTGGCCGCCATCCAGGGGCAACAGCGGCAGCAGGTTGAAGATGCCGATGAAGAAGTTGAGGCTTGCCAGCAGCAGGATGAAGACCTCCCACAGCCCGCGCTCGGCGACCTGCCCGCCGATCACGCTGGCGCCGACCACGCTGATCGGCGTGTCCGCGCTGCGCTCCTCGCCGCCGATCGACCGCACCACCGCGGGCACCTTCTCCGGGAACTTGAGCAGGCTCTCCCAGGTCTTCTCGAACATGGTGCCGGTGAACGCCACGGTGGCCGGGATCGCGGAGACCGCGTTGTGCTCGGTGGGTGCGTAGCTGACCGGCGAGACGCCGATGGCGCCGACGGTGGCCGGCTGGGGCTCGGGGTCGCCCGGCCGGACCACGTAGCGCTGCACGGGCTCGACCTCGATGGTGAGGGTTACCTCGCGCCCGTCCCGCTCGACGGTGAACGGCGCCGGGCCGGTGAGCGCCTGGGTGGCTGCGATGACGTCGGCGAAGGTGGGGGTGGGCTTGCCGTCGACGGCGACGATGGTGTCGCCCGCCTGCAGCCCGGCCCGCTGTGCCGGTCCCTCGCCGGTGCACTCGGCGTAGCTGCCGTCCGCGGACTGGGTGGGGGCCACGCAGCCCACCGCACCGGCCACGGCCTTGTCGGTGGCGTTGAGGTTGGGCAGGCCGAAGCCGACGGCCAGCACGTAGATGAGCACCATGCCCAGGGCGAAGTGCGAGATGGGCCCACCGAGCATGACCGCGATCCGCTTCCAGGCGCTCTGCTTGTACATCGCCCGGTCGACCTCGTCCGGGTCGAGCTCGTCCAGGGCGGTCATCCCGGCGATGTCGCAGAACCCACCGGCCGGGATGGCCTTGAAGCCGTACTCGGTCTCACCGCGGCGGAAGGAGAACAACCGGGGGCCGAAGCCGATGAAGTAGCGCCGCACCTTCATGCCGAAGGCCTTGGCGATCAGCAGGTGACCGAACTCGTGCAGGGCGATCGAGAAGCCGATCCCCAGCGCGAACAGCACCACGCCGAAGGCAAAGACCATCTCCACAACTCCTATTGTCCGCCTTGCCGGGTGCCGTCGCGCTCAACGGTACCGGCTGAGCCCGGTGGCGCTGGCTCTCCGTGACCAGATCGGCGGTGCTGTGTCACCGCCGACGCTGCTGGGCCAGCTCCCGGGCCCGGGCGCGGGCCCAGTCCTCCGCCGCCAGCACGTCGGCCACCCCGCTCGGCACCGCCCGGTGGGCGTCCGCCTCGCCCAGCACCGCCGCCACGGTGCGCACGATGTCGGGGAAGCTCACGGCGCCGGCCAGGAACGCCGCCGCGGCCTCCTCGTTGGCGGCGTTGTACACCGCGGGCAGGCACCCGCCGCCGGTGCCGGCCTCCCGGGCCAGGGCCACCGCGGGGAACACCTCCTCGTCCAGCGGCTCGAAGGTCCAGGTGGCGGCGGTGCTGAAGTCGCACGCGGCGGCGGCACCGGCGATGCGGTCGGGCCAGCCCAGCGCCAGGGCGATGGGCAGCCGCATGTCCGGCGGGCTGGCCTGGGCCAGGGTGGAGCCGTCGGTGAAGGTGACCATGGAGTGCACGATCGACTGCGGGTGCACGGTGACGTCGATGCGGTCGTAGGGCGTGCCGAACAGCAGGTGCGTCTCGATGAGCTCCAGGCCCTTGTTCACCAGGGTGGCGGAGTTGAGGGTGTTCATCGGACCCATCGACCAGGTGGGGTGCGCACCCGCCTGTTCCGGGGTGACGCCGCGCAGCTGCGCCGCGCTCCAGCCGCGGAAGGGCCCACCCGAGGCGGTGAGCACCAGGCGCGCCACCTCCCCGGCGGCGCCACCGCGCAGGCACTGGGCGAGCGCGGAGTGCTCGGAGTCCACCGGCACCAGCTGGCCGGGCGCCGCCGCTGCCAGCACCAGCGGTCCGCCCGCCACCAGCGACTCCTTGTTGGCCAGCGCCAGCCGCGCCCCGGTGGCTAGCACGGCCAGGGTGGGGCGCAGGCCCAGCGAGCCCACCAGGGCGTTGAGCACCACGTCGGCCGGCACCGCCTGGACCAGCTCGGTGGCCGCGTCCGGACCGTCGAGCACCTGCACCGCGCCCAGGTCGTGGGCAGCGAGGGCGGCGCGCAGCTCGGTCGCCGCGGTGCGGTCGGCCACCGCCACCGCGGCGACCCCGGTGGCGCGCACCTGGGCCAGCAGCGCGTCCACGTTGCCCCCACCGGCGGCCAGGCCCACCACGGTGAAGCGCCCCGGGTTGGCGGCGATCACCTCGAGGGCCTGCGTGCCGATGGAGCCGGTGCTGCCCAGCAGCAGCACCCGGGCCGGAGCGGCCGAGCCGGCGGCCGCGTAGGCACCGGGTGTGCCGGCGCTGGCGGAGGTGCTGGTTCTGGTGCTGGTGCTCACGGGGGTGCCACTGGTGTTCACCCCCGCATCATCCCCGATGCCCCCCGACACAGATCACACGATCTCCCCGGCACCAACGCCGTGCCGTGAGCACCGCCGGGAGTCGCGTGTGCCACGATGGTCGCCAACACAGCCCGCTCGCGGAGCGCGCAGGATCGAGCAGGAGGAGCCAACCGTGGCCGGCAAGCAGCTTGAGAAGCCCGAGGCGCAGTCCACAGTCACCGCCGTGGACCTCGTGGACGAGCCGTCTGCCGAGTGGGGCTGGCACGGCGAGTTCCCCAAGGCCACCCGCATCGGCGGCTGGGTCGTCGCCGCAATCCTGCTGCTCATGCTGATCGGCAACCACCAGGGCCGGGTAGAGGACCTGTGGCTCATCGGCCTGGCCGCGCTGCTGGTGTTCATCCTGGTCCGCGACACCATGCGCCGCCGCACCTCCTGGCGCAGGTAGCTCCCCCCGCCCGTAGGCGAGCAGCACCCGTACCACCCGAACAGCCGACCGCACGGCAGCAGCCACCGCGGTCGGCTGTTCGTCGTTGCGGGGCCTAGCCCTCGGCGGCGAGCTGGCCGCAGGCCGCGGCGATCTCCTGGCCGCGGGTGTCGCGCACCGTGCAGGACACGCCGCCGTTGCGCACCCGCCGGACGAACTCCCGCTCCGCCGGCTTGGGGCTGGCGTCCCACTTGCTGCCCGGGGTGGGGTTCAGCGGGATCAGGTTCACGTGCACCAGCGGGCCCAGCGCGGCCTTGAGCTTCTTGGCCAGCAGGTCGGCGCGCCACGGCTGGTCGTTGATGTCGCGGATCAGGGCGTACTCGATGGAGACCCGCCGGCCGGACTTGTCGGCGTAGTAGCGCGCGGCCTGCAGCACCTCCGCCACCGACCACCGGTTGTTCACCGGCACCAGCGTGTCACGCAGCTCGTCGTCCGGGGTGTGCAGCGACACCGCCAGCCGCACGGAGAGGTTCTCGTCGGCGAGCTTGCGGATGGCCGGGGCCAGCCCGACGGTGGACACCGTGACCGCGCGCTGGGAGATGCCCAGGCCGTCCGGTGCGGGGTCGGTGATGCGGCGCACCGCGGCCACCACCCGCTTGTAGTTGGCCAGCGGCTCGCCCATGCCCATGAACACGACGTTGGACAGCCGGCCGGGGGTGCCGCCCACCTCGCCGTCGCGCATGGCGGCCGCGGCGGCGCGCACCTGGTCCACGATCTCGGCGGTGGAGAGGTTGCGGTCGAGGCCGCCCTGCCCGGTGGCGCAGAACGGGCAGGCCATGCCGCAGCCGGCCTGGCTGGAGATGCACAGGGTGGCGCGCTCGGGGTAGCGCATCAGCACGCTCTCCACCAGCGTGCCGTCGTGGGCTCGCCACAGCGTCTTGCGGGTGGTGCCCTCGTCGCAGGAGAGGTGGCGCACCGGGGTGAACAGGGGCGGCAGCAGCGACTGTCCGACCTTCTCCCGCACGGCGGCGGGCAGGTCGGTCATCTGCGCGGCGTCGCCCTGCAGGCGCACGTAGTACTGGCGGGCGACCTGGTCGGCGCGGAAGGCGGGCAGCCCGAGCTCGGCGACTGCGGCGCGGCGACCGTCGGCGTCGAGGTCGGCGAGGTGACGGGGCGGCATGCCCCGCTTGGGGGCGTCAAAGACGAGAGGCAGGGAGGTCATGATGTCTCCATTGTCGCACTACCCCAGCGCGGCGCGGGTGCGCGTGCGCCGCGGAAGGGCCATGATCTGGACATGCACCCCAACCCAGACTCCCCCGACCGTCCGGCGATGGCGCAGGAACCGGTGCGCCCCAGCGAGACCAGCGGCGCCTCCGCGCTCGGCTCGGGCACGGCGGGAACCGGTGCCGGGACGGCGGGCACCGCGCCGGCGGCCCCCAAGCGGCGCAACCGGGCCGCGGCGGCCTGGACCGGGCTGATCGCCGGGGCGCTGATCCTGGTGGTGCTGCTGGTCTTCATCCTGCAGAACAACGACAGCACCGAGTTCGCCATCTTCTTCTGGGACTTCAGCCTCCCGCTGGGCGTGAGCATCCTGTTCGCCGCGATCGCCGGGGCGTTGATCATGGCGCTGGTGGGTGGCGCCCGCATCCACCAGCTGCGCAAGGCCGACAAGAAGCGCCGCTAGCGGGGCTGGTGCAGGGGCACGTGCAGGCCCTTGTGCCGCCAGTGCACCCGGTAGGCCACGTCCACGGTGAGTCCCGACACCTGCGCCACGGCCTGCTCCGCCACCCGCGGAGACAGCTCGATGCCCAGCACCGCCCGCAGGTCCTCCCGGGTCTCGAAGCGCCACACCGTGTCCACCCGCCGCAGGGCGAAGCCCTGGTCGGCGAAGAACGCCTCGACCTGCTCGGCCCGGTAGCCGGGTGGCAGGTCCTGGCGCATCCAGGAGCCGTAGCGGGAACGGGTGACGTCGAGGTCCACCACCACCTGCACTCCCCCGGTGCGCAGCACCCGCGTCGCCTCGGCCAGCCCGGGCTCGCAGCCGGGGCCGAAGAAGTACGCGGTGCGGGAGTGCACCACGTCCACCGAGTCACGGGGCAGCGGGAGCGCCTCGGCACCCGCCTGGTGCACCTGCACGTGGGCCAGCCCCCGGGTGCGGCGCCGGGCCAGCTCGGCCAGCGGCGGGTGGGGCTCCACCCCGTGCACCGACCGCGCGGCGTCGGCGAAGCTGGGCAGGTGAAAACCGGTGCCGCAGCCGACGTCGAGCACGTCGCGGCCGTGCCAGTCGGCCACCTCGCGCAGCACCGCGTCCACCGCGCCGTGCACGTCCTGCACCCGGTTCTCCCGCTCGTAGAGCTGGGGGTGGTGCCACACGTTGGGGCTGGGGATCACGCTCACCGGGGCGCCGGGCCGGGCGGGTGGGCTAGACCAGCGCGCTGAGCAGCAGCCAGGCCGCGACCGCCGAGGGCAGCACGGAGTCCAGCCGGTCCATCAGCCCGCCGTGGCCGGGCAGCAGCGTGCCCATGTCCTTGATGCCGATGTCGCGCTTGACCTGTGACTCGATCAGGTCGCCCACGGTGGCCACCACCACGAGCACGGCGCCGAAGAGCAGCCCGGCCCATGGGTTGGCGTCCAGCAGCAGCCAGAAGGTGAGCACCCCGCCGACCACGCCGAGGGCCAGCGAGCCGGCGAAGCCCTCCCAGGACTTCTTGGGGCTGATGCTCGGGACCATGGGGTGCTTGCCGAACAGCGCGCCCATTGCGTATCCGCCGACGTCGGAGCAGACCACCGCGATCATCAGGGCGGCGATCTTGGCCGCCCCGTCGGGCTGCACCACCAGCGCGACCGAGGTGGCCCCGAACAGCGGCACCCAGGCGACGACGAACACCGACACGGCGGTGTCGCGCAGGTAGTGCTCGGTGCTGCCCCACAGCCGCCACACCATGCAGGCGACGACCGTGACGGCGAAGGCCGCGAGGGCGGCGGTGACGCTGTGCCAGGCCAGCCACACCACGGCCTGCCCGCCCAGCAGCACCGGGACCAGGCTGATGCTGAGGCCGGTCCTGCGCAGGGCGGTGCCCAGCTCGAAGGTGGCGATCGCCATCGCCACGGCGACGATGCCGATCCAGGCCCGCGGGTAGAAGACCAGGGCGCAGATCACCAGGGCGCCCAGGCCGCCGCCCACGAGCAGGGCCGCGGGCAGGTTGCGCCCGGCGCGCGAGGTGCGCTGCACGGGCGGGGCCTGGCCTCCACTGGTCGACACGTCGTGATCGGTCACCACTGGATCCCGCCCTCCCTGCTGCTCGACCTGGTGTGCTGGTGCTGGTTCGTGCTGGTGCTCGTCCGTGCTGGTGCAGGCCGGGTCAGACCTCCATCAGCTCGGCCTCCTTGTTCTTCACCATCTCGTCGATCTGCGCCACGTAGCGGGCGGTCACCTTGTCCAGCTCCTTCTCGGCACGGTTGACGTCGTCCTCGCCGGCGTCACCGTCCTTCTGGATGCGGTTGAGCTCGTCCATCGACTTGCGGCGCACGTTGCGCACGGCGACCTTGGCGTCCTCGCCCTTGCCGCGCGCCTGCTTGGCGAACTCCCGGCGACGCTCCTCGGTGAGCTGGGGCAGCGAGATCCGGATGATGTGGCCGTCGTTGGACGGGTTCACCCCGAGGTCGGAGTTGCGGATCGCGGTCTCGATGTTGCGCAGCATGGCCGCCTCGTAGGGCTTGATCACGGCCATCCGGGCCTCGGGCACCGTGACGCTGGCCAGCTGGGTCACCGGGGTCATCGCGCCGTAGTACTCGACCACGATGCGGTTGAACATCCCCGGGTTGGCGCGACCGGTACGGATCGAGGAAAGGTCGTCCCTGGCCACGGAGACGGCCTTCTCCATCTTCTCCTCGGCCTCGAAGAGAGCTTCGTCAATCACAGCAGTTCCTCCGGTCTCGTTGCACTGATGCCAGTCTCCGCACCACACGGCTGTCCGCCGCTCGCGGTGTCAGCGTGTCACTTCGGTGAGCGCACCAGGGTGCCGATCTTCTCCCCCGCCACCGCGCGGGCGATGTTGCCCTCGACCAGCAGGTTGAACACCAGCATGGGCATCTTGTTGTCCATGCAGAGGCTGAAGGCGGTGGCGTCGGCGACCTTGAGGCTGCGGTCGAGCACCTCGCGGTGGGTGATCTCGGTGAACATGGTCGCGGTGGGGTCGGTCTTGGGGTCGGCGGTGTACACCCCGTCGACGCCCTTGGCCATCAGCACCACCTCGGCATCGATCTCCAGCGCCCGCTGGGCGGCGGTGGTGTCGGTGGAGAAGTAGGGCATGCCCATGCCGGCGCCGAAGATGACCACGCGCCCCTTCTCCAGGTGACGCTCGGCCCGGCGCGGGATGTAGGGCTCAGCGACCTGACCCATGCTGATCGCGGTCTGCACCCGGGTGTCCACCCCGGCCTGCTCCAGGAAGTCCTGCAGGGCCAGGCAGTTCATCACCGTGCCCAGCATGCCCATGTAGTCGGCGCGGGCGCGGTCCAGACCGTGCTGCTGCAGCTCGGCGCCGCGGAAGAAGTTGCCTCCACCGATGACCACGGCCACCTGTGCGCCGGTGCGGACCACCTCGGCGATCTGCGCGGCGACGTTGCGCACCACCTTGGGGTCGACCCCCACGCCCCCACCGCCGAACATCTCCCCGCCGAGCTTGAGCAGCACGCGGCGGTAGCCGCCTCGCGTGGTGTGGGTGTCCTGGACGGTCA
Source organism: Rhodococcus sp. Z6_132 (assembly GCF_058133635.1). NCBI lineage: Bacteria > Bacillati > Actinomycetota > Actinomycetes > Mycobacteriales > Nocardiaceae > Rhodococcus > Rhodococcus sp. Z6_132. The sequence goes on from NZ_JBYUNP010000002.1 coordinate 1,213,550, forward strand.
TCGGGCTCCTCGAGGTCTCGCCGGGGTTTGACGCCGCCGGGCGTCCGTGGGGGCGTCCGGCGCTGGGTGTGCACACGACGGCGGGGTCATCTCAGCCGGCACCGATCGTCTCGGTGCGGCTGGGACGACCCCGCCATCCTGCCTCATGCTGTTTCGGTCAGGCCTGACCAACCTCGAAGCGCGAGAAACGCGTGATGGTGGCACCTGCGGCGTCCAGCACGGCCTTCACCGTCTTCTTCGACTCCTGCACGGACGCCTGCTCCAGGAGCACGGTGTCCTTGAAGAAGCCGTTGACGCGACCCTCGATGATCTTGGGCATGGCCTGCTCGGGCTTGCCCTCCTCGCGGGCGGTCTCCTCGGCGATGCGACGCTCGGCGGCGACGATGTCCTCGGGAACCTCGTCGCGGGTGACGTAGCGCGGGCGCATCGCGGCGACCTGCATCGCGGCACCGTGGGCGGCCTGCGCGGCCTCCTCGGAGTCGCCGGTGTACTCCACCAGCACGCCGACGGCGGGCGGCAGGTCGGCGGAGCGCTTGTGCAGGTACACGGCCACCGGGCCGTCGTAGCTGACCACGCGGCGGATCTCGAGCTTCTCGCCGATCTTGGCGGAGAACTGCGCGACCAGGTCGGCCACGGTGGTGGCACCGTCCACGGCCTGCAGGTTCAGGGCCGCGACGTCGGAGGTCTTGCCGGCAGCGGCAGCGGTGACCACGCGGTCGGCCAGCTCCTGGAACTCGGCGTTCTTGGCGACGAAGTCGGTCTCGCAGTTGAGCTCGACCATGACGCCGTCGGCCGCGGCGACGAGGCCGTTGGCGGTGGCCCGCTCGGCCCGCTTGCCCACGTCCTTGGCGCCCTTGATGCGCAGCAGCTCGACGGCCTTGTCGAAGTCACCCTCGCTGTCGGTGAGCGCGTTCTTGCAGTCCATCATTCCGGACCCGGTCAGTTCGCGGAGTCGCTTGACGTCCGCGGCGGTGTAGTTCGCCATGTGCGGCGAGCCTCCTTGGTTTGGTGCGTTCGACGGGGGGCGGGTTCAGCGAACCCGGGGCGCGGTGTGCCGGTGCGGCACTCGACGCGCTGCGACGACCGCCAGAGCCGGGCACCGGGGTGGGGTGCCCGGCTCTGGCGGGACGTCAGGAGTTGTCCGCGGGGGCGTCGGTCTCGGAGACCGGCGCACCGCCGATGGCGGACTCGGCCGCAGCGGTCTCGGGGATCTCCGCGACCTGCTCGACGACCTCGGTGACCGCGGTCTCGGCGGCGGGGGTCTCCGCAGCAGCCTCGGCGACGACCTCGGTGGCCGCGGCGGCGGTGGCGGACTGCGCGAGCAGCTCCTGCTCCCACTCCGCCAGCGGCTCGGCGACGCCACCCTCGGGCTTGGCGTCACCGTCGCCGCTGCGTCCGGCCCGGGCCTGCAGGCCCTCGGCCACCGCGGTGGCGATGACCTTGGTCAGCAGGGCGGCGGAGCGGATCGCGTCGTCGTTGCCCGGGATCGGGTAGTCGACGAGGTCGGGGTCGCAGTTGGTGTCCAGGATCGCGACGACCGGGATCTTCAGCTTGCGGGCCTCGGCGACGGCCAGGTGCTCCTTGTTGGTGTCGACGATCCACACCGCGCTCGGAACCTTGGACATGTCGCGGATACCACCGAGGGTGCGCGCCAGCTTGGTCATCTCACGCGTGAGCATGAGGATTTCCTTCTTGGTGCGACCCTCGAAGCCACCGGTCTGCTCCATCGACTCAAGCTCCTTGAGTCGCTGCAGGCGCTTGTGCACGGTCTGGAAGTTGGTGAGCATGCCGCCCAGCCAGCGCTGGTTCACGTAGGGCATGCCGACGCGGGTCGCCTGCTCGGCGATGGACTCCTGCGCCTGCTTCTTGGTGCCGATGAACATCAGGGTGCCGCCGTGCGAGACGGTCTCCTTGACGAACTCGAACGCCTGGTCGATGAAGACCAGCGTCTGCTGCAGGTCGATGATGTAGATGCCGTTGCGGTCGGTGAAGATGAACCGCTTCATCTTGGGGTTCCAGCGTCGGGTCTGGTGCCCGAAGTGTGCGCCGCTGTCGAGCAGCTGCTTCATGGTGACGACTGCCATAGTGGTGGTCGAGGGTCGCCCCTCGTCCTTTCTTGCTCAGTGCGCGCCAGGGGCCAAGACCCGCTGGCACGCGGCCGGTTTGTCGCGCTGGCCGGGTGGACCAGCGCCCTGGCGCCCGAGAAGGATGCCGGACCCGCTCCTGCGGGACCGCCGGCAACCGTCCACCTGGTGGAACGGGTGGGACTCAGGCGCGCGAAGTCGGCCTGTGCACGCACAGGTCGCGGGCCCAGTGTACGACCTGCCGGGCACGACCTGCACCACCGACCTGCGCGACCCCCGTGGCTGTGCACAGCGACCAGCCCTCGTGCACAGCACACCGCGCGCGCCTGGGCTCTCGGACGCAGGTGGGTGAGGGTCGTCCGGTGGGGCGACGGAGCTGGGTGCTGGCGGTGGTGGCGCTGCTGTGCGCGGTGCTGGTGCCGCCGTCGGCAGCGGCCAGCGCCGTGCCCACCCAGGCCCCCGACGTGCCGGCTCCCCGGGGCACCTACTCCTGGCCGCTGGGCGGGTGGCCGCTGGTCGCGCGGCCGTTCCAGCCGCCGGCCAGCGTGTACGGGCCGGGACACCGCGGGGTCGACCTGCGTGCCGCAGCGGGGGCGCCGGTGCTGGCCGCCGGTGCGGGCACCGTGGTGTTCGCCGGGCCGCTGGCCGGGCGCGGGGTGGTGTCGGTGCAGCACCCCAGCGGGCTGCGCACCACCTACGAGCCGGTGACGGCGCAGGTGGCCGCCGGTGCGCCGGTGCAGCAGGGCCAGGTGCTGGGGGTGCTGCAGGCCGGGCACGCGGGCTGCCCCGGCGCGGCGTGCCTGCACTGGGGGGTGCGCCGGGGCGAGACCTACCTCGACCCGCTGCGCCTGGTGGGCAGCTGGCCGGTGCGGCTCAAGCCCTGGGCGGAGTGAGCGGGCCTCAGGCGCGGGGGTGAGCCTGCTCGTGCACCGCGCGCAGCCGGCCGACGCTGACGTGGGTGTACAGCTGGGTGGTGGCCAGGGTGGAGTGCCCCAGCAGCTCCTGCACCACCCGCAGGTCGGCGCCGCCCTCCAGCAGGTGGGTGGCCGCGGAGTGGCGCAGCCCGTGCGGGCCCAGGTCGGGCGCGCCGGGCACGGTGCCCACCACCTGGTGCACCGTGCGGCGCACCGCCCGCTGGTCGAGGCGGCCACCGCGGGCGCCCAGCAGCAGGGCGGCGCCGCTGCGCGGACCCGCCAGGTGCGGGCGCCCGTGCTGCAGCCAGGCGTCCAGCGCCCGCGCCGCGGGCACGCCGTAGGGCACCGACCGCTCGGTGCCGCCCTTGCCCAGCACCCGCAGCACCCGGCGCTCGGCGTCCACCGACTCCAGGTCCAGCCCGCACAGCTCCCCCACCCGGATGCCGGTGGCGTAGAGCAGCTCCATCACCAGGTGGTCGCGCAGCGCCTGCGGGTCGTGCTGCTCGGCACCCAGCGCGGCAGCGTCCACCGCCTGGGCCGCCTGGTCGGGGCGGAGCACGGCGGGCAGGGTGCGGTGCGCGCGCGGGGAGGCCAGCCGGGTGCCGGGGTCGCTGGTGGTGCGGCCGGTGCGCAGCGCCCAGGCGGTGAAGCTGCGCACGGCCGCCGTGCGCCGCGCCAGGGTGGTGCGGGCGACGCCCGCACCGGACTGTGCCGCCAGCCAGGAGCGCAGCACCTGCACCGTCAGCCCGTCCAGGCCCGTCACCGCCGGTTCGGCCCCGCACCAGTGGCGGAACAGGGACCGGACGTCACCCTGGTAGGCCCGCACGGTGTGCCGCGACCGGCCGCCCTCCAGCTCGAGGTGCTCACCGAAGGCCTGCAGCGCCTCGCGCAGCGGCACGGGCAGGGACTCGTCGGAGCCAGGCACCTTCGCGGACGGAGCATTCACCCGCACACCGTGCGGCAGCGCTGACGCTGGGTCAAGCGCCACGCCGCTGGCGCCGGGGCCGGGGCCGGGGCCGGGGCGCACCCGACCACCGGGACTTCCGCGGTGCGTGGCCGGGCGGTGCGGCGACACTCCAGGCTTCCCCGCTGAGCACACCCCGGAGGCAGCCCTGATGGACAGCACCGCGCCCACCACCACCAACGCCGGCCCGTTCCGCGGCTTCGTCGGGTCGGTGCAGCCGGAGTGGATCGACGTCAACGGGCACATGAACTCGCGCCACTACGGGCTGCTCATCTACGAGTCCAACGCCGCGCTCACCGAGCACCTCGGCCTCGGCGACAGCTACGTGGCGCAGCGGCACTGCGGAAAGATGGTCGTGGACGCCCACATCGCCTACGAGCGCGAGCTGCGCCTGGGCGAGGAGATCGCGGTGGACTCCTGGCTGGTCGGGGTGGACGCGAAGCGGCTGCACACCTTCCACGAGCTGTACTCGCTCACCGGTGGCTACCGTGCCGCCACCGGTGAGCAGCTCGACCTGCACGTGAGCCTGCAGACCCGCGGGGTGAGCCCCTTTGCCGCCGACACCCTGCAGCGGCTGCAGGAGATCGTGCGCCGGCAGTGCGCCGACGGCCTGCCCACCGGGCTGGGCCGGCGGGTGCGGGGCATCGCCGGTCCCTCCTAGCGGGCGTCGCGCCAGGCGATCGCGTCGCGCAGCTCGGTCAGGTCGTAGTCCGGCCCGCCGACGCCCACGGTGAACAGGCTGACGCCCTCGTTGACGAAGTCCTCGGCGACCGCGCCCCCTTCCTTGGGGAACGACACCGAGCGGGCGATGGCGGCCGGGTCGCGCCCGACGTCCTGGCAGTGCGCCGCGAGCACCTGGTTCTTGTGCCGCAGGGCCTCCAGGTCGGCGAAGCTGTGCCAGATGTGGGCGTGCTCGGCCACCAGCCGCAGCGTCTTGCGCTCGCCGCCGCCGCCGATGAGCACCGGGATCTCCCGGATGGGGGCCGGGTTGAGCAGCGCGAAGCGGCGCTCGATGCGGTCCAGGTTCTCCCCCAGGGTGCGCAGCCGCGAGCCGGGGGTGCCGAACTCGTAGCCGTAGGCCTCGTAGTCCTTCTCGAACCAGCCGCCACCGATGCCCAGGATCAGCCGTCCACCGCTGATGTGGTCGACTGTGCGGGCCATGTCGGCGAGCAGGTCGGGGTTGCGGTACCCGCCGCCGGTGACCAGGGCGCCGAGCTCCACCCGCTCGGTCTGCTCGGCCCAGGCGGCGAGCATCGTCCAGCACTCGAAGTGCGGGCCGTCCGGGTCGCCGTACAGCGGGAAGAAGTGGTCCCAGTTGAAGACGATGTCGACCCCGAGCTCCTCGCTGCGCAGCACGGCGTCGCGGATCATGCCGTAGTCAGGAGCCTGCTGCGGCTGGAGCTGGACACCGATGCGGACGGGTTGTGTTGCGGCTGTAGTCACGTCGCCTGTAGTCATGTCATTGACGGTACCGGCCCACTGCGCCGTGGGGCCGGACGAAGACCGTCCACCCCACCGGCGAGCAGCAGATGTCCGTGCGGCGGTGCGCCCGCGTCCCGGACTCCTCTGGTTGGCGGGACCAGGTTCTGCGGCCAGCCCGCTAGCGGGCCCGGTTCCACCCCTGCTCCGTCCACTCGACCAGGCCCGCCATCTCCAGCAGCGGCAGTGCCCCGCGCACCTGCGCCAGCGGCAGCCCGGACTGCTGCGCCAGCTGCCGCTCGTTCACCGCACCGCGGGCCGGGAACGCCTCGAGGACCTGGGCGCTCACCCGGTCGAGCCCGTCGGTGGGCCGCAGGTCCAGCTCGCCCTGCCGCGGCCCGGCCAGCTCCCCGATGCGCCCGGCCTCCTCGATCACCTCCGCGGCACTGGTGGCCAGCACCGCCTCCCCGGTGCGGATCATCCGGTGGCACCCCGCCGAGCTGAGCGCGGTGACCGGGCCCGGCACCGCCAGCACCGGACGCCCGAGGTGTCGTGCCCAGGTGGCGGTGTTGCGGGCCCCGCTGCGCCAGCCGGCCTCCACCACGACGACACCGTCGGCCAGGCCCGCCACCAGCCGGTTGCGGGCCAGGAAGCGGTGCTTGGCGGGGGTGGTGCCCGGCGGGTACTCGCTGAGCACCACACCCTCTCGCGCGATCTCCCGCAACAGGGCCGCATGGCCAGCGGGGTAGGCGCGGTCCACCCCGCAGGCGAGCACGGCCACCGTGCGTCCTCCCGCGGCCAGCGCCGCGCGGTGTGCGGCACCGTCGATGCCGTAGGCCGCGCCCGAGACGATCGTCCACCCCTCGGCCACCAGGTCGTGGGTCAGCTCGGCGGTGACGTGCTCGCCGTAGCCGCTGGCCGCCCGGGTGCCCACCATGGCCACCGCCCGACGGGTGAGCTCCTCCACCGGCGCCGTGCCCAGCACCCACAGCGCCAGCGGAGCCACCGCGTCGCGCACCCCGGTTGCGGTCGCCGTGCTGAACGCCAGCCACCGCCAGCTGGGCCACTCCTCGTCGTCCGGGGTGACCAACCGGCCGCCAAGGACCGCGAGCAGGTCCAGGTCAGCGCGGACGGTGTCGCGGTGGCGCCGGCTCTGGGTAGGCCCGTCCAGCGCCGGTGGCAGGGTGCGCTCCCGCAGGGCCCGCGCCGCCTGCTCCGGGCCCACCTCCGCCACGAACGCCGACAGCGGCGCGCACGGCGCCTCGGCCACCCCCGACAGGTACGCCCAGTCGCGCAGCCTGCTGTCCACCGCCCGGGTGCTCATGCCGCCCTCCGGTCCCGGAAGCCCAGCGCGGTGGACACCTCGGCCGCCCCGGGGCTCGCCGCGCCGGCCAGGTCGGCCAGCGTCCAGGACACCCGCAGCGCCCGGTCGGCCCCGCGTGCGGTGATCTGGCCCTTGCGCAGCGCTTGCTCCAGCGGGGCCAGCGCTGCCCGGTCGAGCCGGAAGCGTTGGCGCAGGGCGGGGCCGGGCACCTCAGCGTTGGTGCGCCAGCCGTGCCCGCTCCACCGCTGCGCCGCAGCCTCCCGCGCCTGGCCCACCCGCTCGCGCACCGCGGCGGTGCTCTCCGGCGCCTCCGCGCTCAGCGCGCTCGACGCCAGCGCCCGCATCCGGACCCGCAGGTCCACCCGGTCCAGCAGCGGCCCGGACAACCTGCCCAGGTAGCGCCGCCGCGCGGTGGGCGGGCACACACAGTCCAGCTCCCGAGCGGGGGCGCACGGGCACGGGTTGGCGGCGAGCACCAGCTGGAAGCGGGCCGGGTACCGCGCCACCCCGTCGCGGCGGGCGATGCGCACCTCCCCGTCCTCCAGCGGGGTGCGCAGCGCCTCCAGCGCGCGGGCGGAGAACTCCGGGCACTCGTCCAGGAAGAGCACGCCGCGGTGGGCCTGGCTCACCGCCCCTGGGCGGGCGAGCCCGGAGCCGCCACCGACCAGCGCGCTCACCGAGGCGGTGTGGTGCGGGGCCACGAACACCGGTCGGGTGATGAGCGGCTGCTCGGCGCTGAGCAGCCCAGCCACCGAGTGGATGGCGGTGACCTCCAGCGCCTCCTCGTCGCCCAGCGGGGGCAACAACCCGGGCAGGCGCTGCGCCAGCATGGTCTTGCCGGTGCCGGGCGGTCCGGTGAGCAGCAGGTGGTGCGCGCCGGCGGCGGCGACCTCCAGCGCCCACCGGGCCTCGGGCTGGCCCACCACCTCGTCCAGGTCGGTGCTCAGGTGCTGCTCGGCGACCACCCGAGCACCGGGGCGCTGCAGCTCACCGGCGCCGCGCAGCCACGCCAGCGCTGCTCGCAGCGTGGGGGCGGCGTACACCTCGATCCCGTCCACCAGGCCCGCCTCGGCGAGGGTGTCGGTGGGGACCAGCGCTCGTTGCCAGCCCGCGCTGCGGGCGGCGAGCAGGGCCGGCAGCACCCCGCGCACCCGGCGCAGCCGCCCGTCCAGGGCCAGCTCGCCCAGCAGCACGGTGGTCTCCATCGCCCGCGCCGGCACCTCCCCCGACGCTCGGAGCACCGCGCAGGCCAGCGCCACGTCGTAGACCGAGCCCACCTTGGGCAGCGTCGCCGGCGACAGCGCCAGCGTGATGCGCCGGGTGGGCCACTTCTCCCCCGAGTTGGCCACCGCCGCGCGCACCCGGTCGCGCGACTCCTGCAGCGCGGTGTCGGGCAGGCCAACCAGATGCACCCCGGGCAGCCCGTTGCCCAGGTAGGCCTCGATCTCCACCAGCTGGCCGTCCACCCCGCTCACGGCCACCGAGTGCGCCCGCCCCAGCGCCATCAGTAGACCCCCGGGAAGTGCTCGACCTCCACCGGACGGCCGGGCCGCACCAGCACCGACACCACGTCGAAGCGCACCTCCACCCAGCCCACCCGGTGCGCGGCCAGCCACAGCTGGGCCAGGCGCCGCAGCCGCAGCAGCTTCTCGCGGGTGACCGACTCGGCGGGATGGCCGAACGCGACACCGGTGCGGGTCTTGACCTCCACCACCACCAGCGTCTTCCCGTCCACCGCGACCAGGTCGAGCTCGCCCTGGCGGCAGCGCCAGTTGCGGTCCAGCACCACCAGGCCCCGCTCGGTGAGGTAGCGCGAGGCCACGTCCTCCCCGTGGGCACCCAGCACCGCTCGCGGGTTGGGCACCGCTCGTGAATTGGGCACCGCTCGTGAATTGGGCACCGCTCGTGAATTGAGCACCGCTCGTGAATCGAGCACCGACTGCTCACCGTCGGCGGGTGGTTCGGGCGGGTGTGTCTGCGCAGCGTTCACGGCGGTCCCCGGTGCGTCGCGTCGCCGAGGGTCTCGGCCACTGAGGACCGCCAGCGTGCCGAGGTGCCACCCACCGCGTGCACCGTTCACCGCAGCTGGGGACAGCGGGGCGTGCTTGTGCACAGCTGCGCTCAGGTGATGCGGTCGCCGCCCACCAGCCTCTGGCCACCCTCTGTGGTGTCGATGGCCTGGCGCAGGATGGCTGCCCCGGCAGGCGCCTGCGGCTCGAGCGTCTCCGCCAGCAGCTGAGCGGTGCCGGTGATCACCGACGCCGGCGCGAACCCGCGCAGCAGCGTGCACAGCCAGGTGAGGGCATCGCCCACGATGCTCGCGTCGTCGGTCAGCAGAGCAGCAGCCGTGTGCCGAACGATCCACCCGAGGTCCTCCCGGGTACGCGCGTGCTGGTACGACGTCATGCTCGACAGCCGGGGGAACGCACCGAGCATCCGGTCGTGGGCCCGCCCGATGATCGCGTCGTCCACGGTGTCGAGCAGCAGCACCTCGGTGGGCACGTCCCTGCTGCGTCCGGTGAGCGCGGGCGGAGGTTCCAGGAGCACCCCAGCGTCGACCGCCCAGGCATCGGCCCCGATGGCCTGCGCCCGGCGCGGGTGGGCACCGAGAGCCCGGCCGCCGACGACGACAGGCACCTCCAGGTCGTGCGCCACCGCGATGCAGCGGGCGGCGCCGACGAGGTTGGTCGGCATGGAGCAGGACAGCGCCACCACGTCGATGTCGCCGACGGAGAGCCGACGGTGCAGCTGCTCGGCCGGCATGGACGGTCCGAGCATGGTGACCCGCAGCTCACCCGTCGCTCCCGCGATGGCAGCCGCCATCCGGGCCGGCAGGCTGTGCCACTCCCCCTCCACGCAGGCCACGGCCACGTGCCGGGTGTGCTCGCCCCGCCGGGGCACCGCCGCGTAGGTCAGCGCGGCGAGCGCTGCCTCGGTGACCGAGGTGGCCACGTGCTCGTCGGCGACGGACCACTGGCCCGACTCCCATCGCTGACCGACGCTCACCTGCGCCGGTGCAAGGACCTCGGTGATGATCCGGTCCACCGGCATGCCGTCGTCCAGGAGCCCGACCACGAGGTCACTGGCTCCGTGGAGGTCGAACTCCTCGACCGTGCGGAAGTAGGCCGCGCACGGGTCGGCGGGTGCACTCACGTGGGTCCACCTCGACCAGACCCAGCGGTGCAGCCCAGCTCCGTGCGGTTGCGGCCCGCGCTCTTGCCCCGGTACATCGCCGCGTCCGCCAGCTGCAGCGCTGCCCGACCGCCGTCCTCGCCCACCTCTGCCACCCCGATCGTGAGCCCGATCAGCGCCGCAGCTGCTGGTTGCTCCGACTCCCAGCGTTGCCGAACCTGCTCACCCATCGCCACCAGGCCCGGCCCGGCCAGCCCGGGCGTCAGGCACACGAACTCGTCACCGCCGTAGCGTCCGCAGGCGTCGTCCCGGCGGAAGGTGCGGAGCATCAGGGCACCGAACGCACGCAGCACCTTGTCGCCCGCCGCATGCCCGCCGGTGTCGTTGACGGTCTTGAAGTGATCGAGGTCGATCAGGCAGACGCCATCGCCTGGCGCCGCGCTGGACAGACGCCGCATCCAGGCTCGCCGCGTCAGGACACCCGTCAGGTGGTCGCGCGTCGCCTCCTCGTCTCGCCGCTCCTGGTCTCGCATGCGGGAGAGCACGAGCCGCGCCGCCTCGAGGAACTCCGGCAGCACCGCTCGCAGGCGCATCGCCGCGACGCTGACGGGGTCGGCGCAGGGCAGCAGCGGCTCCGCCAGACCGAGCGCGACGTCGAGGGGGACTGCTGTCGCCGGGTCGGCGTAGCGGGCCACCACGAGAGCCCCGCCGAGGTCGTGGACGAGCGTCGACACGATGGCGCTCACCTCCGCCGCTGACCCCGCGCGCAGCAGTGCCTGGGTGGCGGCGAGCTCAGCGGCCACGGCGGTCGGATCGGGCACGGCGGCGTTCAGCGGGTACGCACGCCCGCTGGCCTGGTGTGCAGGGCCGGCCAGTCGCGCGGCCGCCACGGACGGTGGCGCCGCGGGCTCGCTCGTCGTCCCCCTCTCGTCCGTCCCCCTCTCGTCCGTCATCGTGGTGTCCGCGGCCCGGCCGACGTCCGGGGCGTCCGGGACCGCGCCGAGGCGACCGGGACGTCACCGCAGGCGGCGATGGCTGCACCGAGCTGGTCGACCGGGACGGGCCGCGACCACAGGAAGCCCTGCCCGTGCTGACATCCCAGCGAGTGGAGGAAGGCGTACTGCTCCGCCGTCTCCACCCCCTCAGCGATGGTCGCGGCACCCACGGCGGCGGCAAGGCCGACGATGCTCTCGCAGATCGCCTCGTCGTCCACGTTGGTCCCGATGCCGGCAACAAACTCGCGGTCGATCTTGATGGTGTTGATGGGGTAGCGGCGCAGGTAGTGCAACGAGCTGTAGCCGGTGCCGAAGTCGTCGATGGCGACGTTGACCCCCAGCTGCGACAGCGCCTCCAGGGTTCGGACCACGGCATCCTCGTCCTCGACGAAGGCCGACTCGGTCACCTCGATCATCAGACGCCCTGCCCGCAAGCCGCTGGTCTCGAGCACCTGCTGCACCTGCCGGACCGCGTCGTCGTTGAGCTGCAGCACAGAGAAGTTGACCGCGACGTCGAGCTCGCGACCCTCGTGCGTCATGGCGACCGCGTCCCGGACGGCCTGGTCCAGCACCCAGCCTCCCAGCACGTGGATGAGGCCGGTCGCCTCCGCCATCGGGATGAATCGATCCGGCCCCACCCGGCCCAGGACCGGGTGCTCCCACCGCACCAGCGACTCGACCGCCACGACCGTGCCGGTCGTGAGGTCGACGACCGGCTGGTAGTGCAGGACGAACTGGGTGACGTTCCCCGCCAGCGCCTTCCGCAGCTCCGTCTCCAGGGTCGTCCGGCCGATCACCGCCTCCTCGAGCTCCTGCGTGAACAGGGCGACGCTCCTGGGGCCTCGGGTCTTGGCGTCAGCGAGGGCCAGGCGGGCCGCGCTCAAGGTTCGCTCGGGATCGCGACCCGTGACGTGTAGCGCCATGCCGACGCTCCCGGTGACCGGTATCGGCAGGTCGGCGGCGCCAAAGGGCTGCTCCAGCGCCGTCACCAGCCCCGCGCCCAGGGCGAGCACCTCCTCCGGGTCGTCGAGGTCCAGGTCCCGCCACAGCACCAGGAACTCGTCCCCCGACACCCGAGCCAGGGTGTCGCCGGGCCGAAGCTGCGCGAGGAGGCGCTGGGCGACCTGGACGAGGACGCGGTCTCCTCCGCTGTACTGCACCCGGTGGTTGACCCTTTCGAAGTTGGTCAGGTCCAGGTGGGCCACCGCCACTCCGAGCCCGCGGCGGTCGGCGTCGCAGATCGCCTGCTCCAGACGGTCCACCAGCAGGGCCCGGTTGGGCAGGTCGGTCAGCGCGTCGTGCATCGACTGGTACGCCAGGGTCTGCTCGATCTCGCGCACGTTCGTGGTGTCGAGGTGGGTGATCACGGCTCCCCGTCCGCCGTTGATCGTTGCCGACGTCACCTGGACGCGGAACCACCGGCTCTCGTCGGGCGAGCGCCACGCGTAGTCGTGCCGGAACAGCTCCAGCGTGCCGGCGAGCACCCGCCGGAGTCCTCCGACCACGATCGCCGCGTCCGGCGTCCCGCTGCCCCGGCGGTCCAGGTCGGCCCGGTCGCAGGTGTCCAGGTAGCTGACCCCCACTCCGCAGAGCTCGTCCGTTCCGCCGTTGCGCCCGGTGACGTCGCGCCACGCCAGGTTGACGGCGACGATCCGACCCTCCGGGTCGACAGCGCAGGTGGGTGCGTCCTGGGCGTCGAGGAGCCCCCGGGCCAGGTCCAGGTACCGGAGCGCTCGATCCTCGGCGCGGTCGCCGGGCAGCGCGCTCACCATGGCCTGCGCTCCATCCACCCGGGCCCACAGGGTCATGTCGCTGTCGGTGGAGCCGGTGACGATCAGCAGCGGGGTGGCGGGGTGCGCGGCGCGCACTTCCTCGGCGGCGGCCGCGCCCGGAGCCCGGTGCTGCGGCACGTGCACGAGGACAACGTCGAAGGGGTCTTCGGCCAGCCGGGCCAGCGCAGCAGCCTGGCCGACCTCGACCTGCAGCTCGAGGAAGGCGTGCGGAAAGCGGTTCGTGAGCAGCACCAGCACGAGAGCCGTGTCGGTCGAGGGCTCCGCGACGAGCAACAGCCTCAGCGGCGCGCCCGCACCGTGCAGCGCCAGCCCGTCCCCCGCTCCACGCAGGGTCATCGCGGCCTCATCGCCGAGATGGCGGGTCGTCCGAGTGTCGTCATGAGGTGCCCAGTGTTGGTGGTGGTGGCCCTCGCACTGCACCACGGGTCGCGGCGCAGCAGACGCCGGCACGTGCTGAAGGACGAGCAGGTCGTTCGGTAGCCCGGCTGACCCCTGCGGGCCCCGTGGCTTTGCGTCCCCGACTTCCGTCGGGTTTGCCGTTTCGCGCTGGCGCCGGTGCAGGTCCGCCGCCACGATCAGGAGTACAGCACGCTGTTCACCATCTCGGCCCTAAGCGTATCCCACACGCGGCCAACCTGTTTCGGCCCTGACAGTGGGCGAAGGGGCGAGAAGGGCCACAACCGCGAGATGCTGGAGGTCAGGCCCGCACCCGACCGGACCGTGGAGAGGTGACCACGTGGTGAGCTTCGACGTGAAGAAGGAGCTGCGCAGCCTCTACGCGCCCAAGGCCGACGGCTTCAGCGTGGTCGACGTGCCCACGCTGTCGTTCCTCATGATCGACGGCCACGGCGACCCCAACACGGCGGCCGCCTACCGCGACGCCGTCCAGACGCTCTACCCCCTGTCCTACGCGGTGCGCGCCGAGGCCAGGCGGCAGCTGGAGAAGGTGCACACCGTCGCTCCGCTGGAGGCCCTCTGGTCCGCCGAGGACCTGACGGCGTTCACCCGGCGGGACAAGGGCGCCTGGGACTGGACGGTGATGATCGCCCAGCCCCAGTGGATCACCGCTGACCTGGTTGCCGAGGCCACGCGCGCCGCGGCCGAGAAGGACCTGCCGGCGCTCGAGCTGGCCCGCTTCGAGCCCTACCCCGAGGGCCGCAGCGTGCAGATCCTGCACGTGGGCTCCTACGACAGCGAAGGACCCACGCTGCAGCGCCTGCACCAGGAGTTCCTGCCCGCACAGGGGCTGCGCCCCTCCGGGCGCCACCACGAGATCTACCTGTCCGACCCGCGCAAGACCGAGCCCGCACGCCTGCGGACGATCCTGCGCCAGCCCGTGGTCGCCGCGGGCTAGCTGACGGCTGCGCCGACCCCGGGGTGGATCGCTTCCTCGGCCATCACGCCCGCGATGAACTTGCCCACCTGCCGGTACACCGTGCGGCTCTCCTGCGCCCAGGGCAGCAGGAACGGGAAGACGTGGAACATCTCCGCCACCTCGTGCGCCTCGTGCGGCACGCCGTGCTCGGCCAGCCGCTGCACGAAGCTGCGGATGGCGTCCCGGAAGATCTCGTCACTGCCGTAGGAGACGAACGTCGGCGGCCACAGCGACAGGTCCTGGTGCAGCAGCGACACCGACGGGTCCTCCGGGTTGTGCCCGTGCAGGTAGGGGTTGGTGGGCACGTTCCAGGGCAGCACGTCCAGGGCGGCGTTCTCCTGCACCGAGGGCTCGTTGAGCACCATGCTCACCTCGGGCGAGAACAGCACCACCCCGGCCGGCAGCGGCAGCTCGTCCAGCACCAGGTCGTTGAGCACGCTGCCGGCCAGTCCCCCGCCGCCGGAGTCGCCGGCGAGGAACAGCCGGTCCGGGGAGACCTCACCCTCCGCCAGCAGCTCGCCGATCACCGCGACGACGTCCTCGGTAGCCGCGGGGTAGGGATACTCCGGCGCGAGGCGGTAGTCGGGCACGAAGACGTCGCAGCGGCTGGTGCGGGCCAGGTAGGCCATGAACACCGCGTACATGGTGGGCGAGGTGCCGATGTAGCCCCCACCGTGCAGGTAGACGATGGTCCCGACCGGCTCGGTGTCCGGGGCGCGGAACCACAGCCCGGGCACGTCGGCGACGGCGACGGCCTCCATGCGCACTCCCTGGGCCCGCACGAACGGCGGCAGCGCGACCCCGCTGATCCCGTCCAGCACGCGCTCCAGGGCGCGGAACTCGTCGATGGGCAGGGAGGTCATGTAGCCGATCAGCGAGCGCACGCACTCCCGCGTGGTGGACACCGCGACGTTGCGCACCACCGAGGCGTTGCCCCGCCACGGGGCGCGCAGCGCGGTCCGTGCCAGCGCCGCGGCGAAGGTGCCGCCCAGCCCGACGACGTCCACCACGGCGATGGGCGCACTCGCCACCGCCACGCCGACCCGTGCTCCCATCACCATGCTGCACTGCTCCCTCGGCTCGACCCGGCAACTCACCTCGCGCTGATGCCGGGCAGACAGTTGCCGCAGACAACGACCAGTGGCTCCAGGATGCACCTCGCCGCCCGGCTGCTGTCACGAGGGGGTGCACAGGGTCACCGGACAGCGGCTCCCTGACCAGCACCTACGGGTGCGGCACGACCGGGGACGGGATCAGGCCGTCGGGCTGGCGGACCCCGCGCGGCGCCGTCGGGCCGGCTTGGTGGTGGCCGCCACGGGCGGGGTGTTCACCAGCGGCTCGGCGGTCCGGTGCGGCGCGGTCTGGGACACCATCGCGATGAAGTCCCCCACCTGCCGGTACACCTCGCGGCTCTCGTAGGCCCAGGGCAGCAGGAACGGGAACACGTGGAACATGTGCTCCACCTCGTGCGCCTGGTAGGGCACCCCGGCAGCGCGCAGCCGCTCCACGAAGTCACGGATGGCGTCGCGGAACACCTCGTCGCCGCCGTAGGAGACGAACGTGGGCGGCCACAGCGACAGGTCCTGCACCAGCAGGTCCACCGCGGGGTCCTCGGCGCTGTGCCCGTGCAGGTACGGATTGGTGGGCACGTTCCACGGCAGCACGTCCAGGGCGGCGTTCTCCCGCACCGACGGCTTGCTCAGCCTCAGGCTGACCTCCGGGGAGAACAGCACCACCGCGTCCGGCAGCCGCACCCCGCTCAGCACGCACGCGTTGAGCACGCTGCCCGCCAGCCCACCACCGCCGGAGTCGCCGGCCACGAACAGCCGGTCGTCGGGCACCCCGGCCTTCAGCAGCGCCCGCATGACGGCGAGGACGTCGTCAGTGGCCGCCGGGTAGGGAAACTCCGGGGCCAGCCGGTAGTCCGGCGCAAAGACCTGGCACCGGGTGACCCGCGCCAGGTGCGCCATGAACACCGAGTACATGGTGGGCGAGGTGCCGATGTAGCCACCGCCGTGCAGGTAGAGGAGCGTGCCCCTGGGGTCGGACTGCGTGCTGCGGAACCACATGCCCGGCACCCCCGCCACGCTGCTGTGCTCGGCGTGCACCCCCTGCACCGCCACGAACGGCGGCAGCGCGACCTGGCTCAGGTCGTCCAGCACCTTCTCCAGCGCACGGAACTCGTCGATCGGCAACGAGGTCATGTACCCCATCAGCGAGCGGACCAGCTCTCGGGTGGTGGCCACCGCGACGTTGCGCACCGGGCCCTCCGGTCCGCTCCACGGCCGCCGGCAGGCGGTGCGGGCGAAGGCCGAGAGGAACGCCCCTCCCAGCCCGACGGTGTCGATCGCCGCGATCGGGGTGCTCGCGACCTGCACCCCCGGCCTCGATGCCATGACCATGGCCGCCCCCCTCGCTCGTTTGTCCACGGTAACCCCGTCCCCGCCGCTGCTCAGGGGCTGTGCGAGCCCTGGACGGGCCGCCCCGGGCGGACCGACAATGCGCTATGGACCAACCGAGCCCGCGCACCCCGCCGCACAGCAGCACCGAGGTCGACAACGCCCTGACCGCGGTGCGCGCCGCCTGCCTGGGGCTGCCGGAGGTCTCGGAGCGGCTCAGCCACAGCAGCCCGGCGTTCTTCGTCCGGGGCAAGAAGACCTTCGTCATGTTCCTGGACAACCACCACGGCGACGGGCGGCTGGCCATCTGGTGCGCGGCTCCAGCCGGCGTGCAGGAGGAGATGGTGGAGACCGAACCCACCCGGTTCTTTCGCCCGCCCTACGTAGGCCACCGCGGCTGGCTGGGTGTGCACCTCACCGAGGTGCAGTCCCCCGAGCTGGACGCGATCGTGCGCGACGCCTATCGCACCGTCGCGCCCCGCACCCTGGCCGCCCAGCTGGACGACTGAGCGCCCGGCCCACGCAGCCGCATACTGGATGAGGTGGCGGCCCGGGCGGGCACCAGACGACCGGACCGATGGTCACGCACAGCAGCGGGAGCCGGTCGTCAGAGCGTCACCCCGCCCATGTCGGAGGTGGCTCATGCCCGCACAGAACTGGCTCCCCCGCCCCACCAACGGTCAAGGACGCAGTCGGTGGGTGGCGCTGGCGGTGCTCGCCGTCGGGCTGTCGATGATCATCCTGGACGCGACGATCGTGAACACCGCGCTGCCGGTGCTCATCGCTGACCTGAACCTCAGCCTGGACCTCGCCCAGTGGGTCAACAGCCTCTACACCTTGGTGTTCGCCTCCCTGCTGCTCACCACCGGGCGCCTGGGCGACATGTTCGGCCGGCGGCTGTTCTTCGCCCTCGGCGTGCTGGTCTTCATGGCGGGCAGCGCCCTGGCCTCCGCCGCGGACGGCGGCAGCTGGCTGCTGTGGGCACGCCTGGTGCAGGGAATCGGCGGGGCGCTGGTCCTGCCGTCCACCCTCTCGGTGGTCAACGCCACCTTCCGCGGCCGCGACCGCGTCATCGCCTTCGCCGTATGGGGCGCGGTGATCTCCGGGATGGCCGCCGTCGGCCCGCTGCTCGGCGGCTGGATCACCACCCAGTTCACCTGGCCGTGGATCTTCCTGGTGAACCTGCCCATCGGGGCGCTGGTGCTCCTCGGCACCTGGTGGGTGGTGCCGGAGTCACGCGATCCCGCTCGGGGCCGGGGGCTGGACTACGGGGGGCTGGTGCTCAGCATCATCGGCTTCTCCACCGTCATCTTCGCCATCATCCAGGGCCCCAAGCTGGGCTGGTGGACGCCGACGGCCGAGCTGCGGCTGCTGGGCCTCACCTGGCCGGCCACGGCGGCGCTGTCCGCGGTGCCGGCGTGCGGGCTGGTCGGGGTGGTGGCGCTGGCCGCGTTCGTCGGCTGGGAAGCCCTCCTCGGCCGGCGGGGTAAGTCGGTGATCCTCGACCTGAGCCTGTTCCGGCTGCCCACCTTCAGCGGCGGCACCCTCACCGCCACCATGATGTCCGTCGGCGAGCTGGGCGCCCTGTTCGTGCTGCCGCTGTACCTGGTGAACGTGCTGCGCCTGTCCACCCTGGGGGCCGGCTACGTGCTGGCCATCATGGCCGTGGGCACCTTCCTCGCCGCTGGGCTGTCCCGGCGCCTGGTCTCGCTGATCGGCGTCGCCTGGACGGTGGTGATCGGGCTGGTGGTGGAGATCGTCGGCATCGTGGCGGTGGCCCTGGTGCTCAGCGCGACGGTGCCCACCTGGCAGGTGACCGTGACGCTGCTCGTCTACGGCTTCGGGCTGGGCCTGACCACCGCCCAGCTGACCGGGCTCACGCTGTCGCAGGTCCCCGCCGCGGAGTCCGGCCAGGGCTCGGCCACCCAGAGCACCGTGCGCCAGCTCGGTGGCGCCATCGGCACCGCGGTGGCCGGCACCATCCTCTCGGTGGGGGTGGCCAGCGCCGGCGCCTCCCGCCTGGAGGAGCAGGGCGTGGCGGCGCCCGCGGCACAGGACCTGGCCGACGCCGCCCGCAGCTCCGCCGGCGGGGCGATCAGCGCCCTGCGCGAGCAGGGCACCACCGGCGAGCTGGGCCCGCGCGGCCCGGAGGTGGTCACCGCGCTGTCCGAGGGCTTTGCCGACGCCTCCGCCTACGCCCTCTACGGCGGGGCGGGTTTCCTCGCGCTCGGCCTCCTCGGCGCGGTGGCGCTGGCGCTGCGCCCCCGGGCGGGACAGGAGCCGAGCAGGGGCAAGGAGGCGGCGAGCAAGCACTTCACCGTCCACCCCACGGTGCACACCGCCTGAGCGGCGTGGCACTAGCCGCCGAACGGACCGTCCTCGGGCAGCCGCAGGTCCGGCTTGTCCAGCTCTTCCACGTTGACGTCCTTGAAGGTGATCACCCGCACGCTCTTGAGGAAGCGGGCCGGCCGGTACATGTCCCACACCCAGGCGTCGGCCATCCGCAGCTCGAAGTAGACCTCGCCCTCGGAGTTGCGCGGGTGCACCTCCACCGAGTTCGCCAGGTAGAAGCGTCGCTCGGTCTCCACCACGTAGGTGAACTGCGCCACGATGTCCCGGTACTCGCGGTAGAGCGACAGCTCCATCTCGGTCTCGTACTTCTCGAGATCTTCCGCACTCATTGCTGTGACGCTCCTGCTCGTTGGTACCGGATGGCCGCTTCAGCCTTCGTCCCCATCATGGCGCACATTCGATCGCCAGACTCCCCGCGGCGACCAGCGTGGCCGTCCCCGCGCGGGCTGCAGACACATTCGCATACGACATCCGGTGCTGCACACACGGACCCAGTGCCCGCATGGCCCGCGCGTGTGCCGGGGTGGAGTACCCCTTGTGCGCCGCGAAGTCGTAGCCAGGCAGCTCGGCGTCCATCTGCACCATGATCCGGTCGCGGGTGACCTTGGCCAGCACGCTGGCCGCGGCGATGCACAGCGCCGTGGCGTCCCCTCCGATCACCGGCAGCGAGGGGGCGGGCAGCCCCGGCACCCGGAACCCGTCCAGCAGCACGTAGTCCGGCGGCACGGACAGCGCGCACACGGCTCGACGCATGCCCTCGATGTTCATCACGTGCACGCCCTTGGCGTCGATCTCCTCGGCCGGGATCACCACCACGCTGCTGGCCACCGCCACCCGCTGGATCACCGGGAAGAGCCGCTCGCGGGTGGCCTCGCTGAGCTTCTTGGAGTCGGTGAGCCCGTCCAGGCGGGGCTGCGGACCCGGCGGCAGCACGCAGGCGGCCACCACCAGCGGACCCGCGCAGGCCCCCCGGCCGGCCTCGTCCACCCCGGCCACGTGCTCCAGCCCGACGCGCTGCAGGGCCGCCTCCAGCGTGCGCAGGCCCTGCGACGGCCGGACCAGGGCCCGCGGGGGCCACTTCTGTGCCTTCACCACTGAGTGCTCACCGCTGTCGTGCAGAACCCTGTCGTTCGGAGTCCCGGCGGGCGGCACCCAGGCGAAGCCCGGCCACCGGCAGCACTGCCAGCGCGCCCACCCCGAGCGCGCCCAGCGGGCCCGTGCCCTGGTCGTCGGCCGGCTGCGGGGCCGTGACGCTGGCCTGGGCCATGGCGCTCGCCTCGGCCGTGGAGGTGATGGTGGGCGAGTCGATCACCTGCCACCGGGACAGCGGCGAGACGATCAGCCAGGCCTTGCCGAGCACGTTGTCCACCGGCACGGTGCCGCGGGCGTCGTCGGCCACGTGGTAGCGGGAGTCGGCCGAGTCGCTGCGGTTGTCCCCCATCACCCAGAGGTTGCCCTCGGGCACGGTGACCGGCTCGAAGCACCGCGCCGACTGCACCGGGGTGGTGCAGTCGAGGACCCCGGGGACGAACTCGAAGTCGTTGACCACGTAGGGCTCGGTCAGCGGCTTGCCGTCCACCAGCACCCGGCCCTCGGCGTCGCAGCACTCCACCGTCTGCCCACCGGTGGCGATCACCCGCTTAATGAAGTCGCGCTCGTCCGGCGGCGCCAGGCCCACCAGCGAGCCGAACTGCTGCAGCCCGCGCACGACGACGTTGCTGGAGCGGTTGCTGGTGAAGTCGTTGTCCCAGGACTCCGGACCACGGAAGACGATCACGTCGCCCTGGCGCGGCTCGTGGAAGCGGTAGGTGATCTTGTCCACCAGCACGCGGTCGTTGGTGCAGTCCACGCAGCCGTGCAGGGTGGGCTCCATCGACTGCGACGGGATCACGTACACCCTGGCCACGAAGTTCTGGATGACGAAGCTCAGCGCCAGCGCCACCACGATGAGGATGGGCAGCTCACGCCAGAAGGAGCGCTTCGGCTTCTGCTTGGTCTGCTGGTCGCCGCCCTGGCCACCGTCGTGCTGGCCGGTCTGCCGGCGGCGCCGCCACGGCCGAGAGCTCTCCGCGGTGGGTGCATCGTGCTCGTCGTCAGACACGGGTCAAGGCTAGAGCACGCCACGCCGCCCGCTCACGGACGGCGGGAGCCGATCGGTGTCAGCGCGGTGCGTCCGCGGCCCGGGGCTCGTGCGCGTCGATCACCTGCCAGCGCCCCACCGGCAGCACCACCAGCCGCGCACGGCCCACCACGTCGGCCACCGAGATGGGTCCGTGCACCCGGGAGTCGGCCGAGCTGCTGCGGTTGTCCCCCATCACCCACAGGCTGCCCTCCGGCACGGTCACCGGGTCGAAGCAGCGTCCCGAGCGCAGCGGGGTGCTGCAGCTGGCCTCCCCGGTGGGAAACGGGAAGTCGTTGACCACGTACGGCTCGGCCAGCGGCTGATTGTCCACCACCACGTGCCCCAGGTCGTCGCAGCAGTGC
Organism: Rhodococcus sp. Z6_132; assembly: GCF_058133635.1. Taxonomy (NCBI): domain Bacteria; kingdom Bacillati; phylum Actinomycetota; class Actinomycetes; order Mycobacteriales; family Nocardiaceae; genus Rhodococcus; species Rhodococcus sp. Z6_132. The sequence goes on from NZ_JBYUNP010000002.1 coordinate 1,234,785, forward strand.
ACGGTCTGCCCGCCGGTGGCGATCACCCGCTTGACGAAGTCGCGCTCGTCCGGTGGCGCCAGCCCCACCAGGGACCCGGCCTCCTGCAGCAGGCGCAGCGCGCCGTTGCCCGAGCGGTCGGCCTGGAAGTCGTTGGTCCAGCTGGGCGGGCCGGTGAAGACCACCACCTCGCCGGAGGTGATCTCGCCGAAGCGGTAGGTGAGCTTGTCCACCACCACGCGGTCGTTGGAGCACCCCGGGCAGCCGTGCAGCGTGGGCTCCATCGACGCCGACGGGATCACGTAGACCCTGGCCACGAAGTGCTGCACGGTGAGGCTGATCAGCAGCGCCACCACCAGCAGCACGGGCAGCTCACGCAGAAACGACCGAGGCCGACCCGGTGTGCGGGTCAACCTCGGTCGTCTGCGCCGGCGCTCCGAGACCGTCTCCTGCGGGGCAGGCTCGGTGTTCTCGGGCGACGCGGCAAAGAAGCTGTTGTCGCTGTAGACCCCGGGCACGGAGGAAGGCTAGCCCCTCCCCGGCCCACAAGGCCTGTAGGTCAGCGCTTCTCCTTGATCTTGGCGGCCTTGCCGCGCAGCTCGCGCAGGTAGTACAGCTTGGCGCGACGCACGTCACCGCGGGTGGCGACCTCGATCTGGGCGATGTTGGGGCTGTGCACCGGGAAGGTGCGCTCCACGCCGACGCCGAAGGAGACCTTGCGGACGGTGAAGGTCTCGCGGATGCCACCGCCCTGACGACGGATGACGACACCCTTGAAGACCTGGACCCGCTCGCGGGTGCCCTCGATGACGCGCACGTGCACGTTGAGGGTGTCGCCGGGGCGGAACTCCGGAATGTCGCTGCGCAGCGACTGGGCGTCCAGGGAGTCCAGGGTGTTCATCGGTGGTCCGTCCTCAAAGTAGTGACGTCGGCAGGTGGGTCGCGCACCGAGGTGCACGCCGCGCTCCCTGCTCGGTAATTTCGGGCAATGGAATGAGTCTCGAGATTGCTGCCTGCACGAGGCAACCACTCAAGTGTGCCAGACGGCCCCCCGCTCCGCGAAACTGCGGGGTCCCGCGACGAGGCCCTAGCCGCCCCGGACCGGATCGCCGTCAGGGACTGCGGGCAGGCCGAGCTGCTCCCGGGCGGCCGCGTCGAGCAGGTCCGGGCGACGCTCGGCCGTGCGACGCAGCGACTGCTCGCGCCGCCAGGCCGCGATCCGGGCGTGGTCACCGCTGCGCAGCACCGCGGGCACCTCCAGGTCGCGCCAGGTCTCCGGCCGGGTGTAGCTGGGGCCCTCGAGCAGCCCGTCGGAGAAGGAGTCCTCCAGCGCCGACTGCTTGTTGCCCAGCACCCCGGGCAGCAGCCGCACCACGGCCTCCACCATCACCAGCACCGCGACCTCGCCGCCGATGAGCACGTAGTCGCCGAGGGAGACCTCCTGCACGCGCATCCGGCGGGCGGCGTCGTCCACCACGCGCTGGTCGATGCCCTCGTAGCGCCCGCACGCGAACACCAGTCGCGGCTCGGTCGACCACTGCTGGGCCAGCTGCTGGGTGAACGGGATGCCCGCCGGGGTGGGCACCACCAGCAGCGGGGGCGGGTCGCCGGCGCACACGTCGTCCAGCGCCGGCCCCCACACCGTGGGCTTCATCACCATGCCCGGCCCGCCCCCGTAGGGCGAGTCGTCCACGGCCTTGTGCACGTCGTGGGTCCAGTCCCGCAGGTCGTGCACGCCGACCTCCACCAGGCCGCGCTCGATCGCCCGGCCCAGCAACGACGTCCGCAGCGGCTCGAGGTACTCGGGGAAGATGGTGACCACGTCCACCCGCACCGCTCAGACCTCCAGCAGGCCGTCGGGCGGGTCGATGGTGACGGTGCCCGCCTGCAGGTCCACCTCGGTGACGATGGCTGCGACGAACGGCACCAGGTGCTCCCCCTTGTCCGCCCCGGCCGGGCGCACCGACAGCAGTTCGCCGCCCGGGGTGTGCAGCACCTCCCGGACGGTGCCCACCGCGGAGCCGTCCGCCAGCACCACCGACAAGCCCTCGAGCTCGTGGTCGTAGAAGGCGTCGGGCTCGTCCGAGGGCGGCAGCTCGGCGGAGTCGACGAGGAACAGCGTGCCGCGCAGCTCGTCGGCCGCGGCGCGGTCGGCCACCTCTTCCAGACGCAGCAGCAGCCGCCCGGAGTGGTTCCGGGCGGCTGCCACCGTGTAGCTGGCACCCTGCTTGGCACGGGGCTTGCGCCCGTGCAGCACGGTGCCGGCAGCGAAGCGCTCCTCCGGGTCGTCGGTGCGTACCTCGACGACCACCTCGCCGTGCACGCCGTGAGCGCGCGCGACGCGGCCGATGACCAGCTCCACTACTTGTCCCTGCTTCGTTGCTGAACCGCTGGAGTGCTCAGCGGTCGGTGTCGACGACGTCGACGCGGACGCCGCGACCACCGATGGCGCTGACCAGGGTGCGCAGCGCCGTGGCGGTGCGACCACCACGGCCGATCACCTTGCCGAGGTCGTCCGGGCTCACGTGCACCTCGATGGTGCGACCCCGCCGCCCCGTCACCATGTCGACGCGGACGTCGTCAGGGTTGGAGACGATGCCGCGCACCAGGTGCTCCACGGCGTCAGCGACGACGGTCACTTCGCGTCGGCGTCCTTGGCCTCGGTGGCCTTGGCATCTGCGGCCTCGGAGTCAGCCTTCTTGGCCTTCTTCTTGGGCGTGGTGGCCTCGCCGGCAGGCTCCTGGTCGGCCTGGGCGAGCGCCGCCTGGAAGAGCTCCAGCTTGGAGGGCTTGGGCGCGGCGGTGCGGAGGGTGCCCTCGGCGCCGGGCAGGCCCTTGAACTTCTGCCAGTCACCGGTGATCTTCAGCAGCGCCTCGACGGGCTCGGTCGCCTGCGCGCCGACGCCCAGCCAGTACTGCGCCCGGTCGGAGTCGATGTCGATGAGGCTCGGCTCCTCCTTGGGGTGGTACTTGCCGATGGTCTCGATGGCGCGGCCGTTGCGGCGGGTGCGCGAGTCGGCGACCACGATGCGGTAGTGGGGCGAGCGAATCTTGCCGAGTCGCATGAGCTTGATCTTGACAGCCACGAAGTAGTGCTCCTAGCAGTTGGTCACGGTGCAATTCAGCGATGCGCACGAGCGTGCCCATCCGGTTTTGCAGTTGGGGGGTGTGACCGCCCCGCCAGGTCACAGGTGGCCTGGCGCGGCGAGCAGCCTCCCATCTTGCCACGTTGCCCCGCGACAGCCGAATCCCGGCCTGTCGCCGCGCTGGGGCGGGTGGGCGCGCTCAGGCGTGCCGGCGTCCCCGCAGCAGCACGTGCGCCGGGCTGCGCAGCACGTCCAGGTCGGTGCGCGGGTCGGTGTCGTACACCAGCAGGTCCGCCGAGGCGCCGTGCTGCAGCGCGGGGCGGCCCAGCCAGGTGCGCGCGTCCCAGCTGGCCGAGCCCACGGCGTCGTGCGCGCTGAGCCCACAGCGGTGCAGGGCGACGACCTCGTCCACGATGCGGCCGTGCTTGATGCCGCCGCCGGCGTCGGTGCCCGCGTACACCGGCACGCCCGCCTCCACGGCGCTGCGCACCGTCGCACCCACCCGGGCGTGCAGGTCGCGCATGTGCGCGGCGTAGCGCGGGTACCTCGACGCCCCGTCGGCGATGGACGGGAAGTTCTCGATGTTGATGAGGGTGGGCACCAGCTCGGTGCCGTGCTCCACCATCAGGTCGATGACGTCGTCGGTGAGCCCGGTGCCGTGCTCCAGGCAGTCGATGCCCGCCCGCACCAGCCCGGGCAGCGCCTCCTCGCCGAAGACGTGCGCGGTCACCCGGGCGCCGGCGTCGTGGGCGGCACGGATCGCCGCCACCAGCACCTCGTCGCTCCAGAGTGGAGCGAGGTCGCCGGTCTCCCGGTCGATCCAGTCCCCCACCAGCTTTACCCAGCCGTCTCCGGCGGCGGCCTGCGCGGCCACTGCCTCGGGCAGCAGCGCCTCGTCGTCCAGCTCGATGCCGAGGGTGGGGATGTAGCGCTTGGGCCGGGCGAGGTGGCGGCCGGCGCGGATGATGCGCGGCAGCTCGTCGTGGGCGTCGAAGCCGCGGGTGTCCACCGGCGAGCCGGCGTCGCGCAGCAGCAGCACCCCGGCGTCGCGTTCGGTCTCCGCCTGCGCGTAGGCCTCGTCCAGCTCCACCGGGCCCTGCGGGCCGATGCCCACGTGGCAGTGCGCGTCCACCAGCCCCGGCAGGATCCACCCGGAGGTGCACAGCGTCTCCGCGCCGGCCACCGGCTCGGTGCTGATCCGGCCGTCGGCCACCCACAGCTCGGTGGGCTCGCCGTCCGGCAGGGCCACGCCCTGCAGGTGCCACCTCGGCGCTCCCCCCGCCACGGTCACTTCTTCGGTGACTTGGGCAGCTTCAGCTGGGAGGGGTCGAACCCGGCCAGGCCCGGCGGGAGCTCGTTGATCGACCCGGCGGGACCGGAGCCGGCCAGGCCCGGCAGGTCCAGCCCGGCGGGCAGGCCACCCGGCATGCCCGGGAAGCCACCGCGCACCTTGGGCTGGGTGGGCCCGCGCCCGCCCTTCTTGCCCTTCTTGCCCTTCTTGCCGCGCACCGCCTTGCGCTGGCCGCCACCGGAGCCGGGCAGGCCGAAGCGACCGGACATCTGGGCCATCATCTTGCGGGCGTCGAAGAAGCGGTCCACCAGCTGGTTGACGTCGGAGACCTTGACGCCGGAGCCGTTGGCGATGCGCAGCCGGCGGGAGGCGTTGATGATCTTCGGGTCGGCCCGCTCGGCCGGGGTCATGCCGCGGATGATCGCCTGGATGCGGTCCAGCTGCTTCTCGTCGACCTGGCCCAGGGCCTCCTTCATGTCGCCCGCCCCGGGCAGCATGCCCAGCAGGTTGGCGATGGGCCCCATCTTGCGCACAGCCATCATCTGCTCGAGGAAGTCCTCCAGCGTGAGCTGGCCGGATCCCATCTTCGCCGCGGTGGCCTCGGCCTGCTCCTGGTCGAAGACCTGCTCGGCCTGCTCGATGAGGCTGAGCACGTCGCCCATGCCGAGGATGCGGCTGGCCATCCGGTCGGGGTGAAAGACGTCGAAGTCCTCCAGCTTCTCCCCGGTGGAGGCGAACAGGATGGGCTGGCCGGTGACCTCGCGCACGCTCAGCGCGGCGCCACCGCGGGCATCGCCGTCGAGCTTGGTGAGCACCACGCCGGTGAAGCCCACGCCGTCGCGGAAGGCGTTGGCGGTGGTGACGGCGTCCTGGCCGACCATGGCGTCGAGCACGAACAGGGTCTCGTCCGGCTGCACGGCGTCACGGATGTCCGCCGCCTGCTGCATCAGCTCGGAGTCGATGCCCAAGCGGCCGGCGGTGTCCACGATGACCACGTCGTACTGGCGGGCGCGGGCGTCGGCGATGCCGCGCCGGGCCACGTCCACCGGGTCACCCACGCCGTTGCCGGGCTCGGGGGCGAACACCGGCACGCCGGCACGCTCACCGACCACCTGCAGCTGGGTGACGGCATTGGGGCGCTGCAGGTCGCAGGCCACCAGCATCGGGGTGTGGCCCTGCTTGCGCAGCCACGCGGCGAGCTTGCCGGCCAGCGTGGTCTTTCCCGCACCCTGCAGGCCCGCCAGCATGATCACCGTCGGCGGGTTCTTGGCGTAGGTCAGCCTGCGGGTCTCGCCACCGAGGATGGTGACGAGCTCCTCGTTGACGATCTTGACGACCTGCTGTGCCGGGTTCAGCGCGCCGGAGACCTCCGCGCCCTTGGCGCGCTCCTTGACCTTGGCCACGAAGGCACGCACGACGGGCAGCGCGACGTCGGCCTCGAGCAGGGCCAGGCGGATCTCGCGGGACGTGGCATCAACGTCCGCGTCGGAGAGCCGGCCCTTGCCACGCAGGTCCTTCAGCGTGCCTGTCAGTCTGTCGGAGAGGGATTCGAACACCGAGCGCGCTCCCGTTGCAATTGCTGGGCGGGGGTCCCCCCGGCGGTGACGCCGGGCGGGTTGGTGACGACAGCCTAGTCGGCCCACCTCACCCCGGGTGTTCCGCGCGGGCCCGCACCACCGGACGGCACCCGCGCGCCCCCCGTCGGCCCGCCGTAACGAACACTGGTGTCACGAATGTTGTTAGGTTGGGCGTCATGCCTCACTCCGAGCCCTCTGACCTCAGCGGACGCCGCGTCCTCATCTCCGGAGCCGCCCGCGGCATCGGAGCCGCGCTGGCCCGGCGGCTGCACGAGCGCGGGGCGCGGGTGGCCCTGATCGGCCTGGAGCCGGCGCTGCTCGCCGAGGTGGCCCGCGGCTGTGGGGACGCGCCCTGGCTGGAGTGCAACGTCGCGGTGCAGGCCGAGGTGGATGCCGCCGTCGCCGAGGTGGTGCAGCGCCTCGGTGGACTGGACGTGGTGGTCTCCAACGCCGGCGTGGCCGCCCAGATGCCGATGCTCGGGGGCGACCCGTCGGTGCTGGAGCGCACCCTGCAGGTCAACGTCCTGGGCACCTACTACCTGCTGCGCGCGGCGGGCCCGCACATCAGCCACGACCGCGGCTACGCAGTGGCGGTGTCGTCCCTGGCGTCGGCCGTGCAGGCCCCGCTGCTCGGCGCCTACAGCGCCTCCAAGGCCGCGGTCGAGGCGCTGGGCAACACCCTGCGGGTGGAGCTGGCCGCCTCGGGCGCCAAGGTCGGCCTGGCCTACTTCGCCGAGCTCGACACCGACATGACCAGCCGCGGGTTCGGCACCGAGGCAGCCACGGCGCTGAGCAAGAAGAAGCCGCTGTCCAAGGTGGCACCCCTGTCGCTGGGCGTGGACGCCCTCGAGCGGGGCATCGCCCGCCGCTCCCGCCGGGTGGTGGCGCCTGGCTGGGTGGGACCGGTGCTGCACATCCGCTCGCTGGCCCAGCGGGTGACCGACCGCGCCACCCAGAACGGCCTGCAGGACAGCCTGCGGATCGCGCGCACCGAGAACGCCCCGCTCACCACCGCCCAGCCCGGCGACCACGCGTGAGCACGCCCCGCGTCGCTCCCGGTGGCCGCACGGACATCGGGTTCGCGACCTGGGGCTTCGCCCAGCTCGCTGGGCTCACCGCGGGCACCTCTGCCCCACACCTGCTCACCACCCTGGGTCGCCACCGCCGGCTGTTCCGCGGCTGGCTGCACTTCGCCGGGAGGCTGATGCCCGGCGGCACCCTCCCCCGGCGGGAGAGCGAGCTGGTGATCCTGCGGGTGGCCCACCTGCGCGGCAACCGCTACGAGCACGAGCACCACGTCCGGCTGGGCCGCCGCGCCGGAGTCACCGACGCTGACCTGCAGCGCGTGGCCGACGGCCCCGACGCGCCGGGCTGGTCGGCCCGCGAGCGCACCCTGCTGCACGCAGTGGACGCCCTGCACACCCACCTGGACCTCGACGACGCCACCTGGGCCCAGCTGCGCGGGCACCTGGAGGAGCCGCAGTGCATCGAGCTGTGCCTGCTGGTGGGTCACTACGAGATGCTGGCCACCACCATCACCGCCCTGCGCATCCAGCCGGACGAGGCGCGACGCCGGCTGCTGCCGGCCGCGCTCCGTCCCCGCCGGCTGCCACGCACCGGCTAGCCTCGCCGCACGGTGACGTGCACCACAGTCAGGGGGTCGGCGATGGGCGCTCGGGTGGTGCAGTGGAGCACCGGCAACGTGGGCCGGCACGCGGTGGCCGGTGTGGCCGCGCACCCGGAGCTGGAGCTGGTCGGCGTCTGGGTGTCCGACCCCGCCAAGGTGGGCCGCGACGCCGGGGAGCTGGCCGGGCTGGACACCGCGCTCGGGGTGCCCGCCAGCAACGACGCCGCCGAGCTGCTGGCGCTGCAGCCCGACTGCATCGTCTACACCGCGATGAGCGACAACCGGCTGTCCGAGGCACTGGCGGACCTGACCGGGTTCCTGCGTGCCGGGATCAACGTGGTGGCCAGCGGGCCGGTCTTCCTGCAGTACCCGGTGGGCGTGCTGCCGCCGGAGGTCTACGAGCCACTGAGCCGAGCCGCGGCCGAGGGCGGCGCCTCGTTGTTCGTCAACGGCATCGACCCCGGCTTCGCCAACGACTGGCTGCCGCTGGTGCTCACCGGCACCTGTCGGGAGATCGAGCAGGTGTGGTGCTCGGAGATCGTGGACTACGCCACCTACGACAACCCCACCGTGCTGTTCGACATCATGGGCTTCGGCCGGCCGATGGACGAGACGCCGATGCTGCTGCAGCCCGGGGTGCTGTCGCTGGCCTGGGGCAGCGTGGTGCGCCAGCTGGCCGCCGGGCTCGGGGTGGAGCTGGACGAGGTCACCGAGGTGCACGAGCGCCTCCCCGCCCCGGAGACCTTCACCATCCGCTCCGGCCCCATCGCCGAGGGCACCGCAGCCGCACTGCGCTTCGCCGTCCGCGGCATGGTGGACGGGGCCGCGGTGCTGGTGCTCGAGCACGTCACCCGGCTGCGCTCCGACCTGGCGCCGCACTGGCCCCAGCCGGCCGGACCGGAGGGCAGCTACCGGGTGGAGATCACCGGCGAGCCCAGCTACACCCTGGACCTGGTGGCGCACTCGCCCACCGGGGTGCACAACGACGCCACCCTCAACGCCACCGCGATGCGGCTGGTCAACGCGATCCCCGCAGTGGTGGCCGCGGCCCCCGGGCTGCGCACCGCTCTCGACCTACCGCTGGTCACCGGCCGGGGGATGGTCCGTCCGCGCCGCTAGCCGGAACTTCGCCGGGCGCTCGGTCGTTGACCTCGCACCGCCGCTGCCGAGGAGGAGTGCCCCATGTCTGTCGCCAGCCCAGCCCGCACCCCCAGCCCCTCCGCCACGGCCGAGCTCGACCGGCAGCTGGACCGGCTCGTCGACGCTGGCTTTCCCACCCTCGCCGGGATCACCGAGGACCGGCTGCGCACGCTGGCCGCCCCGCTGCGCGAGCACCTGCCCGCCGAGCCCTTCGTGCTGGTCACCAACCGGGAGCTGCTGGCGCCGGAGCGGCTGGTGGAGCTGGCCCGGCTGAGGGCCAAGACCGGCTTCACCACCATGGCAGCGGACGACCTGGCCCGGTTCGTGCCCACCGCCGACGTCGAGCTGCCCGAGGCACCGCTGTACCTGCTGGTCGACGTGGACGCCGGGGAGGAGACCCGCAACGTCCGCCCCGACGACGCGCTCAGCACGATCCTGGGAACTGGGCGCACGCCGCTGGCCCTGGAGGAGGGGCTGGCCGTGGCGGTGCAGCACCCGGAGTGGCTGCGCGAGCGCACCTGTTTCCAGATGCTCGGCTCCCGGGCCGGCGACAAGCGGGTCACCGGGGTCTGGGTGAGCAAGGGCGCGCCGCGACTGGGCTGGTGCTGGGGCGGCAACCCGCACACCTGGCTGGGCATGGCCTCAGCCGCCGCTCGCATCGGCTGACACGGCACCCGCAGGCTTACGCTCAGGCCTGTGACCACGCCTTTTGGCCCTGTCCCCCTCACGCCCACCGCGTTCCTGGACCGCGCCCGGGTGGTGCACACCGACCGGCTGGCGCTGGTGGACGGCGACGTCCGGCGCACCTACGGCGAGCTGGCTGAGCGATGCGACCGCCTGGCCGGGGCGCTCGCCAGCATCGGGGTGCGCCCCGGCGACCGGGTGTCGGTGCTGGCGCCGAACTCGGCGGTGGCGCTGGAGGCGCACTACGGGGTGCCGATGGCCGGTGCAGTGCTGAACGCGCTGAACACCCGCCTCAGCGCCGCCGAGCTGGCCTGGATCGTCACCCACGCCGGGTCGGTGGTGCTGGTGGTGGACGCCGACCTGCTCGAGCTCGGCCGCGCCGTGCACGCGCTGGTGGACCCCGCGGTGCGGCTGGTGGTCGCCGGCGGGCCGGAGGACGGCTACGAGGCGCTGCTGGCGGCCGCGGAGCCGCTGCGGGTGCCGGTGACCGACGAGTGGTCGCTGCTGTCGCTGAACTACACCAGCGGCACCACGGGCAAGCCCAAGGGCGTCATGTACTCCCACCGCGGGGCCTACCTGCAGGCGCTGGCCATGACCGCCCAGACTGGGCTGGACGCGCGGTCGGTGTACCTGTGGACGCTGCCGATGTTCCACTGCAACGGGTGGTGCTTCCCGTGGGCGGTCACCGCGGCCGGCGGGGTGCACCACACGCTGCGCACCGTCGCGGCCGACACGGTGTGGCAGGCGATCCGCGAGGAGGGCATCACCCACCTGTGCGCCGCGCCGACCGTGCTGGTCGGCGTGGCGGGCTCGCCCGACGCTGCCCCGGCGGAGCGCACCGTCACGGTGTGCACCGGGGGCGCTCCGCCCTCACCTGCGCTGCTGGAGCGGATGGCCGCCCTGCGCCTGGACGTCACCCACCTGTACGGGCTCACCGAGACCTACGGCCCGGCCGCGATCTGTGACTGGCGCCCGGAGTGGGACGACCTGGACGTGGGCGAGCAGGCGCGGCTGCGCGCCCGTCAGGGGGTGGCCAACCTGGTGAGCCTGCCGCTGCGGGTGGTGGACTCCGCCGGGGCCGACGTGCCCGCCGACGCCGCCACCACCGGTGAGGTGCTGCTGCGCGGCAACAACGTGATGCTCGGCTACTACCGCGACCCGGACGCCACCAGGGCCGCCGAGCACGAGGGGTGGTTTCGCACCGGCGACATCGGCGTGCTGCACCCCGACGGCTACGTCGAGCTCCGCGACCGCTCCAAGGACGTGATCATCTCCGGTGGGGAGAACATCGCCTCCATCGAGGTGGAGCAGGCGCTGGACTCCCACCCCGCCGTGCTGGAGAGCGCGGTGGTCGCCGCGCCCGACCCCCGGTGGGGCGAGTCGGTGGCCGCCTTCGTGGTGCTGCGCGAGGGGGCTGAGGCCACCGAGCGCGAGCTGATCGACCACGTCCGTGCCCGCCTGGCCCACTTCAAGGCGCCCAAGCAGGTGCACTTCGGGCCGCTGCCCAAGACCGGCACCGGCAAGATCCAGAAGTTCCGGCTCCGCGGGCAGCTGCACGACGACGGAGCGCTCAGCGGGTGACGGCCAGCACCGCCGCGGTGAGCTCCTCGCGCAGCACTGGGGTGTCGGCGTCGCCCAGGTGCAGGCCGAACGCGTCCGCCACCGACGAGCCCATCGTCTCCACGCGCGCCCACTCGATCTGCACCCCGCGCTGCTGCAGCACGGCGGCCACCCGGTAGAGCAGCCCCGTCCGGTCGGCCGCGCGGAGCTCCAGCACGGCCGGGCCGACGCCCTCGTCCACCCAGAGCACCCGCGACTCGGTGCCGTCGGTGGCGTGCTCACCGTAGGTGGCCTCCTTGGCCGCCAGCCGCTGGGCCAGCTCGGCGTCGTCGCGCAGCGCTCGGGCCAGGTCCTGGCGCAGCAGAGCCACGTCGGGCGGGCTGCCGAAGCGGGGCGAAACCATGAAGGTGTCCACCGCGGCGCCGGCGTGCTCGCGCACCGACGCCGAGTGCACCCGCAGTGAGTGCAGGGCCAGCACGCCGGCAGCGGCAGCGAGCACGTTGTGGGCGTCCGGGGCCACCACCCGCACCAGCATGGGGGTGTCCGCGGTGGCCGGCTCCAGCGTCACCGACAGCTTGCCGGCCTCCGCCAGCGCGCGGTGCTCCGCCGAGAGCGGCTCCATCTCCGGCAGCGGCTCGCCGCGGGTCATCAGCCGGCAGCGGCTCACCAGCTGCTCCACCAGGGACGCCTTCCAGCTGCCCCACATGCCAGGGCCGGTGGCGCGGGAGTCCGCCTCGGTGAGGGCGTGCAGCAGCTCCAGCAGCACGCGGTCGCCGCCCACGGCGTCCACCACGGCCTCGATGGTGGCGGGGTCGTTGAGGTCGCGGCGGGACGCCGTCACCGGCAGCAGCAGGTGGTGGCGCACCATCGCCGACAGCGTCTGCACGTCGGCCTCGGGCAGACCCATCCGGCGGGCGATCGGCTGGATCATCGCGGCGCCGACCTCGCTGTGGTCACCGGGCAGCCCCTTGGCGATGTCGTGCAGCAGCGCGCCCACCAGCAGCAGGTCCGGCCGCGACACCCGGGTGGTCAGCGAGCCGGCGTAGGCACACGTCTCCATCAGGTGGCGGTCCACCGACCAGACGTGGGCGGCGTCGCGGGGCGGCAGGTCGCGCACCGTCGACCACTCCGGCACCAGGGTGCACCACAGGTCGGCGCGGTCGAGGGCCTCGATGGAGCCGATCACCGCCCGCCCGGTGCCCAGCAGGGCGAGGAAGTTGGCCAGCATCGGCCGCGGCCACACCGGGGCCTCCTGGGGCGGGGCATCGGCCAGCGCGTTGAGGGTGGAGCCGGCGATGGGCAGCCCGGTGCGGGCCGACGCCAGGGCCACCCGCAGCGACAGCGCGGGATCGGTGCCGGCCCGCACCCCCTTGGCCAGCGCCACCTCGCCCCCATGCTCCACCACGCCCTCGGCCAGCGGCCGGCGCACGGGGGCGCGGCGCAGGGTGGCCAGGCCGCGGCGGGGCAGCGCGCTGCGGGCGGTGCGCAGGCCCACCTCCACCGAGTAGCTGACGGTGCGGGCGGCGTCGCTGAGCTCCCGCGCCAGGGTGAAGCGGTCACCGCGGCCCAGCGCGACGGCGATCTCGTCGGCGTCCTGCGCGCGCAGCACGTCGCGGGCGCGGCCGGACACGCGGTGCAGCTCGGTGCGCACGTCCAGCAGCAGGGCGTGCGCACGGGGCAGTCCGCCGCCGGGCGAGTGCTCGCTGAGCCCGGGCGTCCGGTTGATCACCTGGGCGGCAGCCAGCGCGGAGAGCAGCTGCAGGTCGCGCAGCCCACCGCGGCCGTGCTTGAGGTCAGGCTCCACCCGGTGAGCCACCTCCCCCACGCGCTCCCAGCGCTCGTGGGCCTGCTCGGCCAGCTCGTCCAGGCGGCTGCGGATGCCGCTGCGCCACTGGGCGTACACCGAGCCAACCAGCCCGCCGGCCAGCTCGGTGTCGCCGGCGATGGGCCGCAGCTCCAGCATGCCCAGCGCCGCGGTGACGTCCTCGGCGGCCACGGCCAGGGCCTGGGCCGGGGTGCGCACGCTGTGGTCGAGCTGCACGTGGGCGTCCCACAGCGGGTACCAGAGCCGGTCGGCGATCTCGGCGATGCCGCTCGGGGCGCCCTTGCCGTGCAGCAGCACCAGGTCGAGGTCGGAGTGCGGCAGCAGCTCGCGCCGGCCCAGCCCGCCGACGGCCATGATGGCCATGCCGCTGCCGGCGGTGATGCCGAGCTCGTCGGCGCGCTGCACCAGCCAGTGCTCGTGCAGGGTGAGCAGGGCCGCGCGCAGCTCGGCGGCCGACAGCGCGTCGCCGTTGGCCAGAAGCTTGGCCCGCCCCTCGACGAGGTCGTGCACCGGGTCGTAGTCGGGCTGCATGGGTGGAGCTCCGTCCTGGTCAGAGATGTAGGCCGGTCAGCGAGGTGGGTCCGTCAGCGAGGTGGGCCAGACACGCCCACACAGGCACGGACCCCCGCCCGCCGGGCCCTCACCGGTGCGTAACCGGGAGTTCCGGCGGACGAGGGTCCGCGACGTCGTGCAGGGAGGCTGGTCACCGTGGACGCGTCACAGCGCGTCCGGGCCCCGCTCACCGGTGCGCACCCGCACCATGGTCTCCACCGGGGAGGACCAGACCTTGCCGTCCCCGATCTTGCCGGTGCGCGCGGCCTCGACGACCACGTCGATGACCTTGTCGGCCACCGAGTCGTCCACGACGACCTCCACGCGCACCTTGGGCACGAAGTCCACCGAGTACTCGGCACCGCGGTAGACCTCGGTGTGGCCCTTCTGCCGGCCGTAGCCCTGGACCTCGCTGACGGTCATGCCGAGCACGCCCAGCTGCTCGAGCGCAGTCTTGACGTCTTCGAGCGTGAACGGCTTGATGATCGCCGTGATGAGCTTCATGATCAGGCCTCCTTGCTGGCAGATGCTGCCAGGATCGAGTTCGGCTTTGACTGTCCCCCGGTCATGCCCAGTGCACCACCACTGATCGGTGCAAGGTCGTAGCCGGACTCAGCGTGCTGCGATTCGTCGATCCCCATCATCTCAGCCTCGTCCTCCACGCGGAGACCCATGGTCACCTTGATGGCGAGGGCGATGATCGCCGTGACCACCAGCGAGAAGGCCAGCACTGCGCCGGCACCCACCGCCTGGCGCCACAGCTGGTCGACGCCGCCACCGTAGAACAGTCCGTCGACACCGGCCGGAGCCTCCGAGGTGGCCACCAGGCCGACCAGCAGGGTGCCGATGATTCCACCGACCAGGTGGACGCCGACCACGTCGAGCGAGTCGTCGTAGCCGAAGCGGTACTTCAGTCCGACGGCCAGGGCGCAGAACACGCCGGCGACCGCACCGATGACCAGCGCACCCAGCACGTTCACCGAGGAGCAGGCCGGGGTGATGGCGACCAGGCCGGCGACGATGCCCGACGCACCGCCGAGGCTGGTGGCGTGACCGTCCCGGACGCGCTCCACCAGCAGCCAGGCCAGCATCGAGATGCAGGTGGCGACGACGGTGGTGATGAAGGTGGTGCCCGCGGTGCCGTTGGCGCTGGTGGCGGAGCCGGCGTTGAAGCCGAACCAGCCGAACCACAGCAGGCCGGAGCCGAGCATCACGAAGGGCAGGTTGTGCGGGCGCATCGGGTCCTTGGGCCAGCCGCGGCGCTTGCCGAGGACGAGCACCAGGACCAGCGCGGCCGCACCGGCGTTGATGTGCACCGCGGTACCACCGGCGAAGTCGATGGCAGCGAGCTTGTTGGCGATCCACCCACCCGTCTCGGCGGTGACCCCGTCGAAGGCGAACACCCAGTGCGCCACCGGGAAGTACACGATCGTGGCCCACAGACCCGCGAAGACCAGCCAGGCGCTGAACTTCATCCGGTCGGCGACCGCACCAGAGATCAGGGCGACGGTGAGGATGGCGAACATCGCCTGGAAGGCGACGAAGACCGTGGCGGGCATGGTGCCGACCAGCGGGATGTTCACCACGTCGGCCGCCTCGATGCCGGCGGCAGCGTCCTCCGCGACGGCCGCGGAGCCGTTGCCGCTGATCAGTCCCTTGAGCCCGAAGTACTGGGTGGGGTCACCGATGAGGTTGCCCTTGTCCTCGCCAAAGGCGACCGAGTAGCCGTAGAGCACCCAGAGCACGCCAACGACCCCCATGGCGCTGATGCTCATCATCATCATGTTGAGCACGCCCTTGGCTCGGACCATGCCCCCGTAGAAGAACGCCAGTCCTGGCGTCATCAACAGCACAAGCGCCGCGCTGATCAGCATCCACGCGGTGTCGCCTGTGTCCGGAACGCCCATCGTCGGGAAGTTCACCTGGCTTGCCTCCTCCTGCCCCGGCCTAGGGCATGCCCCCTGGCTCTGGTTGTGAGGAGAGAGTCCCCGTTCGGTGTTTCCCCTGTGCAGCACCACTGTTGCCCAGAGATGAACGATGGGGCGCTCATGTTACGTCCGTGTTTACGGCAGTCACACAGGTTCGCCTGGTCCTCACGGCCGCGCCCGCGTCACCGGGCGCGGCGGGCTAGCCCAGCAGGGCGTCGATGAACGCCTCCGGGACGAAGGGAGCCAGGTCGTCGGCACCCTCGCCCAGGCCCACCAGCTTGACCGGCACGCCCAGCTCGCGCTGCACCTGGAAGACGATGCCACCCTTGGCCGTGCCGTCGAGCTTGGTGAGCACCACCCCGGTGACGGTGACCACCTCGGAGAACACGCGGGCCTGCAGCAGGCCGTTCTGGCCGGTGGTGGCGTCCAGCACCAGCAGCACCTCGTCCACCGCGGCCTTCTTCTCCACCACCCGCTTGACCTTGCCCAGCTCGTCCATCAGCCCGGTCTTGGTGTGCAGGCGTCCCGCGGTGTCGATGAGCACCACGTCCACGCCCAGCTCGGTGCCCTTGGCGACCGCGTCGAAGGCCACGGCGGCCGGGTCGGCCGACTCCTTGCCCCGCACCACCTCGGCGCCCACGCGCTCGCCCCAGGTCTGCAGCTGGTCGGCCGCGGCGGCGCGGAAGGTGTCTGCCGCACCGAGCAGCACGCGCCGGCCGTCGGCCACCAGCACCCGGGCGAGCTTGCCGGTGGTGGTGGTCTTGCCGGTGCCGTTGACCCCCACGACCAGCAGCACCGACGGGTGGTCGGCGTGCGGCAGGGCGGCGATGGAGCGGTCCATCTCCGGGTGCAGCTGGTTGACCAGGACCTCGCGCAGCAGGGCACGGGCCTGCTCGGTGGTGCGGACGTTGCGACTGGCGATCTTCTCGCGCAGCTCGGTGACCACCGCGACGGTGGTGGCGGTGCCGAGGTCGGCCATCAGCAGGGTGTCCTCGACCTCCTCCCAGGAGTCCTCGTCGAGGTCGCCGGCGCCGAGCAGGC
Source organism: Rhodococcus sp. Z6_132 (assembly GCF_058133635.1). NCBI lineage: Bacteria > Bacillati > Actinomycetota > Actinomycetes > Mycobacteriales > Nocardiaceae > Rhodococcus > Rhodococcus sp. Z6_132. Next base: position 1,251,074 of record NZ_JBYUNP010000002.1, read on the forward strand.
CCAGCAGGCTCTGCCCGACGGCGGACTGGGAGCGCGAGAGCCGTCCGCGCAACCGGTCCAGCCGGCCCGCCGTGGGGGCGATCTCCTCACGGGGCTCCGCCGTCGGCTCCGGCGTGACCGTCTCGGTCTCGGCGGTCTCGGTCTCAGTCTCGGGTGCTGCGGTCTCGGGCGCTGCGGTCTCGGTCTCGGGTGCTGCGGTCTCGGGTGCAGCGGTCTCGGTCTCCACCGGTGCGCGCGGCGCGGCCGCGGCCGTCTCGGCGTCGGGCAGGTCGACGTTGACCAGCGTGCGGCGCTCGGAGTCGCGCGGGATCGACGCGTCGTCGCCGACCGCCGGCTCGCGCTCGGTCTCCGGAGACTCTGGAGTCTCCGGCAGGGTGGGTGCCACCGGCGACGGAGCAGGCGGAGCCGTGGACCCGCCGCTGAAGCTGATCGGTCTGTCCGCGCGGTAGCCGGTCGGGGTGGCGGTGCTCTCTCGCTGCCCCACCGAGAGGCGCACCTGACGACGACGGCGCAGCACCAGCCCCGCCACGAGCAGCAGGATGAGCAGCGCGGCTACGGCTATGACGATCCAGACCCAGGTTTCCACGAGCGCCATCGTGCCAGTCGCCGGCCGCCGAGACCCTAACGGCCCAGTGGGGAGGGAGCCCCCGGGCGACAGGGCGGGACTAGCCGGCGGGTGCCGGCTCGCCCGTGGGCTGCCTGCGCATCCGCTGGGAGATGACGGTGGTGATGCCGTCCCCCCGCATGCTCACCCCGTACAGGGCGTCGGCAACCTCCATGGTCGCCTTCTGGTGGGTGATGACGATCAGCTGGGAGCGCTCCCGCAGCTGCTCGAACAAGGTGATCAGCCGCCGCAGGTTGGTGTCGTCCAGCGCCGCCTCCACCTCGTCCATCACGTAGAACGGCGACGGCCGCGCCCGGAAGATCGCGACCAGCATGGCCACCGCGGTCAGCGACTTCTCACCGCCGGACAGCAGGGACAGCCGCTTGACCCGCTTGCCCGGTGGACGCGCCTCCACCTCGATGCCGGTGGTGAGCATGTCGTCGGGGTCGGTCAGCACCAGCCGGCCCTCCCCGCCGGGGAACAGCGTGGCGAACACGGCGCCGAACTCCGCCGCCACGTCGTGGTAGGCCGCGGTGAACACCTCCAGGATCCGTCGGTCCACGTCGGCGACCACGCCCAGCAGGTCCTTGCGGGTGGCCTTGACGTCCTCCAGCTGGGTGGCCAGGAACTGGTAGCGCTCCTCCAGGGCGGCGAACTCCTCCAGCGCCAGCGGGTTCACCTTGCCCAGGGTGCGCAGGTCCCGCTCGGCGCGGGCCACCCGCTGCTCCTGGGTGGCGCGGTCGTAGGGCATGGGCGGCGGGGCGCTCACCTGCTCGCCGCGCTCCCGGGCGGCGGCGTGCTCGGCCAGCTCCTGCGCGGTGGGCGGCAGCGGCACGTCCGGGCCGTACTCGGCGACCAGCTCGTCCAGGCCGATGGCGTGGGTGGCCACGATCGTCTCCGCCAGCTGCTCCACCCGCAGCGCCGCCTGGGCCCTGGCGACCTCGTCGCGGTGCACCGCGTCGGTGAGCTCGGCGAGCCGCTGGGCCAGGCCGCGGGTGCTCTCCCGCGTGACGCGCAGCTCCGCCTCGGCCGCGGTGCGGCGCGCGGTGACGGCGTCGCGCTCGGCCACCGCCGCGGCCAGCACCTGCTGCACGTGCTGCTGCGCCCGCTGCCCGCCCTCGGCCACCGCCTCGGCCACCGCGGCAGCGTGCCGGCGGGTGCGCAGCGCGTTCTCCGCCCGCACCCGGGCGTCGCGCTCGGCACGGGCACTGCGCCGCAGGGCGTCGGCCCTGCCGCGCACCGACCCGGCTCGCTCCTCCGCGGTGCGCAGGGCCAGCCGGGCCTCCACCTCGGCGGCGCGGGCGGTGCTCAGCGCGACGGCGGCTGCGTCGCGCTCGGCCGTGGTGGGCTCGTCCTCCCCCGGCTCGGCCTGGGCGTGGGCCAGGCGCTGCTCCAGCTCGGCCAGCGCCGTGAGCCGCTCCGCCCGAGCGGTCTCCAGCTTCTCCCGCTGGGCGGCCAGCCGGGCCACCTCGCTCTCCGCGGTGCGCACGGTCTGGCCCAGCCGACCGAGGCGCTCGGCCACCGCGGCGAGCTCGGCGTCGGACTCGTTCAGCGCGGCCAGGGTCAGGTCGACGTTCTGTGCCCGCTCCTTCTCCTCCTCCCGCGCGCCGGTGAGGGCACCGGCGAGCTGCTCGGCGCGCTGCTCGGCGGCCTGCACGGCGGCGGTCGCCTCGTCCACCGCGGCCTGCACCTCCAGGGTGCTGGCCGGACGGTCCGAGCCACCCAGCGCCCACCCGGCGCCCAGCAGGTCACCCTCCTGGGTCACCACCCGCACCCCGGCGGCGGTCAGGGCGTCCGCCTGGTCGAGCTGCTCGACGACCACGACGTCGCACAGCAGGGCCTGCACCGCGGGGCGCAGCGCGTCGTCGCAGTCCACCAGCTCACCGGCCCAGCGTGCGCCGTCGGGCAGCGCCACGGCGGGGCGCTGCCCGAGTGGCGCCGCGGCGTCGGTCACCAGCAGCCCGGTCCGTCCACCGTCCGCGGCCTTGAGCGCCTCCAGCGCGGGCAGCACCGCCTGCTGGCCGGCCACCACCACCGCGTCGGCCAGCGGACCGAGCGCGGCCGCCACGGCCGCCTCGTAGCCGGTGCGCACCCGCAGCCGCTGGGCGGCGGTGCCGAGCACCTGGTGGTGCTCGACCAACCACCCAGCGCCGTCCTTGCGGGCCAGCCCCACCGACAGCGCCGCCACCGTCGCGCGGCCCGAGGCCACCGCCTGGCCCGCCTCGCGCTCGGCCTCGAGCAGCTCGCTCACCCGCTGCTGGGCCGCGGCGTGCGCGGCCACCGCCCGCTCGTGACGGTCGTCCAGCCCCAGCTCGCCGGCGTCGAGGTCGCTGATCTCGGCCTGCACCGCCGCGAACTCGCGCGCAGCCTCCTCGCCGCGGGCGCGCGCCTCGGCCATGGAGGTGCTCAGCCGCTCGATCTCGGCGGCGCCGGACTCGCTGCGCGAGCGCAGGGTGTCCACCTGCCCGGACAGCCGGGCCAGGCCCTCGCGCCGGTCGGCGATGGCCCGCACCGCGGCCAGGTGTGCCTTCTCGGCGGTGGTCAGCGCCCGCTCCAGCTCGGTGCGCCGCTGCTGCGCGGTCGCCAGCTCGGCCTGGGCGGCCACCATCGCCGCCTCCAGCTCGGCCTCCAGCTCGGCGGCGCGATCGGCCTCGGCCTCCAGCTGTTCAGGGTCGCGGCCGGGGCGGGTGTCGGCCACCGGAGCGCTGAGGTGGCGGGCCCGGTCGGCCGCCACCCGCACGGTGGCGCTCATCCGCTCCTGCAGGGCCGACAGCCGCAGCCAGGTGTCCTGCGCAGCCGTGGCGGCCGGGGCCAGCTCGGCCACCAGGGCCTCGCTGACGGCCACCTGCTGCTCGGCGCGGGCCAGCTCGGCCTGCACCTGCTCCTGCTGGGCGCGGGCGGCGGCCTCGTCGGTGACGCCGCGGTCCAGCTCGGCGCGGCGGGTCACCAGGTCGTCGGCGGCGAGGCGCAGCCGGGCGTCGCGCAGGTCGGCCTGCACGGTCTGCGCACGGCGCGCCACCTCGGCCTGCTTGCCCAGCGGCTTCAGCTGGCGGCGCAGCTCGGTGGTCAGGTCGCCCAGCCGCGCCAGGTTGGCCTGCATGGAGTCGAGCTTGCGCAGCGCCTTCTCCTTGCGCTTGCGGTGCTTGAGGACGCCGGCCGCCTCCTCGATGAAGGCGCGGCGGTCCTCCGGCCGCGACTCCAGGATGCTGGCCAGGCGTCCCTGCCCGACGATGACGTGCATCTCCCGGCCGATGCCGGAGTCGCTGAGCAGCTCCTGCACGTCCATCAACCGGCACGAGCTGCCGTTGATCTCGTACTCGCTGGCGCCGTCGCGGAACATCCGCCGGGTGATGGACACCTCGGCGTAGTCGATCGGCAGGGCGCCGTCGGAGTTGTCGATGGTGAGGGTGACCTCGGCGCGGCCCAGCGGGGCGCGCCCGGAGGTGCCGGCGAAGATGACGTCCTCCATCTTGCCCCCGCGCAGCGCCTTGGCGCCCTGCTCACCCATCACCCAGGTGAGCGCGTCAACCACGTTGGACTTGCCAGACCCGTTGGGCCCCACCACACAGGTGATTCCAGGCTCGAAGCGCAGCGTGGTGGCCGAGGCGAAGGACTTGAATCCCTTCAGCGTGAGGCTCTTCAGGTGCACCAGGGAACGGTACCCGGCGCTACCGCTCCACGAAGCCGTGCAGGCCGCCGCGCGCCGGCTCCCAGGTGTGCACCACGGTGTCCACGGCGCCCGGGGTCGCGCCCCCGCGCAGCGCCTGCAGCAGCTGCTCGCACTGCGCGCGGGGGCCCTCGGCGACCACCAGCACCCGACCGTCGCGCTGGTTGCTGGCGCTGCCCACCAGGCCCAGCTCCAGCGCCCTCGAGCGGGTCCACCAGCGGAAGCCGACGCCCTGCACGTGACCGTGCACCCATGCGGCGAGGCGGACGGGAAGCGTGTCGGTCGTCGGATCAGGCATGCCGCCTATTCTGCAGGGGTGGGACAGCGCGGGTTGGTCGTCAACGCCTGCCGCTCGCTGTGTTCTTGGCGGGCCAGCCGCGCGGAGGAAGACCTGCACGTCTGTGCCGGGTGCGGCTCGCAGTGGGTGCCCAGCGAGCCGTGGACCCCGATCGACGCCGACGGCCGGGTGCCCGCGGCCATCCTGGAGGTCAAGAAGCGCCAGGATCCCGGGTGAGCGGGCTCGCCTCGTTCCTGGACACCACCCAGGACCAGACCGTCGGACGCCTCGGCGACCTGCAGTGGTCCTGGCCCTACGCGCTCGGCCTGGCCATCTTCTTCCTGCTGCGCGGGCTCTACCTGCGGCGGCCGCTCACCCGCAACCACGTGCTCGGCGCCATCGCGCTGGCGGTCATCGCCCGGCTGGCCTACGACAGCGGCCGAGGGGTGCTGGGCTTCATCGCCCTGGCCCTGGCCGGTGCCGTGCTGGTGTTCCCCAAGACGGCCAAGGCCGCGCCCGAGGAGCTGGGCCGGGTCTTCGCACTGGTCAACCGCTCCCGGGACGACCCGCTGGCGCCCTTCGTGATGCACTCGGCCAAGGGCTACTTCTTCAACAGCGACGGCACCGCGGCGCTCGGCTACCGGGCCCGCCTGGGCATCGCCGCCGTCGCCGGGGACCCGGTGGGCGAGCGCACCGACTTCGCCGACCTCATCGAGGAGTTCCAGGCGCACTGCCGCAGCAACGGCTGGCGGGTGGCGGTGCTCGCCGCCGGCGAGTACTGCGCACCGCTGTGGAGCAGGCACGGGCTGCGGACGGTGCCCATCGGGCGTGACGTGGTGATCGACGTCGCCTCCTTCACCCTGCAGGGCCGGCAGTGGCGCAACCTCCGCCAGGCGGTGCAGCGCACCCACAACGCGGGGATCACCACCGAGGTCCGCTCCGAGCGGGGCCTGGACAAGGAGACGCTGGCCGAGCTGCGCCGGCTCGTCGCCAGCAGCGACCACCGGCACGCCAACCGGGGCTTCTCGATGATCCTGGACCACCTGCTCGACGGCCGGACGCCCGGCATCCTGCTGGCCATCGCCCGCGACGCCGAGGGGCGGGCGGTGGCGTTCCACCGCTACGCCACGGCCGACGAGGGCCGCATGCTCACCCTGGACGTGCCCTACCGCTCCGCCGACGCCCCCAACGGGGTGGACGAGCGGCTCAGCGTGGACATGGTGCACCACGGCAAGGAGCACGGCGGGGAGAAGGTGTCGCTGGCGTTCGCGGCGTTCCCGGAGATCTTCGAGTCCACCCACCGGGGGGCGGGCCAGCAGGCGGTGTACGTCGCCACCCACCTGCTCGACCCGCTGATCCGCATCGAGTCGCTGTACCGCTTCGTGCGCAAGTTCCGGGCGCTGGACGGACAGCGGTTCGCGATGGTCAGGCTGCGCCAGGTGGCGTTCGTGCTGGCCGCGTTCCTGGTGCTGGAGTTCGTCCCGCACCGCCGGCGGAGCTGAGGCCGGTGGGTGTCCGGCTGCTGCTGCGGCGGGCCCGCGGCGGCGGCTGGCAGGACGGGCAGCTGAACGAGGAGCGGTTCATGAAGCTCTCCCGCGCGATGCTGCGCCCGCACCGCGGGCACGGCCGGCCCGCCTGGCCGTAGGCCGCCAGCGAGCGGTCGAAGTAGCCGGAGTCACCGTTGACGTTGACGTAGAGCGCGTCGAAGGACGTCCCACCCTGGGCCAGCGCCTCGCGCATCACCTCGGCGGCCCGGCTGAGCAGCTCGCGGGCCTGGGCGCGGCTGAGCCGGTCGGTGGGGCGCCGGCCGTGCAGCTGGGCGCGCCACAGGGCCTCGTCGGCGTAGATGTTGCCGATGCCGGAGACCAGGGTCTGGTCCAGCAGCGCCCGCTTGACCTCGGTGTGCCTGCGCCGCATCGCGGTCACCACGGCCTCGGCATCGAAGTCGGGGTCCAGGGGGTCGCGGGCGATGTGGGTGACCGGGCGGGGCAGCAGGACGCCGTCCACCGGCTCCAGCTCCTCCACCGCCCAGCCGCCGAAGGTGCGCTGGTCCACGAACCGCAGCTCGCTGGCCGGCTCGTCGGCGGTGGCCCGCAGCCGCACCCGGATGCGCAGGTGCTTCTCGTCCGGGGCGCCCACCGGCTGCACTCGCATCTGCCCGCTCATGCCCAGGTGCACCACCACGGCCTGCCGACCGCGCTCGACGGTGTCGGCCTGCAGCCACAGGTACTTGCCCCGACGGTCGGCGCTGACCAGGCGCGCGCCGAGCAGGCCGAGCACGAGGTCGTCGGCGCCGGCGAGGTGGCGCCGCACCGCGCGGGGGTGGCGAACCTCGACGGACTCCACGACGTGGCCGACCACGTGCTCGACGAGGCCGCGACGGACCACCTCGACCTCGGGCAGCTCGGGCACTCAGGCTCCGGAGGGGGAGGTGGTTCCCTCAGCCTCGACGGGGGTCTCGGCCGCCGACAGGGCGCGCCAGGCGGTGGAGGCGGCCTTCTGCTCCGCCTCCTTCTTGCTGCGGCCGGAGCCCACCCCCAGGGTGTCCCCCGAGACGAGCACGCGCGCCTGGAACTCCTTGAGGTGATCGGGGCCGCTGGACTGCACGTCGTAGACGGGCACGCCCAGGCCGCGCTCGGAGGTGAGCTCCTGCAGGCTGGTCTTCCAGTCCAGGCCGGCCCCCAGCAGCGGCGCCTCGGTGAGCAGCGTGTCGAACAGCCGCTCCACCACCTCGCGGGCGGTCTCGATGCCGTGCTGCAGGTGGATGGCCCCCAGCAGCGACTCCATGCCGTCGGCCAGGATGCTGGTCTTGTCCCGGCCGCCGGTGAGCTCTTCACCCTTGCCCAGCAAGAGGTACGCACCGAGCCCACCCTCGCCGAGGGTGCGGGCGACCCCGGCCAGCGCGTGCATGTTGACCACGCTGGCCCGGATCTTGGCGAGCACACCCTCGGACTTGTCCGGCAGGGTGCGGTAGAGCCGCTCGGTGACTGCCAGCCCGAGCACGGAGTCCCCGAGGAACTCCAGCCGCTCGTTGGTCGGCAGGCCACCGTTCTCGTACGCGTACGAGCGGTGCGTGAGTGCGAGCGTCAGCAGCTCGGGGTCGAGATCGACCCCGAGTGCCGTCAGCAGCGGACCGCGGTCGAGAACCGCTCCGTCTGTGTGCTTGCTACCCACCGTTGATCCCGCGGACTCAGACCGCGGTGACCTGACGGTTGTTGTAGGTGCCGCAGGACGGGCAGGCGATGTGCGGGAGCTTCTGCTCGCCACACGCCCGGTTGGGGCAGGTCACCAGGGTGGGAGCAGTGGTCTTCCACTGGCTACGGCGGTCCCTGGTGTTGGCACGGGACATCTTGCGCTTCGGGACGGCCACGACTACTTCTCCTCGAGATCGGTTGGCGCACCGTCATCGGTGCTGTGCTTGGCGCTGGGCTCCGGAACACCGGCCTGGTCGAGCTTGGCCGACAGCGCGGCCCAACGGGGATCTATGGTCTCATGCCCGTGCCCGGGTTCTGCAATCGCCAGCTGAACACCACACTGGGCGCACAGTCCGGGGCAGTCCTCCGAGCACAACGGCTGCAGCGGCAGGTCGAGCACGATGGCCTCGGTGACGGCCGGGGCGAGGTCGATCAGCTCGTCCTCGACCATCCTGGCCTCGTCGTCCTCCTCGGCCTGCTGCGGCGTCTTGGCCGGGTAGTAGTACAGCTCGGTGAGGGTGATCTGCACCGGCCGGGTGAAGGTCTCCAGGCAGCGCGAGCACTCGCCGACCGCCGACGCGGTGACGGTGCCGCTGACGAGCACGCCCTCCATCACCGACTCCAGGCGCAGGTCGAGCTCCAGCGGGTCGCCCTGGGGCACCGCGATGAGCTCCAGCCCGATGCGTTCCGGGGCGTCGACGGTGCGCTCGACGGTGCGCATGCTGCCCGGCCGGCGGCCGAGCTCGCGGGTGTCCAGCACCAGGGGTGCAGACGGGTCCACGTGCGTGCCGGAGTGACTGTGTGCTGGCATGACGGCTGCTCGTGTCTCCTTGCAGGTCTCAGTTCGTGGGTGTCTCACGTGGGTGCTCACGGGAGGAGCTCCGGGGCGCGACGGTGCGCCCAGCGGTACCGCGGTGTCGCCGGCTCTGCACCGGGCAACCACACCACGATACGCGCGAGGCAGGGTGGCCGCGCTCGGCCGGGCGCTCAGCTGCGGTAGTCGGGGGTGCCGAGCCCGGCCCGCAGCTGCTGGCGGCCGCGGGTGATGGTGCGCAGGGTGCCGGTGAGGGTCTCCTCGAAGGTCGCCAGCTTGGTGTCCACGTAGACGTCACACTCCGCGCGCAGGCGGTCGGACTCGTCGTGGGCGGCGTCGATGATCTTGGCCGACTCGTCCCTGGCCACCTGGACGATCTCGGTCTGCGACACCAGGCGGCGCTGCTCGGCCTCGCCCTCGCTGACCGAGCGCTCGTAGGAGCTCTCGCCGGCGGTGACCATGCGCTCGGCCTCGGCCCGGGCACGGGAGGTGAGCTTCTCGAACTCCCGCTCGCCCTCGTCGATGGTGCGCGAGGCCTGCCCCTGGGCGTCGGTGATGATCTGCTCGGCGCGGTCGCGGGCCTGCGTCACCATCCGCTCGGCCTCGGCGCGGGCACTGGCCAGCGTGGCCTTGGCCTCCGCGTTGGCCGCGGCCACGGTGCTCTCGGCCTCGGCGCGGGCGTCGCCCACCACCTTGTCCCGGTGGTCGATCACGTCCTGGGCGTCGTCGAGCTCGCCGGGGATGGCGTCACGCACGTCGTCGAGCAGCTCCAGCACGTCCCCGCGCGGCACCACGCAGCCTGCGGTCATCGGGACGCCGCGCGCCTCTTCGACGATGGCGACCAGCTCGTCGAGCGCCTCGAAAACCCGGTACAAACGTCAACCCCGATCATCAAAGGAAAGTGCGAGTCAACCCGCTCGGCACAGTGTGCCCGCCCGCGCCGGGCTCAGCGGGCACCGCCGGCGGCGTGTCGTCACCGAGCGATTCGCGTGGTCACTGAGAGGCGTTGGCGGCCAACCGTTCCAGCAGCCGGGTGTGCACCAGATCGGGAAGCAGGTGCGAGACGTCACCACCGTAGGTGGCCACCTCCTTGACCAGCGAGCTGGACACGAAGCTGTACAGCGGGTTGGTGGAGATGAACAAGGTGTCCACCCCGGAGAGCTGCTGGTTCATCTGCGCCATCTGCAGCTCGTAGTCGAAGTCGCTGACTGCGCGCAGGCCCTTGACGATGGAGCGCAGGCCGTGCGCCTTGGCGTAGTCGACCAGCAGGCCGTCCCAGGAGTCCACCCGCACGTTGGGCAGGTGCGCGGTGCACTCCCGCAGCATGTCGATGCGCTCGTCCACCGTGAACAGGCCCTGCTTCTTCTTGTTCACCAGCACCGCGACGACGAGCTCGTCGAACAGGTGGGAGGACCGCTCGATGACGTCGAGGTGCCCGTTGGTGACGGGGTCGAAGGAACCCGGGCAGACCGCACTGCTCATGGCACGGGACCGTAACAGGCGGCGATCTCAACCCTGGTCTCGCCGTAGGTCTTCACCACCTCCGGCTGCAGCCCCTCCGGCCACTCGGTGACCGCACCCCTGGCCGACCTCTCCAGCACCACCAGCGAGCCGTCGGCGACGAAGCCGTCGGTCACCAGCGTCTGCAGCACCCGGGCCACGGCCTGGTCGGTGACCGCGTACGGCGGGTCGGCGAGCACCAGGTCGTAGGGCTGCTCCGGCGGGGTGCCCAGGGCGGCGGCCACGCTGCAGCAGCGCACCGTCGCCCCGGGCAGGGCCACGGTGCTGACGTTGTTCCGGGCCACGGCGGCGGCGCGGGCGTCGGACTCCACCAGCAGCACCTCTCGGGCGCCGCGGGAGAGCGCCTCCAGCCCCAGCGCACCCGAGCCCGCGTACAGGTCCAGCACCCGGGCGTCGTCGAGGTCGGTGCGCGCGTGCAGCGCGCTGAAGATGGCCTCCCGCACCCGGTCGGAGGTGGGGCGGGTGCCCTTGGTCGGGACGGTCAGCCGCCGCCCCTTGGCGGACCCGGCGATGATCCGCGTCACTCCAGAACCACGAGCAGGTCGCCGCCCTCCACCGGGGAGACCCCGCTCAGCGCCACCCGCTTGACCGTGCCGGCCACCGGCGCGCTGATGGCGGCCTCCATCTTCATGGCCTCGATGGTGCCGATCGGGTCACCCTCGGCAACCTCGGCACCCTCCTGCACCGACAGGGTGACCACGCCGGCGAAGGGTGCAGCCACGTGCCCAGGGACAGCGCGGTCGGCCTTCTCGGTCACCGGGGCGTCCGAGGCGACGCTGTGGTCGCGCACCTGCACCGGGCGCAGCTGTCCGTTGAGGGTGCACATCACCGACCGCATGCCCCGCTCGTCGGGGTCGGAGATCGCTTCCAGGCCGATCAGCAGGCGCACCCCGGGCTCCAGCTCCACCTCGTGCTCGGCGCCGTAGCGCAGCCCGTAGAAGAACTCCCCGCTGGCGAGCACCGAGGTGTCGCCGAACTGCTCGCGGTGCTCGACGAACTCCCGGGTGGGCCCGGCGAAGAGCAACCGGTTGAGGGTCTCCCGCGGAGCGTCCCGCAGCTGCTGCTCGTCCTCGGCGGTCAGCTCGGGTGTGGGCGCGGCCTCCGCCCGACCCTCCAGCGCGCGGGTGCGGAACGGCTCGGGCCAGCCACCAGGGGGCACGCCCAGCTCGCCGCGCAGGAAACCGATGACCGAGTCGGGGATGTCGAAGCGCTTGGGGTCGGCCTCGAAGTCCTGCACCGACACCCCCGCGCCGACCAGCTGCAGGGCGAGGTCGCCCACCACCTTGGACGAGGGGGTCACCTTGACCAGGTGGCCGAGCATCCGGTCGGCCCCGGCGTACATCGCCTCGACCTCCTCGAAGCGCTCCCCCAGCCCCAGCGCGATGGCCTGCTGGCGCAGGTTGGACAGCTGCCCGCCGGGGATCTCGTGGTGGTAGACCCGTCCCGTCGGTGCGCTGAGCCCGGCCTCGAACGGCGCGTAGACCCGGCGCACCGCCTCCCAGTACGGCTCCTGGTCGCACACCGCCTGCAGGTCCAGGCCGGTGGCCCGCGGGGTGTGGTCGGTGGCCGCCACGATGGCCGAGAGCGCGGGCTGGCTGGTGGTGCCGGCCATGGAGGCCATGGCGCCGTCCACCGCGTCGGCACCGTGCTCGGCAGCGGCCAGGTAGGTGGCCAGCTGGCCGCCGGCGGTGTCGTGGGTGTGCACGTGCACCGGCAGGTCGAACCGCTCCCGCAGCGCGCCCACCAGGGTGGCGGCAGCCGGGGCACGCAGCAGCCCGGCCATGTCCTTGATGGCCAGCACGTGCGCACCGGCCGCCACGATCTGCTCGGCCAGGCCCAGGTAGTAGTCCAGCGTGTAGAGCTTCTCCGCCGGGTCGGACAGGTCGCCGGTGTAGCAGAGCGCCACCTCGGCGACCGCGGTGCCGGTGGCGCGCACGGCGTCGATGGCCGGGCGCATCTGGTCCACGTCGTTGAGGGCGTCGAAGATCCGGAAGATGTCGATGCCGGTGCTGGCCGCCTCGGCCACGAAGGCGTCGGTCACCCGCTCCGGGTAGGGGGTGTAGCCCACGGTGTTGCGTCCGCGCAGCAGCATCTGCAGGCAGATGTTGGGCACCGCCTCGCGCAGGTCGGCCAGCCGGTCCCACGGGTCCTCGGCCAGGAACCGCAGCGCCACGTCGTAGGTGGCGCCGCCCCACGCCTCCAGGCTCAGCAGCTGCGGCGTCATCCGGGCGACGTGGCCGGCCACCGCCAGCATGTCCTTGGTGCGCACCCGGGTGGCCAGCAGCGACTGGTGGGCGTCGCGAAACGTGGTGTCGGTGACGGCGAGGGCCTTCTGCGCCCGCAGGTCGGCGGCGAAGCCCTCCGGGCCCAGCCGCAGCAGCCGCTGGCGGGAGCCGTCCGGCGGCGGTGCGTCCAGGTCGATCGTGGGCAGCTTCTCCAGCGGGTCCACCGCCACCGGCACCTCGCCGTTGGGCTGGTTCACCGTGACGTCGGCCAGGTAGGTGAGCAGCTTGGTGCCGCGGTCGGCGGAGGCGTTGGCGTTGAGCAGCTGGGGGCGCTCCTCGATGAAGGAGGTGGTGACGCGCCCGGCCCGGAAGTCTGGGTCCTCCAGCACCGACTGCAGGAAGGGGATGTTGGTGGACACCCCGCGGATGCGGAACTCGGTGACCGCCCGTCGTGCCCGGGCCACGGCGGTGTCGAAGTCGCGGCCGCGGCAGGTCAGCTTGACCATCATCGAGTCGAAGTAGGCGCCGACCTCGGCGCCCAGGGTGGTGCCGCCGTCCAGCCGCACCCCCGCGCCGCCCGGCGAGCGGTAGGCGGTGATGCGACCGGTGTCCGGGCGGAAGGCGTTGTTGGGGTCCTCGGTGGTGATCCGCAGCTGCACCGCGGCACCGTGCAGGACGATGTCCTCCTGCGCCAGGCCCAGGTCGGCCAGCGACTCCCCCGCGGCCACCCGCATCTGCGCCTGCACCAGGTCCACGTCGGTGACTTCCTCGGTGACCGTGTGCTCCACCTGGATGCGGGGGTTCATCTCGATGAAGACGTAGTTGCCGTCGGCGTCCAGCAGGAACTCCACGGTGCCCGCGCAGGAGTAGCCGATGGCGGTGGCGAAGCTGACCGCGTCGCTGCACATCCGCTCGCGGAGGGCCGGGTCCAGGTTGGGCGCCGGTGCCATCTCCAGCACCTTCTGGTGGCGACGCTGCACCGAGCAGTCGCGCTCGTAGAGGTGGATGACGTTGCCCTGGCCGTCGGCGAGCACCTGCACCTCGATGTGGCGGGGGTTGAGCACCGCCTGCTCCAGGAACACGGTGGCGTCGCCGAAGGCTGACTCCGCCTCCCGCATGGCGGCCTCGATGTTCTCCCGCAGGTCCGCCGGCTCGATCACCCGGCGCATGCCGCGCCCGCCACCCCCCGCGACCGCCTTGACGAACACCGGGAAGGTCATGTCCTCGGCGACCGCCAGCAGCTGCTCCACGTCGTCGGTGGGCTCGCTGGACGCCAGCACCGGCAGGCCGGCCTCCCGGGCCGTGGCGATGGCCCGCGCCTTGTTCCCGGTGAGCTCGAGGACCTCGGCGGAGGGGCCGATGAAGGTGATCCCGGCCTCGGCGCAGGCCGCCGCCAGGTCGGGGTTCTCGGAGAGGAAGCCGTACCCGGGGTAGATGGCGTCGGCGCCGCAGCGCTGGGCCACCGCAATGAGGTCGGGCACCGAGAGGTACGCCCGGACGGGGTGGCCCTCCTCGCCGATCTGGTAGCTCTCGTCGGCCTTCATCCGGTGGCCGGAGTTGCGGTCCTCGTAGGCGAAGACGGCGACGGTGCCCGCCCCCAGCTCGTAGGCCGCACGAAAGGCACGGATGGCGATCTCGCCACGGTTGGCAACTAGCACCTTCTGGAACATGGTCGCTCGCCTCTCAGGTGACGTGCCTGGCAACGCTACCGGGTGGTGCCGGTCATGATGCCGAGCCGGACGCGCCGGGTGCTGACGAGCAGCACGTGGCCTTGCCCACCCGCAGCCGCGGGCGCCGTCCCCGGCCGCCACGTGCCGCCGTCGATGGCCGATACTGACCGGCATGAGGAAGCGCGGGCAGTGACGGGGCTGCTCTCCGGCACCATCTCGGTCGGCGCCCTGCTCGGGGCGCTGTGGTGCCTGGTCATGCTCATGCTCAGCGGCCCCAAGGGCCACCGGCTGCTGCTGGGTTGGCTCGCCCTGGTCGAGGTGGCGCTGGTGGTCCAGGCGGTGGTCGGCATCAGCAAGATCTTCGGGGAGCACCGGCACATCGCCAGCGCCACCTTCGTGGGCTACCTGCTGGGCGCGCTGCTGATCCTGCCGGCGGCCGGGTGGTGGTCGCTCGCCGAGCGGAGCCGGTGGGGCGTGGGAGTGCTGATGGTGGGGTGCCTGGTCATCCCGGTGCTGGTGGTCCGGATGAACCAGATCTGGTCGGGCTACGGTGCCTGAGCGCTGGGGTGACACCCCCGCCGCGCCGCGCACCCGGGCCGCCGCCACTCGCAGCGGCCCCGGCCGCCTGCTCATCGCCGTGTACGCGATCTTCGCCCTCTCCGCGACGGCCCGCTCGGTCGTGCAGCTGGGCACCCAGCTCGACCGCGCTCCGCTGGCGTACTCCCTCTCCGCGCTCGCCGCGCTGATCTACGTGCTGGCCACGGTCACCCTGGCCCGGGGCGGCGCGCTGTCCCGACGGCTGGCCACCACGGCGATCACGGCGGAGCTGGTGGGCGTGCTGGCGGTGGGCACGGCCAGCCTGGTGTTCCCGGACGCCTTCCCCGACGCCACCGTGTGGTCGGACTTCGGCGCCGGCTACGGGTTCGTCCCGCTGGTGCTGCCGGTGCTGGGCCTGTGGTGGCTGCGGCACACCGCCCGGCACCCCTGACCGCCTCGGGGCCGGTGGGCGCAGCTGCGTGTGGTGGCGTGTTCCGGAAGGCTCACCCACTGTCATCTCGACCACCCTCGGTGATGCCCACGGACAGAACGGGACCGCCCGAGGATGGTCGCGGCACCCGGTTCGTGCGAAACACCCACGGCCCCACCGTGGACGAACCTCCGCGCACTCACACCGCCGGCAGCGAGGCCGTCGAATTGTTCAGCACAGCGTAAACAATGGTGTGACGTTGTGCCCCTGAGAGGTTGCCTGAGCACATTTTCTCGACTCGTCTATATGCACGTCAGGTAGCCCGAGGTGCACTTTGCGTGAGCATTTGTTCATGCGGGTTTTTCTGTTGTTTAACGTGGTCCTCATGCGCTAGATTTGCGCCCGAAACAGGCTCTCCTGCGGCGGGCTCTCCCATTCTTGGCGGGACGCGCGCAGCGGAGGGCTGCGCATTGCCGGGGTGCGCTCCACCAGAACTCCGCTCGACAAGGAGCTCGATGAACACACCCGTCTCGCAAGGGGCTGCTCGTGCCGCAACCGCTGCAAGACCGGTCGCCAAGACTGCGCAGCGACTCCACCAGTTCTTTGAGATAACTTGCGACAGAACGCCTCTCAGCACCGCTGTGGACTGGGAGGGGGTCTTGGTCAGCTACGCCGAGCTCGAGGCGAGAGCAAACCGGTTGGCCCACCACCTCGTCTCACGCGGCGTCAGGCCGGGTGCACGGACAGCCATTCTTCTGCACCGATCACTCGACACCTACGTCGCACTGCTGGCGATTGGCAAGGCGGACAACACATTTGTTCCGATTGACCCCGCAGCGCCGGCCGATCGCGTGGCATTCATCATCGCCGACGCGGGAGTCGAGTTCGTGGTCACGTCGTCCTCGCTGTCGAATGCCCTTCCCGCATTGGCGTGCACCACAATTGAGGTCGACACCGACCGCGCGCCCATCGAGCTGTCCCCCTCGCACCGGCGCCGCCCGGTGCCCCGCGTCGGTGACGATCCAGACCCGGACGGGGCCGACCCGGTCGCGTACGTGATGTACACCTCCGGGTCCAGCGGACGCCCCAAGGGCGTGCAGATCGCCCAGTCCAGCATCTGCAACTTCCTGCGCGTGGTGCCCCAGGTCTACGACGTCCGTCCGGTCGACCGCGTGTACCAAGGCATGACCATCTCCTTCGACTTCTCCATCGAGGAGATCTGGCCCACCTGGGCGGTCGGCGCGGCCCTCGTGGTGGGACCGACCGACTCCCGCCGGCTGGGTGCCGAGCTCGCCGACTTCCTGGACGACGCCGGCGTCACCGTCCTGTACTGCGTGCCCACCCTGCTGGCCACCATCCCGCGCGACCTGCCCCGCCTGCGCAGCGTGCTGGTCGGCGGCGAGGCGTGCCCCGCGCAGCTGGTGGAGCGGTGGAGCAGGCCCGGGCGCCGGATGCTCAACACCTACGGCCCCACCGAGGCCACCGTCACCGCGACCGTCGCCGAGCTGCTGCCCCGTGCTCGCGTCACCATCGGCAGGCCGCTGCCCACCTACACCGTGGTGCTGCTCGACGACGACCGCGCCGAGGTGGCGCCCGGAGAGATCGGCGAGATCTGCATCGGGGGCCCTGGCGTGGCCCTCGGATACGTGGGCCGGCCCGACCTGACCGCCGACCGCTTCGTCCACCACCGGCTGGCGCCGGCGCCGGGCCGGCTCTACCGCACTGGCGACCTCGGGCGCCTGACGCCGGAGGGCGAGCTGGAGTACCACGGCCGCGCCGACGCCGAGGTGAAGATCCGTGGGCACCGCGTCGACCTCGGCGAGATCGAGAGCGTGCTGCTCGAGGACCCGGCGGTGACCGAAGCCGTGGTGGCGCTGAGCGCCGACCCTGCCGACGCCGGCTCCTCCGGCGAGCTGGCCGCCTACGTGGTGCAGGGCGCTGGGGTCGAGGTGCCCCGTGACGTGCTCACCGAGCGTCTGCACGAGCAGCTCGTCCAGCGGCTGCCCGCGTACATGGTGCCCGTGTTCCTCGACGTCGTGAGCGCCCTGCCCACGATGCCCAGCGGCAAGGTCGACCGCACCAGGCTGCCCCGACCCGCCCGTCGCCTGGCGCTGCGCGGCGGGCCCGTGGTGGAGCCGGAGGGCCCCGTGGAGGAGCAGGTGCGCACCGCCTGGGCTGCGGCACTCGGGCTCGAGCCCGAGGCGCTCTCGGTGGAGGCGAACTTCTTCAGCGACCTCGGAGGCCACTCGCTGCTCGCCGCGCAGGTGGTCTCCCGCCTGCGGGAGGTGCCGGAGAGCGCGGGGGTGGCGCTGCGCGACCTCTACGACCACCCCACCGTGCGGGGCATGGCCACCCAGCTCGCGGCCCGGTCGGGCCACCGCACGGCACCCACCCGCCCGCGGCCGCGGGCGCTGCGGCACAGCACCCGGCGCATCGCGGTCGCCGGCGGCTGGCAGGCGGCGTCCATCTACCTGCTGCTGCTGGTGGTGACCCTCCCGGTGGTCTACGTCTACACCGAGAACGACGGCTTCGTCTCCGTCGAGGTGCTGGCCCAGCTGCTGGTCGCGATCCTCGTCAGCTACCTCAACGTGCGGTGGGTCCTGCCCATCCTGTTCGGCCGGCTGATGGTGGCCGGCATCAGACCGGGCCGGTACAAGCTCTGGGGTGTCACCTACCTCCGGATCTGGTCGCTGAACCTGCTGCTGTCCATCAGCCCGCTGCCCGTGCTCAGCGGCTCACCGCTGGCCGCGCCGTACCTGCGGCTGCTCGGGGCCAAGATCGGCACGCACGCGCAGATCGCCACCAGCGCGATCAGCCTGCCCAGCATGCTGCGCATCGGCGACCGCGCGGCCGTGGGCTACGGCGTGTCCCTCAACCCGTGGCGGGTGGAGGACGGCTGGGTGGTCGTCGAGCCGATCACCATCGGCAGCGACGCCTTCGTCGGTGCCCAGGCAGTGCTGGACCCCGGCGCGACGGTGCAGGCCGAGGCCGCCCTGGGCGAGCTGTCGGTGCTCAGCGACGGCGAGACGGTCCCTGCCGGCCACCGGTACGCGGGGTCGCCGGCGGAGCCCGTCGACCGGCTGTCGGTGACCGTGGAGTCGATGCTGGTGGACGAGCCCTGCCGCGACGGCTGGCGGCCTGGGCAGCTCGCGGCGGTGGCCGTCGGCGCCTTCGCCCTCGAGATCGCCGCCATCGCCATGATCGTGCCCAGCGTGGCTCTGGTGTGGTGGGCGCTGCTGGCCTTCGGGGTCATCGCCGGGCTGCTGGCCACCCTGCTGGCCGGGCCCGTCTTCGTGCTCACCGTGTGCGCGGTGGTGCTGGTGGGCAAGCGGGTGATCCTGCCGAGCCTGCCCCTGGGGGCGCACCCGCTGCGCTCGGGGCTGGGCGTGCGCAAGTGGCTCGCGGACAAGCTCATCGAGTTCAGCCTGATGTTCACCAACTCGCTGTACGCCACGCTGTACACGGCGCCGTGGCTGCGGCTGCTCGGTGCCGACATCGGCCGCGGTGCCGAGGTGTCCACCGCCGCGCACCTCGACCCCGACCTGCTCACGCTCGGCGACGACAGCTTCGTGGCCGACATGGCCAGCCTCGGTGCCGCCACCTTCGTGGGGGGACGGGTGATGTTCCAGCGCACCGAGATCGGCGCGCGCTCGTTCGTGGGCAACGCGGCCGTCGTCGCGGCGGGTGCCAGCATGGGCGACGGCTCCCTGGTCGGGGTCTGCACGGCGCCCCCGGAGTCCGGGGTGCCGCCGGGGACGTCGTGGCTGGGCTCCCCCGCCATGCGGCTGCCGGTGCGCCAGGACAGCGGCTCCTTCCCCGAGGAGCTCACCTTCCGGCCCACCCGCCCGGTGGTGCGCCACCGCCTGCTCATCGAGCTCCTGCGGGCCACCCTGCCCGCATCCGTGCTGGGCGTGAGCTTCTACCTGTACCTGTGGGTGCTCTCCGACGTCACCCGCGGTCGGGACATCGCGGTGCCCGCGCTGGTCTCCCCCCTCATGACCATCCTGTCCGGGCTCGCGGTGGTGGCCTTCTGCGTGGCGGTCAAGCGCAACTTCATCGGCACCTACCGCCCCCGCGTGGAACCGCTGTGGAGCCGCACGGTCCGCCACAGCGAGCTGGTCACCGGCCTCTACGAGGCGGCCGCGGTCCCGGCCGCCGTGGGGATGCTGGTGGGAACTCCCTTCCTGCCTCCGCTGCTGCGCGCGTTCGGCGCCAAGGTCGGTCGCGGCACCTGGATCGGCACCACCTACCTCACCGAGTTC
Source organism: Rhodococcus sp. Z6_132 (assembly GCF_058133635.1). NCBI lineage: Bacteria > Bacillati > Actinomycetota > Actinomycetes > Mycobacteriales > Nocardiaceae > Rhodococcus > Rhodococcus sp. Z6_132. The sequence continues at coordinate 1,270,275 of NZ_JBYUNP010000002.1, forward strand.
GACCTCGTGGAGATCGGTGACGACGCCGTCATCGGGACCGAGGTGTCGCTGCAGACGCACCTGTTCGAGGACCGCGTGATGAAGATGTCGGTGGTCACCGTCGAAGCGGGGGCCACCGTCGGCACCCGGGCGGTGGTGCTCTACGACGCCGTGGTGGAGCGTGACGTCTCGCTCGGGTCGCTGTCGCTGGTGATGAAGGGCGAGCACCTGCCCGCCACCACCGAGTGGCGGGGCATCCCCGCCCAGGCGGTGGACCGGCTGCCGAGCGGCGGGCAGGCAGGCACCGGCCTGCTGGCGGCTGCGGGGGCAGCGCGATGAGGCGGTGGCTCGGGCGCACCAGCACGGAGCCGGAGGCCACGCGGGCCGGGCCCGACGGCGCACCGCTGGCGCTGGTGTACCGCGGACCTGCCTCGGTGCCCGGCTGCTCCGAGGCGGTCGCCGAGCTGCTCAGCGCCAGCCGCTGGGGCTTCGCGGTGCGCTACGTCGGACCCCACGAGCCGCATCCCCTCAGCGCCGCGACCTTGGCGGGGGCGGCGGTGTACGCGCAGCCGGGGGGCGCCGACCTGGGGCCCGCCTACCGCCGGCTGCGCAAGCACCGGCACGACATCCGCGGGTACGTCCAGGGCGGTGGCCGGTACCTCGGTTTCTGCCTCGGCGGATACCTCGCGGGCGCCACGCCGGGGTTCAAGCTGCTGCCCGGCGACACCGACCAGTACGTGGTGAGCCGCGGGGCCACCGTGCGCACCACCGACGACACCCTGGTGGAGGTCTGCTGGGGCGACGACCGGCGAGTGCTGTTCTTCCAGGACGGCCCGCACTTCGAGATCTCTGCCGACGAGGGGACCACGGTGATGGCGACCTACCCGAACGGGACGGTGGCCGCCCTGGTCACCGGGTACGGCGCCGGCCGGGTCGGCGTGGTCGGCCCGCACCCGGAGGCCACCAGGGACTGGTTCACCGACGCGGGGCTGCCCGACCCCGGCCGCCGGCGGCGGGACGCCGCCGCCGCCCGCGGGCAGGACCTCGGGCTCGCCCTGGTCGACGCGGTGATGTCCCCGTGACCGCCGCCCTGCGCACGGGCGCCACCCCGACCACGGCGCTGCGGCCCTCCCCGGCGCCCCGGCCCTCCCCCGTGCCGCGCACGGCAGGCCCGGGGGCGGTGGGTCAGCTCCCTCGGGCTCGGCTGAACGGGATCGACGCCGCGCGCGGCATCGCGCTCGTCGGGATGATGGCCATCCACGCCCTGCCCGACTTCGACCCGGACACTGGTGCGCCCACCTGGAGCTTCCTGGTCTTCGGCGGGCGATCCGCCGCGCTGTTCGCGGTGCTCGCCGGGGTGTCCGTGGCCTTCATGACCGGCCGGGCCCGGGTACGACGGGGGGCCGCGGTTCCCACCGCCGTCGGGCTGCTCGCCCGGGCGGGGGTCATCGGCTGCATCGGTCTGTTGCTGGGCTACGCCGACCCGTCGCTGGCCATGGTGATCCTGCCGTACTACGCGATGATGTTCGTCCTGGTCGCTCCCCTGGTCCTGCTGCCCACCTGGGCGGTCGCTGGCGCAGGCGTCGTCGCGGCGGTGGGGGGACCCGCGCTGACCCACGTGCTGCTGCCGCACCTGCCCGCCCCGTCGCTGGACAACCCAGGCTTCGGCGACCTGGTGCAGGGTCCCGGCCAGCTGCTCGCGGAGGTGACGCTCGTGGGTGAGTACCCCGCGCTGCCGTGGATGGCCTACCTCTGCGCGGGACTGGTGCTGGGGCGCCTGTCCCTGGGCCGGGCGAAGGTGGCGCTCGTGACGCTGGTCAGCGGGCTCGTGCTCGCCGTGGCCGCAGCGGTCACGTCCTCGCTGCTGCTGCACACCTACGGCGGGGTGGACCGCATCCGTGCCGCGGTGGACGCCAGCAACCTCACCACCTCCGAGACCGAGGACGTGCTGGTCTTCGGCGGCGACGGCACCACCCCCACCTCCACCTGGTGGTGGCTCGCGCTAGACAAGCCACACACCAGCACCCCGCTCGACCTGGCCGCCACCACCGGGGTGGCGCTGGCGGTGATCGGAGTGCTGCTGCTGGTGGGCCACCTCGCCTGGCCGCCGGTGCGCCGGGTGCTCGGCGCGGTGCAGGCGCCGCTCGTGGCCGCCGGGACGATGACGCTGACGCTGTACACCGTCCACCTCATGTTCATCAACTCCGCCCACGACACCTATCCCGCGATGACCAGCTACCTGCTGCAGGTGGTGGCGGTGCTGGCGCTGGGACTCGCGTGGCGGTCCATCGCCGGCCGTGGCCCGCTGGAGACCCTGGCCACCGGCGCCGCCACCCGGGCGCGGCGCCGGGTCCTCGCCGTGGCCTCCGCACCGCCCTCCCGCAGGTCAGGCGGACGGCACCGGCAGCGGGCCCGGCACCGGTGGGGGCCGCGGTGAGCGAGGCGCGGGTCACCCGACGACAGCTGCTGCTGGGCCTGGGCGGAGCCGGCGTGCTGGCGGCGGCCGGTGGGGCGGGCGTGCTGAGCATCGACCGCGACAGCGGCCCGCTCGCCCTGGTGTACCGCGGGCCCGCGGCCACCCCGGGCTGCCCCGAGGCGGTCACCGCGCTGCTGCGCAGCGCCCACTTCCGCACCTCGTACGTGGGCCCCGACGAGGACCTGCCGCTGTCCGCGGACACCCTGGCCACGGCCACGGCGTACGCCCAGCCCGGCGGCGCCAACCTCGACCCGGCGTGGGACGAGATCAGTGCGGACACCGAGGTGATCCGGGCGTGGGTCCGCCAGGGCGGCAGCTACCTCGGCTTCTGCCTCGGCGGCTACCTCGCGGGCGCGACGCCGGGGTTCCGGCTGCTGCCTGGTGACACCGAGCAGTACGTCACCCTCGACGGGGCCACGGTCCGGACCACCCGCGACACCATCGTGTCGGTGCTGTGGCGCGGGGTGCCCCGGCGGATGTACTTCCAGGACGGGCCGGTCTTTCGGATCACCCCCGGCGCCGACGCCGAGGTGATCGCCACCTACCTCACCGGGGAGCCGGCCGCCGTCGTCTCCTCCTACGGCAGCGGCCGGGTGGGCGTGGTGGGCCCGCACCCGGAGGCCGACCAGTCCTGGTTCGACTCCGCCGGGCTCAACAGCGCCGGCGTCCTCAGCCACGACCTGGGGATCGACCTGGTCAAGGCCACCACCTGGCGCCCCAGCGCGCAGGGTCCGGGTCCCGTGGGCCCGACCTCCACCCGGTACGGCGGGTGAGCAGACCCCCGCTCAGGCCTTGACCAGGTAGCTGACCCGCTCGCCGTCCAGGGCCGAGGTCACCATCGCGGCCAGCCCGGGGTGCGCCTGGAGGGTGGGGTCGCCAGCGACGATCAGCTCCGCCTGCTCGCGCGCGGCGGCGATCACCTCGGTGTCGCGCAGCAGCGAGAGCATCCGCAGCGACGACTTGTGCCCGGACTGCGCCACGCCCAGCACGTCGCCCTCCCGGCGCTGCTCCAGGTCCAGCTGGGCCAGCTCGAACCCGTCGGTGGTGGCGGCGACGGCCTCGATGCGCTCGCGGGAACGACTGCCCGGCGCGGCGCTGGTGAGCAGCAGGCACAGCCCGGCGTGCCCGCCCCGGCCCACCCGGCCGCGCAGCTGGTGCAGCTGGCTCACGCCGAAGCGCTCGGCGTCCATGATCACCATGGTGGTGGCGTTGGGCACGTCCACGCCCACCTCGATCACCGTGGTGGCCACCAGCACGTCGATCTCGCCCCCGGCGAAGGCCCGCATGATGGCGTCCTTCTCGTCGCTGGGCAGCCGCCCGTGCAGCGCCTCCACCCGCAACCCCGCCAGCGGTCCCGCCGCCAGCTCCGGCGCCACCTCCAGCACCGCCGACGTCTCCGGGCCCTCGCCCCCCTTGGCGGCCGCCACCTCGTCCTCCGCCGAGCCGTCGTCGCCGATGCGCGAGCACACCACGTAGGCCTGCCTGCCGGCCGCCACCTCCTCGCGCACCCGCTCCCAGGCACGATCCAGCCAGGCGGGCTTCTCCAGCACCGGCACCACCGAGCTGGCGATCGGTGAGCGCCCCCGGGGCAGCTCGCGCAGCGTGGAGACGGTGAGGTCACCGAACACCGTCATCGCCACGGTGCGCGGGATGGGGGTGGCGGTCATCACCAGCAGGTGCGGGGTGGCGCCGTCGCGGCCACGCTCGCGCAGGGCGTCGCGCTGCTCCACGCCGAAGCGGTGCTGCTCGTCCACCACCACCAGGCCCAGGTCGAAGAACTGCACGGTGTCCTGGATCAGTGCGTGCGTGCCCACCACGATCCCGGCGTCGCCGGTGACCACCTCCAGCAGCGCCCGGCGCTTGGCCGCGGTCGGCATGGAGCCGGTGACCAGGGTGACCCGGGTGGCCTGCTCGGCGCTGTCCAGCTCACCGGCACGACCCAGCGGGCCGAGCATATCCGCCAGCGAGCGGGCGTGCTGGGCGGCGAGCACCTCGGTGGGCGCCAGCAGCGCAGCCTGGCGGCCGGCGTCCACGGCGGCGAGCATGGCCCGCAGCGCGACGACCGTCTTGCCCGAGCCCACCTCCCCCTGCAGCAACCGGCTCATCGGGTGCGTCTGGGCGAGGTCGGCGGCCACCTCGGCGCCCACCTGCTGCTGGCCCTCGGTGAGCGCGAACGGCAGCTGCCGCTCGAAGGCGGCGGCGAGGCCGTCCGGGCGCGGGGGCAGCGCCGGGGCGCTGCGCTCGGTGTCGGCGTGGCGGCGCTGGGCCAGCACCAGCTGCAGGGCCAGCGCCTCGTCGAAGCGCAGCCGCTGGCGGGCCGCGGCCAGCTCGGCCTCGTCCTCCGGCAGGTGCACCGCCCGCAGCGCCTGGCCCAGCGGCGCCAGCTGGTGCTCGGTGCGCAGCTGCTCCGGCAGCGGGTCCACCGGCTCCTCCAGCACGTCCAGCACCACCCGCACGCACTGCGCCACCGTCCAGGACGGCAGCCCGGCCGCGGAGGGGTACACCGGCAGCAGCGGGCGGGTGAAGTCGCGCTCGTCGGGCACCGCGGCCAGCCCCAGCACCCCCGAGCCCTCCGAGGAGCTGGCGGTGAGGTGGTCGTCGTCGGGCAGCAGCAGGTACTGCGGGTTGGTCAGCTGCAGCGACCGGCGGTAGCGGCTGACCTTGCCGGCGAACAGCCCGCGCCGGCCGCGGGTGAGCTCCTTGGCCAGGTGGGGCTGGTTGAAGTAGGTGCAGGTGAGCTCGCTGCGGCCGTCGGTGATGGTGAGCGTGAGGATCGTGCCGCGGCGCTGTTGCATCTTGCGCAGGTCCACCTTGGCGATGCGCGCCATCACCGTGACGTGCTCGTCCTCCTCCAGCCCGGCGATCGACGTCAGCTCGCCGCGCTCGGCGTAGCGGCGCGGGTAGTGCCGCAGCAGGTCGTCCACGGTGTGCAGGTCCAGCGTCTTGGCCAGGGCCTTGCCCGCCTTCTCCCCCAGCACGTGCCCCAGCGGGTCGGTCAGCTGCGCCACGGGCTCACTCCACCCCGAGCACGGCGACGTCTCCCAGCACGCCACCTGGGTAGACCACCAGCTCGACCCCGGGGTGCACCGCCTGCACGTGGTCGGCCATCTCCTGCTCCAGCGTCGCGTCCATACCCTCCCCCGTCAGCACCGTCACCAGCTCACCACCGGCGTCGAGCATGCGGTCCAGCAGACCGCGCACCGCCTCGGACTGCTGCTCGGCCGGGTCGTCCCCGCGGGCGATGAGCACCACCTCGTCGTCCAGCAGGCCCAGCACGTCGCCGGGCTCGCAGCGGCCCACCCAGGTCAGCGCCTGCTCGCGGGCCACCCGCACCGCGCCGCGACGGGTGGCGGTGGCGGCCTCGGCCATGGCCAGGGTGTCGTCCTCGTGGTCGCGGCCGGGGTCGTGCACGGCGAGCGCGGCCAGCCCCTGCACGGGTGAGCTGCTGGGCAGCACCGTCACGCCCTGCCCGGCCTTGCGGATGGCGGCCACCACGTCGATCAGCTCGCGCTGGGGCACCAGGCCGTTGGGCAGCACCGTGACGTGGCCGGCGCGGGTGTCCTCGATGGCGCTGCGCACCGCGTCCGGCTCCACCGGGCCAGGTCCGCAGCGCAGCACCACCGCGCCCTCCCCGGCGAACAGCGAGGCCGTCTCCGCCCCGGACACCAGGGCCAGCAGCGCCCGCTCCCTGGTGAGCCGGCCGCTGTCCTGGCGGGGCTCGGCGACGTCGGCGAAGCGGGCCACGGTGATGCGGTGCGGACGCCCGGCCACCACGCCGGCCTCCACCGCAGCGCCGATGTCGTTGCAGTGCACGTGCACCGAGTACAGGTCGCTGCCGTCACCCACCACCACCACCGAGTCGCCGATGGCGTTGAGGTGCTCGCGCAGCCCGGCGACCTGCTCCGGGCCCGTGCCGTCGAGCAGGTACATCACCTCGTAGTCGTGCGCCGACGACCCGCTCTCCCGCTCGGCGGTGAGCATCTCCGCGGGCCGGGCGCTGACGGTGCGCACCGGGTTGGGGGCGGCGGTGCCGGTGACCACGGCCACCAGCGCGTCGAGCATGAGCACCAGCCCCCGGCCGCCCGCGTCCACCACCCCCGCCTTGGCCAGCACGGACAGCTGCGACGGGGTGTGGGCGAGCGCCTCGGTGGCGGCCCGGGCAGCGGCGGTGGCCACCGCGGCCAGGCTGGGCTGCTCCACCCGCTGCGCGGCCTCGGCAGCGGCGTGCAGCACGGTGAGCACGGTGCCCTCCACCGGCTCGCCCACCGACGCGTAGGCCAGCTCGTCGGCCCGGCGCAGCGCCGCGGAGAGGTCGGCGCCGGTGAGGCCGGCGTCGGTGGTGACCGTCTCGGCCAGCCCGCGCAGCACCTGGGAGATGAGCACCCCGGAGTTGCCCCGGGCACCGACCAGGGTGCCGCGGGCCAGAGCGGCCGCCGTGGCCGAGCAGCTCTGGCTGACCTCCTCGGGCGCGCGGACCAGGGCGTCGAGCCCCGCCCGCAGGGTGTGCAGCAAGTTGCTGCCCGTGTCGGAGTCGGCAACCGGAAAGACGTTGAGCCCGTTGATCTCCGCGCAGTGGGTGGTGAGCACCTCCACGCAGGCGTCCGCCCAGCGCCGTAGTGCGGCGGCGTCGAGCAGCTGCAGCACCTGACGTCTCCTTGGTGTGCTCCGGGGTGATCAGCCCCGTGGGCGGGTCACCTGAGACTATCCGCGTGCCCCGACAGCGCGACTGGTGCCCGGGCGGCGGGGCGGCGGGACTGCTGGTGGGGTCGTTTGTCTGAGCCGGCGTGCGCCCGCTACGCTAGCCGGGTTGTCCGTGAAGTAATGACTATCGAGGAGTCCGACTATGGCTGCCGTCTGTGACGTCTGCGCCAAGGGACCCGGCTTCGGCATGTCGGTCTCGCACTCGCACCGACGTACCAAGCGCCGTTGGGACCCCAACATCCAGACGGTTCGCGCCGAGGTGTCCCCCGGCAACCGCAAGAAGCTCAACGTCTGCACCTCCTGCCTCAAGGCGGGCAAGGTCGTTCGCGCCTGAGCTGGTTGTGTGAAACAGACCCGGTGGTTCTCCACCGGGTCTTTTTCGTGCCCGCTCACCGGCCCCAGGGCGGCTAGTGCCGTCGCTGGGCCAGCACCACCATGGCCTCGGCCTTGGCGCTGGACCACGCGCCCACGTAGTTGCGCAGCGTCTGCCCGCTGGGCGCGCCCGGCGTGCGGCGGGCCCAGGCGGTGTAGTCGGCGTAGGAGCCCGTCGGCCGCTCCGACGCGAGGTAGTCGGCCACCGCCTCCAGCACCGACTGGCGCGTCCAGCCCCGCGAGTAGCTCACCCGCCCCTTGTTGACGGCCAGGCCCGCCGCCTCGCAGCCGGCGTTCCAGGAGCCGAAGCGCTGGATGATGCGGGCGCTGGAGGGGCCACTGGTGTTCACCGCGTCGTACTTGCTCACTGCCAGCGGGCTGCCCAGGGTGGCCGCCGCGTGCTGCAGGCAGGCGATGATCTCCGCGTCGCTGAACTCGGGCACCCGCGCCCGGGTCTCGGTGAGCAGCAGCCCCGCCTCGGACCCGAGGATCTCGCTCACCCGCTCCACCGGCACCCCCACGCCCGCGGCCACGGCATCGCGGCCGCACCCGGGGTGCTTGCTGATCCAGGCGCGCACCGCACGCTCGGTCTGCCGGTCGTCGGTGTCCTGCTCGGTCACCACCTGTGCCCCGCCGGGTCTGCTCGTGCCGTCGGGGAGGTGGTTGCCGGGCGTCATCACTCCACTGTGCCTCACGCCGAGAGCCCGAGCCACGTCACCCGGCGTGTCAGGGCAGGCGCCAGTCCACCGGCTCCTCGCCCAGGTCCTCCAGCTCGGCGTTGACCCGGCTGAACGGGCGCGAGCCGAAGAACCCGCGGGAGGCCGACATCGGCGAGGGGTGCGCCGAGGCGATGATCGGCACGTCGCCCAGCAGCTCGGTGAGGGTGCCGGCGTCCTTGCCCCAGAGCACGGCCACCAGCGGGTCGGGCCGGTCCACCAGCGCCCGGATGGCCTGCTCGGTGATCGCCTCCCACCCCTTGCCGCGGTGCGCGGCCGACTCCCCCGGGCGCACGGTCAGCACGCGGTTGAGCAGCAGCACTCCCTGCTCGGTCCACGGGGTGAGGTCGCCGGTGCTGGGCATGGGCAGGCCCAGGTCGTCGGTGTACTCGCGGAAGATGTTGGCCAGGCTGCGGGGCACCGGCCGCACGTCCGGGGCCACCGAGAAGCTCAGCCCCACTGCGTGCCCCGGCGTCGGGTAGGGGTCCTGGCCCACGATGAGCACCTTCACCGCGTGGAAGGGCTGCTGGAACGCCCGCAGCACCGCCGCACCCGACGGCAGGTAGCGCCGTCCGGCGGCCACCTCCGCACGCAGGAACTCACCCATCTCGGCGATGTTGTCGGCCACCGGCGCGAGGGCCTGCGCCCAGCCGGCCTCCACCACCTCGTTCAACGGTCGTCCAGCCACGAGCGCAGATGCTATCCGGCGCCCGGGCGGCCGCTCAGTCCAGCCGGCGCAGCTCGTCGCGGTAGCGGGTGATGTTCTCCAGGTACTTCTGCACCACCGGAAGGGTGGAGCCCTCGGCCACCTCGTGGCCCTCCCGGATGCGGGCCGGCACCCCCAGGGCCATCGCCCGGGCGGGGACCTTGCCGTTGAAGCCCACCACCGCGCCCGCACCGACCACGGCGCCGTCGCCGACCACCGCCCCGTTGAGCACCACCGAGCCCGACGCGATCAGGCAGCCGTCGCCGATGGTGGCTCCCTCGACGTGCGCGTTGTGGCCCACCACGCAGTCCGCACCGATGTCGGTGGGGTGCCAGTCGGTGCAGTGCACCACGGTGCCGTCCTGCACGCTCGTGCGCTCCCCCACGGTGATCGTCCCGTAGTCGCCGCGCAGCACCGCCTGCGGCCACACCGAGGCGCCCGCAGCCAGCGTGACGTTGCCGATCACCGTGGCGTCGGGGTGCACGAAGGCGTCGGGGTGGACGGTGGGCGCGATGTCGCCGAGGGCGTAGATGGCCATGGGGGCGAACCTAGCCGCCGAGCACCTTGGCGTAGTAGCGGGCCGACTCCTCGTGCGCGTACAGGCCGAACCGGCCCATCTCGGTGTAGCCGGCGGAGGTGTACAGCGCGATCGCCTCCGGCTGCGCCATCCCGGTCTCCAGGATCATCCGGGTGCGCCCGTGCTGGGCGGCGGTGCGCTCCAGCTCGGCCAGCAGCGTGCGGGCGTGCCCCTGGCGCTGTGCCTGGGGCACCACGTACATCCGCTTGACCTCGGCGTCGCCGTCCTGCACGAACCGCCCGTCGGCGTCCCTGGCCCGCCAGCCGCCCATGCCGGAGGGCACCCCGTCCACGGTCAGCAGCAGGAAGAGCCCGCGGGGCGGCCGGAACTGCTCGGGCTGCAGCACCGTGTCGTCACCGCCGCCGTAGCGTCGGGCGTACTCCGCCTGCACCTGCCGCTCCAGCTCGGCCACCTCGGCGACGCCGTAGTCGACCGGGCGCAGCACCACCTGGCTCACAGCACCACCTGGCTCACTTGCCGAACGCCTGCCAGCCGGTGGGGCCGTCGGCCTCGGTCCAGCGCTTGTCGTCCACCTGGGCCCCAGCACCGGCGTGCACCGTGCCGATGGCCTCCCAGCCCTCGGGCAGGGCGGTGCCGGCCGGGAAGGTGGCCAGGAACGCGTGGTCCTCGCCGCCGGTGAGCACCCAGGTCCACGGGTCCACGCCCAGCGCGTTGCCCACGTCCACCAGGCGCTGCGGCGGGGTGAGCGGTCGCCGGCGCAGCTCGATGCCCACCCCGGAGGCGGCGGCCAGGTGCCCGGCGTCAGCCAGCAACCCGTCGGAGACGTCGGTCATGGCCGTGGCCCCGGCCGCAGCGGCGGCCAGCGCGGCGGCGTAGGGGGGCTCGGGCTCGCGGTGGGCCAGCACCACCGCCGCCGGGGCGCGAAAGCCCCGGCTGAGCACGGCCAGCCCGGCGCCGGACCAGCCCACCCGACCGGCCAGCGCCACCACGTCGCCAACCTGGGCGCCGGAGCGGGTGACCGGCTCCCGTCCGCGCAGGTCACCCAGCGCAGTCACCGAGATCACCACGTTGTCCGACCGCACCACGTCGCCGCCGACGATGCCTGCGCCCAGCTCAGAAGCTGCCGCCCACATCCCCTTGACCAGGCCGTCGACCACCTCGACCGGCGTGCTGGACGGGCAGCACAGCCCCACCAGGAACGCCGTGGAGTGGGCTCCCATCGCGGCGATGTCCGCGGCGTTCTGGGCGATGGCCTTGCGCCCCACCTGCTCGGCCGTGGACCAGTCCAGCCGGAAGTGCACGCCCTCCACCAGCACGTCGGTGCTGGCGACCACGCGGGAGTCGGCGGCGCGCACGATCGCGGCGTCGTCACCGGGACCGAGCAGGGTGGTGTCCGGCTGCACGTGGCCGCGCACGGCCCGGTCGATCACCCCGAGCTCGCCGATGTCGGCGACGGTCTGCTTGCTCGATGCGGACGTAATCGGGGGCCTCCTGCTGGCTGTGGTCGTGGCGGTGCGGTGATCCGGCTGCGGGTACCTTGGCAGCGATCGGGACGACCCGGTCGATGAGTGGTTCGACGTTGCCGCCGCCGCTCCTGCCTGGCAGCCGTTTCCCTGGCAGTAGTTTCTACCCTGCTGGTGCCCGCCCCTCCGCGGCAGTACCTGCAGTGGCGGCGACCCCGAGTGAGGAGCTGACCGACGGTGTCGCGCACCCATCCCCCTGCTGTCCTCGCCGCTGCCGTGGCCCTGCCGGTGGCCCTGGCCGTGGGCGTGATCGCTGCGGCGGTGATCGCCAAGGACGACAGCGCCGGCGGCGGGCCGGTGGTGGTGGGCGCGATCCCTGCCCCGGAGGCGACGTCGCCGGAGTGCACCAGCCTGCTGGCCGCGCTGCCACAGCAGCTCGGCGAGGACGAGCGAGCCCAGCTGGTCCAGCCGGCACCGGCCGGGGCTGCGGCGTGGCAGGGCCCGGAGTCGGCCGACCCCGTGGTGCTGCGCTGTGGCATCGACCGGCCCGCCGAGTTCGACACCGCGGCGGCGCTGGTGGAGGTGGACGGTGTGCAGTGGCTGCAGATCTCCGGCGCCGAGGTCGGGCTCAGCTCCACCACGTGGGTGGCCGTCGACCGGGCCGTCTACGTCGGCCTGACCCTGCCCAACGGCACCGGCCCCACCCCGGTGCAGGAGATCTCGTCCACCGTGCGGGCCACCCTGCCCGCCACGGCGCTGGACCCCGCCCCGGTCCGCTAGGGCGTCAGGGCCTCAGCGCAGGCCGGTTCCGCGGGCGACGGCGGTGTCCACGAGGGTGCTCAGCAGGGACGGGTAGTCCATCCCGCTGGCCGCCCACATCTGCGGGTACATGGAGATCGGGGTGAACCCTGGCATGGTGTTGACCTCGTTGATCACCAGCGAGCCGTCCTCGCAGACGAAGAAGTCCACCCGGGCCAGGCCCTGACCGCTGAGGGCGTGGAAGGCCGTCACCGCCATCTCCTGCATGGCGGTGAGGGTCTGCTCGTCCAGCACCGCGGGGATGTCGTAGGCCACCACGTCGTCGAGGTACTTGGTGTCGAAGTCGTAGAAGGCGTTGTCGTCGTCGGCCTTGAGCAGCCGGATCTCCGCGGGCAGGCTGGCGCGCACGGTGCCGTCGGGCAGCTCGAGCACCCCGCACTCCACCTCGCGGCCCACCACGGCCGACTCGATGACCACCTTGGGGTCGAAGCGCCGGGCCTCGGCGATGGCGGCGTCCAGGTGGTCCCAGCTGGTCACCTTGCTGACGCCGAACGACGACCCTGCCCGGGCCGGCTTGACGAACACGGGAAGCCCGAGCCGCTCGCGCTGCCCCTGGTCCAGGGTGGCCACACCACCGCGCAGCGCCACCTGGGTGCCCCCGGGCAGTCCCTCGGCGGCCAGCAGCTTCTTGGTGAGCTCCTTGTCCATCCCCGCCGCGCTGGCGAGCACACCCGCGCCGACGTAGGGCAGCCCCGCCAGCTCGAGCATGCCCTGCACCGTGCCGTCCTCGCCGTAGGCGCCGTGCAGCACGGGGAACACCACGTCCACCGTGGCGAGCACCTCGCCGGCACGGTCCGGGTCGAGCGCCACCACGTCGCCGCCGCGGTGCGGGTCGACGCACAGCGCCACAGAGACGCCGTCGGGGTCCACGCTGGGCAGGGTGCGGCCGTGGATGGCCAGCGCCTCGGGGTCGGTGGTGCCCAGCACCCACGCGCCGTCCCGGGTGATCCCCAGGGGCACGGCCTCGAAGCGCTCCGGGTCGAGGTGGCTGAGCACGCTGCCCGCCGACACGCAGCTCACGGCGTGCTCGCTGCTGCGTCCGCCGTAGACCACAGCAACCTTGGTGCGTCGTTCAACCATGGGCGCAACGCTACCGGGGTGCCGGGCCGATCCTCCGCCATCCCACTGAGGTGTCACCCACTGGTGTGGCGCTACCCCCGGCCCAGCACCTGCCGGGCCACCCGCACCGCGTTGCCCCCGATCACGGCGGCCGCGTCCGAGGCCGACCACCCCCGCGCGCGCAGCGTGCCGTCCAGTCCCCGCAGCACCTCGGGGGCCACGGCACCCAGCCCCACGTGCTCGGCGCCCACCAGGGCCACCGCCCGCTCGAGCAGGGCGAGGAAGTCCTCCGCCCCGACCGTGGCGGCGGTTGCCGGGGTACCGATGCCGATCACCCCGCCGGTCGCCGCGCAGGCCCGCGCCTGCCCGACGGTGATGGCACCGGGAACCGCGCAGTCGGCGTCCAGCACGCAGTGGCTGATGAGCAGCGGGGCGCGGGTGAGCTCGCACATCTGCACGGTGGCGCGCTCGCTGGCCCCGGCGACGTCCACCACCATGCCCACCGCGTTGAGCTCGGCGAGCAGCACCTGGCCGTGCTCGGTGAGCCCCGCGTCCACGCGGTCGAGGGCGCCCGAGCCGGCGGCGTTGCCGTGGCCGTGGATGGGGGCGAGCACCCGCACGCCGAGGCGGTGCAGGTCGGCGAGCAGGGTGACGTCCCCGTCCAGCACGCCGGCGTCAGCCAGCCCGAGCACCACCACGGTGCGCACGTGGGCGGGGACCTCGACGACCTCGAGCAGGTGCAGGTGCTCGGCGGCACGGACGCGGAGCAGGAGGAGCTCCAGCTCGGCGCGGGAGGTGACCGTCACGGTGAGTCGAGCCAGCTCCGGGTACGCCGGCTGGCCGGCCTCTCCGGGAAGACCGTCCGCCCACAGCAGCACCGCTGCCCGGGGCACCATCCTGCCTTCCCACCACATCCGCAGCCTCCGAACCTGTCCCGGGTGAGCCGGCCTACTTCAGCTCGGCCGAGCTCTTCCCCAGCAGTCTGCGCGCCACGATCAGCTGCTGGATCTGCTGGGTGCCCTCGAAGATGTCCAGGATCTTGGAGTCGCGGGCCCACTTCTCCAGCAGGGAGTGCTCGGAGTAGGCGATCGAGCCGACCAGCTCCACGCAGCGCAGGGTGATCTCGGTGCCCACCCGGCCGGCCTTGGCCTTGGCCATCGACGCCTGCAGCGAGTTCGGCTTGCCGTTGTCGGCCATCCACGCCGCCTGCAGCACCAGCAGGTACGCGGCCTCCCAGTCGGCCTCCATGCCCAGCAGCGTTGCCGCGGCGTGCGACTGCTGCGCGGCGGGCCGGTCGTAGTCCACCACCACGCCGGCCTCGGCCAGCAGGTCGCGGGTCTCCTCGATGGCTGCCCGGGCGCAGCCGACGGCCATCGCGGCCACCAGCGGGCGGGTGTTGTCGAAGGTCTGCATGGCACCGGCGAAGCCGCCGGAGGTGTCGATCTCCGGGTTGCCCAGCAGGTTCTCCTTGGGCACCCGGCAGTTCTCCAGGAACAGCGTGGCGGTGTCCGACGCCCGGATCCCCAGCTTGTGCTCCAGGCGGGCCACGGTCAGGCCCGGGGTGTCCTTGGGCACCAGGAACGACTTGATGGCGGCGCGGCCGAGGTTCTTGTCCAGCGTCGCCCACACCACCACGGAGTCCGACCGCTCGCCGGAGGTGACGAAGATCTTCTCGCCGTTGAGCACGTAGTGGTCGCCGTCGAGCACCGCCGTGGTGCGGATGGCCGCGGAGTCCGACCCGCACTGCGGCTCGGTGATGGCCATCGACGCCCAGGTGCCGGCGAAGCGCTCGAGCTGCTCGTCGTTGGCCACCGAGGCGATCGCCGAGTTGCCCAGGCCCTGGCGCGGCATGGACAGCAGCAGGCCCACGTCGCCCCAGCACATCTCCATGATGGACAGCGCGGTGGACATGTTGGAGCCGTTGGCGTTCTTCTGCTCCCCGCTCTGGGCGGTGCGTCGCACACCGGCAGCCCCGGCACCGCCGGTGGCCGAGGAGTCGTTGAGCCCGTCGACGACGGACGCCAGCAGGTCCAGCTCCTTGGGGTAGGAGTGCTCGGCGGAGTCGTACTTGCGCGAGTTCGCCCGCAGCACCTCCGCGGCGGTCTGGTGCGCCTGGTTGACGAAGGCGGTGAACTTCCTGGGAACCTCGAGGTTGATCATGCGAGCACGATTCCTTCCATCACGCCGATGCTGCGGAGGTCGCGGTACCACCGCTCGACCGGGTGCTCCTTGACAAATCCGTGGCCGCCGAGCAGCTGCACGCCGTCGCTGCCGATGCTCATGCCGCGCTCGGCGCACAGCTTGCGGGCCAGGGCGGTGTCCCTGGCGAAGTCCTTGCCCTGCGCGGCCCGGCTTGCGGCCCGGTAGGTGACCAGGCGCATGCCCTCCAGCTCGATGGCCATGTCCGCCACCTTGAAGGCCACGCCCTGCCGGTTGCTGATGGGCTCGCCGAAGGCAATGCGCTCGTTGACGTAGGGGGTGACGTAGTCCAGCACGGCCTTGCTCGTGCCCAGCGCGAGAGCGCTCCAGCCGAGGCGGCCCAGCCGGATGCACTCGGCGTACACCTCGGGACGTCCCGCCCCGAGCAGCGCGTCGGCGGGCAGGTGCACCTCGTCGAGCATCACCCGTCCCATGCTCGCGGCCCGCAGCCCCATGGCCGGCTCTGCCTCGATGCTCAGCCCGACGCTGCTGGACTCCACCACGAACAGCGCGGGACCGGTGCCCTCCAGCTCTGCGGCGATGATGAACAGCTCGTCCTCGGCAGCCCGGGGCACCAGCGACTTGGCGCCGGTGAGCACGAACCCTGTGCCGGAGCGCCGCGCGGTGGTGCGCAGCGCGAAGGGGTCGAACAGCGGGTGCGGCTCGAGCACGGCCAGCGCGGCGGCCGGGACGTCCTCGCCCACGAAGGCCGGCAGGTACTTGGCCTGCTGGGCTGCGTCGCCCCAAAGCACCAGGGCGGTGCTGACGGCCGACGGCGCCAGGCAGGAGACCGCCAGGCCCATGTCACCGTGCGCCAGGGCCTCGGCCACCAGGACGTTGGTGACGGCGGAGCGCTCGCTGCCCACCCCGCCCAGCTCCTCGGGCACGCCGACCAGCGTCACGCCCAGCTCGTTGACCCGCTCCAGCAGCCCGGGCGGCGGAGCGCAGGCCTCGTTGGCCTCTGAGGCGGCCGGGCGCAGCTGCTCGGCGGCGAAGTCGGCCACCGTCTCCACGATCATCTGCTGCTCGTCGTCGGGGGTGAGGTCGAACAGGTCGCTGGGGCGGGCGGCAGGCAGGCGGGCGGGCTTGCCCAGCTGGTTCACCGCGCTGAAGCCCCGGCTGGCCGCCCCCGCCACGCGGAAGCCGCTGCGCGAAGCCTGGTAGGCCACCTGCTCGGCGCGCTTGCGCATCTTCAGGCGATCCAGCACGGACGACCCGGCCAACCAGTTCAGCGCTGCGAGGCCGTAGCCCATGGCGTCGCGCTGGGCCGGACGCGGCGCGCCTGAGCTCGTCTCATGGCTCTTGGTGCTCGTCATGGCCGTTACCTTACTGGAGAGTAGATAACGGATCACACCATGACGCTGGTCACGCCGATTCGGCGCCTCGGTCGACGCGGCAGCGCACCAGCAAGGTCAGGCGGTCAGGGGGGTCATCGCCCCACGCACCTGCAGCACCATCTCGGGCGACACGCTGGTCATGCCGTGGTCCCTGGCGGCGTGCCTGGCGGCCTGGGCCAGGATCTCGTCCTCGGTACCGGTGAACGCAGCGGTGCACCCGGGCACCACGTCGCCGCAGCGAAAGCTCTTCATGTCTGGCCTCTCTCGATGGAGTGTCGTCTCTCCCCCATCGGCCGGCCCCACGATCTCCTGAGCGGCTAGGGCCGCCGACAGAGGGCCACGACGAGGTCGTCCACGGTGACGGTGCCCAGGACCGAACCCGCTCCGTCGGTGCACACCAGCGGGGCGAACCGGTGGGGCTCCGCGCGCACCACAGCGCGGCGAGCCACCTCCACCACGTCAGCACTCGGCGCCACGGTCATCGCCGGAGCCCACCCGCTCGTCGACCCGCGCACCGCCCCCGGCACCCGCACCTGGGTGACGCGGCCGGTGTCGGCGACCAGCACGTCGCAGGTGAGCGGGTCGGAGCCCACCACCGCGGTGCGCACCAAGGAGGCGACGTGGTCGCCGAGAACGGTACGGCTGGCGGTGCTGCGGATGCGGGTGACCGTGTCGGGCTCCAGCTCGGTGAGCATGGTGGGCGCGGGGCGGGCCAGCGCCCAGCCCTGCCCGAGGGGCACACCCAGCGCGATCAGCGCGTCCAGCTCGTCGGTGGTCTCGATGCCCTCGGCCAGGATCCAGGCGTCCATCCGACCGGCGAGGTCGCCGAAGACCTCCACCAGGGAGCGCTTCACCGGGTCGCGGTCGATGCCGGTGACCAGCTCGCGGTCCAGCTTGACGATGTCCGGCCGCAGCGTCAGCAGCGTGCTCAGCCCGGCGTAGCCGGTGCCGGCGTCGTCCATGGCGATGAGCCCGCCGACGCTGCGGACGTGCTCGATCACCGCCGCCGCCGTGGGGTGCTCGCTGCCCTGGGTGTGCTCGGTGAGCTCGAGCACGACGCGGGTGAGGTCGTCGGTGCCGGTGAGGACGTCGGCGACCTGACCGACCGTGAGCAGGTGGGGGTCGACGTTGACGGTGAGGAAGGTGTTGGCCGGCAGGTGGGCGCGTGCGGCGATGCCGGCGCTGAGCACGCGGGACTGCAGCTCGGCGTTGAAGCCCCAGTGGTCGGCGGCGGCGAACCAGCGGTCCGGCGAGGCCTGCCAGGGGCCGGTGAAGCGCGACAGCAGCTCGTAGCCGGCGACCCGTCCGGTGGTGAGCTCCACGATGGGCTGGGCGTGCAGCGCGAGCGGGGAGCGACGCTCGACGACGTCCTGCAGCGCGGCGCGCCACCGTTCGTCGGACGTCTCCGGAACCTCACTCATGGTTACGCACTATGACAGGCAGTAACCCAGGAGGTGGCCAGGCGCGCGCCAGGAACGGGGTTTCGACAGTCCCCGCCCCGGCCTCCACCTACACCAGCTCTCCGTCACGCAAGGTGGCCCGAATCGCCCTAGCCACGGCGCGAGCCTGCCGGTAGAGTCGAACACATGTTCGAATCAGCGACGTTGTCGGAGCACCCGAGACCGGGGGCGTGCACCACCGAGGAGCTCGTGGCGCTGATGGCTGCGCATGCCCGGGCGGAGGCTGCACACGCGGCCGGCAAGCTCGCGGCGGTGGCGGAGCTGTACCGACGCCGGTGCGAGGACGATCTCCGCGCCCAGGTGTGTGCCGCGCAGGTCGGGGAGTTCGTCGCCGCCGAGGTGGGCGTCGCCCTGACGGTGAGCCGTGCGATGGCGGGGGTGTTCGTGCACGTGGGGGCGGCGCTGGCGGAGCGGTTGCCGTTGACCCGGCTGGCCTTCGCCCGCGGGGAGCTGGACTTCACCCGGGTGCGGGCGATCGCCGACCGCACCACCGGCCTGGAGGAGTCGGTGGCGGCGGCGATGGAGGCCCGAATCCTGGAGGTCGCGCTGCGTCCAGGTCGGGAGCTGACCCGGGCCCGGCTGGTGGCAGCACTCGACCGGATCGTGGCCGAGGTCGACCCCGACGGGGTGCGCGAGCGCCGCCGGCGCGCCCACCACGACCGGGATCTGCAGGTGCGGGCCGACACCGACGGACTGGCGTCGGTGTGGGGCCTGCTGCCGGCGGTGGACGGGGCGGTGCTGGACTCCCGTCTGGGGCAGCTGGCGCAATCGGTCTGCAGCGCCGATCCCCGCAGCCTCGCCCAGCGCCGCGCCGACGCCCTCACCGCCCTCGCCCTGGGTGCGGACCACCTCGCCTGCACCTGCACCGATCCTGGCTGCCCCTGCGCCCCGCAGGCCCCGGCCACGCCGAAGGTGTTGCTGCAGGTCAGCATCGACGCCGCCACCCTCGCCGGTGCCACCGACCTGCCCGGGGCGCTGGCCGGGCTGGGTGTGCTTGATGCCGACGTGGTGCGCACCCTGGCCGCCGACGCCACCTGGCAGCGCTTGCTCACCCACCGCGGCACCATCATCGCCGCCGACCCACCGACCCCCGCCGGTGCCGTCGCCCACGCCGCAGCCGTGCACACCCCCGGGGCAGCCCTGGCCCGGCTGGTCCGCGCCCGCGACGGCCACTGCCGCTTCCCCGGCTGCGCGGTGCCCGCTGCCCGCTGCGACCTCGACCACGTCGAGCCCTTCCACCACTCCAACCCCGCCGCTGGTGGGCTCACCGTGGCCACCAACCTGCAGTGCCTGTGCCGCTGGCACCACCGCCTCAAGACCCACGGCGACTGGACCGTGCAGCCCCAACGCGGCGCTGTCATGCGCTGGACCAGCCCCACCGGCACCACCCACGACACCGTCCCCGGCGACCCACACCACCTGCCACCACCGTCCGAGGACCACCTCACCGGCGCCGAGCGTCACGACTTCCTGCACCACGTCCCCACCCACCACGACATCGACGGGGACAACACCGACGGGGACGACCACAACCGTGGCCAGGCCACCCACCCGGCTGCGCACCACCTCGTCACCGCCAGCGCCGACCCACCACCCTTCTAGCTAAGGTCCTGGTCATGCCGCTGGACGTCGATCGCGCCCGTCGCGAGACCTCAGGCTGCCGCGAGGTGGCGCACCTCAACAACGCCGGTGCCGCGCTGCCCCCGGACGCCGTCACCGAGGCGGTCATCGACCACCTGCGGCTGGAGGCACGCATCGGCGGGTACGAGGCCGCGGCACAGGCGGCGGAGGCCACCGCGCACACCTACTCCGCGGTGGCCGAGCTGCTCGGCTGCGCCGACACCGAGGTCGCGCTGGTGGAGAACGCCACCCGGGCGTGGGACATGGCGTTCTACTCGCTGTCCTTCTCCCCCGGCGACCGCATCCTCACCAGCACCGCGGAGTACGCCAGCAACGCGCTGGCGCTGCTCCAGGTGGCCCAGCGGACGGGGGCGCGCATCGAGGTCCTGGCCGACGACGAGCACGGCCAGGTCGACCTGACCGACCTGGCCGAGCGGCTGGACAGCACCGTCAAGCTGGTCGCCGTCACCCACGTGCCCACCCACGGCGGCCTGGTCAACCCCGCCGAGGGCATCGGCACGCTCACCCGCGCCGCCGGGGTCCCCTTCCTGCTCGACGCCTGCCAGTCCGCCGGTCAGCTGCCCCTGGACGTCCGCACGCTCGGCTGCGACATGCTCTCGGCCACCGGCCGCAAGTTCCTCCGCGGCCCGCGGGGAACCGGGTTCCTCTACGTCGCCGAGTCCCTCGCCGACCGGCTCCAGCCGCCGTTCCTCGACCTGCACTCCGCGTCCTGGACCGGTCCCGACACCTTCACGGTCGCTCCCGGTGCCCGCCGCTTCGAGACCTGGGAGGGCAACGTCGCCGGAAAGATCGGCCTCGGCGTCGCCGTGGACCACGCCCTGCAGTGGGGCCTGCCCGCCATCGCCGAACGCATCACCACCGTGGCCGCCACGCTGCGCGAGCGGCTGCGCGAGCTCCCCCACGTCCAGGTGCACGACCGCGGCGAGCGGCTCTGCGGCATCGTCACGTTCAGCGTGCACGGCGCCGCCTCGGCCGACGTCTCGGCGCAGCTGCGCCGGGCGGGGATCAACACCAGCGTCACCACCGCGGCCAACTCCCGGTTCGACCCGCACGCCCAGCAGGACCTGGTGCGCGCCTCCGTGCACTACTACAACACCACCGACGAGATCGACCAGCTCTGCGCCGCACTGCCGCGCTGAAACCCGTCGCAGCCCATCGCCCTCGGGTGCGAGGATCGTGCGCATGTCCCCCGAGCTCTCGCCGACCCCGCGCAGCACCGTCCGCAAGTCCGCGCGGGCCCGCACCGACCGGGCCGACCTGCACGCCGTGCTCGACGCCGGCCTGGTCGCCCACCTGGGCGTGGTGGTCGACGGTGCTCCCCTGGTGCTGCCCACCACCTACGGCCGCGTGGGCGACACGGTCTACGTGCACGCCTCCACCGGCGCCCCGAGCCTGCGCGCCGCCGCCGGCCACCGGGTCTGCCTCACCGTCACCCTGCTCGACGGCCTGGTCTACGCCCGCTCGGTGTTCCACCACTCCGCCAACTACCGCAGCGCCGTCCTGCACGCCGAGGCCCGCCCGGTGACCGACCCGCAGGAGAAGCTGGCCGCCCTGCGCGCCCTGGTGGAGCACGTGACGCCCGGCTCGTGGGAGCACGCCCGCGGTCCCTCCGCCAAGGAGCTCGCCGCCACGGCCGTGCTGGCCATCGACACCAGCGAGGCCAGCGTCAAGGTGCGCCAGGGGCCCCCGGTGGACGACGACGCCGACGTCGAGGCGGGCACAGCCTGGGCCGGGGTGCTGCCCGTGACCCAGAGCTGGGGCGAGCCGCAGCCGTGTGCCCTGCTGCCGGTGGACGCCGCCGTGCCCGCGCACGTCAGGGACCGGGGCTAGCCCTGCATCGGGCTAGCGCAGCGAGTCCAGCGCCTGGGTGAGATCGCGGACCAGGTCGTCGGTGTCCTCGATGCCGCAGGAGAGCCGGAAGAACCCCGGCGCCACGTCATCACCCCAGCGAGCCCGCCGGTCGATGGTGGTGTGCAGCCCGCCGAAGCTGGTGGCCAGGGTGGTCAGCTCGCTGGCCGCCACCACGGCGTGCACCGCCTCCGCCGAGGGCAGCACGCCGCGCACCAACCCGCCGAACCGGCTCATCTGGGTGGCGGCCACCGCGTGCGCAGGATCGTCAGCCAGGCCCGGCCAGCGGACGTCGGTCACGGCCGGGTGGCGCACCAGCAGCTCGGCCAGCGCCGCCGCGTTGGCGCCCTGGCGGTCCAGCCGCAGCGCGGCACTGCCGATGCTGCGGTGGGCCAGCCACGCCTCGAACGGTCCCAGCACCACCCCGGACATCGTCCGCTCGCGGTAGACCTGCCCGAGCAGCTCGGCGTCAGCGGTGGCCAGGTAGCCCATCAGCAGGTCGCTGTGCCCGGAGAGTGCCTTGGTCCCGCTGGCCACCACCACGTCGGCGCCCAGCTGCAGCGGCAGCTGGCCCAGCGGGGTGGCCGTGGTGTTGTCCACCGCGAGCAGGGCTCCCGCCCGCCGGCAGGCAGCGCTCAGCGCGCGCAGGTCCACCACGTCCAGGCTCGGGTTGGACGGCGTCTCGGCCAGCACCAGCCGTGCCCCAGCCACTGCGTCCACCATCGCCGGGGTGTCCACCTCGCGGACCTCGATGCCCTGGGGCACCAGCTTCTCCGCGGCGTACGCCCGAGCCAGGTAGTACCCGTCCGAGGGCATCACCAGCACGTCCCCGGGCCGCAGCACGGTGCGCATCAGCACGGTGATGGCCGACATCCCCGTGCCGAACACCGCCGCACCGACCTCCGGCGAGCCCTCCCCCTCCAGCTGGCTCAGCGCCAGCTCCAGTGCCCGCCAGGTGGGGTTGGAGTTGCGCGCGTAGAAGTCGCTCTCGCTGCCCTCGTCGGCGCTGAGGTGGTACGGGGCGGCCAGCACCGGTCCCGGCATGATCGGCTCGCCCGGCGCCCCGGGGGCCACCCCGGCGCGCACGCAGCGGGTGGAGTCGCCCAGGCCCTGCTCGGGGGTGCTCATTCCGGCTTGGTCCTGCGGCCGAGCAGCTGGGAGGCCAGCACCTGCACGCTGAGCCCGTCGTGGCACACCCGGTGCACCCCGGCGGCGATGGGCACGTCCACCGAGTGGCGGGCGGCCAGCTCGGTGATGGCCGAGCAGCTCTTGACGCCCTCGGCGACCTGGCCCTTGGTGGCCAGCTGCGCCTGCTCCAGCGACTCCCCCGCCCCCAGCCGCGCCCCGAAGGTGCGGTTGCGCGACAGCGTGGACGAGCAGGTGGCCACCAGGTCACCCATCCCGGCCAGCCCGGCGAAGGTGGCGGGCTCCGCACCGAGCGCGACGCCCAGGCGGGTGGTCTCGGCCAGGCCGCGGGTGATGATGCTGGCCAGGGAGTTCTCCCCCATCCCCATGCCCACGGCCATCCCGCAGGCCAGCGCGATGACGTTCTTGTAGGCCCCGGCCAGCTCGCAGCCCAGCAGGTCGGTGTTGGTGTACGGCCGGAAGTACCAGCTGGTGCACGCCTGCTGCACGGCCACCGCCCGCTCGTGGTCCAGGCAGGCGATCACGGTGGCGGTGGGCTGCTCCAGCGCGATCTCGCGGGCCAGGTTCGGCCCGGACAGCACCGCCACCCGGTCGGCGGCCGCCCCGGTCACCTCGCGCACCACCTCGGTCATCCGCTGCAGGGTGCCCAGCTCCACGCCCTTGGCCAGCGACAGCAGCGTCGCGTGCGCCGGAAGGTCGTCGGTCCACCCCACCAGGTTCTCCCGCAGCGACTGCGCGGGCACGGCCAGCGCCACGATGTCGGCTCCGTCGAGGGCGGCTCGGGCGTCGGAGGTGGCGCACAGGGTGTCCGGCAGCGTCACGCCGGGCAGGTAGTCGGCGTTGCGCCGCTGCTCCTGCACCTGGCGGGCGACCTCGGGCCGGCGCGCCCACAGCGTCACGTCGCTGCCCGCGTCGGCCAGCACCTTGGCAAAGGTGGTGCCCCACGAACCCGCACCCAGCACGGCCACTCGCGCCACTCGAACCCCTGTCCTGAAACGTCTGCTTCCTCGGTCCTGCCCGGCAGACCATCATGGCCTAACCGCTCCGGCGACCTGCGGCTGGCAGGATCAAGCCGTGTCCTCCCCCACTGCCACCCCCTCCGCCGCAGGCGTCCACGTGGTGCTGGCCGTGAAGGACCTCCTCAACGCCAAGAGCCGCCTGGCCGAGGCGGTGCCCGACGCCCGGCGCCGCGACCTGGTGCTGGCCATGCTCGCCGACACGCTCTCCGCCGTCGCCCGCACCCCGCAGGTGGCCGGCGTGCACGTGGTCACCCGGGACGACGCCGTGGCCGCCACCGCCGTGCGGTGGGGTGCAGCGGTGCTGGCCGACCCCGACGTGGACGGCCTCAACCCCGCCCTCGCCCACGCTGCCGCCACGATCCCGCACCGCCCGCTGGTGGCGCTGCAGGCCGACCTGCCGGCCCTTCGACCCGCCGAGCTGGCCGCCGCCGTGGACGCCGCCTCCGGTCACCTGCGCTGCTTCGTCGCCGACCGCAGCGGCACCGGCACCACGCTGCTGCACACCACCGGGGTGGAGCTGAACGCCCGCTTCGGCCCCGGTTCGGCCGCCGCGCACTCCTCCTCCGGCGCCACCTCGCTCGCCCCCGGGTGGCCGGGCCTGCGCTGCGACGTGGACACCGTGACGGACCTCGCCGCGGCGCTGCGGCTGGGCGTCGGGCCCGCCACCGCCGCCGTGCTCGACGCCATGGGAACCGCGGGCACGGTGCAGGACGCGCCGGACAGCGCGCTGGTGGTCCGCGGGGACCAGGGCAGCACCATCACCTGCCCGCCCACCGCCGCAGCCCTGGGCGGCTGGCGCCAGCTGCGCACCGGCCAGCGGGTGCGGGTGCACCGCAACACCGCCGGCGAGGTGGTGCTGGTGACCACGGCCCCGGCGGCCCTGCCCGGCTGAGCGACCCGGGGCGCCAGCCCCCCGAGGGATCCGAGCGCCCCGGTGACCGCCGCCGTCCCCGGTAGCAATGGGGGATGATGTCCTGTGTGAGCACCGCAGAGACCAGCACCGGTTCGAACGTCCCCCCCAGCAGCGGCCCGGACGGTGACCCCGCGACCGACCCGGAGACCGCCACCGTGGTCGACGGCACCGCAGTGGTCGACGGCACCGCCGACGCCGACGGTGGCATCGCCGCCGTGCACCGGGGCCTGCCCACCGCGCCGCCCGCGGTCACGCCCCGCCGGGCCCAGGCCACCGACCTGCCCGCCCACCGCTACGCCAACCGAGAGCTCAGCTGGCTGGACTTCAACTCCCGGGTCCTCGCCCTGGCCGAGGACCCCTCCATCCCGCTGCTGGAGCGCGCCAAGTTCCTGTCGATCTTCGCCTCCAACCTCGACGAGTTCTACATGGTGCGGGTGGCCGGGCTGAAGCGCCGGGACGAGACCGGCCTGTCCGTGCGCTCGGCCGACGGCCTGTCCCCCCGCGAGCAGCTGGCCATGGTCGCCGAGCGCACCCAGGAGCTGGCGGAGAAGCACGCCCGGGTCTTCCTGGACGAGGTGCAGCCGGGGCTGGCCAAGGAGGGCGTGGCCATCGTCGGCTGGGACGACCTCGAGGAGGAGCCCCGCGCCCGCCTGTCGCACTACTTCCGCGAGCAGCTCTTCCCCGTGATCACCCCGCTGGCCGTCGACCCCGCCCACCCCTTCCCCTACATCAGCGGGCTCTCCCTCAACCTCGCGGTGACGGTGCGCGACGTGCAGTCCGGCGGCGAGCGCTTCGCCCGGGTGAAGGTGCCCGACAACGTGGACCGCTTCGTGCGGGTGCGCCTGGCCGAGGACGTCTTCCTGCCGCTGGAGGCGCTGATCTCGGCGCACCTGGACGCGCTGTTCCCGGGCATGGAGGTGGTGGAGCACCACGCCTTCCGGATCACCCGCAACGCCGACTTCGAGGTGGAGGAGGACCGGGACGAGGACCTGCTGCAGGCCCTGGAGCGTGAGCTCGCTCGCCGCCGGTTCGGCTCGCCGGTGCGCCTGGAGGTCGCCGACGACATGACCGAGCACATGCTCGAGCTGCTGCTGCGCGAGCTGGACGTAAACCCGCGCGACGTGGTCGAGGTGCCCGGGCTGCTGGACCTCACCAGCCTCATGCAGATCTACGGGGTGGACCGACCGCACCTCAAGGACGCACCGTTCGTGCCGGCCACCCACCCGGCCTTCGGCGAGCGGGAGACCCCCAAGAGCGTCTTCCCCACCCTGCGCGAGGGCGACGTGCTGGTGCACCACCCCTACGACTCGTTCTCCACCAGCGTGCAGCGCTTCGTGGAGCAGGCCGCCGCCGACCCGCAGGTGCTGGCCATCAAGCAGACCCTCTACCGCACCTCTGGCGACTCCCCCATCGTGGACGCCCTGGTGGACGCCGCGGAGGCCGGCAAGCAGGTGGTGGCGCTGGTGGAGATCAAGGCCCGCTTCGACGAGCAGGCCAACATCAAGTGGGCGCGCAAGCTGGAGCAGGCCGGGGTGCACGTGGTCTACGGGCTGGTGGGCCTGAAGACGCACTGCAAGATCTGCCTGGTGGTGCGGCGCGAGGGCACCACCATCCGGCGCTACTCCCACCTGGGCACCGGCAACTACAACCCCAAGACCGCCCGGCTCTACGAGGACATCGGCCTGCTCACCGCGTCCCCGGAAATCGGCCGCGACCTCACCGAGCTGTTCAACTCCCTCACCGGCTACTCCCGCCAGCGCACCTACCGCAACCTGCTGGTGGCGCCGTACGGGGTGCGCCGCGGCATCATCGAGCGCATCGACGCCGAGATCGAGCACGCCCGCCGGGGGGAGCCCGCCGGCATCCGGCTCAAGGCCAACGCCCTGGTGGACGAGCAGGTGGTGGACGCCCTCTACCGCGCCTCGCAGGCCGGCGTCTCGGTGGACGTGGTGGTGCGGGGCATCTGCACCCTCAAGCCCGGGGTGCCCGGCCTCAGCGAGAACATCACCGTGCGCAGCATCCTGGGCCGCTTCCTGGAGCACTCCCGGGTGATGCACTTCCTCGGCGGCAACGAGTTCTGGATCGGCAGCGCCGACATGATGCACCGCAACCTCGACCGGCGGGTGGAGGTGATGGTGCAGGTGACCGACCCGCGGCTGACCAAGGAGCTCGAGGCGGTCTTCGACGACGCGCTGGACCCCGCCACCCGGTGCTGGGTGATGCGTCCCGACGGCGAGTGGGTGGCCGCCCCGGCCTCCGGCGAGCAGGTCCGCGACTACCAGGTGGAGCTCATGCGACGCCACGGGGCCGCCGGATGAGCGTGGAGGAGCCGATCAGGGCCGCTGGCGCGGTGGTGTGGCGCCGAGACCCCGGTGGCGCGCTGGAGGTCGCCGTGGTGCACCGCCCGCGCTACGACGACTGGTCGCTGCCCAAGGGCAAGCTGGACCCCGGGGAGCACGCCACCACCGCCGCGGTCCGGGAGGTGGCCGAGGAGACCGGGCTGCGGGTGGCCCTGGGTCGGTACGTCGGCACCATCTCCTACCGGACCGACGGCCGCCCGAAGGTGGTCACCTACTGGGCCGCCCGGGTGCTGGGCGGGCAGTTCCAGGTCAACGACGAGGTGGACGAGCTGCGCTGGCTGAGCCTGCCGCACGCCCGGCGGCTGGCCAGCTACTCCTTCGACGCACGGGTGCTCGACCAGTTCGCCGAGCGCCCGGTCGACACCACCACCCTGTTGCTGGTGCGCCACGCCAAGGCCGGCTCGCGCAAGCAGTTCCAGGGAGACGACCGGCTGCGGCCGCTGGAACCGGTGGGCAGGCAGCAGGCAGCGGCGCTGGTGCCGATCCTGCGGGCCTTCGGCGCCACCGAGGTGCACGCCGCGGACCTGGTGCGGTGCGTGCAGACCGTGCAGCCGCTGGCCGACGCCCTCGGCGTGCCCGTCCTCACCGAGCCGGCCCTGTCCGACAAGGCGTTCGAGTCCGACCCCGCGCTGGCCGAGAAGCGGTTGCTGGAGATCGCCGAGCTGCCGACGACCCCCGTCGTCTGCAGCCAGGGTGATGCCATCCCCGGCCTGCTGCACTGGCTGTCCGCGCGGGACCAGGTGGGCCTCCCCCCTTCCCGAAATCGAAAGGGCAGCACCTGGGTTCTCTCCCAGCAAGGGGGTCGAGTGATCGAGGTTGATCATCTCGACACCCCGTTGCGTTAAACGGACAGTGAGGTAGAACAACAGATAGTCAAGCGAAATAGCTACTCCCCGTGAAGCTATTTCTTTGACTTACTATTCTTCTTGCTGTCCGCCTTCTTCCCTTTGGACGAAGTGGGGTCTTTTGTCGAACCAGACTTCTTTGGGCCACTCTTCTTGTCCGCGTCCGACTTCTTGCCCGCGGCGGAGCGCTTGCGCCCGGCCCCTCCCTGGCCGGCCGAGGCGCGCTTGACCGCCGGGGCGTCCTCAGGCAGCTCCTGCTCGCCCGAGACCACCGCCTTGAACTGGGCACCAGGCCGGAACGCGGGTACCGACGTGGGGGCCACCCGCACCGTTTCCCCAGTTCGCGGGTTGCGGGCGACCCGTGCGGCCCTGGCTCGCTTCTCGAACACACCGAAACCGGTGATCGTCACGTGGTCGCCCGCCTCCACCGTGCGCACCACGATGTCCACGATGTGTTGGACGGCCTCCGCAGCCACCCGCTTGTCGCCGTTCAGGCGTTGGGAAAGTGAATCGATGAGCTGCGCCTTGTTCATCCCGAGTCCTCCGCCAGGGGCGGCCCCGAACGGGCCAACCTGGCGCCACGGTAAACCCAGAATCGACAGGAGTCCAAGTGGCGGGCCATTTCTGGCGCGCGCCGAAGGCGATTACCCCGAGAATTGCTGAGTCGTCACCGGCAACCACCGGGGGCGGGACTCCTCAAAGGCGGTGATGTCGTCAACCTGTCTCAATGTGAGACCAATGTCGTCGAGGCCCTCCAGCAGCCGCCAGCGGGTGTAGTCGTCAATGTCGAACGGCACCACCAGGCTTCCCGCCGTGACGGTCCGCTCGGTGAGGTCGACGCTCACCTGGGTGCCGGGACGCTCCTCGAGCACCTTCCAGAGCAGCTCGACGTCGGACTGGCTGCACTGCGCGGCCAGCAGCCCCTGCTTGCCGGCGTTGCCCCGGAAGATGTCGGCGAAGCGGGAGGCGATGACCACCCGGAAGCCGAAGTCGCCCAAGGCCCAGACAGCGTGCTCGCGGGAGGAGCCGGTGCCGAAGTCCGGTCCGGCCACCAGCACCGAGCCGGCGTCGTAGGGCGGCTTGTTCAGGATGAACTCCGGGTCGCTGCGCCAGCCGGCGAACAGCCCGTCCTCGAACCCGGTGCGGGTGACCCGCTTGAGGTAGACCGCCGGGATGATCTGGTCGGTGTCGACGTTGGACCTGCGCAGCGGCACGCCGATCCCGGTGTGGGTGGTGAAGGCTTCCATGGTCGTACCTCTCAGCTCAGGTCGGCGGGCGCGGACAGCGTGCCGCGCACGGCGGTGGCGGCGGCGACCTGCGGCGACACCAGGTGGGTGCGACCACCCTTGCCCTGGCGGCCCTCGAAGTTGCGGTTGGACGTGGAGGCGGCCCGCTCACCGGGCGCCAGCTGGTCGGGGTTCATGCCCAGGCACATCGAGCAGCCGGCCTGGCGCCACTCGGCACCGGCGTCGAGGAAGACCTTGTCCAGACCCTCCTGCTCGGCCTGCGCCTTGACCCGCATGGACCCCGGCACCACCAGCATCCGCATCCCCTCGGCCACGTGGCGGTCGCGCAGGACGTCGGCAGCGGCCCGCAGGTCCTCGATACGACCGTTGGTGCAGGAGCCCAGGAAGACGGTGTCCACGGTGACCTCCCGCAGCGGCATGCCCGGGGTGAGACCCATGTACTCGATGGCCTTCTGGGCGGCCTGGCGGTCACCCTCCTCGACGATGGTGTCGGGGTCGGGCACCGAGGCGCCCAGCGGCAGGCCCTGGCCGGGGTTGGTGCCCCAGGTGACGAACGGGGTGAGCGTGGTGGCGTCGATGCGCACCTCGTGGTCGAAGACCGCGTCGTCGTCGGTGCGCAGCTGCTCCCAGCTGGCCACCGCGGCGTCCCAGTCGGCTCCCTGCGGGGCGTGCGGGCGGCCCCTGAGGTAGTCGTAGGTGGTCTGGTCGGGCGCGATCATGCCCGCCCTGGCGCCGGCCTCGATGGACATGTTGCAGATGGTCATGCGCGCTTCCATGGACAGCGCCTCGATGGCCTCGCCGCGGTACTCCAGCACGTAGCCCTGCCCGCCGCCGGTCCCGATCTGGGCGATGACGGCGAGGATCAGGTCCTTGGCGGTGACGCCGGGGGGGAGCTGGCCGTCGACGGTGATGGCCATGGTGCGGAACGGGCGCAGCGACAGCGTCTGGGTGGCCATCACGTGCTCCACCTCGCTGGTGCCGATGCCGAAGGCCAGCGCACCGAAGGCGCCGTGGGTGGAGGTGTGGCTGTCGCCGCAGACGATGGTGACGCCGGGCTGGGTGAGACCCAGCTGGGGACCGATGATGTGCACGATGCCCTGCTCGGCGTCGCCCATGGAGTGCAGGCGGATGCCGAACTCCGCGCAGTTGGCCCGCAGGGTGTCCACCTGGGTCCGGGAGACCAGGTCGGCGATCGGCTTGTCGATGTCGGTGGTGGGGACGTTGTGGTCCTCGGTGGCGATGGTGAGGTCAGGACGACGCACCGGCCGGCCGGCCAGCCGCAGGCCGTCGAACGCCTGCGGGCTGGTCACCTCGTGCACGAGGTGCAGGTCGATGTAGATCAGGTCGGGCTCGCGCTGCTCCCCCGTGCCGGCGCCCTGTCGCACGACGTGGGCGTCCCACACCTTCTCGGCCAGTGTCTTCGGCATACGTCTTCCATCTCCGCTCACGCGTTCCCAGCATGTGGGACGTTAGTATCGTCCTGTGAGACAGCATAGCGGTATCGGCGTGCTCGACAAGGCGGTGCTGGTCCTGCACGCGGTGGCGGCGGAACCCTGCGCGCTCGGTGAGCTGTGCGCCAGGACCGGGCTGCCCCGGGCCACGGCGCACCGCCTCGCCGTCGGCCTGGAGCTGCACCGGATGCTGGCCAGGGACGAGCAGGGCCGCTGGCGACCCGGACCGGCCCTCAGCGAGCTGGCGGCCACGGTCACCGACCCCCTCCTGGACGCCGCTGCGGGCGTGCTGCCCCGGCTGCGCGACCTCACCGGGGAGAGCGTGCAGCTCTACCGTCGCGAGGGCCTCAGCCGGGTCTGCGTGGCCATCGCCGAGCCACCCACCGGGCTGCGCGACACCGTGCTGGTCGGCACTCACCTGCCGCTGACCGCCGGATCGGGAGCCAAGGTGCTGGTGGCGTGGGCCGAGCCCCAGCTGCAGGGGTCCGTGCTGGACGAGGCCACCTTCACCGCCCAGACCCTGGCCCAGGTCCGGGCCCGCGGCTGGGCGCAGAGCGTGGCCGAGCGGGAGCCCGGGGTGGCCAGCGTGGCGGCACCGGTGCGCGACGCCGCCGGCGCGGTGGTGGCGGCGGTGTCGGTGTCCGGCCCGGTGGACCGGATCGGCAGGCGCCCGGGCGAGCGCTGGGCGGCAGACCTGCTGGCGGCGGCGGAGGCCCTGCAGCAGCGGCTCTGAGCGGGCCGCCAGGCGATGTGACCTTCACCGCACCGTCGTCGGCGTGCTGCCCCGAACGGCAAGAAACCCCCTGCCGCAGTGCGACAGAGGGTTTCGTGCTGTGTAGCCCCGACGGGATTCGAACCCGCGCTACCGCCTTGAGAGGGCGGCGTCCTAGGCCGCTAGACGACGGGGCCAGGGAGATCAACACGTCCGTGCTGATCTCTCAGCTGGGGTACCAGGACTCGAACCTAGAACAACTGAACCAGAATCAGCCGTGTTGCCAATTACACCATACCCCAATGGCTTCCAAGTTCCAAACCGGCTGGCTGCCGGTGGTTGGTTCCTTGTTCTCGAGCCGTGGAAGAGACTAGCGCACCCCCGGCCGAGACCACCAATCCCCTGGTCAGCGGGCCGCAGCGCGCAGTCTGCCCAGGGAGCGCTCCCGGCCGAGCAGCTCCAGCGACTCAAACAGCGGCGGGCTGATGGTGGAGCCGGTGACGGCCACCCGCACCGGCGCGAACGCCTTGCGCGGCTTGAGCCCCAGATCCTCCACCAGCGCCTTTTTCAGCGCCTCCTCGATGCTGGCCGTGTCCCACCCCTCCAGGGCCTCCAGGGCCGCCACAGCGGCGTTCAGGGCCGGCTCCGCGTCGGGGCCGAGCGTCTTCTTCGCGGCTGCCTCGTCGATGGTGAACTCGCTCTCGTCCACGAAGAGGAAGCCGAGCAGGGCGGCGGCGTCGGAGAGCACCACGATGCGGGTCTGCACCAGGTCGGCCGCGGTGGCGAAGAGCTCGGAGTCCACGTCGGCGGGCAGCTGGCCGTGCGCGGTGAGGTGCGCGCGCAGCCGCTGGGCGAAGTCGGCCGGCTCCAGCATCCGGATGTGCTCGGCGTTGATGGCGTCGGCCTTCTTCTGGTCGAACCGCGCCGGGTTGGAGTTCACCGCGTGCACGTCGAAGGCGTCCACCATCTCCTGCAGGCTGAAGATGTCGTGGTCGTCGGCGATGGACCAGCCCAGCAGGGCCAGGTAGTTGAGCAGACCCTCGGGGATGAAGCCACGCTCGCGGTGCAGGAACAGGTCCGCCTGCGGGTCGCGCTTGGACAGCTTCTTGTTGCCCTCCCCCATCACGAAGGGCAGGTGCCCGAACTCCGGGGTGAAGTCGGCGACCCCGACGCGCTGCAGCGCCTCGTAGAGGGCCAGCTGGCGCGGGGTGGAGGACAGCAGGTCCTCCCCGCGCAGCACGTGGGTGATGCCCATCAGCGCGTCGTCCACCGGGTTCACCAGGGTGTAGAGCGGCTGGCCGTTGCCCCGGGTGATGGCGAAGTCCGGCACGGTGCCGGCGCGGAAGGTGGTCTCCCCGCGCACCAGGTCGTTCCAGGTGAGGTCGTGGTCGGGCATCCGCAGCCGCAGCACCGCCGGACGGCCCTGGGCGCGGAAGTCGGCCTTCTGCTCCTCGGTGAGCGTGCGGTCGTAGTTGTCGTAGCCCAGCTTGGGGTCGCGACCGGCGGCCTTGTGCCTGGCCTCCACCTCCTCGGGGGTGGAGAAGCTCTCGTAGACCTCGCCCGCCTCGACCAGCTTGGCGACGACGTCGGTGTAGAGGCCCTTGCGCAGCGACTGCCGGTAGGGCTCGTGCGGACCGCCCACCTCCGGGCCCTCGTCCCAGTCCAGCCCCAGCCAGCGCAGCGCGTCCAGCAGGGCGTCGTAGGACTCCTGGGTGTCCCGGGCGGCGTCGGTGTCCTCGATGCGGAAGACGAAGGTGCCGCCGGTGTGCCGCGCGTAGGCCCAGTTGAACAGGGCCGTGCGGACGAGGCCCACGTGGGGTGTGCCGGTGGGCGACGGGCAGAAGCGGACACGGACCGGGCGGGTGCTCTGGGAGGTAGTCATGTTGCTCCCAGGCTATCGGTCAGCGCTTGGCCGCCACCGGGTTGGTCAGCGTGCCGATGCCCTCGACGGTGACGCTCACGCTCTGGCCCGCGGTGATCGGCCCGACGCCGGCCGGGGTGCCGGTGAGGATCACGTCACCGGGCAGCAGCGTCATGATCGCCGAGACCCACTCGATGATGTCCGCCACGTCGTGCAGCATCAGCGAGGTGCGGCTGCGCTGAACCACCTCGCCGTCACGCTCGGTGACCAGCTCCAGGTCGCCCGGGTCCAGCTGGGTCTCGATCCACGGGCCCAGCGGGCAGAACGTGTCGTGGCTCTTGCCCCGGGTCCACTGCCCGTCCGCGGCCTGGTGGTCGCGGGCGGTGACGTCGTTGGCCACGGTGTAGCCCAGCACCACGTCCAGCGCCTTGGCGGCCGGCACGTCCTTGCAGGGCCGCCCGATCACCACGGCCAGCTCACCCTCGTAGTCCACCCGGGTGGAGCTCGGCGGCAGGACGATGGGCGCGTGCGGGCCCACGATGGTGGTGGAGGGCTTCATGAAGATCACCGGGGCCTCCGGCGCCGCCCCGCCCATCTCGGCGGCGTGGTCGGCGTAGTTCTTGCCCACGCAGATGATCTTGGTGGCCAGGATCGGCGCCAGCAGGCGCACGTCGGCCAGCTTCCAGCTGCGCCCGGTGAAGGTGGGTGTGCCGAAGGGGTGCTCGGCGATCTCGCGCGCCTGCTGCTCAGGGCCCTCCCCCTCGATGCTGACGAAGGCGACCCCATCCGGGCTGGCAACTCGACCCAAGCGCATGCGCCCGAGCCTACGGTGCGGCTCGACCCCGGCAGCGAGGGCCACCGGGGTCGAGCAGGGTCTGCGCGGGAGGGGACTAGCCGGCGACGCGGGCGGCCAGGCGGTCGCCGATCTCCTTGGTGCTGGTGGCGGCGGTGCCCCGCTCGGCCAGGTCGGCGGCCACCGCGTCCTCGATGGCGCGAGCCTGTGCGGGGTGGCCGAGGTGCTCCAGCAGCAGCGCCACCGACAGCACCGCGGCGGTGGGGTCGGCGATCCCCTGGCCGGCGATGTCCGGCGCGCTGCCGTGCACCGGCTCGAACATGCTCGGGTTGGTGCCCGAGGCGTCCAGGTTGCCGCTGGCGGCCAGGCCGATGCCGCCGGAGATGGCCGCCGCGAGGTCGGTGATGATGTCGCCGAAGAGGTTGTCAGTGACGATCACGTCGTACTGCGAGGGCTTGGTGACCATGTGGATGGTGGCGGCGTCCACGTGCTGGTAGGCCACCGTGACGTCGGGGTGCTCGGCGGCGACCTGGTCGACCACGCGGGTCCACAGCGAGCCGGCGTTGGCGAGCACGTTGTTCTTGTGCACCAGGGTGAGGTGCTTGCGGCGGTTCTCGGCGCGGGCGAAGGCGTCGCGCACCACGCGCTCCACGCCGAACCAGGTGTTCACGCTGACCTCGGTGGCCACCTCGTGCGGGGTCGCCCTGCGGAGCACGCCGCCGTTGCCGGTGTAGGGGCCCTCGGTGCCCTCGCGGACCACCACGAAGTCGATCTCGCCCGGGTCGGCCAGCGGGCTGCGCACGCCGGGGAACAGCCGCGACGGACGCAGGTTCACGTGGTGGTCCATGGCGAAGCGCAGCTTGAGCAGCAGGCCGCGCTCCAGGGTGCCGCTGGGCACCGACGGGTCGCCGATGGCCCCCAGCAGGATGGCGTCGTGCTCGCCCAGCTCGGCGATCACCGACTCCGGCAGCAGCTCGCCGGTGGCGTGCCAGCGCCGGGCACCCAGGTCGTACGTGGTCAGGTCGGCCCCGGGGGCCACCACGTCGAGCACCTTGAGCGCCTCGGCGACCACCTCAGGTCCGATCCCGTCACCCGGAATCACCGCGAGCTTCATCCACTGCCTCCTGCACACATGAGTATGGGGCCGCCACACAGCGGCCGAGGTGCACGCTACCGGGCGACACGGGGTCGCCCGGCAGCGCGCTCGGCGGCGCTCAGGTCAAGCGGCTCAGCTGAAGTCGACCAGCTCGATGGTGCTGGCGCCGGCCGCCTCGGCGATCGGGGCGAGCTGGTAGGCCGCCGGTGCCCGGTCCACGCGGAGCATCATCACCGCGCTGTCGCCCTGGGCCGCCTGGCTGAGCTGCGCGGCCTCGATGTTCACGCCCTGCTCGCCGAGCAGGGTGCCGACCTTGCCCATCACGCCGGGCTTGTCGGCGTAGGCCAGCAGCAGCACGGTGCCCTCGGCCCGCAGGTCGAAGTTGCGGCCGTTGATGGAGACGACCTTCTGCACCTGCTGAGGGCCGGACAGGGTGCCGGCGACGCTGTACGCGGCACCGTCGCCCATGGCGGCGTGCAGCACGACCACGGAGCGGTGGGCGGGGCTCTCGGTGGCGGTGGTGACCTCCACGCTCACCCCGCGCTCCTCGGCGATGGACGGCGCGTTGACGAAGGTGACCTGCTCCTCCACCGCGCCGGAGAACAGCCCGCGCAGGGCGGCCAGCTGCAGCACGGTGACGTCCTCCGACGCCAGCTCGCCGCGGACCTCGACGGTGACCGAGGTGGGCAGGCTGCCGGACACCGCACCCAGCAGCACGCCGAGCTTGCGCACCAGCTCCAGCCACGGGGCGACCTCCTCGCCCACCACGCCACCGGCCTGCACGTTGACGGCGTCGGGCACGAAGTCACCGGCCAGGGCCAGCTTCACGCTGCGCGCCACGTCGGTGCCCGCGCGGTCCTGGGCCTCCACGGTGGAGGCACCCAGGTGCGGGGTGACCACGACGTTGCGCAGCTCGAACAGCGGGCTGTCGGTGCAGGGCTCGCTGCCGTAGACGTCGATGCCGGCGGCGCCGACCTGGCCGCTGGTGACGGCGTCGGCCAGCGCCTGCTCGTCGATCAGGCCGCCACGGGCGGCGTTGACGATGATGACGCCCTTCTTGGTCATCGCCAGCTGCTCGGCGCCGATGAGTCCCTTGGTCTCCGGGGTCTTGGGCAGGTGCACCGAGAAGGCGTCGGCGCGCTGCAGCAGCTCGTCCAGGGTGACCAGCTCGATGCCCAGCTGGGCGGCGCGGGCGGCGGAGACGTAGGGGTCGTAGGCGATGAGCGTGGTGCCGAAGGCGGCGATGCGCTGGGCGAAGAGCTGGCCGATCTTGCCCAGGCCCACCACGCCGATGGTCTTGCCGGAGATCTCCACACCGTTGAACTTGCTGCGCTGCCAGGTGTGCTCGCGCAGGGTGGCGTCGGCGGCGGGGATCTGCCGGGCGGCCGAGAGCAGCAGCGCCACGGCGTGCTCGGCGGCGGAGACGATGTTGGAGGTGGGCGCGTTCACCACCATCACGCCACGGGCGGTGGCCGCGGGCACGTCCACGTTGTCCAGGCCCACGCCGGCACGGGCGACGACCTTGAGGGTGTTGGTGGCGCCGAGCACCTCGGCGTCGACCTGGGTGGCGGAGCGGACCAGCAGGGCGTCGGCGCCGGCGACGGCCTCCAGCAGCGCCGGGCGGTCGGTGCCGTCGACGTGACGCACCTCCACTCCGTCGCCCAGCGCGTCGATGACGGACGGCGCGAGCTTCTCGGCGATGAGGACGACGGGACGGACGGACTGGCTCACTGACGATCTCCCTGGCTTGGAATATGTGACGAAGCGCGGTTCTTCGAGCCTACTTTGCGGTCCCG
Source organism: Rhodococcus sp. Z6_132 (assembly GCF_058133635.1). Lineage (NCBI taxonomy): Bacteria > Bacillati > Actinomycetota > Actinomycetes > Mycobacteriales > Nocardiaceae > Rhodococcus > Rhodococcus sp. Z6_132. Next base: position 1,306,828 of record NZ_JBYUNP010000002.1, read on the forward strand.
CCAGCCCAGCGGGCGGTGAACGGCTGTGCCTCCGCAGCACTTCCGGTGGGGCCCGCGGTGGGATAGACATGCACCACGGACGAGCACGGGGGGACCGTCATGGACGTCAGCAGCAGCAACCTCACTCGCCGTGGGCTCCTCGGCGGCCTGGCCGGTGGCGCGCTGCTGGCCAGTGGTGCGCTCTCCGCTCCGGCGCGGGCGGTCGCCGCGGGCGCGCGCGACCAGTTGCCGGGCACCGCCGACGTCGTGGTGGTGGGAGGCGGCATCTCCGGGCTGGTCACCGCGCGCGAGCTGGCCAGGGCGGGCCGGTCGGTGGTGCTGCTGGAGGCCAGGGACCGGGTGGGCGGCCGGGTGCTCAACCACACCCTGGCCAACGGCTCGGTGATCGAGGCCGGTGGCGCGTTCGTCGGACCCACCCAGGACCGCATCCTGGCGCTGGCCGCCGAGCTGGGGATCCCCACCTTCAAGGAGCACGTGGCCGGCGACAACATCTTCGCCGCCAACGGCCGCACCATGCGCTACCAGGGCACCGTCCCGCCCGACCTGGCCATCGTGGTGGACGCCTTCGTGCTGCAGCTGCGCATCGACTGGATGGCCGGGCAGGTGCCGGTGGACGCGCCGTGGAGCGCCCCGCACGCGGCGGAGTGGGACGCGGTGACGGTGCAGGAGTGGGTGCGCGCCAACACCTTCAACCGGGACACGCTGACCTTGTTGCAGTCGTTCCTGCAGCCCACCTACGGCTCCGACGGCGAGGACGTGTCACTGCTGTTCTTCCTGTGGACCATCGCCTGCTCCGGCAACGAGACCACGCCGGGCAGCTTCGAGCGGGCCTCCAGCACCGCCAACGGAGCCCAGGACTCCCGGTTCGTGGGTGGCTCACAGCTGGTGCCCCTGGCCCTGGCCCGCCAGCTGGGCGCGGTGGTGCAGACCGAGGCCGCGGTGCGGCGCATCGCCCAGGACGACACCGGCGTGACGGTGACCAGTGACCGCGGCCAGGTGCGGGCGGGCCGGGTGGTGGTGGCCGCTCCCCCGCCCCTGGTCACCGCCATCGACTGGGACCCGCTGCTGCCTCCGCTGCGCCAGCAGCTGCTGACCCGGCTGCACCTGGGCACGCTGATGAAGGTGGACGCCGTCTACCCCACGCCGTTCTGGCGAGCGGCCGGGCTGTCCGGCAGCGGCATCGCCACCTCCGGCGCGGTGCGCACCTGCTTCGACAACTCCCCTGCCGACGCCGCCGTGGGGGTGCTGCTGGCCTTCGTCGGCGGGTCGACGTGGCGCGAGTACGGCAACCTGCCCCTGGCGCAGCGCCGCACCGCGGTGCTGCAGGGCTTCGCCCAGCTCGTCGGCCCGCAGGCGCTCGACCCGGTGGAGTACGTGGAGCAGGACTGGACGCGGGAGCGCTGGACCAAGGGCTCGCCGGTGGCGTCGGCGGGCACCGGCACCACCACCGCCTACGGCGCGCAGATCCGGGTGCCCTTCGGTCGCGTGCACTGGGCGGGGACGGAGACGGCGACCTACTGGGCGGGATTCATGGACGGCGCGGTGCGGGCGGGTGAGCGCGCGGCGGCCGAGGTCTTGGCGCAAAGGTAGGGACACAGCGGTGACGGCCCCGCTGTGACGGCCCAGTGGTGAATGATCCCGGGGCGAGACCAGCCGTGCCCGCCGGCGCAGGAGCGCGGGCGGGCACGGCTGGTGGTGCAGCTGGCGGTGACCAGGTGTCAGGCCGTCTCGGTGATCGGACGGTCGACCCAGCTCATCAGGTCGCGCAGCTTCTTGCCGGTGACCTCGACGGGGTGCTCGGCGTTGGCCTTGCGCAGCCCCTCGAGCTCGGTGTTGCCGTTCTCCACGTTGGCGACGAGACGACGGGTGAACTCACCGCTCTGGATGTCGGCGAGCACCTCCTTCATCCGCTCCTTGGTGCCGGCGTCGATGATGCGCGGGCCGGAGAGGTAGCCGCCGAACTCCGCGGTGTCCGACACCGAGTAGTTCATCCGGGCGATGCCGCCCTCGTACATCAGGTCCACGATCAGCTTGAGCTCGTGCAGCACCTCGAAGTAGGCCATCTCGGGGGCGTAGCCCGCCTCGACCATCACGTCGAAGCCGTTCTTGACCAGCTCCTCGATGCCGCCGCAGAGCACGGCCTGCTCACCGAAGAGGTCGGTCTCGGTCTCCTCCCGGAAGGTCGTCTTGATGACGCCCGCGCGGGTGCCGCCGATGGCCTTGGCGTAGGACAGCGCCAGCGCCAGGCCGTTGCCGGTGGGGTCCTGCTCCACGGCGACCAGGCAGGGCACGCCCTTGCCGTCGACGAACTGGCGACGCACCAGGTGGCCGGGGCCCTTGGGCGCCACCATGGCCACGGTGATGCTGGGGTCGGGCTTGACCAGGTCGAAGTGGACGTTGAGGCCGTGGCCGAAGAACAGCGCGTCGCCCTCGTTGAGGTTCGGGGCGATGTCCTCGGTGAAGATCTGGGCCTGGGCGGTGTCCGGGGCCAGCACCATGATCAGGTCGGCCTCGGCGGCGGCCTCGGCGGGAGTGACGACCCGCAGGCCCTGCTCCTCGGCCTTGGCGCGGGACTTCGAGCCCTCCTTGAGGCCGACGCGCACGTCCACGCCGGAGTCCCGCAGGCTCAGCGAGTGGGCGTGGCCCTGGCTGCCGTAGCCGATGACGGCGACCTTGCGGCCCTGGATGATCGACAGATCTGCATCGTCATCGTAGAAGATCTCGACGCTCACAGTGTTTCCCTTCGATTGGTGACTTGAGTCTTGGTTCGTGCGGGCGCGGGTGGCTAGCGTGTCGAGGTGATCGACTTGGGGCCGCGGCCCAGCGCGACCACACCGGACTGCACGATCTCCCGGATCCCGTAGGGCTCGAGCAGCCGCAGCAGCGCGTCCAGCTTCTGGTTGGTGCCGGTGGCCTCGATGGTGATGGCCTCGTGGGCAACGTCGATGACCTTCGCGCGGAACAGGGCAACAGTTTCCAGCACCTCGCTGCGGACGCTGGCATCGGCCCTCACCTTCACCAGCACCAGCTTGCGGGCCACGGCGTTGGTGGGGTCCTGCTCGACGATCTTGATCACGTTGACCAGCTTGTTCAGCTGCTTGGTGACCTGCTCCAGCGGGAAGTCCTCCAGGGAGATCACGATGGTCATCCGGGAGATCCCGGGCAGCTCGGTCTCGCCCACCGCCAGGGAGTCGATGTTGAACCCACGGCGGGAGAACAGGCCGGCCACGCGCGCGAGCACACCGGGTTTGTTCTCCACCAACACGCTGAGGGTGTGGGTGCTCACAGGTTCTGTCCCTTCGGGTTCTGGTGCCCAGTGGTGTCGGTGCCGGTGCCCGCAGCACCGGTCTCGGTGGCCGCGTCCTCGGCGGTGGCCGCGGCGACGATCTCCGGGTCCGCGTCGTCGGTGTCGAACAGCGGACGGATGCCGCGGGCAGCCATGATCTCGTCGTTGCTGGTACCTGCGGCGACCATCGGCCACACCTGGGCGTCGGCGCCCACGATGAAGTCGATCACGACGGGCCGGTCGGTGATCGCGCGGGCCGCCTCGATGGTGGCGGCCACGTCTTCCTCACGCTCGCAGCGCATCCCCACGCAGCCCAGGGCCTCGGCCAGCATGAGGAAGTCGGGGATGCGGCGACCGTCGGCGTCGCCGTGGGTGGACAGCCCGGTGTTGGAGTACCGCTCGTCGTAGAACAGCGTCTGCCACTGCCGGACCATGCCCAGGTTGCCGTTGTTGATGACGGCCACCTTGATCGGGACGCCCTCGATGGCGCAGGTGGCCAGCTCCTGGTTGGTCATCTGGAAGCAGCCGTCCCCGTCGATGGCCCACACCTCGGTGTCCGGCCGGCCCATCTTGGCGCCCATCGCCGCGGGCACCGCGTAGCCCATGGTGCCCAGGCCCCCGGAGTTCAGCCAGGTGCGCGGCTTCTCGTAGGAGACGAACTGCGCGGCCCACATCTGGTGCTGGCCGACGCCGGCGACGTAGATGGCGTCCGGTCCGGCCGCCTTGCCGATCTCGGAGATCACCAGCTCCGGGGACAGCGCACCGTCGGCGGGGCGGTCGTAGCCCAGCGGGAACCGGGTGCGGATGTCGTCGAGCTGGCTCCACCACTGCGTCAGGTCCGGCACGTCGCCCTCGGAGCGCTGGTCGCGCACGCACTCCAGCAGCTCGGTGATGACCTCCTTGCAGTCACCCACGATCGGCACGTCGGCGTGGCGGTTCTTGCCGATCTCAGCCGGGTCGATGTCGGCGTGGATGACCTTGGCCTCGGGGGCGAAGGAGCTGAGCACCCCGGTGACGCGGTCGTCGAAGCGCGCGCCCAGGGTGATCAGCAGGTCGCTGCGCTGCATGGCGGCGACCGCGGCGACGGTGCCGTGCATGCCAGGCATGCCCAGGTTGAGGTGGTGGCTGTCGGGGAACGCGCCGCGGGCCATCAGGGTGGTGACCACCGGGACGCCGGTCAGCTCGGCCAGCTGGGCCAGCTCCTCGCCGGCCTCGGCCTTGATGACGCCACCGCCGACGTAGAGCACCGGCCGGCGGGCAGCGGCGATCAGCCGGGCGGCCTCGCGGACCTGCTTGCTGTGCGGCTTGGTGATCGGCCGGTAGCCGGGCAGGTGGATCTCCGGCGGCCAGGAGAAGGTGGTGCGCGCCTGCAGCACGTCCTTGGGGATGTCCACCAGCACGGCGCCGGGACGTCCGGACTCCGCCAGGTGGAAGGCCTCGGCGATGGTGCGCGGAATGTCCAGCGGGTCGGTCACCAGGAAGTTGTGCTTGGTGACCGGCTGCGTGATCCCGGAGATGTCGGCCTCCTGGAAGCCGTCGGTGCCGATGAGCGCGGTGGCCACCTGGCCGGTGATCGCCACCAGCGGCACGGAGTCCATCTGGGCGTCGGCGATGGGAGTGACCAGGTTGGTGGCACCGGGCCCGGACGTCGCCATGCACACCCCCACCCGGCCGGTCGCCTGGGCGTAGCCGGTGGCCGCGTGGCCCGCGCCCTGCTCGTGGCGAACCAGCACGTGCCGAACCCGGGTGGAGTCCAGCATCGGGTCGTAGGCCGGCAGGATCGCACCGCCGGGGATGCCGAAGACCACCTCGCAGCCCACCTCCTCCAGCGAGCGCACGAGGGACTGCGCCCCGGTGACCTGCTCGGGCGGGGACGACACGCGGCGGCCGGTGGCCGGCGCAGCCGGGCTGCGCGGCGCGCGCGGGGTGGGGTGCGGGCGGGCGGTGGGTGCGCTCACTGCAGCTTCCTCTGGTCGGACGGGGCAACGGGAACGTGGCATGAAGCTCGGCGAACAACAAAAAACCCCCGCCGCGGAGACTCCGCTGTGCGAGGGTGGCGCATCGACGCTGTGGTTGAGCTGTTCGGAAGACGTCCGGCTCAGGCGTAGATGCGCCTGCCGAGTACGAGAGCGTCATGGTTCACCCGTGTGACGTTAGCCGGGCGCCACCGGCAGCGTCAACTTGACCCACGGGTGCGACCATGGAGGCATGTCCCCAGCCGAGGCGAGCACCCCTCCCCGGGTCGAGCCCGCCCCCACCGCCGTGCTGCAGAACAACCGTGTCGCCCTGCTCGGCGTCGGCTTCCTGCTCGTCTGCCTCATCCCCGCCATGGTCGCCGCACCGCTCGTCTTCGGCTGGCTGGTGGTCGTCCCCGTGGTGGCCACGTGGTGGGTGCTGCGGATGCGCACCACGGCCAGCCCGGACGGGTTGCAGGTGCGCACCATGACCGGTGGGCAGTCCATCGGCTGGGACCGCGTGCGCGGCGTCCGGTTCCCCCGCCACCGGAGCACCCGGCTGGGCTCCTTCGGCCGGGCGGTGCTCGACGACGACACCGAGGTGACCCTGCCGTGCGTCACCTTCCGCGACCTGCCGGTGCTCTCGCTGGCCAGCGGCGGCCGGGTCCCTGACCCGTTCGCGGCCAGGGACGAGGCGGAGCTGGCGGACCAGGGTGCCGACGAGGCCCGCGACCACCCGGACCAGGACGAGCCCCGAGCCGAGCGCTAGGCGAGCTGGAGCTGCAGCAGCACCGCGCCCGCGGCGGCGCCCAGCACCAGCGCCACCGCGGCCGTGCGCAGCGGGGCCCGGGCCCACACCCGCCCGTGGTCCAGGCTGATCCGGCCCGCCCCGGCCAGGGCCAGCGCCACGGCCAGCACCCCCAGCCCGAGCAGCAGCTCGGGCCCCAGCGCGTGCACGCTCACCCCGAGCCCGGGCTCACCGATCACGGGGACACCCACGCGGGGCTGCTCCAGCACCTCCGGCAGCGCCGCCACCACCAGCGCCAGCACCGCACCGCTCGCCCACTCGGTGAGCAGACCCAGCACCAGCAGGACTCCCACCACCAGCTCGGCCACGCTCACCGCGGTGGGCAGCGCCTCGATGACGTGGCTGTCGCCCAGGACGCCCCACAGCTGGTGCGCACCGCGAGCCAGCACCAGCGCCCCCACCGCCAGCCGCAGCAGGAGCAGACCCAGGGCGGTGCCTGGCGACGGCCCGAGGCCTGGCGATGGACGGGTGCGGCGCTCCACGGGGACGGCCACCGCGCTGGTCGGCTCTGCGCTCTCGTCAATCTCGTCGTCGTCGTCGAGGCCGGGGTAGATCGGCGGCAGCTCCGACCGCTCGGACGCCGGCGGGATGTAGCGCGGGCTGGCGCGCTCCGTGGGGGCGATCACGCCCAGGCTGCCGCCGGGCAGGACCACCGTGGGCGGGCCCTGCTCGTCCGCGCTCGTGGGGCGGTCTCGCGGTGCCATGCGAGGACGGTAGGACCGCTCCCGCCGCATCCGGCGCAGCACGGCACCGGTGGCGTGTTGCGATTCGGTGAACGCTGCTCACCGCTGGCTCACCACCTGCCCAGTAGCCTGCTGTGGTGACCAGGGGCAGAGGCGGCGACCGGTGGGTCCGACGGCTGGCTCCGCTGGCCGCGGTGGCCGTGCTCGCCACCGGCTGCGCCCAGTTCGACGACCAGCCCGCCGGCGACTTCCGGCCGAACCCCACCCTGGGCGCCGGCCCGGAGGTCACCCCCCAGCTGCCCACCCCGCCGACCGCCCCGCCGGAGCCCGGCTCGCCGTCGAGCCCGGCGCCCAGCGCGACGCCGGCGCCGTGCACCGACCCCGACCCGGCGGTGGTGGCCACCTGTCTGGATCCCACGGCAGGGCTGGCCAAGCTGCCCGGCGAGGACGGCGCCCTGGTGGCGGAGCGCCGCACCGGCCGGCTGCTGCGGGTCGCCCCGGAGAAGGCGCCGGTGGAGCTGGCCCGGGTGCCGGTGGACGGCGCGGCCGACGGTGGGCTGCTGGACGTGGCCCTGTCTCCCAGCTACGCCCAGGACCGCCTGATCTACCTGTACACCACCACGGCCACCGACAACCGGGTGGTGCGCATCGCCGTGGGCGACTCCCCCAAGCCGGTGCTGGTGGGCATCCCCAAGGGGCCGCTGCACAACGCCGGCTCCCTCGCCTTCGACGCCAAGGGCAACCTGCTGGTGGCCACCGGCGACGCCGGCCAGCCCGCCGCCGCCGCCGACCCGGCCTCGCTGGCGGGCAAGCTGCTGCGGGTCACCCCGGCCGGGGCGCCGGCACCGGGCAACGCCACCCCCACCTCGCCGGTGGTGGCCAGCGGCCTCAACGAGCCCGGCGGGGTGTGCACCGACGGCGTCACCGGCAGCAGCTGGCTCACCGACCGTGGCGCCACCGTGGACCGGCTGCGACCGGTGTCCGCCACCGGCGCGGTCGGCGAGCAGGTGTGGACCTGGCCGGACCGGCCCGGCGTGGCCGGCTGCGCTGCCGTGCAGGGGCGCGTGTCGGTGGCGGTCACCACCGGCGCCGGGCTGCACGTGCTGAGCATCGGCGGCAACGGCGCCGTCACCGCGCCGCCGGAGGTGCTGGTGCCGGGCCGCTACGGCCAGCTCTACGGCGCCGACGTGGGCGCCGACGGCGTGGTGTGGGCCGGCACCGTCAACAAGACCACCGGCGCGGCGGGACCCACCGACGACCGGGTGGTGCGCATCCAGCCGCCGGCGGGACAGGGTGGCGCGAGCTCGGTGTAGCCGGTCGTATGCTCACCCGGTGTTCCGGGTGATGTTCGTCGAGCCACGTATCCCGCCCAACACGGGCAACGCCATCCGCACCTCGGCGATCACCGGCACCGAGCTGCACCTGGTGCGCCCGCTGGGGTTCGACCTCTCCGACGCCAAGCTGCGCCGGGCCGGGCTGGACTACCACGACATGGCCTCGGTGACGGTGCACGACGACCTCACCGCCGCCTGGGCCGCGCTGGGCGAGTGCCGCGTGTTCGCCTTCACCGGGCACGCCACCACCCGCTACACCGACATCGACTACCGCCCCGGCGACGTGCTGATGTTCGGCGCGGAGCCCACCGGGCTGTCCCCGGAGGTGCTGGCCGACGAGCACGTCACCGAGCGGGTGCGCATCCCCATGCTGCCCGGGCGCCGGTCGCTGAACCTGGCCAACGCCGCCACCCTCGCGGTGTACGAGGCGTGGCGCCAGCACGGGTTCCCCGGCGCTGTCTGAGCCCGGCACTGGCTGAGCCCGCGCCGGGGCTCGCTCAGGAGCAGGCCTTGATGACCAGCTCGCGCACGCGCGCCGCGTCGGCCTGACCGCGGGTCGCCTTCATCACCGCACCCACGATCGCGCCGGCCGCCTGGACCTTGCCGCCCCGGATCTTGTCGGCCACCCCGGGGTTGGCGGCCAGGGCCTCGTCCACCGCCGCCTGCAGCGCGGAGTCGTCGCTGACGATGGCCAGCCCACGAGCGGCAACCACCTCGTCGGGCTCCCCCTCGCCGGCCAGCACGCCGTCCACGACCTGGCGGGCCAGCTTGTTGTTCAGCGAGCCCTCGGCCACCAGCGTGATCACCCGGGCCAGCTGCGCGGGCGTGATGGGCAGCTCGGCCAGCGCCACCTCGCGGGTGTTGGCCTGCTGGGTGAGGTAGGACACCCACCACGACCGGGCCTGCGCCGCGGGGGCGCCCGCCTCCACCGTTGCGGCCACCAGGTCCAGCGCACCGGCGTTGCGCAGGTCGCGCATCTCCTCGTCGGTGATGCCCCACTCAGCCTGGATGCGGGCCCGGCGCTGCCAGGGCAGCTCGGGCAGGGTGGACCGCAGCTGCTCCACCCACTCCGCGTCCGGGGCGACCGGGGTGAGGTCGGGCTCGGGGAAGTAGCGGTAGTCCTCGGAGGTCTCCTTGCGGCGGCCCGGGGAGGTGGTGGCGTCGGCCTCCTGGAAGTGCCGCGTCTCTTGCACGATGGTGCCGCCGGCGGCCAGCACCGCAGCCTGGCGCCGCATCTCGTAGTGCACCGCACGCTCCACGCTGCGCAGGGAGTTCACGTTCTTGGTCTCGGTGCGGGTGCCCAGCTCGGTGGCGCCCTTGGGCATCAGCGAGACGTTGGCGTCGCAGCGCAGCGAGCCCTGGTCCATCCGCACGTCGGAGACGCCCAGCGCCTGGAGCAGGTCGCGCAGCGCGGTGACGTAGGCGCGGGCCACCTCGGGCGCGCGGGCCCCGGCGCCCTCGATCGTGCGGGTGACGATCTCCACCAGCGGCACGCCGGCGCGGTTGTAGTCCAGCAGCGAGTGGCTGGCACCGTGGATGCGGCCGGTGGCCCCGCCGACGTGCAGCGACTTTCCGGTGTCCTCCTCCATGTGGGCGCGCTCGATCTGCACCCGGAAGGTCTCGCCGTCGTCGAGCACCACGTCGAGGTAGCCGTCGGTGGCGATGGGCTCGTCGTACTGGGAGATTTGGTAGTTCTTCGGCTGGTCGGGGTAGAAGTAGTTCTTCCGCGCGAACCGGCCCCACGGGGTGATGCTGCAGTTCAGCGCCAGGCCGATGCGCACCGCCGACTCCACCGCCGCGGCGTTGACCACCGGCAGCGAGCCGGGCAGGCCCAGGCACACCGGGCAGACCTGGGTGTTGGGCTCGGCGCCGAAGCCGGTGGGGCAGCCGCAGAACATCTTGGTGGCGGTCCCCAGCTCGACGTGCACCTCCATGCCGAGCACCGGGTCGAACCTCTCGACGACCTCGTCGTAGTCCATCAGGTCGACGGCGGTGCTGGCGGTCATCGGTGACGAGCTCCTCGCGTTGGTGCGGTGGACGGGCGCGGCGCGCTGCACGGCCGGTGGACCCGGCCGGGCGCCGCACGCCGGCGTTGTCCCCCATCCTAGGTGCCGTGCGACGATCGGAGTCAGCCCCGCACGGTCGCGGGGCCCAACTGCGAGGAGAGTCTGAACGTGCGCACCTTCCACAACGCCGACGAGCTGATCGCCGCCAAGGGCGAGACCCTGGGCACCAGCGACTGGGTGACCATCGAGCAGAGCCGCATCGACACGTTCGCCGAGGCCACCGGCGACCACCAGTGGATCCACGTCGACCCCGACGCCGCGGCCCAGGGCCCCTTCGGCAGCACCATCGCGCACGGCTACCTCACCCTCTCGCTCATCCCCATGCTGTCCTGGCAGGCGTACTCCCTGGAGGGCGTCAAGATGGGCGTCAACTACGGCCTGAACAAGGTGCGCTTCCCCGCGCCGGTCAAGGTGGGTTCCAAGGTGCGCAGCACCTCCGTGCTCAGCGAGGTCACCGAGATCGGGGGCGGCCTGCAGCTGGTCGTCACCGTCACCCTGGAGGTCGAGGGCGGCGACAAGCCGGTGTGCGTCGCCGAGACGGTCACCCGCGTCTTCTTCTGATCCCTGGTCTGCTGGTGCGATGAGCGACCTGGCCGAGCGGCTGCTGACCGAGGCACCGATCTGGGTGTACCTGGCGATCGCGCTCATCGTGCTGGTCGAGGATGCGATGTTCGTCGGCTTCGTCGTCCCCGGCGAGACCGCCGCGGTGGTCGGCGGGGTGGCCGCCAGCCTCGGCCGCGTCGACGTCTACCTGATGGCGGCGGTCACCGTGGCCGCCGCCATCGCCGGCGACAGCATCGGCTACGAGATCGGCAGGCGCTACGGCACGCGCATGCTGCAGGCCAAGGTGCTGGCCAAGCGCCAGGCGCAGGTGCAGTCCGCCCAGCACCTCCTGGCCACCCGGGGCGCGATCGCGGTGTGCGTGGGCCGGTTCGTGGCCTACCTGCGCGCGATCATCCCAGCCCTGGCGGGCACCGCCGGAATGCCCTACCGGCAGTTCCTGCTGTGGAACGCCGTCGGCGGGCTGGTGTGGGGGGTGAGCTGCGTGGCGCTGGGCTACCTGGCGGGGGCGTCGTACCAGCAGCTCGCCAGCGAGGCCGGCCGCGACATCGCGGTCGCGGCGGGACTGGTCGCCGTGGTGGCCGTGCTGGTCTGGCGGGTGCGCAAGCACCGCAGGCACAACGGGGTCACTCCCCCGGCGGGACCCGCCCAGCCCGGTCCAGCCGGCGGATGACCCGGCACGGGTTTCCCGCGGCGAACACCCCGTCGGGGACGTCGCGGGTGACCACGCTGCCCGCACCGATCACCGTGTTCGCTCCCACCCTGGCGCCGGCGCAGACGATGACCCCGCCACCGAGCCACGCGTTGTCCCCGATGCTGATCGGCGCCGCCAGCTCCCAGCGCGCCCGCCGCGCCTCGTGGTCGTCCATCGGGTGCAGCGGCGTCAGCAGCTGCACCCGCGGGCCGATGGAGACGTCGTCGCCGATGGTGATCGGCATGCAGTCCAGCAGGATCGCGTCGTAGTTCAGGAACGAGTTGCGACCGATGGTGATGTTGTAGCCGAAGTCGCACTGCAGCCGCGGCATGATCCAGGTGCCGGCACCGACGCTGCCGAACAGCCGGTGCAGCACCGCGGTGCGCCCGGCGTCGTCGGTGGCGGCGTTGAACTCCGCCACCACCAGCTGGCAGTGCTGGCGCTCTACCTCCAGCTGCGGATCGGCCGGGTCGTAGAGCTCACCGGCGAGCATCCGCCGCTTCTGCTCGCCGGCCCCGGCCGCCGCGCTCACAGCTCCGGCGGAGCCTGCAGCGGTCCACGGGCGGCCTCGTAGGCCGCCCCCACCCGGTAGAGCCGGTCGTCGGCCAGCGCAGGCGCCATGATCTGCAGCCCCACGGGCATCCCGTCGTCGTCGGAGAGCCCCGACGGCAGCGACATGGCGGCGTCACCGGCCAGGTTGGTGGGGATGGTGCACAGGTCCATCAGGTACATGGCCAGCGGGTCGTCCACCCGCTCGCCCAGCCGGAAGGCCGTCTGCGGAGAGGTGGGCGAGACCAGCACGTCCGCCTTCTGGTAGGCCGCCTGGAAGTCGCGGATGATGAGCGTGCGCACCTTCTGGGCCTGGCCGTAGTAGGCGTCGTAGTAGCCCGCCGACAGCGCGTAGGTACCGATCATGATGCGGCGCTTGACCTCCGCGCCGAACCCGGCCTCGCGGGTCAGGGCCATGACCTCCTCGGCGCTGTGGCTGCCGTCGTCGCCCACCCGCAGGCCGTAGCGCATGGCGTCGAACCGGGCCAGGTTGGACGACACCTCGCTGGGCAGGATCAGGTAGTACGAGGCCAGCGCGTAGGCGAAGCTCGGGCAGGAGACCTCCACCACCTCGGCGCCGAGCGCCTCCAGCTGGGCCACCGCGGCGTGGAAGGAGGACAGCACCCCGGGGGCGTAGCTGTCGCCCTGCAGCTCGCGCACCACGCCGACGCGCACGCCGGTGAGGTCGCCGCTGGCGCCCTGCAGCGCTGCCTCGACCACGGCCGGGACCGGGGCGTCGATGGAGGTGGAGTCGCGCGGGTCGTGCCCGGCGATGACCTCGTGCAGCAGCGCGGTGTCCAGCACCGTGCGCCCGCACGGACCGCCCTGGTCCAGCGAGGACGCGCACGCCACCAGGCCGTAGCGGGACACGCCGCCGTAGGTGGGCTTGACGCCGACCGTGCCGGTGACCGAGGCGGGCAGCCGGATGGAGCCGCCGGTGTCGGTGCCCACGGCCAGCGGGGCCTCGTAGGCGGCCAGGGCGGCGGCGGAGCCACCACCGGAGCCACCCGGCACCCGGGTGAGGTCCCACGGGTTGTGCGTGGGGCCGTAGGCGGAGTTCTCGGTGGAGGAGCCCATCGCGAACTCGTCCATGTTGGTCTTGCCCAGCACGGGGATGCCGGCCGCGCGCAGGCGGGAGGTGACGGTGGCGTCGTAGGGCGGCCACCAGCCCTCGAGCATCTCCGACCCGCAGGTGGTGGGCATGTCGGTGGTGGTGAAGTTGTCCTTCAGCGCCAGCGGCACCCCGGCCAGCGGGGAGGCCGGCTGCTCACCGGCGGCCAAGGAGGCGTCCACGGCTCCGGCCGCGGCCAGCGCCGCCATGCCGTCGATGTGCAGGAAGGCGCGGACCCGCTCGTCCACCTCGCCGATGCGGTCCAGGTGGGCGCGGGTGACCTCGGTGGAGGAGACCTCGCGGGAGTGGATCTTCTGCGCCAGCTCGCTCGCGGAGAGGCGGGTCAGCTCGGCGCTCACTGCTCGTCCGCCAGGATCTGAGGCACGCGGAAGCGGCCCAGCTCGGCGGCCGGGGCCTTGGCCAGCGCCTCGTCCTGGGTCAGCCCGGGGGTGACCACGTCGGGGCGGAACGCGTTGGTGACCGGCAGCGCCTGAGAGGTCGGCGGGACGTCCTCCGCGGCGACCTCGGAGACGGTGGCTACGTGGTGCAGGATCGAGTCCAGCTGACCAGCGAAGTGGTCCAGCTCGTCCTCGGTGACGGCGAGCCGGGCCAATCGCGCGAGGTGGGCGACCTCCTCGCGGGTGATGACGGGCGCCGTCGTGTTCTCGGCATTCATGCGGTGGGGATCTCCCCTATCGAGGCGGCATCGGGTGCCCGCCAAGACTAGCCGGTGCCACCAGCGTGCCCTGCCCCCGAGTGAGTGTAGGAAGATGTTGCCTGCCCGAGCGGTTCGCCGAGTGTCCCCGGCAAGGAGACGACATTGTCCTTCCTCATGCGCGTGCAGGTCCCGGACCAGCCTGGGGCCCTGGGTCTGCTGGCCTCCGCGCTGGGACGTGCCGACGTCGACATCCTCTCGGTGGACGTGGTGGAGCGCGACGCCAGCTACGCCGTGGACGACCTGGTGGTGGAGATTCCCCGCGGGTCCTTCCCCGACGGCCTCATCACCGCCGCCGAGGGCATCGAGGGCGTGCAGGTCATCTCGGTGCGACCGTTCGTGGGGGTGCTGGACACCCACCGCGAGCTCGAGCTGATCGACGTGGTGGCCGGCACCATCGGCGACCGCCTGCAGACGTTGGTGGACGGGCTGCCCCGGGTGCTCAGCGTGGGCTGGGCGATGATCGTGGGCATGGGCAAGGACGGCCCCTACCGGGTGGTGGGCTCCCCCGCCGCGCCGGAGTCCCACTCCGCGGCCGCGCCCTGGCTGCCGCTGCGGGCGCCGGCCGCCCTGGACGAGAACGCCGACTGGGTGCCGGAGAGCTGGCGGCAGGTGAACACCACCGTCGCCGCGGCACCCCTGGGCGAGGAGAACCGCGCGGTGCTCATCGGCCGGCCCGGTGGCCCGGAGTTCCGCCCGTCCGAGGTGGCGCGGCTGGGTCACATGGCGGGCATCGTCGCCACCGTGCTGGGCTAGTCGGCAGGCTTGTCCCCGGCGGGCGCCTCCCCAGCGGGCGCCTCTCCAGCCGGCACCGCGAGCTTGGTGGCCTCCTCGGGCCCCTGCTCCAGCAGCACCTCGAAGCCGGCCTCGTCCAGCACCGGCACGCCGAGGGTGACGGCCTTGTCGTACTTGGACCCGGGAGCGTCCCCGACCACCACGAAGGCGGTCTTCTTGGACACGCTGCCCGCGGCCTTGCCGCCGCGCTCCAGGATGGCCTCCCTGGCCTCGTCCCGGGACAGCCGGGCGAGCGACCCGGTGACCACGATGGACAGTCCCTCCAGGAACCGCGGCACGCCGGCGTCGCGCTCGTCCACCGTGCGCACCCCGGCCTCGCGCCACTTGCGCACCACCTCGCGGTGCCAGTCCACCTCGAACCAGCGGACCACGGCCGCGGCGATGGTGGGGCCCACGCCCTCCACCGCGGCGAGCTCGGCCTCGCTGGCCTGCTCGATGCGCTCGAGGCTGGCGAACTCCCCGGCGAGCGCCCGAGCCGCGGTGGGCCCCACGTGGCGGATGGACAGTCCCACCAGGACGCGCCACAGCGGACGGTCCTTGGCGGCGTCCAGGTTGTCCAGCAGCCGGCGGCCGTTGGCCGACAGGTTCCCCGCCTTGGTGCGGAACAGCTCGGTGCGCAGCAGGTCGTCCTCGGTGAGGGTGAACACGTCGCCCTCGTCCTGGATGACCCCGGCACGGAGCAGCTCGGTGGCCGCCTCGTAGCCCAGCACCTCGATGTCGAAGGCGCCGCGGCCGGCCACGTGGAACACCCGCTCCCGCAGCTGGGCGGGGCACGAGCGCGCGTTGGGGCAGCGCAGGTCGGCGTCGCCCTCCTTGGCCGGGGCAAGCTCGGTGCCACACTCCGGGCAGTGGGTGGGCATGACGAAGGGACGCTCGTTGCCGGTGCGCACGTCCACCACCGGACCGAGCACCTCGGGGATGACGTCGCCGGCCTTGCGGATGGTGACGGTGTCGCCGATGAGCACGCCCTTGCGCACCACCTCGCTGGCGTTGTGCAGGGTGGCCAGCGCCACCGTGGACCCGGCCACCAGCACCGGCTCCATGAACGCGAACGGGGTGACCCGACCGGTGCGGCCCACGTTCACCCGGATGTCCACCAGCTTGGTGGTCGCCTCCTCGGGCGGGTACTTGTAGGCGATGGCCCAGCGGGGGGCGCGCGAGGTGGCACCCAGGCGCCGCTGCAGCGCCACGTCGTCCACCTTGACCACCAGACCGTCGATCTCGTGCTCCACGTCGTGGCGGTGCTCGCCCCAGTAGGCGACCCGGGCTGCGGCCTCGTCGATGCCGTGCACCCGCACGGTGTGCGCGGACACCGGCAGGCCCCAGGCGGCCAGCGCCTCGTAGGCCTGTGACAGCGCCACCGGCTCGAAGCCCACCCGCCGACCCAGGCCGTGGCAGATCATCCCGAGCCGTCGCCGCGCGGTGACCGCGGGGTTCTTCTGCCGCAACGATCCCGCCGCGGAGTTGCGGGGGTTGGCGAAGGGCGCCTTGCCCTCGGCCACCAGCGACGCGTTGAGCGCCTCGAAGTCGCTGAGCCGGAAGAACACCTCGCCGCGCACCTCCAGCAGCTCCGGCACCGGGAACTCCGCGGTCGGCGTGAGGACCTCGGGGATGTCGTCGATGGTGCGCGCGTTGAGGGTGACGTCCTCGCCGGTGCGGCCGTCGCCGCGGGTGGCTCCGCGCACCAGCTTGCCGTTCTCGTAGACCAGGTTCAGCGCGACCCCGTCGATCTTGAGCTCGCAGACGTAGTCCACCTCCTGCCCCACGTCGGCCACCACCCGGTCGGCCCAGGCGTGCAGCTCCTCGGAGTCGAAGGCGTTGTCCAGGCTGAGCATCCGCTCCAGGTGGTCCACGGCACTGAACTCGGTGGCGAAGCCGCCGCCCACCAGCTGGGTGGGCGAGTCGGGCGTGCGCAGCTCGGGGTGGGCCTCCTCGAGGGCCACCAGCTCGGTGAAGAGCACGTCGAACTCACCGTCAGTGATGACCGGCGCGTCCCGCACGTAGTACCGGAACTGGTGCCCGCGCACCTCCTCGGCGAGCGCGGTCCAGCGCTCGCGCGCCTGGGGGTCGCCGGAGGTCTCTGGCAGCTCGCTCGTCACTCCCAAAGATTAGCCAGTGACCCTGACAGTCCCGGCCCCCGACCGGGCCTCGCTCACATGCCCCAGGACTCCGGTGGGTCGGTGAAGGCGCGGCCCAGCTCCACGCACTGGGCCAGCAGCCGCCGGGCGTCCGCGGGCGTGCTGCCGGCCAGGCCGCAGCCGGGGGTCACCAGCACCTCGGTGGACAGCACCGACCGGGGAAAGCCGAGGCGGTCCATCAGCCGCAGGGCCGGCTCGGCCAGCTGGTGCAGCGTGGTGGCCGACGCCCCGCCGGAGGCCGGCACGGACACCGGCACGGGCACCACCCCCAGCACCAGCATCGCCCCGTCCTCCAGGGTCTCGCCGATCTCGTCCAGGTCGGTGACTCCCACCAGTCCCAGGTCCACCCCCACGGCGGTGGCCCCGGCCCGGCGGATCAGGGTGAGCGGGACGGCGGCGGCGCAGCAGTGCACCATGGTCCGGCCCGGCGCCTGCTCCAGCACGGTGCGCAGCCCGGCCTCCACCTCCGGTGCGGGCACCGCCGGGATGGTGGTCAGCCCCGAGACGGTGGGCAGGGCGCCCGCCAGCACCCCGGGCAGGCCGGGCTCGTCCACCTGCAGCACCACCGGGATGCCGGTGCGTCGCTGCACCTCGGCCACGTGCTGGGCGACCCCCTCGGCCAGCGACGCGGTGACCTCGGCGACGGCGCCACGGTCGGTGAGCAGGCGGTGGCCGCTGCGCAGCTCTACCTGGGCCGCCATCGTCCAGGGACCCGCCACCTGCACCTTCAGCGCCGGCGGCGTGGCGCCGGCGCGCTCCAGCGCCTCCTCCAGGACGTCCAGGTCGCGGCGGAGCAGGTCGACGGCACGGCGGTGGTCGCGGCCGGGACGGGAGGCCACTCGGTATCCGGAGGGGGCGACCTCCACGGCCAGGTCGACCAGCAGGGCGGCGGTGCGCCCCACCATGTCCGCCCCGACGCCTCGGGCAGGCAGCTCCACCAGGTGCGGGAGCGCGGCCAGCTCACCGAGCACGATGCGCGCGGCCTCGTCGGCGTCGGCACCGGGCCAGGAGCCCACGCCGGTGGCTGTCCCGCCCGGCAGACCGCGGAGGAAGGGCTTCGCTGCGTCGGTCACCAGCACTGTCTACCAGTCGCGCGGGCCCGTGGGGGCCGACGGTGCGGCGTGGTCGACCGGGTGGCGCGAGCCGCTGATGGTGGCGCTGCCCAGGACGACGTCACCGTCGGGGTCGGGCCGGTAGAAGACCGCGGCCTGACCAGCGGCAACCCCGCGCAGCGGCTGGTGCAGGGTGACCTCCACCCCCTCGGCGGTGACCGTGACGGTGGCCGGGGCCAGGCCCCCGTGCGCCCGCACCTGCACCACGCACTCCAGCGGGCTGTCCGGGGCGTGCCCGTGGGTCCACACGGGGCGGGCCCCACGGAGGTGGTGCACGTCCAGGTGCGCCGCGGAGCCCACGGTCACGGTGCCCGCCTCGGCGTCGATGGCGGTGACGTAGCGGGGGCGCCCGTCCGGGGCGGGAGCGTCCAGGCCCAGGCCCTTGCGCTGGCCGATGGTGAACCCGTGCACGCCCTCGTGCGACCCGAGCACGCTGCCGGAGTCGGCGTCCACCACCGCACCCGGACGCACCCCGATCCGGGTGCCGAGGAAGGCGCGGGTGTCCCCCGAGGGGATGAAGCAGATGTCGTGGCTGTCCGGCTTCTCCGCCACGGCCAGCCCGCGCCGGGCAGCCTCGGCGCGGATCTCCGGCTTGGGGGTGTCCCCCACCGGGAACACCGCGCGGCCCAGCTGGTCGGCGGTGAGCACCGCCAGCACGTAGGACTGGTCCTTGTCGGCGTCCACGGCCCGGCGCAGCACGCCGTCGGACAGCCGCGCGTAGTGCCCGGTGGCCACGGCGTCGAAGCCCAGGGCCACGGCCCGCTCGGCCAGGGCGGAGAACTTGATCTTCTCGTTGCATCGCAGGCAGGGGTTGGGCGTCTCCCCCGCCGCGTAGGCGGCCACGAAGTCGTCCACCACGTCCTCGGCGAACTGGGCGGCGAAGTCCCACACGTAGAACGGGATGCCCAGCACGTCGGCGGCGCGGCGGGCGTCGCCGGCGTCCTCCTTGGAGCAGCAGCCCCGCGATCCGGTGCGCAGCGTGCCCGGCGAGGCCGACAGGGCCAGGTGCACGCCCACCACGTCGTGGCCCGCCGCCACCATGCGGGCAGCGGCGACCGCGGAGTCCACGCCGCCGCTCATCGCGGCCAGCACCCGCATCAGCCCCGCACCGCCGTCCGGGCCGCCCCCGCGCTGGTCAGCCCCGCCATCCGGGCCCGCTCCACCACCGGGACGATGGCGTCCAGGAAGGTGTGCACGTCCGCCTCGGTGGAGGTGTGCCCCAGCGACAGCCGCAGCGAGCTGCGCGCGGCGTGCGGGTCCACCCCCATGGCGATGAGCACGTGGCTGGGTTGCGCCACCCCGGAGGTGCAGGCCGAGCCGGTGGAGCACTCGATGCCGCGGGCGTCGAGCAGCATCAGCAGGGAGTCGCCCGCACAGCCGGGGAAGGTCAGGTGGGCGTTGCCGGGCAGCCTGCCCTGCGGGGACGGGTCTCCGTTGAGCACCGCGTCGTCCACCACGTCGAGCACGCCGCGCACCAGCTGGTCGCGCAGCGTGGCCATCCGCGCGGCCCGCTCGGGCAGGGTGCGGGTGGCGACCTCGGCGGCGGTGGCCAGACCGAGCACGCCGACCACGTCCGGGCTGCCCGAGCGCACGTCGCGCTCGTGGCCGCCACCGTGCAGCAGGGGCACGCAGCCCACGTCGCGGCCGAGCAGCAGCGCCCCGGTCCCGAAGGGTCCGCCGAGCTTGTGGCCGGTGATGGTGAGCGCGTCGGCGCCGCTGGCGCGGAAGTCCACCGGCAGCTGGCCGACCGCCTGCACGGCGTCGGTGTGCAGCGGCACCCCGTGGGCGTGCGCGATCTCGGCCAGGGCTGCGACGTCGGTGATGGTGCCGACCTCGTTGTTCGCCCACATCACGCTGACCAGGGCGGTGTCGTCGGCGTGCGCGGCCAGCGCGGCCCGCAGCGTCTCCGGCTGCACCCGCCCGTGCGCGTCCACCGGCAACCAGGTGAGCACCGCGCCCTCGTGCTCCACCAGCCACTGGGCGGCGTCGATCACCGCGTGGTGCTCGGCTGCCCCCACCAGCAGGCGGCGCCGCCGCGGGTCGGCGGCGGTGCGCGACCAGTAGATCCCCTTGATCGCCAGGTTGTCGCTCTCGGTACCGCCGCCGGTGAAGATCACCTCGGTGGGCCGGGCGCCCAGCACCTGGGCCAGCAGCTCGCGAGACTCCTCCACGCGGCGGCGAGCGGCACGGCCGGAGCCGTGCAGGGACGCGGCGTTGCCCGCGGTGCCCATCGCCTCGGTCACCACGGCCACCGCCTCCGGAAGCATGGGAGTGGTGGCGGCGTGGTCCAGGTAGACGGTTGCCGAGGCTGGGGTGCTAGTCATGACCGGACCAGGGTACGCGGCTGAGAACGCCACGAAGCCCCCACCCGCAGCGCGGACAGGGGCCTCGTGGGCATGGTGCTGACCGGGTCAGCCCTTGCGGTTGTTCACCTCGTCGGTGAGCTGCGGCGCGACCTTGAACAGGTCGCCCACGACGCCGAAGTCAGCGATCTCGAAGATCGGCGCCTCCTCGTCCTTGTTCACCGCGACGATGGTCTTCGACGTCTGCATCCCGGCCCGGTGCTGGATGGCACCGGAGATGCCCAGGGCCAGGTAGAGCTGCGGGGAGACCGTCTTGCCGGTCTGGCCCACCTGGAACTGGCCCGGGTAGTAGCCGGAGTCCACCGCGGCGCGCGAGGCGCCGACAGCAGCCTTGAGGGAGTCGGCCAGCGCCTCCACCACGGTGAAGTTGTCCGCACTGCCCACGCCACGTCCACCGGAGACCACGACGCTGGCCTCGGTGAGCTCGGGACGGTCGCCACTGACGACCGGCTCGCGGCTGGTGATCTTGGTGGCCGTCGCGGCGTCGGGAGCCGGCACCTCGACGGTCTCCTGCGTGCCGGCACCGGCCTGCGGCGCGGCGTCGATGGCGCCGGGCCGGACGGTGATGACCGGCACGCTGGTGTTGGCCTTGGCCGTCACCGTGAACGCGCCACCGAAGATGGAGTGCTTGACGGAGCCGTCAGCGTCCACCGCGACGACGTCGGTGAGCAGGCCGGAGTCCAGGCGCAGGGCCAGCCGACCGGCGACCTCCTTGCCGATGACGCTCGCGGCGGCCACGACGGCGGCCGGGCTGGTCTGCTCGACGAGCTTGGCCAGCACGTCCACCTGGGGGGTGACCAGGTAGCCGTCGACGTCGTCGGACTCGCCGACGTAGATCTTCTCCGCACCGGCCGCGGCCAGCGCGTCCGCCATGCCTGCCGCGGTGCCGGCGGCGCCGAGCACCACCGCCGAGGGCTCACCCAGCGCGCGCGCCGCGGTGATGAGCTCGGATGAAACCTTCTTCAACTCGCCGTCAGCGTGCTCGACGAGTACCAGGACCTCTGCCATTTTCTGGTTCTCCTACCTTCTCGTCCGGTTGGTCTCGAGCACGCCGTCAGATGATCTTCTGCGCCACGAGGTACTGCGCGATCTTGCTGCCGCCGTCGCCCTCGTCGGAGACGCGCTCGCCACCGCCACGGGGCGGCTTGGGCACCGACTCGGAGACCGAGCTCATCGCGTTGGCCAGGCCGACCTCGCTGGGGTCGATGCCGGCGTCGGCCAGCGTCAGCGTGGTGACCGGCTTCTTCTTGGCGGCCATGATCCCCTTGAAGGAGGGGTAGCGCGGCTCGTTGATCTTCTCGGTCACGCTGACCACGGCGGGCAGCGAGGCCTCGAGCTGGAAGACACCCTCGTCGGTCTCCCGCTCGGCGGTGATGGTGCCGCCGTTGATGGCCAGCTTGCGCACCTGGGTGAGCTGGGGGCGGCCGAGGAGCTCGGCCAGCATCGCCGGGAGGGCGCCGGAGCGACCGTCGGTCGACTCGTTGCCCGCGATGACCAGGTCAACCTCGCCCAGCGTGCCGATGACCTTGGCCAGCGCCTTGGCGGTCTGGATGGCGCAGGAGCCGTGCAGCGCCTCGTCGGAGAGGTGCACCGCCTTGTCGGCGCCCATGGACAGCGCCTTGCGGATGGCGTCGGTCGCGCGGTCGGGACCCATGGTCACCACGGTGACCTCGCCCTCGCCGGCCTCCTTGAGCAGCAGTGCCTCCTCGACAGCGCGCTCGTTGATCTCGTCGAGCACCGCGTCGGCCGAAGCACGGTCGAGGGTGAAGTCACTCTCGGACAGCTTGCGGTCCGACCACGTGTCGGGAACCTGCTTGATCAGCACAACGATGTTCATGGGTCTTCTTCGACCTCCTGCGAGTGGTGGTGATCCTGACCTTCGGTAGAGCAGGATGGCACGGCGTAGCTCTGCCCATATGTTACTGGCGGGTAATAACTGTGCAACTCAATGCTAAGCGATCCCCGCCACACTCCCGCGTGCCGGACCGCCGCTGCGGCACAGGTACTACTCTGCGCCGGTGACCGACTCCGCTCCCGCCACCCAGGACAGCGTGGACCAGAACGGTGCTGGCCAGGGCCCCGTCCCGGCTGTCGTCGAGGCTCTGCCCATCACCGGTGAGCGCACCGTCCCCGGCATCGCCGAGGAGAACTACTGGTTCCGCCGCCACGAGGTGGCCTACCTCGACCTGGCCCGGCACTGCGCCGGCCGCACCGTGCTGGAGGCCGGCTGCGGGGAGGGCTACGGCGCCGACCTGTTGTCCCGCAGCGCTGCCCGCGTGGTGGCGCTGGACTACGACGCGCACACCGCCGCCCACGTCGGCCGGCGCTACCCCGGCCTGGACGTGCTGCGCGGCAACCTGGCGGCGCTGCCGCTGCGCACCGCGTCGGTGGAGGTGGTGGTGAACCTGCAGGTCATCGAGCACCTGTGGGACCAGGCGGAGTTCCTGCGCGAGTGCGCCCGGGTGCTGGCCCCCGGTGGCGTGCTGCTCATCAGCACCCCCAACCGCATCACCTTCTCCCCCGGCCGGGACACCCCGCTGAACCCCTTCCACACCCGCGAGCTCAACGCCGACGAGCTGGCCGAGCTGCTGGTCGAGGCCGGCTTCACCGTGCAGTCCATGCGTGGGCTGCACCACGGCCCGCGGCTGCGGGCACTGGACGCCGCCCACGGCGGGTCCTTCATCGACGCCCAGCTGGACCGCTCGCTGGCCGGCGAGGCCTGGCCGGAGCAGCTGGTGGCCGACGTCGCCTCCATCAGCACCGACGACTTCGAGATCGTGGAGCCCGACGTGGACGCGAGCCTGGACCTGGTCGCGGTCGCGGTCCGCCGGTGAGCACCGAGCCCGTCGGCACCTTCTGCCTGGTGCTGCACTCCCACCTGCCGTGGCTGGCCCACCACGGCCGCTGGCCGGTGGGCGAGGAGTGGCTCTACCAGTCCTGGGCCGGCTCGTACCAGCCGCTGTTCGCCATGCTGCGCCGCCTCGCCGACGAGGGCCGCACCCGCCAGCTCACCCTGGGCGTCACCCCGGTGCTGGCCGCGCAGCTCGACGACGCGCACAGCCTGCGCGGCATGCACGACTGGCTGGGCGACTGGCAGCTGCGAGCGCACTCCGCGGCCGGGCGCCGGGGCGAGGACGCGCTGCAGCGCCTGGCCACCCACGAGCACCGCGCCGCCGAGGCCGCGCTGGGTGACTTCGAGACGCACTGGCGCCACGGCGGCTCCCCGCAGGTGCGCTCGGTGGTGGACTCCGGCGTGGTGGAGCTGCTCGGCGGGCCGCTGACCCACCCCTTCCAGCCGCTGATGGACCCCCGGCTGCGTGACTTCGCGCTGCGCTCGGGCCTGGCCGACGCCACCGCCCGCACCGGGCGCACCCCGGCCGGCATCTGGGCCCCGGAGTGCGCCTACGCCCCCGGCATGGAGACCGGCTACGCCGCCGCCGGTGTGCGCCACTTCCTGGTGGACGGACCCGCCCTGCACGGCGCGACCAGCACCGCCCGGACCGTGGGCGACAGCGACGTGGTCTGCTTCGGCCGCGACCTCGAGGTCAGCTACAAGGTGTGGTCGCCGCGCTCGGGCTACCCCGGCCACGCCGCCTACCGCGACTTCCACACCTACGACCACCCCAGCGGGCTCAAGCCGGCCCGGGTCACCGGGCGTGGCGTCGCCCCGGAGGCCAAGGCGCCCTACGACCCCGCCCGGGCCGCGGCGGCGGTGCAGCAGCACGCCGCGGAGTTCGTGGAGGTGGTGCGCTCCCGGCTCGCCTCGCTGGCCGAGCGCGACGGACGCCCTGGCCTGGTTGTGGCCGCCTACGACACCGAGCTCTTCGGGCACTGGTGGCACGAGGGGCCCGCCTGGGTGGAAGCCGTGCTGCGGCTGCTGCCCGAGGCCGGCGTCCGGGTGACCACCCTGGAGGGTGCGGTGGAGGCCGGGTGCGTGGGCGCACCGGTGGACCTGCCCGCGTCGTCGTGGGGCTCGGGCAAGGACTGGCGGGTGTGGGCCAGCGACGAGGTCAGCGACTTCGTCCGGCTCAACGCCGACGTCACCCGCACCGCACTGTCCACCGTGGACGACCTGGTCAAGGAGCAGGGCCGCAACCCGGTCGCCGACCAGATCCTCCGGGAGGCGCTGCTGGCGCTGTCCAGCGACTGGGCCTTCATGGTCACCAAGGACTCCGCCCCCGACTACGCCCGCACCCGAGCCCAGACCCACGCCCACGCGGTGCACGAGATCGCCGGTGCGGTACGCGCGGGAGGTCCTGCGCTGGCGCTGGCCGAGCAGTGGCGCCGTGCCGACGGACCCTTCGCCGCGCTGGACGCCCGCCGGCTCGTCACCCCCGGGAGCACGGCCTCGGCATGAGGATCCTCCTGGTGTCCTGGGAGTACCCGCCGGTGGTGGTGGGTGGTCTCGGCCGGCACGTGCACTCCCTCGCCTGCCACCTCGCCGCGGCCGGGCACGACGTGGTGGTGCTGGCCCGACGGCCCACCGGCACCGACGCCGGCACCCACCCGACCACGGACGCGGTGGTGGAGGGGGTGCGCGTCGTCGCGGTGGCCGAGGACCCGCTGGACCTGGTGTTCACCGAGGACCTGATGGCGTGGACGCTGGGGCTCAACCACGCCCTGGTGCGCGCCGGGCTGGCCCTGCAGCGCTCCGGCTGGCAGCCCGAGGTGGTGCACGGCCACGACTGGCTGGTCGCGCACGCCGCGGTGGCCCTGGCTGAGCACCTGCAGGTGCCGCTGGTGGCCACCCTGCACGCCACCGAGGCCGGCCGGCACAGCGGCTGGCTGCCTGACCGGATGAACCGCCAGGTGCACTCCGCGGAGTGGTGGCTGGCCAACAGCGCCGACTCGCTCGTCACCTGCTCGACCGCCATGCGGGCCGAGGTCACCGAGCTGTTCCGCCCCGAGGCGCCGGTGACGGTGCTGCACAACGGCATCGACCTGGACCACTGGCCGAGCCCGCCCCAGGTCGCCCGGACCGGACCGCCGCAGCTGCTGTTCCTGGGCCGCCTGGAGTGGGAGAAGGGCGTGCAGGACGCCATCGCCGCACTGGCCCGCGTGCGGCGCACGCACCCCGGCACCCGGCTGGTGGTGGCCGGCGAGGGCTCGCAGCTGGAGTGGCTGCGCGCGGAGGCCCGCCGGCACCGGGTGCTGCGCGCGGTGACCTTCGCCGGGCACCTGAGCACGACGCAGCTGCTGCAGCGGCTGGCGCGGGCGGACGCGGTGGTGCTGCCCAGCCGCTACGAGCCGTTCGGCATCGTGGCGCTGGAGGCGGCCGCCGCCGGGGCGCCCCTGGTGGCCTCCTCGGCCGGCGGGCTGGGCGAGGCGGTGCAGCACGGCGTGACCGGGCTGTCGTTCACACCGGGTGACGTGGCCGGGCTGACCACCGCGGTGCGCTCCGTGCTGGACGACCCCGGCGCGGCGCGGGAGCGCGCCCAGCGGGCCCGCGCGCGCCTGGACACCGACTTCTGCTGGACCAGCATCGCCGCGGCCACCGTGGACGTCTACCGCGCGGCCCACCGACGCCCACGGACACCGCTGGCCCGCCCGGTGATCCCGCCGAACCCGCTGCCCGGCCGCTGACGCCGGCTACAGGGTGCTGCCGCGGTCCTTGCTGCGCGGCACCAGCGCGGGGCTGAGGGTGCCGCGACGCTGGGCCAGGGCCGTGACGAACTCGCGCACCACGTCGTCGGCGGCGTGCTGCGGGGTCCACCCCAGCTCAGTGCGGGCGCGGGTGGTGTCCATGATGGGCGCACCGGCCGCGAGGTTCACCCAGCCGGGCTCCACCGGCTGCAGCCGCGTCTGCCAGCTGAGCTTGCCGGCCGCCCGGGCGGCGCCGATCGGCAGGGGCGGACCCACGCCGCCGAAGGCCGCGGCCCAGGTGCTGCGGTCCAGCGCGGGCTCGGCGGCCAGGTTGAACGCGCCCTCGGCCCGCTGGTGCAGCATGCGCACCAGGGCGTCGGCGACGTCATCGGCGTGCACGAACTGCAGGTTCACCCCGGGCGGGAACGGCACCAGGCGCAGCAGCGCCGGGCGCAGCAGCCGGGTGGGCACCAGCGGACCCATGAAGTAGCGGGCGATCTCCGAGGCAGCGTCAGGCTGCAGGATCAGCCCGGGTCGCACCCGGGTGACCGTCGTCCCTGGCGCGTCGAGCTCGTCGAGCATCGCCTCGGTGGCGGCCTTGTCCACGCTGTAGGAGGAGGTGGGCACACCGGTGTGCGGCCAGCTCTCGGTGACCACCTGGCCCTGCTCGGCCGGGGCGTAGACCCCGATGGAGGACTGGTGGACCAGGTGCGGCACGCCCTGGGCGACCGCGGCGTCGATCACCCGGCGGGTGCCGCCCTGGTTGGTGCGGTGCAGCAGCGGCTGGTTGTAGGACGGCTGGATCAGCCAGGCCAGGTGCACCACCGCGTCCGCGCCGGCGAAGGCCCGCTCCAGCACCTCCCCGGAGAACGGGTACGACAGGTCCGTGCCCACCCACTCCACGCCACGGTAGGGGTCCACGTCCGGTGGTGGGCGGCGGCAGATGCCCACCACCTCGTGCTCGGCCGAGTCAGCTGACAGCGCCCGCAGGAGGGCGGTGCCCACGTTGCCCGACGCTCCGGTGACCACTACCCGCATGGCAGGAGCATCCGCATGTTGTTCATCAGCCGAGTCGACCACACCGCACCCCCTGCCGCACGGCGAGCGCGGCACACCGAGCCCGTGGCTCAGCCGCCGAGGCCGAGCGCCTTCTTGCGCTCGATGTCGGCCAGCGCGGCCTCCAGCTGGGCCCGCTCCGCGGCGGTGGCCTCCCAGTCGTCGTAGCGGTTGCGCACCACCCGCGCCGGGGCACCCACCGCGATGCTGCCGTCGGGCACGTCGCCCTTGACCACCGCGTGGGCGCCGAGGACGCAGCCGCGGCCCACCCGCGTGCCGCGCAGCACGGTCACCTTGGTGGCGATCCAGCAGTCGGGTCCGATCCGGACCGGAGTCTTGACGATCCCCTGGTCCTTGATCGGCGTGTTGACGTCGGCGTAGATGTGGTCGAAGTCGCAGATGTAGACCCAGTCGGCCACCAGGGTGGAGGCACCGATCTCGATGTCCAGGTAGGTGTTGACCACGTTGTTGGCCCCGAAGACGGCCTTGTCGCCGATGCGCAGCGACCCCTCGTGGCAGCGGATGGCGTTGCCGTCACCGATGTGGACCCAGCGGCCGATCTCCATGCGAGCCAGACCGGGAGTGGCGTGCAGCTCCACGTTGCGGCCGAGGAACACCATTCCCCGGAGCACCACGTGCGGGTTGGCCATCTTGAAGCGCAGCAGCCGCCAGTAGCGCACCAGGTACCAGGACGTGTAGGCCTTGTTGCGCAGCACCCACCGCAGCGAGGCGAGAGTGAGGAAGCGGGCCTGCTCGGACTCGCCGCTGCCGCGACCGGCCCGCCAGCGGGCACGCAGCGGCGCACCCCACATGCTCGTCATGGGCAGCGAGCCTACTGGCGGGGCCGACCATCTCGGCACTGCCCCACCGGGCAGGTCAGGCGCCGCGCGGGGGGCAGCGCTGCGCCCAGAGCCTGCTCAGGTGCTCGGCCACGTCCTCGCCCAGCTGCTCGTGCGGGACACCCTGGATGGCACCCTCGAGGGCCACCAGGGCGTAGGTGCAGTCGATCAGGCCCTCGGCCTCCAGCCGGGCACAGACCTCGACCGCACCGGCCTCGCGCAGCGACTCCAGGTCGGGCACCCCCACCCAGCGCAGGTCGTTGGCCAGGGCGGGACTGATGTTCTCGGCCTCCTCCAGCGGGGTGCCGGAACCGGTGCGGCGCGGGTCGCGCAAAACCTTGCCGATCATGCCGTGCTCCCCCTTGCTGAGCGGGTGAAGGCAGTGCGAGTGGTGCAGCAGGTACTGCGTCCACTCTCGCCCGAGCTGTGCTGCGAAGTGGACCAATGCGTCGTCCCGGCCCATTTAACACGGTTCGGCGGGGCGCCGAAATGGGAAAGATCACCCCGCTGACCACTTCCCTCGGCTCAGCTGGTGCGGTGCGCGGTGCAGACGTAGGCCCGGTGCGCGTCGCCGATGCGGGCCAGCACCACGCTCAGCGCGGGCCCGCCCGAGCGTCCCGCGAGCTTGAGCCGCGGGCGGAGCACGGCGGGATCGACGTCGAGGCCGCGCACCAGGATCTCCACCGAGGACGCACCGCGGCGCCGCAGCGCCTGGCGCAGCGCCTTCTCCGAGTAGGCCAGCTCCTCCAGCACCCGGAACGCGCGCACCCCGGGGGGCGGGAGGTCGCCGGTGAGGTAGGCGATGTGCGGGTCCAGCTGGCCCAGGCCGTGTCGGGCGCCGTAGTGGCGCACCAGCCCGGCCCGGACGACCGCACCGTCGGGCTCGACGATCCACTCGCCCACCGGGCGCACGTCGGTGTCGTCCGGCTCGGCGTCAGTGATCGTCCACGCGGCGTCGCGGCTGCTGAGCACGGTGGCCCTGCGGTGCACGGGGCCCTGGTGGCCGGGGCTGCTCAGGCCGGCTGAGTACAGGCAGGCCTCGCGCACGCCGCCGTCCAGGGAGACCAGCTCCACCTCGCCCGCCCAGTCCAGCAGGTCCACGTCCAGCCCGGGTGCGCACTTCACCGCCAGGTCGCGGCCACGGTAGACCTCCAGCAGCACCGGCAGCGGCGGCTGCAGCGCCGCGGGGTCGTGCCGGCGGCCCCGGGTGTCCCGACGCCCCGGGTCGGCGAGCACCACGGTGTCCCGGCTGACCGGGGCCAGCGCGTCGGCGCGGGCCAGCGCCACCCCGGCGACGTTGTGCGCCGCCATCGCCAGCCGAACGGGGTCCAGGTCGGAGCCGAGCACCCGGCCGGCCACGCCGGTCAGCTCGGCCAGCTCGGCACCCACCGAGCAGGTGACGTCGTGCACGTCCCGGCCGGCCAGGCGCTGGGCGCGGTGCCGCGCCACCAGGGTGGGGGTGGCCTGCTGCAGCGCGTCGTCGGTGAACAGCCAGTCCTGCGCCTCGGTCAGCTTCGCCACCGCCCGGCGGCGCAGCAGCAGCGTCTCCAGCACTGCCGGAGCGTGGTCGCCGGCCACCGCGCGCACCGCGGCCACGTCGGCCAGCCGGGACGCGGTGGTCAGCGGCAGGTCCGCACACCGGGCCAGGACGTCCGAGCCCTCCGCGGACCGCAGGAAGCGGACGTCGGAGAGGTCGAACGCGTAGCCCACTAGTGGCTGTCGGCAGCGGCCGGCTTCACGCCGGTGACCATCGCGTTGTAGAAGAACTGGCGAGGCACCACCCGGTTGAGCACCTTCTCGTCCAGCGCCGCCATCCGCTGCCAGCTCTTGAACGCGAAGAAGTTCCACCGCACGCCCAGCTTGCCGGCGGGCACCGCGGCCTCGAGGGTGCGCATCGGCCAGCCCAGCAGCGCAGCGGCGAGCTCCTCGGTCTCCACGTGCACGTCCACGGCACCGGCGCGCAGCGCCATCCGCTCCAGCTCGCTGGGGTCGAAGGTGTGCAGGTCCACCACGGCCTCCAGCGCCGCCGCGCGGGAGGACTCGTCCAGCTCGCCCTGCGGCTTGCGCCAGGACGTCAGCCCCGGCAGCTTGGTCACTCGGGTTGCGGTCTCCCAGGTGAGCCGACCCAGCAGCCGCGCGTAGCGGTTGCCGATGGTGGTGGGCTCCCCGGCGAACACCAGCCGTCCGCCGGGCTTGAGCACCCGCAGGCACTCCCGCAGCGACTGCTCCACGTCCGGGATGTGGTGCAGCACCGCGTGCCCGACGACGAGGTCGAAGGTGTTGTCCTCGTACGGGATCGTCTCGGCGTCGGCGACCCGGCCGTCGACGTCCAGGCCCAGGTGCTCGGCGTTGCGCAGCGCCACCTTGACCATGCCCGGGGACAGGTCGGTGACCGAGCCCTTCGTGGCCAGCCCGGTCATCATCAGGTTGAGCAGGAAGAAGCCGGTGCCGCTGCCCAGCTCCAGCGCCCGCTCGTAGGGCACCTCGCGAGCGGCGACGTCCTTGGTGACCACCGCGTCGAAGCGGCCCCGCGCGTAGTCGTTGCAGCGCTGGTCGTAGGAGATCGACCACTTCTCGTCGTAGGTGCCTGCCTCCCAGTCGTGGTACAGGACCTGGGCGAGCTTGGTGTCGGAGTAGGCAGCCTGCACCTGCTCGGCGGTGGCGTGCGGGTTGGGCGCCGGGTCGACGTTGTCGCGGGTGCTCGCAGTCATGCGGGACACCCTAAGTGGTCCCTACTTGCCGGTAAACTTCGCCTTGCCAGGACCGTTCTCGACGAACGACGTCATGCCGATCTTCTGGTCCTCGGTGGCGAAGCCGGCGGCGAACAGGTGCGCCTCCAGCTTGAGGCCGCTGTCCAGGTCCATGTCCAGCCCGCTGTCGATGGCCGCCTTCGCAGCGGCCAGCGCACGGGCGGCTGCCTGGGTGAACTGGCCGGCCCAGGCCTTGGCGGCGGTGTAGACGTCGTCCGGGGCCACCACCTCGTCGATCATCCCGATGGCGAGCGCCTCCTCCGCGCCGACGAAGCGTCCGGTGAAGATGATGTCCTTGGCCTTGCTGGGGCCCACCAGGCGCGCCAGGCGCTGGGTGCCGCCGGCGCCGGGGATGATGCCCAGCAGCAGCTCGGGCTGGCCCACCTTCGCGTTGTCGCCGGCGATCCGCCGGTCGCAGCACAGTGCCAGCTCCATGCCGCCGCCCAGGGCGTAGCCGGTGATGGCGGCCACGGTGGGCTTGCTGATCTGTGCCACGGCCCGGAACGACTGGGTGAGCGAGCCACCGTCGGCGGCCATCTCGGCGTAGCTCTTGCTCGCCATCTCCTTGATGTCCGCGCCGGCGGCAAACACCTTCTCGCCGCCGTAGACGATCACCGCGCGCACGTCCTCGCGCTGGTCGGCCTCCTCGGCCGCCGCGCGCAGCTCCCGGTGCAGCGTCTCGTTCACCGCGTTCATCGGCGGGCGGTTCAGCCTGATGGTGCCGATGCCGTCCTGGACCTCGAGTGACACGAATTCAGCCATGGGCGGCACGCTACCGTCCCGGTGCGCCACCGCGGCAACCCTGTGTCAGGCCCGGCGGGCGAAGTACCGGCCGTCGATCTCGTCCAGCTTGATGGAGGCGCCGAAGGTCTCGCTGAGCGCCTCGCCAGTGATGACGTCCTCCACCAGGCCGGACGCGACCTCGCGGCCCTCGCGCAGCAGCAGGGCGTGGGTGAACCCCGGGGGGATCTCCTCCACGTGGTGGGTCACCAGCACCATGGCCGGCGCGTCGGGGTCCATCGCCAGCTCGGACAGCCGGTGTACGAGGTCCTCCCGGCCACCCAGGTCAAGGCCCGCGGCCGGCTCGTCGAGCAGCAGCAGCTCCGGGTCGGTCATCAGCGCCCGGGCGATGAGCACCCGCTTGCGCTCCCCCTCGGACAGGGTGCCGAAGGCGCGGGTGGCCAGGTGGTCGGCGCCGAGCTCGGCCAGCAGCTCGTCGGCCCGATCGGTGTCCATCGCGTCGTAGGCCTCGCGCCAGCGCCCCAGCACGGCGTAGCCGGCGGAGACCACCAGGTCGCGCACCTGCTCCTCGGCGGGCACCCGGTTGGCCAGCGCTGCCGAGCACAGGCCGATGCGCGGGCGCAGCTCGAAGACGTCGGTGCGCCCCAGCACCTCGCCCAGCACGTGCGCGGAGCCGGCCGTGGGGTGCTCCTCGGCGGAGGCCAGCCGCAGCAGGGAGGTCTTGCCCGCCCCGTTGGGCCCCAGCACCACCCAGCGCTCGTCCAGCTCGACCTGCCAGGACAGCGGTCCGAGCAGCGTCGTGGACCCTCGGCGCAGGGTCACCTCGTCGAGGTCGACGAGCAGGTCGGGATCCGGTTCGCGTTGCACCACGCCGACCATCTTCCCGCACGGCCTCCAGGGGCAGAGGGCAGGATGCCCTCCGTGTCGCCTGAAACCCCTCCGCGCCCCGGGGCACCGTTCCCGCTGGGCGCTCACCTGACCGCCACCGGCGCCCGCTTCGCCGTCACCTCCTCGGCGGCCGAGCGGGTGGAGCTGTGCCTGCTCGACGACGACGGCGGGCAGCGCTGGGTGGAGCTGGTCGAGCGCACCTTCGACGTGTGGCACGGCCTGGTGGAGGGCGTGCGCGAGGGCCAGCGGTACGGCTACCGGGTGCACGGCCCTGGCCTGCCCCCGGCCACGCCACCGGCGCTGCTGCTGGACCCCTACGCCCGCCGGGTCGCCGACGGGCTGGGGGTGGTGACCGCGGCCGGCGGTCCTCCCACCGGCACCGCCCCGCAGGTCCCGTGGGAGGAGACGGTGATCTACGAGCTGCACGTGGGCAGCTTCACCTCCACCCACCCGGACGTGCCGGAGCAGCTGCGCGGCACCTTCGCCGGCGTGGGCCACCCCGCGGCGGTGGCGCACCTGGTGTCCCTGGGCGTGACCGCGGTGGAGCTGCTGCCGGTGCACGCCATCCGCACCGAGGACGGGGTGGCGGCGCGGGGGATGCGCAACCACTGGGGGTACTCCACGCTCGGCTTCTTCGCCCCGCACCCCGGCTACGCGGCCACCCCGGGCGCGGAGGTCGCCGAGTTCCGCGCCATGGTCGCCGCGCTGCACGAGGCCGGCATCGAGGTGCTGCTGGACGTGGTCTACAACCACACCTGCGAGGGCGGGGCGGACGGCCCGGTGCTGAGCATGCGGGGCCTGGACCCGCAGGCCTACTACCTGCACTCCCCCGACGGCAGGCTGCTCGACCTCACCGGCTGCGGCAACACCCTCGACCCCGCCTCGCCCACGGTGGTCCGCCTGGTCACCGACTCGCTGCGCTACTGGGCGCAGGAGATGGGGGTGGACGGCTTTCGCTTCGACCTGGCCAGCGCGCTGGGCCGCCCCCGCGGTGCCGAGTTCGACCCCCGGGCCCCGCTGCTCACCGCCATCGCCACCGACCCGGTGCTGAGCACCCGCAAGCTGATCGCCGAGCCGTGGGACGCCACCGGCCCCGGGTACCAGGTGGGCGGGTTCGGCGTGCAGTGGTCGGAGTGGAACGACCGCTACCGCGACACCGTCCGCGACTTCTGGTGCGGCAAGGCCACCCGGGGGGAGCTGGCCTACCGGCTGTCGGGCTCGTCCGACCTCTACGCCCGGGGCGGCCGCCGACCGTGGTCGAGCATCAACTTCGTCACTGCCCACGACGGCTTAACCCTGCACGACCTGGTGTCCTACGAGCGCAAGCACAACGAGGTCAACGGCGAGGACAACCGGGACGGCACCGACGACAACCACTCCTGCAACCACGGGGTGGAGGGCGCCACCGACGACCCCGCGGTGCTCACCTCCCGGGCGCACCACGTGCGGGCCCTGGCCGCGACGCTGATGCTCTCCACCGGCACCCCGATGCTGCTGGCCGGCGACGAGCTGGGCAACACCCAGGGCGGCAACAACAACGCCTACTGCGCACCCACCAGCACGGCAGCGCCGTGGACGCTGGACTGGGTTGCGGCCGACCCCGACCTGCTGGAGTTCTACCGCCGGCTGGGGCGGCTGCGCCGGTCCGCCCCCGCGCTGCGCCAGCCAGAGTTCTTCGAGGGCCGCGACACCCCGTCCGGGCAGCCCGACCTGGTGTGGTTCGGCGCCGAGGGCACCGAGATCACCGACGCCCAGTGGCAGGACCACACCCAGCGCACCGTGCAGATGTGGGTGGACGGCGGCGACGTGCGCTCCCACGACCGCCACGGCGACCTGCTCGCCGACCACAGCTGGCTGCTGGTGCTGCACAGCGGTGCACCGGCCCAGGTGAGGCTGGCGCCGGTGGGAGAGCTGGAGGTGGTGCTGGACTCCGGCTCCCCCACCGGCCTGCCCAGCGGGCCGCGGTTCCTGGCCGGCGGCACCACCGTGACGGTGCCCGAGCACACCCTGTGGGCGCTGCGGGTGCTGCCTCCCCGCGCCTGAGGGAGGCAGCACCGGCACTCAGGCCAGCGACACCAGACCCAGCTCGGCCGGACCGGACAGCAGCTCGTTGCGGGGCAGCACCCGCACGGTGTACCCGGCGGCGCCGGCGTGCGGCAGGGGCACCTGCAGCTGGTAGGTGGTGGCCCCGGAGCCGTCGTTGGCCGCGCCCGCCGACTGCATCTCGTAGACCTGCACGTCGGTGAGCTCCTCGTCGGCGCCGATCCGGCCGAGCACCGCCTGCACGGTCACGTCCTGCTCGCGCAGCCCGGCCAGCTCCACGTTGGCCGTCAGGGTCAGCTCGGCCCCGATCACCGGCGTGTCGGGCAGCCCGGTGGCGTCCACTCCGGACACCCGCACCAGCGGCCACGCCGACTGCACGGCGTGCCGGTAGCCCGCCAGCTGCTTGGCGGCGCGGAAGTCGTCGGCAGCCATGGCGTGGGCAGCCACCGCGGCCGGCCGGTAGTAGCCCAGCACGTACTCGCGGACCATCCGAGAGGCCAGCACCTTCGGGGCGAGCTCGCGCAGGGTGTGGCGCACCATCTCCACCCAGCGGGCGGGCAGCCCGTCGTCACCGCGGTCGTAGAAGCGCGGCAGCACCGAGCGCTCCAGCAGCTCGTACATGGCAGCGGCCTCGAGGTCGTCGCGCCGGGTCTCGTCCAGCACGCCGTCGGCGGTGGGGATGGCCCAGCCGTTCTCGCCGTCGAACATCTCGTCCCACCACCCGTCCCGGATGGACAGGTTGAGCCCGCCGTTGAGCGCCGACTTCATTCCCGACGTGCCGCAGGCCTCCAGCGGCCGCAGCGGGTTGTTCAGCCAGACGTCGCAGCCCCAGTAGAGGAAGCGCGCCATGGACATGTCGTAGTCCGGCAGGAAGACGATGCGGTGCCGCAGGTCGTGGGTGTCGGCGAAGCGCACCACCTGCTGGATGAGCGCCTTGCCGCCGTCGTCGGCGGGGTGGCTCTTGCCGGCGATGACCAGCTGCACCGGGCGGTCAGGATCGGTCAGCATCGCCCGCAGCCGCTCCGGGTCGCGCAGCATCAGGGTGAGCCGCTTGTAGGTGGGCACCCGGCGGGCGAAGCCCACGGTGAGCACCTCGGGGTCGAAGACGTCCTTGACCCAGCCCAGCTCGGCCTCGGTGGCCCCGCGCTCCAGCCAGGACGCCTTCACCCGGCGGCGCACCTCGTGCACCAGCTTGGTGCGCAGCTGGG
This sequence comes from Rhodococcus sp. Z6_132, assembly GCF_058133635.1. Lineage (NCBI taxonomy): Bacteria > Bacillati > Actinomycetota > Actinomycetes > Mycobacteriales > Nocardiaceae > Rhodococcus > Rhodococcus sp. Z6_132. The sequence goes on from NZ_JBYUNP010000002.1 coordinate 1,342,106, forward strand.
TGCGCAGCTCCCACAGCCGCTCCGCGGGGACGTCGTTGAACATCTCGAACACCCGTGCCTGCCCGTCGGGGCGCAGCGCCTGCGAGACCCGCTCGCGGCCCACCATCTCCTCGGCCATCTCGAACCACTCGCGCGCCGCCCAGGTGGGGGCGTGCACGCCGTTGGTGACGTAGCCGATGGGTACCTCGGCGGCGTCGAAGCCCGGCCACAGCTCGGCGAACATGCCCCGGCTGACCTCGCCGTGCAGCCGGGAGACGCCGTTGGCGCGCTGCCCCAGCCGCAGGCCCATGTGCGCCATGTTGAACATGTGCGGGTCGGCCTCCGCGCCCAGGGCGAGGATGCGGTCGAGGGTCAGGCCGGGCAGCAGCCCGGAGTCGGCGCCGTCACCGGCGAAGTAGTGCCGCACCAGCGAGACCGGGAAGCGGTCGATGCCGGCGGGCACCGGGGTGTGCGTGGTGAAGACGGTGCCGGACCGGACCGCGGCCAGCGCGGCCTCGTAGTCCAGACCGTGCTCGGTGACCAGCTCGCGGATGCGCTCCAGGCCCAGGTAGCCGGCGTGGCCCTCGTTGGTGTGGAACACCTCCGGCTGCGGGTGACCGGTGATGTCGCAGTAGGCCCGCACGGCGCGCACGCCACCGATGCCGGCCAGGATCTCCTGCTTGATGCGGTGGTCCTGGTCGCCGCCGTAGAGGCGGTCGGTCACCCCGCGCAGCTCGGCGTCGTTCTCCCCGATGTCGGAGTCCAGCAGCAGCAGCGGCACCCGGCCCACCTGCGCGATCCACACCCGGGCAGCGAGCACCCGGTCGCCCGGCATGGCCACGTGCACCAGCACCGGGGAGCCGTCCTGGGTGGTGAGCAGCTGCAGCGGCAGGCCCTGCGGGTCCAGGGACGGGTAGTGCTCCAGCTGCCAGCCCTCCGCCGACAGCGACTGGCGGAAGTAGCCCGAGCGGTAGAGCAGGCCCACCGCCACCAGCGGCACCCCCAGGTCGGAGGACTCCTTGAGGTGGTCACCGGCCAGCACGCCGAGGCCGCCGGAGTAGTTGGGCAGCACCTCGCTGACGCCGAACTCCATGGAGAAGTAGGCCACCGCGCGCGGCAGCTCCTCGGTGCGGGCCATCTCCTGGTACCAGCGGGGCTCGGTCAGGTAGGAATGGAGCTCAGCGGCCTGCGCGTCCAGCCGTGTGGTGAATGACTCATCGGCCGCCAGCACGTCCAGCCGGGAGCGCGGCACCTCCCCCAGCAGGCGGACCGGATCGTGGCGGCACGACTGCCACAGCTCCTGGTCGATCTCGGCGAACAAGTCCTGCATGAGGGGGTTCCACGACCACCGCAGGTTCAGCGACAACGGCCCGAGGGCCGCCAAGCGTGCGGGCAGATGGGCTCGGACCGTAAACCGGCGAAGGGCTTTCACATCGCGAGCCTACCGAGAAATCACACTGTGCTCGGCTAGCGCTGCGGCCCGGCGCCCGGCAGGGTAGGACCCGAACCTCTACCCAAACACCCTTTTACGAATGGAGCTCATACGTGAGTGGTCGGCTCGGGATCGACGACGTGGCCCCTGTGGTGGCCTGCGGTCGCTACCCCGCCAAGGCGGTGGTCGGCGAGGTCATCCCCGTCGCGGCCACCGTGTGGCGCGAGGGACACGACGCAGTGGCCGCGACGGTCGTCTGGCGCGGCCCCGGTGCGGGCGCTGCCATGCAGGTGGCGATGACCGAGGGCGCCGAGCCCGACCGGTTCCACGCGCTGCTGCGGGCGGACTCCCCCGGGCTGTGGACCTTCCGGGTGGACGCCTGGAGCGACCCGCTGAGCACCTGGCGGCACGCCGTCAACGCCAAGGTCGGCGTGGGCCAGACCGCCGAGGAGCTGGCCAACGACCTGGAGATCGGTGCGCAGCTGCTCACCGAGGCCGCCCGCAAGGTGCCCAAGGCCAGCCGCGCCCGGGTGGTGGCCGCCGCGACCGCGCTGCGGGCCGACGCCACGGTGGCCGAGCGGATCGCACCCGCCTTCTCCGCGGAGGTCACCGAGCTGCTCCGGGTGTACCCGCTGCGCCAGCTGGTCACCCGCGGCAAGGTCAACCAGGTGTGGGTGGACCGCCCACGCGCCCTGGTCGGCTCCTGGTACGAGCTGTTCCCGCGCTCCACCGGTGGCGTGGACGCCGACGGCAAGCCCGTGCACGGCACCTTCGCCACCGCCGCCGAGGAGCTGCCGCGCATCGCCGACATGGGCTTCGACGTGGTGTACCTGCCGCCCATCCACCCGATCGGCGAGGTCAACCGCAAGGGCCCCAACAACACGCTCACCCCCGGGCCGGATGACGTGGGCTCGCCCTGGGCCATCGGCTCCGCCGAGGGCGGCCACGACGCCATCCACCCCCAGCTGGGCACGCTCGCGGACTTCGACGACTTCGTCGCGCGCACCACCGAGCTGGGCATGGAGGTGGCCCTGGACCTGGCGCTGCAGTGCGCGCCGGACCACCCCTGGGCCATCGAGCACCCGGAGTGGTTCACGGTGCTGCCCGACGGCACCATCGCCTTCGCGGAGAACCCGCCCAAGAAGTACCAGGACATCTACCCGCTGAACTTCGACAACGACCCCCAGGGGCTCTACGTCGAGGTGCTGCGCGTGGTGCGGCACTGGATGGACCACGGGGTGCGCATCTTCCGGGTGGACAACCCGCACACCAAGCCGCCGAACTTCTGGGAGTGGCTCATCGGCGAGGTCAAGAAGACCGACCCGGACGTGCTCTTCCTGGCCGAGGCGTTCACCCGCCCGGCCCGGCTCTACGGCCTGGCCCAGCTCGGCTTCACCCAGAGCTACACCTACTTCACCTGGCGCACCGCGAAGTGGGAGCTGGAGGAGTTCGGCCGGGAGATCACCGACAAGGCCGACGTGGCCCGGGCCAACCTGTTCGTCAACACCCCGGACATCCTGCACGCGTCGCTGCAGCACGGCGGCCCGGGCATGTTCGCCCTCCGCGCGGTGCTGGCGGCGACCCTGGCCCCCACCTGGGGCATGTACTCCGGCTACGAGCTCTACGAGGGCCAGGCCGTGCGCGAGGGCAGCGAGGAGTACCTGAACTCGGAGAAGTACGAGCTGCGTCCCCGTGACTTCGCCGGCGCCCTGGCGCACGGGCAGTCGCTGCAGCCGTTCGTCACCACGCTGAACACGATCCGGCGCAACCACCCCGCCCTGCAGCAGCAGCGCACGCTGCACTTCCACGCGGTGGACAACGACGCCCTGATCGCCTACTCCAAGTTCGACCCGGTCAGCGGAGACTGTGTGCTGGTGGTCGTCAGCCTCAACCCCTTCGGCACCGAGGAGGGCACCGTGTCGCTGGACCTGCCCGCCCTGGGCCGGGAGTGGTCCGACCGCTTCACCGTGCACGACGAGGTGACCGGCGACTACTACCAGTGGGGCCAGGCCAACTACGTGCGGCTGGAGCCGTGGCGCACCGTCGCCCACGTGCTCACGCTGCCGCACCTGTCCGCCGAGGCCCGCACGGCGCTCGCCCAGCGGGCGTAGCACCGGTGTTCCCCCTGCACAGCCCCCGTACCCCCGACACGACGCAAAGGTGAGCAACACGTTGAGCAGCAACCTCGGTCACTCCGTGCCCCCCGAGGCACACGACGCCGAAGGCCACCTCCCGGAGCCCAGCGCGGAGGACTTCGCGCACGCCCGCCAGCTGCGCGTGGACCCCGAGTGGTTCAAGAAGGCGGTGTTCTACGAGGTCCTCGTGCGCGCCTTCAACGACTCCAACGGTGACGGCACCGGCGACCTGCGCGGCCTCGCGGAGAAGCTGGACTACCTGTCCTGGCTGGGGGTGGACTGCCTCTGGCTGCCCCCGTTCTACGACTCGCCCCTGCGCGACGGCGGCTACGACATCCGGGACTTCCGCGCGGTGCTGCCGGAGTTCGGCACCGTCGAGGACTTCGTCTACGTGCTGGACCAGGCGCACCGCCGCGGCATCCGGATCATCACCGACCTGGTCATGAACCACACCTCGGACACCCACATGTGGTTCCAGGAGTCCCGCCGCGACCCCGACGGGCCCTACGGCGACTTCTACATGTGGGCCGACGACGACACCGGCTACCCCGAGGCCCGGATCATCTTCGTCGACACCGAGCAGTCCAACTGGACCTGGGACCCGGTGCGCAAGCAGTACTACTGGCACCGCTTCTTCTCCCACCAGCCGGACCTGAACTACGACAACCCGGCCGTGCAGGAAGCGATGATCGACGTGCTCCGCTTCTGGCTGGACCTGGGCATCGACGGCTTCCGCCTGGACGCGGTGCCGTACCTGTTCGCCCGCGAGGGCACCAACTGCGAGAACCTGCCGGAGACCCACGAGTTCCTCAAGCGCTGCCGCAAGGTGGTGGACGAGGAGTACCCCGGCCGGGTGCTCCTGGCCGAGGCCAACCAGTGGCCGTCGGACGTGGTGGCGTACTTCGGCGAGCCGGACAACGGCGACGAGTGCCACATGGCGTTCCACTTCCCGCTGATGCCGCGCATCTTCATGGCGGTGCGTCGGCAGAGCCGCTTCCCCATCTCCGAGATCCTGGCCCAGACCCCAGCCATCCCGTCCTCCGCCCAGTGGGGCATCTTCCTGCGCAACCACGACGAGCTGACCCTGGAGATGGTCACCGACGAGGAGCGCGACTACATGTACGCGGAGTACGCCAAGGACCCGCGGATGAAGGCCAACATCGGCATCCGCCGCCGGCTGGCCCCGCTGCTGGAGAACGACCGCAACCAGCTCGAGCTGTTCGCGGCCCTGCTGCTGAGCCTCACCGGCTCGCCCGTCCTCTACTACGGCGACGAGATCGGCATGGGCGACAACATCTGGCTGGGTGACCGCGACGCGGTGCGCACTCCCATGCAGTGGACGCCGGACCGCAACGCCGGCTTCTCCCGGGCGGACCCGGCCCGGATGTACCTGCCGGTCATCCTCGACCCCACCTACGGCTACGAGGCGGTCAACGTCGAGCAGCAGATGGGCTCCACCAACACGCTGCTGCACTGGACCCGGCGGATGATCGAGGTGCGCAAGCAGCACCCCGCCTTCGGGCTGGGCACCTTCACCGAGCTGGGCAGCCAGAACCCGAGCGTGCTGTCGTACCTGCGCGAGCTGGCCCCCTCGGCCACCTCGGCGGAGGGACCGGGCAAGACCGCCGACGTCATCCTCTGCGTGAACAACCTCTCGCGCTTCCCCCAGGCCGTGAAGCTGGACCTGAGCCCGTTCGCCGGGCGCATCCCGGTCGAGCTCACCGGTTCGGTGCCCTTTCCCTCGATCGGCACGGAGGAGTACATGATCACGTTGCCTGGCCACGGGTTCTTCTGGTTCGCCCTGCAGCCCGACCCGGCCCTGCAGGAGCCGCACGAGCAGGAGGCCGCGGCGCACCCCTCCGAGGCCGCCAGCGCGGTGCAGGCCTGATGCCGGGGCTCGAGCAGTCCCTCGCCACCTGGCTGCCGCGGCAGCGGTGGTTCGGTGCCATCGGCCACGCCGTCGAGGCGGTGCAGGTGCGCAGCCGGGTGGTGCTGGCCCAGGCCGACGACCAGCGGGTGGAGCACCTGCTGGTGTCGGTGGACCTCGCCGACGCCCCGACCCAGCTGTTCCAGGTTCCGCTGATCTACCGCGCCACCCCGCTGTCCGACTCTGCCGCGGCCGCCCTGCACGGGGCGGTCGGGCAGGACGAGCAGGGCTGGGTCGCCTACGACGGGCTGCGCGACCCCGACGCCATCGCGGTGCTCGCCGAGCACCTCGCCGCGGGGCGCCCGGTCGACCACCTGCGCTTCGCGGTGGAGGACGGGGTCACCATCCCGGCCGGGCTCACCGGTCGCGCGCTGTCGGCCGAGCAGTCCAACACCTCCGTCGTGCTCGGTGAGCTGCTGCTGGTCAAGGTGTTCCGCCGCGTCGCCCCCGGGCTCAACCCCGACCTGGAGCTGCACCGGGCGCTGGCTGCGGCCGGCTGCACCTGCATCGCGCCGGTCCGCGCGTGGCTGGAGGGCGAGGTGGACGGTGAGCCGACCACCCTGGCCATGGCTCACGACTACGCCCTCAACGTGGCCGACGGCTGGCAGATGGCCCTGACCAGCGTGCGCGACCTGTTCCTCGAGGCCGACCTGCACGCCGAGGAGGTGGGCACCGACTTCTCCGGCGAGGCCCACCGCATCGGGACGGCCGTGGCCGAGGCGCACGCCGGGCTGGCCGCCGCGCTGGGCACCGTGGAGTGCGCCAGCACCGAGGGCCCCACCAGCCCCGTGCCCGGCATGCTGGCCCGCCTGGACGCCGCCGTCCAGGTGGTGCCCGAGCTGGCCGAGCACGTCGAGGCGATGCGCGAGGTGTTCCAGGCCGCCGAGCCCTTCACGGCGTCGCTGACGATGCAGCGGGTGCACGGCGACCTGCACCTGGGCCAGGTGCTGCGGGTACCCGCACGCTGGCTGCTCATCGACTTCGAGGGTGAGCCGGCCAAGTCGCTGGCCGACCGCCGCCGCCCCGACAGCGTGCTGCGCGACATCGCGGGGATGCTCCGCTCCTTCGACTACGCCGCGTTCCACCAGCTGACCGGCAGCGAGCACGCCGGCCCGCCCTCGCAGCTGGAGTTCCGCGCCCGGGAGTGGGCACAGCTCAACATCTCCTCCTTCTGCGAGGGCTACGCCGAGGTGACCGGCGCCGACCCGCGCGAGCACCCCGAGCTGCTGCGGGCCTACGAGCTGGACAAGGCCATCTACGAAGCCGCCTACGAGGCGCAGCACCGGCCCACCTGGCTGGCCATCCCGCTGCGGGCGATTCGTCGCCTCAGCGCGGCCGCCACAGGGGCGCCCACGCGCGCCGTACCTGCTCGAACCACAGAGAAGGACCTCACATGAGCACCCCGGCCACCCGCCCCGACGCGCGTCCGGACGCTGTCGAGCTGGCCCGACTGCTGGAGGGCACCCACCACGACCCGCACGCCCTGCTGGGCGCCCACCCGGCCGGTCGGGCCACGATCATCCGCGCCCTGCGCCCCGACGCCACCTCGGTGAAGGCCCGCATCGGCGGCACCGACCACGACCTCGCGCACATCGAGGGCGGCCTGTTCGGCGCCGCGGTGCCGGTGACCGACCTGGCGGACTACCGCCTGGTGGTCACCTACGGCGAGGAGACCACCGTGGTCGCCGACGGCTACCGGTTCCTGCCCACCCTGGGCGAGGTGGACCAGCACCTGATCGCCGAGGGCCGCCACGAGCGGCTGTGGGACGCCCTCGGTGCGCACGTGCGCAGCTACGACACCCCGGACGGCACCGTCGAGGGGGTGTCCTTCGCGGTGTGGGCGCCCAACGCCCGCGGCATCTCGGTGGTCGGCGACTTCGACGGCTGGAACGGCCGGGCCACCCCCATGCGCGCGCTGGGGTCCACCGGCGTCTGGGAGGTCTTCGTCCCCGGCCTCAGCGACGGCACCCGCTACAAGTTCCGGGTGCACGGCGCCGACGGCAGCGTGATGGACAAGGCCGACCCGATGGCGTTCGCCACCGAGGTCCCGCCCGCCACCGCGTCGGTGGTGCACACCAGCAGCTACGAGTGGAACGACGACGCCTGGCTCGCCCGGCGCGCCGAGGGTCGTCCGCACGCCGAGCCGATGAGCGCCTACGAGGTGCACCTGGGCTCGTGGCGGCCGGGGCTGGGCTACCTGGAGCTGGCTGACCAGCTGGCCGCGTACGTGCGGGAGACCGGCTTCACCCACATCGAGCTGCTGCCGGTGGCCGAGCACCCCTTCGGCGGGTCCTGGGGCTACCAGGTCACCTCCTACTACGCCCCCACGTCGCGCTTCGGCACCCCCGACGAGTTCAAGGCCTTCGTGGACGCCATGCACGCCGCGGGCATCGGCGTCCTGGTGGACTGGGTTCCCGCCCACTTCCCCAAGGACGCCTGGGCGCTGGCCCGCTTCGACGGCACCGCGCTGTACGAGCACGCCGACCCGCGCCGCGGCGAGCAGCGCGACTGGGGCACCTACGTCTTCGACTTCGGTCGCAGCGAGGTCCGCAACTTCCTGGTGGCCAACGCCCTGTACTGGCTGGAGGAGTTCCACGTCGACGGCCTGCGGGTGGACGCCGTGGCCTCGATGCTCTACCTGGACTACTCCCGCGAGGAGGGCCAGTGGGAGCCCAACATCCACGGCGGCCGGGAGAACCTCGAGGCGGTGGCGTTCCTGCAGGAGATGAACGCCACGGTCTACAAGAACCACCCCGGCGTGGTCACCATCGCCGAGGAGTCCACCTCCTGGCCCGGCGTCACCCGGCCCACCCACCTCGGCGGCCTGGGCTTCGGGATGAAGTGGAACATGGGCTGGATGCACGACACGCTCGACTACCTGGCCCACGACCCGGTCTACCGCACCTACCACCACCACGGCATGACCTTCTCGCTGGTCTACGCCTGGAGCGAGAACTTCGTGCTGCCCATCAGCCACGACGAGGTGGTGCACGGCAAGGGGTCGCTGTGGGAGCGGATGCCCGGCGACGACTGGAACAAGGCCGCCGGCGTGCGCGGTCTGCTGGCCTACATGTGGGCGCACCCCGGCAAGCAGCTGCTGTTCATGGGCAGCGAGTTCGGCCAGCCCAGCGAGTGGTCGGAGAAGAACGGGCTGCAGTGGGGGGTGCTGGAGGACCCCGAGCGCGGTGCCACCCACCGCGGCATCCAGCGGATGGTCGGCGACCTCAACGCCACCTACCGCAGCCTGCCCGCGCTGTGGTCGCAGGACACCTCACCGGAGGGCTTCGGCTGGATCGACGCCAACGACGCCGAGAACAACGTGCTCAGCTTCCTGCGCCACGGCGACGACGGCTCGGTGGTGGCGTGCGTGGCGAACTTCTCCGGTCAGCCCCGTGAGGGCTACCGGCTGGGGCTGCCCCAGGCGGGCACGTGGCGCGAGGTGCTCAACACCGACGCCGAGGTCTACGGCGGCTCCGGGGTGGGCAACCTGGGTGCGGTGCACGCCACCGACGAGCCGTGGCACGGCCGGCCCGCCTCCGCCGACGTCCGGCTGCCCCCGGCCGGCGTGCTGTGGCTGGTGCACGAGCAGTAGCTCCGAGTTCGTCCACCCCGGCGCCACTGACAGATAGGATCCCGCCACAGTCGGTGACGTCGGGGGGACCAGGAATGAACAGCTCGCGCACACCCGCTGCACCGCAGCGCAGCAGCCGGTCTCGGGGCGCTGCGCTGTGGGGCACCGTGCTGCTGGTGCTCACGCTGGCCACGGGGTGCTCCACCGTGGTGAACGGCTCCGCCACGTCCATCTACTCCGACCCGCAGCTGGTCAGCGGGTTGCGGGTGAGCGAGGGACCCAGCGGGCCGCGCAACGGGGTGGGTCGGGCAGACCTCGCCGTCCGGGGCATCAGCGACGACCCGGTGGACACCCTCGCCGTCAACGCGGTGGCCGACGCGGAGGCGTTCTGGCAGGAGACCTACCCGGCGGTGTTCGGCAGCCCGCTGGAGAAGGTGGAGAAGCTGGTCTCCTACGACTCCTCCGTGGACAGCGACGAGAAGATCTGCGGCGCCGACACCTACAAGCTGGTCAACGCCTTCTACTGCTCCACCGAGCACCTCATCGGCTGGGACCGCGGCAAGCTGCTGCCGGCCATCGAGAGCCGCTTCGGCGCCATGGGCGTGGTCACGGTGCTCGCCCACGAGTACGGCCACGCCGTCCAGCGCCGCGCCAAGCTCAACGCCAAGGCACCCACCCTGGTCACCGAGCAGCAGGCCGACTGCTTCGGTGGAGCGTTCATGCGCACCGTGGCGGAGGGCAAGGCCAAGCACTTCACGCTGAACACCGCCAACGGCCTCAACGCCGTGCTGGCCACCACCATCGCCGTGCGCGACAAGGAGGGCATGGCGCCGTCGGACAAGCGCGCGCACGGCAGCGCGTTCGACCGGGTGAGCGCCTTCCAGTTCGGCTTCACCGACGGCGCCGCCCGCTGCGCGAAGATCGACACCGAGGAGGTGCGCAAGCGGATCGCCAACCTGCCCAACAAGTTCGACTCCTCCTCCGACACCGGCGAGCTCGCGGTGACCGAGCGCAACGTTGGCTCAGTCATCGAGTCCCTGAAGGAGAGCTTCCGCAGCAACAACGTGGCCGAGCCGACCGTCAGCTACACCGACACCGGCCCGTGCGCCGACGCCAAGTCGACCCCGCCGGTGTCCTACTGCCCGGCCACCAACACCCTCACCGTGGACGTGCCCGGGCTGGCCGCGCGGGCGGAGAAGGCTGACGACACGGACAACGACGCCCTGCCGGACAGCGTCAGCGGCGACTTCAGCGCCTACGTGCTGCTGGCCTCCCGCTACACCCTGGCGGTCCAGAAGGGGCTGGGCGCGAGCCTGGACGGTGAGCTGGTGGGTCTGCGCAGCGCCTGCTACGCGGGCGGCTACGCGGCCGCCACCTCCGAGCCCACCGGCACCCTGCGGTTGTCCCCCGGCGACCTGGACGAGGCGGTCAGCGGACTGCTCACCGACGGGCTGGCGGCCAGCGACGTCAACGGCAAGGAGGCCCCCAGCGGGTTCACCCGCGTGGAGGCCTTCCGCACCGGAGTGCTCGACGGTGCCGCGACCTGCGCCACCGTCTACGGAGGCTGAGCCTGCGCCGCCCGGTCTAGTACAGGGCGCTGGCCAGCTTGCGCCGGGCGGCGACCACCAGCGGCTCGCTGGGCTCGAACAGCTCGAAGAGGCTGAGCAGCCGGGAGCGCGGCACGTCCTTGTCAGCGCCAGTGCTGCGGCGCACCGTCTCCACCAGGCGGGTGAACGCCGCCTCCACCTGCTGGTTGGCCAGCTCCGCGTCGGCAGCGGCCAGCTGGGCCTGCACGTCAGCGGGGTTGGCGTCGGCCACGGCCACCGCGTCGGCGGACACGGTCTCCAGCCGGGCCATGAACCGGATCTGCGCCAGCGCGGCAGCGGCCTCGGCGTTGCCGGGCTCGGAGTCGAGCACCCGCTGGTAGGCCGCCTCGGCGCCGGCGAGGTCACCGGTCTCCAGCGCCTGCTCGGCCTCCAGGAAGCGCGGGTCCTGGGGCTCCTCGGCCACCGCCGCGCCCTCGGTAGGCACACCAGCACCGGGCAGCCGGTCCTTCAGCGCGGCCAGCAGGCTGTCGATCCACGCCTGCACCTGCTCCTCCGGCTGCGGCCCGGCGAAGGCCTGCACGGGCTGGCCGAGGGCCACCGCCACGACCGTGGGCAGCGCCTTCACCTCGAAAAGCTCGGCGATGCGGGGGCTCTGCTCGATGTCCACCTTGGCCAGCGTCCACGCACCGCCGCTGGCCGCGGCCAGTCGGTCCATGGTGGGCAGCAGCTGCTGCGACGGCGGGTCCCAGCTGGCGTGCAGCACCACGATGACCAGGCTCTGCATGGAGCGGTCCACCACGTCGGCCTGGAAGCTGGCCTCGGTGACGGTGAGGCCAGCCGACGCCGCGGCGCCGGGTGCGGACGGCGGCGCCTCCGCGCGCGCCTTGAGAGCCGAGAGGTCCACCGCGCCGGACATGGCCGGGGCTGGTGCGGGACGGGGTCCTGGACGAGTCACGTCGCCAATTTTGACACGTTTGGCGGTACGAGGCCGCCAGGGGTCGGCTAGTCCTGCGCGAGCCGGTCCTGCACCCGCGCCACCTTGGCGGTGAGCTGGCCGGTGTAGCCGGGACGGATGTCGGCCTTGATCACCACGCTGGTGCGCGGGGAGGTCTCGGCGACGACGTCCACGGCGCGCTTGACCACGGCCATCACCTCGTCCCACTCCCCCTCGATGCAGGTGAACATCGACGACAGCTCGTAGGGCAGCCCGGAGTCCCGGACCACCCGCACCGCGGCGGCGACCGCCTCGCTGACGCTGCCGTCGGGCGAGCCGCCGCTGGGGCTGACGCTGAAGGCGACGATCACCGCGCGACGCGCTCCGAGGTCGGCGCCCCCGGCGTCGTGCCCGCGGCGCGGTCACCGAGCAGGCCGCGCTTGTCCGCCCAGCGCTCGAAGATGATGGATCCGAAGGGCGGGACGCTGGCCACCAGGGCCAGCGCGGTGACCTTCACGTCCCAGCGCAGGGCGAGCATCGTCAGCAGGGCGACGATGACGTAGGCGACGAACGCGGCGCCGTGGATGGGGCCCATCACGGGGACGCCGGCCTCCATGTCCAGCACCCACTTGAAGAACATCGCCACCAGCAGACCGGCCCAGGAGAGTGCCTCCAGGACGGCGACCAGGCGAAAACGGGCTGCGGGCGTGCGGAGGTCGAATGCAGAAGCCATGCGCTCAGTGTGCCTGGTGACGGCGCTCACCACGCCCCCGGCCCCAACCGGACGTTTCCGGCAAGCGCCTGGTCAGGGGGTGGTGTCGAGGGTGCGGACCACCTCGTCGGCCGCCGCGTACGGGTCGAGCTCACCGGCCAGGACCCGACCGGCCAGCGCCGACAGCGCCGAGCTGCCCGCCACGTCGGCCAGCCGCTCGCGCAGCGTCTGCAGGGCGATGGCCTCCACCTCGGTCTGCGCCCGGTGCTGGCGACGACGCTCGAGCTCGCCGTTGCCGACCATCCACGCGCGGTGCTCGGCGATGGCCTCCACCACGTCCTTGACCCCCTCGCCCCGGTCGGCGACGGTGCGCACCACCGGCGGGCGCCAGGACGGCCCGGTGAGCTCCTGGCGACCCAGGGAGATCATGTGCTTGAGCTCGCGCGCGGTGCGGTCGGCCCCGTCCCGGTCGGCCTTGTTCACCACGAACACGTCGGCGATCTCCAGGATGCCGGCCTTGGCCGCCTGGATGCCGTCACCCATCCCCGGAGCCACCAGCACCAGCGTGGTGTCGGCCAGGGAGACGACGTCCACCTCGGACTGGCCCACGCCCACCGTCTCCACCAGCACCACGTCGAAGCCCACGGCGTCCAGCACGCGCAGAGCCTGCGGCGCTGCCCAGCTGAGGCCACCGAGGTGTCCGCGGGTGGCCATGGACCGGATGAACACGTCGGGGTCGGTGGCGTGCACCTGCATCCGGATGCGGTCGCCCAGCAGGGCACCGCCGGAGAACGGGGAGGACGGGTCGATCGCGAGCACGCCCACCCGGTGTCCGGCCTCGCGGTAGGCCGAGACCAGCGCGGCGGTGGACGTGGACTTCCCGACGCCGGGCGAGCCGGTCAGGCCGATCACCTGTGCGGTGCCGGCGTGGGGGGCGAGCGCCGCAGCCACCTCGCGCAGCTGCGGGCTCGCGTCCTCCACCAGCGAGATCAGCTGGGCAACCGCGCGCGGCTGCCCAGCTCGAGCCCGCTCGACCAGCGCGGCGACGTCGAGCTCTCGTCGCCGAGAGCTCGACGCCACGGGTCAGCCCTTGGCCGGGACGCGGAGGATGAGCGCGTCGCCCTGGCCGCCACCACCGCACAGCGCCGCCACACCGGTGCCGCCACCGCGGCGGGCCAGCTCGTGGGCCAGCGTCAGGGTGATCCGAGCCCCGGACATCCCGATCGGGTGCCCGTACGCCAGCGCGCCGCCGTTGACGTTGACCTTGTCCTCGTCCAGGCCGAGCTCGCGCATGGAGACGATGCCGACCGCGGCGAAGGCCTCGTTGATCTCGACCAGGTCGAGGTCGGTGGGGCTGATGCCCTCGCGCTCGCACGCCTTGGCGATGGCGCGGGAAGGCTGCGACTGCAGGGTGGAGTCCGGTCCGGCGACCACGCCGTGCGGGCCGATCTCGGCCAGCCACTCCAGGCCCAGCTCCTCCGCCTTGGCCTTGCTCATCACCACGACGGCACAGGCACCGTCGGAGATCTGGGAGGACGAGCCGGCGGTGATGGTGCCGTCCTTGCGGAAGGACGGACGCAGCTTGCCCAGCGACTCCACAGTGGTGTCGGCGCGGATGCCCTCGTCGAACTTGAACTCCACCGGGTCGCCCTTGCGCTGCGGGATGGAGACGCCGACGACCTCGTCGTCGAACAGGCCGTCCTTCCACGCCTTGGCCGCGCGCTCGTGGGAGCGGGCCGCGTAGGCGTCCTGCTCCTCGCGGGTGATCTTGTCCTCGTCGTTGCGCTGCTCGGTGAGCAGGCCCATGGCCTGGTCGGTGAACGCGTCGTGCAGGCCGTCGTAGGCCATGTGGTCGACCATGGTGACGTCGCCGTACTTGAAGCCCTCGCGGCTCTTGGCCAGCAGGTGCGGCGCCTGGGTCATGGACTCCTGACCGCCGGCGACGACGACGTCGAACTCCCCGGCGCGGATCATCTGGTCGGCCAGCGCGATGGCGTCGATGCCGGACAGGCAGACCTTGTTGATGTTCAGCGCGGGCACCGACATCGGGATGCCGGCGGCCGTGGCGGCCTGGCGGGCGGGCATCTGGCCGGCTCCGGCGGTGAGGACCTGGCCCATGACCACGTACTCGACCTGCTCGGGGGCCACGCCCGCCTTCTCCAGCGCGCCCTTGATCGCGATGCCGCCGAGGTCGGCACCGGAGAAGTTCTTCAGCGAGCCGAGGAGGCGGCCCATCGGGGTGCGAGCCCCGGCAACGATCACAGATCCGGACGTGGATGAAGCAGACACGGAAGCCTCCAGCAGCATTGCGGTCAGGTGAGCGTGAGAATACTCGTCGGTAACAAGTATGCCGCGCCCAGTGTTGCGGCCGCCACACTCGCCCCTCGGGGCCGCCGCCGGCGACACCGTCGGCCACGGTTACCCGCCGACTGGCGCGGTGGCTAGGTTGTGGCCATGACTACTTCTGCCAAGGACAATCCCCCCGCCCTGCCCGCCCTGGGCGACTCCGCGCTCGTCACCGCCATCGACCACGTCGGCGTGGCCGTCCCCGACCTGGACGTGGCCATCGCCTGGTACCGCGACGTGCTCGGCCTGGAGGTCACCCACCAGGAGGTCAACGAGGAGCAGGGCGTGCGCGAGGCGATGGTCGGCGTCGGCAACGCCCAGGTGCAGCTGCTCGCTCCGCTGTCCCCGGAGTCCACCATCGCCAAGTTCATCGACCGCAACGGCCCGGGCCTGCAGCAGCTGGCCTACCGCGTCACCGACGTGGAGGCCGTCGCCCAGGCCCTGCGCGACAAGGGCCTGCGCCTGCTCTACGACACCCCCCGCCGTGGCACCTCCAACTCCCGGGTCAACTTCGTGCACCCCAAGGACGCCGGCGGCGTGCTGGTCGAGCTGGTCGAGCCGGCTGCCGCCAGCGAGCACTAGCGGCGGCGAGACCACCGGAACCGGGGCGCCCGGGCCGACACCACGCGAGGTCGGCTCGGGCGCAGCACCATTCGCGGTGTGTCGATGACCACCTGTTCGCCCCGGCGGGTTACCAGTCGGTAACATTCCCGCCGACTTGTTCCCCGGCGCCGTCTGGCGTCCTACGGAGGTGTGTCCTGTGGATGAGATTCTCGCCGCGATCCAGGCCGACAAGCTGGACGAGATCGGCTCGCTGCCCCTGCCCAAGACCTACCGCGCGGTGACCGTGCACGCGGACGAGGCCAACATGTTCGAGGGCCGCACCACCCGGGAGAAGGACCCCCGGGAGTCCCTGCACGTGGAGGACGTCCCCACCCCCGAGCTCGGCCCCGGCGAGGCGATCATCGCCGTGATGGCCAGCTCCATCAACTACAACACCGTGTGGACGTCGATCTTCGAGCCCGTCTCCACGTTCAGCTTCCTCAAGCGCTACGGCAAGCTCAACGAGCTCACCAAGCGGCACGACCTGCCGTACCACGTCATCGGCTCCGACCTGGCCGGCGTCGTGCTGCGCACCGGCCCGGGCGTCAGCGCCTGGAAGCCCGGTGACGAGGTGGTCGCGCACTGCCTGTCCGTCGAGCTGGAGAGCCCGGACGGCCACAACGACACGATGCTGGACAACCAGCAGCGCATCTGGGGCTTCGAGACCAACTTCGGTGGGCTCGCGCACCTGTCGCTGGTCAAGTCCAACCAGCTGATGCCGAAGCCGGCCCACCTCACCTGGGAGGAGGCCGCCTCCCCCGGCCTGGTCAACTCCACCGCCTACCGCCAGCTGGTCAGCCGCAACGGTGCCGACATGAAGCAGGGCGACACCGTCCTGATCTGGGGCGCCTCGGGTGGCCTGGGCTCCTACGCCACGCAGATGGCCCTCAACGGTGGCGCCATCCCGATCTGCGTCGTCTCCAGCCCGGAGAAGGCTGAGATCTGCCGCAAGATGGGCGCGGAGCTGATCATCGACCGCAACGCCGAGGACTACAAGTTCTGGTCGGACGAGCGCACCCAGGACCCCAAGGAGTGGCAGCGCTTCGGCAAGAAGATCCGGGAGCTCACCGGCGGTGAGGACCCGGACATCGTGTTCGAGCACCCGGGCCGCGAGACCTTCGGCGCCAGCGTCTACGTCGCCCGCAAGGGTGGCACCATCGTCACCTGCGCCTCCACCAGCGGCTACATGCACGAGTACGACAACCGCTACCTGTGGATGAACCTCAAGCGCATCGTGAGCTCGCACTTCGCCAACTACCGCGAGTCCTACGAGGCCAACCGGCTGATCAGCAAGGGCCTGGTGCACCCCACGCTGTCGCGGGTGTACCCGATGGACGAGGTGGGTCAGGCGGCCTACGACGTGCACCGCAACCTGCACCAGGGCAAGGTCGGCGTGCTCTGCCTGGCGCCCGAGGAGGGCCTCGGTGTGCGCGACACCGCGATGCGGGAGCGTCACATCGACGAGATCAACCGGTTCCGCGGCATCTAGGCGGCCCACTAGCGCGTGGGATGGCGACGACAGCGTACCGGCGCCGGTAGCGTATCGGGCATGGCATCGGAGCATGGTTTCTTTCCGGTAGACGGCCCCTTCGACCTGGTTCGTCGTGGTTACGACCGCGAGCAGGTGAACGACCACCTGCAGCGGCTCGATGCCGAGCTCCGGGTCACCGCTGCCGACCGGGACGCTGTCGCCGCCCAGGTCGCGGACCTCTCCAGCCAGCTGGAGGAGGCCCGCGCCGAGGTCGAGAACCTCAGCAGCCAGCTGGACAGCATCGTGTCCGGCCTGGACAGCACGGCTGGGCTCAGCGACCGCATGCTGCGGATGCTGCGCCTGGCCCACGACGAGGCTTCCGAGATCAAGGCGCGGGCCGAGGCCGACTCCGCGGAGATGCGGTCAGTGGCCGAGCAGGAGGCTGCCGAGATCCGGGCGAGCGCCGAGCAGGACGTGGCCGACCTTCGGGAGCGCTCCGAGCAGCAGATCCTCTGGCTCCGCGCGGAGGCCACCGAGCTGCGCACGCGGTCCGAGCGCGAGGCCACCGAGCTGCGCACCCGTACCGAGCGGGAGGCCTCCGAGCTGCGCTCGGTGACCGAGCAGGAGGTCGGCGAGCTGCGGGCGCACGCCGCGCAGGAGGTGGCTCGCTGGCGGGCCGACTCCGAGCGGGAGGTGGCCGAGCTCAAGCGCGTCACCGAGCGTGATGTCCGCGAGCTCAGGTCCACCACCGAGCACGACGTCGCCGTCCTGCAGGAGGAGAGCGCCCGCCAGATCGCCGAGCTGAAGGCGCACTGGGACCAGCAGATCCGGGAGGCCGACCACCGCAGAGCGGCCATGGAGAACCAGCACACCTCCACCATGCGCAAGGCCAACGACGAGGCAACCGAGATCGTGCGCAGTGCCGAGGCGGAGGCCGCCCGCATCGCCCACGAGGAGGACGCCCGCCAGCAGCGGGTCCAGGAGGACTTCGAGCTGGCGATGTCCTCGCGCCGCTCGGAGTCGATCCGCGCCGTGCAGGCACAGGAGGCGACGAGCAAGGCGGAGGCCGAGCGCCGCGTCCGCGACGCCACCACCGAGGCCCAGCGGCGGCTGCAGCGCGCCACCGAGCAGGCCGAGCAGCGCACCGAGGCCGCCAAGGAGAAGGTGCGTGAGCTGGCCGCGCTGCGGGAGCGGGTGGGCGAGCAGCTGGTCGCGGTTCGGGACGTCCTCGCGGACCTGCCCGCGATGCTGGCGGCGCCGCACGACGAGGCGGTCCAGCTGGCCGGCGACTACACCAGCGCCTCAGCCTCGGCCGCGGCCCGCACGGCGGAGGAGGCCGAGGTCGAGGCAGCAGTCGCACCTCAGCCCAGCGGCGCACCCGACACGGCCGGACGGGGCAGCGTGGGTGGGCAGCACCCCGAGCAGGGGGAGTCCGAGCAGGACGAGCCCGGCTCTGCGACGAGCAAGCCCCGGCCGTCGCCGCGCTCTGGTGCCGAGCAGCCGGCGGGTCAGCCCCGCTAGCCGGTCAGCTCACCCTCACGACCAGCGGCGGGTCAGGCCACGCCGTCCGCGGCCCGCCCAGCACCCGTTGTGCCAGTGCCTGCGGTCCTCCACACCTGCGGGGTCATCAGTCCGCCACGCCACCACGTGCGCGACCCCGGCGGCGATGGTGTGGTCGCAGCCCGGGCACCGGTAGATCTTTCCGGCCCCCGACGCAGGGACGGGCCGGACGGCCCACTCGCCGTCCGGCCCGCTCTCGGAACGGGTGCCCGCCCCGAAACCCCTGGCCCCGAACCCCCTGGCCCCGAACCCCCCAGCCCCGACACCCCTGGCCGCCGCAGCGGAGGTGGGACCGCTGCGGCGCCGGGGGTGGTTGTGTCGGGGCACTGTTCTCGCTGACCAGAGCTGGCTAGCTGTAGTCCCGGAAGCCCTTGCCGGTCTTGCGACCCAGGCGACCCGCCGTCACCAGGTGCTCCAGCAGGGGCGCCGGGGCCAGGCCGGCGTCGCGGAACTCGTTGTACAGCGTCTTCTCGATGGCCAGGGAGACGTCCAGGCCCACCACGTCCAGCAGCTGGAACGGCCCCATCGGCAGGCGGCAGCCCAGGCGCATGGCCGTGTCGATGTCGTCGGCGCTGGCGTAGTGCGCCTCGAGCATGCTCACCGCGTCGTTGAGGTACGGGAACAGCAGCGCGTTGACGATGAAGCCGGCACGGTCACCGCAGTGCACCGGCACCTTCTTCAGGTCCAGGCACAGCTTCTGGGCGGTGGCGATCACGTCGGCGTCGGTGGAGACGGTGTGCACGATCTCCACCAGCTTCATCACCGGTGCCGGGTTGAAGAAGTGCAGGCCCACCACGTCGCCGGGGCGCTTGGTGGCGGCCGCGCACTCCACCACCGGCAGCGAGGAGGTGGTGGTGGCCAGGATCGCGCCCGGCTTGCACACCTCGTCGAGGGTGGTGAACACCGAGCGCTTGACCTCGAGGTCCTCGGCAACGGCCTCGACCACCAGGTCCACGGTGGAGAAGTCCTCCAGCGCCGCGGTGGGGGTCACCCGGGCCAGGATGGTGTCGCGGTCGGCCTCGGACAGCCGACCCTTCTTCACCGCGCGGTCCAGCGACTTCTGCACGGCGCCCACGGCGGCCTGCGCCTTCTCCGTGGTGCGGCCGCGCAGCAGCACGTCGTGGCCGGCCTTGGCGAAGACCTCGACGATGCCGGTGGCCATGGTTCCGGTGCCCACCACGCCGACCGAGGAGATCGTCCGGGTGGGCACGCTCTCGTCCACGGCCGCGGCCGCGGTGGAGGCGTCCGCGACGACCTCGGAGGAGTCCGGTGCGGCGTAGGTGTAGAAGCCGCGGCCGGACTTCCGGCCGAGCAGGCCGGCGGTGATCATCTGCTTGAACAGCGGGGCCGGGGCGTGCAGCCGGTTGCGCGACTGGTGGTACATCGAGTCGAGGATCTCGTAGGCGGTGTCCAGTCCGATGAGGTCGAGCAGGGCCAGCGGGCCCATCGGGTAGCCACAGCCGTAGCGCATGCCGGCGTCGATGTCCTCACGGCTGGCGTACTTGGCCTCCAGCATCCGCGCGGCGTGGTTGAGGTAGCCGAAGAGCAGGGCGTTGGCGATGAAGCCCGCACGGTCACCGATGACCACGGGGGTCTTGCCGATCTTCTCGGCCAGCGCGGTGACGTCGTCGATCACGTCGGGCTCGGTGACGACCGTGCGCACCACCTCGACGAGCTCCTGCACCGGCGCGGGGTTGAAGAAGTGCATGCCGACCACGCGGCCGGGGCGCTGGGTCTGCACGCCCAGCTCGGTGATCGACAGCGAGGAGGTGTTGGAGGCCAGGATGACCTCGGGACGCACGATCTCGTCCAGCTTCTTGAGCAGCTCGGCCTTGAGCGCGAGCTTCTCCGGGATGGCCTCGATGACGAAGTCGGCGTCGGCGAGGTCGCTCAGGTCGGTGCTGAAGGTGATGCGGCCCAGGATGGCCTGCTGGTCCTCGGCGGAGAGCTTGCCGCGGGTCACCGCACGCTCGGTGGAGTGGTCGAGGTGCTGACGACCCCGCTCCTGACCGGCCGCGTCGTGCTCCACGGCAACCACGCTGAAGCCGCTACGGGCCAGTACTTCGGTGATGCCCGCACCCATGGTGCCCAGGCCGACAACTCCGATGGTCGAGAACTCGCGCGCCACGTCTCAGGTCTCCCGATTCGTCGAGGGCGACGGCAACGCTTGTTACCGCCGAGTAGCCATCAGCATGTTCCCACAGATCGGCGCCGCGATCAGCGTGGGTCGGACCAGAGCCGTGCCGTCTGCTCGGCCACCCTCTCGTCGTGGGTCTGCTGGAAGTTGCGCCCGCCGCGAGCGAAGGTCTGCAGCGTGGCTGCGGGCACCTCGAGCTCGGGCACCGGCGTCTCCCGCCACTGGCAGTCGCGCACGTGCACCAGGTCCACCGCCGCCGCCTCGGGGCTGCCGTCGTAGCGGTACGGACCGTCCAGCCGGCCCAGCCAGTAGCTGCCCTCTGCGTCGCGCGTCCACACGAACGACCCGTCGGGGACGGCGCCGAAGCGCTCCAGCCGCCGTGCCGTGCGCTCGTCGAGCTCGGCTGCCGCACGCTCCGCGGCGGTGGCGAGGTCGGCCGGGACCAGGCTCAGCACTCCGCCCGTCCCGCACACCCCCAGGGCCAGGGCGCGAGCGACGCTGGGACCGGGGCCGGCGTCCTCCCGGCGGGAGTGCATCGGCGCCCGGAACACCAGGGGGGTGGGCATCTCGGGAGCGTAGTGCGCCGCAGCCCCCGCGTAGCGTGGGAGGTGCGGCGCACCTGCGGGCTGGGGCGCTGACCAGCGCGGACGAACGGACGGGTGTCTGGGCGACATGGCAGGCGCGAGCGAGGGTGGGGCCGACCAGCCGGGTTCCGTCCCGGTCCTGGCCACCACGCTGCACCCGAGCCCCTACCCGGCCGATCCGCTGGTGCGGCCACGGCTGCTGGACCTGCTCACCGCAGGCGTGCAGCAGACGCCGCTGACGCTGGTGAGCGCACCACCGGGGTCGGGCAAGACCGTGCTGGCCGCCTCCTGGACCCGGGCCCACCCGCTGCCGTGGCCGGTGGCCTGGCTGAGCGTGGACGACACCAACGACCAGCCCGCCTCGTTCTGGGCCTACCTGGCCGCTGCCCTGTCCAGCACCGGCGTGCAGCTGCCCAGCACCGCGGCCCCGCCACTGCGCCCGGAGGACACCGCGGGCTTTCTCGAGGCGCTGGCCGCGGACCTGCTGCGCTGCCCGCACCCGTTGGTGTGCGTCCTGGACGGCGCCGAGCACCTGCAGCACCGTGCGCTCGCCCGCGGGCTAGACACCCTGCTGCGCCACGCCGGCGCACGCCTGCGGCTGGTGCTGTGCGCCCGCGGGGACCCGCGGCTGCCGCTGCACCGCTACCGGGTTGCCGGCGCCATGACCGAGGTTCGCAGCGCCACGCTGGCTCTCGACGTGGCGGAGGCGCAGGCCCTGCTCACGGCCGCGGGGGCGCCGGCGTCCCGCGAGGTCGTGCAGACGGTGGTGGAGCGGACGCAGGGATGGGCAGCCGGGGTGCGCCTGGCCGCAGCCGCCCTCGGCCAGGACGCCGACCCGCTGCGCTGCCTGCAGGCGCTGGAGCACGACGACGGCAGCATCAGCGAGTACCTGCGGGCGGAGGTGCTGGAGGTACAACCACCCGAGGTCCAGCGGGCGCTGCTGCGCTCCAGCGTCTCCGAGCGGGTGTGGCCGCAGCTGTTGGACCTGCTCACCGAGCGCACCGACAGCCGCCGCACCCTGGCCGCGCTGGCCCGGGCCAACGCCTTCGTGGAGCGCTGCCCCACCTCCACCGGCGCCTACCAGGTGCACCCGCTGTTTCGCCGGTGCCTGCGCCACCTGCTGGAGGCGGAGTCGGCGTCGGTGGTGCCCGAGCTGCACCGCCGGTGCGCCGGGTGGTTCGCCGCCGCACGCTCCCCCGTCGCCGCCGCCCAGCACGCCGGTGCTGCCGGGGACTGGGCGCACGTGGCGGAGCTGCTGGTCGAGGGCGTCGGCGCGGGAGCGCTGCTGCTGCGCGAGGACGGTGCCGCTCACACCCTGCTGACCGCCCTGCCCGAGCACACTCACGGAGACGCGGCCGCGGTGCTGCGCACGGCCCGGACGGTGCGGGCACGCGGTGCGGTGTCCACGGCGGACGTCGGCCGGCTCCGTGCCCTGGCGCTGGACCCGACGGCCTCGTCGCCGCTGGCCACCTCCGCAGCCGCGGTGCACGCCCTGGTCACCGGGGAGGTGCCCGACGACGGTGGTGACCCCACGGCGCAGACGCTCGCAGGGTGGGCCCGGGCCCGCACCGGGCTGGGTGGTGACCGGGTGGAGGCGGCCGTCGACGAGCTGCGCGCGGCCCTGGCCCTCAGCGACACCGACCAGGCCGAACGGATGCAGCGGGAGTGCGTCGGCGACCTGGCCCTGCTCGAGGCGCTGCGCGGGCAGCTGGGCAGCGGACTGCGCCTGGCCAGCACGGCCGAGGACCTCGCGGAGCGCGCCGGGCTGAGCTCGGCCGACCGGGCCGCGACGCCGGCACTGGCGCTGGCCTGGGTGCACGCCGAGCAGCACGCACTGCCCGCGGCTCAGCACTGGGTGCGGGTAGCACAGGACCGGCTGGACGACAGCTCGTGGCTGCAGCCGCTGGTCTCCGCCACCTGGGCACGGGTGCACCGGCTGCACCGCCGGCTGGCCGAGGCTGAGCGCGCACTGGCCGACGAGCAGGGCGCGGCTGCGCCCGGGCCCGCCTGGGTGCGCGAGTGGGCCACCGTCGAGCTGGCCCTGGTGCAGCTGGCCCGCCGTCGCCCCCACGACGCGGTGGCGACAGCGGCCACCGCCCGGGGCAGCACGCGCGCCGAGGCGGTGCGGTCCCGAGCCCTCGCGGAGGTCGCCGCCCGCACCGGCACCGCGGCCCCGGCGCGGCAGCTGCCCGAGGACGCGGCCGACCTGGACGTGCAGGTGCAGGGCTGGATCGACGCCGCCGCAGCCGACCTCGCCGGCGGGGCCACCGGTTCCGCCGTGGAGCACACCGAGCGCGCCCTGGCCCTGGCCGAGCCCGAGCTGGCGCGGCGCCCGTTCGTGGAGGCCCCTGGCGCCCTGCGGCAGGTGCTGAGCACGGATCCGCGGTTGCGAGCCGCCGCCGGGTGGTTGCACCGGGACGGGGCGCCGAACCCGGCCGACCCCACTGCCCAGCTGTCCCCGTCCGAGGTTCCGCCCGGGGCCTCGTGCGTGGACGCGTTGAGCGACCGAGAGCTGGAGCTGCTGCGGCACCTGTCGGACCTGTTGTCCACCGAGGAGATCGCGGCGCGGATGTACATCTCCGTGCACACCGTGCGCACCCACGTGCGCAGCGTCCTGCGCAAGCTCGCGGTGCGGCGGCGCAACGAGGCGGTGCGCCGGGCCCGCGAGCTGCAGCTCATCTGAGCCGTGTGCCCGACTTGTGCAAGGTCATCCGAAGAACTCACCCGCGGCGGGTGATGCCAGGGAGGTTCGTCGAGCGAACTGTGGGCGGGGAGGTATGCCGCGACCAACCCGAGGAGCTCCCCGTGACTGAGAACCCTTCCGCACCCCGAACCGGTGCCGCCGCCCAGCGCCCCCGCAACGACGACGTCAGCCAGGGCTTCGCCGCGGGGGCCACCATCGCCGCAGCGGTGCTGCTGGTGGCCGTGGGCATCTTGCAGTTCCTGCAGGGCCTGTCGGCGCTGGCCGACGACGACATCCTCATCGTCGGGCCCGAGTACGTCTACACCCTGGACACCACGGCGTGGGGGTGGATCCACCTCATCGTCGGTGCGCTGCTGGCCATCACCGGCTTCTGCCTGTTCACCGGAGCGACCTGGGCGCGGGTGGTGGCCATCTTCATCGCCGCGATCTCGATCATCGCGAACTTCCTGTGGCTGCCGTACTACCCGGTGTGGTCGATCGTCCTCATCGCCATCGACGTGGTGATCATCTGGGCCGTGGCGACGTGGAACACCAACGACGGCTCCACCAGCTACTGACTAGAAGAGCGTGCCCTCGGTGCTCCGGCCGCGGAGCGCGTCGTAGTCCAGCACCACGCAGCGAATGCCGCGGTCCTCGGCCAGGGTCCGGGCCTGCGGGGCGATCATCTGGGCGGCCAGCACTCCGCTGACGGGAGCGAGCGAGGTGTCGCGGTTGAGCAGCTCGAGGTAGCGAGTGAGCTGCTCCACGGCGTCGATGTTGGCGCGGCGCTTGATCTCCACCGCGGCGTAGCGGGGGGCGGGAGCGTCGCCAGCGGCTCCTCGGCTTCGCGTCCGGGTGGGCACGGAGGAGTCGGTGGCAGTGCGGCACAGCAGGTCGACGGGGCCGATCGCGGTGGGGTACTCACGGCGCACCAGGGTGTACTCCTCCCCCAGCGTCTGCACGTGCTCGGCGAGCAGCACCTGCAGGTGCGCCTCCACGCCGTCCTTCACCAGGCCCGGGTCCACCCCCAGCTCGTGGCTGGAGTCGTGCAGGATCTCCTCGATGGTGATCGCCAGCGTCTCGCCGGCCTTGTTGGTGACGGTCCAGAGCCCGTCGGTCTCGCTGAGCCAGCAGGGCGGGCTCATCCAGTTCAGCGGCTTGTAGGCACGGTCGTCGGCATGGATGCTCACCGACCCGTCCGACTTCACCAGCAACAGCCGGATGGCGCTCGGGAGGTGGGCGGTCAGCCGACCCACGTAGTTCACTTCGCAACGAGCAATCACTAGACGCACCCCGCAAGGGTAGGGCAGTCGTCCGTGTACTCCCCGCCGCCCCACCCCGCCGGGGCTCCCAGCTTCGTCACAGTGGCGGAACAGGTGACCGCTCATAACGGGCCCCGGAACGCACGAAAGAGGATCCCCGCATGGGGATCCTCTTTCGTGGTGGTGCAAATGATGTTCGGCGGCGTCCTACTCTCCCACACCCTGTCGGGTGCAGTACCATCGGCGCTG